>NZ_JBBKAH010000003.1:0-862773 GCF_037652055.1 Pelagibius sp. 7325
CCGTAGACCGTGTCGAAGCCGTCGCCGGCCAGGATCACGTCGTCGTCGCGGCCGCCGTCCAGCCTGTCGTCGCCGTCGCCGCCGTCCAGTGTATCGTCGCCCCGGTCGCCGATCAGGGTATCGTCGCCCGCCGTACCTTCCATCAGGTCCGCTCCACGGGTGCCTTCGGCAAGGATGCCTTCCTCCGCCGGCGTGCTCGCCACTGGCTGGAGTTCGCGCACCAGGACGTCGTCGAAGGTGACACCCGCCGTTCCCCATGAATAGAGCGCGACCGTGCCCTTGGAGATGCTGCGGTCCTCGATCGGCTCGGCGAACAGCGCCATGCCGTCGAGCCAGGCCTGGATCCTGTTGTCTTGCACCTCGACTTTCAGCGTGTGTTCGCTGTCCAGTGAGAAGCTGTTGCGACTCAACATCAGCGACTGCTCGATGCCGTCCACCAATACGGTCAGCTGCACGAAGCGGTCGTCGGAGTCGAGCTCCAGCTTGTAGTAGTTGTCCGGGTCCTGGTAGTGGAACAGCACCCCGAGGCCGCCGGCGTCGCTCGCCTGGAAGGTCGTTTCAAATGCGTAGTCGGCCCAGTCGTAGGCTGCCGCGTCATCGTAGAGCGCGTAGGTTCCCTTGCGCAGCACGTGCCAGCCGTCGCCCAGCGGACTCCAGTACTCGCGCCACACGCCACCAGCCTCGGAGTCGGGCGCCAGCTCGCGGCTATAGGTGTTTGAGGACTGGGTCAGCGCACCGTTCTCGACGTTCCAGTCCGCCGCCTCGCCCAGTTCGCCCTCGTCGACCAGGGTCCAACCGTTGCTGTTGCCGTCCTCGAAGCCATCGGACAGCAGCACCTGCTCCTTGTTGAAGACGTCGATCTTGACGAGATCCTCTTGAGTCTTGCCGGCAGCGTCGGTGACGACGAGGGTCAGCTGGTGATGGCCGGTTCCCAGGGCGACCTCGGCCTGAGTGCCGGTCGCGATCACCGCCTCTCCCGACTTCCAGACATAGGAGACGATCCCTTCCGGGGCAAAGGATCCAGCGGCGTCCAGCAGCACCGTCTCCCGGTGGTCGCCGTCGAGGTCGACCAACTGCTGATCGCTGCCCGCATGCGCAGTTACCGTCGCCTCGTTGACCATCACGTCGTCGAACACGGACTGGTACTGGCCGCCGGAGATCAGCCCGATGCTGCCGCCGGTCAGCGGCTCCGTGGCATCGACGACGGGTCCGCCGAACAGCAGTGCACCGTCCAGAGTGGCGTAGATCGCGTTACCCACCACGGCGACACGCAGCTGCATCTCGTCGTTGAAGGGGTAGCCCTGCTGCTCCGACGCCAACACGGTCTCGACGCCGTCCTGCACCTTCACCAGCAGACGTTCGTTATTCTGGGTGTCCAGCGTCACTTTGTAGTGGTTCTCGGCGTCCTGGTAGTAGACGAAGAGGCCGACCTCGTCGTCGTCCTGGGAGAGAATGGTCACCTCGGCGACGTAGTCCGACCAGCCCTGAGCGGCGGGGTCGTCCCAGATCAGCGCCGCCTCGCCATCGGAGTACTCGAAGAGCGCACCCTCGGGCGGCGGCAGGTCGCCCGCCTCTTCTGGCTGGCTGGCCACGGTACCCTTCACCTTCCAGGTCGCCAGCGCCTCGCCGCTCCCCAGGTCGACGACCGCCAGCGAGCCGGCCCCGAACGTAGGCTCGAAGCTGCCGTTGAAGTCGAACTGGATGGCGCGCTCGCCAGCCGCTGCGGGATCGAGGATGCCGCCGGCGTCGGCGCCGCCCAGGGCCGCGAGGTCGGCGTCGCTCAGCAGATCGGCGGTGAAGAGGAAGCTGCCGAGATAACCGCTGAACACCTCCCCGTCCTCGTCGGTGAAGATGAGGAAGCCGTCCTCCGGATCGATGGAGAAGCGCGCGGGATCCACCGACTGCTCGCCGACCTTCACGCCGTCGATGTACTTGCGCAGGGTCAGCGAGCCGCCCTGGTCCTCGAAGGTGAAGGCGACGCGGTGCCAGGCATCGAGGGTCAGGTTGCCCTGATAGTTGCCGGAGATGCCGATGCCGCCGCTGGCGTTGCGGAAGGCTTCGCCGTCGTCGGTGTTGGCGATATTCGTCTGCAGGAAGGCGGCATAGCTGCCTTCCTGATTCGGGAAATAGACATCGAAGACAAGGCTGTATTGCGTGAATGCGCCGCCGCCGTCAGGCGCGAAGTCCGGCTTCACCAGATAGCCCTGCGTATCGGTCGAGCGGGGGAAGCCGACCACCGTGGCCGTCCCGCCGGGCAGATCGGCAATGCCGAAGTCCGCCGGGCTGCCGACGGCGATGAGCTCTTCCAGCGGGGTCTCGTCGTTCTGGTTGGCATCGCTCCAGCCGGCGAAGTCGCCGTCGTTGAAGGTATCCACCAGCAGGGTCTTGTCTGTCGTGACCACCACCCTCACCGCGTCGCTGTTCTTCACGCCGTTCACGTCGGTGGTGACCAGCGTCAGGTCGTGGCGTCCGCTCGGCAGCTCGATCTCCGCCAACTCCCCGCTGGCGACCACGCGACCTTCGGCGTCGAGCCACTCGTAGGTGACGATCTCCCCGTTGGGATCGAGCGACTGGCCGGCGTCCAGCGTCACAATCGCGGTCTCGGCGCCGTTCTCCGCCTCGACGAAAAGGTCGGCCCCGGCGTCAGCCTTGGCCAGTACCGGCGGCGCCCCCAGATCGATGTCCTGGATTACTTCCTGATGGTCCCGGTAGGCACCGGTCAGGCCGTCGCGGTCGTAGTCCTCGGAGCCGCGGGAGGCCTCCAGGTACTCGTCGAACTCGGCAAAATAGGTGTCGGTCCACACCATGTTGTTGTCCGGGTCGATGGTCAGCAGACGGATGGCGCCATTGCCGCCGTTGCCGCCGCGCCCGTCCACGCCGTTGGCCACCACCTCGCCGGCAACGCCGTTCTGGTAGTTCACCACCATCTGATAGACCGGCGTGCCGTAGTCAGAGTAGCTGACCAGGGTCTCGGCGCCATCACCGAAGACGTGACCACTGAAGGTAAAGGTGATGTTGGGATACTTGCTGACCAGCTCGCGCCACAGGGTCTCGCCGTCAGTCGCACCTTCGGCGCTGCGCACCATACCGTAGTTGTAACCGCTGCCCTCAGCCAGCAGCGGGCCGGAAAGCGGGTTTCCGCGGTCGGAGAAGTTCATGTAGAAGTGGTTGGCCAGGATGACCCGGTGGTCGAGGTGCTCCTCGATCACCTCGCCGGCCCAGCGGATGGCGTCCTCGCGGGCGCCGAACTCCAGCGAGAGCACCATCCACTTGGTGCCATCGGGCGCCTCAAAGGTATGGTAGTTATTCTGCATCTCACCGTTGTAGGTGCCGCCCAGTGTGCCGCCGTTGGCCTCGGAGAACTTCTCCGGCGGGAAGTACTGGGTGATGAGGCTGCTGAAGTCGGCGGCACTGCCGCCCGTCGCCTGGTCGTGGTTACCGGCCAGCAGCGAATAGGGGATGATGCCGTCCAGCTTGGCATAGGCGTCCTGTGCGATCTGCCACTGGGCGTGGGTGTTGTTCTGGGTCACGTCGCCGACATGCAGCGCGAACTCGATGTTCTTCGATTCCGCGTTGTCCGCCAGCCACTGCGTCATCTTGCCAAAGGTGTCGGTGATGTTCGCGTTGGAGGTGTAATCCTGCGTGTCCGGCAGCACCGCGATGGTGAAGGCGTTGGGCCCGGCAACATGCACCCGGAAGGAATCGCTGGCCGAGTTGCCCTCGGCGTCGGTCGCCGTGACCTTGATGTCGGAAAAGCCGAGCGCCGAGAAGTCGAGTTCCAACAGCCCCTCGGGCGACGGCTCGACGCTCAGCACCGTACCGTCGCTGTTCTCCACCGTGAAGGTGAGGCCTTCGCCTTCGAACACGCTGTTGAGATCGATTACGGTATTGGCGTCGTCGGGGGTGACCAGCATGTCGCGGATGGCATTGGCCAGGGCGACAGGCGAGTCCTCGCCATCGCCGGGGCCGTCATCAGCACGGTCCGACAAGGTCCCGCTACCAAAGGTCGGGGCCAGGGTCTCGCCGTCGAAGTCGAACTGCGTGGCGCGGCTGCTCGCCGGGGCCTCGGGGAGAATGCCGCCCGTCGTGGCGCTGCCCAGCACTTCTATCTGCTCTTGCGGCATTGCCTCATCGGTGAACAGGAAGCTGTTGAGATAGCCAGAAAAGGTCTCGCCGTCCTCGTCAGTCAGGATAAGAAAGCCGTTATCGCCGTCGATCGTGAAGCGCGCCGTCTCCACCGTCTGTTCGCCGACCTTGGCGCCGTCGATGAACTTCTTCATCGACGACGTGCCGTCACCGTTCTCCTCGACCGTGACGGCGATCCGCTGCCAGCTGTCGAACGCCGCCGCCCCATCGTACTGACTGCTGATGCCAATCCCGAAGGTGATCGGCGTCAGCGCTTTCATGAAGAAGTCGGAGTCACTGGCGTTGGCGGGATCGGACTGAAAGAGGGCGCCATAGGCGCCCGATTGCCCGGCGGACGGGATCAGCAGGTCGAAGATCAGCGTGTAGCTCGTAAGCGCTTCGTTGACGCCCGGCTGCATCAGGTAGCCGCCGCTGGGCGAGGCGGCCGGGAAGCCGAGGAGGCCGTCCGCCTCGCTCGCCGCGATTGCCGGAAGTCCAAAATCTGCAACGTTGCCGAAAGTCGTACCCACTGATATTCCCCCAATCTGGTGACATGTGAAAGCCCGGACGCAACGCGTGGAGACGATCCGCGCGACCCTGCGACCATGGCTGGGTAAGAGCCGGCGATTAACGCGCGATTCGGTGACGGCTAACTGTCGATAACCATGACGGTTTAGGGAAAGACCGCTTCACCGAAACCGATCTAGTCGAGCGCCGGTGCCCAAGCCTGAACCGTGAAGGGGCGCGCTGCGTCGCCAGTCAGCATCACCACGGCTTCGGCGCGGAAGCGGGTGCCGTCGGCCAGGGCGGCGTCGACATCGATAGCGTAGGTATCTGTGTCGGAGGGCGGCAGATCCGCCCCAACGATGCCCCAGCGCGGCCGGACGTCCGCCGCGGTCACCGTCTCTCCGCTCCCCCGCGGCTCCGCCGCGCCGGCTGCACGCAGCGCCGACAGCACAACCGGCGTCGCATAGGCGGCGTCCACCTCCGGCCGCCAGGCGTAGACCGTGAGGGCGGGTGCCACGCGGGCAAAGAGCGCCGTGTCGACGCCCACGACCTGGCGCAACTCGTTCACGGTCTCGAAGGGCCGGTTCGCAGGCCCATGAGCCAGCCCTGCCCGCCGGTAGAGCGCTGCTTCGGCCTGGCCCTCATCGTCACGGTCGCGCCAATCGAGGACCGCCGCGGCGAGTGCTTCCGCACGACCGGGCTCGAGGCCGGCGGAGAGGAAAAGGCCGCGCAGCAGCGCTTCATCGGCATCGTTCAAGTCGATTCGGCCAGCTACGTCCTGTACGCGGACCGTCACCCTGTCCTCGCCGATGCCAAACGTGCGCGGGCTGCCATCCCGGCTCAGCGCCCCTCGGTGGGCTGACTCCAGCAGCAGCAGCAGGGCGAGACTCACGCCCGTCTCGGCGAGGCTCTCGGCGCGGGCACGCTGGCGCAACATGGTGCTCTCGTCCATGCCGTCGCGCGCCACGCCCAGGAAGGCGGCCCCAGCGAGCGAAAGCAGGACGACAAACCATAGCACCGTCACCAGCGCGATGCCGCGGGATCGGTCGCCTCGGACCGGTCGGCCTTCAGGGTGACGCCGCGGCCCCACCGGAGGTCTCCTCTCCCACTGGTTCGGCCAACGTCTCTTCCTCTTCGCGCGCGCCCTTGATCTCGAAGGCGGTGAGCCGCTTGCGCAGCTCCTGCGTCAGTTCGCGCACCTCGATGTTGTTGCGTACGACCCGCGGCGTCAGCAGCACCAGCAGCTCGGTCCGCGATACGCCGTTGGTGGTGGTCTTGAACAGATTGCCGAGGACAGGTACCTGCGACAGCAGCGGCAGACCGCTCTCGCCGGTCTCCCGGCGGTCCTCTATAAGGCCGCCCAGCGCAATAGTGGTCCCGCTCTCTACGGCGACAGAACTTTCGAAGAAGCGCTGTTGAATGGTCGGCGAATCGATGCCGGAGCTGATGGTCTCCGTCACGTCGCTGACCTCCTGCTGCACGTCCAGGGTGACCAGACCCGACTCGTTCACCCGCGGTGTCACACGCAGGATCACGCCAGTGTCCTGGTATTCGATGGAGTTCACCACCGTGGTGTTGTCGTCGCCGACATCTTCGGCCGTCTGCACCAGGATCGGCACCTGGTCGCCGACCTGCAGCACTGCGGTGCGATTGTTCAGCACCATCAGCTGCGGCGACGACAGCACGCGCACTTTGGTGATTTCGTCCAGGGCGTCCAGCACGATGCGGGCATCGTCGCCCAAGCCGCCGAACACGGCGGAAAAGCCGGGAAAGGTCGAGTCCACCGCCCCTGAGGCCACGTTGCTGAGGGTTGCCGAAAAGTCACCGGATTCGAGGAACCACTGCACGCCGTAGCGCAGTTCGTCGTTCAGGGTCACCTCGGCGATGGTTGCCTCGATGAGAACCTGCAGCGGCAGGACGTCGAGCTGCGCCAGTGCGTGCTCGACCTTCCGGTAGTCCTGCGTGGTCGCGAGGATGGTCAGTGCATTGTTCGCCTCGTCGGCGATCACGCGCACGCCCGCCTCGGTGCGCAGCGTGCCTTCGCCGCGCACGGTAACCACGTCGTCCACCGTGGGTGCGACGGTCGGCGTCAGCAGTGCCGAGCTCTGGGCGGCACCTGCCGTGGCACCCTCCCGGCCGAGGGCGTTCTGCGCAGCCGTCGCCGGCAAAGCGCCTCTGCCGGTCAGGGTGGCGACGGTCTGGCCCGGCGCGATGGGAGCGGCGTCGCCGACGGTGGTGCGGCCGCTGCCGAACACGCCGTCCAGGATGGCCGCCAGCTCAGAGGCCTTGCGGTTCTGCACTCGATAGACGAAGACCTGCCGCCCCTCCCCGTCGCCCTGGCGGTCGAAGCGGTCGATCCACAGAAGGGCCTTTGCGATGTAGTCGGACTGTGGCGATATCACCAGCAGGGAACTCAGTCGTTCCAAGGGGACGAAGTCGACGACACCGGCCGTCGGTCCTGCTTCGGGGTCTCCGAAGACTGCCTGCAGTTCCTTCACCACGTCGCTTGGTGGCGCGTAATCCAGCTTCGCCAGCGCGTAGGACATACCCTCCAGGTAGTCCACGTCGAAGAGGTCGATCAACTCGGCAAGGTTGCGCACGTCCTGACCGCTGCCGCTGGCGAGCAGCACGTTGCGCCCTGCATTGGCGGTGAGCGAGGCGCGCTCCGGCACGAAGCCCTTCAGAGTCTCGGCCAGGGTCTTCGCCGAGGCAAAGCGCAGTGGGATAACCTGCACCGCGATGCCGGCGGCGCGCCCGCCGCGTCCGCGCGCCGGAGCGACCGCCCCGCGGGCGGCCGTGGACGGGACGACGTGGTAGACACCGTCGGCCTCGATCAGCGCCGCCCCGGCGGCGTTCAGCGCATTCTCCAGCATCGGCAGCACGTCGGCCCGGGCGATCGGCCGGCTGGTGCGCAGCTGCATCGCTCCTTCGACGCCCTGGTCCAGCGTGTAGTTCAGCCCCAGCGTCTGCCCCAGCACCGCGTCTACAATCTCGCGCAGATCGGTGACGCCGAAATTCAGCGACACCGCGCCGTCGGGATTGGAGATCACGCCGCCCGACGCCGGCACCGGACGCACGACCTGGCCGCTGCCGCGGAACACGCCTTCCACCGGCCCGTCCTCCACTCGCTCGGCTGCAGCGGTACCCGCGTCGGGGCTGCGCGGCGGCCCCGCGACCTCGCCGAGGTCGTCGCCCGCGGCGACGCGGCGGTCGTAGGCGGCCAGCGGATCGTAGGGCTCGCCGTAGGTTTCCCGCTCGGTACAAGCGCCCAGCAGTCCGGCGCACAGACCCAGCACCAGTGCGGCTTGCGCCGATGGTCCCCGGCACTGCGCGTTGCGAAGATCGCTGAAACCCGATGCCGCGATTTGAACAACCAAACGGCATACCTGCCGGCTCATCCACCTAATCCCCAGTGTCATCCAGTTCCCGCCCGATTCCCGTCAGCTCGCCGGCCGGCAGGCCGAGAGAGCTCCCCGTGCCCGCTGGCGGCAGCGTACCGCGCTCACGGTGACCGGCCCTCATGGCCAGGCGCACCGTCTCCCCCTCTTTCATCAGTGTGACGCTGTCCGCGCCGATCGCCTCGACCGTCCATCCGGCGACGCTGCCGCCCGCCGCCACGCGATGCATCGACGGATCCTCGCCGACCTTCACGAAGGCCCATTTGCGCCCGGCATCCTCGACAATGCCCGAGAGAAACAGACGCAGGTGCTCCACCCTCTCGAGCGAGGGCGCAGGCGCCGCCGCGGCAGGCAACGGCCGGCGGCTGCGCTGGAACAGCGACCGGGCTACGATCTCCACATAGGCCGCCGGCGCGACAGCCCTGAACTCGGTATCCGAGGGATCGAGCGGCAGGGGCGCGGATGGTGCCGGTTGCCCGGCATTCGGCCGCACGGCACCCGGGGCGTCTGCGATCGCCCCTTCTTCGACCTGGCGGTGGATAGTCCAGCCCAGCGCGAGGCAGACCAGCAGCAGCAGAAGATTGGCGATCCGGAGCGGCGACTGCGGCAGGGTCACGAGGCATCCCCATTGCGATAGGCGTAGACCTCCAGCCGCACCTCGAGCTCCTGCGCGGCTTGAGCCTCGGCTCCGGTCTGGAAGCGACCGCCCACCGCTATGTCCAGGTTTCTCACGAAGAGGAACGGCTTTTCCGTCTCGACGCTGTAGAGGATGTCGCGCAGCGCTTCGAGCCGGCCTTCCAGAAACACCTCCACTGCGACACGCCGATAGCCGGCCTCACTTGCGGAAGGCAGCACGCGCACCGAATCGAGTCGGCCACCGTTGCGTTCCACGATGGCGTTGAGCAGATCCTGCAGCCGCGCGGCGGCCAGCGCATCGCTTGCCCCCTCGAGATACAGGCCCGTGTCAGGCTCGGCAGCCTCGGCGGCGGCCAGCGCCTCGGCGAGACGCGGCCGCTCGGCCGCGAAGGCCTTGTAGCGGGCGAGACTGTCCTCCAGGCGGGCAAGATCCTCATCCAGGCTCGCGCGGTGGGAGGCCAGCGGCGCCACCACGGCAGCGTAGCAGAGCAGCGGAACCGCCAGCAGCAGGGCGACCGCGCCGATGCGCCGAAGCGCGGCTGTCAGGTCGAAAGTCATGGTAGATCCGCCGCGACGACGTCGCTCGACAGCTCGAAGCGCTCCAGACCCTGCTGCCCTTCGCGCGTGACGGGGGACCGGAAGCGCGCGTTTTCGAACAGCGGCGAGTCCTCCAGCAGAACGACAAGGCCGGAAGCATTGGTGGCGTAACCGGACAGCGTGACTTCCGTCTCCGTCAGGATGAAGCCGGTCAGCCAGGCACCGTCCGGCAGCAGGCGCGTCACCTCCTTCAGCGCATCGATGGCGAGGTGGCCGGGCCGCTTGCGTTCGGCGAAGAAACGTCCGCCTGCCGCGAGGGCCGCGAGGCGGTCCCGCAGGCGCTGGGCGGCCAGCGCCTCCACCCGCGCCGCCTCAACACGCTCCTCCAGCAGGCTGCGACGCTGCTCGCGTTGATGAAGGGGAAGCGCCACTGCGACAGCGGCCAGGACGATGGCGGCCAACGCCAGCACCACGAAGAGACGCTGCGCCCCCTTGTTCTTTCGGGCCGCGACGTTGTCGTCGTTCAGGGGGATGATGATCGCCTGCCCCTCGCCCGCGGTCTCCGCCGCGGCGATCGCAAGACCGCGGGACCTTGCCGCCTCCAGGCTCGGCGCAAGCTGCTGCCGGGGCACGGCGGCCAGCACGAGCGACAACATGCCCGACGGCGCATCGCGCTCGACGATGCGAAAGCCGAAGCAGATTTCCTCGCGTTTGAAGGGTGTCAACCCGTCGATCTGAAAGGCGATGGCTTCGCGCAGGCTGTCCTCGGCATCCAGCGGCAGGGTCAGGCGTCGGTGCAGCACGCTGCCCTCGGTGAGCCGCAGGTGCACCGGTAGGCCACGGTCGCGCGGCCGGAGCGCAATATTGGACAGGGTGCCCAACGGCCACTCCTTCCCCCGCCGTCGCAGCGCCGCGCTCAGCGATCCGGCGTCCTCGGCGCCGGCCTGCAGCACCACGGCATCCGGCGGCAGGGGACGGGGCCGCAGGCCGGCGGGCAACAGCGCACGCAGCTCGGCGCCCCACCAGGCGAGGAAGCGGCGCAGGCTGCGCCGCTGGGGTCCTGCCGGCATGGCAACCATCACGCCCCCAGCTCCTGCGCGCTGGCGAGACGGGGGGCGACGGTGATCTCGTAGGCACCGGCCTCGTCCGTCACCTCGGAAACAATGCGCAGGCGGATCAACTGCGGCAGGCTGTCGCGCTCGCGCCAGGAGTCGTGCCAGACCGGCGCGACGCCCGCGCGCGGTGCACCGAAGTACGCCAGTTCCACCCGGCGCACCGCCGGCGCCACGACCAGCCGGCCGGGATAGCCCCCGCCCTCTCTAAGCGCCCAGCTCAGCACCAGGGCCCCGCTGCCATCGGGGGCGCGCTTCAATTCGTAGACGTAACTGCCGGCGACCGCCGAGTCCGTCGGCGCGGGACCGGCGAAGCGCAGCGTTGCCCGCGTTCCGCTGAATAGCACGTGGCGCCCGCTGCGGGTTTCAACGCGCAGGGCGTCGATGCGCGAGAGCCGGCGGCGCAGGAAGTCGTCCAGGGCCGCCGCCTCGCCCGTGCTTTCCACCTGCAGCGCCGCGCGTTCCCACACGCGGGCGCCGAAACGCACCCCGCCCATGAGCATGGTGGAGATGAGACCAAGCAGAGCCATGGCGACCAGGAGCTCCAGCAGGGTGAAGCCGCGCTCGCGGAACTGAGGCGCCGAGGTCACCGCGGCCCTCCTGCCGGCAACAGGCGCAACTCCGTCAGCGCCACCGCGGGTGCGCCGGCCCCGGGTACGGTCACACTGACGGTGACCTCGAAGGGTCTGACGGCGCCATACTGCGGCAGGGCGAGTTCGCCCCGATAGGGTACGACGGTCTGACGCCAGGTGAAGCCATTGGCGAAGGCGCCGGTGGCTTCGCCCGGCACCAGCGCGGTTTCAATGCCCGTCACCGCCAGCCGGTTGCGCGCGAGACGCGTCGCCTCGGCAAGACCGTCGCTGCCGCGCAGGCTGCGCAGGCCGGTGAAGAACTGGCCGTAGAGCGCGGTCAGCGCAAAGCCGAGCACCACGAAGGCGACCAGCACTTCCAGCAGCGTGAAGCCCGCCGCCTTGCCTGCGAAGCGGGGGCTAGAGCGCAACGGTGGAGACACGGCCGGTGATCCAGTCGACGTCTATTCGGTAGCGGTAGCGGCCGTCGGAGAGGATAAGACGTCCGCCGGTGGAACTGCCGTCCGGATAGAACCAGAAGCCGCCGCTCCGCGGTCCCCGCATCTGAGACTGTGCGGCTTCCAGGGTGACCTCGAGCGCCGGCGGCAGCGGCCGCACCGTGCCGTCGCCGCTGCGCAGTTCGCGGCGGTCCAGGTCGATCTGCACGCCGACGCCGCTGTGCCTCGACAAGGCGGTGCGGCGTGCCGCCCGCAGATCGTTCTCCAGCAGCGTGACCAGGCGCCGCGTTTCCAGCGGCCCACGCATTCCCATGAAGGACGGCAGCGCGATGGCGAGGAGCAGGCCGGCCACCGTCAGGACGACGATGAGTTCCAGCAGCGTGAAGCCCCGCTGGTCGCCCGCGCTCTCACTGGCGCCCCTACTGGCGCTGGGCCGTGGTGCCGCCGCTACCAAGAGGTGACGTCGCTGTCTTCGCCCTCACCGCCCGGCGCGTTGTCGGCGCCCAGGGTGAAGAGGTCGTACTCGCCGTGCAGACCCGGCAGCTTGTACTGGTAGGGCTGCCCCCAGGGATCGACGATGCCGTCCTGTCCCTTCAGGTAGGGGCCGTTCCAGCCGGCACTGCCGGCGGCATTCTCGACCAGCGCCTTCAGCCCGTCGGCCTCGGCCGGATAGCGCCCATTCTCCAGGCGGTAAAGGTCCAGCGCGGTCGCGATGCTGTTCATCTGAATCCGTGCAGTATCGCTGCGCGCCGATCCGAGGTAGGCGATCACGCGCGGCGCGGCGATCGCTGCCAGCAGACCCAGGATGCCCAGCACCACCAGCAGCTCCAGCAGCGTGAAGCCGCGCTCGGCAGCACGCGCGGCGGTCTCGGCCGATCGGCCGGAATCGGTTCCGCGCAAAGAGGTTTGGGCCGAAAGGAAACGTTGGTTCATCGCACTCATCCTGCCAGGTCGTTTACACTGAGCATCGTCGTCAGGATGGTGGTGATGATCCCGGCGACAACGATGCCCATGACAAGGGTGACGGTCGGCACCAGAAGGGCGACGAGCCGCTCGGTGGCCGTCTTCACTTCCCCTTCGAACAGGTCGGCCACCTTGGAAAGCATGTCCGGCAGCTTTCCCGTCTCCTCGCCCACGCGCACCATGTGGGCCAGCAGCGGCGGCACGAGGGTGCTCGTCTGCAGCGGATCGGCGAGGCCGCGGCCGTGTTTCAACCCTGCCGCGGCGGCGGCCACCGCCTCGGCATAGGCTGCATTGCCGAGCGTTTCACGCGCGATACCGAGCGCGCGCAGCAACGGCACGCCGTTGTGCAGCAGGGTCGCCAGCGTGCGGCTGAGACGGGCGGTCTCCACGTTGGCGATGATCGTACCGAGGACCGGCATTCGCAGGACCAGCCGGTGCAGGCCGAGACGCGGACCTCGCATGCGCAGACCCTGACCCAGCAGCAGAATGCCCGTCGCGATGCAAGTCAGGCCCAGCCACCACCACGCGGAGACGAGGTCCCCGGCGCCGAGCAGGATTCTCGCCATCAACGGCATGTCCTGGCCCGACATCTCAAACAGCGGACGGAACTCAGGCAGCACGGCGGTCACCAGCACAATGACCGACGCCACGGACAGCAGCACCAGGGCGGCCGGGTAAATCATGGCCGAGCGCAGTTGGTCGTTCAACGCGCGGCGCCGGCTGAGGCCCTCCGACACGCGCGTCAGGACGGTTGGCAGCGCCCCGGCTTCCTCACCCGCGCGCACCATGGCGACCAGCGAAGCATCGAACGGCGGCCCTGCGGTGGCCATGGCCTCGGCGAGGCCGCTGCCGCCGTGCAGCGCCGCCTGCAACCCGCGCAGGGTGTCCGCCGTGCGGCCGCTGCCGTTGACGGCGAGCGCCACCTCCAGCGCGCGGTCTGCGCTGAGACCGGCCACCAGCAGCGCGGTGAGCTGCTGAATCAGCAGGTCGAACTCCTTGGCGTTGGGACCCGCCCTTCCGAAGAGATCACGCTGCAGGAAGGCAAAGGGTCCGCCGCTGCGCTCGACGCTGAGCAGAAGACAGCCCTCGGTCTGCAGCTGGCGCTTCAGCAGCTGGGCGCTGTCCACTTCGGTCTCGCCGGTGACGACCGCACCGCTCCTGGATAGCGCACGATAGCTGTAATTGGCCACGCTCATGCCTCCCGCGTCACCCGCAGGACCTCATCCAGCGAGGTCACCCCGGCTGCCGCCTTAACCAGGGCGTCACTGTAGAGGCTGCGCATACCCTCCGCCGCCGCCTGGCCGTGGAGGGTGTCCTCGTCGGCGCCGTCCAGCACCGCCCGGCGCACGCCCGGTGCCATGGGCAGCAGCTCGAACACCACGCTGCGACCGTGGTAGCCCGTGCCGTTGCAGCGCGCGCAGCCGCCCGGTCGGTACAGCGTGTGGACACCGCTGCGCACGGTGGCCGAATCGCCCAGCGCCTCGACGGCGGGATAGGCCACGCGGCACGCCGGACAGAGCCGGCGCACCAGGCGCTGCGCCACTACGCCGATCACCGTCGAGGCCACCAGGAAGCGCTCCACGCCCATGTCCAGCAGGCGCGTCATGGTGGAGGCCGCGCTGTTGGTGTGCAGGGTGGAAATCACGAGATGGCCGGTCAGAGCCGCCTGCACGGCGATCTGCGCGGTTTCCAGGTCGCGGATCTCGCCGATCATGATGACGTCCGGGTCCTGGCGCAGGATGGCACGCAGCACCGATGCGAAGGTCAGGCCGATCTGACGCTTCACCTGGATCTGATTGACGCCCTCCATCTGGTACTCGACCGGGTCCTCGACCGTCAGGATCTTGCGTTCGATTTCGTTGAGCAGCTGCAGGGCCGCGTAGAGCGTGGTGGTCTTGCCACTGCCCGTCGGGCCGGTCACCAGCAGGATCCCGTTGGGTCGGCGCAACAGCCCGGTCAGCTGCGCGAGTCCCTCGCCGTCGAAGCCCAGCGCCGCGAAATCGAGCGTGACGCCGGAACGGTCGAGGATGCGCAGGACCACGCTCTCGCCGTGCATCACCGGCGTGGTCGAGACGCGCAGGTCGATCTCCCGCCCGCGTACCGCCAGCTTGATGCGGCCGTCCTGCGGCAGGCGCCGTTCGGCAATGTCCAGATTCGCCATGATCTTAACCCGCGAGATGATGGCGGCGCGGAATCGTGCCGGCGGCGCCTCCTCCTCGCGCAGCACGCCGTCGATGCGAAAGCGCACGCGCAGGCGGTTCTCAAAGGGCTCGATGTGAATGTCCGACGCGCGTGCCTCCACCGCACGGGCGATCAGCAGGTTCACCAGGCGGATGACCGGCGCCTCGCTCGCCAGGTCACGCAGCTTCTCGACGTCGCCGTCCAGGCTGTCCTCGTCGCCGGCAGCGGCACCGGCGATCTCCGTGATGGCCGTGCGCCCGGCGCCGCAAAGCCGCTCCAGGTGCTGCTCCAGTTCGGCCGGTACCGCCACGCAGGGCACGACTCGCAGCCCGGTGTTCAAGGCGATCGCTCGCATGGCGTAGTCGTCCAGCGGGTCCACCATCGCCAGGCGCAGGACCTTGCCGTCGGCGTTCAGCGGCAGCACGCCGTGCGCCTTCAGAAAGGCTGGGCTGATGCGCTCCTCGAACAGCGGCGCCTGGGGATAACTCTCCGGCTCGACCAGCGGGTGGCCGAGAACCTTCGCGAAGGTCGCGGCAACATCGCGCTCCGATACCAGGCCAAGGCGCACCAGGATGCGGTCATAGCGCTCGTTACTGCGCAGGCTGCTGCGCTGCGCGCGCTCGGCGTTGACCGGGTCGAGCTTGCCGGTCGCCAAAAGCGCGTCGGTCAGGCGCGCTTCGACGCTGCCTGCTTGTTCTGCGAGCTCGGCCATCGATCACTGTCTCTGTTGAATGACTGTTCGCCCCTATGCGAGAGACGATCTTAGGTCCGCTTTGTTACAGGGACAGGACGATCGCAAGACATCCCGCGGAAGTCGTGCCGCCGCCTGTTCGGCAATGCACTGCAGGCGCGGGACGGCGCGACGGGGACCGCTCACGCGGCCCCCGCCATTTAGGTCCTATGATGACAGAGCGTGCAGCCGGCCTCAGGCCCAGCTGCGGCCCTGGTTGCGCCGGTGGCCCCGCGGGCCGTCGGCCTGGGCGAAAAACGGCATGCCGTGATGGTTGTAGCTGTGATTGCTGTTGCCGAGCGGCCCCCTTTCCCAAGGACCGGTGATGGCGAAGGTGATGCCCGGAGTCTGGATGTTGGCGAACAGCCAGTCACCGTCGAAGGAGAAGGTGGCGCCGCACCATTCCCGGGTGCGCTGGTCACCGGTCTGGCCGCCCAGCGTCTGGCCGGCCGGGATGATGATGTTATTCTCCGCGAAGGGGAACAGCTCGCCGTCCAGGCTGAGGCCGACCATCTGCTCGCCGCGGAACACGCCCGCACTGTTGGTGACGCCGCCGCCGTCTTCGCACAGCAGGATGGCGCCCGACGGCGCGATGGTCATGTTGTCCGGGTTGTTCAGCGCGAAGGCATCCACCGATTCGAAGATGAGGGTCAGCTTCGAGCTGCGGATGTCGAACTCCCAGACCTGGCCCTGGCGCGCCTCACCGCCGTCAGTGGAGGTCCAGAAGATCTTGCCGTCGTCGTACCAGGCACCCTCGCCGCGGGTGAAGAAGCAGCCGCCCTGGAGGATGCCCTGCTCGACGCAGGAGGTGCCGGTGGCTTCCGGCTCGGAGATCTCGACCCAGTCGATCTTGAAGCTCTGCCCGATCGCGATGCCCTCACCGGCCGCCAATCCATAGGACGCGGCCTCATTGTTGCGGCCGGCATTGCCGCCGTTGAGGTTCACGGCACCGCTCAGCGACGCCTCGGAGCCCTTCACCCGGGCCATTTCGAGCTTGCCGCCTGCCTCGAGGTTGAAGGGGTTCTTCGGCGTGAAGCGGTAGAAGCCGCAGATGCCGCTGTCTTCGGTCTCGTAGATGACGCCGGTACGCGGATCGACGGCGACGGCCTCGTGAGAGAAGCGGCCGGCGTCGCGGATGGGCTCGGCCGTGGCGGTACCGTGCGCCGGGACATTGAAGAGCCAGCCATGGCCGGTGTTCGTGGTCTCCTCACAGCTGATCCAGGACGTCAACAGCGGATTGAAACCGCCCGCGCAATTGCGGATGGTGCCGGTGAGGCTGGCCCAGTCTTCCACCAGCTCGCCGCGGCGCGTGTCGAACACCAGGTTGGTGGTGCCGCCCCTCTGGGTGGCATCGAAAGTCGGCGTCCCCTCGGGGCCGAAAGGAGTGCCGCCGCCCAGCTCGTGGTTGCGCACCATGGTGATCTTGCCGCGGCGTTCGCTGATGCAGGCCATGCCGTCATGGCCAGGCGGAACCGACGAGCCGTCGGACATCGTCTCGCCGGTGATGGAGAAGGTGGTGTACTCAAAGCCCTTCGGCAGTTTCAGCAGCGGCAGGCCGGTGTTGTCGTCCAATACCTCTTCCAGAGGTCCGTAGTCGGAGCTGGCCTTGTAACGGGCCTCGGCCGGCTTGGACAGGAACGCCTGGAACGCCGCCGCCTGCAGCGAAACACCGGCAACGGCGGCGGCGGCGCCCTTCAGCATGCTGCGGCGGTTGATGGTTTGAGAATCGTGTTGGTAATTCGGGTCGAGACTCTCGGCCCCGTGCTCGCTCACGCGATCGGTCATGGTGTGTGCTCCGTTTGGCTCGCATTGACTTCCTCCCGGTCGATTCGCAGCCGACCGGTTGCCAGCCCTTTAGAGCAAGTGAATGTGAAGCCGTCGGGGCGGGTGCGTGACGTTAAGGACAATGAAATGAGTCGCCCGGGTGACGTAATCGATCAAATAGTCGCATCAGATTACCAGGGCGCCATAAAGCCATACCCACCAAATCGAGAAGGCGAGAAAGCTGCCGAAAGGCAGCGGTGTCGTTGATTGCATCGGCCGCCCCATGATCCGCGCCGCCGCGGCAACAGCGAGAGCCGCGGCAGCGGCAATCAGCAGCACCGACGGCAGCGCGGTCCAACCTAGCCAGGCGCCCGCCGCCGCGAGCAGCTTGGCATCGCCCAGGCCAAGCCCCTCGCACGCGCGCAGCAGCCGGTACAGTCTGCTAACGCCATAGAAGGACGAGAAGCCGAGCACGGCACCGATCAGGTGATCCTGCAGTGCCCCCGCGTCGAGCACGGCCGTAGCGGCCAACCCCGCCAGCAAAAGCGGCAGCGTCAACACATCGGGCAGCAGATAGTCGCGCAGATCGATCGCCGCCAGGGCCAGCAGCGTCCATCCCAGCAGACAACTCATCCAGAGCGCACTACCGTCCGTCATGGCGACGGCCGCCAGTGCCACAGCTAGGGCAGCCAGTTCAAGCGCTGGATAGAGGAGCGAAATGGCGCCGCGGCAATGCCGGCAGCGGCCGCCGAGCAGCAGCCGGCTGGCAAGCGGCAGCAGGTCGAGCGCGCGGAGCACGTGATGACAACTGGGGCATCGCGAGCGGCTGAGCGCCACGGGTGCCGCCGCCGGCAGGCGAACCACCAGCACTGACAGAAAGCTGCCAATGAAGGGCGCAACGACGAGAGCGGCGATATGATGAAACGAGGCGGCCACTGACTCTTTGCGGAGATTGCAGGGGAAGGACGGTACTGAGGAAACCCTTCCCGTGAGCAATAGATCGTCCGTATGACATCGTGATGGCGTTTTTACGTCAGGGTGCATAGCGCCGTAGCCAGAGCGCCATAGCCGCACCGGGTCACGAAGCGGAAATCGCCACGCTAACGAATGATGTCCGCTACGCGCTGCAAAGCTGGCGGTGAACCTGTTCCAATACCTGGATGAGCTTGGCTCAGGCTGAGTTCAGGAGCCAAATCTGTACCTGCAGTCTCGTGCCTAAGGGGCCAGTGTCCGGCAAGCCCGGAGGCCGATCCATCAAGTAATACCCTGAAATCCCGCGAAGCCGTCGCTCAGCCGTGCAGGACGGACAAGCGCTGCGGGTCCCAGCTGATCCAGAGATGCTCTTGCGGGAAACGACCGGCTTCGTTGGCATCCATGTAGACCTTGATCACCGCGTCCGCGGGCTCTCCCACCCGGATGTCGAGTGCCATGCGGCTGCCCTTGAAAATGCGGTGGACCACACGCCCGGAGATCGCGTTGGGCTGCTCCGGCCTTTCGGCATGGCACTGCACGTTCTCCAGCCGCAGGGAGGCCGCCACCGACTGGCCTGCGGCGGGGACCGGCCCCTGCTGGGCGGCGCCGCGCACCTCCAAGCCGTTCCAGTCGATCACGATAGCGCCGTTGTCGCTGCCGCGCACCGTGCCCTCGATCAGGTTCGTTTCACCGATGAACTCCGCGACGAAGCGACTCTTGGGGCGGAAATAGAGGTCCTCCGGCGTACCGTCCTGTTCCACCCTGCCGGCGTTCATCACCACGATGCGGTCGGACATCGTAAGCGCCTCTTCCTGGTCGTGGGTGACGAAGAAGAACGTTTTACCGGTGGTCTTCTGGATATCCTTCAGTTCCACCTGCACCTGGCCGCGCAGCTTGGCGTCGAGGGCGCCCAGCGGCTCGTCCAGCAGCAACAGTTTGGGATCGGGCGCCAATGCCCGGGCCAAGGCGACGCGCTGGCGCTGGCCACCCGAGAGCTGGTCCGGCGTGCGTTCACGGAGGGCCGAGAGATGGAGGAAGTCCACGAGTTCGCCGATACGCTTATCGATCTCGCCGCGGGTCTTTCCCTTCAACTCCAGGCCGAAAGCGATGTTCTGCGCCACCGTCATGTGAGGAAACAGCGCGTAGTCCTGAAACACCATATTCACGTCGCGTTTGTTGGGCGGCAGCCGGGTGACGTCCTGACCGCCGACGACGACGCGGCCTTCGTCGGGCCGTTCGAAGCCGCCGAGAATGCGCAGCGTCGTCGACTTCCCGCAGCCGGAGGGGCCAAGGAAGGTGATGAACTCGCCCGACATGATCTCCATATCCAGGCAGTCGATGGCGGTCACCTCACCAAACCGCTTGGTGATGCGGTCCAGGCGGACAACAGCCTGACGGTCGTTAGCAGAGTAGCCCATGTCAGGAAGCTCCCTTGTTCAGGCGCCGCATGGAGCGTTCGGCCCAAAGGCCGAGCACCGCGGTCAGCACGAGGACCACTGTGGCGATGGCGTTGATTTCCGGCGACATGCCGGAGCGCAGCTTGGCGAAGATGAGCACCGGCAGGGTCGGGTCGTAGCCGCCCAGGAAGTAGGCGCGCACGAAATCGTCGAAGCTCAGCAGCATGCAGAAGATACCGGCGCCGATCAGGGCCGGTCGCAGATAGGGCAGAGTCACCCGGAAGAAGGCGACGATGGCGTCGGCTCCCAGGTCGCGCGCCGCCTCGATATGGCTGCGCGGCAGGGTCGAGAGGCGAGCCATGACAACCAGGGCGACGAAGGGCACGTTGTGCACCGTGTGCCCCAGAATGATCGCCAGCATGCCGGGCTCGATGTCGATGCCGCGGGCGAAGATGCGTAGCGCGATGGCCGAGATGATGCCGGGGATCACCGCCGGCAGACAGGTGACCGCAAAGACGATCAGCTTGCCGCGGAACTTATAGGGGCCCAGGAAGCAGGCAACCCAGACACCGATGACCAGCGACAGGAGGGTGCTGGCGAGCGCGATCGCCATGGAATAGGCGAAGACACCCATCACCTCGGCATCCTGCATAACACCGGTATACCATTCGATGGTCCAGCCGCGGATCGGAAAGCCGATGAACTTCGAATCCTTGAAGCCCATCACGACCATCAGCACAAGCGGAACGAAAAGATAGACGATGAAGGCCCAATAGATGACCGACATCAGGATACGGGTATGCCGGGTCATTTCATCATTCCCTTTCCACTGCGCCCCATGAGCTTCAGAAAGATGCCGGTGACCCCAAGAGTGGTGATCAGCATCAGCGACGAAAAAGCGGCGCCGATCGGCCATTTGTCGCCGGCTACGTGGAAGAAACCGGCGATGGTCTCCGCGAAGACCGTGGTGCTGGGCCCGCCAAGCAGTACAGGTGTTGCGTAGTAGCCGGTGGATATCAGGAAAACCAGGGTACAACCGGAGGCGACACCCTCCTTCGAAAGCGGCAGCGTCACCTTGCGGAAACGGTGCCAGGAGCCCGCGCCGAGGTCTGCGGCTGCTTCCAGATAGCTGTTGGGAATCTTCTCTAGCGCCGAATAGAGCGGCAGCAGCATGTAGAGCGAGGTCAGGTAGACAATGCCGACGCCCATGGAAAAGCCGGTGTACATGAAGGGAATCGGCCGATCGATAAGACCGACCCACTTGAGAGCCAGATTCAACGCGCCGTTGTTGCCCAACATGATCATGATGGCGTAGGTGCGCACGATCTCACCAACCCAGAAAGGGATCAGCAGCAGCAGCAGAAACAGCAGCTGGTTCTGACGTTTCACGTGCTTGGCCAGGAAGTAGGCGACAGGATAGGTCAGTATCAGCGTGCAAGTCGTGAACACGACGGAATAGATAAGGGTTCTGAGAAACGGCATGACGAAGATCGCTTCCTGAAAGAAAGCGATCCAGTTGCTGAGCGTGAACTGCGGCTGCCGTCCCGCCGTCGGCGGGTAGGAGTCGAGAAAGCTGATCCAGAACATCTGCAGGATCGGCCCCAGGTGCGCGAAAAAAACCCAGGCCAGGGGAAAGGCCGCCAGTACCCAGAACTGCCGGCGTTCGTTCTTCAGCAGCACGTTGACCACAGCCTGATAGGTATCGCTGGCCAGCAGGCTGCCCCAGAAGCTGCGCCTTGCGGCTTTGCCGCTTTGCGCCGGCTTGGCCGGCGCGCAGGGCGCTTCGACATACTTGCTTTCGAGATGCGCCATCCCGTCGATCTTCCTGTCCGGGCGCCGCATGCACCCTGAGTTTGGATGTTGTCGTAGTGTCGGCCGCCCGGCGCTACCTGCGCCGGGCGGCAACACACCAATCAGGCCGCCTTGACTTCCTCGACCGCCGGGTCGACGAGGTCGTACTTCATCTTATTGGCCTCGGCCCGGAAGAACTTCAGACCTTCCAGTTCCTCCTCGGTGAAGGAGGACGCCTTCTTTTCCAGGTCCGTCAGATACTGGTCGGCCCCCTTGAAGGTGGAGATGAAGCCCGAGGCCTTGGTCATGGCCGCACCGATTTCGGGCGACGCCAGCAGCGCGTCGATCAGCTTGTAGGCGTTGTCTGCGTTCGGTGCATTGTTGGCGATGGAGTACGTGTAGACGAAGCCGTAGGTGCCTTCCTTGGGGATCGTCATGTCGACCGGAAAGCCGTCGGTGATCAGCTTGGCGATCGGCCCATTCCATGCGCAGGCCATGGTGATATCCTGGTTGATGAACATCTGCTGCACCTCGGCACCCGAATCATAGTACTTGCGTACCTGCCCCTTGTGCTTGATCAGGAAATCGCGCGCTTCGTTTACGATCTCGGCAGCTTTATTCGGGTCGTCCAAGTAGGCCACCATGTTACCGTCGTAACCTTTGTAGAGCATCACGATCGACATCATGTCCTGGATCGTGTAAGCGGTCTGCCCCTCGTACTTGGGATCGAACATCACGTCCCAACTCCTGGTCTCGGCTTCCGGCACCATTTCGGTGTTGTAGGCCAGGCACTCACAGCCGGAGAGGATCGGCGTGCCCCACTTGTGGCCCTTCACCGTCGACCAGTCACTTTCCGAGAACACCGGGTTGATGGTGCCCCAGTTCTTCAGGCGGCCCGTGTCGAGCGGCGCCAGCAGTTCGGAATCGACGAACTGCAGGAAGCGGTGGCCGGCGACTGTCAGGATGTCGACCGTCGGATTCGGCGCCTCGGCGGCGAGTAGGTTGAACTGCTTGCCCTGGTCGTCGACCAGGCGGATGTTCACCTCGATGCCGGTTTCCTTCTCGAATTCCTTCTTGAAATCGTCTGGAATGAAGTTGGTGTAGGTCCACACGTTGACTGCGCCGGCGGCTCGGGCGCTGCTCCGCAGCACGTAGGGAGCCGCCAGGATGGTGGCACCGGCAGCCGCCGACTTCATGAGCCCACGCCGGTTGATCTTGAACTTATTCATCTGTCTACCCCCTGTAGTTTGCCTCACTGTTAAACCTTGCGGGATGCCCTACCCCGCGCTGCCCGACAGGGCATCTTCACGCCCTGCCTTGTTTGCCTCTGTTGAAGGGTCGTAGCCCTCGCGCGCCAACCGGCGCAGTTCCGCCAGCGGCAGCGCCGCGATGTCGAGTGCCGCAAGCAGCGTGTTCTCGGCGAAGAAGTCGCGCCCGTAGAGTGCCGAGAAAATCTCGACGCCCGATCGGTGCAGCGTCGCCGGACGCCCGGTCAGGTCGCCCAGCAGCACCGTCATGGCGAGGCCGTAGGGCACGTCTTCGGTGACGTAGCGGCTGTCCGCCGTCGCCGGGCCGGTGCCGCCGCGGCCTTCCTCGTGCATGTGCTGGTTCATCTCGGAGATGCTGCCCACCGGCACGTGGAAAGACAGGTGGAAGTGCTCGAAGATTGTGCGCACCGACAGACCCAGCGCCTCGGCGATGGCCAGGCGCTCCAGGTCCAACGCCTCCAGAAGGCGGCCGACGTTGGGCGTCACGTTGTAGCCCTGGGCCCAGTCCTCGCCGTGCTCCATGCGCGTCATGTTGCAGAGCGCGATGCCCATGTGGTTCTGCGGGTTGAGGTTCGACAGCGCGATCGCCAGCAGACCCTCGCGCTCGACGAAGCGGTCGCCGAACAGGGCCTGACAGCAGGCGAGCCCCTCCGCTGAGCGGCTCGCCGGCAGGGTGCAGATGTCCACCTTGCTGCGCACGGTATTGACCTGCGCCTCCACCGGGCTCGGCTGGCGGCCGGAGGTGACCGTCGTGCCCCAGGCGACGATGGGCACGACGAGACCGCGCGCGGCCAGCAGCTTCGACAGATAGAGGGCACCGAAGGAGGCATGCGAGGAAATCAGCACGACCTGATCGGCGCGGATGTGCGGCGCCAAGGCATCGAAGACCGCCTTGTGGCCGTAGGCCGGCAAGGCGACCAGCAGCACCTGGGCGTCTTCGACAAGCGCCCGGGCGCTGTCGGCGACGCCGGGATGAAAATGTCCCTCCACGGCCCCTTTGGACTTCAGCGGCTCGCCGGCGGCCAGGCGCGTCGTGCGCTTGCCCGAGGGCGACCACAGGGTCGCCTTGTGGCCGGCATCCTCCAGAAAGGCCGCCGCGCCGTAGGCGATGGCCCCTGCGCCGGCGATGCCGACCTTCATGGGCGTCTTCGCCGCCGTCACGCTCCCGGCTCCTTCGCGACCGGATCGCCCAGGGTATGCATCAGACGGTTCGCCCAGCCGAACAGCGCCGCGGAAAGGATGAGATCCAGAATCTCGTCGTCCTTCAGGCCGGCTTCGCGCAGCGCCAGCATATCCTTCTCGTCCGCTTCGCTGGGGGTTTTCGAAAGCCGCGCGGCGAAACGGAAGATCGCCGCCTGGCGCGGTTCGAGCTGGGCCGCCTCACCGTCGTCGAAAACCCTCTGCGTTACGTCTTCGGACTTGGTCAGCTGGTTGAACCGGCTGGCGTGCACGGCGGCACAGTAGACGCAGCGATTGATAACCGAGGCGCCGATGGCACCCAATTCGCGCTCGGCACGCCCCATACCGCCGCGGTTGTACATGATGGCATTGAACAGCGGCGTGCGTGCCGCCAGCGTCTCGACGTCGTTGGCCAGTACCAGAACATAGTCCGAGACCTTGGTATTGGACGGCGTCACCTTCAGGGCATCCAGCTGAGCCTGGCTGGCCGTGGCGAGATCGATCGGCTTCACCCGCGGGCGCCATTCGGGAATCGTGGTGGTGAATTCGTGAAGGGTGTCGCTCATGCCGTCGCCTGCATCAGTTTGAGGCCGGCGATGACGCGGACCTGGTAGGCGAGAAAGGCCGTCAGTTCGGCAAGACGCACAATATCGGCATCACCGATACCGGCCGCCTTCAGCGCCTCTATGTCGCCGGCCACGGTGTCCTTCGGCGTGACCGAAACCAGGTCGACATAACCCGTCAGCGCCGTCAGGCGTGCATCGCCCGCACCGTCGAGACCCGGATCCGCGAGGATGGCCGCGGAACCGGAGACGCCCGCCTGCTCCATCAGGGCGGCGTAGTGGGCCGCCAAGGTGTCGTCGCCGTTCAGGCGCGCGATGCGAACGGCAATCGCCGCCCGCTCCGCGTGGGAAAGACCGCCGGGTTCGGCGGGCCGCAACGACGCCTCAGCGGCCTTTCGCGTCATCTCCAGAATGTCGGCGCGGCCTTCCAGCGCCGCGCGCACCGGACCCACCGGCGCGATCCCGGCCTGCCGAGCAACCAGATCCTCTTCATTCATCACCGCGTCCATCGTCAGTCTCCAGTGTCCTGCAGTGGCGCCACCGCTTCCGGCTCCAGCAGGCTCGGCGCCCACTCATCGCCCAGCAATTCTGGCTTGTCGTAGTCCACCATGCCCTGGAAATGGGCCGCCACGTCCTCGCCATACAGCTTCGCCGCCAGGGCGCGCGTCAGCCACGCGGCTCCCTCGCTGATGCCGGGAATGTCGCCGCTGACCTTGCCGAGACTCGCGGAGGCGCCGTAGTTGAAGCAGTAGATGCTGGCAAGCCAGGGGGCTTTGCCCGGCTCGCGCTCGCGGAAACTGAAGTCGGCGTTGAGATAGGGGAAATTGCCTAGCGCCTCGCTCTCCTCGCCCTTAGGCGGCGTGTAGCGGTCACACCACAGCTCGATCTGGTCGGAATAGCCGTCCAGTTCGGTGCGCGCCAGCGGATCGACGGTGAAACCGGTGCCGAGAATCATGTAGTCGGTGGCCAGGCGGACGTTGCCGCTGGTTTCGATGACGATTTCCTCGTTCCCCTTTGGCCCCAGCAGGCGCACCGACTTCACACCCTGGCCGAAGTGGAAATAGGCGTTGTCATGGCGGCTGACGCGCAGGGTCGAACCGCGCGGTGCCGGCGTCTGGGTGACGAAGGAATACTGCATGAAGCGCCAGCGCCATTCATCGGGCAGCTCGGCGAAACCGGCGGTGAAGCCGAAGCTGCCGATGCCCATCATCTTGTTGACCGTCGGCATGGCCTGGCGGCGCACCAGCAGGCGGGCTTCCTTGGCGCCGTGCTCCAGCGCTTCGGCGGCGTTCTCCACCGCCGACGCGCCGGCGCCGATCACCACCACACGCTTACCCTTCAGGCGGTCAAAGTCGATGTCGTCGGAGGAATGCGCCCAGCGGTCACGCGGCAGGGCGTCCATGAAGCCGGGAATGCTGGGATGCCCGGTACCGTCGCGCCCCGTCGCCATCACCACCTTGCGGGCCAGGATCGATGCCGCCGTCGCGTTGCGGCCGGCAAGCTCCAGACGCAGCAGATCGCCCTCCGGGACGATGCGCTTTACCTCGACTTCGTTCTCGACCGGCACCGACAGCACCTTGCGATACCATTTCAGGTAATCCATCCAGGTGGTGCGTGGGATCTTGTCGAGCTCCTCCCAGGCCGCTTCGCCCTTCAGCGCGGTGTACCAGGCGCGGAAGGTCAGCGAAGCGTAGCCGTAGCAGGGGCCGACCAACTGCTTGGGTGAGCGCAGCGTTTCCATGCGCGCATAGGTGAGCCAGGGTCCCTCGATGCCTGCGGCGCTGCGGTCCAGGATCCGGATGTTCGCCACGCCGGCATTGTTGAGGGCGAACCACGCCAGCATCCCGCACATGCCGCCGCCGATGATGACGACATCGTGCGCCGTCTCGCCGCCCTGCCGGCGCGGCAACACCCAGTTCGCCGCGGGACGACAGAGATAATCCTGATCCTGCCGGATCCGGTCCTCCAGCGCTGCCAGGCGCGCCGGACCCGCTTCAAGCTGCTGCAAAATCCTGTCCTCCAAGAAACCGCCGGCCTCCGGTGCCGCCGGCCGCAAACCTACCGATAAGAAATGACCTGTCGTTCACTGCGGCCTTCCCGCCTTTGCCTACATGGACCAGATGGGATGATGGTCGTCGATGACGAACACATGCCGGTGACCACCGCTGGCGTGCCGGTGCGGATGGCTGTGCGGTTCCGGGCCCTCCCAGCCTTCGTGCTCGTGATGATGATGGTCGTCGTGTACGTGCAGATGCGCGTGATCGAGCGCCGGATGCACGTGGTAGCGCTCGGTTGCGTCATCGGCTGGCCAGATCGCCCAGCCGGCAATCGCGGCCAGCAGCCCCGCGCCGGCCATGACAGCGAAGGACTCGGCAAGGCCGAGATGAAAGCCCAGCCATCCGGCCAGCGGATAGGCGACAAGCCAGCCGGCATGCGACAGCGAAAACTGCGCGGCGAACAGCGCCGGGCGGTCCTGCGAGTGTGATGAGCGCTTCAGCAGCAGGCCACCGGGAGTCATCACGAGCGAGGAAGCCGCACCCAGCAACAGCCACAACGCGATGGCGCCCAGGGGCCCCGGCTGCGCCAGCGTCGCCCAGGGCAATATGCCCAGCAGCAGGCCGCCGCCGACCATGACGAGACGCGGCGGCAGGCGGTGGAGCAGGCGCGGCAGGATCAGCGCCACGGCCATGGAACCGCCGCCGTAGGCCATCAGAAGCATCGTGTAGCTGTACTCGCCGCCGCCCAGCGCCTCATGTGCGTAAACCACGGAGTTGACCAGCACCCAGGCCCCGACGCAGGAGACGGCAAATCCGAGGGCGAATAGCGCGCGCAGCCGGGGCGTCCTGGCATAGAGCGCGAAGCCCTTTGTCAGGCGGCGCAGGAAGGGCTCCGGCGCCAGCATGGCGGAGCGCGCCGGCAGGGCGGCGGAAACCACGAGAATCGCCGAGGCCGCAAAGCCGAGCGCTGGGCCGGCGAACAGCATGTCGCCGCTGATCACCGTCAGCAGCAGCCCGGCAAGCAGCGGACTGACCAGCGATTCCGTATCGTAGGCAAGACGCGAGAGGGAAAGCGCCTTGGTATAGTCGCCCTCTTGAGGCAAGACCTCCGGAATCAGACTTTGAAAGGCCGGCGTAAAGGCCGCCGAGCAAAGCTGCACGGCGAACACCAATGCATAGACCTGCCATACCTGATCGACGAAGGGCAGCAGCAGGACCAGCGCGACGCGCGCGAGATCCAATCCAACCAGCAGCGGCTTCACCGGCAGGCGTTGCGCCAGCGCGGCCGCGAAGGGCGCGAAGCCGACATAAGCGACCATCTTCAGTGCCAGGATGGTGCCGACGACGACGCCGGCCGCGTCACCCGACAGATTGTAGGCGAGCAGCGCCAGCGCCACGGTCATCAGGCCGGTGCCGATCAGGGAAAGGATCTGAGCGGCGAACAGCCGCCGGTAGATCACATGTCGAAGCACCCCGATCATCGCCTTGCCGCCTTCTCCGCATCCGCGCTGTGCGAAGCGGACATTATGTGCATCAACAGGCGCCGCGAGTCGAACCCGGAGTCAGCGGCTTGCGCGCAGAAAATTCCGGGGCCCCGCCTCATCCTTCGAGACTCTGCAACTCATCCTTGTGCCTGAACCGCGCGGTACGCGGATCGAACACATATTCCCCGATATAGTCGCCCGCGGCGCGTGCCAGTTCGTCGACGGCGGCAATGACGCGATCGGCATTCTCGTCACTCATCAGGTAACTGAAATTGAGGCGCACCCACCCGGGCCGCTCCATTTCCGCGCCGGCGTCGATGGCCGCAAAGATCGCGTCGGACCTGTCGCGGTCTATATCGAGTAGTCGATGTGCGTAGGGTCCGGCGCAGGCGCAACCGCCGCGCGCCTGGATGCCGAAAAGATCACTCAGCAGGCGGGTGAACAGCTGGTGATGGACGTAGCCGCCCGCCCCGTCGCGCACACGGAAGGAAAAGATTGGAAGACGCCGCACGTCGAAACGTCCGAGCAGTTCCAGGCGAGGATTGTTGCGCCACACCGTCAGCGCGCGCTCGCGCAGCGCAGCGTCGCGGCTGTCTATGAAGTCCTGCCCCAGCGCCTGTTTGATGAGAAGCACCAGCGCGGCCCGGATATCGCCCACCACGTTCGGCGTGCCGGCTTCCTCGCGTGCCGAGATTCTGCCGGAGTAGGCGTGGCCCCAGGGCGACACGAATGTCACCGAGCCTCCGCCGGGCGCCGTCGGCCGGTTCACCCGGATCACCGATTCACGGATCACCAGAACGCCGGTCGCACCCGGCCCGCCTGGAAACTTGTGCGGCGAGAACACGATGGCATCCTTGGCGGCATCGCTGCCACTGCCCATCGACATCGGCAGATAGGGCGCGCCGCCGGCATAGTCCCAGACTGCGAGAGCGCCGTGGCGTTTCAGCAGCCGCGTCACCGCCTCGCTGTCAGCCAGGATGCCGGTGACATTGGACGCGGCCGAGAAGGCCCCGACCCGCAGATCGGCGCCAGCATGGTCGATCAAGGCGGCCTCCAGGGCGGCAAGGTCCGGCCCGCCGGCTTCGCTCTCCGGAATTTCCACCAGCAAGGCACCGCTCTCGCGCCACGGCAGGATGTTGGAGTGGTGCTCGTAGGGGCCGATGAAAACCGCAACCTTCTCGCCACGGGCGATAGCGCCGGGAATGTCCAGCAGGCACACGATCTTGTTCAATCCCGCCGTGGCGCCGGAACCGGCGAAGACGACCGAGATTCCTGCTCCCGCGCCGACGATGCGGGCGATGGCACGCCTTGCCTCCTCGCGCAGCCGGGTGCAGAAAGCCCCGCAGTAGGAAGCCTCGGTATGGCTGTTGGCGTAATAGGGCAGCACCTTGTCGAGGATGAAGTCCTCGACCTGGCGCAGCGCGCGGCCGGAGGCGACGTAGTCGGCATACAGCAACGGGCGCACACCGAAGGGTCCGGTCAGCGGCACCCCCTCGCCGATCAGCCCATCGCGTAGAAATGCCGGCAAGTCCCGGACGCGCAGAGATTCAATAAAGGATTCCAGCATACTGCCGACCGCCCCAGTCCCCATGCCCGATTGCTTGTGTTTGTTTGAGCTTGTTCTTTTCGGTGCCGCTTGTGGCCTCACCGCTTCAGGCGACAAAAGAATTGCACATGGCTTCGCAATCATTTTCACAAATTCTCTTGTCAAATTACGATTTTTCCGTTCACTTGATCGAATGAAGGGCAGAAAAATCGATCAGACGGACGCCAAAATCCTGCTGGAGCTGCAGCGGGACGCGGGCCTATCCCAGCGCGACATTGCCGAGCGGGTGGGGCTGTCGCAGAACGCCTGTTGGCGCCGGCTGCGCCTGCTGGAGGAAGACGGCATCATCACCGGCCGCACACTGCGGCTGAATCGGGACAAACTGGGCCTGGGGCTCGTGGTCTTCGTCATGATCAAGACCCGCCATCATTCGGCGAACTGGCTGCAGACCTTCCGGGCCCATGTATCGAGCATCCCCGATATCATCGATTTCTTCCGCATCGGCGGAGACTACGACTACCTGCTGAAAATCGTCACTGCGGACATGGCGAGCTACGACGCCGTCTATCAGCGTCTGATTCAGAAGGTGGAGCTGGAGTCGGTGACCTCTTACTTCGCCATGGAAGCCATCGAGGAACAGCGCCCGCTGCCCCTATGACAGCCCTCGCCAATGCCGAGCAGGCGGAAGTCCGGTTCCTGGGGCAAACGGATGGCCCGCATGGTGGTCGCGAAGCACATTCCGCCGTCTCCAGTTTGTCCGCTTCCAACGATTAACTCGGCACCCGCGTCTGCGCACAGGTTGTCAGTCTTAGCTTCGGCGACAGGTCACTTTGGCGCGGTTGCCCTACGCAAAGGACAACAGGCGCCTAAGCAACGTCGCTGCTCGACAGTTTCGACAGGATGCGGGCCCAGCTGCGGGACCGCCGCAACCCGGAGATCGCGGTTTCGCCAACATACCCGTATATAACTTTTTAGAATACGACTTCTAATTTTACGACTTTGACATATACATTGCCACTTCCCTAGCCTCGCAGGCAACCAATGGGAGGCACTCAATGAAGTCAGGGATCAGAACTTTCGCGGCCATGGGCCTGGCAGTCGCCATGCTGACCGCAACCCAGGTAACGACCGCCGCCGCCACCACGCTGCGGGTCGCCATCAACGCGTCGGATGTCGCCAACCTGGACCCGCACCGGGCCAGTTCCACCGCCGACAAGACGCTGATCGGCTGGATGTTCAACGGCCTCGTGCGCTTTCCACCGGGCAGCGCCGACCCGGCGACGATCGAGCCGGATCTCGCGGAGAGCTGGTCCGTCTCGGACGACGGGCTGGTGTGGACCTTCAAGCTGCGTCCGGACGTGAAGTTCCATGGCGACTGGGGCACACTGACCGCCGAGGACGTGGTCTATTCCCTGAAGCGCGCGGCCGACAAGGAGCGTTCCTCCTTCGCCGGCACCTACGACGGCTTCAAGGATGTCTCGGCCGTCGATCCGATGACCGTGCGCATTGAGCTGTCCTACCCGGTTCCGGGCTTCCTGGGCCTGGTCGCCAACTATCACGGCGGCAACATCGTCAGCAAGAAGGCCGCCGAAGAACTGGGCGCCGACTTCAACAGCAAGCCCGTCGGCACCGGCCCCTTCATGCTGGCCGAGCGCGTGACGCAGCAGTACGTCCGTCTGGAAGCCAACAAGAACTACTTCCGCGGCGCGCCGAAGATCGACGAGATCATGTACCGCTTCATCCCCTCGGACTCCAGCCGCGACCTGGCCTTCTCCTCAGGCGAACTCGACCTGATCTACGGCAAGCGCGAGCAGCGCTGGGTCGACACAGCCCGGCAGAACCCCGACGCCGTCGTCGACATCTTCCAGCCCGGCGAGTTCCGTACTATTCACCTCAACCAGTCGATCAAGCCGCTGGACGACATCCGCGTGCGCAAGGCCATCGCCCACGCCATCAACGTCGACGACATCGTCACCTACGTCGGCAAGGACGTCGGCCCGAAAGGCTGCTCCGTGGTACCGACCGGCTATCTGGGCGAAGACTGCTCATGGTCCTACGAACATGACGTCGCCAAGGCAAAGGCGCTGCTGGCCGAGGCAGGCCATCCGGACGGCATCGAGATCACCGCGGTGGTGTCGAGCAACGCCTCTCAGCTGCCGATCATGGAGATCATCCAGGCCCAGCTCTCCGAGGCCGGCATCACCATGAAGATGAACGTGGTCGACCACCCGACCTATCACCAGCAGATCCGCCAGGACGCCAGCGCCATCACCTTCTACGGCGCCGCGCGCTTCCCGGTAGCCGACAGCTACCTGACGCAGTTCTATCATTCTGCGGCGACCGTCGGCACCGAGACGGCGATCACCAACTTCTCCCACTGCGACGTCGCCGACGCCGAAATCGAGGCGGCCCGCAAGGCCGCCGACGAGGCCAAGCGGCTGAAGCTGTGGGCGGAAGCGCAGCAGAAGATCCACGACGCGGTCTGCGCCGTCCCGCTGTTCAGCCTGATGCAGGTCTGGGAGCGCACCAAGGCGCTGGACTACGGCTACGATCTGAAGGGCGCGATGAACCTCGCCCCGCCGATCACCGAATCAACGACCCTGGAACGCTAGCAGATCAGCTGTTCAAGAGTTCGGTTGAGATTTCCGCCGCCGTCTTTCGAGCCTCCTCGATGAACGCGTCGACCAGCCCCACGTTGCGGGCCTCGCGCGGGCGACAGAGGAGAAAGTCGAGAGGCGACGGCGGATCGAACGGGCGCACCGAGACGCGCCCGCGCACCGATTCCAGCAGCAGCGGGTGTTCCAGCGTGACGCCCAGTCCCTGGGCGACCAGTTCGCAGACCGTCGTCGCCAGGGAGGCGTCCAGCACCGTGTTCGGCGCCAGGCCTTGCTTCCTGAACACCGCATCGACCTGAGAGCGCGTGCGGCTGCCCTCGCGGAAAGAGACGAAGGGCTCCTTCGCAAGGTCCTGCGCCGTCACCCGGCTCTTGCGCTCCAGCGGATGCCCCTGCGGCATCACGCAGACCAGCGGCAGGCTCAGCAGCGGCTCGACCGCGAGATGGCTGTGATCGACCTCCATGGTGATCAGTCCGACATCGAGCTGGCGGGCCATCAGCCAGTCGGCGATGAACTGCGACGAGCGCGCGGAGATCGACACGAAAGCCTTGGGGTGGCGCTTCAGGAACCCGACCGTCGCCCGGCCGATGAACGGTCCCGCGAGACCCGGCATCACCCCGACCAGCAAACGGTCGTGCTCCTCGCGGCGGATCGATTCGATGGCGCGGTTGATCTGGTTCACCCCGGTGAAGATGCGGTCGATCTCCTCGTACAGCCGCATGCCGCGCTCCGTCGGAACGAGGCGGCCCCGGCGGCGGTCGAACAGCTCCAGACCGACATCCTGTTCCAGGTGCGTCAGCAGCTTGCTGGCCGCCGGCTGTGAAATGCTCAGCAATTCCGCGGCGCGGCTGACGGTGCCGGTCTCGATGACCGCCTTGAAGGCCTCGATCTGGCGGAGGTTGGGGGTGCGCATGAGATATAACCTCTGGGAATACCGCCTGCCGAATTACGATTTTGAAATTCTACCCAGCCCGTGGCTAGCATGGCAACGCACATGACGGGACGGTTACACCTTGCAGCACGCTGACGTGATCATTGTCGGAGCCGGCATCGTCGGATCGGCCCTCGCCTTCGGGCTGGCCCGGACGGGCCGCCGGGTCCTGGTGCTGGACGGCGAGGATCTCGACTTCCGCGCCGCGCGGGCCAACTTCGGGCTGGTCTGGGTCCAGGGCAAAGGCCCCGGCATGCCCGCCTATCAGCACCTCACCCGCGACAGCTCGGACCTCTGGCCGGCCTTCCACGCCGAACTGACCGAGACAGCCGGCACCGCGGTCGACTACGACCGCAAGGGCGGCCTGTACTACTGCGTCGGCGAGGACGCTTTCGAGGCGCGGCGCCTGGCGCTGCACCGGCTGCACAACCAGCCCGCCGCCGCCGCCGCGGACTGCGAGATGCTGGAGCGGCCGCAGCTGGAGGGGCTGATGCCCGGCGTGCCCTTCGGCCCCAAGGTGACCGGAGCCAGCTATTGCCGGCGCGACGGCCACGTGAATCCCCTGCAGCTTCTGCAGGCCCTGCACAGGGCCACCGAACGCCTGGGCGGCCAGGTCCTTGCCGGCCATGCGGTGACGCGGATCCAGCGCGGCGCGCAGGGCTTTCAGGTCACCACTGCCAAGGGCACCTTCGGCGGCGACCGCGTCGCCATCACCGCCGGGGTCGCCAGCGGCGACCTGGCGCGACAGGTCGGCCTGGACGTGCCGGTCCGCCCGCAGCGCGGCCAGATCCTGGTGACCGAACGCCTCGCGCCCTTGCTGCCGCTGCCGGGCAGCGGCCTGCGGCAAACCGCCGAGGGGACCATCATGATCGGCGCGACCCAGGAGGAAGTCGGCTTCGACACCGGCACCACGGTGGAGCGGGCCGGCTTTCTCGCGCGCAAAGCCTTGCAGGTCGTTCCGCATCTGGCCGACGCCCGCCTGGTGCGGCAATGGTCGGGCCTGCGCGTCATGACGCCCGACAGCTATCCGGTCTACGTGCAGTCCGACAGCCATCCCGGCGCCTTCGTGCTGCTGTGCCACTCCGGCGTCACCCTGGCCGCGGCTCATGCGGACACGCTGGCGGCGGCGATCGATGCCGGCAGCCTGCCGGAAGATCTCACCCCCTTTCACCACAGGCGTTTTCGAAAAGATGTTCGTCAGGCCATTTAAGTCAGACGCGCGCGCAGTGTCGGTCGTCATCGACGGCGAGACCGTCGCGGCCTCCGACGGCGAGATGCTCGCCGCCGTGCTGTTGCGTACCCCTCCGTTCTACGCGCGCCGGACGCCGGTCAGCGACAGCCCGCGCGCGCCCTATTGCCTGATGGGTGTCTGCTTCGACTGCCTGGCCACCGTCGACGGCATCGCCTCGGTGCAGACCTGCCTGACACCGGTGCGCGACGGCATGCGGGTGGAGCGCCAGGCCGGCCTCCGGGAGCTCACGAAATGAGCAAACTGCAAGACGTCGCCGTGCTGGGCGCCGGTCCCGCCGGCATGGCCGCCGCGGTGCGCCTCCGCGCGCTGGGCGTTCCGGTCGCCCTGATCGACGAGCAGCCCGCACCGGGCGGCCAGATCTGGCGCAACGTCGAGGGCAACGAGAACACCGCGGTCGGCAAGGCCCTGGGCAGCGACTACGCAGCCGGCGCCGCCGCGGCCGCCGCCCTGAACGAGAGCGGCTGCGTCCTGCGCTTCGGCAACCAGCTCTGGCAACTGGAGGACGCTCAGCCCGAAGCGAAGTGGCGCGTCTTCGTCAAAGCCGGCGGGGGTCTCGACATGCTGCCGGCATCCGCGGTGCTGCTGGCCGGCGGCGCGCAGGAGCGCCCCAATCCCTTCCCCGGCTGGACCCTGCCCGGCGTGGTGTCCGTCGGCGCCGCGCAGATCCTGATGAAGACCGCCGGGCAGATTCCGGAGGAACCCGTGTGGATCGCCGGATCCGGACCGCTGCCGCTGCTCTACATGACGCAGCTGCTCGCCCTCGGCGGCAAAATCGCCGGCTACCTCGACACCTCGCCGCGCGGCAACCTCGCCGCCGCCCTGCCCCACTTGCCGCGCGCGCTGGCCGCCTGGAAGGACCTGCGCAAAGGCCTCGGCTGGCTGCAGACCCTGCGGCGTTCGGGCGTTCCCGTCGTGAAGGACGTCGCCGAGATCGCGGCAGCCGGCAACGACCGGCTGGAGAGCCTGACGTACCGCCCGCGCGGCAGCAAGGCGGTAACGGTTCCCGCCCGTCTGCTGCTGGTGCACGAAGGCGTGGTGCCCGGCATCCACGTCACCATGGCGATGGGCTGCGCGCACGACTGGCGCGACGACCAGGTCTGCTTCGCACCGCGGCTGGATGGCTGGGGCGAGACCAGCCGGGCCGGCCTCTACGTGGCCGGTGATGGAGCCGGCATCGGCGGCGCCGAGGCGGCCCGACTACGCGGCGAGATCGCGGCCCTCGGCATCGCCTGCAAGCTCGGCAAGCTGAGCGAGGCGGAGGCGCGGCAGCTCGCGGCGCCGCTGCGCCGGGCGCTGGACCGGGCGCTGGCGCCGCGGCGCTTCCTCGACGCGCTCTACCGCCCGCGCCCCGAAGTCTTCGCACCCGCCGAGGAAACCGTCGTCTGCCGCTGCGAGGAGGTGACGGCCGGTCAGATCCGCCGCGCCGCCGGCAAGGGCGGACCGAACCAGCTGAAGGCCTTTACCCGCGCCGGCATGGGCCCCTGCCAGGGCCGCCAGTGCGGCTACACGGTCTCGCACCTGCTGGCCCACAGCCTGAACAGCAGCGCCGCCGAGGTCGGCTTCTTCCATGTTCGCCCGCCGCTGAAACCGGTTACTCTCGGCGAACTGGCCACCCTGGAAATCGAGGAAGCAACGCCGTGACCGGCGGCAATCCAACTACGCTGTATGACGTCGTCGTGGTCGGCGGCGGCCTGCACGGGCTGTCCGCCGCGCTGCACCTGGCGCGCGGCGGCGCCCGCGTCGGTCTGCTGGAGCGCGCCTGGATCGGCCGCCATGCCTCGGGCGCCTCGGCCGCCGGCGTACGCACCCTGGGACGCCCCATCGCGGAGCTGCCCATCTCCCTGGAAGCCATGGCGATGTGGCACGACATCCGCGGGCTGGTGGATGACGACTGCGGTTTTCACATGCACGGCCAGATCAAGGTGGCGGAGAACGCCAGCGAACTCGCCGGCCTGCGCCAGCGGGACGAACAGTTGCGCGCGCTGGGCTATCGTCATGAGGAAATCGTCGACGCGCAGGAATTGCGCCGCCTGCTGCCGCCGATTGCGCCGCACTGCGTCGGCGCGGCCGTGGCGCGCGACAATGGCGCTGCCGACCCGCACCGCACCCTGCAGGCGTTCCGCCGCAGCGCCGAGGCGGCGGGCGTCGCGATCTACGAGGGCTGCGGCGTCGAACGGGTGGAGTCCGTCGCCGAGCGCTGGCGTCTGTGCGGCAGCCGCGCGACCGTCGAGGCGCCCGTCGTGGTGAACGCCGCCGGCGCCTGGGCCGGCCGTCTTGCCGCGCTGTTCGGCGACGGCGTGCCGCTGGGCACCAAGGCGTCGATGATGATCGTCACCGAACGCGTGGCACCTTACATCGCCCCTGTGGTGAGCTGCGCCGGGCGCGCGCTCTCGTTCAAGCAGACCGACCGCGGCACCCTGCTGATCGGCGGCGGCGTGCAGGGCCGTTTCGACCTGCAAGCGGAAAAGACCACCGTCGACTTCGTCGCGCTGCGGCGCGCGGCCCAGGCGGCCATCGCGCTGTTCCCCTCGGTGGTCGGGGTCGCCATGACGCGGGTGTGGGCCGGCCTGGAGGCGAAGACGGAGGACCTGCTGCCGGTCATCGGACCTTCGCCGTCGGCGCCGGGCCTGCTGCACGCTTTCGGCTTTTCCGGGCATGGCTTCCAGCTGGTGCCGGTGGTCGGCGCGATCATCGCAGAGCTGGCGGCAAGCGGCAGCACGACGCGCCAGATCGCACCCTTCGCGCTGGAACGCCTGACCGTCAAGGAGGCCGCAGCGTGATCCGCTACATCATCAAACGCCTGCTGCTGGCGATTCCCACCCTGCTGGCCATGCTGACCGTCATCTTCGTGCTGGTCCGCCTGGTGCCGGGCGATCCCGCCATCGCTATCCTGGGTGACCAGGCGACTGAGGAATCCCTGCAGGCGCTGCGCAGTCAGCTCGGCCTCGACAAGCCGATTGCCGTGCAATACGTCGACTTCCTGACCCAGGTGCTGAGCGGCGACCTCGGCAGCTCGATGACCAGCGGCCGCACCGTGCTGCAAGAAGTCTGGCAGGTGCTGCCCTATACCCTGGAGTTGACCGCCGCAGCGCTGCTGATCGGTACGGCCTTCGGCCTTCCGCTGGGCACCTGGGCGGCGATCAGGCGCAACGCCTGGCCCGACTACCTGGGCCGCATCATCTCGCTGACCGGCCTCTCCTTCCCCGGCTTCGTTTCCGCCATCCTGCTGCTGCTCGCCTTTTCCGTGCAGCTGCGCTGGCTGCCGGTCATGAGCACCGCCACCGATGACCCCATCCGCCACCTGGAGAACCTGGTGCTGCCGGCCTTCAACCTGGGTATCATCATGGCCGCCTACATCACCCGCGTGACCCGCTCGTCGATGCTGAGCGTGCTCAGCGAGGACTACATCCGCACCGCGCGCGCCAAGGGCGTTGGTCCAGGCCGCCTGGTGATGCGCCACGCGGTGCGCAATGCGCTGATCCCCGTCGTCACCGTCGTCGGGCTGTATTTCGGCACACTGATCGGCAATTCGGTGCTGACGGAGATCGTCTTCACCCGCCCCGGCCTCGGCAAGCTGATCCTCGGCGCGCTGACCTCGCGCGACTACGCCCTGCTGCAGGGGCTGATGGTGGTCTTCGCCGCCTTCATCATCCTCGTCAACACCCTGACCGACCTGGCCTATGGCCTGATCGACCCCCGCGTGACCTATGACTGACGGGACCCGCGAGCAATGAGTGCAACCGTGACCTCCCCGATGACGGCGGCCCGGCCGGGCATGGCAATCCTCGCCACCCTGCGCCGCAACAAGCTTTCCTGGCTGGGCATCGCGCTGATCGTCCTTATCGTGGCGGTCGCCGTCTTCGCCCCGCTGCTGGCGCCCTACGACCCGCTGAAGCAGAACATCATCCATCGCCTGGAGGCGCCTTCGGCGGACTTCCTGCTCGGCACCGACACCTACGGGCGGGACGTGCTCTCCCGGCTGATCTACGGCACCCGCATCTCGCTGATGGTCGGTTTCGTCGCCGTGGTCATCGCCATGAGCGTCGGTTCGGCGATCGGCATCCTGGCCGGCTACATCGGCGGCCTGTTCGACCAGGTCGTCATGGGCGTCGTCGACGTCATGCTGGCCTTCCCGACCCTGCTGCTGGGCCTCTTGATCGCCGCCATGCTGGGCGCCAGCCTGGAAAACCTGATCATCGCCATCGCGATCACCGAGATGGCGCCCTTCGCGCGCGTCGCCCGTGCGCCGACCATCAGCCTGAAGGAGCGCGAGTTCGTCGCCGCCGGGCGCGCCCTCGGCTTCGGCCCGCTGCGCATCATGGGCGTCCATATCCTGCCCAACATGGCCTCCGACGTTGTCGTGCTCGGCTCGCTGTGGATGGCCAGCGCGATCCGCACCGAGGCCTCACTGAGCTTCATCGGCCTGGGCGTGCAGCCGCCAACGGCAACGTGGGGCGGGATGATCCGCGAGGGCTTCGAGAACATCCTGACCGCCTGGTGGCTGGCGATCTTCCCCAGCCTCGCCATCCTGGTGACGGTGCTGGCCCTCAACATCCTGGGCGACGCGCTGCGCGACGCCATCGATCCGAAGCTGCGCTCGGAGAACGCGGCATGAGCGAGACGATCCTCGACGTGCGCGGGCTGCAGAGCGAATTCCGCATCGGCGGCAGGTGGTATCCGGCGGTGCGCGACTTCTCCCTGGCGGTCGCCGCCAACGAGACCGTCGCGCTGGTCGGCGAGTCCGGCAGCGGCAAGAGCGTGACGGCTCTGTCCATCCTGAACCTGCTGCCGGCGGTTGGCGCGCGTATCGCCAAGGGTTCCGTGCGCTTCGGCGGAGAGGACCTAGTCGGGCTGCCGGAAAAGGCCCTGGCGCGCCTGCGCGGCGATTCCATTGCGATGATCTTCCAGGAGCCGATGACTTCGCTGAACCCGACGATGACCGTTGGCGACCAGATCGCGGAGGTGATCCAGATCCACCGCGGCGCCACCCGGACGGCCGCCCTCGCCGAGGCGCTGCGCCTGTTGGAGGAAGTGCGCATTCCTGCCGCGCGCCAGCGACTGCACGACTATCCGCACCAGTTCTCCGGCGGCATGCGCCAGCGCGTCATGATCGCCATGGCGCTGGCCTGCCGGCCCAAGCTGCTGCTGGCCGACGAACCGACCACCGCGCTGGACGTCACCATCCAGGCGCAGGTGCTGGCGCTGCTGAACGAACTGAAGGAAAGCTACGGCATGTCGGTGCTGTTCATCACCCACAATCTCGGCGTGGTCGCGCAGACCGCCGACCGCGTGGCGGTGATGTACGCCGGCGAGATCGTGGAGTGCGCGCCGGTCGACGAGATCTTCGCCCGCCCGACCCATCCCTACACCGAGGCGCTGCTGAAGGCGATGCCGCGGGTCGACCGCGACACCGAGGCATTGGAGCCGATCCCGGGTCAGGTCCCGGCGATCACACGCATGCCCGCCGGCTGCGCCTTCGCGCCGCGCTGCCCGCTGCGCGCGCCGCAATGCGAACGGCACCCGGAACTGCTGCCGCTCGGCCCCTCCGCCACCCACCACCTGCGCTGCCGCGTGCGCGCGCCGCAGGAGAGCGCCGCATGAGCGACCGGCCCATGGACAGACAGGGCAGCGGAGCGCTGGTCGTCCGCGACCTCACCAAGCACTTCAAGCTGGGCGGCCTGTTGAGCGGCAAGCGCCAGCTCATCCGCGCCGTCACCGAGGTCTCCTTCGAGGTGCCGGCCGGACACAGCATCGGCCTGGTCGGTGAATCCGGCTGCGGCAAGTCGACGGTATCGCGCGCGATCCTGCGCCTGGTGGAGCCGGATTCCGGCGAGGTCGTGTTCGACGGCATCGACTTGCGCCGGGCCTCCCGCACGGCGATGCGCAAGCTCCGCCAGCGCCTGCAGTTCATCTTTCAGGATCCCTATTCCTCGCTGAATACACGGCGCACCATCCGGCAGACACTGGAAGAGCCGCTGCGCGTCCACCGGCTGGGCAGCAAGGCGGAGATCCGCGACAAGGCCGAACAGGTGCTGGCCGAGGTCGGCCTGCCGCCGGAGTCCCTGCAGCGCTACCCGCACGAATTTTCCGGCGGCCAGCGCCAGCGCATCGGCATCGCCCGCGCCCTGGTGCTGAACCCGGAACTGGTGATCGCCGACGAGCCGGTCTCCGCCCTGGACGTCTCGGTGCAGGCCCAGATCCTGACGCTGCTCGACCGGCTGCGCGAGAAACATCGTCTGTCGTTTCTCTTCGTCTCGCACGACCTGGGCGTCGTGCGCCACTTCTGCAGCCGCGTCTGCGTCATGTATCTGGGCCGCATCGTCGAAACCGGGCCGACCCGCGACGTGCTGGACAAGCCGGCACATCCCTACACGCAGCTGCTGCGAGATTCCTCGCCGGTGCCCGACCCGGGTCACCGCCTGACGCTTGCCAAGCACGACGGCGAGATCCCCTCTCCGGCCAACCCGCCGGCGGGCTGCCCCTTCCACACCCGCTGCCCGCACAAACTGCCGGTCTGCACGGATCGGCTGCCCCCCCTGAAGGAAATTGCACCCGGGCGCAGCGCCGCCTGCCACCTGTTCGAATGAGCATCGGCCCGCATATCACCCAGCGTCTGGCCGCACACGTCACTGCAGCGCAGTCCCGCGCGCTCAGCGCCGAAGCCCGCGACGGGGCGCAGCGCTGCCTGCTGGATCTGCTGGCGGCAACCGCCGCCGGTCTGTCGGTGACGGCCGTCGTCGCGGCACGCCGCGCGGCGCCGCTGCTGTTCCGCGACGGCAGCGCCAGCGTCTGGTTCACCGGCGAAAGACTGTCGGCGTCCGGCGCCGCCTTCTGCAATGCCGCGGCGGCCAGCGCGCTGGACCTGGACGACGGCAACCGCGCGGCGCGCGGGCATCCCGGCGCCTCGGTGATTCCGGCGGCGCTCGCGGTCGTTGAAGAAACGAACGCCGATGCAGACGCACTGCTGGCCGCCATCGCAACTGGCTACGACGTAGCCGTCGCTGTGGGCGCCGAGCGCGGCTTCTACGCGCGCTCCGGCATGTGGTGCGGCTTCGGCGCCATTGCTGCCGCCGCCTTTCTGCGCCGGACCCCGGAAGACCAGGTCGCGCAGGCGATGGCCATCTACGGCATGACCGCGCCCAACCTGCAAGGCGTCGCTGACGGCACACCCTATCCGCCGTCGCTGGGCAACGACGTGAAGGAGGGGATCCCCTGGGCCACCGCCACGGCGCTGGCCGCCCTGCCGCTGGCTGAAGCCGGCATGACCGGCCCGCTCGACATGCTCGATCACGCGCCGCATCACCGGGCGGAGAGCATCGCCGCACGGCTGGCCGGCCCGCCCGCCATCAACCAGACCTACTTCAAGTTCTACTGCTGCTGCCGCCACCTGCACGCGCCGATCGACGCCCTGCTGGCGGTCATGGCCGAGTACGCGCTGGCGCCCGATGCCATCGACGCGGTAGAAGTCCACATCTACCGCGGCGCTTTCAACCTCTCCAACCGCGTCAATCCGGCGAACCTTGTCGACCTGCAGTACAGCATTCCCTACTGCCTGGGTCTTGTCGCCCTGCACGGGCCCGATACCCTCCTGCCGCTGGAAGAAAGCGCCCTGGACCGCGCCGATGCCATCGCCTTCGCGGGCAAGGTGAGCCTGCACCTCGATCCCGAGATCGACCGGCGCTTTCCGGCAGAGTCGCTGGCGCGCGTGGTGGTGGTTGCCGGCGAACGGCGCTACGAGTCGCGGCTTACCCATCCGCACGGCGAGGCCTTCGATCCGCCAACTCGGCAGGCACTGGAGCAGAAGTTCTCGCGTGCCTCAGGCAGATCGCTGGATCGGGCGACCCAGCAGCGCGTTATCGAGGCGCTGGCGAGGCTCAAGATCGGGCAAGTCGCGCCTCTGTACAGCGTCCTGGCCCGAGCAGCCTTCCCGACCGACAATCGGGATAGGACCGGGAGTGCTCCGCGCCGCTCTGGCGATGGCAATGCACAGGCGCGAACGTAGCGTCAGTACCGCCGCTTCGGGCCGCCGGCGCCGCGATCATGCGGTCTGCGGTCTCCTAGCCGGTCCGCGAATCCTGCGCCAACAGACGCGCCCGGCGGAGTCCGCCCTGCCGTTCAAGCGATCCTCGATTGACCGCAGCGCTCACTGTGCGGCCGAGGCCGCTTCTTTCGCGGGCACCAGCTGCTCCACCATGGCGTGGACCAGACGTGGCAGATCATAGGGAAAGCGGGCCGTGATGAGATTGCCGTCTACCACGCATGGTTCGTCGTGAACCGTTGCGCCGGCATTCTCGAGATCGATCTGAATATTCCACACTGCGGTGGCGTGCTTGCCCTTGAGGATCTTCGCGCTCACCATGACCCATTGGCCGTGGCAAATGGCGCAGGTCGGCTTTCCGGCCTCATACATGGCACGCACGAAGCTGCATGCATGCTGGTCCATGCGTAAGGCATCGGGATTCCAGCAGCCGCCCGGCAGGAGGATGGCATCGTAGTCCGTTGCTTTCACCTCGTCCGTGTAACGGTCGATCTTCAGCCAGCCTGCGTTCTCCATGAGGCGGATAGCCAGGACATGGGTGGCGCATTGCGGCGGAAAGCGCAGGCCAAGTGTCGGGTGAAACTCCCCGATGCGCGGCGACACGATGTGAACCGTCGCCCCGTGCTCGGTGAGCCAACGATGTGCGCCGAGGATCTCCACCTCCTCCACACCATTGGTGCAGCAGATGGCGATGCGCTTACCCTTGAGCAGGTTCGGATCGGATGGCGGATCGAACAAGAAGCTGTTGAGCTCCCGGTTCAGCTCACCGTCGGCCGTGGCCAGCAGCTCGGTGGAAATGGTAGGAACCGGCGAGGACGAGATCAGCTGCTGCATACGATTGAAGGCGGCTGCCTGGACAGATTGACTCATCGTTCATGCTCTCCAAGAAATTGTTCGTGAGCAATGGTTGCGCAACCATGGTCACTTTGGCCATCCCAAAATTGAGAGCTTTGCCTTCTCCTCAAGGTCAGGGTCGCGCCAGGAAGAGACGTCGCATCAACCTTCATCGAGATGCGGGATCGCTGATCGCAGCGTGCCGTAACCAGGCACCGCTTCTCTGCTATAGCGGCTGCTGGCCTTTGGGGGAGTGGCTGATCCCTTCGGCGTAGGCCAGCAGGGCCTGCAGCGCCTTCTCGCCTTTATCCACGTCGAAGCTCAGGGCCTGCCAGGTCGCAGCCATGTGCGGCGGCAGCGGCGCGGTGACGCGCAGGGTGGTGCCGTCCTCGGGGTCCGGTAGCGCCAGCTCGCGGGCCAGCAGGTGCAGGATCTTGGCCGGCGCCCCGGCCCTCGCCAGAGCCTCCGGGAAGGCCTCCTTGCCGCCGTACTTGCCGTCGCCGACGATCGGCGTGCCGAGCGCCGCGCAGTGGACGCGCAGCTGGTGGGTGCGCCCGGTCAGCGGCAGCAGCACCAGCCAGCTCGCCGAGTGGCGGTAGCTCTGGACGACCTGATAGAGCGTGCGCGCGGGCTTGCCGCCTTCTTCCGCGGCGCCCATCGCCTCACCCTTGTCGCCGGGCGTCCCGGACAGATCCCGGGCTTGCTTGGCGAGCGGCAGGTCGATCACGCCGCGGCGTTCCTGCGGCACCCCGGCGACCAGGGCCCAGTAGATCTTCTGGGTTTCCTTGCCGCGGAAGGCCGCCGTCAAGGCGCGCGCCGTCGGCGCGTTGCGCGCCAGCAGCAGCACCCCGGCGGTATCGCGGTCGAGGCGGTGCACCAGGCGCGGCCGATCGTCGGCGCCGAAGCGCAGGGCATCCAGCATGCCGTCCAGGTGACGGCGCTGGCCGCTGCCGCCCTGCACCGCCAGACCGGCGGGCTTGTCGATGGCAATAACGTTGTCGTCGCGATACAGCACCGCCGCGCGCAGGGCCGCGGCGTCCTTTGCCGAGACCGCCGGCAGCGGCGCCGGAGCTTCCGCGGCGGCCGCCTCGACCGGTGGCAGCGGCGGCACGCGGACCATCTGGCCCTCTTCCAGCCGCTGCGAGGCCTTCACCCGCTTGCCGTCGACGCGGATCTCGCCCTTGCGCAGCATCTTCTCCAGGCGCCCGTGGGTGACCTGCGGGTAGTGCTGCTTGAACCAGCGGTCCAGGCGCTGGCCGCTGCCGTCCGCCGTCACGGCGACCTGCTGCACGCCGCTCATGCCCCCCTCCTCATGTGGTCAGCGCCCGCACGAGGACCAGCGCGGCAAAGAAGGCGCCGACCGAGAGCACCACGGAGGCAGCCACGTAGGCGGCGCAGGCCAGGAGCGCGCCGCGCTCGTACAGCAGCACGGTTTCCATTGAGAAGGTCGAGAAGGTGGTGAAGGCACCGAGGAAGCCGACGGCCAGGAAGGCGCGCAGTTCCGGCGACGGCGACCAGGCGAGCGCACCCAGCTCGATCAGCAGGCCCATGGCGAAGGAGCCGGCGACGTTCACCGCCAGGGTGCCGTAGGGCCAGCCGTGGCCGAGCCACTGGGCGACTTGGCCCACCGCCAGGTAGCGCCCGACGGCACCAAGCGCCCCGCCTGCGGCGACGGCGGCGATGAGCTGAAGCTGCATGACGTGCGGAACCCCTTCCCGGCTGGCGGCGGCGCGCTATCGGCCGCCGCCTCTAGCTAGCAAAGCGCGGCGCCGGGTGCAAACCGGGGTTTGGCGGAGAAGGGTCGGCCGGTCAGGCCGCCGCGACGGAGCCGGGACCGGCACCGGCCATCCAGGCCAGGCAGTTCACCGTGTCCATCAGGTAGATGCCCATGCGGCCCAGTTCCTGCACCGCCTCTTCCGTCGCGTTGCAGAGGGCATCGGGCACCAGCACGATGCGGAAGTCGCGGGCGCTGGCCTCGTAGACCGAGGCGCGCCCGCCGGTGGAGAAGCTGAAGCCGCAGATCACCAGGGTCGTGATGTGCTGGGCGCGCAGCTTGTCCTCGAGGTCGGTGTTGTGGAAGGCGCCCCAGCGCGGGCGGTAGTGGACGTATTCCTGGGGGCCGATCTCCTGGAACTCGCCGTTGAACAGCAGTTCCGGGTCCAGGCGCACGTCCTTGTTGGGTTTCAGGTCGTCGATCAGCTCGGCGCCGAGGGTGCCCGGCATGAGGATCCTGAGGCCCTCTTCCACCGCCTGGCGGCGGCAGGCATCCACATTGGATCCATCGGGCTTGTAGAGCCGGACGGAATGGTAAACGGGCGCGTGCTGGGCGCGGAAGCAATCGACCAGGCGGCCGATGTTGGGCAGCGCGGAAGGCCAGCCGCAGGCCCGCACAGGCGAGCCGGGCGACACGAAGTCACGCTGAGCTGAGATGCAAAGGAGAGCTGCCTTACCCTTCTCGGGCACGCAGTAGTTCGCCATTTCGACCCCTCGTATAACCTGCCAGCCGGTGCGCTTGCGCAGCCGGTGATTATTGTATGGGTGACAAAGTACGGTCTTTGCCCGGCCGGACAACCGGCAAGGTCGAATGGCAGATTCGCGTAAGGTGCAAGGCTACCCCTCTTGCGGCTCGCCGGGGCCCTTCCCGCCGCCGCCCTGGGCCTGGCTGCGCAGCTTCTCCCAGTATTCCAACCGTTTGCGTACGTCTCTTTCGAAGCCGCGTTGAACCGGCCGGTAGAAGGTCTGGCGCCCCAGTCCGTCCGGAAAATAATCCTGGCCTGAGAACCCCTCGGCGGTGTCGTGGTCGTAGGCGTAGCCTTTGCCGTAGCCAAGGGTCTTCATCAGCTTGGTCGGCGCATTCAGTATGTGCGCCGGCGGCGCCAGGGAGCCGCTGTCCCTGGCGGCGCGCTGGGCCGCTCCGAAAGCCTTGTAGGCGGCGTTCGACTTCGGCGCCGTTGCCAGGTAGATGACCGCCTGGGCCAGGGCCAGTTCGCCCTCCGGGCTGCCGATGCGCTCGAAGGCCTGCCAGGCGGCGATGCTCTGGGTCAGCGCCGCCGGGTCGGCCATGCCGATGTCCTCCACCGCGAAGCGCACCAGGCGGCGGGCGATGAAGTGCGGGTCCTCGCCGCCGGCCAGCATCCGCGCGAACCAGTAGAGCGCCGCGTCGCAGTCGGAGCCGCGCAGCGACTTGTGCAGGGCGCTGATGAGGTTGTAGTGGCTCTCCTGGCCCTTGTCGTAGAGCGGCGCGCGCTTCTGCACCACCTGGGCCAGACCGGCGCTGTCCAGCTTGTCGCCCGCCTTCCACTCGCCGCTGCCGAGCGCGAAGACCTCCTCGGCGAGGTTCAGCAGATAGCGGCCGTCGCCGTCGGCCATGGCCATGAGCGCCTGGCGCGCCTCCGGCGTCAGCGGCAGGTCGCGGCCCTCGGCCGCCTCGGCGCGCGCCAGCAGCTCGCGCAGCGCCGCCTCCTCCAGGCGCTTCAGCACCATCACCTGGCAGCGCGACAGCAGCGCGGGATTGAGCTCGAAGGAGGGATTCTCGGTGGTTGCGCCCACCAGCACCACGGTGCCGTCCTCGACGTAAGGCAGGAAGCCGTCCTGCTGGGCGCGGTTGAAGCGGTGGATCTCGTCGACGAACAGCAGGGTGCCGCGCCCGGCGAGGCGGCGTTGGCGCGCGCGCTCGAACACCTTGCGCAGATCGGCGACGCCGGAGAACACGGCCGACAACGGTTCGAACTCCAGGTCGGTCTCCGCCGCCAGCAGGCGGGCGATAGTGGTCTTGCCGCAGCCAGGCGGTCCCCAGAGGACCAGCGAGGCGAGTCGCCCGCTGCGCACCATGCGCCCGATCGGCCCCTCCGGCCCCAGCAGGTGGTTCTGGCCGACCACCTCGTCCAGCGCCTGCGGGCGCAGCCGGTCAGCCAGCGGCCGCGGTGCCTGGCTTTCGAACAGTCCGGTCATCGCTGGAGCCGCCTCAGGAGTTGAACTCGACCCGACGCACCTTGCCGTCACGCTTGAAGGTGATCTGCCACTTGTCATGGCTGCGGTCGAGCGCCTCGGCAAGATCGACCGAGCTCTGGTAACTCTCGCCGTTCAGCGAGAGGATGATGTCGCGCGGGCGGAAGCCGACCCGGTCGGCCGGAGTGCCGCGCTGGACCCGGGTGACGACCACGCCGGCCCAGTTGTCCGGCATGTCCAGTTCCTCGGCCAGCGCCGGCGACAGGCTGGCGACGTAGGCGCCGCCCATGGGGTGGTGGCCGAGCAGCCGCACCTCGCTGCGCGACGGAGTCTCCGGCGGCGCTTCCAGCGGCAACCTGGTCTGGATGGTCTGCCCCTTGCGCACCACCTCGACGTCCAGGGCTTCGCCCAGGCTGCCGGTGGCAACGCGGTAGCGCAGCGACTGCAGGTCGATCACCGGCTGGTCGTTCACCGCCACAATGACGTCGCCCGGATCGATGCCGGCGCGGTCGGCCGGGCCGCCGGGGTAGACGTCGCTGATGACCACGCCGCCGGGGCGATCGAGACGCAGGCCCTCGGCCAACTCGGCGGTCAGATCCTGGCCGGCGATGCCCGACCAGGCACGCACCAGGGCGCTGCCGCTGCGGGCGCTCTCCACCACCGTGCGCACCATGTTGGCCGGAATGGCAAAGCCGATGCCGACCGAGCCGCCGGAGCGCGAGTAGATCGCCGTGTTGATGCCGATGAGGCGGCCGTCCATGGTGACCAGCGCGCCGCCCGAATTGCCCGGGTTGATCGCCGCGTCGGTCTGGATGAAGAAGCTGAAGTCGGTGATGCCCACCTGGGTGCGCGCCAGTGCCGAGACGATGCCGCTGGTCACCGTCTGCCCGACGCCGAAGGGATTGCCCAACGCCAGCACCAGGTCGCCGACCTCCACGTCGTCGGAATCGCGAAGATCGATCGACGGCAGCTGCGCGCCGCCGGGATCGACCTGCAGCACGGCGAGGTCGGTGCGCTCGTCGGTCAGCACAAGCTCGGCGTCGAACTCGCGGCGGTCCGTCAGCACCACCTTGATCTCGGTGGCGCCCTTGATGACGTGCTCGTTGGTGACGATGAAGCCTTCCGCCGCGACGATGACGCCGGAGCCGAGCGACGACTGCTCGCGCTCGCGGCGCTGACGGTCGGCGAGGTTGTCGCCGAAGAAGCGGCGGAAGAAGGGATCGTCGAGCAGCGAGGAAACGGGCCTGCGCTGCTCCACCTTGCGCTTGGCGAAGATGTTCACCACCGCCGGCGCTGCTTTCTTCACCACCGGCGCGAAGGACAGCATCACCTCGCCGCGGCTTGACGGCACCGCGCGGGCCGTTTCTCCGGGGGCGTCCTGGGCGCCTGCCGGGGCCGCCGCCAGGACGGCGGCACAAGCGAACGCGGCCAGGCCGGCAGCCGCCGCCCGGCACAGTCTCCTCAACGCGTTGCGCGCCTGCGTCATGAAATAGCCTCTCTCCTGCGGCGCTCCGGCGCCGTTACCCATATTTGGGGTCGCCAGCGGGGCCGTCAAACAGGAAAAGGCAGCCTTTCGGGCTGCCTTTCCGGAATGTCTGTCGCCAGAAACGGTGGCGGAAAAGCCGGGGACCTCAGTCCTCGTCCTCTTCATCACCGGCTTCCTGGGTCGGCCCCGAATCCTGGCCCTTGGCGTCCGGGTCGCGGTCAACCAGCTCGATGACGGCCATCGGGGCCATGTCGCCGTAGCGGAAACCGGCCTTCAGCACGCGGCAGTAACCACCGTTGCGCTCCTTGTAACGCTCGGCCAGATCGCCGAACAGCTTCGCGGTGATCTCGGTGTCGCGCAACACCGACAGCGCCTGACGGCGGGCGTGCAGGTCGCCGCGCTTGCCCAGGGTGATGAGACGGTCGATGACGCGCCGCATGTCCTTGGCCTTCGGCAAGGTGGTCTTGATCTGCTCGTGCTTGATCAGCGAGGCCGCCATGTTGGCGAACATTGCCTTGCGGTGGCTGACCGACCGATTCAGACGGCGGCCTTGGAAACCGTGACGCATCTTTTAGTCCCTTCATCCCTGGCCTCGCGCACGAGACCGATTGTATTGCCGCCAGCCAGGGCTGCCTCTGCGAGGCGGGGCCCTGTACGGACGGGGGGAGCCGGCTGCTCCGTATCTAAATGAGCCGGAAGGAACCCTTAGTAGGGTTCCTCCAGGCGCTTGGCCAGTTCCTCGATGTTCTCGGGCGGCCAGTTCGGAATTTCCATGCCCAGGTGCAGGCCCATGGTGGAGAGCACTTCCTTGATCTCGTTCAAGGACTTGCGGCCGAAGTTCGGGGTCCGCAGCATCTCGCCTTCGGTCTTCTGCACCAGATCGCCAATGTAGACGATGTTGTCGTTCTTCAGGCAGTTCGCCGAACGGACCGACAGCTCGAGCTCGTCGACCTTGCGCAGCAGATTGCGGTTGAACGGCGGCTCGGAGGTGGCCTCTTCCTCGTGACGCTGCTGCGGCTCTTCGAAGTTGATGAAGAGCTGGAGCTGGTCCTGCAGGATGCGCGCAGCCAGGGCCACGGCGTCCTCGGGCGTCACCGCGCCGTTGGTCTCCAGTTCCATGGTCAGCTTGTCGTAGTCGGTGACCTGGCCGACGCGGGTGTTCTCCACCTTGTAGGAGACCTTGCGCACCGGCGAGAAGATCGAGTCCACCGGCACCAGGCCGATCGGCGCGTCTTCCGGACGGTTCTGGGTCGCCGCGACATAGCCCTTGCCGGTGTTGACCGTCAGCTCCATGTCGATCCGTGCACCGTCGTCCAGCGTGCAGAGCACGAGGTTCGGGTTCATGATCTCGATGTCATGCCCGGTCTCGATCTGGCCGGCGGTCACCTCGCCCGGGCCTTCGGCCCGCAGACGCATGCGCTTGGGGCCTTCGCCGCCCATGCGCAGGGCGATCGCCTTGACGTTCAGGACGACGTCGGTGACGTCCTCACGCACGCCGGGGATCGAAGAGAATTCGTGCAGGACGCCATCGACCTGGATGGAAGTCACCGCAGCACCCTGCAGCGACGACAGCAGCACGCGGCGAATCGCATTGCCCAGGGTCAGGCCGAAACCACGCTCCAGCGGCTCGGCGACAACCTTGGCGACCCGGTGCGCGTCCGGTCCAGGTTGGATATCCAGCTTCGTCGGCTTAATCAGTTCGGTCCAGTTCTTTTGCAGCACGCTTGTGCCCTCACGACTTCTAGGCTGGTTCGATGTCGGCTCCAGCGGTAACGGCTTTGCCGCCGGCCTTTGAGGCAACTTGGCCGGCAGCCTCCCGCCGTTGCCTGCTTCTTGCCCGGCATATCGGCCGGGGTTTGGGGGGATCGGATCCCCCCGGAACGCCCCAGGATTTCCCTGGGGGAGTCCGTTAGACGCGGCGGCGCTTCGGCGGACGGCAGCCGTTGTGCGGGATCGGCGTCACGTCGCGAATCGCGGTGATCGTGAAGCCAACCGCCTGCAGGGCGCGCAGCGCCGACTCGCGGCCCGACCCGGGGCCCTTGACGTTGACCTCGAGGGTCCGCACGCCGTGTTCCTGCGCCTTCTTGCCGGCATCCTCGGCGGCGATCTGCGCCGCGTAGGGGGTCGACTTGCGCGAGCCCTTGAAGCCCTGACCGCCGGCGGACGACCAGGAGATGGTGTTCCCCTGCACGTCGGTGATGGTGATCATGGTGTTGTTGAAAGTGGCGTTCACATGCGCAATGCCGGAAGAGATGTTCTTCTTCTCGCGGCGGCGCAGACGCGCTTGAGGTTTGGCCATTGCCTTGCTGCCCGTGTCCTGGTGCTGACGTTGTTACTTGGTGGCTTTTTTCTTGCCGGCGATCGGCCGCGCCGGGCCCTTGCGGGTCCGCGCGTTGGTCTTGGTGCCCTGGCCGCGGACCGGCAGGCCCTTGCGGTGACGCAGGCCGCGGTAGCAGCCCAGGTCCATCAGGCGCTTGATGTTCATCGCGACTTCGCGGCGCAGGTCGCCCTCGACGACGTAATCGCGATCGATGGCCTCGCGGACGCGCGCCACCTCATCGTCGGTCAGCTCGTTGACCCGGCGCTCGCGCGGGATACCGACGTGCTGACAGATGGTGGACGCCTTCGTCCGGCCGATGCCGTGGATGTAGGTCAGGGCAATCTCGACCCGTTTCTGCGTCGGAATGTTGACGCCAGCAATACGTGCCACTTCGCGAACTCCTTAAACGCCGCGGACTCGGGCCCGATTCGGCCCGAAAACCATGTCTGGACAAGCAAAAGCGTCCGGTCGCCGAGGGCGCCGGAACCGCTGGATTATAGGGTTGCAAAGCTGTGAGTCAACCGTCATGCAGCCCCCAAAACCCGTTCGATTTGATCGGTCACCTGGTCGATCCCGGCCATGCCGTCGACCGCCTTCAGGATCCCCTTGCCCTGGTAGTAGGGCAGAATCGGCGCCGTCTGGGCGTGGTAGGTCGCCAGGCGGGTGCGCACGGTCTCGGCGGTGTCATCGGCGCGCCGCTTGAACTCGGTGCCGCCGCAGGCGTCGCAGACCCCGGCCACCTTGGGCCGCTGGAAGCTGTCGTGGTAGCCGGCGCCGCAGTTGGCGCAGGTGTAGCGCCCGGTGATGCGGTCCACCAGGATCTCGTCTTCCACCTTCATCTCGATGACCGAGTGGAGCTTCATCCCCTTCTCGGCCAGCATCTCGTCCAGCGCCTCGGCCTGGGCCGTGGTGCGCGGAAAGCCGTCGAGGATGAAGCCATCGGCGCAGTCCGGCTGGTCGATGCGGTCGGCGATCAGGGAGATCATCAGGTCATCCGGCACCAGGTGGCCGGCATCCATCAGGGACTTGGCCTTCTTGCCGAGTTCGCTGCCCGAGGCTACCGCCGCCCGCAGCATGTCTCCGGTCGAGAGCTGGATCAGATTATGGCGCTTTTCCAAGCGCTTGGCCTGGGTGCCCTTGCCGGCCCCCGGTGGTCCCAACAGAATGACATTCATCCCCGCCGTCCCTTGAGCTTGGACTTCTTAATGAGTCCCTCGTACTGGTGCGCCAGGAGATGTGCGTGGATCTGCCCGACGGTATCCATGGTCACGGTGACCACGATAAGCAGGGAGGTGCCGCCGAAGTAGAAAGGCAGCGCAGAATATTGCGCGCGCAGAACTTCCGGCAACAAGGCCACCAGCGCCAGGTAAAGCGCGCCGACGGCGCCGAGACGGACGATGATATGCCGCAGATAATCGGCCGTGTTCTTGCCGGGGCGGATGCCGGGGACGAAACCGCCGTGCTTCTTCAGGTTATCGGCCGTGTCGTCCGGATTGAACACAATGCCGCTGTAGAAGAAGGCGAAGAAGATGATCAGGGCCGCGTAGAGCACCATGAACAGAGGGGTGCCGTGGGCCAGGTAGATATTCACCCAGTTCAGCCACTCCGGCCCGCCGCCGCCCGAGAATCCGCCCACGGTCGCCGGCAACAGCAGCAGCGAGGAGGCGAAAATCACCGGGATCACGCCCGAGGGATTGAGCTTCAGGGGCAGGTGGGACGCCTCGCCACCGAACATCTTGTTGCCGACCTGGCGCTTCGGGTACTGCACCACGATGCGGCGCTGGGCGCGCTCAATGTAGACGATGAAGGCGATGACCGCGACGACGCCGATCAGGAGGGCGATGATGAGCAGCGGACCCAGCACGCCGGTGCGGCCAAGCTCCAGCACCTGCACCAGGGCCAGCGGCAGGTTGGCCACGATGCCGGCGAAGATGATCAGCGAGATGCCGTTGCCGACGCCGCGCTGGGTGATCTGCTCGCCCAGCCACATCAGGAAGATGGTGCCGCCGGTCAGGGTGATGACCGTGGTGATGCGGAAGAACATGCCGGGATCGATGACTGCCGAGCCAGCGCTGCCCGTGGTGCTCTCCAGCCCGACGGCAATACCGTAGGACTGGAAGGCGGCCAGCAGCACGGTGCCGTAGCGGGTGTACTGGTTGATCTTCTTGCGGCCCGCCTCGCCCTCTTTCTTCAGCGCTTCCAACGTCGGCGACACCGCCGTCAGAAGCTGCATGATGATCGCCGCGGAGATGTACGGCATGATGTTGAGGGCGAAGATCGTCATGCGGCTCAGCGCGCCGCCGGCGAACATGTCGAACACGCCGAGCATGCCGCCCGCCTGCTGGGAGAAAATCTCTTCCAGGATCTGCGGGTCGACGCCGGGGATCGGGATGTAGGTCCCCAGGCGGTAGATGATCAGGGCACCGAGCGTGAACCACAGACGCTTCTTCAGCTCCGGTGCCTTGGCAAAGGCGCTGAAGTTGATGTTGGCGGCAAGTTGCTCGGCGGCTGATGCCATTGTCTTGGTGTCTCGCGGCTGGTGGTTGGCGGGAGGCGCCCGATTACTCGGAAGCGGACGCGCTTTCGCCGGCAGCAGAGGCCTTCGGGGCCACCACGGTAACGGAACCGCCCGCCTTCTCCACCGCCTCGACCGCCGCCTTGGACGCTCCCGCGACGGTAATGTTGATCTTGGACTTCAACTCGCCCTTTGCAAGGAGGCGGATGCCGTCCGGTGCCGACTTCACGATGCCGGCGGCCTTCAGCGCCGCTGCATCGACCGGCTTGCCGGCGTCGAGGCGCCCCTCGTCGATCGCGCCCTGCAGGCGGCCAACATTCACCACCTTGAACTTCAGCGCGAAGATGTTGTTGAAGCCGCGCTTCGGCAGGCGGCGATGCAGCGGCATCTGGCCGCCCTCGAAGCCCTTCACGGCCACGCCGGAGCGCGCCTTCTGACCCTTGTGGCCCTGGCCCGAGGTCTTGCCCTTGCCGGAACCGATACCGCGGCCGATCCGCTTGCGCGCCTTGTTGGCGCCCGGATTGTCGCTCAGCTCATGCAGTTTCATAGCACTTTACCCTTCACCACCGGCGCCAGAAGGGCGCCACGAGATCATCGCGTGGGCGCCCCTGCCCGGTATGATTCCGACCGGCCTCTTCCCGGCCGGTCCTTCCTTCTAACGCCTGGGCTTCGAACGCCGCGGCTTCGAACGCCTGTCGCCCTTAGGCCTCGCCCTCGACACGCACGAGGTGCTTCACCTTGTCGATCATGCCGCGCACCGAGGGGGTGTCCTCCAGCTCCCGCGAACGGTGGAGCTTGTTGAGGCCGAGACCGACGAGCGTGGCCCGCTGGTCCTTGCGGCGGCCGATCGGGCTGCCGATCTGGGTGACCTTCAGGGTCTTCTTCGCTGCAGACATGGATGCTTACTCCCGCGCCTCGGCAGCCGCCGTGTCGCGCTTGCCGAGAACGTCCGCGACCTTCTTGCCGCGGCGCTGAGCCACCATGCGGGGGCTGACGCTGCGCCCCAGGGCCTCGAAGGTCGCCCGGATCATGTTGTGGGGATTGGAGGTGCCGACCGACTTGGCCACCACGTCCTGTACGCCGAGCGCCTCGAAGACCGCGCGCATCGGGCCGCCGGCGATGATGCCGGTACCGGCCTCGGCGGCGCGCATCAGCACACGACCGGCGCCGAAGTGCCCCTTGATGTCGTGATGCAGGGTGCGGCCCTCGCGCAGCGGCACGCGGATCATCTGCTTCTTGGCCTGGTCGGTCGCCTTGCGGATCGCCTCCGGCACCTCGCGGGCCTTGCCGTGGCCGTGGCCGACCCGGCCGCGGCCGTCACCGACCACCACCAGAGCGGCAAAACCGAAGCGTCGGCCGCCCTTGACGACCTTGGCGACGCGGTTGATGCCGACCAGCTTCTCAATCAGTTCCGGCTCGTCGTTGTCACGCGGGCGGCGATCTTCGCGGGACCGCCCTTCGCGGGGAGCTCGTGCCATGGATCAATATTCCCTTAAAACGTCAGGCCACCTTCACGCGCGGCATCGGCCAAAGCCTTAACCCGCCCGTGAAAGATGTAACCACCGCGGTCGAAAACGACCTCCTTGATACCGGCCGCTACGGCGCGCTCGGCCACGAGCTTGCCGACCTCGGCAGCCGCGGCTTTGTCCGCACCGCTCTTCAGCTTGCTCCTCAGCGTGGCATCGACGCTGGACGCCGCGGCCAGGGTACGGCCCCCGGCGTCGTCGATGATCTGCGCGTAGATGTGCTTGCCTGAGCGGAACACCGACAGGCGCGGCCGGCCGGTCGCCTGGCGGCGGAGCATGCTCCGCACACGCTGCTGACGCCGGGTATGTAGCTGCTTTGAAGTCTGCATGGCTCTTACTTCTTCTTGCCTTCTTTGCGCAGGATGACTTCGTCCGCGTACTTGACGCCTTTGCCCTTGTAGGGCTCTGGCGGACGATAGGAGCGGATCTCCGCCGCCACCTGGCCAACCTTCTGCTTGTCCGCGCCGGAGATCGAGATCGACGTCGGCTTCTCGCACTTGACCGAGATGCCTTCGGGGATCGGATAGGCGACATCGTGGCTGAAGCCCAGCTGCAGGTTCAGCGCCTGCCCCTGCACCGCGGCACGATAACCGACGCCGTTGATCTCCAGGTCCTTCTTGAAGCCCTCGGAGACGCCGATCACCATGTTCTGGATGCGCGCCCGCGCCGTGCCCCACATGGCACGCGCCTTCTTGCTATCGTTCACCGGCTTCACCCAGACCTTGCCGTCTTCCTGGGTGATCTCCACGTCATTAGTCGCCTTGAACTCAAGACTGCCCAACTTGCCCTTGGCCGACACCAGACCGCCCTTGATGGCGATCTCAACGCCGGACGGCACTTCGACGGGGTTTTTTCCTACACGCGACATCTGTCAGTTCCTCGTCCCTGGGTCCTTAGAAGACGCGGCAGAGCACTTCGCCACCCACGTTGGCCGCACGCGCTTCCTGGTCGGACATGACCCCGCGCGGCGTCGACAGGATGGTGATGCCGAGGCCGTTGTAGACCCGCGGCAGCTCCTTGATCTTCGAGTAGACCCGACGGCCCGGACGCGACACCCGCGAGATCTCCTGGATCACGGGCGCGCCCTCGTTGTACTTCAGCTCGATCTCGACTTCCGCCAAGCCGCGGCTGACCTCTTCCGTCCGGTAATCCCGGATGTAACCCTCACGCTTCAGCACATCCAGGACATTCGCACGCAGCTTCGAAGCCGGCGCGCGGACCTTCGACTTCCCGGTCCGCTGTCCATTGCGGATACGCGTCAGCATATCACCGAGGGGATCGCTCATAGCCATCGCCCGACTTCCTCCTACCAGCTCGACTTAACCATGCCAGGAATCTGACCGACCGAAGCCAGCTCGCGCATCGTGATGCGGCACAGCTTGAACTTGCGGTAGACGCCACGCGGGCGCCCGGTCACCTGGCAGCGGTTGCGCAAACGGACCTTCGCCGAATTGCGCGGTAGCTCTGCAAGCTTCAGATAGGCCTGGAAGCGCTCTTCCGGCGGCAGCGTGCGGTCGCCCGCGACGGCCTTGAGCGCAGCCCGCTTGGCTGCATAGCGGTCCACCAACTTCTTGCGGGCCTTGTTCTTCTCGACGGCACTCGTCTTTGCCATAACTCTTTCCTTCCGCCCCTCTTAGGCCCGAAACGGCATGTCAAAGCCCTTGAGCAGGGCACGGGCTTCTTCGTCGGACTTCGCGGTGGTGCAGATGATGATGTCCATGCCGCGGATCTCGTCGACGGTGTCGTAATCGATCTCCGGGAACACGATCTGCTCCTTCAGGCCCATGGCATAGTTGCCGCGGCCGTCGAAGCTCTTGCCGGAAACACCGCGGAAGTCGCGCACGCGCGGCAGGGCGATGTTGACCAGGCGATCGAGGAACTCATACATCCGCTCGCGGCGCAGGGTGACCTTGCAGCCAACCGGCATGCCTTCGCGAAGCTTGAAGGTCGCCACCGACTTCTTGGCCTTGGTGACCACCGGCTGCTGGCCGGTGATCAGCGCCATTTCGCTGACGGCGGACTTGATCTTCTTGGTATCCGACACGGCTTCGCCGACGCCCATGTTCACCACGATCTTCTCGAGGCGCGGGACTTCCATCGAATTCTTGTAGCCGAACTGCTCCATCATGGAAGCTTTCAGCTGGGTATCGTAGTGCTCTTTCAAGCGCGGTTTCATCTTTCTGACCTTCGCTTAGAGGTCGATTGCTTCGCCGGAGCGCTTGGCGATCCGGGTCTTGCGACCGTCCTTGTCAATTTTATAGCCGACCCGAGTCGCCTTGTTCGACTTGGGATCGATGTGCGCCACGTTGGAAATGTGCAGCGGCGCTTCCTTCTCCACGATACCGCCCGGCGACATCTGCGACGGCGCGGTATGGCGCTTCACCATGTTGACGCCCTGGACCAGGACGCGCTCATCCTCGCGCAGCACACGCAGGACTTCGCCCTGCTTGCCCTTGTCGCGACCGGTAGTGACGACGACCTTGTCGCCTTTCTTGATCTTGAACTTCGTAGCCATCACAGCACCTCTGGCGCGAGCGAGATGATCTTCATGAAATTCTTCGCACGAAGCTCACGGGTGACCGGGCCGAAGATGCGGGTCCCGATCGGCTCGCCCTGCTTGTTGATCAGCACCGCCGCGTTGCTGTCGAAACGGATGGTGCTGCCGTCATTGCGGCGGATTTCCTTCGCCGTGCGGACGATCACCGCCTGGTGCACGTCGCCCTTCTTCACGCGGCCGCGAGGAATGGCTTCCTTCACCGAAACGACGATGACGTCACCAACACTGGCCGTCTTGCGCTTCGAACCGCCGAGCACCTTGATGCACTGCACGCGGCGGGCACCCGAGTTGTCTGCGACGTCGAGCTGCGTCTGCATCTGGATCATCGGACTTGCCCTTTCCTAGCCCTAAGCCGCCTGCTCGTCGCCGACCACTTCCCAAGTCTTCGTCTTGGAAAGGGGGCGGCACTCGCGGATGCGGACCGTATCGCCGACATGACAGGCATTCGCCTCGTCGTGCGCACGGTACTTCTTCGACAGCTTGATGAATTTCTTGTAGACCGGGTGCATGACGCGACGCTCGACCAAGACGGTAATCGTCTTGTCGCCCTTATCGCTCACCACCACACCTTGCAAGATCCGACGCGGCATAGCCGTTAAACTCCTAAGACGCCGCCTGCTGCTTATCGCGCAGGATCGTTTTAATTCGCGCAATGTCGCGGCGGACCTGCCGCACTTGCGCAGTGTCTTCGAGCTGACCGCTCGCCTGCCGGAAGCGCAGATTCAACTGCTCCTTCCGCAGACCCACCAGCGATTCCTTCAACTCGTCAGCGGACTTGGTCCGCAGATCTTCAGCCTTCATGACTTAATGCTCCTCACCGCCAATGCGGGTGATGAACTTGGTTTGCACCGGCAGCTTCGCGGCGGCCAGGGTAAAAGCCTCGCGGGCCAGGTCGTGGGGCACGCCCTCCAGTTCGAACAGCACGCGGCCCGGCTTCACCCGCGCCGCCCACCATTCCGGCGAGCCCTTACCCTTGCCCTGGCGGACTTCCGCCGGCTTGGAGGACACCGGCACGTCCGGGAAAACGCGGATCCACAGCTTGCCGACGCGCTTCATGTGGCGCGTGATGGCACGGCGGGCGGCCTCGATCTGGCGCGCCGACAGACGGCCCGGGGTCAGGGCCTTCAGGCCGTAGGCGCCAAAGTTCAGCTGCGTGCCGCCCTTGGCCTTGCCGTGGATGCGCCCCTTGTGGGCTTTCCGGTACTTAGTTCGCTTCGGCTGCAACATAACCGTTGTTCCTCAAACTTCTCGTCACCCGTCCGGCTTCAGCGCGCCGTCTGGGCTTCCTGTGCCCGCTTGTCCTGGGCCATCGGATCGTGCGCCATGATCTCGCCCTTGAAGACCCAGACCTTGACACCGCAGGTGCCGTAGGTGGTCTTCGCCGTGGCCTCGCCATAGTCGACGTCGGCACGCAGGGTGTGCAGCGGCACGCGGCCCTCGCGATACCACTCGGTGCGCGCGATCTCAGCGCCACCCAGGCGGCCGCCGCAGTTGATGCGGATTCCGTTGGCGCCGAGGCGCATGGCCGACTGCACGGCACGCTTCATGGCGCGGCGGAAAGCGACACGGCGCTCCAGCTGGCTGGCGATGTTCTCGGCCACCAGTGCCGCGTCGATCTCCGGCTTGCGGATCTCGACGATGTTCAGGTGCACTTCGCTGCCGGTCATCGACTGCAGCGCCGAGCGCAGCTTCTCGATGTCCGCGCCCTTCTTGCCGATGACGACGCCGGGACGCGCGGTGTGGATCGTGATGCGTGCCTTCTTGGCCGGCCGCTCGATCACGATGCGCGACACGCCGGCCTGCTGCAGGCGCTTGCGGAGGTACTTGCGGATGGCAAGATCCTCGTGCAGCAGCTCCGCATAGTTGTCGTCAGCAAACCAGCGGGAATCCCACGTACGGTTGATCCCCAGCCGCAGGCCGATCGGATTGACTTTTTGACCCATTACGCCGTTTCCTCGCGCTCGCGCACCACCACCGTCAGGCGGCTCCATGGCTTCACAATCTTACCCGCCCGACCGCGCGCACGGGCGCGGAAGCGCTTCATCACGAAGCTCTTGCCGACGCTCGCCTCGGAGACGTAGAGGCGATCGACGTCGAGCTGGTGATTGTTCTCCGCATTGGCGATCGCCGACTGCAGAGCCTTCCTGACGTCGTTAGCGATGCGGCGTTTGGAGAACGTCAGCTCGGCCAGGGCCGCCTCCGCGCTCTTGCCGCGAATCGACTGCGCCACCAGGTTCAGCTTCTGCGGGCTGGTGCGCAGGTTGCGCACGACGGAGCGCGCTTCCACCTCGGACAGGTTTCCGGAATGCTTCGGCTTACCCATGGACTAGCCCCTCTTGGCCTTCTTGTCCGCCGCGTGACCGAAGAAGGTGCGCGTCGGCGCGAACTCGCCGAACTTGTGGCCCACCATATTCTCAGTCACCAGGACCGGCAGAAACTTCTTGCCGTTGTAAACACCGAACGTCAGACCGACGAACTGCGGCATGATGGTCGAGCGGCGAGACCAGGTCTTGATGATCTCGTTGCGACCCGAACCGCGCGACACCTCTGCCTTCTTCAGCAGATAGCTATCGACGAACGGACCCTTCCAAACAGAGCGTGACATTGCCGTCGCTCCCTTAACGTTTCTTGTGGCGACGACGCACGATCAGCGCGTTCGTCTTCTTGTTGCGTCGGGTCTTGGCACCCTTGGTCGGCTTGCCCCACGGGGTAACCGGATGGCGGCCGCCCGAGGTACGGCCCTCACCACCGCCGTGCGGATGGTCGACCGGGTTCATCGCCACGCCGCGCACGGCCGGGCGCTTGCCCAGCCAACGCTTGCGGCCGGCCTTGCCCAGCTTTGTGTTAGCCTGGTCCGGGTTGGACACCGCACCGATCGAAGCCATGCACTCGGCGCGCACCATGCGCACCTCGCCGGAGCCGAGGCGCAGCAGCGCGTAACCGGAGTCGCGACCGACCAGCTGCACATAGGTGCCGGCGGCGCGGGCGATCTGGCCGCCCTTGCCCGGCTTCATCTCCACATTGTGGACGATGGTGCCGACCGGAATGGACGACAGCGGCATCGCGTTGCCCGGCTTGATGTCAGCGCGCTGGCCCGAAACGACCATGTCGCCGACGGCCAGGCGCTGCGGCGCCAGGATGTAGCTCTGCTCGCCGTCCTCGTACTCGATCAGCGCGATGAAGGCGCTGCGGTTCGGATCGTACTCCAGGCGCGCGACCTTGGCAGGCACGTCGAACTTGCGGCGCTTGAAGTCGACCATGCGGTACAGCCGCTTGTGGCCACCGCCACGGCGGCGCGCGGTCAGACGGCCAAGATTGTTGCGGCCGCCGTTCTTGGTCAGGCCCTCGGTCAGCTTCTTGACCGGATCGCCCTTCCACAGATCCCCGCGGTCGATCGAAACCAGGCCGCGGCGGCCGGGAGTCGTCGGATTGTAATTCTTAAGCGCCATCGCCTAGATCCCCGTGGTCACGTCGATGCTGTGACCTTCCTGCAGGGTCACAAATGCCTTCTTCCGGTCGGAGCGCTTGCCGATCTGGCCGCGGAACCGCTTCACCTTGCCCTTGTGGCGCAGGGTGTTGATGGCCTTGACCTTCACTTTGAAGATCGTCTCGACGGCGACCTTGATCTCCGGCTTGGTCGCGTCCAGCGGCACTTCGAAGGTCACCTGGTTGTGCTCCGAAGCCAGCGTCGACTTCTCGGTCACCACCGGGCGGCGGATCACTTCGTACATCCGCTCCGAAGAAACCTTGGTCGGCTGAGTATTGATTGCGCGTGCCCGGCTCATTTCAGTCGCGCCTCCAACGCTTCCACCGCGCCCTTGGTCAGCACCAGGGTATCGCGGCGCAGAATGTCGTACACATTGGCACCCTGCTGCGGCAGTACGTCGACCAGCGGCAGGTTCTTCGTCGCGCGGACGAAACCGCCGTCGACCTGCGCGCCGTCGATGATCAGCACCGACGACCAGCCGAGGGCGGCGAACTTCTTCGCCAGTTCGGCCGTCTTGGGCTCCTTCATCGCGACGTCGTCGACGACGATCAGCTTGCCCTCTGCCGCCTTGGCGGAGAGCGCCGTCTTGAGGCCGAGCTTGCGGATCTTCTTGTTCAGCTCGTGACCGTGGTCGCGCACCACCGGGCCGAACACGGTGCCGCCGCCACGACGCTGCGTGGTGCGGGCCGAGCCCATGCGGGCGTTACCGGTGCCCTTCTGGCGGAAGAGCTTGCGGGTCGAACCCGAAACCTCGCCGCGGGTCTTCACCTTGTGGGTACCGGCGCGGCGCTTGGCCAGCTGCCAGTTCACCACACGCGCCAGGATGTCCTTGCGCGCCGGAAGCCCGAAGACGGAGTCGTCGAGATCGATCTCGCCGGCCTTCTTATTATCGAGTGTCGTAACCGGACACTTCATGGCTACTGATCCTTCTTGTCCTCAGCCGCATCCGGGGCATCGGCGGCAGGAGCCGCCTCAACCGCCTCGGCCGGCTGCGCCGCCTCAGGCTTGCTCTTCAGGCCCGCCGGGAAGGGGATGCCTTCCGGCGTGCTGCGCTTCACGGCGTCGCGCACCATGACCCAGCCACCCTCGGCGCCCGGCACCGCGCCCTTCACCAGAATGAGCCCGCGATCCTCGTCGATCGAAACGATCTGCAGGTTCTGGGTGGTGACGCGACGGTCGCCCATGTGGCCGGCCATCTTCTTGCCCTTGAACACGCGGCCCGGGTCCTGGTTGTTACCAGTCGAGCCGTGCGAACGGTGCGAGACCGATACGCCGTGGCTGGCGCGCAGGCCGCCGAAATTGTGCCGCTTCATGGCACCGGCGAAGCCCTTACCGATCGAGGTGCCCGTGATGTCGACCATCTGGCCCGGCACGAAATGCGCGGCAGACAGTTCCTGCCCGACCTCGAGCAGCGCGTCTCCGGAGACGCGGAATTCGACAACGCGGCGCTTCGGCTCCACCTTCGCCTTGGCGAAGTGGCCGCGCAGCGGCTTGGTCACCCGGCTCGGCTTGGCCTTGAACGCCCCCAGCTGAACGGCGTCGTAGCCGTCCTTCTCCGAGGTGCGAACCGCCACCACCTGGCAATCCTTCATCTGCAGAACGGTGACCGGCACGTTCTCGCCTTCCGGCGTGAACACCCGGGTCATGCCCATCTTCTGCGCAATCAGACCAGTACGCATCGTCCCTAGCCCTTCAGCTTGATCTCGACGTCAACGCCGGCGGCAAGGTCGAGCTTCATCAGCGCGTCGACCGTCTGCGGGGTCGGATCGACGATGTCGAGGAGCCGCTTGTGGGTCCGAATTTCGAACTGCTCACGGCTCTTCTTGTCGATGTGCGGCGACCGCAGCACGGTGAACTTCTCGATCCGGGTCGGCAGCGGGATCGGTCCCCGCACCTGGGCCCCGGTACGCTTCGCCGTACCCACGATCTCCGAGGTCGACTGGTCGAGCACTCGGTGATCGAAGGCCTTGAGGCGAATGCGAATGTCTTGGCTGTCCATGTTCAGCGCCATCCAAAAATTCAGCACCGGCCCGGAATTGGGCCGGTGCTTTCTTCAAAGCTTACTTCTGAATGCTGGCGACGACGCCGGCACCGACGGTACGGCCGCCTTCGCGAATGGCGAAGCGCAGGCCCTCGTCCATCGCGATCGGCGCGATCAGCTCGACCGACATCGTCACGTTGTCGCCCGGCATCACCATCTCCGTGCCTTCCGGCAGCGTCACCACGCCCGTCACGTCCGTCGTGCGGAAGTAAAACTGCGGGCGGTAGTTGGTGAAGAACGGCGTGTGACGGCCGCCCTCTTCCTTCGTCAGGATGTAGGCCTCCGCCGTGAAGTTCGTGTGCGGCGTGATCGAGCCCGGCTTGGCCAGAACCTGGCCGCGCTCCACGTCCTCACGTCCCACACCGCGCAGCAGCGCGCCGATGTTGTCGCCCGCCTCGCCCGAATCCAGCAGCTTGCGGAACATCTCAACGCCCGTGCAGGTCGTCTTCTGCGTCGCACGGATGCCGACGATCTCGACTTCGTCGCCCACCTTCACGATGCCGCTCTCAACGCGCCCCGTAACCACCGTGCCGCGGCCCGAGATCGAGAAAACGTCCTCGATCGGCATCAGGAACGGCTTGTCCTTCGGACGGTCCGGCTGCGGGATGTAGCTGTCGACAGCCTCCATCAGGCGCAGGATCGAGTCATGCCCGATGTCCGGCGTCTTGTCTTCCAGCGCCGCCAGCGCAGAGCCCTTCACGATCGGAATGTCGTCGCCCGGGAAGTCGTACGAAGACAGAAGCTCGCGGATCTCCATCTCCACCAGCTCCAGCAGCTCCTCGTCGTCAACCTGGTCAACCTTGTTCATGTAGACAACCAGCGCCGGAACGCCAACCTGGCGCGCCAGCAGAATGTGCTCGCGCGTCTGCGGCATCGGACCGTCGGCCGCCGAAACCACCAGGATCGCGCCGTCCATCTGCGCCGCGCCCGTGATCATGTTCTTCACGTAGTCCGCGTGACCCGGGCAGTCAACGTGCGCGTAGTGCCGGTTCGCCGTCTCGTACTCAACGTGCGCCGTCGAGATCGTGATCCCGCGCGCCCGCTCCTCAGGAGCCTTGTCGATCTGGTCGTAGGCCGAAAACGTCGCACCGCCCGTCTCGGCAAGCACCTTCGTGATCGCCGCCGTCAGCGTCGTCTTGCCATGGTCAACGTGACCAATCGTGCCAACGTTGCAGTGCGGCTTCGTCCGCGCAAACTTTTCCTTCGCCATCGCTCGTACTTCTCCGTAACTCGGCTCGTTCTTTTCGTCTTAGGCCAGCTTCGAAACCACTTCGTCGGCAACCGCCTGCGGCACCTTCGCGTAGTGATCGAAGAACATGGTGTACTGGGCACGACCCTGGCTCATGGAGCGCAGGTTGTTCACGTAGCCAAACATGTTGGCCAGCGGCACCATGGCATTGATGACCTGGGCGTTACCGCGGCTGTCCATGCCCTGCACGCTGCCGCGGCGGCTGTTCAGGTCGCCGATGATATCGCCCATGTACTCTTCCGGCGTCACCACCTCAACCTTCATCATCGGCTCCAGCAGCACGGCACCCGCCTTCGGGATGCCTTCGCGGAAGGCCGCGCGCGCGGCGATTTCGAACGCCAGCACGCTGGAGTCGACATCGTGGCTGGCGCCGTCGATCAGGGTCGCCTTGAAGTCGATCACCGGGAAGCCGGCGAGCACGCCGGTATCCAGCGCGGACTTCAGGCCCTTCTCGACGCCCGGGATGAACTCGCGCGGCACCGAACCGCCGGTGATGGCGTTCTCGAACAGGAAGCCGGCACCCGCCTCCTGCGGTTCGAACACCAGCTTGATGCGGGCGAACTGGCCCGAACCGCCGGTCTGCTTCTTGTGGGTGTAATCGATCTCGGCGCGGCGGGTGATGGTCTCGCGGTAGGCCACCTGCGGGGCGCCGACGTTGGCGTCGACTTTGAACTCGCGGCGCATGCGGTCGACAATGATGTCGAGGTGCAGTTCGCCCATCCCCTTGATGACCGTCTGGCCGCTCTCGGGATCGGTCGCCACGCGGAAGGAAGGATCCTCCTGCGCCAGGCGGTTGAGGGCGATGCCCATCTTCTCCTGGTCGCTCTTCGTCTTCGGCTCGACGGCCACCTCGATGACCGGCTCCGGAAACTCCATGCGCTCCAGGATGACCGGGTGCTGCGGGTCGCACAGCGTATCGCCGGTGGTGGTGTCCTTCAGGCCGGCAATGGCAACGATGTCGCCGGCGCGAGCCTCTTTGACGTCCTCGCGGTGATTGGCATGCATCTGCAGCATGCGGCCGACGCGCTCGCGCTGGCCCTTCACCGGGTTCATGATCTGGGTGCCGGTCTGGATCACGCCGGAGTACACCCGCACGAAGGTCAGCGAGCCCACGAAGGGATCGGTCATGATCTTGAAGGCCAGGCCGGCGGCCGGCGCGTCGTCGCTCGACGGACGGCTGACGATCTCCTCGGACTCCGGCTTAATGCCCTTGACGTCGGGCACTTCGGTCGGCGCCGGCAGGAAGTCGACCACGGCGTCGAGCAGCGGCTGCACACCCTTGTTCTTGAACGCGGACCCGTTCAGCACCGGCACGAACTTCAGGCCGCAGGTGCCCTTGCGGATGCATTTCTTGAGGGTTGCCTCGTCGGGTTCGTTGCCCTCGAGGTAGGCCTCCATGGCGGCATCGTCCTGCTCGACGGCCAGCTCAATGAGCTTCTCGCGGTATTCGGCGGCCTTGTCGGCCATGTCGGCCGGAATGTCCTGCAAATTGAACTTCGCACCCAGCGACTCGTCTTCCCAGATGACCGCCTTCATCGACAGGAGGTCGATGACGCCGGCGTAGTCCGACTCGCTGCCCACCGGCAGCTGCAGCACCAGCGGCTGCGCGCCCAGGCGATCGACGATCATGTCGACGCAGCGATAGAAGTCGGCGCCGGTGCGATCCATCTTGTTGACGAAGCAGATCCGCGGAACCTTGTACTTGTCGGCCTGGCGCCACACGGTCTCGGACTGCGGCTCGACGCCGGCCACCGAGTCGAACACCGCCACGGCACCGTCCAGCACGCGCAGCGAACGCTCCACCTCGATGGTGAAGTCGACGTGGCCCGGGGTGTCGATGATGTTGATCCGGTGGTCCTTCCAGAAACAGGTCGTCGCCGCGGAGGTGATGGTGATTCCCCGCTCCTGCTCCTGCTCCATCCAGTCCATGGTGGCATTGCCATCGTGGACCTCACCGATCTTGTGCGAAACACCGGTGTAATAGAGGACGCGCTCGGTCGTCGTCGTCTTACCGGCATCGATGTGCGCCATGATGCCGATGTTTCGGTAGTCTTTGAGTGGGGTCGTACGTGCCATGACGATCTACTCTTCGTGGATTACCAGCGGTAGTGCGAGAAGGCCTTGTTGGCCTCCGCCATCCGGTGGGTGTCTTCCCGCTTCTTCACCGCCGACCCCCGGTTGTTGGAGGCGTCCATCATCTCGCCGGCCAGGCGCTCGGTCATAGTCAGTTCCGAGCGGGCCCGCGAGGCGTTGATCAGCCAGCGGATGGCGAGCGCCTGTCCGCGCTCCATACGCACTTCGACGGGGACCTGGTAGGTGGCGCCGCCGACGCGGCGGGAGCGCACTTCGATTTCCGGCTTAACGTTGTCCAGGGCCTCGTGGAAAACCCGCACCGGATCCTGGCCGCCGCGCTCGCGAATGCGGTCGAGCGCACCGTAGACGATGCCCTCGGCGACGGACTTCTTGCCGTCGAACATCAGGCAGTTCATGAACTTGCTGAGAACGGTATCGCCGAACTTGGGGTCGGGAAGAACTTCCCGCTTTTCGGCGCTATGACGGCGCGACATGCCTCTTCTCTCCTACCTTACTTCGGCCGCTTGGCGCCGTATTTCGAACGGCGCTGGCGGCGATCCTTGACACCCTGGGTGTCCAGCGTGCCACGGATGATGTGGTAGCGAACGCCCGGAAGGTCCTTCACGCGGCCGCCGCGGATCATCACCACCGAGTGCTCCTGGAGGTTATGCCCCTCGCCAGGAATGTAGCTGGTGACTTCGAAGCCGTTGGTCAGGCGCACGCGTGCGACCTTTCGAAGAGCCGAGTTCGGCTTCTTCGGCGTCGTGGTGTAAACGCGGGTGCAAACACCGCGCTTCTGCGGGCAGGCTTCCAGAGCCGGCACCTTGTTGCGCGCAACCTCAGGTTTGCGCGGCTTACGGATCAACTGATTGATCGTTGGCATTAGCTTTCCCATGCGCCCGGTTTTCGAGACAAAGCACCGCATAGGCCAAAGGCTCGGCCATGCGGATGCTAAAGTGCCGTCGAAAACAGCTTGCCTAAAATTTCAATACCGTGTTCGCCAGAGGCTGCGTCTAGACCGCAATGGGCCTACCACCAGCCCCCCGAAAGGTTGGCGCAATATATTGATGCGCCTATGCCCCGTCAAGCACGTTAAACCCTGGAAACCTTACTTTTCAGCGCGGTTCCAAGGATACGCCGCAGCGGGAGTCGCGGGCATTTAAAATTCCCCGCCGCGGCGCATCTTGTAACAAAATTACCCTGAGTTCCGTCAGGCGACGGAGCTCTCCTCCTCCGCCGAGGCCGACTCGGCCCCACTGGCCAGGGCCGCCCGCTCGCGCGCATCCAGCAATTCCCGGTCGCGATCGGCAGCCACCCGCTTCAGGCGGTTCACGATCGAACCGGTACCGGCCGGAATGAGGCGGCCGACGATGACGTTCTCCTTCAGGCCGATCAGGCGATCTTCCTTGCCGTGGGTCGCCGCCTCGGTCAGCACCCGGGTGGTCTCCTGGAAGGAGGCCGCCGAAATGAACGAGCGGGTCTGCAGGCTGGCCTTGGTGATGCCCTGGAGCACCGGGCGGGCCATCGCCGGCTTGCCGCCGTCGGCAATCACCTTGTTGTTGACCGCCTCGAACTCGTCACGGTCGACCTGCTCGCCGACCAGGAAGGTCGACTCGCCGCCGTCGTGGATCTCGACCTTCTGCAGCATCTGGCGGACGATCACCTCGATATGCTTATCGTTGATCTTCACGCCCTGCAGTCGGTAGACGCTCTGGATCTCGTCGATCAGGTAGTCGGCCAGGGCTTCCACGCCAAGCACCTCGAGAATGTCGTGCGGTACCGGATTACCGTCCAGCAGCATATCGCCGACTTCCACGAAGTCGCCTTCCTGGACGGAGATGTGCTTGCCCTTCGGGATCAGGTATTCGCGCGGCTCCTGGTCCTCGGCCTCCGGCACCACCACGATGCGGCGCTTGGTCTTGTAGTCCTTGCCGAATTCGACCCGGCCGGCGATCTCGCTGATGATCGCGTAGTCCTTCGGCTTGCGGGCCTCGAAGAGCTCGGCCACCCGCGGCAGACCGCCGGTGATGTCGCGCGTCTTGGAGGATTCCCGCGGGATACGGGCCAGCACGTCGCCGGCACGCACCTTGGCGCCGTTGTCGACCGAGAGGATCGCGTCGACCGACATGAAGTAGCGGGCCTCCATGCCGTTGGCCAGGGTGATGATCTCGCCCTTCTCGTCGCGCAGGGTGATGCGCGGCTTCAGGTCGTTGCCGCGGGGCTGCTGCTTCCAGTCGATGACCACGCGGTTGGAGATGCCGGTGGTCTCGTCCATCACCTCGCGCATCGAGGTGCCCTCGATGAGATCGACGTAATTAGCGACACCCTCACGCTCGGTGATGATCGGAATGGTGTAGGGATCCCACTCGGCCAGCTTGTCGCCGATCTTGACCTCTGCCCCGTCGTCGACCAGCAGCTTGGCACCGTAAGGCACCCGGTAGCGGGCCCGGTCGCGCCCCTTCTCGTCCAGCAGGACGACTTCCAGGTTGCGGCCCATGACCACCGGCACGCCGTCGGAGTTCATGACGATGTTGCGGTTGGAGATCTTGATCTTTGCTTCGGAGCCGGCCTCGACCGAGGACTGCTCGGCACCACGCTGAGCGGCACCGCCGATGTGGAAGGTGCGCATGGTCAGCTGGGTGCCCGGCTCGCCGATCGACTGGGCAGCGATGACGCCGACAGCCTCGCCGACGTTCACCTTGGTGCCGCGGGCCAGGTCACGGCCGTAGCAGGCGCCGCACATGCCGCCCACCGATTCGCACATCAGCGCGGAGCGGATGAAGATTGAGTCGATGCCGGCACGCTCGATGCTGTCGATCTTATCTTCCGCGATCAACTGGCCGCGCTTGAGGATCACGTCGCCGGTCAGCGGATCGACGATGTCCTCCTGCACCGTGCGGCCCAGCACGCGCTCGCCCAGCGAGGCGATGACCTCGCCGCCATCGACCACCGCGCTGACCTTCAGGCCCTTCTCGGTGCCGCAGTCGTCCTCGATGATGATGGCGTCCTGCGCCACGTCGACAAGGCGGCGGGTCAGGTAGCCCGAGTTGGCGGTCTTCAGGGCGGTGTCGGCCAGGCCCTTGCGGGCGCCGTGGGTGGAGTTGAAGTACTCCAGCACGGTGAGGCCTTCCTTGAAGTTCGAGATGATCGGCGTCTCGATGATCTCGCCCGACGGCTTGGCCATCAGGCCGCGCATGCCGGCGAGCTGCTTGATCTGGGCGGCCGAGCCACGGGCGCCGGAGTCAGCCATCATGAAGACAGCGTTGACGTTGCGTCCGCGCGGACCGGAGATCACCTTCATCATCTCGTCGGCGACGCGATCGGTACACTGCGACCACACGTCGACCACCTTGTTGTACTTCTCGCCCTGCGTGATCAGGCCGTCGAGGTACTGCTGCTCGAACTCCTTCACCTTGGCCTGCGCCTCTTCCACCAGACCCTGCTTGGCCGCCGGAATCATGAGGTCGTCCTTGCCGAAGGAGATGCCCGCCTTGCACGCATAGCCGAAGCCCAGCGCCATGATGCGGTCGCAGAAGATCACCGTGTCCTTCTGACCGCAGTGGCGGTAGACGATGTCGATCAGCTCGGTGATTTCCTTCTTGGTCAGCACCTTGTTGAGCAGGCTGAACGGCACCTTCGGATGACGCGGCAGCACCTCCGACAGCATCATGCGGCCGGGGGTGGTGTCGACCACCAGGCGGATCGGCTTGTTGTCGGCGTCAACGGTGTGATAGCGCGCCTTGACCTTGGCGTGCAGGCTCACCGCGCCGCTCGCCAGCGCGTGCTCGATCTCGCCCAGGTCGCCGAACAGCATGCCCTCGCCCTTCTCCCCCTCGGCTTCCATCGAGAGGTAGTAGATGCCGAGGACGATGTCCTGCGACGGCACGATGATGGGCTTGCCGTTGGCGGGCGAGAGGATGTTGTTGGTCGACATCATCAGCACGCGGGCTTCCAGCTGGGCTTCCAGCGACAGCGGCACGTGAACCGCCATCTGGTCGCCGTCGAAGTCGGCGTTGAAGGCGGTGCAGACCAGCGGGTGCAACTGGATCGCCTTACCCTCGATCAGCACCGGCTCAAAAGCCTGGATGCCGAGGCGGTGCAGGGTCGGCGCGCGGTTCAGCAGCACCGGATGCTCGCGGATCACCTCTTCCAGGATGTCCCACACCTCGGGACGCTCCTTCTCCACCATGCGCTTGGCCGCCTTGATGGTGGAAGCCATGTTGTAGAGTTCGAGCTTAGAGTAGATGAACGGCTTGAACAGCTCGAGCGCCATCTTCTTCGGCAGGCCGCACTGGTGCAGCTTCAGCTCAGGCCCGACCACGATGACCGAACGGCCGGAGTAGTCGACGCGCTTGCCCAGCAGGTTCTGACGGAAGCGGCCCTGTTTGCCCTTCAGCATGTCGCTGAGCGACTTCAGCGGACGCTTGTTGGCGCCGGTGATGACGCGGCCACGGCGGCCGTTGTCGAACAGCGCGTCGACGGCCTCCTGCAGCATGCGCTTCTCGTTGCGCACGATGATGTCCGGCGCGCGCAGCTCGATGAGGCGCTTCAGTCGGTTGTTGCGATTGATGACGCGGCGGTAGAGATCGTTCAGGTCGGAGGTCGCGAAGCGGCCACCGTCGAGAGGAACGAGCGGCCGCAGTTCGGGCGGAATCACCGGCACGACGTCGAGGATCATCCACTCCGGACGGGCGCCGGACTCCATGAAGGCCTCGATCAGCTTCAGACGCTTGACCAGCTTCTTGCGCTTGGCCTCGGAACCGGTCTCGCGCAGCTCGTCGCGCACCTCGACCCGCTCCTCCTCGAGATCGAGCGAGGCCAGCATCTTCTTCATCGCCTCGGCGCCGATCATCGCCTCGAAGGAGTCTTCGCCGTACTCCTCCTGGGCGGTGAGGAATTCCTCCTCGGTCAGCAGCTGGTGCATCTTCAGCGGCGTGAGACCCGGCTCGACCACCACGAAGTACTCGAAATAGAGCACCCGCTCGAGATCCTTCAGGGTCATGTCGAGCAGCAGGCCGATGCGGCTCGGCAGCGACTTCAGGAACCAGATGTGCGCCACCGGGCTGGCCAGTTCGATGTGGCCCATGCGCTCGCGGCGCACCTTCGACAGGGTCACCTCGACGCCGCACTTCTCGCAGATGATGCCGCGATATTTCATGCGCTTGTACTTGCCGCAGAGGCACTCGTAGTCCTTGATCGGACCAAAGATGCGCGCACAGAACAGGCCGTCGCGCTCCGGCTTGAAGGTCCGGTAGTTGATGGTCTCCGGCTTCTTGATCTCGCCGTATGACCAGGACCGGATACGCTCGGGGCTGGCGATGGAAATGCGGATCTCATCGAAGCTCTGAGGACCGGTCGGCTGGCCGAAAATGTTCATCAACTCTGACATCGGTTTCTCCCGATTAGGATTCAGATGGAGCAGCAGGCGTAGGCAGCGGCGGCCCCGGACGCTTCCGGGGCTCCCGCGCTTCTACGATGTCTGCTTCAAGTCCACGTTGAGGCCGAGCGAACGGAGTTCCTTCACCAGAACGTTGAAGGATTCCGGAATGCCGGCTTCGAAGTTATCGTCGCCCTTCACGATGGCCTCATAGACCTTGGTGCGGCCAGAGACGTCGTCCGACTTCACCGTCAGCATTTCCTGCAGGGTGTAGGCGGCGCCGTAAGCCTCCAGGGCCCAGACCTCCATCTCGCCGAAGCGCTGGCCACCGAACTGCGCCTTGCCGCCCAGCGGCTGCTGGGTAACCAGGCTGTAGGGGCCGATGGAACGGGCGTGGATCTTGTCGTCGACCAAGTGGTGCAGCTTCAGCATGTAGATGTAGCCCACCGTCACCTGGCGGTCGAAGATCTCGCCGGAGCGGCCGTCGATGAGCGTCACCTGGCCCGACCGATTGAGGCCGGCCTGCTGCAGCATGTCGGAGATGTCCTCCTCGCGCGCGCCGTCGAAGACCGGCGTGGCGATCGGCAAGCCGCGGCGCAGGTTGTTGCTCAGCACCTTCACTTCGTCGTCGTCGAGGTCGGCCACGTCATCCTTGAAGGCTTTGTCGCCGTAGACCTCCTTCAGCTTCTTCTTCAGGGGCTCCAGCTTGGCGCCGCGCTCGACCTCATCGAGCATCTGGCCGATCTGAGTGCCCAGGCCCGCACAGGCCCAGCCCAGGTGGGTTTCCAGAATCTGACCGACGTTCATGCGGCTCGGCACGCCCAGCGGATTCAGCACGATGTCGACCGACACGCCGTCCTCGGTGTAGGGCATGTCCTCGATCGGCACGATCTTGGAGATGACGCCCTTGTTGCCGTGCCGGCCGGCCATCTTGTCGCCCGGCTGCAGCTTGCGCTTCACCGCGACGAAGACCTTGGCCATCTTCATGACGCCCGGCGGCAGCTCGTCACCGCGCTGCAGCTTGTCGACCTTGTTCTCGAAGCGCTTGTTGAGCTCGTCGATGGAGCCCTCGAACTGCTTGTTGAGGGCTTCCAGGTCGAGCTGGCGCTTGTCGGCCTTGATGGCGATCTGGCGCCACTGGCCCGGGGTGAAGTCGCTCAGCACCTTCTCGGTGATCTTGGTGCCGGCCTTCAGGCCCTTGGGGCCGGAGACCGCGGTCTGGTTGAGCACCAGGTCCCTGAGGCGGCCATAGTAGCTGCGCTCCAGGATCATGCGCTCGTCGTCGCGGTCCTTGGCCAGGCGTTCGATCTCCGCCCGCTCGATGGCCAGGGCACGCTCGTCCTTGTCGACGCCGCGGCGCGAGAACACGCGCACGTCGACGACGGTGCCCGTGACGCCCGGCGGCACGCGCAGCGAGGTGTCGCGTACGTCGGAGGCCTTCTCGCCGAAGATGGCACGCAGCAGCTTCTCCTCCGGAGTCATCGGGGATTCGCCCTTCGGCGTCACCTTGCCGACCAGGATATCGCCCGGATTGACCTCGGCGCCGATGTAGACCATGCCCGCCTCGTCGAGGTTGCGCAGCGCGTCCTCGCCGACGTTCGGGATGTCACGGGTGATCTCCTCCTGGCCCAGCTTGGTATCGCGGGCCATGACCTCGAATTCCTCGATGTGGATCGAGGTGAAGACGTCATCGCGCACGATGCGCTCGGAGATCAGGATCGAGTCCTCGAAGTTGTAGCCCTGCCACGGCATGAAGGCGACCAGCACGTTGCGGCCCAGCGCCAACTCGCCCAGGTTGGTCGAGGGGCCGTCGGCGATGATGTCGCCGGCCGCCACCACGTCACCCACTTTCACCAGCGGACGCTGGTTGATGCAGGTGTTCTGGTTCGAGCGCTGGAACTTCAGCAGGTTGTAGATGTCGACCGCCTGCTCACCGTGTGAGGTCTCCTCGGTGACGCGAATCACGATGCGTGTGGCGTCGACCTGGTCGACCACGCCGGCGCGGCGAGCGCCGATGGCGACACCCGAGTCTCGCGCCACCGTGCCTTCCATGCCGGTGCCGACCAGCGGTGCCTCGGACTGCAGCAGCGGCACCGCCTGGCGCTGCATGTTGGAGCCCATCAGCGCGCGGTTGGCGTCGTCGTTCTCCAGGAAGGGAATCAGCGCCGCGGCCACGGAGACCAGCTGCTTGGGCGACACGTCGATGAAGTCGATGGAATCCTTCATCGCCATGATGTACTCGCCGCCCTGACGGCAGGAGATCAGGTCGTCCACGAACTTGCCGTTCTTGTCGATCTCGGCATTGGCCTGGGCGATGGTGTAGCGTCCCTCTTCCATGGCGGAGAGGTAGCGCACCTCGTCGGTCACCTTGGCGTTCTCGACCTTGCGGTAGGGGCTCTCGATGAAGCCGTACTGGTTGACCCGCGCATAGGTGGCCAGCGAGTTGATCAGACCGATGTTCGGGCCTTCCGGCGTCTCGATCGGGCAGATGCGGCCGTAGTGCGTCGGGTGCACGTCGCGCACCTCGAAGCCGGCGCGCTCGCGGGTCAGACCGCCCGGCCCGAGGGCCGAGAGGCGCCGCTTGTGGGTGATCTCCGACAGCGGGTTGGTCTGGTCCATGAACTGCGAGAGCTGCGAGGAACCGAAGAACTCGCGCACCGCCGCAGCCGCCGGCTTGGCGTTGATCAGGTCATGCGGCATGACCGAGTCGATCTCGACGGAGGACATACGCTCCTTGATCGCACGCTCCATGCGCAGCAGGCCCAGGCGGTACTGGTTCTCCATCAGCTCGCCGACCGAGCGCACCCGGCGGTTGCCGAGGTGGTCGATGTCGTCAATCTCGCCGCGGCCATCCTTCAAATCCACCAGGATCTTCAGGATCTCCAGCATGTCTTCCTTGCGCAGCGTACGCACCTGGTCGTCGGTCTCGAAGCCGAGACGCGCGTTCATCTTCACGCGGCCGACCGCGGAGAGGTCGTAGCGCTCGGAATCGAAGAACAGGCCGTTGAACATCGCCTCGGCCGTCTCCAGCGTCGGCGGCTCGCCCGGGCGCATGACGCGGTAGATGTCGATCAGCGCTTCCTCGCGGCTGGTGTTCTTGTCCACCGCCAGGGTATTGCGGATGTAGGCGCCGACGTTGATGTGGTCGATGGCGAGCACCGAGAGTTCCTTGGCGCCGGCCTCGACCAGGGTCTTCAGCAGCGCCTCGGTCAGCTCGTCGCCGGCCTCGGCGATGACCTCACCGGTCTCCTCGTTGATGAAGTCGGAGGAGATGTAGCTGCCGACCAGCTGCTCGTCGGTGACGAAGATGTTCTTCAGGCCGCCGTCGACCAGCTTCTTGGCCAGGCGCGGGGTGATCTTGGCGCCGGCCTCGGCAACCGCCTCGCCGGTCTTGGCGTCGATCAGGTCTTCGGCCAGCTTCACCGCACGCATGCGCTCGGTATCGAACGGGGTTGCCCAACCCTTGCCGGAACGCTTGTAGACGACGCGCTTGTAGAAGAAGTCGAGGACGTCTTCCGGCGTCATGCCCTGAGCCTCGTGCGGCTCCAGGGCCTTGCCTTCCTTGGCACGCTCGGCGCGCAGCTTCTCGGTCTCGGCGGAATCGAGCGCCAGCAGCAGCGTCGTCGCCGGCAGCTTGCGGCGGCGGTCGATGCGCACGTAGACGAGGTCCTTGGCGTCGAATTCGAAGTCGAGCCAGGAGCCGCGATAGGGAATGACGCGGGCGGCGAAGAGATACTTGCCCGAGGAATGCGTCTTGCCGCGGTCATGGTCGAAGAACACGCCCGGGCTGCGATGCATCTGCGAGACGATCACGCGCTCGGTACCGTTGATCACGAAGGTGCCGTGGCGCGTCATCAGGGGCATGTCGCCCATGTAGACGTCCTGCTCCTTGATGTCGCGGATCGAACGCGCGCCGGTGTCCTCGTCGACGTCCCACACCACCAGGCGCAGGGTCACCTTCAGCGGCGCGGCGAAGGTCATGCCGCGCTGCTGGCACTCTTCAACGTCGTACTTCGGCTCTTCCAGCTCGTAGCGCACGAACTGCAACTCCGCCCGCTCCGAGAAGTCGCGGATCGGGAAGACGGAGGTAAAGACCTCCTGCAGGCCCGTGTTGCTCCGCTGCGAAACGGGAATGCCCAACTGAAGAAACTGGTCGTAAGAGGTCTTCTGGACCTCGATCAGATTGGGCATTTTCGCCACTTCGGCAATCTTGCCGAAGTTCTTGCGGATGCGCTTGCGAGCAATCAGGGAATTCGCCATGTCTCGTCGTGTCCTCGTTCACGTCGCTGGGGCGAACGGTGCGGCCTTCAGCCTCGGCCCCAGGAGGGCCTGCCGTCGTTCGTCCTTTGCACCGGGCCCCCAGCCTTGGCCCGGCAACGGAGATCTCGTTTTTTCGGCCCGATCTCCAAGGCCCCCTGTCAAACCTGCGTCTTTACTGCGCCGTCGAACCCGAGCCAGCCGACCGCCTGCCGGCGGCTTCAGATCGCGGAGACGCAGATAGCCGGCGCGGCAGGCGCCCCTTCGGGCGCCCGCCGGCCGGTACCACACTGCATTTGCAGACGTTCAAGCTACTTGAGCTCGACCGTCGCACCAGCCTCTTCGAGCTTCTTCTTGAGCTCTGCGGCCTCGTCCTTGCCAACGCCTTCCTTGACCGGCTTCGGCGCACCTTCGACCAGATCCTTCGCCTCTTTGAGGCCCAGGCCGGTAATGGCGCGGACTTCCTTGATGACGTTGATCTTCTTTTCGCCGGCAGCCGTCAGGATGACGTCGAACTCAGTCTGCTCAGCAGCAGCCGCGCCGCCATCGGCCGGAGCCGCGGCAGCTGCCACGGCAACCGGGGCCGCCGCGGAGACGCCCCAGGTTTCTTCCAGCTTCTTGGCCAGCTCGGCGGCCTCAATCACGGTGAGCTTGGACAGCTCATCAACCAACTTATCCAGATCAGCCATTTCTAACTTCCTTCTAGGCTTGAACTCTCGTCAATGACGAGGCTTACGCGGCCTCTCCCTGAGAGCCATAAGCACTGAAAACACGCGCCAGCTGAGCCGCCGGGGCCTGCACCACACCCGCCACCTTGGTGGCCGGGGCCTGCAGAACACCGATCAGCTTGCCGCGCAACTGGTCGAGCGACGGCAGAGTGGCCAGCGCCTGGATCGCCTGCGCGTCCAGCTTGGTCTCTCCCATCGCACCACCCACGATGATCAGCTTCTCGTTGCCCTTGGCAAACGATACGCAGACCTTCGCGGCCGCCACCGGATCCGCCGAGACGGCAACCGCCGTCGGTCCGGTGAACAGCTCTTTCAGCGCCTCGAACTTGGTACCCTCGAGGGCAAGACGCGTGAGCCGATTCTTCGTCACCTTGTAGCTGGCACCAGCGTCGCGCATCTTCCGCCGCAGGTCAGAAACCTCCGCCACCGTCATACCCGACTGCTGGGTCACGATGACAAGGTTCGTCTCTGCGAAAGTCTGATGCAAACTGGCGACCAGCTCTTCCTTTTGAGATCGGTCCACGAGTCACTTCCGCTCTAGTTGGCCAGCCCGCCCCCAGGCAACTCTTCCCTGGGACGAACCGTCCGGTTTTAACGAGGACCACAGGCAAACGGCCGGTGGTCCGGCTCGCCTGTCCCGGAAGTTCAAGCCTCGCGGCACCCGCGCGGGGCGGACACCTTGAAACCCGTTGCTCCCGTCTATGCAGGCCCTTAGGAGGCTTAAACCGGGCGGACCCGGCACCTGCAGTCTCGGACAGGTCGGACGGCGATTTTCACCGCCGCCCTTCCCGGCCGCGCCCCTCGCGGGAAAGCGGCCGAAAAACCCTTGGTAGACAGCCGCGGCCTTTAGCCGTGGATGCTGCCCACCTCGACGCGCACGCCCGGCCCCATCGTGGAGGACAGGGAAATGCGCTTGATATACGTACCCTTCGCGCCGCTCGGCTTGGCGCGCGAGATGGCATCGACAAAGGCGCGGATGTTCTCCACCAGCGCATCCTCGCCGAAGCTCGTCTTGCCGACGCCGGCATGGACGATGCCCGCCTTCTCGACGCGGAACTCCACCTGGCCGCCCTTGACCGCCTTGATGGCGCCGGCGACGTCGGTGGTCACCGTGCCAAGCTTCGGGTTCGGCATCAGGCCGCGCGGGCCCAGCACCTTACCGAGGCGGCCAACCACCGGCATCATGTCCGGGGTGGCGATGCAGCGGTCGAAGTTCATCTCGCCGGCCTGGATCTTCTCCGCCAAGTCTTCGGCGCCGACCAGGTCGGCACCGGCCTTCTGGGCCTCCTCGGCCTTCGCGCCCTTGGCGAAGACAGCCACGCGCACCGACTTGCCGGTACCGTTCGGCAGCGAAACCACGCCGCGCACGTTCTGGTCGGCGTGACGCGGGTCGACGCCCAGGTTCATGGCGATCTCGACGGTCTCGTCGAACTTCACGCCGGCGGCGGCCTTGATCTTCTTGACCGCTTCGACCAGCTCGTAGACGGCCTTGCGATCGACGTTCTCGTAGGCGGCCTTCAGCCGCTTGCTCTGCGATCCCATGGCTTTACTCCGTGACCTCGATGCCCATCGAGCGCGCCGAGCCCATGATGATCTTGGCGGCGGCATCGATATCGTTGGCGTTCAGGTCCTTCATCTTCGCTTCAGCGATCTCGCGAACCTGATCCATGGTGACCTTGCCGACCTTGTCGCGGTTCGGCACTTTGGACCCCTTGGCCACCTTGGCGGCCTTGCGGAGGTACCAGCTGGCCGGCGGCGTCTTGGTCTCGAAAGAGAAGGAACGATCCGAATAGGCGGTGATGATCACCGGCGTCGGGGTTCCCTGCTCCATGTTCTGCGTGGCCGCGTTGAAGGCCTTGCAGAACTCCATGATGTTGAGGCCACGAGCACCAAGCGCGGGACCCACCGGCGGCGAAGGATTCGCCTGCCCGGCCGGGATCTCCAGCTTGACGTAGCCGTTGATCTTCTTTGCCACTCTCTATTCCCTTTCCGTATATAGGGTTTGCGGTACGGCGCCACCAGTGGACTTGGCGATGGCGGTCGCCTCCCGCAGCACCGGGCCCCAACGGCCCGGACTTTGGTAAAATCGTTACAGCTTCTCGACCTGCGAGTACTCCAGTTCGACCGGCGTGGAGCGCCCGAAGATCGACACCGCGACCTTGAGCCGCGCGCGCTCCTCGTCGACTTCCTCGACCAGCCCGTTGAACGAGGTGAAGGGGCCGTCGGCCACCCGCACCTGCTCGCCGATCTCGAACACGATCGAGGGCTTCGGCCGCTCGACCCCTTCCTGCACCTGCTTCAGGATGCGCTCGGCCTCCCTGGCGGAGATCGGGGTCGGCTTGCGGTTGCCCAGGAAGCCCGTCACCTTCGGCGTGTTCTTCACCAGGTGCCAGGTCTCGTCGGTCATTTCCATGCGCAGCAGGACATAGCCGGGGAAGAACTTGCGCTCGGCGGCGACCTTCTGGCCGCGGCGCATCTCGACGACTTCCTCGGTCGGCACCAGGATCTCCTCGAAGAGATCTTCCATGCCTTTCTGCTCGGCCTGCTCGCGAATCGCCTCGGAGACCTTCTTCTCGAAGCCGGAGTAGACGTGCAGCACATACCAATGCATCGCCATGGCCTCAGCCCCCCAGCCCGAGAATCAACTTCACGCCCCAGGACAGGATCAGGTCCACCACCAGGAAGAAAATCGCCGCAAGCGTCACCATGATGAACACCATGATGGTGGTCACCGTGGTCTCCTTCCTGGTCGGAAAGGTCACTTTCTTGACCTCGCCGATCACCTCACGCACGTACTGGGCCGGGTTGATCGTTGCCATCGGGTTGAACTGCTTCCTAACTACGCCTAAACCGCGCCGAAGCGCGGTCGTTGAATTTGCCCGTTTCTGTCCGGCATGCCCGGTACGCCTGCCGGGGTAATGCCGCCTGCCGCCTTAGCTGGCAGGAGTGGAGGGGCTCGAACCCCCAACCCCCGGTTTTGGAGACCGGTGCTCTACCAGTTGAGCTACACTCCTTGACGCCTTCTGGCCTTAACGCTTCCGGCGGCCGGCCGTGCCGCCCAAGTCGGCCCTTCCGCCGGGCCCCGAAGGTTCCCGCGGAAGAGCCGAACCCGGCTTACTTCTGAATGCTGGCGACGACGCCGGCACCGACGGTACGGCCGCCTTCGCGAATGGCGAAGCGCAGGCCCTCGTCCATCGCGATCGGCGCGATCAGCTCGACCGACATCGTCACGTTGTCGCCCGGCATCACCATCTCCGTGCCTTCCGGCAGCGTCACCACGCCCGTCACGTCCGTCGTGCGGAAGTAAAACTGCGGGCGGTAGTTGGTGAAGAACGGCGTGTGACGGCCGCCCTCTTCCTTCGTCAGGATGTAGGCCTCCGCCGTGAAGTTCGTGTGCGGCGTGATCGAGCCCGGCTTGGCCAGAACCTGGCCGCGCTCCACGTCCTCACGTCCCACACCGCGCAGCAGCGCGCCGATGTTGTCGCCCGCCTCGCCCGAATCCAGCAGCTTGCGGAACATCTCAACGCCCGTGCAGGTCGTCTTCTGCGTCGCACGGATGCCGACGATCTCGACTTCGTCGCCCACCTTCACGATGCCGCTCTCAACGCGCCCCGTAACCACCGTGCCGCGGCCCGAGATCGAGAAAACGTCCTCGATCGGCATCAGGAACGGCTTGTCCTTCGGACGGTCCGGCTGCGGGATGTAGCTGTCGACAGCCTCCATCAGGCGCAGGATCGAGTCATGCCCGATGTCCGGCGTCTTGTCTTCCAGCGCCGCCAGCGCAGAGCCCTTCACGATCGGAATGTCGTCGCCCGGGAAGTCGTACGAAGACAGAAGCTCGCGGATCTCCATCTCCACCAGCTCCAGCAGCTCCTCGTCGTCAACCTGGTCAACCTTGTTCATGTAGACAACCAGCGCCGGAACGCCAACCTGGCGCGCCAGCAGAATGTGCTCGCGCGTCTGCGGCATCGGACCGTCGGCCGCCGAAACCACCAGGATCGCGCCGTCCATCTGCGCCGCGCCCGTGATCATGTTCTTCACGTAGTCCGCGTGACCCGGGCAGTCAACGTGCGCGTAGTGCCGGTTCGCCGTCTCGTACTCAACGTGCGCCGTCGAGATCGTGATCCCGCGCGCCCGCTCCTCAGGAGCCTTGTCGATCTGGTCGTAGGCCGAAAACGTCGCACCGCCCGTCTCGGCAAGCACCTTCGTGATCGCCGCCGTCAGCGTCGTCTTGCCATGGTCAACGTGACCAATCGTGCCAACGTTGCAGTGCGGCTTCGTCCGCGCAAACTTTTCCTTCGCCATTACCTATCGTCCCTGTATTCGTCTCAGGCGCGCCAAAATCTCGTGCGTTTCGGCCGTTTTTGGCCCCGGTCCGCCGCCGGATCTCGTCTCTCCGCACCCTGGGCGCGGACCCCGCTCAACTCAACGTTGGAGCGGGTGGCGGGAATCGAACCCGCGTAGCCAGCTTGGAAGGCTGGAGCTCTACCATTGAGCTACACCCGCAACGCTCACCCATCCCGCTGGACCGCGATGTCCAGGCCCCGACCAGCCCCTGATCAGCAGGGAGCGACGATGGTGGAGGGGGTTGGATTCGAACCAACGTAGGCTTAGCCAACGGATTTACAGTCCGTCCCCTTTAGCCACTCGGGCACCCCTCCAGCCGTCGCAACCGGCGGTGCGATGGAGTTGCGAAATATGTTGATTTAATTCAGCCTGTCAACTTCTAAACATGCCGAAAGCGTCCTCTATCCGACCGATTCGCCGTAGCGGCCGGGAGGAACGCGCGTGGAACTCGTTAATTATTGGCGGCATAGTAGGTCTGGCTATGACCAAACGCAAGGATAAGCTCGGCTCCAGGGGCCCCCGCGGCGCCAAGAGCGGCTCCGGCGCGCGCGCCGAAAGGGCCGGCGCGCGGCCCGAGGCCAGCAGGTCGGGCGGCAGGTCCGGTGGCCCTGGTCCGCGCCCGCGCGGCAGCAGCCGGCCGCTCTGGCTGTTCGGGGGCCATGCCGTCCTGGCCGCCCTCGGCAATCCGAATCGCCGGCCCGAACGGCTGATGATGACCGCGGAGGCGGCGCAGACCTGGGGCCAGCAGCTGCGCGACGCCTGCGACCCACGCCACGCCGGCCTCGCCACCCAAACGGTCCAGCGCCGCGACATCGACGCCCTGCTGCCCGAGGGCAGCGTCCACCAAGGCCTCGCCCTCGCCACCGCCCCGCTCCACCAGCCGGCACTGGAAGACATTTTCGGCCGAAATCTCGCCGATTCGGCCCAAACACCGCAGCCCAACCGCCGGGTCGTCGTGCTGCTCGACCAGGTCACCGACCCGCACAACGTCGGCGCGGTGCTGCGCTCGGCCGCAGCCTTCGGAGCGCTGGCCGTGGTCGCCCTCGACAAGGGCGCACCTGAAGAGAGCGGGACCCTCGCCAAGGCGGCTTCGGGCGCCTTCGAGGTGATTCCCTATATAAGTGTGGTCAACCTGGCGCGCGCCCTGGACAGCCTGAAGGAGGCCGGATTCTGGTGCCTGGGCCTGGCCGGCGAAGCCCGGCAAAGCCTGGCCGAGAGCAGCCCCGGCGAGGCCGTCGCCCTGGTGCTGGGCGCCGAGGGCCCCGGCCTCAGGCGGCTGACGCGGGAGCGCTGCGACCTGCTGGTGAAGCTGCCGACCCGCCCGCCGATCGACTCGCTCAACGTCTCCAACGCCGCCGCGGTGGCGCTCTACGAGCTGCTCGGGCGCGCCTGAGCCGTCGTTGGAAATCGCCTGAAACCGGCCTGAAACCGGCCCTACCGGCGCCTGTGCGGCCGCTTGCGGGGCGTGGCCTCAGCTTGCCAGCCTCGCGCGGGGCGTGCTAGCGGTTCAGCACAGTAAGCGCTGCGGGGTCGCCTCGAGCCATTTCCGCTGCGCGGCTCCAACGCGCAGGACACCATGCAAGTCATTGAAACCTTCCTGAAAGAAAACCGCATCGACGAAGTCGAATGCCTGGTTCCCGACATGGCCGGCATCGCCCGCGGCAAGATCCTGCCGGCCCAGAAATTCCTCGATGGCATGCGCAAGAACGGCCTGCGCATCCCCGAGGACGTCTTCGTGCAAACCGTCAACGGCGACTACCCGGAGGACACCGACGACGTCACTTCGGCCTCGACCAAGGACGTCTACCTCATCCCGGACGAGACCACGATCCGCCTGGTGCCCTGGTACGACGAGCCGACGGCGCAGGTGATCTGCGACGCCTACCACTTCGATGCCGGCGAGGTGGAGATCGCCGCGCGCCACATCCTGAAGCGCATCCTCGCGCTCTACGAGGAAGAAGGCTGGCGGCCCATCGTGGCGCCGGAGCTGGAGTTCTTCCTGGTCGACGTGAACACCGATCCGGACTACCCGCTGATCCCGCCGATCGGCCGCTCCGGCCGGCGCGAGACCAGCCGTCAGGCCTATGGCGTCGACGCGGTGAATGAGTTCGATCCGATCTTCGAGGACGTCTACGACTTCTGCGAGGCCCAGGGCATCGACATCGACACCCTGACCCACGAGGGCGGCGCGGCGCAGATGGAGATGAACTTCAACCACGGCGACCCGCTGCTGCTGGCCGACCAGGCCTTCCTGTTCAAGCGCACGGTGCGCGAGGCGGCGATGCGCCACAAGGTTTACGCCACCTTCATGGCCAAGCCGATGCAGGGCGAACCCGGCAGCTCCATGCACATCCACCAGAGCCTTCTGGACCTCAAGTCCGGGCGCAACCTCTTCGCCACCCGCACCGGTAAGGACACAGCATTGTTCCGCAGCCATATCGCGGGCTTGCAGCGCTACCTGCCGACGGTGATGCCGCTGCTGGCGCCCAACGTGAACAGCTACCGCCGGCTGATGCCGAACTACGATGCACCGATCAACACCCACTGGGGCTACGACAACCGTACCGTGGGCCTGCGCGTGCCCTACGCCGAACCCTCGGAGCGCCGCGTGGAGAACCGCCTCGCCGGCGCCGATGCCAACCCCTACCTGGCGATCGCCGCCTCGCTGGCCTGCGGTTACTTGGGCATGAAGGAGAAGCTGAAGCCGCGCCAGCCGATCGAGGGCAGCGCCTATCGCCTGGCCCGCACCCTGCCGCGCACCCTCTACGATGCACTGGAGCGCTTCAACGGCACCCGAGCCCTGAAGCCGATCTTCGGTCCCATCTTCATAGAAGCCGTGACCCTGGTTAAGGGCGCCGAGTTGGACGCCTATCAGCAGGTCATCTCGTCTTGGGAGCGTGAGCATCTTCTGCTAAACGTATAGCCGCCATGACGAACGCCGCGATCAGACTGCCCTACCACCACGCCGCCCTGGGCGGCGTGTCGCGGCGTTCGCGGCATACCGAGCTGCTGCTGAACTGCGCCAGGATCGGCTACAATCCTTAGCGGCGGGAACCGCCCGCAGGCGACGAAACTGCCTGCGGGCCGAAGAGGACGTTTTTTCCTTTTTTCGGTTTCCCAGATCAAGGACAGCTCAGATGACCAGCCTTCCCGCGCAGAAGCAGACCCGCAACTCCACGGCCGCCTGGCGCGCTGCCGACACCGCGCACCACTTGCATCCCTTCACCGACTTCCGCGGCCTCGCCGAAGAGGGCGGCAGCCGCATCATCACCAAGGCAAACGGCGTCTGGCTGGAGGATTCCGAGGGCGAGCGCATCCTCGACGGCATGGCCGGCCTGTGGTGCGTGAACGCCGGCTACGGCCGCGAGCGCCTGGCCAAGGCAGCCTACGACCAGATGCTTGAGCTGCCGTTCTACAACACCTTCTTCAAGACGGCGACGCCGACCTCCATAGAATTGGCCGAGAAGCTCGCCGCGCTCACGCCGGCGGGTCTCGACAAGGTGTTCTTCGCCTCCTCCGGCTCGGAGGCCAACGACACCATCGCCCGCATCGTGCGGCGCTACTGGAAGCTGGCCGGCAAGCCGGCGCGCGTGAACATCATCAGCCGCGTGAACGGCTATCACGGCTCGACCATGGCTTCGGCCAGCCTGGGCGGCATGAAACCGATGCACGATCTCGATGGCCTGCCGCTGCCGGGCTTCCACCACGTGCGCCAGCCTTATTGGTACGGTGAAGGCGCCGGGCTCACGCCGGAGGACTTCGGCAAAGCCGCCGCCAAGGCGATCGAGGACAAGATCCTGGAACTGGGCCCCGACACCGTCGCCGCCTTCATCGGCGAGCCGGTGCAGGGCGCCGGCGGCGTCATCGTCCCGCCGGCCAGCTACTGGCCGGAGGTGCAGCGCATCTGCAAGCAGTACGGCATCCTGCTGATCGCCGACGAAGTGATCTGCGGCTTCGGGCGCACCGGCCAGTGGTTCGGCAGCGACACCTTCGACATCGAGCCGGACCTCATGACGTTGGCCAAGGGCATCACCTCCGGCTACCTGCCGCTGTCGGCCGTCATGGTCGGCAAGCGCGTGGCCGACGTGCTGTGGGAAAAGGGCGGCGAGTTCGCGCACGGCTTCACCTACTCCGGCCACCCGGTGGCCTGCGCGGTGGCGCTGGAGAACATCGCCATCCTGGAAGAGGAAAAACTCGTCGAGCGCGTGCGCGAAGAGGTCGGCCCCTACCTGCAGGAGCGCCTTGCCACCCTGGCCGATCACCCGCTGGTCGGCGAGGTGCGCGGCGTCGGCCTGCTGGGCGCCGTCGAGCTGGTCGCGGACAAGGCGAGCCATGCCCGCTTCAAGCCCGAAGGCCGCGCCGGCACGATCTGCCGCGATTACTGCTTCAAGGGCAACCTGGTCAGCCGCGCGGTGCGAGACACCATGGTGATCTCGCCGCCGCTGATCATCACCAAAGCCGAGATCGACGAGCTGGTCGTCCGCCTGCGCCGGGCGATCGACCTCACCGCCAAGGATCTCGGCGTGAGCTGATCCGAGAAGAAAGGGCGTTTCGATGCGCGAGGTGACCGTCGCCACCACCCAGATGGCCTGCAGCTGGGACCGCGAGGCCAACATCGCCGGGGCCGAGGCGCTGGTGCGCGAGGCCGCCGCTGAAGGCGCGCAGATCGTGCTGATCCAGGAGCTCTTCGAAACGCCCTACTTCTGCTGCGACCAGAAGCAGGAGTACTTCACCCTCGCCGCGCCGGCCGAGGGCAACCCACTTATCGCCCGCATGGCCGAACTGGCCAAGGCGCTGAAGGTCGTGCTGCCGGTCAGCTTCTTCGAGAGCGCCAACAACGCCTACTACAATTCCATCGCCATCGTGGATGCGGACGGCAGCGTGCTGGGCATCTACCGCAAGTCGCACATCCCCGACGGGCCGGGCTACCAGGAAAAGTACTACTTCAATCCCGGCGACACCGGCTTTCGCGTGTGGCAGACGCGCTACGGCACCCTCGGCTGCGGCATCTGCTGGGACCAGTGGTTCCCCGAGTGCGCACGCGCCATGGCGCTGATGGGCGCGGAGATCCTGTTCTACCCGACCGCCATTGGCAACGAGCCGCAGGACGCGACGATCTCCGCTAAGGACCACTGGCAGCGCACCATGCAGGGTCACGCCGCCGCCAACATGGTCCCCCTGGTCTCTTCCAACCGCATCGGCCGGGAAGACGGCACGGCGGCGCAGCTCACCTTCTTCGGCCATTCCTTCATCGCCGACGAACTGGGCGCCAAGGTGGCCGAGGCCAACGGCAGCGACCGCGCCGTGCTGACCGCGACCTTCGACCTCGATGCCATAAAGGCCGCGCGCGCCTCCTGGGGCCTGTTCCGCGACCGCCGCCCGGATCTCTACAGTCCGCTGCTGACGGCGGACGGACGGCAGCGGCCGTAGCAGTTCGATGTGGCTTGACGCATCCATCAGCCACTCAGGCTGTCACCCCGGCCAAGCGAGCGTCAGCGAGCGCGAGCCGGGGGCCATCGACGGCCCGGAACCCGGTCATGCCATGGACCCTCGCAACAAGTGCGAGGGTGACGAGGGGAGTTGGTGGCACCACTCGTGCGATCACGATGGAGAGTTGTGAATGCGCTTGGGCCAAGCGAAGAAAGTGCCGCCGAATGACGCAGTGGAAGCATTGACCAAGCTGCTCTTTGGCAAACGCCTCGCGCATTTTCACGTCGGCCATTTTTTCACGCTTTACTTCGGAAATTTTGGGGGCGGCCCTGAGCGCCCGTCCCCTCCTGTCGAGGTAGCCGTCTGCGTCAGCGAGCTTTGGATCAACCATAAAAAGGAGTGGGACCAGAAGGTTTCTGACGTTCCCTCTTCTGTGGTTGAACCAACCGTCCCGGTCAAAGCGTACGAACTCGCACGGCTGTGCTGGATCGATGACACCGACGTCGTTTGCGTCTCGAAGGATACAGCTTGCGTTACAATCACGCTAAAAAACGGAGAGGTGATAAACGTCGCCCTTCAAAGCGAGGATGAGTTCGCATTCATGCTAAGCGACGACCCAGATGAGAGAAAGTCCAGGTTCTCGATCTGCTGCGTGGATGGTGATTTTTATGCACGGGGGCTAGATTTCCTGGCCGATTCTTCATGGACGACACCATGATCCGCACTGCCCGGCCCGAGGACAGGGCGCGTATCGAGGCGATCGTCGAAACCGCCTACCGGCCCTACCTCGCCCGCATGAACCGCAAGCCGGCGCCGATGGTCGATGACTACGCCAGGCGCATCGCCGACGGCCAGACACTTGTGCTGGAAGCGGACGGCGCCGTGGCCGGCATCCTCGTGCTGGAAGACCATCCAGACGATCACGGGGGCTACCTGCTGCTCGACAACATCGCCGTCGATCCCGCGTATCACGGCCGGGGCCTGGGCAAGCGTCTGATGACGTTCACGGAAGAAGAGGCCCGGCGGCGCGGTTACCGCGTCATCGAGCTCTATACCAACGAGGTGATGGTGGAGAACATCGCGCTCTACCTGCATCTCGGCTACGCCGAGATCAAGCGCGAGCAGGTCGCCGGCTATGACCGCGTCTATCTGCGCAAGAACCTATGACCGGCTAGAAGTCGTCGGCGCCTTCGATCAGCACGAGGAAGTCGTCGGCATCGATATCGATGCCGAAGTCGTCGCGGCTGCGCGACATGACCTCGTCGATGTCGAGGCTGTCATTCTCCAGCGGCGGCCAGCGGCGATCGGGCCGAAAGTCCTGCGCAGCTGATGTCTCGAACAAGCTCATTTGCTTCTGCCCCGTCTGCCATGCCCCGGCGCCACGGGCTCCTCACGAATGCCGCGCCACACGCTCACCTATAAGATATAGGGAGGCACAACACCTTTGGCTGAGGCATCGCTGGGACATTCGCAGGCGAAAGAAAGTATCCCTAAAGGAAAACGGCGGGACAGCCGTGCCGCCCCGCCGTTTTTCATCGCGATTGACCGCCGCTCAGCTGAGATCGATCCAGATCGTCTTCAGCTCGGTGTACTTTTCCATCGCGTGCAGCGACTTGTCGCGGCCGAAGCCGGACTGCTTGTAGCCGCCGAAGGGCGTCGTCATGTCGCCGGCGTCGAAGCAGTTCACCCAGACGCTGCCGGCGCGCAGCGACTTGGCGGCGCGGTGCGCCTTCTTGATGTCGCTGGTCCACACCGCCGCGGCCAGGCCATAGATGGTGTCATTGCCGATCTTGATCGCCTCGTCGGCGTCGCCGAAGGTGATGGTCGACAGCACCGGCCCGAAGATTTCTTCCTGGGCGATGGTCATGTCGTTCTTCACGCCGTCGAACACCGTCGGCTCGATGTAGTAGCCGCCGGTCTCGCCGAGGATGCGCTTGCCGCCCATCTTCATCTTGGCGCCTTCGGACTGGCCCTTCTCGATGTAGCTGAGCACACGGTTCATCTGGGTGTCGTCGACCATGGCGCCCATCTGTGTCGCCGGGTCCAGCGGATCGCCGACGCGTAGCGTCTTGGCAACCTGCATCACCTTCTCGACCACCTGGTCCTTCACCTTGTCTTCGACCAGCAGGCGGGAGCCGGCGTTGCAGACCTCTCCCTGGTTGAAGAAGATGCCCCAGGCGGCAGCGGTCGCCGCGGCGTCGAGATCCGGCGCGTCGGCCATGATGATGTTCGGGGTCTTGCCGCCGCATTCCAGCGTCACCCGCTTCATGTTGGACTCGCCGGAGTATTTCATGAACAGCTTGCCGACCTCGCCCGAGCCGGTGAAGGCGATGCAGTCGACGTCCATGTGGCGGCCCAGCGCCTGGCCGGCGGTCTCGCCGAAGCCCGGCACCACGTTCAGCACGCCGTCGGGGATGCCCGCCTCGGCGGCCAGCTCGGCGGCGCGGATCATGGTCAGCGGCGACTGCTCGGCCGGCTTGATGATCATCGAGTTGCCGGTCGCCAGCGCCGGGCCCATCTTCCAGGCCGCCATTAGCAAGGGAAAGTTCCATGGCACCACCGCGGCGATGACGCCCATCGGCTCACGCACCAGCATGGCGACGGCGTCGTCGCCGGTCGGGGCCACCTCATCATAGATCTTGTCGACGGCCTCGGCGTTCCAGCGGATGCAGTTGACGACCGCCGGGATGTCGATGCGGGCGGAATCGCCGATCGGCTTGCCCATGTCGAGGGTTTCCAGCAGCGCCAGTTCGGCCGCGTGCTTCTCCAAGAGATCGGCCCAGCGCAGCAGGACCTGTTTGCGCTTGGCCGGCGCCTGGCGCGACCAGCGGCCGTCCTCGAAGGCGGCGCGCGCCGCCTTCACGGCGCGGTCGACGTCCTCCTTGTCGCCCGCGGCGACCTGGGTCAGCACCTTGCCGTCGATCGGCGAGGTACAGTCGAAGGTCTTGCCGGAGGCGGCGTCGACGAACTTGCCGCCGATGAAGGCCTGGTTGCGGTAGGCGAGGCCCTTGGCCTGCGATTTCACGGATTCGATGGATAACGCGGCAGCCATGATGCTGATGCTCCCTGGAACGTCTCTACAGTGCGATTTCTCGTCGGTTTCCAGGCCCCGCGAGGCGCCCGAAATCGGGGGCACCGACCCGGCGCCCAAGAACTTTCCCGGGACCTTAAGCCCGCCAAACGGGGCGTGGCAAGAGGCGCTTTCCCTCGGGGAAGGGCCGCGCGGCCAGTCTACACGGCAGGAGCTGGGCCGGACGCAGAAAGGATTTCTGGGGCTTGCCGGCACCCCCACCCCAAGCCGATCCTCGCGGACTTGCGGCGCCTCGCAAGCCGCCCTATCTTGCCCCGTCCGTCACGCGGGCCGGCTTAGCTCAGCTGGTAGAGCACCTGATTTGTAATCAGGGGGTCGCGGGTTCAAATCCTGCAGCCGGCACCACCACCGCTCGGCTCACGCCAGGGCGTTTCGTTCCCGCAGGGCGGTCTAAATGCCGCCGCCGATCGAGGTCCCGCCGCCGCCGGTGGCTCCACCATGACCGCTGCCGACGCCGGTGTCGTTGTCGCCACCGAAGTCCGTCGCGCCGCCGATGTCGCTGCCGCCGCCGACACCCCCGCCGCCGCGCTCGCCCTGCAGGCTTGGCACGTCCAGGCCGGCTCCGCTGCCGCCGCCGGCGCCGAAACGGGGAAACTCCCGGTTGTCGATCAGGCCGTCGCCATTGCCGTCAAAGCTTTGGTAGGTACCGGCCCTGAACTCGTTCTCGGACAGGTGCCCGTCACCGTCGGTGTCCCAGCGGTCGTAGGCGCTGCCATCGCCAATCGTCGCCTGCTGACGGCTGCCCGGATCGGATTCAAAGGCATCGGAAGCGCCCGCGTTGAATTCGTCCTCCGACAGCTGGCTGTCGTTGTCGGTATCCAGGTCGTCGTATAGGCCGTTCTGGTCGAGGCCGCTGTTCCATTCCGGCTGGCTGATGCCCGCTTCGTCGTCAGTGTCCCAATTGCCAAACTCCTGGGATACCACCGGCGAAGCCGTCGCCATGGCAACCGCCAGGGCACAGCTCCCGAGCAGTTTCGCGTTCAGATATGGTGCCATCGGCGTCCTCCTTTCGGTTGGCTTCGTCGTCTTCTTCCCCTGTCAACGGGGCCGCGGCGCCCATGTTCCATGCCCCCGCTGCGGCAAATCCCACGGGCCCCAGTGGTCCCACCGGCATTTGCCACGTGGCGGCAAACAGCCCCTGGTTTTTGCGGCAAGCTGTGCTACTTCTTTAGGTACTCACTGTCTCACGGAGGGAATGTCGGTGCGCTTACGACCTTCAGTTCTCCCGGTAACGTCCAAGTCGCTGGCTCTGGCCGGGCTGTTTTGCGGTGCTTTTCTCGCCGCCCTTCCCGCCATCTCTTCTGCCCGGGCCGAACCCGTCAGTGCCACCTACGAGGTCTACTTCGGCGGTTTCCACGTGCTGAACGCCGAGGCGCTCTGGGTGCGCGGCAGCAGCGATTATCGCCTGCTCGCCGAGGCCGAGACCCGCGGCTTCGTCGGCTGGCTCAACCCCTGGAAGGGCACCACCGAGAGCAACGGCCGCATCGCCGGCGGCAAGGTGATCCCGCAGCGCCACGTGAACTGGGGCAGCGCCACCGACGAGGGCGAAGAACGCATCGTCGCCCTCAGCTACGACAGGGCCGGCGACATCACCGAAAGCTTGGTGCAGCCGGAGCAGGATTGGGAAGACCGTCACCCCCTGCCCGCCGACGCCGGGCGTGGCACTCTCGATCCGCTCAGCGTCATTGCCGGCCTGTCGGAATTGCTGCAGAAGGGCGGGCGTTGCGAGGGAAGCTTCGCCGTCTTCGACGGGCGCAAGCGCTACGACCTCACCGTCAGCGACGCCGGCGAGCGGGAGCTGGAGCCGACCGACTATTCGATCTACGCCGGGCCGGCGCACGGCTGCCGGTTGGACTACGAGATGCTGGGCGGCCACCGCATGGAGCGCAACAAGTACGTCGAGACGGCGCGCGAACGCATCGTCTGGGTCGCCCGTCCCGCCGAGAACGCCCCGCTGATCCCGGTGCGGCTGGAAATCGAAACCGCCTACGGCACCCTCATGGGCCACCTGACGGGCTTCGCCCAGGGCCTGCAGGCGGAAGCCAAGCTGGCGGAGTAGCGCCAGGCGCTGCAATCCCGGCAACGACAATGAGGCTGATCCCTGGTTCCCGGGCGAAGCGCAGGCGTTACTTAGGCTTCGCCTTCATCGTGGTCACCTTATAGACCTCGCCCTTGCGGTCGTAGGTCGTCCACTCGCCGACCTGCTCGCCCTTGTCAAAGTGGCCCGAACGCAATTTCGTGCCGTCCTTCCTGAACCACTCCCAGTAGCCCGTCGGCAGGCCGTCGAGAGTCTGCCCCCTGGCCCAGAGGGTGCCGTCCTTGTGGTTCTTCACGAAGTCTTCGGGTTTCGAGCGCGCCATGCCGCTTCCCTCACAGCGTCATGATCGCCTCGCGCTTGAACGGCGTGACGTCGGGGTCGATGGTCTCGCCGAACTCGCGGGCGTAACGATGACCGGCATAAACGGCGGCGGCGACGGTGGAAGGGGCGAGGCAATCGCCGAGGGTCTTCACGCCGGTGATGCCCGCATCGGCCCAGTCGCGTTGGCGCGCCTTCAGGTCGCGGGTCAGTTCGTCATTCGGCAGCCGTGATGTCACCAGCACCAGGGCCGCGCAGTCGATCTGCGACGGCGCCTCGGTGAAGGCACAGGCGAGATCCAGCCGGCCCTCGCGGCAAGCGACGAGCCGGGCGTTGAGGCGGATGGCGACGCCGTTCTCGGCGAGGCGCTTATGGATGAAGGGCTGGTCCAGGGCGTGGACGGTCCAGTACGACACCAGTTCCAGCGGCGTCACCAGCGTCACGTCGTGGCCACGCCGGGCGATGAGTTCGGCCAGCACGCCGCCCATCAGATAGCCGTCGTCGTCGTAGACCACCACCGGTCCCGCCGGCAGGCGTTCGAGGCCGCTCCCCATGCCGGAAGCGTCGCCGAGGAAATCGTCCGGCGTGAACATCGCAAGAGCATCGCTACCCTCCAGCGGCTTGTGGCGGGTGAGACCGATGCCGTCGCGCCGCCACGTCGCCCCGGTCGCCAGTGCCACATGGGCAATGCCGTAGCTGAGGATGTCCTCGGCGGTCAGCGCGCTGGCGAGATACATCTCGACGTTGGGCAGCTTGTGCAGCTGTCCAAGGCGCCAGTCCTTCACGCGGCCGTAGGAGGCAAGGCCCGGCAGGCGCGATTCTTTCAGCGCGCGGCCGCCCCAGGCCTCGCCGGCCTCGGCCAGCACCACCTCCAGCCCGCGCGCACCGCAGGCCCGGGCGGCTTCCAGGCCCGCGGGCCCGCCGCCGACGATGAGCACACGCGAGCGCTCCCTTGCCGCGGGGATCACCTCCGGATGCCAGCCGCGCCGCCATTCCTCGCCCATGGTCGGGTTCTGGGTGCAGCGGATCGGCGCCGAGAGGTCATCGCCCGTGACGCAGATGTTGCAGCCGATGCATTCGCGGATATCGTCGATGCGGCCTTCCTCGATCTTCTTCGGCAGAAAGGGATCGGCAATAGAGGGCCGTGCCGCGCCGATCATGTCCATGATGCCCTGCTTCACCACCCGCACCATGGCGTCCGGCGAGGTGTAGCGGCCGACGCCGACCACCGGCTTGGTGGTAAGCGTCTTTACAAAACGCGTGTAGCGCTCCTGGTAGCCTTCCTCGGCAAAGCGCGCGGTCTGGCTGTCGTTCATCCAGGTCGAGACGTTCACGTCCCAGAGGTCGGGCAGCTCGGCAAGCATGGCGACCACGTCGTGCCCCTCGCCCTCCGCCGTGATGCCCTCGTCGCCCAGCAGCTCGTCGACTGCGAAGCGGAAGGCGACGCCGCAGCGATCGCCGACGGCCTCCTTGGTGTCGATCAGAACTTCCTTGATCAGGCGGACGCGGTTTTCCAGGCTGCCGCCGTACTCGTCCGTGCGCGCGTTGTGGCGGCGCGAGAGGAAGTGCTGCAGCAGCGCCATGTCGTGGCCGGCGTAGACGTAGACGATGTCGAAGCCCGCCTCGCGCGCGCGCAATGCCGCGTTGCGGTGCCAGCGCCTGAGGTTGGCGATGTCGGTCTTGTCCATGGCGCGCGCCTGCAGCGGCGCGCCGTTGTCGACGGCGCGGCAGGACGGCGCCATCGGCACCTCGCGGCTGTAGTGGTTGGCGGCATGGAGGCCGTTGTATACCAGCTCGATGCCGGCGAGGCCGCCGTGCTCGTGCACCGCCTCCGTCATCGCTTTGAGGTGCGGCAGGTCCTGGTCGTCCCAGATACGGTTTTCCAGGTAAGGCGTGATCTCGGCGGAGGCATGGATCTCCGCCTCCTCCGTGCAGACCACCGCCCAGCCGCCTTCCGCCTTCACCCCGCGCATGGCGGCGTTGGAACGGGGATAGCGGTAGCCCATGCCGCAGCAGTGCGGCACCTGGTAGAAGCGGTTGCGGGCGGTAACGGGGCCGATCCGCACCGGCTCGAAGAGGATGTCGTAACGGGGGTCGCGCATGAGAACTCTGAAAGGGAAAGTGAAGAACGAGGGGCTTAGCGCCGCTGCCCCTTGCCATAGTACGCCTCCAGGCGCGACTGGAGTATCTCGAAGACCACCGACATGACCCAGTAGATCACCGCCGCGGCGATGAGAAACTCGAAGACCTGGAAATCGCGTTTGCCGAGTATCTGGGCTGTCCTGGTGAGCTCCCACACGCCGACCACGGAGACCAGCGAGGAGTCTTTCAGCATGGCGATAAACTGGTTGCCCGTCGGCGGCACGATGAGGCGCATGGCCTGGGGGAACACCACCTTGCGAAAGATCAGGCCCTCGGGCACGCCGAGCGCCTTGGCGGCTTCGCGCTGCCCGCCGGGGACGCCTTGAATGCCGGCGCGGAAGATCTCGGCCATGTAGGCGCCGTAGCAGAGCGACAAGGCCGTGATGCCCGCCGGCACCGCCTCCATCACGAAGCCGAGCTGGGCGAGGCCGGTGTAGATCAGCACGACCTGCAGCAGCAGCGGCGTACCGCGGAAGAAGGAGATGTAGAAGGTGGCGACGGCATAGGCGGCGCCGTTCGACGACAGCTTGCCGAGCGCGCCGGCCAGCGCCAGCACGCAGGCGATGACGATGGCGATCAGCGAGACATAGAGCGTCGTGAAGGCCCCGGTGGTGATGAGGAAGTAGAGATTGGAGACGCCGGAACGGCCGACCTCGAAGATGACGCCGAAGTCGCGGTCGAAGGTCAGCACGAAACCGTAGAACAGCGCCAGCAGTTCGGCCCAGACCACCAGCACCTGATGGCGGAACAGCAACAGGCGGATGAATTCCAGGTTGGCGACGAAGGCGACGCCCAGCACCAGCCCGACCAGCAGGTCGCGCCCGAAGCCCGCCCAGAAACTCACGGGGGCGTCAGGGGCCCGAAGCCCCAGAAGCGGCGAAAAGAGGTCGCCGACGGCGGTGCCGCCGAGGCCGAGCGCCGTCAGCACGGCCGCGGCGACCACGAAGAGGGTGGCCCGCGAGAACCAGGGGCTCTCGCGGGCGCTTTCCAGGGTCACGGGAAAATTTCCGCTTACTGGAGCGACGTCAGGTCGACGCCGTACCACTTCTCCGACAGCTGCTTCAGCGTGCCGTCCGCCTTCATCGCGGCGACGATCTCAGCGATCTTGGCGTCGAACTCGGGATCGCCCTTGTCGGTCGCCACCGACAGCGGCTCGTAGAACGCCGGCTTGCCGACCACCTTCAGCGGGTAGCCGTTCTTGATCGCCTCCTGGATGGTCGGCAGCGCCGAGAAGGCCGCATCGAGGCGCGTGCCGTCGCCGAGCTTCAGATCGTCGAAGGCGTGGGTATCGGTCTCGTAGGTCTTGATCTCGCCGGCGGTCACGTCATAGCTGAAAGCGGGCGCCCCCTCGGCATCGATCTCCAGGTCCTTCATCAGGTAGGCGTCGTAGGTGCAGCCGCCGCAGGAGCCGATGGTCTTGCCGTTGAGGTCGTCCAGCGAATCCACCGCGGAGTCCTTGTGCACGGCAAAGGCAGCCGGCGTGTAGTAATAGACGGCCGGGAAATCCAGCACCTCGGCGCGCTTGGCGGTCGGCGTCATCGAGCCGACCGACATGTCCCAGCGCCCGCCCCAGTTCCCGGCGGTGATGATGTCCCACGACGGCGTGACGATCTTCAGCTCGACGCCCATGCGCTTGGCGATCTCCTTGCCGACGTCGACGTCGAAACCGTCCATCTGGTTGTTGTCGTTGAGGAAGGACTGCGGCGGATACTCCGGATCCGAGGACATGGTGAGCGTCTTCGTGCTCATCACGCGGTCCAGCGTTTCGCCGGCGTAAGCAGCCGGCACGGCGAGCAGCGACGCCAGCAGCGACGCCGTGGCAAATTTACCGATGGATTTCATTTTTCTAGTTCTCCCTGTTGTGAAGCCTGTTCTGTTCGAGTCCCTGCGTTCTTGTGATTTGTTCAAGCGACGGTGCGCAGGGCGGATTCGAAGTCCTCGTGATTGTGGTAGCAGCCGCAGAACACGCGCTTGCCGGTGTAGCCGAGGCGGCCGTGCAGCAGGCGCCAGTTGTCGAACACCAGCGCCATGCCGGGGCGCAGCGGAATGGTCAGCCAGTTACCACGCTCGACGATGCGGGCGTGGAAATCCTTGTAGGCGCGGTAGAAGGCCTTCATGCGCGCCGGCTCCAGCAGAAAGGGCGCGCGGTCGTAGTTGTTGAAGCTCACCTGCTGCAGGCGTCGGGCGCCGTCGAGGCGGATCGCCGGACGTTCGGTGCGCAGGTGGACGCCGGGCTCGATATAACGGCCGGGCACCGAGACCTCGCAGAGCACTTGAAAATTCTCGGGCTGCTCCCGGCGCATTTCCTCGGCCAGGGCGAAGCCGTCGACCAGGATGGACTCGCCGCCCTTGCCGTCGAACTCCTGGCACAGGAAGCACTGCAGGCCCGGCGCGTCATGGCTATAGGTGGAATCCGTATGCGGCTCCAGGTACTGGGTCGAGTAGGCGGTGTCGTCGTGCTCCGTCATCTCGGCCGAGAGCGACCACAGGCCGCCGAAGATGGTCTCGCGGATGTATCCGAAGTGGTTGAACAGCGCGCGCGCGGACGCCTCGTCCGTCGGCGCCCCCTCGATCACCACGAAGCCGTCGCGCTGCAGCTGCTCCAGGCAGCGGCGCAGGCCGGGCTTTCCCTCACCGACCTCGCCGTAGGGGACCGTCTCAAGGTCCGGCAGGCCGCCGGCGGCCGACCACAGGCGTGGCTGGCGGCCGGGCTGGGCGGCGATCGCCTCGGGCAGCAGGCCGGCCATGGTGGCGAGGAAGTCGGCGCTGTAGCGGCTCTGCGGCTCCGCCGCCCCAGGCCACACCACTGCCAAGGCGTGCCCATCCTCCAGGATCGTGCAGTCCTCGCCGCGGATCGCCTCGTCGAGCGCGAAGGTGTCGACGCGCCGCTGCAGGGTAGCGGGGTCGAGGCTGTCCGGGTCCTGACCGTGGTCGCGCAGCCAGAACCAGGGAAAGCGGCTTTCCGCCCCGCTGTCCCAGCGCAAGACCAACGTCTCCGCCTGCCCTTCCGCGGCCGTGATCCTCGGCATATGCACCCCTCCTGTCGTCATCCTGGTTATCTCCCGGCGGCTAGTCTAGCCACAGCCGCGCGCCGGAGCAAAAGGGCCGGCAATTGCCGTTTCCCGCGCTCTGTTGATCGCCGGCCGCAAAGGCAATAGACAGGATGCCGCAAGCCCCCCTTTCCCAAAGGACGATCACCCGCATGCGCAGCGACCGCGACGCCCCCCGGGGCATGATCCACACCCTGGAACTCGATTCCGCGCTGCTGCGCGGCAACCTGCTGGGCGACCCGCAGCGGCGCGACGTGCCGGTCTACCTGCCCCACGGGCACAGCGGGGAGGGCCTGCCGCTGCTGGTCGATCTCGTCGGCTTCACCGCCGGCGGTCCGGCCCACCTCAACTGGAAAAACTTCGGCGAGAACGTGCCCGAGCGCCTCGATCGCCTCATCGCCGCCGGCTCGATGCCGCCGACGGCGGTCGCCTTCCCCGACTGCTTCACCCGCCTGGGCGGCAATCAGTATGTGAACTCGGCCGCACTGGGGCCCTGGGAGGACGTGCTGATCCGGGAGGTGGTGCCGCTGGTGGAAAACCGCTTCGGCTGCGGCGGCGCCGGGCGGCGCGGCGTCTTCGGCAAGTCGTCGGGCGGCTACGGCTCGATCCTCCACGCCCTGAAGCATGCCGACTTCTGGGCCGCCGCCGCCTGCCATTCCGGCGACATGGCCTTCGAGCTCTGCTACCTGCCGGAGATGCCGGCGACCCTGCGGGCCATCGACAAGAAGGACGGCTCCATCGAGAAGTTCATTACCGACTTCGAGGCCGGGCCGAAGTGGTCGGGCGGCGACCTGCACATCCTGATGTCGCTCGCCATGTGCGCCAGCTACGATCCCGACCCCGCCGCCTTCTGCGGCGTGCGCCTGCCGGTCGACAGCCAGACCTGCGAAGTGATCCCGGAACGCTGGGCCAACTGGCTGAAGTGGGATCCCGTGGTCCTGGCCGAGTCCGCCGGGGCCGAGCTGAAAAAGCTGAAAGCGCTGTGGATCGACTGCGGCAGCCGGGACCAATACAACCTGGTCTACGGCGCGCGCCGGCTGCACCGGACACTGAATGCGCAGGGCGTCGATCACGTCTATGAGGAGTTCCCCGATGATCATTCCTCGGTCGACTACCGCATGGACCGTAGCCTGCCGTTCCTTGCCAAGGCCCTGACCTGACACCTGCCGAGGACTCTTCCCAAAGAAAAAAGGCCACCGCAAGCGGTGGCCCAAGTTTAGGGAGGAAACGCCCTATGGACGTCTGGCCAGCGCCAAGCGCCGACCAGACTTGATATGATCATTTCTTCAGCAGAAAAGGAAGGGAAATCTGCGAATGGCTATAAATTAAGCAAATGGGTTTTATTTGGGCATTACGCTGCGCTCAATCTGCAACAGTCGCCGCGGCGAGAAGCCGCAAGGTTTCCGCCGCGCGGCAGGCCGGTGTCAGCATTGAGCAGATGCCAAGGAAGGAAAGAATCGCCCGAAAACCGGGCGACTTATGGGGCCGGCGGCTTTGCGCCGGAGTCGGCCGCAGCGGACGCGCCGGGCGTTTCCGCTGACTTTTCCACAGGCTCCTCGGCCGGGGGCAGCATACTGGCCGGCACCTCGCCGGCGGCCACGGCGTCGAATTCCCGCGTCAGCGCCATTGCCGCTTCCAGGTCGTGGCGCTGCAGTTGTTGCCACACGACGTCCATGTTGGGGCGAACCCGTTTCTCGCCGGAAAGGAACGCCAGACCGTACCAGCGATAGGCCTCGGCATAGTCGCGCGGCAGCGAAAGGCCTTCCGCGTAGAGGTAGGCGAGGATCTCCATCGCCTGCGGGTCGCGCCGGACGCTTGCGCGCTGGCGCACCAGGGCGATCTCTTCGGCGTCGAGGTCGGCCGGGTCGGCCTGGTCGAGAAAAGCCAGCCAGCGGGCATCCTCCTCCGCCAGCGGCGGGCCCTGCGGTTCGGGCAGCGCCGCATTGGCGGGCAGCTCGCGCGGCCCGTCGCACCAGCTCGGGCGACGGCGCGCGTGCTCGCAGACGTAGACCCGCATCATCGTTGTGGCGTTGTGCCACAGCGGGTGCTCCCAGGGCGAAGGCGCCGCGTCGCCCGGTGGCGCATCATCCTGGTCGGGGGCGGGTCCCGCCGGTGCCGCGGCGGAAGCCTGAGATCCGGCAGGCGCCGCGCCATGGCTGTCGGCCGCGCGGACATCGGCCGTCGCCGCCGCAAGGATCACGAACAGAAGAGATAGAAGAGTGCGTCGCATGGGCGGGGTTCTGCTGTCGCCAGGCGGCGCCGGCCGGCCCGCGAAAGCGGGCGGGCGGCTCAACAGGCGTTTGCCGCGGCGGGGCGGTGGGCCTCCAGCGCGCCGGGCAGGACTGCCAGCACGTCATCGATAAACTTGCCCTGAGCGAGCGGCTGCCAGGCCGCATCCAGCGCATAGTACCAGCCCTGCGCCTTGCCGATGGCGCAGATCAGGCATTGGTGGTCATAATCGAGCAGGGCGATGACCAGTTCGCCCGCTTCGGTCTCCACCGGCACACAGGCACCGGCGAGGCCGCGGTCGACGAGTTCGCAGCCGCGATTGAGCAGGACATGAATGTCCGCACGGGTGAACTCAAGGTGACCAATGGGCAATACCGACATGGAGTACTCCATGGTTGACGGTTATTGCCTGCTACATTCGTCTCCAAACGTAACGATGTGGTAAACGCGGGCTTGCTATTCGCAAGCCCCAGCATTTCCACCAGAAGATAGGGGTTAACAGAGGATTTATTTGCCGCGCCCTGGCGCCCCTGGCGGGCGCCGGCCTTCAGTCGCGGAAGTTCTCGTACTGCAGCGGCTGGTCGATCTTGAGGCCTTTGACGAAGGCGATGGCCTCCTGCAGGTCGTCGCGCTTTTTTCCCGTGATGCGCAGACTGTCGCCCTGGATCGCCGCCTGAACCTTCAGCTTGCTGCCCTTCAGCTCCTTGACGATCTTCTTGGCAAGGTCCTGGGCGATGCCCTGCTTGATGGTCACCAGCTGGCGCACGGCGTTGCCCGACGCCTTCTCCGGCTTGCCGAGATCGCAGACCTTGGGATCGATCTTGCGCCGGGTCAGGTAGGTGCTCAGCAGCTCGTGCATCTGCTTCAGCTTCAGATCGTCGTCGGCCAGGATGGTGAGCACCGCCTCCTTGCGCTCGATCGAGCAGTGCGCGCCTTTGAAGTCGTAGCGTGTCCCGATCTCGCGCTGGATGCCGGCGACGGCGTTGTCGACTTCGTTGAGATCGGTTTCGGAGACGATGTCGAAAGACGGCATGGCGGAATTCCCCAACTCTTTGGTCACATGACGGTTGTGCAGCGGCGTCCGCAGCTGCCGCGAATCGCCGGAAGGAGGATTTTACGCCCTTCGGTGCGGCGAGGCAGCACCGGACGCCGCCGTCGCGACTCCCCGCCAGCGCAAGTGATCGTTCAAGACAACGGGAAAGGATTACAAGACAATTTCAACTTCCGAAAGGTCGTGGCAATTTTATGACTTCCCATACTTTGAATAATGCCTTGACGATTAGGGAGTTATTAACCTGTCGCCTCTATTGTCTACCCGGGTTCGAATCGCCCTTTTGTGGAGTATCCATGCGTTCCAAAGTTGGCCCTGAGCATCTGCGAGACTTCGAGCGCCGCCGTTCGCTGCGCTTCGTCCTGCCGCGTCAGGAGGACATCGTCCTCTTCGCCGAGGGCACGCAGTACAACGGCAAGCTGGAGGACGTCTCCATTGGCGGCGCCAAGCTGCGCCTGACCGGCGACCTGCCGGCCTCTGGCACGTTCCGCCTGGAACACGAGACCGCCGGCGTCATCGAGGGCACCTGCATGTGGCACGACGGCCAGTGCGTCGGCGTGTCCTTTCCGCTCACCGACCCGGCGCTGACGCTGATCTCGCTCTGCCTGCGCCAGGGCGTGCCGAGCAGCACCAACGCGGCCTGATCCGCGTCCCTGCCCTTTACCTCATGTCGATGATCTGCCTGCCCCCGCGGCCGCGCCGGGCGCTCAGCTGCTTTCGCGCTTGACGATCTCGGTGATCTCGATGGCGATGCGGTCCTCCACCACCACCACCTCGCCCTTTGCGACGAGCTGATCGTTGATGCGCATCTCGATCTCGTCGCCGAGCCCGGTATCGAGTTCGACAACCGCGCCGCGACCCATGCGCAGCAACTGGCTGACCGGCATCGAGGCGGTGCCGAGGATCGCATAGGCTTCCAGCGACACCTCGTGGATGGCGGGCATCTTGACCCCCGGCTTCAACACCGGCGCGGCGGCCGGCGGGGCTTCGCCGGCAGCTTCCTCTTCCTCGCCCTCGGCCGCCATCGCCGCCCACTCGGCCATCATGGCGTCCTGGTCCGCGTCGCCGCCCTCTTCCGACTCGGTATTCTCGGCGGCTTCGTTCTCCGCGGCTCCGGCTGGAGTCTCGGCTTTCTTGTCGTCTTCTTCCGGCATGTTCCGACCCCGCCCAATCTGCGGCACGCCCTGCGGTCTCCCCTTCGACTCGGGGGACGCCTGGCGGCGATCTCGGCCCGATGATAGGAGAGCGGCGCCCTCCACGCAAAGCGATCCTGCAGCGCCTTAACTTGGGCCTCCCGCTATGGCAAGGTTGCTTCATGCCAAAACCCGTTCTCGCTGCGGTTCTCCTTGCCCTGGCCGCGCTCTGCGCCGCCGACACCGCCGCCCTGGCCCAGCTGGGCAGCGGGGAGATTCGCGGGCGCGCGCCGCAGGTGACCGACTCGGGACTCCTCGATTTCGCCGGTCAGCCGGTTTACCTCTACGGCCTGCGCGGCCTGCGGGCGGACCAGACCTGCGCGCTGGGCGATGGAAGCTGGGACTGCGGACGGGAAGCACGCTGGGCCACAGCCAACCGCATTGCCAACCACTGGGTCGACTGCGTCGAACGCGCGCGCGGCGCCGGCGGGGAGATCTTTGCGGTGTGCTATCTGGGCGGCGTCGGCGGACCGGAGCTGAACGCCTGGCTGGTCGAGGAAGGCTGGGCCAGGGCGGCGCGCGATTACGCTGAAGACTACACCGCCGCCGAGGACCGCGCACGCGCCGCCGGCCACGGTCTGTGGCGTGACCAATGACCGCCGCCCGCTTCCCATGAGGCCTTGAAGATGTTCAGCCACTTCGTGATCGCCAGCAACGACCCGGCCGACCGGGCCGCCTTCTACGACGCGGTTCTGCCGCTGCTCGGCTACGCCCGGCAGCCGGGCGATCCGGCGGAACTCGCCTACGCTCACAGGAGCGGCCTGCCGTGGATCGTCGTGGCACGCCCCAACGACGGCCGCCCGGCCGAGCCCGGCAACGGCTACCACCTCGCCTTCCATGCGTCCGATGAGAAAACCGTGCAGGCGTTTCACAAGGCGGCGCTGGCCGCCGGCGGTCGCGACGAAGGCGGGCCGGGCCTGCGCCCGCACTACGCCGAAGACTACTATGCCGCCTATGTGCGCGATCCCGACGGCAACAAGCTGCAGGCGGTGACCTATCCGAAGGGCCGCAAGGCGGGCCCCGGCGGCACCGAGATCTCTCACCTTACCCTGGGCAGCGACGACCTGACTCGCGCTGCCGCCTTCTACCGGGCGGTTCTGGCACCCTTCGGCCTCGCCCGCCTGCCGGAGGAAGAAAGCGAAGCGGAAGACGTCGCCTTCGGCCATCCCGGCTGCGCGCTGCCGGTCATCTTCCCCCAGAATGCCTTCGACGGCCGCCCGGCGAAGCCGCCGCACGGCAGTATCCCGGTCCTCTCGGCCGCCAACCGCGCCGCTGTCGAGGCCTTCCATCTTGCGGGCCTGGACCACGGAGGGCAGACGCTGGCCGAACCGGGCGTCCGCGCCGACGCGCTCAGCCGGGCAGGCCAGCCGCAGGGCTTTTCGGCCGGTCTCGCCGACCCCGACGGCAACCCGCTGTTCGCCCGCTGCGCCACTGCACGACCAGCCGGTTAGCGTTCCCGCCGGTTAACGTTAAAGATCGTTAGCCGTAAACTTGAGAATTCGCAGGCCAAAAACTTTACGCAGCACGCCGCTGTTAATGATTAACTCGAAAAATTAAATAAAAATCGAATCGATACTTTCGCCGTTTATTGACAAATATGGTTAATAAATTGCATTTCGATTGATTTCCCGCCGCCAATACGCTATCTTGTTCTCGCTGCTATGCCAGTACTAGGCACAAATCGGTGTTCAAGCGACGACACCATGTGACCTACCTTAAAGCCACGAATATCCTACACGGCCCCGGAGGCTTCCTCCGGGGCCGCTTTTCATTTCGAAGCAGGGGAAGGCGTCAGCCGGCCTAGGCCAGCGCGGCGAGGTTCGGGCGCGGGCGGGCGAGCAGCCCGTCTTCGGCGAAGGCCGCTTCGAGGGCGAGGCCAAGACGCAGCAGCTCGGCGTCCCGCCCGCGCCGGCCGACGATCTGCAGGCCGAACGGCAAGCCGTCGTCATCGGCGCCGCACGGCAGCACCAGCACCGGATGCCCGACCAGGGTGAGGCCGTAGGTGATGGCGATCCACGAGATGTAAGTCGGCAGCGGCTTGCCGTCGATCTCGCGCGGAAAGAGCTCGGTCTTGTCGAAGGGCTGCACCGAGGCGACGGGGCAGACCAGAGCGTCATAGTCGGCCATGAAGTCGAGAAAGGCGTGATAGAGCAGCGTCTGTGCGGCCTCGGCCTCGGCCACATCGGCGGCGCTGAAGGTGAGGCCGAGCTTCACGTTGGCCGTGACGTTGGGGCCGACCTTGCCGGGATCGCTCTCGACCAGTTGCCGACTCTTGCCGAGGAAGCCAACCGCGCGCAGTACCTCGAAGCAGCGGTTGGCGTCGATCGCCGTCAGGGGCGGATCGACGGCCTCGCAGTCGACGAGCCGGCCGAGCCGCTCGACGCGCGCGCCGAACAGCGCCCTCACCTGCGCGCTGACCGGCGCGAAACCGAGATCCTCGGACACCGCAAGGCGCAGGCCCTGCAGTGCGCGAGGCCGCAGCCCGGCGAAGTCCGCACCCTGCGCGAAGCCGCTCAAGGGATCGCGCGGATCGCCGCCGGCGATGGCCTCGAGAAACAGCGCCAGGTCGCCCACGCTGCGCGCCATCGGCCCCTCGGTCCACAGCGGCGACCACGCCATCTCCTTGCGCACCGTCGGCACCAGGCCGGGCGTCGGGCGCATACCGACGACGCCGCAGTAGCCCGCGGGCGTGCGCAGCGAGCCCCCGAGATCGGAGCCGGCGGCCAAGGGCAGCATGCCGGTCGCCAGGGCGACCGCCGAGCCGCCGGAAGAACCGCCGCAGGTGCGCGCTGTCTGGAAGGGATTGCCGGTGGTGCCGTAGACCGCGTTGGTGGTGTTGGCGCCGGCGCCGAACTCCGGCGTGTTGGTCTTGGCGGCGATCACCGCACCGGCCGCGCGCACCATCGCGACGAAGCCGTCATCTTTGGCAGGCACGTGCTCGGCATAGAGCGGCGAGCCGTAGGTCGTGCGCAGCCCTGCGGTATCATTGAGATCCTTGATGCCGACCGGGAGGCCATGCAGCGGCCCCAGGGCGGCGCCCTGCATCACCGCCTGCTCGGCCCGCTTCGCCTCCGCCAAAGACGCCGCACGGTCCTCCGCCACCACGGCGTTCAGCGCCGGGTCGACGGCGTCGATGCGGCGATGACAGTCGGCCAGCAGTTCGACCGGCGAGATCTCCCTGCCGGCGATGCGGCGGCGCAGCTCGACGGCGGAGAGGTCGCAGAGGCTGTCGGTGTCGGTCATGATGTCTCCGGCCGGACGGGGCGTTCAGGCGAGTTCGGGATAGCCGGCGGCGCGCGCGGCGCGTTCCAGTTCCAGGATGCGGTCATAGGCGGAAAGCGGCAGCACCACAACACCCGCCAGCAGCAGCTCCGCCCGCACGTCCTGCAAGGCCGAATCGCCGATGGCCCGCATCAGCCCCTCCTGCAGGCGCCGCAGGTCGTCGGCCGCGATGCCGCGGCGGGTAACGTAAGGCAGCGCCGGGGCCTCGGCGCTGTGGGCGAGAACGCGCAGCGCGCCGGTCAGGCCGGGATCGACACGGCACAGCAGCCGGTAGGTGACGATGTCGACGGCACAGACATCGGCCGCGCCCTGCGCGACCTCGCGCATTGATGCCCGGTGGCTGCCCGTGAAGGCGGTGGAAGTGAAGAAGCGACCGTCCTCCGCCAGTTCGGCGACCGCGTGGCGCAGGGCGCTGTAGCCGCTTTGGGAGTCGGCGCCATTCGCCGCGGCGCGGCAGCCGCGCAGATCGGCGAGACCCGCGGCACGATCGTCGGCGCGCACCAGGATCTCGCTGCGATACCGCCCGCCCTCACACCCCGGAATGTCGTAGATCGGCGTCGCCACCAGGGTCACCCGACCGACAAGGTCATGGGTCAGCGGGTAACCGCAGGTCTGGCTGAAGAACAGGTCCGGCGCCGACCATAGCGCCATGACGTCGTCATCGCGCGTCAGCCGCGCCGGTACATCCTCAAGTCCCTCGGCGCGGAAGGCGCGCGCGAAGCCCGCCCACAGCGCGTCGCCGGCCGCGCGCAGCTCCGGCAGGTCGTACATCGGCAGGCTGGCTTGCGGCTTCAGGACCACTGCTCGCTGTTCGGCCAGACAGTGGCGCCCTGGCCTTCCGGCAACTGCTCCAGTCCGTCGGCGATCTCGTAGAAGTCGGCCTTGTCGGCGACGAAGATGTGGCGCACCTGACGCAGCCCCGAGGGCTGGTCCAGCGTGCCGGCGGCGATGGATGTGTAGGGCTTTCCGGCGCGCTGAAAGAACAGCGCCGAGCCGCAGCGGCTGCAGAAGCCGCGCCGCACGCCCGGCGAGGAATCGAACCAGGTCACGGCGTGCTCGCCGTCGATCGTCAGGCCGTCGCGCTGGGCGGCGGTAAAGGCGCCGTAGTTGGTAAAAGCCTTGCGGCACTGGCTGCAATGGCAGGCCACCACCGGCCGCAGCGCGCCGCTGACGCGGTAGCGCACGGCGCCGCAGGCACAGCCGCCTTCGTGTTCATCGCGCGCAGGACTCACCGTTGTCCCCTTCCGCCCTGTAACGTCGCCATGACCTCTTTCTCCTCCAGTTCCTTCAACAGCCGCTTCAGAAGCTGCGGCACATCGGGCGGCTGTACGATAGCGCCGCGGATGAGATTGTCGAAGTGCTGCGTCAGGGCGCGGATGTGTTCGGTGGAATTGAACACGAAGTACATGTTGCCGATATAGACCGCCGCACGGGTCGGCCCGAAGATCGTGACAGGCGCCGAGTAATGTTCCAGGCCGTCGTAGAGGAACCATCGCAGGGTGGGGTAGAGCTCGTCGACCAGGGCGATCATCCAGCTGAGCTGCAGCTTACGTTCGGCCACCGGCAGCTTCTCCCACATCCCTTGCCCCCGCGCGAAGCCCTCGATCGATTGCAGCGAGGAGCAGACCTCGAGGTCCGTCTCGGGCCGCCGGCTGTAGGCGAGGCGCGCCTCGGCCTGCTCCAGGCGAATGGCCGGCATGTTGCTGCCCTGCTGGCGGTACTCGAAGCGGATGATCTCCTCGCTCTTCAGCAGGTCCGGCAGGGAGGCCGGCACATAGCGAATCTTGTAGCCGACCGCCTCCGCGCGCCAGCGCGCCAGGCGCTCGTCGGAATAGGACGAGGCGCCGCGGGCGATCTCCGGGGCCTCGCTCAGGATGTTGGTGCCGATCTTTTCTTCCTGCACCAGGCCCAGCAGCCAGTCGGTGGAGACCTGCTCCTGCTCGGCGATGGCGGCGATGGTCTCGGCGCGCGGCAGACGGTCGTTGGCGCCGGAGAGCAGCTGCGACAGGGTCGAGCGGTCGAGCCCCGCCTTGGCGGCGAAGCGCGCGCGGCTGAGGCCGGAGCGCTCGATCACTTCGCTGAGGCGCTCGCGGAAGGTCTCGACGGTGCGGCGGCGGTCCATTGGCTTACTTGTGATTTATAGCGTCAGATGGTGATTTAAATCACATATTAGTACGAATATGCGTCATCTGTAAACTTTGGTGATAAGAAACTGCGGAATGTGCGCAGTGTCTCATTGTTGGCACCCACCTCCTTCTGACACCCTCCTGACAAATGTCAGTCACCTGACAGCGTTGGTCTGCTGACCATTTCGGGGGTTTATTCGGGGGTTTTGAGGTTTTTCGTGCGTAACCAGGGGCTCGTTTCGTCCGCTTTCACTGAGGGAACCACGTCGTTTCAGATGCCGGCCGAGGACCGGCCGGGTCAGCATCCGGCGGTCCCGCCGCGCGGCCCGCTGCCGCGCCGCATCGAGGGACTGACTCTGGTGGTTGCCGCGGCGATCTATGCCGGTTTCGGCGCCCTTACGTGGTTCCATGAGATCCTGCCCTGGTGGGTCATGCTGCCGATCGGCGCCTATCTGGTCGCCTGGCACGGCTCGCTGCAGCACGAGGTGACGCACGGCCATCCGACGCCCTCGGCGCTGGCCAACGAACTGCTGGTGCTGCCGAGCCTGTGGCTGTGGATCCCCTTCCGGCTCTACCGCGAGACCCACCTGGCCCACCACAACGACGCCCAGCTCACCGATCCGCTGGCCGACCCCGAGAGCTACTACCTGGATGCCGCTTCCTGGGCCAAAACAGGCCCGCTGACCCGCGCCTTGCTGCGGGCCCACAACACCCTGGCCGGGCGCATAGTCCTCGGGCCGCTGCGCTGCCTCATGCTCTTCTACAGGGGCGAGATCGCGCGCGCCTTCGGCGGCGACCTGAGCCACGCCAGGGCCTGGGCGATCCATGCCCTGGGCGTCACCCTGGTGCTGGCCTGGGTGATGGGCATCTGCCAGATGCCGCTGTGGCAGTACCTCGTGCTGTTCGTCTATCCGGGCATCTCGCTGTCGCTGGTGCGCTCCTTCCTGGAACACCAGGCGCGCCCGGAGGTCAGCGAGCGCTCGGTCATCATCGAGGCCGGGCCGCTGATGAGCCTGCTGTTCCTCAACAACAACCTGCACCTGGTCCACCACGACAAGCCGGGCCTGCCGTGGTACCGCATCCCGGCTTTCTACCGGCAGCGCCGCGCCCTCTTTCTCGCCTCCAACGGCGGCTACTACTACAAGGGCTACAGCGAGGTCTTCCGCCGCTACTTCCTGCGCGCCAAGGAACAGCCGCTGCATCCGAGCGCGACGGCTTAGGCGTCCGGTTTCACCGGACGGGCAGACGCCACTTACCGCAACACAAACCGTCATGCTCGGCCTTGAGCCGAGCATCCAGGGCGACCGCTCCGTCGCTTCCCCTGGACCCTCGGGTCAAGCCCGAGGGTGACGCGTAGAGAAGAGGCTAAGGACGTGCGCCTCCTACTCGCGCCATGGCAAACGCATGCTACCATCGACTCATGTCGTACTACGTCTACATCTTGGCAAGTCAGCGGAACGGTACGATGTACATCGGTGTGACGAATGATCTTGTGCGGCGCATCTACGAACATCGGAGCGGTGCCGTCGCTGGCTTCACGAAACGACATGATGTGAAGATTCTCGTGTTTTTTGAGGTACACGAAAGCATCGAAGCGGCCATCCAGCGGGAGAAATCGCTGAAGCGCTGGGATCGGCGGTGGAAGCTCGCATTGGTCGAGCGCGACAACCCCACCTGGCGCGACTTGTGGGAAGACATCTGCCAGTAAACCTCAGCGCCAGCCCTCACCCCCGCTGTCATGCTCGGCCTTGAGCCGAGCATCCAGAGCCACCGCTCCCTCGTCGACGACCCTGGACCGTTGGGCCGAGCCCGAGGGTGACAAAGAATGAAAGGTCAGGAGCGCCGCCGCCTACTCCGCCTGCGGCGCCGGACCGCCGCGCCGGGCCAGCGCGGCCATGGCGTTCTGCAGGGTGCCGCTGAGGCGGCGAGCGTCGGCTTCGTCCAGGCGCTCGACGTCGATGAAGACATTCATGCCGTTGCCGCTCTCGCTGAACACGCTGCCGGTGGCGGCTTCCAGTTCGCCTTCCACGACGTAGGGCACCACGTCGCGGTTGATTCCCTTCACGCGCACCGGCTCAAGTTTGCGGGTGCGCACCATGTCCTCCACCAGGGTGAAGGTCTCGTAGGAGATCACGATGCTGCCCGGCTCGGCGATCGACTGCAGCCGCGCGGCGAGGTTCGCCTCGGCGCCGATGATGGTGTAGTCCATGCGGTCGCTGCTGCCGAAGTTGCCGACGTTGCAGTAGCCGGTGTTGATGCCCATGCGCACCATGAAGGGTTCCTGCAGCCCGTGGCGGCGGCGCCACTCGGCGTTCAGCTCCACCAGGCGGTGCTGCATCTCCATGGCCATGCTGAGGCAGGCGCGCGCGTCCTCCTGCACGCCTTTGGTTTCCGGGTCGCCGAAGAACGCGAGGATGGCATCGCCGATGAACTTGTCGAGCGTTGCGCCGTGCGCCGAGGCGATGGTCGACATCTCGGTGAAGTACTCGTTCAGCAGGTCGGTCAGCTCTTCCGGCTGCAGACGCTCCGACATCGACGTGAAGTTCTGGATGTCGGAGAAGAAGATGGTCAGCTTCTTGCGCTCGGTCGAGATGGCGACGTCCTTTTCGCCGCTGAAGATGCTCTTGTAGATCTGCGGCGAGAGGTACTTGGCGATCTTCATGGAGACCGAGGCGAGGAAGGAGTTGGCGGTTTCCAGCTCCGCGTTCATGCGCCGCATGGCGCGCGCCTGGCGGGCCTGCAGCACGACGAAGGCCACGCCCGCCCCACCCGCGGCGATCAGGTAAGCCAGCAGGTACTTGAAGGACAGGATGTTGGCGGCGATCGGCTGCTCGACGGTGATCGACTGGATGCCGCGCACGTCGCCGGCCTGCCAGTCGCGCTTGGGGCTTTCGGGATGGGTGTTGTGGCAGTTCACGCAGGCGCCGCCCAGCATCACCGGGGTGGCGATCCTGATCCGCCGGTCGAACAGCGACCCCGTCGCCTCCCACAAGGAGGCATCGGCCCGCCGCGCCTGGCGGAACACATCGAGCGCCCGGATCTCGAAGGCATCGAGGGCGTGCGCGGCCCGGTTGGCGAAGGGGTAGTCGGAGACGAAGCGGTAGCCGGCAATGCCCTGTCTGGTGCCGATCACCTCGCCGAGTTCGATCGAGAGCGTCGCCGGAATGGGAATCGCCCCCGGCACATCGTGGTAGTTGTGCAGGGGCTGGGTCGTTCCGGGCGCCTCCAGCACGCGGCCGACGACATTCCTGGCGTAGTAGCCGCGGATATCGTTGATGACCGCGCTGAGGCTGCTTGCCTGGGTCTGCAGAACCTGGTCGGAGAGGTTGCGCAGGTCCAGCCACACCGCCACCGGCAGCATCACCAGCCCGAGGACCACGGCGATGGCCAGCAGGTGCGGCTTGATCACTTGTATACGGGCAGCCCGTGCCATGGCATCCCTCCCAGGCCTGCGGCGGGGGGAGTATGCCAAATCCGGCGCCCAATGGCAGCATGCCAAAGCATCCGGGCGACGAACCTTCCGAGATACCCCTTTCGGGTGAGCCGTTGGTGCGTCAGTCCGGGAACACGAAACGCAGCTCCTGCGCCTCGCTGTTCCACAGGATCACCGTGACGCGTCCGACGAAATTCTCGTGAAGCACGAATCCCATCGCCATGCGGCTGTCGAGACTATTATCCCGGTTGTCGCCGAGGAAGAAGTACTGGCCGGGCGGCACCTCGTAGACGTCGGTATTGTCGAAGGGCCCCTGATCGGACCTCTCGCGGATTAGATAGCTGCGCCCACTCGGTAGGAACTCCGCATAAACCTCGCCTCGTCCGGGATCAAAATTTTCCTGAAACATGTCGACTTCCTCACGGAGGAGACGCTCTCCGTTCAGGTATAGCGACCCCGCCTGCATCTGCACTCTGTCGCCAGGCAGGCCGGCCAGGCGTTTCACGTAAGGCGTCTCGTCCGGGGAGGAGATGAAAACGACGAGATCGCCGCGCTGCGGCTGATCCAGGATGTAGGGCAGCTTGGTGACGATGAAATAGTCGCCCAGCCGCAGGCTGGGTTCCATGCTGGCCGACGGCAAGTTGTAGGGTTCCCAAACCAGCCCCCGCACGGCCAGCGGCAGGACGATGCCCAGCGCGGCAACGACATACCAGCGGGCGAACCACGCCATGGGCACCGCGCCGTCGCACAGCCGGGCGATGCGGTGGCAGTCTAAGGCGCCCCACAGGCGATAGGCGATCAACAGCACCAGGATAACGGTTTCCGCCTTCACCGGCAGCAGCCCCAGGTGCGCCAGGACAGGCGGCAAGCCGTAAACTGACAGGCCCAGCGCCAAGTATTGGATGGCCTTTCTGCCCTTGCCCAAGTAGAGCATGCCGATGAACGGGCCCAGCAGCAGCCCGACCAGCCCGGCAAACCAGGGACGCCTGTGCACGAAAGCGGAAAACATACTCCCCCCAACCGGATCGACAGCAACTCCGATCCGACCCTAACACTCCTCCCTCGCGCAAATCGATAGCGTAGCGCCGCAAACTCGCGCAACGGTTTCCCGGTGACGCATGCCAGGCCCGCCGAGCTCGCAGTTGGCAAGCGGGGCGGCTTGGGCTATCTCACGGGAAGAGCTTGTCTTATCCCCCATTCCGTCTCTGCCCGCCTGGAGCCCCTTCCCCATGATCACCGAGAAACCCGGCCTGATGGACGAGATCCGCGGCCGTTTCGCCCATGTCGATACCTGCCCCTTCACCGGAGCGCGCATCTTTTTCGAGAACGCCGGCGGCGCCCTCACCCTGAAGTCGGTGGTCGAGACCTCGGCGAAGTTCGCCGCCATCCCGGACAACCAGGGGCGCGACAACCCGGCCTCCAAGGCGCTGATGGCCACCATCGACAAGGCCAAGGCCGACGCGCGCAGCTTCTTCAACGCGCCCGGCGGGCAGATTTTCGTCGGCGAGAGCGGCACCGAGGTGCTGTTCCGCCTGATCCGCAACGCCGTCAACGCGGCCGCGGCAGGCGGCAAGACCATCGGTAGCACGCTGGAGCACCCGGCCTCGCGCAGCGCCCTCGCCTACTGGTCCGGGCAGACCGGGCGCCAGCACATCCTCGTCGCCCACGACAATGCCACCGGCACCGTCGGGGTGGACGCCTATGCGCCGCACCTGACGCCGGACCTGCGCGTTGCCACCATCCTGCACACCTCGCCGGTGACCGGCATGGCGGTCGACGTGGCCGGGATCGCCGCCGCCATCCGCAAGGCGGCACCGGAGTGCCTCATCGTCGTCGACGGCATTCAGCACGCCAGCCACGGCCATATCGATATCGCAAGCTACGGCATCGACGGCTATGCCATCTCTCCCTACAAGGTTTTCTCGCGCCATGGCTACGGCATCGGCTGGGCCTCGGACCGGCTGAGCGCGCTGCCCAAGGAGCAGCTGGTCGGCGGGCCGAAAGAGAACTGGGAACTCGGCACCCGCGACACCGGCGCCTATGCCACCTTCTCCGACGTGGTCGACTACTTCGCCTGGCTGGGCGGCCGGTTCACCGACAGCGCCGACCTGCGCACGCGCATCGACGCCGCGGCAGAGGCCATCCATGCGCACGAAAAGGTCCTGACCGATGCCATGCTCTACGGCACCGGCAACCTCAAAGGCCTGACGGAGATGCCCGGAGTCGGCATCATCGGCGGCGCCGACAACCCGGCGCGCGAAGGACTGGTGTCGCTGACGGTCGACGGGCAGGAGTCGGCGGCGGTCGTCGCGGCGCTGAACGAACAGGGCATCCGCACCCACACCCGCAAGGCCGACCACTACTCCGGCAACGTGCTGAACCCGCTGGGGTTGACCTCCTGCGTGCGCGTTTCCCTGTGTCACTACAACACCGTTGAGGAAGTGGCGCAGTTCCTGGCGGCGATGGCCGAGATCACCGGCGACGGCAAGAAGGACTGAGGCGGCCTATTCCGCGGTGGGTCGCGCTGCCGCGGCGATGGCGTGGGCCTGCGCGCGCTTCATGAGCGCGCGCTCGCGGTAGAAGGTGTAGATGCCCATACCGATGACGACCGCGGCGCCGATCAGGGTCCATTCGTCGGGGAACTCGCCGAACACGACGATGCCCATGATGATGGCCCAGATCATGATGGTGTAGCGGAAGGGCGAGACCACGGCGACGTCGCCGATGCGCATCGCCATGATCGAAAACACATAGCCGACGAAGAGGAAGCTTGCCGAGGCGACGAGCAGGCCGAGGTGATGCGGCTCCATCGGCTGCCACTCGCGGGTCAACGTCACCGATCCGGCAAAGAGCGCCGTGCCCAGCGCCGTGGCGCAGGCGACCAGCACCGAGGGAACGCCCGGCGAAAAGTAGCGGGTCGAAAGATCGCGCAGCACCATGAAGCCGACCGCCGCCATCGCCCAGAACGAGTAGAGCGTGAAGCCCTCGCCGCCCGGCCGCACGATGATCAGCACGCCGGCGAAGCCGACTGCGATGGCGCTGTAGCGCCGCCAGCCGACCCGCTCGCCGCAGAACAGCGCCGCCGCCAGGGTGATCGCCAGCGGGATTGCCTGGATGATCGCCGTCGCGTTGGCGATGGGCATGTGATAGAGCGCGGTGAGAAAGCAGACGGCGCTGCCGATCTCCCCCGCCACGCGCTGGATCAGGATGCGGGAGTCCTTGCGCGAGAAGCGGTAGGCCAGCTCGCCGCGCTTCATCGCCAGCGCCGCTGTCAGGATGGTCAGCAGCAGTCCCCGCATGAAGATCGCCTGAAACAGGTCGAGGTCGGCGAAGACCAGTTTCATCATGGTGTCGTTGAGGCAGAATCCCGCCATGGCGACCGCCATGAAGAACGCGCCGCGAAGATTGTCGCTGAATACCAAGCTAAGCTCCTGAGACTGCGACTGCCGGCGCCGACCGACTACTCGGCCGTCTGCACCACAGCCGCCGCCACCGTGCGATGTGACAGGCGGCGCTCACGGTAGAAGGTAAAGATGCCGGTGGCGACGATAACGCCGGCCCCGATCAGCGTCCAGAAGTCGGGAACGTCGCCGAAGATGAAGATCCCCAGCAGGATCGCCCAGATCAGGATGGTATAGCGGAAAGGCGCGACGAAGGCGACCTCGCCGACCCGCATCGAGGACACGCTGAAGACATAGCCGAAGAACAGCGCGCAGGCGGCCACCGTCAGCGTCAGCAGGTGCGCAGTCTCTACCGGCTGCCATTCCGTAAAGGGCAACATGACCGCGCCGAACAGCATGATGGTCACGGCCGTGCAGAAGGCGACGAAGAGCGACGGCACCGGGCCGGAAAGCTGGCGCGTGGCGAGATCGCGCAGCGTCACGAAGCCGACCGCCACGACGGCAAGCAGCGCGAAGGCGTCGAAACCCTCGGCACCGGGCCGCACGATGATGAGGACGCCGGCGAAACCGATGGCGATCGCCGCGTAGCGCCGCCAGCCCACCGGCTCGTTGAGGAAGACCGCCGCGCCGAGGGTCACAGCCAGCGGCAGGGCCTGCAGGATCGCCGTGGCATTCGCGATGGGGATGTGCATCAGAGCGGTCAGGTAGCAAATCGTGCCGCCCAGTTCGCCGATGACGCGCAGGGTCAACATTTTCCCGTCGCCGCGGGAGACCCGGTAGAACAGCTGGCCGCGCAGCCACGCCAGGGTGCCGATCAGCAGGCTGGCCAGGATGCCGCGCAGGAAGATGGCCTGGAACAGGCTGATCTCCTGGGTTGCCAACTTGATCATGGCGTCGTTCAGCACGAAGCCGGCCATGCAGATCGCCATGAAGAGGGCGCCGCGGGAGTTGTCGGATAGTCCGCTCATTATTGTGCGAACATATCCGAGTTGCCCGGCGGAGAGTTATGCAGCTTCGGCACCCCCCTCCCTCGTTCGCCGGGCCACGAAGTCGTCGAGCGCCTCGCGGATCGCCGGATCCAGCGGCGGCGGCGTGAACTCGGCCAGGACCGACTTGTAGAGCCGGTTGGCGCGCTGGGTGGCGGACTCGCCGCCGGCCTCCTCCCAGGTCTCGAAATTGCGCCAGTCGGAGAGCATCGGGCTGTAGAAGGCCCGTTCATAGCGCGCCAGGGTGTGCGCCGCCCCGAAGAAATGGCCGCCGGGGCCGACCTCGCGGATGGCCTCGAGGCCCAGCGAATCCTCGGTGACCTCCAGCGGGGTCATCACCTCGCTCATCATCTGCAGCATCTCGGCGTCCAGCACGAACTTCTCGAAGGAGGCGCAGAGCCCGCCCTCCAGCCAGCCGGCGCCGTGCATCAGGAAATTCGCGTGGCCCATGAGCGCGCCCCAGATCGACATCTGCGACTCATAGGCCGATTGGGCATCGACGCAGTTGGCCGCGTTGGCGTTGGACGAGCGGTAGGGCACGCCCAGGTGACGCGCCAGCTGGCCGCCGGCGATGGCCGCGCGGGTGTACTCCGGGGTGCCGAAAGCGGGGGCGCCCGACTTCATGTCGACGTTGGAGGTGAAGCCGCCGTAGACCACCGGCGCGCCGGGCCGCACCAACTGGGTGAGCACCAGGCCCGCCATGGCCTCGGCATGCTGCTGGGCGAGCGCGCCGGCCAGGGTCGCCGGGCTCATGGCGCCGGACAGCGTGAAGGGCGTCAGCACGACCACCTGGTTGTGGCGGGCCATCTCGATCAGCCCCTCGATCATCGGCCCGTCCAGGCGCAGCGGCGAGGAGGTGTTGACGATGGTGAAAAGGCGCGGCGCCTGCGTCAGCTCTTCCTCGCTGATGCCGAAGCCCAGGCGCACCAGTTCCAGCGCGTCGAGGATGCGCGTGCGCCCCAGGGCATAGGCATGGAAGGCCTTGTCGGTGAAGGTGAGGCAATCGCGCAGGCAGTCGAGGTGGCGGGTCGCCGGATGCAGGTCGACCGGCTCGACCGGATAGCCGGCGGTGAAGTGTACGATGTTGAAGGTCTGGATGAGGCGCAGGAAGTTCTGGTAGTCAGCCTGGTTGCCCGGGCGGCGCCCGCCTTCCAGGTCGGAGGCGTTGGGCGCCGAGGCGACCGAGCCGAAGACGATATGGCGCCCGCCGACCGGCAGATCGTGCGCCGGATTGCGCGCGTGCAAGGTGAACTGCGCCGGCGCGCTGGCCAGCGCCTCGCGCACCAGCCCGCGGTCGAAGCGCACGCGCTGGCTGCCGGGCTCCACCGCGGCCCCGGCCTTGTCCAGGATTTCCAGCGCCTCGGGGTGCAGGAAGTCCATGCCGACTTCCTCGAGAATGCGAAAGGCGGTGTCGCTGACCGCCTCGACCTGCTCGGGCGTCAGCACTTCCAGCGGCTGGTAGGGGCTCTGCGGGATGGTCCAGGGCAACTGTCTCAGGCCGCCGCTGACGCCCCGCAGGCCCTCGCGTGCCCCCGCGCCCTGGCGCGCCCGCCGACGCGTGATGTCCCTTACCATGGCTGTCCCCGCTTCTTCATGATTGCGTTTTCAGCTTCGCCGCAGGCGCGTGCGGAGTCTGCTGCGTATACGACAGCCGGGTGTCGCTGCCGTTCAAGAAATCCTTCGGCGGCGCGAGCGGCCCCACAGAGCCGATACACGGCAGAATTGTGACAACCCGCCGTCGCTCTAAGCGGTGCCCCGGTTCGATCGGCTTCTACTCGCGCGCTAGGGACAGACGGGCGCGCCAGCAAGTAAAGAAAAAAACTGTTGCTTGGCTTGTACATCCATAGCGGGACATAACGTACGACGCGCAAATTGAGGGTGGGCCAACGGACATCTTCGGCGGCCTTGTCGGACGTTTTTCGTTGAAAGCCAGGATGCCGGCTGTGTTAGGCTGGACGCAGGGAGCCGGTCTTTCGCTGAAAAGATGTAACGGAAAGCGACCCGGTAGCGATCCAATCCCGGGGGAGGTTGGAACGATGGGAGAAGGGTACAAGCGGCTGCTGCCGGTTGCCGCGATTGCTTTTGTCGTCGTCGCGGCTTCGTTCCGCGGCGCCGTGGGCGCGGATTGCGGCGACCCCGCTGACAGCGGCTATGCCGTCGAGTTTCCCCAAGGCGATCAAGCCGACATCAAGCTTTATGAATCCGACAAAGGCGGCCGCCTCGGCACCGTCATGCCACAACAGATCGTGAGCGTCGTCACGCTGTGCGCCGGAAAGGTCGGTAAGGTGAACCCGATCCAGCTGCCGCCGGGCACTGCGGTCCAGTTCGAGGCTGGCAAGGCGGCGCCAAACGACAACATTTACTGGGTGCGCGACACCCAGGTCCGCTTCACACAAGGCTCCCAGGCCGAGTTGCAGAAGTTCATCTGCGAGCGGAACCAAGTGAAGACCCGGTCTGCCGGCGGTGCGGCCGGCAACGAAGCATGCGAGCAGCCGTAATGAAGACCATGCCGTTACTTCCCTTTCGCTTCGGCTTTCTTCTCGCGGCCCTGCTGCCGCTTGGCGGCTGCGGCGTGCAGCAACTGGCCGACGAGGTCATCTGCACCACCTCCTACTGTGCCAGCCAGGAAGAAGGGCGCTACATCGACCACCTGACGTTCGATGCCGCCGACTTCGAGCCGGAACCGGAACTTCAGAACGAGAACCTGCGGCTCGTGCGCTCGGTCAACAAGGGCATGTATCGCCACGACCCGCTGCAGAGCTATGCCCAGGGCGTACTGGACCGTATCGTCGCCGCGGGACCGGTGCCGAGCGCCCGCCCACGCCTTGCCATCGCGGCCAATGCCTCGCTGAACGCCCAGTCCCTGCCGGGCGGCCTCATCGTCATCCATCACTCGCTCTTCGAGTACCTGAAGAACGAAGAGCAGTTGGCTTTCATCCTCAGCCACGAATACAGCCACTATCTGTTGGACCACTTCAGCCTCTTCGATCGCGCCCGCGCCTATGTCCTCACCGCGGCGGAGACCGCGATGATGCTGGAGGCCAGCGGCAACGACGAAGAGTTGCGCCGCATGCTGCAGGTCTACGGCTCCGACATCCTGATGCGCGACCTGATCTATCCGTCCTGGGCACGCCGCAAGGAAGACGAAGCCGACCGCCTGGGCGTGGACCTGATGGTGCGCGCCGGCTACAACCCGGCGGGCGGACAGGAGTATCTGGAAACCCTCGCCGCTTACGAGGAACAGGTCGGCCGCCGTGCCGAGATCCAGCTCAACAAGCTGGAGCAGGAGGTCTACGGCGAGCACGGCGGGGAAGCGCCCGAGGCGCCCGTCGACCCCGCGACCGGCGCCGTCGATCCCGTCGGCTTCCTCGTGAAAAACGGCCTGAGCGCCCTGCAGGAGATGCAGAACGAAGTCGCCGCCCGTCACGCGGCGGCAGTCGAGCGCGCCGCCGCGGTCGTTACCTACATCGAACGTGACTACGAGGATGAATCGTTCCGCGACCGTCCCGGCGGCGATTGGGCCGCGGCCCTTGCGAACTCAACGGAGACACGCGCGGCTTACACCGCAGCCGCCGAAGTGATCGCCACGCTGGAAAGCCAGGAAGTCACCGCGAGCGACATCGCCCGCCTTGAGCCCAAGGCCCGCCAGGCCGTGAGCGGCCCAACCGAGGGCGATTCATACACCCGCCTGGCATTCTTTTCGTTGCGCAAGGCCCAGAACCGCCTGCAGTTGGCCGAGCGCAACCTGGACATCGCCCTGGATTCCGATCCCGCGCCGTCCTTCCAGGTGGTGCGGGCCAAAGCGGACGTCTTGGCGAACCGGGGGGAGAGAAAGGCGGCCTTCGAGCTGCTGGATCAGAGCGCCGAGACCTACGAATGGCCCTTTCAGGCCTATATCATGATGATACGCCTTGCCGATGCCGCCGGCGAAGGTGACCGGCGCGGCAAGCTGGTGATCGACTGCGCCTTCGCGTATCCGCAAAGCCAGTACGCCTGCCGTTCCGCCCGCTAGGCGCGGCACCGGCATGAGCGGGGACCGGCCGCGACGCGTCCACTACGTGCTGACGCCGGTCGGGCGCTTCCTGCTGGCTTGGGCCTTTTTCCTGCTGCTGCTCAACTACGACCCGGCGGGCGATTCCAAGGCGATAGACCGGCTGCTGGTGAGGCTGGTGAACTTCGTCGGCATTACGCCCTACAGCAACGAACTGCAGAACCAGATCGTCGTGGTCGTCATCGACCCCATTTCGCTGATGGAACTGAACCTTTCCTGGCCGATGGGCTACGGCGACCACGCGTACTACATCGACAGAATCATGGCGCAGCAGCCGGCGATGATCGCCATGGACCTGTTCTTCCTCGACAACAATCGGGCTGATCCGATCGACTTTCTATGGGACTCCCTCCACGAGGCAAGATCACGCGTACCCACATTCGGCGCGGCGCCACCACCAGGCTCCCCCTTGGGCAGCATTGTCGAGAACGAAGCGGGTGTGCCGTTGCCGTTCCTCAAAGGCGACATCACGGTGAAGACCGATTGGCCCGATATGGGTTATCGCCTCGCAAGCGACAGGCGCGCCGATGGGGCCTACCCCCTCGCCTACGCGATGTTCAAGGCGCTCTGCGACCCGGCGTGGCGGAAAGCTCACGCTTACGGGGAAGTCCCAGAGAACTTTGCTCCGCATTGCCCAAGGGAGGGCGTCGACGACGACCGGTTTCATCGTGAAATGCTGATCACCTGGGGCCGCAAGACTCCCGACTACGGCGCCCTGTTCCAGGACAAGTTTGAGATCGCGGACCAGCTGTTCAACTGCGTCGACGATAACGCGGGGCCACTCGAGATGCTGTGGCGGATGCTCCGCTATCAGGAAAACGAGCCACGGCAGAACTGCGCCTACCATCCGGTCATCCCGCTGGACGTCCTCCACCGCCTGGGAGATCAGGAACTGGAAGCGGCGCTGCGCGATAAGATCGTGTTCTATGGGCTCGACCACCCGGGTGTTCCCGACATCGTCAACCCGCCCACCATGCGGCCGATCGCCGGCGTACACCTGCACGCCATGGCGCTGGACAACCTGCTGACCCGCGGCGCCCGCTACCTGGGGACCACCGAACCGGAGACGCGAGCCTCCGCGGGCGAGAGCTGTTCCCTCTTGCACCTGGATTGCCTGCGCCGGAAAATCAACCTGGACGCCATACGGACCTTCTATGACAGCATCATATTCGCCGTGCTTTTGGTGTTCCTGCTACGCTACGGGCCGGCGGATCCACCAACCGGCCACGAGCGCGCCATCCGCGGCCCTGGGACGCTTGTCCTGGCGGGCATTCATGCCTGCCGCAACGTCTGGCTCGACTGCCGGGACGTCTGGACCAGACTGCAGTCCGACCTGCATGAACGCCGTCTGGGCGCCGGGAGTCACCGGGAAAGAGAACAGCAGGAAGTCTTATGGTCCCTGAAGCTGCTGGGCGCGCTGCTGGTCTTCACCTTGCCCGGCCGCCTCTGCCTGCTGGCTGTGACCATGCTGGCGGTCTACTACGTCGACCTCCACGTGTTCCTCATTCCGCCGGTGAACGTGCTGAACATCCTCTCGATCTATCTGGCGTCGCAGTTGCTGGTGCCGGTAGCGGTGTTCTCGCGCCTGTCCGTGGTGGCGACGGCCTTCTCGACGCGGGATGAGCCTGCCGACGAGACGGAACACGCCGCCGCGTCGGACAGCGACGAGCAGCGTCTATAGTTTAGCCGCCAGAGCGGCCAGCTGATCGGCGCACTGTCCCCAGCCTTCGTGGAAGCCCATCTTCTCATGGGCCGCGCAATCCTCCGCGGTCCAGTGGCGGGCCTTGGCGGTATAGCGCGTCTTGCCGTTCTCGTTCTCGAAGGTGACGATCGCGGTGAAGAAGGGCTTTTCGGAAGGCTCCCAGCCTGCGGTATAGGCATCGGTAAAGACGATACGCTCATTCGGCACCACCTCCAGGTAGACACCGTGCATCGGCATGTCCTCGCCCTCGGGACTGCGCATGACGATGGTGCTGCCGCCGCCGGGGCGCAGGTCGACCTCCGCATGCGGAACCGTATAGGGCAGCGGCGCGAACCACTGTTTCATCAGCTGGGGCTCGGTCCAGCAGCGGAAGAGCTTTTCGCGCGGCACGTCGATCAGCCGGGTGAGCACGAGTTCATGCTTGGGGCCGGCGGCGGGCGCGGCTTTGGCGGAAGCGGTCATGGAGATCTCCAGAGTAGATGGATGGAGCGGCGACGCACCGCCACTCCATCCGACTGCCTTTCCAAGTGAGTTCGAAGGCTGCCGAACGCTCGCCTTCGGGATCAGGCCGCCGCGCTCTCGCGGAACGGCTTCATCTGCGCTTCGAGGGCGCGGATGAAGGCCGGCCTTGCGGTGCAGCGCTCGACGTAGGCGGTCAGCGCGGGATAACGCGCCAGGGCACCGCGGCCGAAACTCATGAGTTCACGCAGCGCCGTCGACATGATGATATCGCCGGCGGTGAAGCGGTCTTCGAGGTAGTCGCGGCCGCTCAGCCGCTGCTCCAGCGGGGCGAGACGGCGGTCGAGGGCCGCTTCGAGTTCGGCCCGGCGCTTCTCCGCCCAGGCCTCCCCCGCCCCCTCGCCATTGAAGTGAATGAAGTTCCAGCTGTAGGGCTCGACGGAGTTCAGTGCGGCGATGACCCAGGTCATCACCCTGGCCCGGCCGGCCGCGTCCCTGGGCGACAGCGCCTCGGACTGTTCCGCCAGGTGAAGGACGATGGCGCCGGACTCGAACATCTCGATGTTCCCGTCACGGAAGGCGGGCACCTGGCCGAAGGGCTGCCAAGCACGGTAGGCCACGGCATCCTTCTCCTCGCCCTTGATCAGCACGGTCTCGTAAGGCTGGCCGGCTTCCTCCAGCGCCCAGCGGACGCGAAGGTCGCGCACAAAGCCCTGGGCGAAGTCCGGCACCCATTGAAAGGCGGCGACTTGACTGGTCATGACGTTTCTCCCTGCGAAATCTCTGGTTCAAAACTTCTGCTGAGTGACCGAGGCGGACTTTCAGCGCGCCCGGGGCCTACTCGGCCGCCGAATGGCAGGCCGACGGCGCCCGCTCGTCATAGCGGTCGTGGTGGCGCACCCACTGCATGATGCTGTCGGGCTCGTTGCGACCCTTGGGCACCATGTCGAGGAAGTTGAAGGCGCCGGTCAATTCCTCGCCGCCGCGGGCATAGGAGGAATAGGTGTGATAGATCGTGCCGCCGTCGTCCCGGTAGAAGACGCTCACGCCCGGCAGCTCGTCGATGCCGGGATCGATGGTGCGGTAGTTGTAGAGAGCCTCGCCGCGCTCGAGTTCGTCCGCGCGGAACGAGACGTGGTAGTCGTAGTTGAAATCGTTGCCGAAGGACGACACCCAGGGGAAGGTCCAGCCCATGCGCCGCTTGAAGGCGGCGATCTTCTCGTAGGGCGCGCGCGCCACGGCAGCGAAGGAGAGGTCCGCGTGCTCGAAGTGCTGGCGCGCGGCGTCGACGTGGTCGGCCTGGAAGGAGCAGCCGGGGCAGCCTTCCTTCCAGTCCGGGCCCAGCATGAAGTGCTGCACGAAAAGCTGGCTGCGGCCCTCGAAGAGGTCGCCGAGACTGACGGGGCCGTCGGGTCCTTCGAAGACGTAATCCTTCTCCACCCTCACCCAGGGCAACGCCCGGCGGGCCTGGAACAGCTTGTCGCGCTGACGTGTCAGGGCCTTTTCGGCTTCCAGGTGCACGCTGCGCGCCTTCAGCCATTCCTCGCGGGATACAACCGGATGGTCCATCGTTCCACTCCTTCGTTTCTCGGATCGTGCCGAGTTGGGGTTACTCCGACACCGCCTCTGCCAGACGGTCGAGGCTCTCGTTCCAGCCCTGCTCCATACCGTCGAGGGCGGCCAGCATTTCCGGATCGGCTTTCACGACCCGCGCTTCCAGGAACAGCTTGGTGCGCTTGCCGACCTCGACGAAGTTCGCCGTGGTAAGCACCTCGATACCGGGCTTCCCGCTCTTGTCATGGCAGCACCAGTTCGTCATCACGAGGCGCTCCGGCGCGACGATCTCGCGCACCACTCCGGTCATGGGATAGGCGGTGCCGTCGGGGCCGGTCATTTCGATGTAGATTCGCCCGTCGGGGCGTGGATCGAATTCGCAGACCGGGTTGGTGAAGCCCTGCGGCCCCCACCAGCGCGCCAGATGCACCGGATCGGTCCACAGCTTGAAGACCAGGTCGCGTGGCGCGGCGAAACTGCGGATGAAAGTGACCTTGTCGCCGACCCGCGGGGCGGCCTTGGCAATGCTGTCCATCGGTATCTCCTGAAAGGGTTTAAAGACGCGCCACGTAGGCAGCGAGACGCTCGAAGCTCCCCGTCCAGCCGCCGTTGTGCGCGTCGCGCGCGGTAACGGATTCGAAGAGGGCCTGGTGCAGGGTGAGCTTCGTCTTGGCGCCGCCCTCGCCCGCCTCTTCCAGAAGGACCGTTACCAGGGTCTCGTGACCCGGCTGGCCCTCCGCGTCGATCCAGGTCCAGCTGAAGGAGATCTTCTCCGGCTCGACGATGTCCTTGTAGACGCCGTGCATGCGGTGCTCGCTGCCTTCCGGCGAGCGCATGAGGCAGCGGAAGGCGCCGCCCGGATGGAACTCCAGGGTGCAGTCCGGCAGGGTAAAGCCCTGCGGGCCCCACCAGCGCACCAGGTGCTCGGGTTGGCTCCACACCTTGAAGACCAGGGCGCGGGGCGCGTCGAGCACGCGGGTGATCACCAGCACCCGGTCTTGCGGCTCGATCACCAGTTCAGGACTTGCGGCCATGCGGCTTGCCTTTCATCTGCAACTCGTCGAGGTAGCTTTCCAGGCGGTCGAGGCTCTGCTCCCAGAAGCGGCGGTAGACCTCCAGCCAGTCGTTGGCGGCCTCCAGCGGCCCTGCCTCCAGGCGGCAAGGCCGCCACTGCGCCTCGCGCCCCCGCGACACCAGCCCGGCCCGCTCCAGCACCTTCAGGTGCTTGGAGACCGCCGGCAGGCTCATATCGAAAGGCTCGGCCAGTTCTCCCACCGTCGCCTCGCCCTGGGTGAGGCGCGCCAGAATCGCGCGCCGCGTCGGGTCGGCAAGCGCCGCAAAGGTCTGGCTGAGGGAGTCCGTCTGCATTCGAATTAAACCACCTTGTTAAATAACCTGATGGTTAAATACAGAAGACCGACGCCGCCGTCAAGGGTCTTTGAAAGCAGGTCGAAGCCGGGGCCTTAGGAGCGCGGGACTTGGAAGCCAGAACCCTTCGAAGATTGACTCGACCGCGCGGCCCTACCGTAGGATGGCGGCACCCCTCCTTCCGATCGGACCTTTCCGTTGCACGACACCACCGGCCCACTCCTGCTCACCGGCGACAGCCTGACCGCCGCCGACCTCGCCGCCGTCGCCCGCCATGGCCGCCTGGTGGCGATCGCGCCTCAGGCCCGCGCGCGCCTGGACGCCGGGCGCCGCGTGGTCGAGGCGGTCATCGCGCGCGACGAGCCGGTCTACGGGCTGACGCGCGGTCTCGGCCCACAGGTCGGCCACACCCTCAGCCACGACGACATGGCCGCCTTCTCGCTGCGCACCCTGCGGGGCCGCGCCCATGCCGTGGGGCCGCGCCTGCCGCGCGACCAGGTCCGCGCGGTGATGGCGGTACGGCTCAACGGGCTGCTGCAGGGTGGCGCCGGCATCACCCCGGTGATCGCCGCGTTGCTGGCCGAGGTGCTGAACCGCAACCTGCTGCCGCAGCTTCCCTCCATCGGGTCGATCGGGGCCAGTGACCTCTGCGTGCTCGCGCAACTCGGCCTAGTGCTGGTGGGTGAAGGTGAGATCGCCGTCGGCGACAGAGTGCGCCCGGCCGCCGAGGCGCTGCGCGGCGCCGGCCTGGAACCGGCCACGCTCGGGCCCAAGGACGGCATCGCGCTCTGCAGCGCCTCGTCGCTCTCGGCGGGGCTCGGCGCCCTCGCCTTGCACGATGCCGGAGAGCTGTGGCGCCTCGCCCAGCTCGCCGCCGCGGCGTCGCTGGAGGCCTTCCGCGGCAACCTGACACCGCACGACCCCAGGGCAACGGCGGCGCGTCCCGCGCCGGGCCAGCCGGAGGCCTCGGCCCACCTGCTGCGGATCCTCGCCGGCAGCGCCCTCACCGACACGGCCGAGGCGCGGCGCCTGCAGGACCCCCTGTCACTGCGCACCGTCGGGCCGCTGCACGGCAGCCTCCTCGCGGCCCTGCGCTTCCTTGAGCCGGCGGTGCTGGCCGAGGTGAACGGCGCCGGCGACAATCCCCTGGTGGTGGTCGAAGAGGAGCGCCTCATCTCTACCGCCAACTTCCAGACCACGGCGCTGGCGCTCGCCCTGGAGACTCTGGGCCAGGCCCTCGCGCACACGGCGGCCGGCTCGGTGGCGCGCTGCGGCAAGATCCTGGCGCCCGCCCTCAGCGGCCTGCCGCTGGGTCTCTCGCCGCGCGGCCCCGGCAACTCCGGCCTGACGCCGATCCTGAAGATCGCCCAGTCCCTGCTGCAGGAGATCCGCCACCTGGCCCAGCCGGTGCCGGGCGACCTGCGCCCGCCGGCCGACGGCGTGGAGGATGAACTCACCACCGCGCCGCAGGCGGCCAAGAAGCTGCTGGAGGCGCTGTGGCGCGTCCGCCTGGTGCTGGGCATCGAGCTGACCGTGGCGGCCCAGGCGATGGAGCTGCGCGAGGCCAAGCCGGCGCCCACCGTCGCCGCCGCCCTCGCGGCCCTGCGCGAGATCATCGCCCCACTCGACGAGGACCGCCCTTTCGGCGCGGAACTGGAACGGCTGGATGCGGACCTGCTGGAGAACGGCGCGCTGCTCACCCGCGCCGGCGTGCCGCCGCTACCCGATCACGCGTAGCGCAGGCTCTGCCCCAGGCCGCGGGCGGCGGCCTTCTCCAGCATGGCGGCGCCCAGCGCAATGTCGGAGAGCGACAGGCCGCGGTGCCAGAACAGGATGGTCTCGTCGTCGCGCTGCCGGCCGGGCTTCCTGCCGGTGACGATCTCGCAAAGCTCGGCGTGGAGGGTCTGCTCGGAGAGCTTGCCGCTTTCGACGTGGGCCCGCAGCGAGCCGAGCTTGCCGCCTTTGCACTGGCCCCAGTCGTCCACCACCATCTTGTCCATCACGTCGGTCAGCGACAGTTCCACCGCGCTCATGGTGCCGTAGGGCACGACGAAGTTGCCGGGCTTCACCCAGGCCGTCTTGAAGTGCGGCGTCGGCTCCATGAGGCGCGAGGCCTCGACCTGGATGTCGGCGCCCTCGAGGCAGGCTTCCCAGCTGTCCACCGCCTTCACTTCGCGGCCGAGGTCGCGGGTCAGCCGCGCGGCGAAGGGCTCGCGGCTCTCCGGCCGGCGCGAATGGACGCGGATCTCCTCGAGCGGAAACAGGTGGTTCAGCAGGCGCACGTTCCAGTAGGCGGTGCCCCTGGCGCCGATGTGGCCGAGCACCTTGGAATCCTTTTGTGCCAAATACTTGGCGCCCAAAGCTGTGATGGCGCCTGTACGCATTTCTGTGATCGCCGTGGCGTCCAGCAGCGCCAGCGGCATGCCGGTCTCGGGATCGAAGAGGTTCAGCAGCGCCATCTCCGACGGCAGGCCCTTCGTGTAGTTGTCCACATAGTCGCCGACGATCTTCACGCCCGCGAGGCCGCCCGTGGCAAAGCCCGCCGCCTTGCCGATGTAACCGCGCAGCACGTTGAAGTGACCCTTGAAGGCCGGGTCCGGCTCCAGGTGCACCCGCGGCTCGATGACGCTCTGGCCGAGGCCCTGGGCGGTCAGCCCGCGCTCCACGGCAGTCAGGATCTCGTCGTCGGTCATCTCCAGCGCCTCGATGTCGGGACCGGAGAGATAGGTGAAGGAAATGGATGTCAAACCATTGATCTCCTGAATACTAGGCAAGCAACTGCGAGACGGCGGTCGTGTAAGCCGCCTGCACGGCCTCGGCATCCCGGTGCCGTCCCTCGGTCACCACCCACCGGCCGCCGACCATGACGTCGCGGACGGGGTTGCGGTTGCCGGCGAAGACCACGGCGTCGAGCAGGCGCTCGGGCGGAAGCGTGGCGACGGCGGGATGATCGGGGTCGAGCACGACGAGGTCGGCGCGCCTGCCGACCTCCAGCGCACCGATGGGGCGGCCGAGGGCCTGGGCGCCGCCGGCGAGAGCCTGTTGGTAGAGACGATGCCCGACGGAAGCCGCGTCCCCCTCACCAGCCAGCACGTTGCGGCGGCGCGTCGCGAGGCGCTGGCCGTACTCGAAGAGGCGCAGGTCCTCGATGGGACTGACCGAGATGTGGCTGTCGGAGCCGATGCCCCAGCGCCCGCCGGCGTCGAGGTATTGTTCCGCCGGAAAGAGCCCGTCGCCGAGATTGGCCTCGGTGGTGGGGCACAGCCCGGCGACGGCGCCGGAGGCCGCCAGGGCCGAAGTCTCCGCGTCGGTCATGTGAGTGGCATGGACCAGGCACCAGCGCGCGTCCGGCGCCTGGATCTCGAACAACTGCTCGACGGGACGCCGGCCGCACCAGGCCACGCAGTCGTCCACTTCCTTCACCTGCTCGGCGATGTGGATGTGGAGCGGCGCGGTGGCGTCGAGCGCCGTCAGGCCCGTCACCACTTCATCCAAAGTCTCAGGAGTGACCGCGCGCAGGGAGTGCGGCGCGACGCCGACGCGCACCTGCGGATCGGCTTTGTGCGACGCTTTAAGCGTCTCAACGATGCGCAGCAAGCGGCTGGGATCATTCAGGAAACGCCGCTGCCCCTCGCCCGCTTTCTGAGCCCCGAAACCGCCGTAGCCATAGAGCACCGGCAGCTGGGAAATGCCGATGCCGGTGGCCTGGGCGGCGGCGATGGTCCGCCGCGACATCTCCGCGACATCGGCATAGGGCTGCCCGTCGGGCGCGTGATGCAGGTAGTGGAACTCGCCGACCGCCGTGTAGCCGCTCTCCAGCATCTCGACGTAGAGCTGCGCCGCGATGGCCTCGACCTGATCCGGCGTCAGGGTCGCGACAAAGCGGTACATCACCTCGCGCCAGGTCCAGAAGGAATCGTCGCGCCGGCCGCCCCCTCGTTCAATACCCGGCGCGGCATGCTCAGCGAGGCCCGCCATGGCGCGCTGGAAAGCGTGGCTGTGCAGGTTCGGCATGCCCGGCAGCACCGGGCCCTTCGCCCGTTCGGCATCGCCCGGCGCGGCATTCGCCGTGACACCAACGATGTTTCCGGCGCCGTCGACGTCGAAAAGGACAGCTTCGGCCCAACCGCCGGGAAGAAATGCCCGCTGGGCAAAAAGCTTATGGATCGTCATGGAGTCCTGCTATGAGAAGAACGGGCAAGCGGCCTTGACACCAGAAGAGCCGCGAGGGTACGGCATGCGGGTTGTATATACAACTCGGGGCCGCGAATTGGGTGGGTCGGTAGGTATGTGGGACGATCTCTGGACAGGGGCGCACCTGGCCACGATGGTGGCCGGCGGGGTGTCGAATGGCGCGCCCTACGGCGCCATCGCGGACGGCGCCCTGGCTGTCGAGGACGGCCGCATCGCCTGGATCGGCCCCCAGGCCGAGTTGCCCGGCGCGCCGGACGCGCTGGCCCGGCGGGTGCATGACGCCGGCGGCGCCTGGATCACGCCGGGCCTCATCGACTGCCACACCCACCTGGTCTACGGCGGCGACCGCGCGCGCGAGTTCGAACTGCGCCTGACCGGCGCCTCCTACGAGGAGATCGCGCGGGCCGGCGGCGGCATCCGCTACACCGTGGAGCAGACCCGCGCGGCCAGCGAGGAGCAGCTCTACGCCGGCGCCCGGCCCCGCCTCGACGACCTGCTGGCCGAGGGCGTCACCACCGTCGAGATCAAGTCGGGCTATGGCCTGACCCTGGACGACGAGTTGAAGATGCTGCGCGTCGCGCGGCGCCTGGGCGAGACCGCCCCGGTCACGGTAAAGACTACCTTCCTCGGCGCCCACGCCATCCCGCCGGAGTTCGACCGCCGGCCGGAGGCCTACATCGACACGGTGCTCGCCATGCTGCCGCGGGTGGCGGAGTCCGGCCTGGCCGATGCCGTCGACGCCTTCTGCGAGCGCATCGCCTTCTATCCGGAGCAGGTCGCCCGCGTGTTCGAGGCGGCCCAGGCGCTGGGCCTTCCGATTAAGCTGCACGCCGACCAGCTCTCGGATCTCAAGGGCGCCAACCTGGTCGCCCGCTTCGGCGGCCTCTCCGCCGACCACCTGGAATACACCTGCGAGGACGGCATCAGAGCGATGGCGCTGAAGGGCTCGGTCGCGGTGCTGCTGCCGGGCGCCTTCTACTTCCTGCGCGAGACCAAGCTGCCGCCGGTCGAGGCGCTGCGCAAAGCCGGCGTGCCGATCGCGCTGGCGACGGACTGCAACCCGGGCTCCTCGCCGGTCACCTCGATCCTGCTGATCCTCAACATGGGCTGCACCCTGTTCCGGCTGACCCCGGAGGAGGCGCTGGCCGGCATCACCCGCAACGGCGCCCGCGCCCTGGGGATGCAAGAGACCCACGGCACCCTGGAGGCCGGCAAGGTCGCCGACTTCGTCCTGTGGGACATCAGCTCGCCGGCCGAACTGGCCTACCGCATCGGCCACAACCCCTGCCGCCAGGTGGTGAAGGACGGCACGGTGGTAAAGGGCTGAGGCTGCGTCCCCCTCACCCAGCTTTGCGTAAGCTCGATCTTCGATCTCGCTAACGCTGCGCAACCCTCTCCCACGAAGGGGAGAGGGTAATAACTCGAACCCTCTCCCCTGGCGGGAGAGGGTTGCGAAGTCTTCGTGAGCGGAGCGAACTTAGACGAAGCTGGGTGAGGGGAGCCCGCTCAGCCCTGCTGTTCCAGCTCCGCCCAGGCCAGCATGGCGTGGATGAGGCCGGAGAGCACCGGGCGGACCTGCTCGGCGAGGTCCTCGCGGAAGCCGAAAGGCGGTGTCTCGTCCATGTAGGTCGACTGGGTGAGCTCCAGCTGCACGGCGTGGATGCCGTTCGCCGGATCCCCATGGCTGCGGGTGATGTAGCCGCCCTTGAAGCGCCCGTTCACCGCATGGGTGTAGCCCAGGTTCCCGGCGTCGCGGGCCACCGCCCCCAGGATATCGAGCAGGCTCGCCGCCGCGGCCGTGCCGTCGCCGGTGCCGAGGTTGAGGTCGGTCAGCCGGCCGTCGAAGAAGCGCGGCAGTACGCTGCGGATCGAATGGGCGTCCCACAGCAGGGCAAGGCCGTGGCGCGCCTTGATCGCCGCCAGTTCTTCGTCGATGCGCTGGTGGTAGGGCCGCCAGTAGGTCTCGCGCCGCTCGGCCACCTCGGTCTCGTCGGGCCGCCGGCCTTCCAGATAGATTTCCTCCATGTCGAAGGTCTGCAGCGGGCAGAGTTCGGTGTTGCTGGCACCGGGATAGAGCGCGCGGCTGTCCGGCGCGCGGTTCAGGTCGATGACGTAGCGCGAGTGGGTCGCCGAGATCACCGAGACGTCGAGCCCCGCCAGGAAGTCGTAGAGCCCGGGCAGGTGCCAGTCGGTGTCCGGCACCGTGCGCGCCACATCCGTCATCCGCGCCGCCATCGCGTCCGGGATATGGGTGCCGCTGTGCGGCATGGAGACCAGCAGCGGCAGGCTGCCTTGTTTGAAGTTGTAGAGATCCACGCGATCGTCCCTCGGGCTGGCTGACGCGGCGGGCTGGCAAGCCGCCGCGCCGTTGTATATACAAGTTCATACAGATTTTTTGGCGGCGGGACCACAGCCCGCCGCAAGAGGAACCGGTTTTCCCATGCCCCGCGCCACCGCCGGCACCGCCGAGTCCGACCCGCCGCTCTACCAGCAGGTGAAGGACTACATCGTCGGGCGTATCCTGGCCGGCGACTGGCCGGAGGGCAACCGCGTGCCCTCGGAGAACGAGCTGACGGTGGAACTCTCGGTCAGCCGCATGACGGTGCACCGGGCGCTGCGCGAGCTGACCACGGAGGGCTGGCTGGAGCGGGTGCAGGGCGCCGGCACCTACGTCGCCCCGCCCAAGCCGCAGTCGGAAGTGCTGGCCATCCGCAACATCGCCGAGGAGATCCGCGCGCGCGGCCACGCGCACAGCGCCGAACTGCATCTGCTGCGGCGCGAGAAGGCGCGCGCGCTCGATGCTAGGCTGCTGGGGCTGGCGCGCGGCGACACGGTCTTTCACTCGGTCATCGTGCATCGTGAGAACGGCCAGCCGGTGCAGCTGGAGGACCGCTATGTGAATCCGGCGGCGGCCCCCGACTACCTGGCGCAGGATTTCGCCGCCATCACGCCCCACAAGTACCTGCAGGACACCGCGCCGCTCAGCGAGGCCGAGCACGTGGTGATGGCGGTGATGCCCTCGGCGGAGGAGCGCAAGCTGCTGGGGATGAAGCCCGGCGAGCCCTGCCTGCTGCTGCGCCGCCAGACCTGGTCTGCCGGCGTGCCGGTCACCTGGGCGCGCCTGCTGCACCCGGGCGAGCGCTACCGCCTGGGCGGGCGCTTCACCGCCCAGGGCCGCTAGCTTGGCGGCTGGCTACTTCAGCCGGTTGTCGAAGGCGGCGAAGCCGACGCCTGGGCTGTAAACGTAGCGCTCGTTGTACAGCACCGTCCCATTGGCGTCCTTCAGGATCCAGTCGTAGCGCAGCGAGTGCGGCACGTCCCGGAAGGTGAAGTCGAGACGGCGGATCTTCATGGTGGCGATGCGCGTCTGCGGTCCCTGCTCGGTGTACTCGACCACCTGGAAATCCCGGCTCTCGCCGCGCGACCAGGTGCCGAGCGGAAAGAAGGCATCGTTCTCGAAGCTGCGGTCGGCGCGCCCGGGGCGTGTGTCGAAGACACGGCCCAGCGCCTGGCCGTCCGGGCGGACGGTGAAGAGCTGCGACTTCACGCCGTCGCTTTCGACGTTGCGGCGTTCGTAGACCTGCAGCACCTGCCCGGTCTTGTCATGCGTCCACGCAGTGGGACCGGAGATCGTGCGAGAGCCATGCACGACGTTGAGCGCCGGCAGCGCCTGCCCGGCGCCGCTCGCCTCGCCGGACCAGAGATCCAGGCCGATCGTCCGCGTGTCCGGCTCCTTCGGTGCCGCTGCGCAGGCCGCGAGAACGGTCAGCAGTGGCAGCACCAACAACAGCCGAAATGTGGAAAACGAACGTCCAGGAATGGCATGCATAAGGTCTCTCCTCAATCTTCCCATATCGATGTTCTTGCGAGCGAAGCGACCCGCCCTACCCGAGCCGCAGCCAGTGGCCGACCTGCTCGACCAGCCCACCTCTGGAGACACAGTCCTCGAAGGCATGGCCGCAATCCGGCATGACGGCAAACTGAAGGCAGGGTGCGACACCCGCGCGGGTCGCCGCCTGCAGGAAGTTGCAGCTCCAGCGGCTGGCGCGCTCGATGCGGTTGATGCCTTGCTTGATGTCGATGTCCGGGCTGCGGCGCAGCGCGGCGTCGCGCAGGTCGTCGCGTGCGCCCACCAGCACGAGGGTCGGCAGCGCCAGGAAACGTGTCAGGTTCTCCGCCGCCCGCCGGCCGCGCCGGCTGTCGCGCTTTACACCGTAGGGATAGCTGTCGCGCTCGCTGGGCAGCGTGAACCAGCCGGCGGCGACCAGCACCTGCGAGCGGATACGCTGCGGGTTCAGCATGGCGTAGCGATGGGTGAACTGCGCACCAGCGGAGAAGCCGACCATGTCGACCGGCCCCTGCGGCACGCCGGTGAAAGACTCGATGTCCTCCCACAGGTTCTCTACCACTGACTCCGTATCGCGCGCCAGGCGCTGGAAGCCGTCGAAGCGAGCGGCATCGAAGTGTGGCGCGATCAGCAGGCGGCGCTGTGCTGCCGCCAGCGGCGCGAAGGCACGCGCATGTTCCTCGACGTTTCGGGAGATGCCGTGCACCGATACCAGCGGAGGCCGTGTCGGGTCGGTGTCTTTCGGCATGAAGTAGAAATAGTTCGGGCGCTCGGCGCCGTCCGCCGCGCGCAAGGATAGCTGGCCGAGCAGCGCCTCCGGCCGCGACACCGCGGCGGCATTGCAGTTTGCGTTCTCCCGGCACAGTTTGGCCGGGCTCAGTGGACGCGCGGTCATGTCACCACCTTCAGGTGCGGGAGCGGGAGCGGCAGCGGTGCTGCCCCGTCCGTCTGCACAGCAGGCTGGCCGGCGCGCAGCGTGAGGGTGCGCGTTGCCAAGGCCGTGCGCTCGCGGCGGTGGGTGACGAAAACCAGCGACCCTTCGAATTCGCGGATGACCTTATCCAGCGCGGCGACACCCTCGCCGTCGAGATGGGCGTCCATCTCGTCAAGCAGCAGCACCTGCGGGCGCAGCAGTAGGCTGCGCGCCAGTGCAATGCGCAGGCGCTCGCCGGTGGAGAGCCGTGACTGCTGCTCGCTGAGCTGGGTATCGAGCCCCTGCGGCAGCCGTTCCAGCAGACCCGCGAGATCGCAGCGCGCGACGATCTCGTCCAGGGCACTTTCCGCCGCCTTGTCGGGCCCGCCAAGACCATAGGTCAGGTTGAAACGCAGGCTGCCGCGCAGCAGCGGCAGATCGCAGGAAACCAGGCCGATCGCACGGCGCACCTGACGCGCGTCGGTAACGGCCAGATCCTGACCGTTCAGCTCGACGCTGCCGCCGTCGGGGCGGCGCAAGCCGGCTATCACCTGCAGCAGCGAGGACTTGCCCGCCCCGTTCTCGCCGACAATGCAGAGACGTTCGCCCGGCGCGATGGCGAGATCGAGCGGTGGCAGCAGGCCGTCGAGAGCGATACCGCGCAACGCCAGCGCGCCGCGCCCCTGCGGCAAATCGAGACCGCCGCGCGCCAGCGCGCCGGCGCGCGGCGGGCGGATGCGCAGCAGGTAGTGCAGCTTCTCGCGGGCGATGTGCGCTGCAGTCCAGTATTCGTAGATGCGGCCGAGCTCCTGCAGGCGCGGTGCCAGCAGGCCTGCCACCAGCATCGCCGCCACCACGGCACCGGGGCTCGCCACCCCCAAGGCTACGAGTTGCGCGCCGACCAGCAGGGCGCAGAGGCTGGCGGTGGCGGCGCCGGCGTCGGCCAGGGCACGCAGCAACCCGATGGCGCCGGCCCGCTGCAGGAACGCGGCCTTGAGACGACGGCTCAACGTCTTGAAGCGCGCCGTCTCACGGCGCTCTTGACCAAAGACCTGCACCAAGTGGAGATGCGCAAGACGGTCGGTCAAGGCAGCCGCCAAGCGCCCGCGGCGCCGGCGCACCTCGCGTGTCGCCGATTGCAAACGGGCACCCAGGCCGAGGCCCAGCAGTCCGGCCATCGCCACACCGGTGCCGACAGAGAGCGCGATCGTCGGCTCGATCGCCGCCAGGACGGCAAGGGCGGTGACGATCACCACGCTGCCCACCAACAGCCGCGCGAGACCCAGGCTGACCCAGCGGCGCAACGCCGTGAGGTCGCCGACGAAGCGCAGCGTGAGCGCGCCGCGACTCATCTTGCCGGCGATACCGGGGCCGACACGCATGAGATGGCGGTAGAGCCGCATGCGTAGGGCATGGACATAGGACTGGCCGACGCGCTCGGCGTCGACGTGCTCACGGTAGCGCAGCCAGGCATTGACAACGGCGATGCCGATGAGAATGCCGACGATCCAGGCGGACTGCCCCATGCCGCCTCCATCGGCGCCCTCGCCGGCGATCAGGCGATCGAAGCCGGCGTGCACCAGCAGCGCGGTGGCGACCGCGCCGGCCGCCTGCACGCCGCCGTTCACCACCAGCAGGGCGAAGTCCCGGCGGCGCGATCCGGCGAAGAGGCGGGGTAGCTTCATCTATGATTCGTTCCGTCAGGCCGCAACGCGCTTGCTGGAGGGCCCGACCTTCTGAGTCCACTCCCCGGATTCAAGCGCGTCTAGGCCCAGCACGGGGACGCTGCAGGACGCCTCGACCTCGCGGATCATCAGCGGGCTGGAGCTCAGCTTACCGGCAAGCCCGATGAGCGGCAGGCGGCGCTGCAGCAGCCAGTCGGCGCCAAAGCCGGCGCTCATGGAGTCCGAGGCTGCCAGCACCACGCCGTCAACCTGCGCGCGGAAGCTCGCATGCTCGGCCAGCGCCGCTGTCTCTGGGAACAGCAGGCCGTCAGCCAGTTCTACCACCACGACGTCGCAGCCTTCACGGCCGAGGGCGGCAACCGCCGCATCCAGCACAGCCGCCGTCCGCTCCACCGGCACCTGATAGGTCGAGGCATAGCCGAAATCGGTGAAGTCCAGCACCACCTCGGCGCCGGCATCGACCATCGCCCAGCGGTCGCACCCGGCACCGGTGCCGGTAACCTTCGCCGCGCCGACGCTGAGGCCGGACTTCGCCAGGCCGCGAACCATAGACGCGACGGTGGTGGTCTTGCCAGCATTCATGGAGCTGCCGACAACGGCCAGGACATAGGGTTGCAGCGCCGTACCCTTCGCGCGACGCTCCGCAAAGTCGGCAAGATTGAGCACGCGGCCCTCGGCATCGGCGATGAGCCCCAGCGGTTCGATTTCCGTCGGCTTGCGCGCCGTCGCGTGCCGGGCGTTGCACAGGCCAGCGATGCCGCCGGCGGCGGCGAGATGACAGGGCGCCAGGCTATCAGGCACCAGCGCCTCGAACTGGTCGCTGGCGTAGCGCGCGCCATAGCAGACGAGAATAAGGTCGTCGGTGAAGAGGATTTGCCGGCGGCCCGCCGGGCTCTCCAGCTTGCGGTGATGGCCGAGTTTCACGACACGCGCGAGCAGCAGGTCGCCGGCCCGCGGCTGCGCGCCAGCGGTCATCAGCCGGGCCGCCTGCGTCAGGTCGATGCGCGTGGTGACGTAGGCGCGCTTGGCCCGCCGCAGTTCCTCGCCGGTGAGGGGACGGAAGCGGGGGGCAGCCGATTCCTGGTCGGCGGCGCTCAGTGAGTCCACCGCTCCGGCAATGATGTCCTGAATCTGCTGCATCTGACCTCTCGCTCCTCTACGTCGCCAGCATCGGCCCACCGGGCCGCATGCCGCCGCTCGCCCTTGGCGACGTCTTGCGCTGAAACCGGCCCCCGACTGACAACACCCCGGCGGCACAGACCATCCCGAAAAAGCGCCGCTGCATCTGCAACGCATTCGCGCCGCCCATCCCATCCCGAGCATGACGACCTTATGCGCGCTACCTGACAGAAGCCTTAAGGGTAAAATCAGCAGAAAATTGACGGCAATGGCCGACCGCCGCCCGGGAACGATCCCTCCGGACACCCATTGACCAGATGAGTGCCCGCGCGTGCTGGACCCTGTCTACCATCGCGCGCAGAAGATTCCGATGGTTCGCCGCGCCCTGGAAGATGACGACGATGAAGAGGACTCCGCCATGCGACCCAGCCGATGCCGACCCGCCCTCGCCGCGCTCGCCCTCGCCACTGCGCTCTGCGGGCATGCATTGCCTGCCACCGCCGAACCGGTCGCCGAGACCCTGGTCGGCACCTGGACCTGCACTGCCAAGGAAGGTGCCCAAGACGTCGCGATGACGTTGACCTACCGCCGCAGCGACGACTTCCTGGTCGGCGAGATCAAGGAGGACAACGGCGCCGCCCTGCTCGACGTCTGGCTGGACGGCAGCGCGGACGGTGGCCCCGGTGGTATGAGAGCGCCGCTCTCGCTGCGCCGCATCGTGTCCTACGATGCCACCATCATCATGAAGGTCGTCGAGGAAGCGCCGACCTGGGTGAGGCTGGAAGGCGAGATGCACCACGTTCTCGGCACCACCGCACGGGTGCGCGAGGAGTTCCGCTTCACCGGCAGCGAGGAATTCCGCGCCCTCTGGGAAGCCGACAGCGGCGACGGCTGGCAACTCATCATGGACCGGACCTGCAGGCGGATATAGAGCCTGTCGACAGCGGGGCGTTCAAACCGGCTGCTTCAGCGGCGCCATGTGTGAGACGCCGCCCATGATTTCCATCGCCAGCGTAGCGCCAATGGCCGGAGAGAGGGCGGACTTCGCCTGCACGATCAGCGCCTGCGTCGCCATGACGATCGCCACCACGACTTCCAGCTTGGTCAACTGGTGAGCGGCAGCAATCCGTTCGATCTCGACACGAAACTTCACGCAGGCATTGGGCGACCATTCGTGGGGGTAGTGATGCTGGGGAACGCTGAGCGGCGGATAGGGGCTGCCGCCGACCGAGCCGGCGATGCGCTTGGATAGTTCAACGGGCTTCGGCATGTCGGCTTCGCCGGCGCCAGCCTCCAGGGCGGTTTCCCGCAGCATGTCGCAAAGGCCCGGATCGCCGAAGATCAATTCGCTCGCCTCGGGGCTGAAGACCCAGCCACTGTCGGGCAGCTGCGACGCGGTTGACCTGAGGGCGAACTCTCCGGCCAAAGCCGCGGCGGCACCGATCACCGTCTCCGCATGAATGCCGCGCTCGTTGCGATAGCCCGCGACAAGGCAGTTTGCGATTTCGGTGCTCGCCTGCTGCACGGCTGCTGAAACCATACCGCTGTCTCCCTTCCCTCCCGATGCGCAGCCGAGGCCGCTCATCCTGAGATTGCAGTTAAACCCGAGAAATCTTAACCACAGGTAAGCAACTGCCGCACCAATCCGGGCTCCCTCGACTCCTATGTCAAAGTTGTATATACAACTTGGAAAGCCTTCCGGAGGACTGCCGCCATGCCCGATACCAGCGCCAACCCGCGGCGGGACAATGCCCGCGTGATCCGCAGCCCCCAGGGGACCGAGCTCTCGGCCAAGTCCTGGCTGACCGAGGCGCCGCTGCGCATGCTGATGAACAACCTGGACCCCGACGTCGCCGAGAAGCCGGAGGAACTGGTGGTCTACGGCGGCATCGGCCGGGCCGCGCGCGACTGGAAGTGCTTCGACCGCATCGTCTCCTGCCTGAAGGATCTCGGTGACGACGAGACCCTGCTGGTGCAGTCCGGCAAGCCGGTCGGCGTGTTCCGCACCCATGCCGATGCCCCGCGGGTACTGATCGCCAACTCCAACCTGGTGCCGCACTGGGCGACCTGGGAGCATTTCAACACGCTCGATAAGGCCGGCCTGATGATGTACGGCCAGATGACCGCGGGCTCGTGGATCTACATCGGCAGCCAGGGCATCGTGCAGGGCACCTACGAGACCTTCGTGGAGATGGGCCGCCAGCACTTCGGGGGCGATCTCAAAGGCAAGTGGATCCTGACCGGGGGTCTCGGCGGCATGGGCGGCGCGCAGCCGCTGGCCGCCACCATGGCCGGCGCCTCCATGCTGGCGGTCGAGTGCCAGCCCTCGCGCATCGAGATGCGCCTGCGCACCGGCTACCTCGACAGGCGCTGCGATACGCTGGACGAGGCCCTCGCCGCGATCAACGCCGCGACGAAGAAGGGCGAGGCGATCTCCGTCGGCCTGCTCGGCAACTGTGCCGAAATCCTGCCCGAACTGGTAAAGCGCGGCGTGAAGCCGGACGCGGTCACCGATCAGACCTCGGCGCACGACCCACTGAACGGCTACCTCCCCGCCGGCTGGACGCTGGAGCAGTGGGAGCGCGAGAAGAGCGCCAATCCGGCAACGGTGGTGAAGGCCGCCAAGGCCTCCATGGCGGTGCACGTGCGCGCCATGCTGGACTTCCACGCGCAAGGCATCCCGACCTTCGACTACGGCAACAACATCCGCCAGGTCGCCAAGGACGAGGGAGTCACCAACGCCTTCGACTTCCCGGGCTTCGTGCCGGCATACATCCGCCCCCTCTTCTGCCGCGGCGTCGGCCCCTTCCGCTGGGCAGCGCTCTCGGGCGATCCCGAGGACATCTACAAGACCGACGCCAAGGTGAAGGAGCTGATCCCCGACGATCCGCACCTGCACAACTGGCTCGACATGGCGCGCGAGCGCATCCACTTCCAGGGTCTGCCGGCGCGCATCTGCTGGGTCGGCCTCGGCCAGCGCGACAGGCTGGGCCTCGCCTTCAACGAGATGGTGGCCAAGGGCGAGCTGAAGGCACCGGTCGTCATCGGCCGCGACCACCTGGATTCCGGCTCGGTCGCCAGCCCCAACCGCGAGACCGAGGCGATGCGGGACGGCTCCGACGCCGTCTCCGACTGGCCGCTCTTGAACGCGCTCTTGAACACCGCGAGCGGCGCCACCTGGGTGTCGCTGCACCACGGCGGTGGCGTCGGCATGGGCTTCTCGCAGCACGCCGGCATGGTGATCTGCTGCGACGGCAGCGAGGCAGCCGCCAAGCGGATCGCACGCGTGCTGTGGAACGATCCGGCGACCGGCGTCATGCGCCACGCCGACGCCGGCTACGACATCGCCATCGACTGCGCACACGAGCAGGGACTCAACCTGCCGATGCTGGACTGAGGAACGCGCTTGGCTTCAAACTAGACGGGGTATCCAACTGGGAGAGTTGCAATGAAAAGACGTGAGTTCCTGAAAACCGGCACCGGGGCCGCCGTCGGCGCCGCCGCGGCCGGCACGCTTGCCGCGCCGGCCATCGCCCAGGGCAAGCTGCAGTGGAAGATGGTCACCGCCTGGCCGAAGAACCTGCCGGGGCCGGGCGTCGCCGCCCAGCAGCTGGCCGACCGCATTACCGCGCTTTCCGGCGGCCGCATCGAGGTGACTCTCTTCGCCGCCGGCGAACTGGTGCCGGGGCCGGGCGTGTTCGACGCCGTCTCCGAAGGCACCGCCGAGATCTACCACGCCGTGCCGGCCTACTGGGGGTCCAAGTCGAAGGGCATTCTGCTGTTCGGCTCGCAGCCCTTCGGCCTGCGCGCCGACGAGCAGGTCGGCTGGCTGGCCCACGGCGGCGGCCAGGCGCTCTACGACGAGATCTACGCCCGCTTCGGCCTGAAGCCCTTCCTCTGCGGCAACTCCGGTCCGCAGTGGGCCGGCTGGTTCCGCAACGAGATCAACTCGGTCGACGACCTCAAGGGCCTGCGCTTCCGCACCACGGGCCTTGCTTCCGAGATGTGTGCGAGGCTCGGCATGGCGGTGCAGGCCATGGGCGGGCGCGACATGTTCCAGGCGCTGCAATCCGGCGCGCTGGATGCCGGCGAGTTCATCGGCCCGTGGTCGGACTCGGCACTGGGCTTCTACCAGGTCGCCAAGAACTACTACTGGCCGGGTGTCGGCGAGCCCTCGTCCGCCGAAGAGTGCGCCATCAATATGCAGGCCTACGAAGCGCTGCCCGACGACCTGAAGCAGGCCGTCAGCTACGCCTGCTCGTCGCTCTACAACGACGTGTGGACCGAGTACACCACCAAGCACGCCCAGGCGCTGCAGAAGCTGGTGGCCGAACAGGGCGTCATGGTGAAGAAGCTGCCGGACGACGTCATGGTCGCCATGGGCAACGCCGCCGGCGAGGTAGTCGCCGAACTGCGCGAAGACAGCGACGAGCTGGTCAAGCGCATCACCGAGAGCTTCATCACCTACCGGGCCTCGGTTGCCGACTACATGGTCTATGCGGACAACGGTCAGATGAACGCCCGCGCGCTGGACTACACCTACGCCAAGGGGTGAGGCAGCGAGTACCGAGAGCGCACCTGTGCGCGCTCCACACATCACTGTCGTCCCGGGGCTTGACCCCGGGACGACAGCTTTGTTTGCATCAAACACCGGGGCGACAAACGGAGGGAATGGCAGCGTGCATTCCCATCGGGGGTAAACGATATGCAGCAGTGGATTGCCCGGATCGACGCCGTGAACCACGCCGTCGGCGCGACGGTGCGCTGGCTGGCGCTGTTCATGGTGCTGCTGCAGTTTGCCGTGGTGGTGCTGCGCTACGTCTTCGGGATCAGCTACATCTTCCTCAATGAGAGCGTGCTCTACATGCACGCCGCCCTGTTCATGCTGGGCGCCGGCTACACCCTGCTGGTCGACGGCCATGTGCGGGTTGACATCTTCTACAGCCGGCTCGCCCCGCGCGGGCGTGCCGTCATCGACCTCGCCGGCGCGCTGGGCTTCCTGCTGCCCTCCATGCTGATGCTCGCCTGGTTCACCTGGCCCTCGGTGCGCAATTCCTGGGCGGTGCTGGAGGGACCCATCTCGGTCGGCGGCATTCCGGCCTCCTTCCTGCTGAAGTCGCTCATCCCGGCTTTCTGCCTCCTGCTTATCGTCCAGGGTCTCGCCTGCACCCTGCGCGACCTGCTGCGCCTGAAAGAAGGCAAGATGGAAGGCAGCTCCGGGGCATGACCGAGTACCTCGACCTCCTGATGTTCGCCGCGCTGATCGGCGCCATCCTGCTCGGCTATCCGGTCTCCTTCACGCTGACCGGCGTCGCCGTGGCCTTCGCCGCGCTGGGCTGGGCCTTCGGCATGTTCGACGTCTCGCTGCTGGGCGCTCTCGGCCAGCGCCTCTTCGGCACCATGACCAACGACGTGCTGATCGCCATCCCGCTCTTCGTCTTCATGGGCGTGGTGCTGCAGCAGAGCCGCATTGCCGAGGAACTGCTGGAGACCATGGGGCGCCTCTTCGGCAGCCTGCGCGGCGGGCTCGGCGTCTCTGTCATCCTGGTCGGCGCCCTGCTGGCCGCCTCCACCGGCATCGTCGGCGCCACTGTGGTCGCCATGGGCATGATCGCCCTGCCCACCATGCTGCGCAACGGCTACAGCCCCAAGCTCGCCTCGGGCCTGGTCTGCACCGCGGGCACCCTGGGCCAGATCATCCCGCCCTCGACACTGCTGATCATTCTTTCCGACGTCATGTCGAATGCCTACCAGCAGGCGCAGTTCCGCCAGGGCCTCTTCACCATCGACACCATCTCGGTCGGCCAGACCTTCGCCGCCGCATTGGTGCCGGGACTCATGCTGGTCGCCATCTATGTCGTCTACATGCTGGTGAAGGCCTGGACCTCGCCCAAGGCGGCGCCGGCACTGGCGATACCGACGGCGCGCCCCGCCACGCGGGAAGTGCTGCATGCCCTGATCCCGCCGCTGCTGCTTATCGTCGCGGTGCTCGGCTCCATCCTCGGCGGTGTGGCGACGCCCAGCGAAGCGGCCTCGGTCGGCGCCATCGGCGCCCTGCTGCTGGCCGCGGCGCGGCCCCAGGCATCAGGGAGCGGCTCGCCGCGCGCGATCTACCTGGGCGGCGGCGCCCTTCTCGCCCTCGCCCTGCTTGCCCGTTTCGCTCCGGTGCGCCTCCAGCGCGGCGACTCCGGCACGGCCGATTGGCTGCTGGGCGCCGTTGCGGTGCTGTTGATGGCGGTCGCCGCCTTCGCCATCGCCGTCGCTCTGCGGCGCGCTTGGCGCGGCGGCCTGCTGAAGCCGGTGATGACCGCGACCCTCACCATCACCGCCATGATCTTCGCCACCATCCTGACCGCCAGCGTGTTCTCCCTGGTGTTCCGCGGCCTCGGGGGGGACGCCCATATCGAGGCGATCATCGAGGCCATGCCCGGCGGGCCCGAAGGGGCCCTGCTGTTCGTCATGGCGCTGATCTTCGTCCTCGGCTTCTTCCTCGACTTCGTCGAGATCTCGGTGATCCTGCTGCCGCTGGTGGCGCCGGTGCTGATCGTCATGGGCCATGACCCGGTGTGGCTATCGATCCTCATCGCCATCAACCTGCAGACCAGTTTCCTCACCCCGCCTTTCGGCTTTTCCCTCTTCTACCTGCGCGGCGCGGCGCCGAAGGAAATCACCACCGGACAAATTTATGCCGGCGTGGTTCCCTTCATCGGCCTGCAGATTCTCGGCATGGCGGTGCTGTGGCTGTGGCAGCCGCTGGCGACGGCCCTGCCGGCCTGGCTTTTCTAGGATTTCTTCGGTGCGCCGAAAAACACTGCTTTGGCACGCTGGCGGGCGGGAACCTTTCCGTGTTAACGGGGTTCTCAATCCGAACCGGGGCCCAATCGCTCCCCCGACAGGCCCAGGTTCCTTAGACCGCGTGAAGTGGAATAAAACGATGCTGCGTATTCTTGCCGCCCTTTCCGTGTGTGCCCTGGTGGCCGCGGCGCTGCTGACCAGCCTGAATGGCGGTGGCGATGCCGTCGCCGGACTGGAGCCGGACAGCGACCGCTCCAAGGTGATGGTAAGCACCACCACCGGCCAGCCGCTGACACTGGAAATGGTGCAGAAGGACGTGAAATGGCATCGCGACACCGCACGCAAGCTGCGTGAACTCGACTAGGCCTCTACCTCCCCTAGCCCCCGAGGTTCCAGCCGCGCCCGCGCAGTACAGGTGACAGTGCCCCTTCCCCCAAGCCCCGGGCACCGAGCCGAAAGCAGAACCGAAGCTCCAGAAACGCCTCCTCGAAACCGCTCCCCCGGCGGCCCTTCGAGGGGGCGTTTCACTTTGGCCCGGTCAAATCGCGCAGAAGGGGAACCAACCCACCGCGGCCCCGTTGGCTCCTCGAACACGAAAGGGCGCGCCCGCGGGCGTTTCCGCAGTCAGTCGAGTCAAAGGAGGCAACCCATGGTGCGCACGGCGACGATACTGGCCGCGCTGAGCTTTCCGCTCGGCCTCGGCCTTTCCCTCCCCACTGCCAGCGCGGAACCGCTCTCGCTGACCTGCGCCATGGAGGCGGTTCGCCAAAACAATCCCACCAGCAACTGTCGCCCGGCAATACGCGTCACCGACGAGACGCCGGCCGACGAAAGCCTGGTCAATCGCAAGAACGGCAAGACCATTACCGTGGAGATGGTGCAGAACGACGTTGCCTGGCGCGAGCAGACCGCCGTCGAGTTGAAACAGGACACCACCTCCGAGGCGCCGCGCTGACGCTTCTCGAGCGCCAGCCGCCTTCTGCAGGCCCAGCCCAGGCCACAGAAATGACTCATCCGATGAGTCCGCATGGCTCTAATTTTCCCCTGGCGATCTGCGGCCAAACCTTGGGGGGAATGCGGCTTGCGCTCACGCAAAGCGTTGACTGCCTGCGCCGTTGGCGCGCTGGCGATGGTGTTTTCGGTTCAACAGGGCGAACACGGCCCCCTGGTCGTCTACAAGCTGGCGGTTCCGCAGCCGGCGGCTCCCGGGGTGTCGGCGCCGCCTACCATGCCCGCAACCGTGATCATCGAGGCGCCTGATTCGGCCGTCCAGAACGGTCGTCGCCTCGCTCCGCCGCAGCCGAGCGTTCCCGACACCGTCGTGATGCCGGCCGGCCAAGTCCTTCTGCCGGACGCGCCGCCCGCGCACGCCGCGACCTTCGGCGGCATCCCCGTGCAGATCCCCGCCGCCAGTTCTCCCGAAGCGCCGGACAGCGCGACGGCCTATCTCAGTGCCGAAGAGGGAGACGACAGCGGCAGGATGATCAATGCGCAAACCGGCGCCCCCCTGACACTGAAGCAGGTGAATGACGCCGTCGCCTGGCGTCGCGAGACCGCCGAGAAGCTGCGCCAGGTACCCATCGCTCCCAGGTTCTGAAGCCGCGCCGGCGCCGCAATCGTTCGCCTGCGGTCGTTTCGCGTCGCTACCGGCCGCTCTGAAAGCCCGTTAGACTTGCCGCATGGCAGGCCTGCGCGCAGCTCTCTCGCGGTCCTTCAGGACGTTTTCGGTGGGCAGAGCGCTGCCGGCGGGACTCGTCTTGTGGCTTGCCGCCAGCGGTTTCGCCGCCGCGCCGGCCCCGGCGGCGCAGCTGGTGCACCTAGAACTGGTGCTCGCCGTCGATTGCTCCTCCAGCGTCAATCTTCATGAGTTCGAATTGCAGATGGAAGGCATTGCAGCCGCCTTCGAGGATCCCGCCGTGCTGGCCGCGCTGGAACAGGCGGGCAGCAGGGGCATCGCCGTCAGCCTGCTGCAGTGGTCGAGCGCTGCGGCGCAGACCCGCGCCGTCGGCTGGACGCGGATCGCCGGCCGCGGCGATGCCCTTGCCTTCGCCAACACGGTGCGCACCACCGGGCGCATGGTGACGGGCGGCGCCACCGCGCTGGGCAACGCCATCGACGCTGCGGTGCTGTGGACCCAGACCAACGGCTTCCAGGGCGAACGCCAGGTGATCGACGTGTCCGGCGACGGCCGCTCCAATGAAGGCGGCTCGCCGGCCTTCGCGCGGGCGGCAGCCAACAGCCTCGGCATCACCATCAACGGCCTGGCGATCCTCAACGAGGAACCGCGCCTCGCACGCTACTACCTGGCGGGTGTGGTCGGCGGGCCGGGGGCATTCCTGCTCACGGCCGACGACTTCGACGACTTCGCCGTGGCGATGCGGCGCAAGCTCTACTTCGAGATCGTCGGCCCGCCGATCGCCGCAGCGCCGGGCGGGACCGCCGCCACCGCGCAGCAGATCGCCGCGCCGCACCGGCGGTAGGATGGCTCAGACGGCCTCGGCACCGATCTCTTCCATAATGAAGTCGCGGAAGACACGCACCTTCTCGCGCTCCAGCGCCCCCGGCAGATAGACCATGTGGTAGCCGAGATCGGTCAGCATGGTGATGTCGAAGGGCGCCACCAGGGTCCCGTCCGCAAGGTCGCGCGCCAGCATGCTCGGCTTGCCCAGCGCGATGCCGACACCGTCGACGGCGGTCTGCACCAGCACCGTCCAGTCGTCCATGATCGGGCCGCGGCGCGGATTGACGTCGTTCACCCCGGCGACCGCCAGCCATTGCGTCCAGCCGTCGTAGTCGTCTTCGTGCAGCAGCGTGTGGTGGCGCAGGTCGTCGGGCCGCTTCAGGGGATGCTTGCCCTTCAGCAGGGCCGGACTGCACACCGGCGTGTAGTCGACGCGCAGCATGAACTCGCATTCCAGGCCGTCCCAGCTTCCCGCCCCGAAGCGGATGGCGACATCGACGTCGTCGTAGCGCAGGTCGGCACATTGGATCGAGTGGTGGACCCGAAGGTCGATCTCCGGGTGCTTCTGCCAGAACTTGGGCAGGCGGTAGACCAGCCACTTGGCGCCGAAAGCCGGGGTGACGGACACGGTTAGCGTGCGCGAGTCGCCGGCATCGCGCAGATTCTCGGCGGCCTCGGCAATCCGCATGAAGGCCTCGCTGACCACCGGGAACAGCGCCCGCCCCTGCTCCGTTAGCCCCAGCTTGCGGGTCATGCGCTTGAACAGGGCGTAGCCCAGGTGCTCCTCCAGGGCCTTCACCTGGTGGCTGACGGCGGCCTGGGTGACATGCAGTTCCTCGGCTGCCCGGGTGAAACTGAGATGGCGCGCGCCGGCCTCGAATGCGCGTAAGGCGTTCAAAGGCGGGAGTTTTTTCTGCATCCTTATGCCCTAATTCAGCTAATCCATGAGATGAGAAAGCATCGTTTGTCCGAAGCCCTTAAATGCATAATTTTGTTCATATCAAAGGCGCATTCAAGACGTGCCCGCCCCAACCCCTCCAAGAGAGGATGAGCCAGATTATGTCATATATCCTCTACAGCTCAATCGCCCGTGCCGGCGGCATCGATCTGCTCCTGAACACGGAATCCTTCGTCCAAGAACCCAGCCACCGGCTGCGCCGGCGCCACCCGAGGAAGCGGCTGGCCAGGCTGCGGCGCGGCAGCGGGCGGGCGCTCATCGCCCTCGGCGCGGCGCTGACCGTCTGGGGCCGCCGCTGGGCCCCGCCGCCGGCAGGCAGCGGCTCTCCCGCCCTCCAGACCGTGAGGTGACGCCATGACGACGCTCTCCAACCTGATGCTGCGCGAAAGCGCAGCCGTGCACCCCCGGCCGCGCCTGCGGCCGATCCGGGCCATCACGCAGATCCTGGCGGACTGGCAGGCGCGCCACGAGCACCGCTCGCACCTGCGCGCCATGCCGGCCTACCTGCTGCAGGACATCGGCCTCAGCGCCGAAGACGTCATGGAAGAGACGGAAAAGCCGTTCTGGCGGCCCTGACTCCCGGCCGGATATCCCCGACCGCCAGCGACTTCCCGCCCTGCGCCCTGAAGGGCCGGCAGACTCCGCCCCCCGGAAAACGCCGGCCCTTCCTTTTTTCCCGGAAATGCCGTCAGGCCAGCCAGTCGTTCAGGAACCGCCGCAGCCAGGCGGCCATAGCGGCGTCATGGCGCTCACAGTCCGCAAGCTGCCGATCGCAGGGCTGGGCGCCCGGCTCGGCCAGCATGTGAGCGGCCTCTTGCATCCAGCGCTCGATCACCGGACGGCCGACCTCGGGATGGAACTGGATGCCGTAGGCCTTGTCGCCGTAGCGGAAGGCCTGATTGGGAAACACCGGGCCGGAGGCCAGCAGTTCGGCCGACGCCGGCACCTCGAAGCCTTCATTGTGCCAGTGGTAGACGTGCAGCGACTGGTCGAGAAAGCCGTTGGCAGCGGGCGTCGGATCAATCTTCACGTAGCCGATCTCGTGCAGCCCGTCCTGGTGGCGGCCGACCCGCCCGCCCAACGCGCTGGCCAGCAGCTGGCTGCCAAGGCAGATGCCGAGATAGGGCCGGCCGCTGTCGACCCAGCGCCCGATCCAGTCGATCTCGTCGCGGATGTAGGGCGCGGAGGCGGCGTCGTTCACGCTCTCGGCGCCACCGTAGACCACCACCGCCGCGTAGTCGTTGTCGACCGGCGGCGGCAGGGTGTCGCCGCGGCCCGGTGAGCACCACTCGATCCGGTAGCCCATCTCGACAAGCTGCGCCGAGGCGCGGTCGTCGCGCTTGCTCACCGGGTGATCGATCAACAGGACTGTCGGCTTCATGACAACTCCACAAACAGAAAGCGGGATGATCGCCCCACTCTTCTTTAGAAACCGTGGGCGGCGATGAAGGCCGCCATGTGAAAGCGCGCCTGGGCAGCGGGATAGTGATGCTGCCGCCCGACCGGGCAGGCCCGCCGCGCGCGGCAGCCCAGGCTCAGGCAGTCGGCCCCCGCCGGCGCGGCAACGTGGCCGGCACAAGCGGTAACGTCATAGCCTTCGGCTGTAAAGGCGCCGACCGGGCAGGTGGTGAGACAGGGCTTGTCGAAGCAGGTTTCGCAGGGCGCCGGGCGGGCCTCGGCGGCTTCCAGCGGCAGCGGGCCGGGCAGTCTCTGGGGCAGCGCGATCGCGCCCCGATAGGCGTGCCACAGGCCGTAGTCCGGATGAATCAGCATGCCGAGCGGCGACGGGGTGAGCGGCGCTCCACGCCTTGCCCAGCGCTGGAACGGCCGGTAGGGCGGTCCGCCGAAGGGATACAGCGGCTCGCCGCCGAAGGAAGCCGCCAGCCCGCCGAGCACCCTGGCGCTCCAGCGGTCGAGCGCATCGGGCTTGCCGTCACCGGCTTCCGGCGATGCGCTGAAGACCGGCCACAGGCTGCCGCCGACATTGCCGGCCAGCACCAGGGTCCCGCAGCGGCGGCCGTCGGCCAGCGGCGGCACGGCGTCGTCTTCGGCGGGGTGGAAGGCGCCGAGCAGAAGCAGCCCCTCGGCCTCCAGCGCCGCCGCGATCGCGGCCGGCGTGACAGCGTTCAAGCGTCGACCCCGTCTTCGCAGTCTTCGTCGAGGTCCTCTTCATGATCCGCACCGGCATCCCAGCAGGTCTCTTCGCTGTTGGGCCAGTCGACGATGTGATCTTCCAGGTCCTCGTCCGCCACGCCGGCTTCCGACACCACGCGGCCCTGTACGGAGATGCCCGCGCGGTGCACGCTCTCCGGATCGCCGGAGACCAGCGGGTGCCACCAGGCGAGGCCGCGCCCTTCGGCGAGGCGGCGGTAGGCACAGGTGGTCGGCATGAAGGTAAGCTCGCCGATGTTCTCGGGCGAGAGCTGCACGCAGTCCGGCACGAAGACCGTGCGCTTGGCGTAGTTGCCGCAGCGGCATGTCCCGAGGTCGAGCAGGTGGCAGGTGACGTTGGTATGCGCCAGCGTACCGTCGTCCGGGTCCTCCAGCTTGATCAGGCAGCAGCGCCCGCAGCCGTCGCAGAGGGATTCCCACTCCACGGGCGTCATCTCGGCCAGGGTTTTGGTCTGCCAGAAGGGGCCTGGCTTGGCTTGGGGTTTCTTCATGGCCGGGAGACTAGCCCGCCCGGGGCCTTACTCCAAGACCCCGCTCCAGGGGCGCTGCGGGGGTATGTTCAGGCTGCCGGGCGCATGGCCTGGCGCGGCAGCAGGATGTCGAAGCGGCGGCGGATCTCCGCGTCGAGGTCTTCGGGGATCGCCTCCGGCCAGTGTTCGGCCAGCACCTTGCGGGCGTGGTCGCGGGCGGCATCGCGGATGTCGCGCGAGCCCTTGCGCTCCCAGTCGTCGCGGCTGTCGCGGTCCAGCAGGCTGGGATAGAGGTACTCGCTGTTCATCAGCGCCAGGGTCTGGGCATGGCCGAGGAAGTGGCCCGGCCCCTTGCAGACCTCGTCGATGACGTCGAGCGATAGGGATTCCTCGGTCACCTCGATGCCCTTCAGCATGCGCATGATCTCGCCGTTCACGTCGTTGTCGATGACGTACTGCTCGTAGGCGACGGTCAGCAGGCTCTCCAGAAAACCGGCAGAGTGGTGGATGTAGTTGGAGCCGGCCAACGCGGCGGCGAGCCCGGTGATGCCCTTCTCCGCCCCCGCCTGGGCGTCCGGCACCTTGGAATCGGAAATGCCGGAGGAATTGTAGAGCGGCACCTCAAGGTACTGCGCGATCTGCGCGCAGGCGGCGTTCAACAGGGCGAACTCCGCCGAGCCGCCGACGAAGGCGCCGCTGCGCAGATCGGCTTGGGCCGGCACGCAGCCCATGATGAGCGGGTGGCCGGGGTTCAGCAGGTTCACGTAGACGAAGCCGGAGAGCTGCTCGGCGGTGATCTGCACCAGCGTGCCCGCCAAGGCCGCCGGCGCGGTCGCACCGGCCTGGGGCGCCGAGGAGATCACCACCGGCAGGCGGTGTTCGACGATGCGGTCGAGAATCTCCACCGTCTCGGTGGCGTAGCGCAGCGGGCTGACGGTCCAGCAGGCGGTATAGGAGATCAGCGGGCGGCGGTCGAGAGACTCGGCACCGCCGGCCAGGATCTCCGCCAGGGCGCGCTGCTCGGCGACCTTCTCCGGCAAGTAGGCGTTGGCCATGACGTGCTTCTCGGTCGCCGCCAGGCAGGCATAGAACTGGTTGACGTCGATCTGGTCGTTGCTGAGATCGCGCGCCACCACCGGCCGCATGTAGAAGTGGATGTGCTCAAGCGTGTCGCAGAGCCGGCCGATGTCGTAGTTGTCGGAAAGCCGCGTCTCGCGCACCTTGCCGTCGAGGTCGAGGATCTTCACCGCCTGGCCGCCGGTGCCCATGTAGACCCGCTTGCCGCCGAGCTGCAGGTCATGCTGCGCGCTGCGGCCTGCGAGCAACACCTCGCGGGCCGCCATGCGCATGCAGGATTCGATCAGCTTCGCATCGATATAGACGCGGTTGCGGTCCTCGTCGATGCGGCAGCCGGCAGCGCGAAAGACCTCGCGGCAGGGGCTCGCCGCCACCTCGATGCCGGTGCGCGCCAGCACCTCCATGGCGGCGCCGACGATGCGCGGCAGGTCAGCCTCCCGCAGGGGCCGGTAGCTGCCGCCGGAAAGCCCCGCCGGGGCAACCGGGGACTTGGGGCGTTGGGCGGCACGCTGGTCGCGCCCGCGCCGGATGCGTGTCATGGAAATTGGCCTTCTTCAGATGATCGGCCACCACCCCTGCTGGGGGGCGGGCCCACCGCTAAGTTGCGCTTCAAGCTTGCGCGAGCGCCCCTGGCGGGCTGTTCAGCATCCGACGAAAACTGTCGCCGCCCGTATATCTTTCAGGCGGGGCCATTGGCCCAGGAAACGAGAAGGGCCCCGGAAACGTCTCGCCTCAGGCGAGGATTCGGGGGCCCTCTTTGGGGGTCGTTGGGGCGCGGCGCGCCCCGGCGATCGGCTTAAGCCGCGCGGATCTGGGCGATGAAGCTGTCGACCTCGCGGCGCAGGGTATCGGACTGGTCGGCCAGGTCCCCGGCGGCCTGCAGCACCAGATTGGCCGAACCGCCGGTTTCCGCCGCCGTCTTCGACACCGCCGAGACGTTGCCGGCCACCTGCTTGGTGCCGTGCGAGGCCTGCTGGACGTTGCGCGCGATCTCCTGCGTCGCGGCACCCTGTTCCTCCACCGCCGCCGAGATGCTGCCGGCGATCTCGTTGATCTGCTCCACCGTCTGACCGATCGAGCGGATCGCCGAGGCCGCGTCGGTCGTCGCCCCCTGGATGTCGCTGATCTGCTGGGAGATCTCCTCTGTCGCCTTGGCGGTCTGCGTCGCCAGCGACTTCACCTCGTTGGCGACCACGGCGAAGCCCTTGCCGGCCTCGCCCGCGCGCGCCGCCTCGATGGTGGCGTTGAGGGCCAGCAGATTGGTCTGCTCGGCGATGTCCTGGATCAGCTTCACCACGTCGCCGATCTTCTGTGCGGCCTCGACCAGGCCCTCGACCTTGCCGTTCGTGGTCTGCGCATTGGCCACGGCCATGTTCGCCGTCTCCAGCGAGCGACTCACCTGGCGGCTGATCTCCTCGATGGAGGACGACAGCTCTTCCGTCGCCGCCGCCACCGTCTGCACGTTGGACGACGCCTCTTCCGACGCCGAGGCCGCCGAGGCCGCCTGCTCCTCGGTCTCGCCGGCCGCCGTCGTCATCGACTTCGCCGTCGTCTGCATCTGCGCGGCCGTCTGGGAGACCGTCTCGACCACAGACTTCACCTTGGCCTCGAAGTCGTCGGCCACTTTCTGCATGGCGCGCCGCTTCTCCTCTTCCGCGCGCTTCCCGGCGGCGCGGCTCTCTTCCTCCAGGCGCTTCTGCTCGATGCCGTTCTTCTTGAACACCTCGACCGCCTCAGCCATCTCGCCGATCTCGTCGTGACGCCCGACACCGGGCACCGCGATCTGCAGATTGCCGCCGGCCAGCGACCGCATCGCATTGCTCATGCCGTTGATCGGCTTGGTGATGCTGCGCGCCATGAACAGCGAGATGATGCCCATGACCACCAGGATCAGCGCGATCATGCCGGCCTCGAGGATCGCCTTCTCCCAGAAGATGGCATCGAGGTTGTCGATGTAGACGCCGGTGCCGATCACCCAGCCCCAGGGCGCGAAGCCCTGCACGAAGGATTCCTTGGGAACCGGCTGTTCCTGGCCCGGCTTCGGCCAGAGGTAGCCGACGAAGCCGGCCTGCTGTGCCTGCACGGTCTTCACGAAGGCGTTGAAGAGGTGAAAGCCCGAGGGATCCTTGAAGCCGGAGAGGTCCTTGCCGTTCAGTTCCGGCTTGATCGGATGCATGACCATCACCGGACCCATGTCGTTGACCCAGAAGTACTCCGAGCCGTTGTAACGCATGGCGCCGATCGCCGAGAGCGTCGCCCGCTGCGCTTCCTCCATGGTCATCTCGCCGGCTTCCGCGCGCTTGTGATAGTCGCCTGCAATGGCAACGGCGCTCTCGACCAGCTGGCGCAGCTCCGCGCGCTTGTGGTCCACGAGTTCGACATCCAGCTGGTAGAGCCGGATGCCGGTCACGACGACCATGCTCGCGGCCATCAGCAGAATGAGCGCAAAGACGCGGTGCGCGATCCCAAAAGACGTGAGCTTCTTGAACGACATAGGGCTTCCCTCTTATCAGTACCGGCATACACTCCGGCATAGTCTTCATGACTATGAATACGACGAATCACTTAATTATCTCTTTACCCGTAATTGTTTGGAAACCAACACGTTATCGCTATGGTAGATTTTTATCTTTCTGCTCAATTTTCTCGACTTGCTGTCCGGGTGGCCGCCGCCCGGTCAGACACCCCCCGCGACAACCCTTCCGAAGCGCGGCAAAGGGTGTTACACAGAGGCTGAAGTTGTATATACAACTTGTCGCGGGAGGGCGCCCTTGTCCGAAGACATCTTCATTCTGAAAGCAGGACGGCTGACCCTGCAGGACCTGCAGGATTTCTGGCGGCGTCCGCGCCGAATCGCGCTTGATCCCGCCTGCTACGACGCGCTGGAGCGCTCGGCCCGCACCGTGGCCGCCGTGGTTGCCGAGGGGCGCCGCGTCTACGGGATCAACACCGGCTTCGGCAGCCTGGCGCGGCAGACGATCTCCGCCGACCAGGTGGCGGAGTTGCAGACCCGCCTGGTGCTGTCGCACAGCTGCGGCGTCGGCGCGCCGCTCGACGACCGCGTCGTCCGGCTGATTCTGCTGCTGAAGATCAATGCCCTCTCGCGCGGCCATTCCGGCATCCGCGGCGAGGTGATCGACCGCCTGGTCCAGCTGCTGAACGAGGAGCTCTACCCGGTCGTGCCGAGCAAGGGGTCCGTCGGCGCATCCGGCGACCTGGCCCCGCTGGCCCACCTCTCGGCCGTGCTGCTGGGCCACGGCGAGATCAATCACCGCGGCCAGCGCCGCCCCGCCGCGGCGGTGCTGGAAGAGCACGGTATCGCGCCCATCCAGCTGGCGGCCAAGGAGGGCCTGGCGCTGCTGAACGGCACCCAGGTCTCCACGGCCCTCGCGCTGCACGGCCTGTTCGCCGCCGGCGACTGCTTCGCCGCGGCGATCACCGCCGGCGCCCTCTGCGTCGACGCGGCGCTGGGCAGCGACACCCCCTTCGACGCGCGCATTCACGACCTGCGCGGCCACCCCGGCCAGATCGACGTGGCGGCCTGGCTGCGCGGACTGCTGGCCGGCAGCGGAATCCGCCAGTCGCATCTCGACTGCGACCGGGTGCAGGACCCCTACTCGCTGCGCTGCCAGCCCCAGGTGATGGGCGCGATCGCCGACGTCTTCCGCACCGCCGCCGGCACCCTGGTGCGCGAGGCCAATGCCGTTTCCGACAATCCCCTGGTCTTCCCAGGGAACGGCGCGGAAAAGGCGGAAGTGCTCTCCGGCGGCAACTTCCATGCCGAGCCGGTCGCCTTCGCCGCCGACATGATCGCCATGGCGCTCTGCGAGATCGGCGCCCTGTCGGAGCGGCGCATGGCGATGCTGACCGACGCCAACATGAGCGCCCTGCCGCCGTTCCTCGTCGCCGAACCGGGGCTCAACTCCGGCTTCATGATCGCCCACGTGACCGCCGCGGCCCTCGCCGCCGAGAACAAGCTGCTGAGCCATCCGGCGAGCGTCGACAGCCTGCCGACCTCGGCCAACCAGGAAGACCACGTCTCGATGGCGACCCACGGCGCCCGGCGCCTCACCGATATCGCCGCCAACACCGCCTATATCGTTGCCATAGAGCTATTGGCCGCCGCTCAGGGCGTCGATCTGCGCCGGCCGCTGGAAACCTCGCCCCGCCTGCAGCGGGCAATGACCGCGATTCGCGAGCGCGCGGCCTTCCTTGACAACGACCGGTTGCTGGCCGGCGATATCGAGGCCCTCGCCGAATTGGTCCAAAGCGGCTGGTTTTCCGCGGAATTCCTCACCCTGGACTGGCTCGGCAAAGATTTGTGAGCAGGTGCAACATAGGACCGCTGGACGCCGGGATCACGCCTGGGATATAGTGCCTTCCGGCAGAGGACTGGTTGGCCCTCATACGTACCGCATAAGACGGTCAGAGGGTTGATTCAACGATGTTTTTGAACACCTTGAGGTGACCAACTTGTCCAGCATTCCCAACCAAATTTCCGCCCTTCCTGCGTCCGGCGCAGCGCCGGAAGCCGAAGGCTTCGTCCTCGACGATCAAGTGGCGCACCTGCTGCGCCGGGCCCATCAGCGCGCCTCGGCCCTGTTCCTGACGGTGCTGGCGGATGCACAGCTGACGCCGACCCAGTTCTTCGCGATGGCTCGCCTGCACGAGATGGGCAAGCTGTCGCAGAACCGCCTCGGTCGCCTGGCCGCCATGGATCCCGCCACCATCCAGGGCGTAATCCGGCGCCTGCACGAGCGCGGCTTCATCGAACGGCTGGCCGACCCGACCGACCGCCGGCGCATGGTGCTGAGCCTGTCGCCGCTGGGCCAGGAGACGGTGGTGCGCCTGCTGAAGGACGCCAACCGCATCGGCGACGAGATCCTGGCGCCCCTGCAGCCCGAAGAGCAGCGCCTGTTCCTCGGCCTGCTGAAGCGGCTGGTCTGAGGCCGCGCGGAAACCGCTTCGCCCGATAAACGGGCTTCGTCTGGGAAGACGTTGACCCTGGAAAAAACCAGGGAACGACAAGGGCCGGCCCCGCCAAGGGCCGGCCCTTTCAGTTCAGGAACCAGCTATTCCGTATCCCGGCTACTTGGCATCGTTGACCGCCTCGATCAGGTGCGGGGGCAGCACCAGGGACGCCACCGTTCCCTGCCCCAACTCCGAGCGGATGTCCAACTCGCCGCCGATTGCCTTGGCTGTCCGGCGGCTGAGGGCGAGTCCGAACCCGCCCCCGCCCTCGTCGGCGATGTAGGCGCTCGTCCTCATGCCGCCGCGGTTCAACGCGGCAATCCTCTCGGCGGAGATCCCGGGGCCGTCGTCTCTCACCTGGATGAACAGTGGGTCCCCCTTGCGCCACTGGACCGCCACTTCGATCCGCCCGCCACGGGAGGCATACTTTGCCGCATTGCCCAGTAGATTCATCAGAATCTGCTTCACCAGCAGCTGATCGGCGCGCAGCTTCGGCAAGGTCATGTCGGCCGGCAGCATGATCTCCAACTCCCGCAGGCGCGCGATCGGCTCGACCACCTTGCGGCATTTCTCCAGGCACTCGCTGAGATCCGCCAGAGCCGAGACTGTGTCCTCGCGTCCCGGAGAGTCGTCCGCGGCGAGATGCAGCACGCGGTCGACCAATTGCAGCAACAGGTCCCCGCTGTGATGGATGTCCTCGACATACTCGGCGTACTTCGCGTTGAGCCGACCGTAGGGTTCGGTCCGCATGAACTCGGTCATGCCGAGAATGGCGTTGAGCGGCGTGCGCAGATCATGACTGACCTGCGCCAGCATGTGGTCCCTGATGCTGTTGATGTCGCGCAACTGACCGAGCGCTTCGCTCAGCCTGCGCTCCGAGTAACGGCGCGCGAGGCATTCCTGGTTCAATTCCTCAACCAGCCGTGTCAGCTCGCTGAACCGCGAGCCGCTCTCCTGCTCTCTGTAGACGCGGATGAGGGCGATCGGCATGTTCTTCAGCTCGCTGCGCCATCCCTCGCAACGCAGGCTGATGAAACGCCCGCCGGCCGGGCAGAAGGCGATCCGCAGCGGCACCGGCGCACTGGTCGCAAAGCACCAGCGCAGAAGGTCGATCAGTTCATCTTTTGAAAGGTCCGTCAGCTCCCGCAAGGTGACCTCGGGACGCCCGCCCTTGGTCAGATGCAGCAATTCGGCCGCGGCCCCGTTGGCAGCGTAGAGCTCTCCACGGATTCCCACCGCCAGCATGGCTTCGGGAAAGGCATCGAGGCAGTCCGCCGTCACGCGGGCGTTCATTGCTCCGTCTCGCTCTCTCTTGCCGGCAGCGGATCGGAGTCGGCGCCAACGTGGAAGTACTCACGCCCGGTATTTCCTTCGCGCCGTCGCGAAGCCTGCAGCATGACGCGGACGACGCAGCGGTTGTCGCCCGTCGCGAAAGCCTCCTCCACCGCCACCCTTGCATAGCCGAGGTTCTCCGCCGCGATACGTCCGAAGACGTTGGACGTCATCATGCAGAGCGCAGGACGGCCTTCGACGGCGGCACCGAAAGGACAGCGTCGGTTGCCGAAGACGATCTCTTCGTTGTTGTGTTCCATGACGTAGAAGTCGCCGCCGATGCGCCGCTTCAGGTCGACCAGGGCATCGGCGACGTCTTCATGCGTCAGCACCGGGCGGCCGGCCGCCCTGCGGTAAGCACCGTTGAACGCGTCGCCCATGCGCGCGCCGACGATGGCAATGAAACCGCGTGCTTCCTGATGGCCGACAACGTCCTGCAGGACATCCGTCAGTTCAAACAGCAGACGGCGCGTGAAGGTCACATCGTCGAAAGGGATGTCGGCGTCGTCGAACCGATTCTTTCGCATGGCCCAACCCTATGCCTGCGTGGCCTCTGCGATCCGACGGACCGAGCCACTCGGCCGCAATGCGGAGGCCAGCGTCTTGCAACGCCCGCCGGTACTGGCAGGCAACAGCCCAGGAACCACGCCGCCATCGGCGTTGCTCGATGGGAAGACTAGGTATCCTGTCCGATGATTTGCCGCCTATGCAAGGCAATAACACACGCAGAATAAATCATTCACATGCCAAAAGCGCGCAAAGGTAGCGGATTTGGCGCATGAATTGACTGATGCGTTGAGCCAATCCCTTGAAGGACGCCTCGCCGGGCCCGGCCTCAGGTGACCGTCCAGGTCGGTCCTCTGTGCAGTAGCTCGGCGATAGTCGCCCGATGCCGCTGCCGCGCAGTCTCCACCTCGGCCGCCACGTCGCCTTCGTAGCTGTGGGCCGGATCGCAGTAGAGCACGCCGAGCGCCACCGGCATCGCCGGAGGCTGCATCGCCGCCAGAAGACCGGCCATGGCGCGGTTGGCTTCGTCGTGGACCAGGACGTCGGCCTCGGTGATGCCGTTCTCGCCCAGCGTCACCACCTCCAGCATCAGCTTGCGATCTGCGAGGCGAAGACCCTTGTCGAGGGTCTTGCCGAACAGCATCGGCTTGCCGTGCTCCAGCAGCAGCTGGCGGTCGGCGGCGACGTCGCGCGCGGTGAAGGCATCGAAGGCGCCGTCGTTGTAGACGATGCAGTTCTGGAAGATCTCCACCAGCGAGGCGCCGTGGTGCGCCCTGGCCCGTTTCAGCACCTCCGGCAGATGCTTCTGCAAGGTGTCGACCGAGCGCGCGAAGAAGCGCGCCCCGGCACCCAGCGCGAAGGCGCCGGCGGAGACCGGCGTGTCGAGGGAGCCGCCCGGCGTCGAGGGCGTGCGCGTACCGACCCGCGAGGTCGGCGAGTACTGCCCCTTGGTCAGACCGTAGATCTCGTTGTTGAACAGCAGTATCTGCAGGTCGACGTTGCGGCGCAGGACGTGCAGCAGATGGTTGCCGCCGATCGACAGTGCGTCGCCGTCGCCCGAGACCACCCAGACGTCGAGTTCGGGATTGGTCAGCTTCACGCCGGTCGCGAAGGCCGGCGCGCGGCCGTGGATGGTGTGGAAGCCGTAGGTCGCCATGTAATAGGGAAAGCGCGCGGCGCAGCCGATGCCGGAGATGAACACCGTCTTGGCGGTGTCGGCCTGCAGGTCGGCCAGCGTCTTCTGCACCGCCTTCACGATGGCATAGTCGCCGCAGCCCGGGCACCAGCGCACTTCCTGGTCGGAGGCGTACTCTTTGGCGGTCTTGGCGACGACGTTCATCTCAAGCCTTCCCCTCTCCTGTCTCTAGGCGGGCGCGGACCGCCGCCTCGATCTCGGAAATCTTGAAGGGCTTGCCGGTCACCTTGCTGAAGCTTTCGGCCGGCACCAGGTACTCGCTGCGCAGCAGCGTCACCAGTTGGCCGCCGTTCATCTCCGGCACCAGGATCTTGTCGAAGCCGGCGAGCAGCGCGCCGAGGTTCAGCGGCAGGGGCCAGATATGGCGCAGATGCAAATGCGCCACCGGCAGGCCCGCGCCGCGCAGGTTGTCGACCGCGCGGCTGATCGGTCCGTAGGTCGAGCCCCAGCCGACCACCACCAGGCGATCGCCGGTCTCGCCCGCTTCAAGACCCTGTGGCGGCAGATCCCTGGCCACGCCCAGCACCTTGTCCCGGCGCAGGTTGGTCATCTCCTGATGGTTGGCCGGATCGTAGGAGATGTTACCGCTTTCGCTCGCCTTTTCGATGCCGCCGATGCGGTGCTCGAGACCCGGCGTTCCCGGCACCGCCCAGACACGGGCAAGCGTCTCCGGATCGCGTTTGAAGGGATGGAAGCCCTCCGGGTCGGTCTCGAAGCGCGCCGGAAACTGCGGCAGGCCCTCGGCATCGGGCAGCCGCCAGGGCTCGGCAGCGTTGGCGATGTAGCCGTCGCTCAGCAGGATGACCGGCGTCATGAATTTGGTCGCGATACGCACCGCCTCGATGGCGACGTCGAAACAGTCTGCCGGTGAGCGCGCGGCCAGCACCACCAGCGGCGCATCGCCGTTGCGCCCGAAGACGGCCTGGTAGAGGTCGGACTGCTCGGTCTTGGTCGGCATGCCGGTCGACGGGCCGGCGCGCTGCGAGTTCACGATGACCAGCGGCAGTTCGGCGGAGATCGCGAGGCCAACCGCCTCCATCTTCAACGCCACGCCGGGGCCGGAGCTGGAGGTGACGCCGATGCCGCCGGCATAGGAGGCGCCGATGGCGGCGCAGACCGCGGCGATCTCGTCCTCGGCCTGGAAGGTCACCACACCGTAGTCCTTCAAGGCCGCCAGCGTGTGCAGCACCGACGACGCCGGGGTGATCGGGTAGGAACAGAACACCAGCTTCAGCGCCGCCCCCGCCGCACCGGCGACCAAGCCCCAGGACAGCGCCTCGGCGCCGGTGACGTTGCGGTAGAGCCCCGGCGCAATCTCGGCCGGCGGCACGGAGAACGCCGCGGCGTCCTCGCCCAGTTCGGCTGTTTCGCCGAAGGCATGGCCCGCGTTCAACGCCGCGATATTCGCGGCAGCGATCTCCGGGCGCTTGGCGAACTTGCCGGTCAGCCAGTCGATGGTCGACTGGCGCGGCCGGCCGAACATCCAGTAGACCAGCCCTAGGGCCCACATGTTCTTGCAGCGCAGGGCTTCCTTCTTGGTCAGGCCGGCGTCTTTGAGAGCGTCCTGCGTCAGCTGCGACATGTCGACTTCGATGACGCGATAGGCCTCCAGGCTGCCATCGCTGCGCGGGTCGCTGCGGTAGCCGGCCTTGGCGAAGTTGCGCTCGTTGAAGGCGCCGGAATCGAGGATCAGCAGCCCGTGCGGCTTCACGTCGACGAGGTTCACCTTCAACGCGGCCGGGTTCATCGCCACCAGCACGTCCAGTTCGTCGCCCGAGGTCTTGATCACGCGGGCGCCGAAATTGATCTGGAAGGCGGAGACGCCGAAGGTTGTGCCGACCGGGGCACGGATCTCCGCCGGGAAATCCGGGAAGGTCGCAAGGTCGTTGCCCGCCAGCGCCGTGGAGAGCGTGAACTGGCTGCCGGTCAGTTGCATGCCGTCGCCGGAATCGCCGGCAAAGCGGACGACCGCAGATTCGATCACCCGGCGGCCGGCGGGGTCGGCCGAAAGGGTCGTCGAACCTTCCATTCCTCGAAGCCTCTCGCTGAATGACGGCAATGCCTTGCTGGTTCCGACTATGGTCCTCCTCCGTAGGCTTGCCAATGAGCCAGATCAAAACATCAAAAACTCCTGTACAATTTACCCTAATCACAAACAGAAAATGTTGATTGGTCGGGAGGACGGCGGCGTTGACGGAGCGGAATGCCTCGAGGCGCAAACTGGCCTGCAGCCGATCCCGGCATGGCGGCCTCGAATGTCGGAATGCGACCATTCCGCGCCCCCCGCCGACGCCGCCGACAGGCCTGCAAAAGCTTGCGTTTCCGGCGTTTTCGCCTTTGTCGCGTTTCAGACACGATCCGTCGCCGCAGGTGAAGCCCAGGCAGGCCCGCTCAAGGGAAATGATCGCGGGGACCACTACCACCCGGACCCCGCGATGCCGCAGGCGCTCCGGGGCGTTTTGCCGTGAGGAATGAAATGGCGGAAGACGACGATCTCGACCTCAACAGCCTTGACGACGATGAGCTCGTCAAGCAGATGCACGACGATCTTTACGACGGTCTCAAGGAAGAGATCGAGGAGTCGGTCCACATCCTGCTGAATCGCGGCTGGCAGCCCTACCGCGTTCTGACCGAGGCCCTGGTGGAGGGCATGCGCATCGTCGGCGTCGACTTCCGCGACGGCATCCTCTTCGTGCCGGAAGTGCTGCTGGCGGCCAATGCCATGAAGGGCGGCATGTTCATCCTGCGCCCGCTGCTCGCCGAGACCGGCGCGCCGAAGCTGGGCACCATGGTGATCGGCACGGTGAAGGGCGACATCCACGACATCGGCAAGAACCTCGTCTCCATGATGATGGAAGGCGCCGGCTTCGAGGTCATCGACCTGGGCATCAACAACCCGGTCGAGAAGTATCTGGCCGCGCTGGAAGAGCACAAGCCCGACATCCTCGGCATGTCTGCGCTGCTCACCACCACCATGCCCTACATGAAAGTGGTCATCGACACGCTGAAGGAAAAAGGCATCCGCGACGACTACGTGGTGCTGGTCGGCGGCGCACCGCTGAACGAGGCCTTCGCCGAGGCCGTCGGTGCCGATGCCTACTGCCGCGATGCCGCCGTGGCGGTGGAAACCGCCAAGGACTTCATGAAGCGCCGCCACAACCGGCAGGGCGCCGCCTGAGGCACCCGCGGGAGCGCCAGGAGCAAGGCCATGCCGGCCGCCCAGACCGCCCACAGCGCAACCGAGCGCGCCCCTTCACGGACCCTGCTCGTCGCCTGCGGCGCGCTGGCCCGTGAGGTGGTGGAGCTTATCCGCGTGAACGGCTGGGATCACCTGACGGTGACCTGCCTGCCCGCGTCCTGGCACAATACCCCGGACAAGATCCCCGAAGGCGTGCGCCAGCGCATCCACGCCCAGCGCGCCGGCCACGACAAGGTGCTGGTGCTCTACGGCGATTGCGGCACCGGCGGCGAGCTCGACCGCGTGCTGGCCGAGGAAGGCGCCGAGCGCATTGGCGGACCGCACTGCTATTCGTTCTACGCCGGCGAGGCGGTGTTCGACGCCCTGGCCGAGGCCGAGATCGGCAGCTTCTACCTCACCGACTATCTGGTGCGTCACTTCGAGCGGCTGATCATCCAGGGCCTCGGCCTCGACCGCCATCCGGAGCTGCTGAGCATCTACTTCGGCAACTACACGCGCCTCGTCTACCTGGCGCAGACCGAAGACAAGGAACTCCAGCAGCGCGCCGCGGCAGCGGCCGAGCGCCTCGGCCTCGCCTACCACTACCACTTCACCGGCTACGGCGGGCTCGGCGACTTCATCGCGCCCGCGACACAGGAGCCCGTCGCATGCCGCAACTGACCATCGTCTACTGGCGCGACATCCCGGCCCAGGTGATCGTGAAGGCCGGCCGCAAGAGCGCCAAGGTGCAGCTCAGCGAGCGCTTCGAGAAGGCGATCGACCGCGCCGCCATGCGCGCCAAGCTGACCGGCACCGACGCCTATCTGGAACACTGGCGCCGCGGCGCCGGCGGCGAATGCGGCGACGATATGGAAGCCGAGGCCGCTGCGGCGGCCCAGCGCCTGGAAAGTGACTACGACGACGCCCGCCTCGCCGAACTGGTGGCCGCCGGCGGCGCCGAGAGCTGACGACAATCCGCGTGAGGACGCGCGCAGAAGGAACCCTGGGATGTATGCCGTGAGCAAGGCCATGCCGCTCGATGCCAGCGCCGAGCAGACCAAGCAGCAGATCCTCGATCTGGTCGAGGGCTTCACCGTGGAGACCACGCCGGGTTCGTCCGCCAAGACCCCGGACTACCGCGAGCACCTGCGACCGGGCACCCGGGTCGCCGTGACCTTCCTGCCGGGCTCCGACTTCGCCGACACGGTAGCGACGGCCAAGCGCCTGCAGGAAGAGGGCTTCGAGCCGATGCCGCACTTCGCGGCGCGCTCGATCCCCAGCCGCCAGGCGTTGGAGGATTACCTGCAGGCGCTCGCCGACGTCACCGAACTGAAGCACGTTGTGGCGCTGGCCGGTGCCGTCGACAACCCGCTCGGCCCCTTCGAGAGCTCCATGGCGATCCTCGAGACCGGCCTGTTCGACAAGTACGGCGTCAAGACCGTCGGCGTCGCCGGCCACCCGGAGGGCAGCCCGGACATCGCGCCCGCCGCGCTGAACGAAGCGCTGACCTGGAAGAACGCCTTCGCCGAACGCAGCGATGCCGACTTCTACATCGCCACCCAGTTCTGCTTCGAGGCGGCGCCGATCATCGCCTGGGACAAGGCCATGCAGGCCGCAGGCAACCGCCTGCCGATCCATATCGGCGTGCCCGGCCTCGCCACCATCAAGACGTTGATCAACCATGCCAAGGCCTGCGGCGTCGGTCCGTCCATGCGCTTCCTGACGCGCCAGGCGCGCAACGTCGCCAAGCTGATGACGGTGAATGCACCGGACCGCCTGTTGCTCGACCTCGCGCGCTACAAGGCGCACGACCCAGAGTGCGGCATCGCCCGCCTGCACATCTATCCCCTGGGCGGCCTCAAGCGGTCGGCGGCCTGGACCTACGCGGTGGCCGACGGCGACTTCGTGGTCAATCCCAAGGGCGACGGCTTCAAGGTAACGCGCGAGATCGCGTAGCGCGTTTCGGCCACTGCGGGTCGTCCCTGCGCCAGCCGCCGGGGCGATAAAGAGGACAAATGCCGCCCATCGATTTGGGCGCACCGGCCGCGCGGAGAACCGCGGCGGACGGGGAAAAAAGGAGTAACGGGACCATGTCACGCACCGTCGTCAGCTCGCACTCGAAGGAACTGGTGATCGGCTTCGATCAGCCCTTCTGCATCATCGGCGAGCGCATCAATCCGACGGGGCGCAAATTGCTGGCCGCCGAGATGGCGGCCGGCGACTTCAGCCGCGTCGAGGCGGACTGCCTGGCCCAGGTCGCCGCCGGCGCCCACATGCTGGACGTGAACGCGGGCATCCCGCTGGCGGACGAGCCGGCGATCCTGGCCAAGACCATCCAGCTGGTGCAGTCGCTGACCGACCTGCCGCTGTCGATCGATTCCTCGATCGTCGAGGCGCTGGAAGCCGGCCTGTCCGTCTACCAGGGCAAGGCGCTGGTGAACTCGGTGACGGGCGAGGACGAGCAGATGGAGCGCGTGCTGCCGCTGGTGAAGAAGCACGGTGCCGCCGTGGTCGCCATCTCCAACGACGAGACCGGCATCTCCGAGGACCCGGCGGTGCGCTACGCCGTCGCCAAGAAGATCGTCGAGCGTGCCGCCGACTACGGCATCCCCAAGGAAGACATCGTCGTCGATCCGCTGGTCATGCCGATCGGGGCCATGGGCACCGCCGGGCGCCAGGCCTTTTCGATCATCCGCAAGCTGCGCGAGGAGCTGGGCGTCAACACCACCTGCGGCGCCTCCAACATCTCCTTCGGCCTGCCCAACCGCCACGCCATGAACTCCTATTTCCTGGCCATGGCCGCCGGCGCCGGCATGACCTCGGCGATCATGAACCCGCTGCACGAGGAAGAGCTGACCGGCATCATGGCGGCCGACGTGCTGCTGAACGCCGACAAGAACTGCCGCGCCTGGATCCGCAAGTTCCGCGAACCGACCCCGGCGGATGCCGCCGGCGAGGGTGAAGGCGGCCGCCGCGAACGCCGCCGCCGCCGGGGATAGGAGAAAGCCCCCTTGCCCGACGACGTCGCCAGAAACACGCCCAAGGACGCCCTCGTCGTCTTCACGCCCTCGGGGCGGCGCGGGCGTTTCCCCGTTGGCACGCCGATTCTGAAGGCCGCGCGCAGCCTGGGCGTGGACATCGATTCCGTCTGCGGCGGCCGCGGCCTGTGCGGGCGCTGCCAGGTGGAGATCGGCAACGGCGAGTTCGCCAAGCACGGCATCACCAGCCGTCCGGCCCACGTCTCGCCGTGGAACGCCACCGAGGAGCGCTACAAGGAAAAGCGCGGCATGGCCGCGAGCCGCCGGCTGTCCTGCCAGACCCTGCTGGCGCAGGACGTGGTGGTCGACGTGCCGGCCGAAAGCCAGGTCCACAAGCAGGTCGTGCGCAAGCGCGCCGAGGCGCGCGCCATCGAACTGGACCCTGCCATCCGCCTGCACTACGTCGTGGTGCAGGAGCCGGACATGCATAATCCGACCGGCGATCTGGAGCGGCTGCTGGCGGCGCTGGAAGACCAGTGGGGCCTCACCGGCCTGGAAACCGACCTGCGCATCCTGCAGTCGTTGCAGAAGACCCTGCGTGCGGGCAACTGGCAGGTCACTGTCGCGGTTCACCGCGGCCAGGTCGTCACCGCGATCTGGCCCGGCTTCCACGACCGCAGCTTCGGGCTGGCCGTCGACGTCGGCTCCACCACCATCGCCGCGCATCTCTGCGACCTCGCCAGCGGCGAGGTGATCGCGTCGTCGGGGCTGATGAACCCGCAGATCCGTTTCGGCGAAGATCTCATGAGCCGGGTCTCCTACGTGATGATGAACCCGGGCGGCGATACCGAGATGACCGACGCCGTGCGCCGCGCCATCAACGAGCTGACCACCGAGGTCTGCAGCGAGGCCGGCATCGACCGCGAGGAAATCCTCAACGCCACCTTCGTCGGCAACCCGGTGATGCACCACCTGCTGTTGGGCATCGACCCGATCGAGCTGGGCGGCGCGCCCTTCGCGCTGGCCGCCAACTCCGGCATCACCCTCTGGGCCAGCCAGCTCGACCTCAGCTTCCATCCCAACGCGCGGGTCTACGTGCTGCCCTGCATCGCCGGTCACGTCGGTGCCGACACCGCCGGCGTGATCCTCTCGGAGTCGCCGCACAAGTCCGACAAGATGACCCTGGTGGTTGACGTCGGCACCAATGCCGAGATCGTGCTGGGCAACCGGGAGCGCCTGCTCGCTTGCTCCTCGCCCACCGGCCCGGCCTTCGAGGGCGCGCAGATCTCCTGCGGCCAGCGCGCGGCGCCCGGCGCCATCGAGCGCGTGCGCATCGACCCGGTGACCCTGGAGCCGCGCTTCAAGGTGATCGGCTGCGATCTCTGGTCCAACGAGGAAGGCTTCGCCGAGCAGACCCGGAAGGTCGGCGTCACCGGCGTCTGCGGCTCCGGCATCATCGAGGTGCTGGCGGAGATGTTCCTCACCGGCATCCTGGCGCAGGACGGCACCATCGACGGGGCCGCCGCGGCACGCAGCCCACGCGTCGAGGCCGACGGGCGCACTTTCTCCTACCTGCTGCATGCCGGTGAGCAGGAACTGCGCATCGTGCAGAACGACATCCGCGCCATCCAGCTCGCCAAGGCGGCGCTCTATGCCGGCATCCGCCTGCTGATGGACCGTCTCGGGGTCGAGCAGGTCGACCAGATCATGCTAGCCGGCGCCTTCGGCAGCCATATCGACACCAAATACGCCATGGTGCTGGGCATGATCCCGGACTGCCCGCTGGAGCATGTCTATTCGGCCGGCAACGCCGCCGGCACCGGCGCGCGCATCGCCCTCCTGAACCAGGTGGCGCGCGACGAGATCGAGACGGTGATCCGCAAGGTCGAGAAGATCGAGACCGCCGTGGAGCCGATGTTCCAGGCCCACTTCGTCGCGGCCATGGGCATCCCCCATACCACCGCCGACTTCCCCTGCCTCTCCAAGGTGCTGACCCTGCCCGCCCGCGGCCCGCGCCGGCCCGCCAACGACGGCGGCGACGCCGGCGGAAGGCGGCGGCGGCGGCGAAACTAGCCACGCAGCGTTGCGGCTCCGAAGACCCACAACGCTGCGGCCACAGAGGACGGCCTTTCCAGACGGCTACTGTCCGGCGAAGACACGCTTTTGAACGATGCCGTGGACGCCCCAGTTGCCGTCCACCACCTGGGTGACCCCAAAGTCGGCGGCCACCGACATCAGGGAGATGGCCTCGTCTTCACTCAGTCCTTTGGCGGTCATCAGGAAGTGGCGCATCTTGCGGAAAGCGTCCCGCATCGCGTTATCAATGGACGACTTGGAATAGATGTCGCTCTGCGCAGAGTCGCCTAGCTCTTTCAGATAGTTGGCGTAGCTGAAACCGTGCACGACCCATTCCGTGTCGGTCTCCAGCAGCGGGTAGTCGAGCTCTTCGAGGTACGTCCCGGCCAGATCGCCTTGCTTGTGCAGGATGACCTGAACCACGCCCGTCAGCGAGGTCTCGATCGCCGTGCCCGCCAGTTCGGAATCACCCTGGGCGGCGTGGGGATCGCCGGCGCTGAGCAGGGCACCCGGCACCGCGACGGGATAGTACATCGTCCCGCCCTTGCCGATCCGCCAGTTGTCGATATTGCCGCCGAAGTAGCCCGGCGGAATGGAGTCGACGAAGTCCGCCTCGGCCGGCGCCACGCCCATGGTACCGAAGTGCGGTCGGATGGGGATACGCACACCTTCCAGCACGCCGGTGTTCTTCGTAATCGTGCTGTGATCCACGGGAACACCGGGATAGTCGATCATCTCGTGGCGCACGCCGTTGGGATCGGTCTGCGGAACCCAGCGGTAGTTGTAGACGGCCTTGGCCCAGTCCCGCTCGCCGGTGGAATCGATCTCGTAGATGGTGATGACTTCGCGGGGTTTCGGCTCCTCGATCATGTCGTTGTAGTGGAAACCCCACCAGGCAGCCGCATTGCTGCCGAAGGTCTTGCCCTTGTGTTCGGGGTTGGCACTCGGCCGCGGATACATATCCAAAATCCGCACCTCCAGAACATCGCCCGGCTCCGCCCCGCAGACAAAGACAGGTCCCGTCAGGACATGGACGCCGAAGCCTTCCCCTGCGCCGCGCCCGTAGACCGAAGCATCCATCGGCCCCGCGCCGCGGCGGTCCACTCCCTTGTCATTCGGTTCCCACTTGAAGACGCTCTCCGCGCCCGGATCGCCGGTGACCATTAGGGAGGCGTCGTCATTGGCGTGGTGGGTCAAGGTCTCCAGGGTCACGAAATCACCGGAGTGAGCGAAGACCTGTGGCGTGCGCCCCTTGCTGAAATAGCCCCAATGAACGGTTTCGTTGTTTGCTGGCAGATAGTGGTGCAATTGCGCGCCGGGCCGGCTCTCACACCCCGCCTGCGCCTGTGCCGCTGTCTGCAGCCCCACCACACCCGAGGCGATACCGAACGAAACAGCGGCTAGCGTATGCAAACGAACTCTTGTCATTCTTTTCATGGAAGCCCCCTGCTAACGGATGACACAGACAACCGTTCAGCAACAAACGTGCCATGCCTCGTGCCGAAGCGCGCGAGCCGGCAATGCCGCCAAAGCACCAGACGCCTGTGCCGCCGGCTTGCGGGATCATTTATGGCAGGCGGCCACGGCTGCGCGATTCGTACGCAGGTGGCGCTATTTGCGCCAGCGCGGAGGAGTCTGCTAGATCCCCTGGCCCTGCGGGAAGCGGTCGATGGTGAGGCCGTCGAGCGGGATGTCGGTCTCGCGGCCCGACAGCAGGTCGGCCAGCAGCTTTCCGGAGCCCGGGCCCATGGTCCAGCCGAGGGTGCCGTGGCCTGTATTCAGATAGAGATTGGCAAGGCGCGTCGGCCCGATCAGCGGGCCGCCGTCGGGGATCATCGGCCGGAGGCCGGTCCAGAACTTCACCTCGGTCAGGTCGCCGCCCTTGGGGAAGAGATCCTGCACGATGTGGAACAGCATGGCGCAGCGGCCGTGCGACAGCCGCATGTTGTAGCCGGTGAGCTCCGCCGTGCCCGCGGCGCGGATGCGGTCGCCCAGCCGGGTGATCGCCACCTTGGACTTTTCGTCCATCATGGTGGAGACCGGGGCGCCGTCCTCGTCAACGATCGGGACGGTGACCGAGTAGCCCTTCACCGGGTAGACCTGGGTGCGGATGCCGTGCGGGCGCACCAGCAGCGGGGTGTAGCTGCCCAGCGCCGCCACGTAGGCCTCGCCGGTCTCCAGGCCGCCACTCGTCTCGACATGCTTCACCCTGCCCGCCTCGACCACCAGGCGCTTGACGGTGGTCTCGTGCTTGAAGGTGACCCCCAGGCCGGTGGCCAGTTCGGCCAGGCGCTGGGTGAAGAGGAAGCAGTCGCCGGTCTCGTCGCCCGGCAGCAGCAGCCCGCCGGCGACCTTTTCCGCCACGTGCTTCAGCGCCGGCTCGCGCCCGATGCAGCCGGCGCGGTCGAGGACGGCATGATCGATGCCGAATTCCTTCAGGATCTCGACGTCCTTGGCGGCGTCGTCCAGGCCTTTCTGGTCGCGGAACATCTGCAGGGTGCCGCGGCAGCGCTCGTCGTAGGCGATGCCGGTGTCGCGGCGCAGGTCCTCCAGGCAGTCGCGGCTGTAGGTGGCGACCCGCAGCATGCGCGCCTTGTTCTCGCGATAGGAGGACAGGTTGCAGTTCTTCAGCATGCGGTAGAGCCAGCGGAACATGTAGATGTCGATGCGCGGGCGGATGACCAGAGGGGAATGCTTGTGCAGCATCCACTTCACCGCCTTCACCGGCATGCCGGGACCGGCCCAGGGGGCCGAGTAGCCGGGCGAGACCTCGCCGGCGTTGGCGAAGCTGGTTTCCATGGCCGCTTCCGGCTGGCGGTCGATGACGACCACCTCGTGCCCGGCCTTGGCCAGGTAATAGGCGGTGGAAACGCCGATCACCCCGCTGCCCAGTACGACGACCTTCATGAGCGCACCAGCCCTCTCCCGCGGTCGGATGCCGCGCTTGCCTTCAGAATTGTTCGGAGTTTAACGCAGAATCTCGGCGGCTTCTTCGCTCGCCTCGCCCTTCAGGGGCAGGCCGCGCTCCTTGCGCGGCGTACGGCCGAAGAAGTCGCGGTAGCACTTGGAGAAGTGCGAGGCCGAAACGAAGCCGCAGGCCAGCGCCACGTCGATGACCGACATGTTGGTCTGCAGCAGCAGCAGGCGCGCCTTGTTGAGGCGCAGCTCCAGGTAATAGCGCGCCGGCGAGCGGTTGAGATACTTGCGGAACAGACGCTCCAGCTGCCGGGTGGAAAGGTCGGCGCCGCGCGCCAGCTCGCTGCGGCTCAGCGGCTCTTCCAGGTTCTGCTCCATGGTGCCGATGACGGCCAGCAGCTTGGGGTGGCGCACACCCAGGCGCGCCGGCAGCGAGATGCGCTGGCGGTCGTGCTGGTCGCGGATGCGCTCGTGCATGAACTGGTCGGCGACGCTGGCGGCCAGCTCGTGGCCATGCTGACGGGCGATGACGTTCAGCATCATGTCGATGGCCGCCGTGCCGCCGGAGCAGGTGAAACGGTTGCGGTCGATCTCGAACAGTTCGCTGGTCACCTCGATATCCGGGAAGTCCTCGCAGAAGCCGGCGAGGTTCTCCCAGTGGATGGTGCAGCGATGCCCATCCAGCAGGCCGGCCTTGGCCAGCACGTGGCTGCCGGTGCAGATGGCGCCCAGGTCGGCGCCCCGGCGGTCGGCCTTGCGCAGCCACGCGGTCAGCCCCTTGGTACTGAGGGTGTGCACATCGATGCCGCTGCACACCACCACGGTGTCGCAGTTCTCCGCCGCGGCAAGGTCGCCGGCCACGTTAAGTTCCACCGCGTTGGACGCCGCCACCGGCCGGCCGTCCATCGAAACCAGCGTCCAGCGGTAGAGCTCCTGCCCGCTCATGCGGTTGGCAAGGCGGAAGGATTCGACCAGACCGGAGAACGGCAGGAAGGAAAACCGGGGCAACAGGACGAGGGCGATGCGCTGGGGCAGCTCTCTGGGTACGTTTCCGAACATGGGGCCGAGTTTGGCTTTAATGCGCCGTCTGGAATACCGATTTCGCGACTTTGACATAACTGGGTGTGTCGCGAACAGAGAATTTTCCGCCGGGGAATCGCGAGCCCCGGAACGGCCGATCGAGTGCCCTGACGCCTGATGCAATGGGGCGGGGCGCGGCCGGAATCGCAGGGGATCCTGGGGCGTCGTTGCCATTCCGGACATGGGGTGCCAGCATGGTTAACCGAGGCTCAAACAGCCCGGCGGGACCGCAGCCCGGCGGCCGGGCGAACCACGGGGAAGCACGACGCGCATGAAGCCGCGCTATTCAGTTTTCAGTCTGCTGCGCAACGCCTTCAGCTACCACGAGAACTGGCAGCAGGCCTGGCAGAGCGCCGCACCCAAGCCGCGCTACGACGTGGTCATCGTCGGCGGCGGCGGCCACGGCCTGGCGACCGCCTACTACCTGGCCAAGCTGCACGGCGTGAAGTCCATCGCCGTGATCGAGCGCGGCTGGCTGGGCGGCGGCAACACCGGGCGCAATACCACCATCGTGCGCTCCAACTACCTGTGGGACCAGTCGGCGGCGCTCTACGAGCATGCCCTGAAGCTGTGGGAAGGCCTCTCCCAGGACCTCAACTACAACGTCATGTTCTCCCAGCGCGGGGTGCTCAACCTGGCGCACAACCAGCACGACTTGCGGGAAACCCTGAGGCGGGTGAACGCCAACCTGCTGAACGGCATCGACTCCGAGTTCCTCAATGCCCAGCAGGTAAAGGAAATGGTGCCGGTTATCGACCTGCGCGCCGGCGGGCGCTACCCGGTGCTGGGCGCCAGCCTGCAGCGCCGCGGCGGCACCGCGCGCCACGATGCCGTCGCCTGGGGTTACGCGCGCGCGGCCAACGCGCTGGGTGTCGACATCATCCAGGAATGCCCGGTGAACGGCTTCCGTATCGAAAACGGCAAGGTGAAGGGCGTCGAGACCGCCAAGGGCTACATCGAGGCCGGCAAGGTCGGCATCGTCACCGCCGGCCACTCCAGCGTCATGGCCAACATGGCCGGCTTCCGTCTGCCGGTGCAGTCCGTGCCGCTGCAGGCCCTGGTGTCGGAACCGGTGAAGCCGGTCATCGACACCGTGGTGATGTCCGGGGCGGTGCACGCCTACATCAGCCAGTCCGACAAGGGCGAGCTGGTGATCGGCGCCGGCGTCGACGGCTATATCGGCTACGGCCAGCGCGGCTCCATGCAGGTGACCGAGGAAACCCTGGCCGCGATCTGCGAGCTGTTCCCGCTGTTCCGCCGCATGCGCATGCTGCGCCAGTGGGGCGGCATCGTCGACGTCTGCCCGGACGCCAGCCCGATCCTCTCCAAGACGCCGGTCGGAAACCTCTACCTCAACTGCGGCTGGGGCACCGGCGGCTTCAAGGCGACCCCCGGCTCCGGCTGGGCCTTCGCCCACACCATCGCCCACGACGCGCCGCACGAGCTGAACGCGGCCTTCTCTCTCGACCGCTTCCGCAGCGGCTTCCTCATCGACGAGCACGGCGCGGCGGCCGTGGCGCACTAGAGCTTCAGAGAACGCAAAAGATGCTGTTGATTTCCTGCCCCCACTGCGGCCCGCGCGCCGAGACCGAGTTCCACTGCGGCGGCGAGGCGCACATCGAGCGCCCCGAGCAGCCCGACAACCTCTCCGACGCCGAGTGGGCGGAGTTCGTCTTCCTGCGCAACAACCCCAAGGGCCTGCTGCTGGAGCGCTGGCACCATTCGCAGGGCTGCCGGCGCTGGTTCAACGCCGCGCGCGATACCGTGACCTACGAGATCCTCGCCATCTATCCCATGGGTTCGCAGCCGCCGGCGCTCGACCCACGGCGCTACGTCTGAGGAGTAGGCGCCAGTGGCCGGAAAGATGCGTTTGCCCCAGGGCGGTCTCGTCGAGCGCGACCGTCGCCTGACCTTCACCTTCGACGGCAGGAGCTACCAGGGCCTGGCCGGCGACACCCTCGCCTCCGCCCTGCTCGCCAACGGCGTCCACCTGGTCGGGCGCAGCTTCAAGTACCACCGCCCGCGCGGCATCGTCAGCGCCGGGGCGGAGGAACCCAACGCTTTGATGCAGGTCGGCGACGACCCCCGCACCGAACCGAACCTGAAGGCCCCGCAGGTAGAGCTGGTGGACGGCCTGAAGGCGCGCTCGCAGAACGCCTGGCCGTCGCTCGACTTCGACGTCGGCGCGGTGAACAGCCTGATGTCGCGTTTCCTGCCGTCGGGCTTCTACTACAAGACCTTCATGTGGCCTGCGTCGGCCTGGAAGACCTACGAGCATTTCATCCGCGCCGCCGCCGGCCTCGGCCGTTCGCCGCGCGAGCGCGACCCCGACCACTACGACAAGACCTTTGCCCATTGCGACGTGCTGGTCGTCGGTGGCGGCCCGGCCGGCATCGCCGCCGCCCTGGCCGCCGGGCGCAGCGGCGCCCGCGTGGTGCTGGCCGAACAGGACCCTATGCTGGGCGGCGCCCTGCTCAGCCAGCAGGGCGAGGTGATCAACGGCCAGCCGGCGCTGGCCTGGGTCGCCGAAGCGGAAGCGGAGCTGCACGCCATGCCGGAGGTGCGCATCCTGAAGCGCACCATCTGCTACGCCGCCTTCGACCACAACTTCTTCGGCCTGGTGGAGAGCGTCACCGACCACCTGCCGCACCCGGCGGAGAGTCTTCCGCGCAAGCGGTTGTGGAAATTGCGCACCAAGCAGGTCATCTACGCCACCGGCGCCATCGAGCGGCCGCTGGTCTTCGCCGACAACGACCGCCCCGGCGTGATGACCGCCTCCGCCGTGCAGACATACCTGAACCGCTTCGCGGTGAAGCCCGGCACCCGCGCGGTGGTCTTCACCAACAACGACAGCGGCTACGGCGCCGCGCTCGACATGGTGGCCGCCGGCATCGAGGTGGCCGCCGTGGTCGACGCCCGCCCCTCCCCCGCCGGGACGCTGACCGAGCGCGCCGAGGCGCAGGGCCTGCGCATCATGCCTGACTCCGCCATCGTCGCCGTGGAAGGCACCAAGCGGGTGAAGGGCGTGCGCATCGCCGAGCTCAGCTCCGACGGCAAGCACGCGACCGGCACGCCGGAGGCCATCGCCTGCGACCTGGTCGCCAACTCCGGCGGCTGGAATCCCACGGTGCACCTGTTCTGCCAGGCCAAGGGCAAGTTGCGCTGGGACGACGCCCACGCCTGCTTCGTACCGGACGAGGCCATGCAGGCGGGCCAGCACACCGTAGGCGCCGCCAACGGCAGTTTCGGATTGGGCGCCTGCCTGCGGGAAGGTCACGACACCGGCGTCGGCGCCGCCACCGCCGCCGCGCGCGACTTTACCGCCGCCGAGGGCACCGCCCCGCGGGCCGAGGACCACGACTTCCTGCCCGGCCGCTGGCTGTGGCTGGTGCCGGGCGAGCAGCCGCTGGGGCGCAAAGCCAAGCACTTCGTCGACCAGCAGAACGACGTTACCGCCGCCGACCTGAAGCTGGCGCTGCGCGAGGGCTACCGCTCCATCGAGCACGTGAAGCGCTACACCACCACGGGCATGGCCACCGACCAGGGCAAGATGGGCAACGTGAACGCCATCGGCATTGTCGCCGACGAGCTCGGCGGCCATCTGCCCGACGTCGGCGTCACCACCTTCCGGCCGCCCTACACCCCGGTCACCTTCGGTGCCTTCGCGGGCCGCGACGTCGACGACCTGCTGGACCCCGTCCGCCGCACGCCGATGCACGCCTGGCACGAGCGCAACGGCGCCCTCTTCGAGGACGTCGGCCAGTGGCGCCGCGCCTGGTACTACCCGCGCCACGGCGAGGACATGCACGCCGCGGTGAACCGCGAGGTGAAGGCGGTACGCGACTCCCTCGGCATCCTCGATGCGACGACCCTCGGCAAGATCGACATCCAGGGCCCGGACGCTGCAGAGTTCCTCAATCGCGTCTACACCAACGCCTGGCTGAAGCTCGGCATCGGGCGCTGCCGCTACGGCCTGATGCTGAAGGAAGACGGCATGGTGATGGACGACGGCGTCACCACGCGCCTGGGCGAGCAGCACTACCTGATGACCACGACGTCAGGCAACGCCGCGGCGGTAATGGGTCACCTGGACGACTACCTGCAGACCGAGTGGCCGCACCTCAAGGTCTACCTGACCTCGGTGACCGAGCAGTTCGCGACCATGACGATCTCCGGCCCCAACGCGCGCCGGCTGCTGGCCGAGCTGAGCGACGCCGACCTCTCGCCGGAGGCCCTGCCGCACATGGCCTACACGCCCGGCAAGGTGGCCGGTGTGCCGGCGCGCATTTTCCGCATCTCCTTCACCGGCGAGTGCTCCTACGAGATCAACGTGCCGGCCTCCTTCGGCATGGCGGTGTGGCAGACCCTGATGACCGCGGGCGAACGCTACGGCATCACCCCCTACGGCACCGAAGCGATGCACGTACTGCGCGCCGAGAAGGGCTACATCATCGTCGGCCAGGAAACCGACGGATCGGTGACGCCGCTCGACCTCGGCATGGACTGGATCGTCTCCAAGACCAAGGACTTCGTCGGCAAGCGCTCGCTGACCCGCGCGGACATGGCCAAACCCGATCGCAAGCAGCTCGTCGGCCTGCTGACCAAGGATCCCAAAGAGGTGCTGCCGGAAGGCGCCCAGCTGGTCGCGGAGGTGCTGCCGAAGCCGCCGATGCCGATGCTGGGGCACGTCACCTCCAGCTACTGGTCGCCGAACTGCGGGCGCTCCATCGCCATGGCCCTGGTGAAAGGCGGCCTCGCGCGCAAGGGCGAGACGCTCTTCGCGCCGCTCAGCGACGGACGCACCATCGCCTGCATCGTCGCCGACTCGCCCGTGTTCTTCGACCCTGAAGGGGAGCGCCTGAAATGATCGAGCCCTATCTGCGCCAGAGCGCCCTCGACCACCTCGGCCTCGCCGGGCGAACCATCGACGCAGCGGGCGACATCGCCGTGCGTCTTGCCGAAAAGCCGCTGCCGGCCGCCGTAAACCTGCGCGGTGATGCCGGCGATCCCGCCTTCGTCGCGGCACTCCGCGACGCCCTCGGCGTCGAGCCGCCGACGGCGCCGAACACCACGGCGACGGGCGGCAGCGTCACGCTGCTGTGGCTCGGCCCCGACGAGTGGCTGGCGGTCGAGCATGCGGCAACGCCGGAGGCGGAGATGCGGCTGGCTTCGAAGCTGCGCAACGCTCTCGGGGATCTGCACGCGGCAGTGACGGAGGTCGGCGAGCAATATGCCTGCATCCACATCGCCGGCAATCACGCCCGCGACGTCATCGCCAAAGGTTGCCCACTGGACCTGCACCCGCGAGTCTTCGGTGGAACCGGACACTGTGCCCAGAGCCATCTTTCCAAGGCCTCGATCATCCTCCACCAAGTCGACGATCGCGGCGCGGACGGCGCGGCCTACGACCTCTACGTCCGTCGCTCCTTCTCGGACTATCTCTGGCATTGGCTGGAAAGCGCGGCGCGCGAGTACGGCCTGGCGGTAGTGGCGCCCTAAAGCCTGGGCGAGACAGCGCGCGTTACGCGAGTAACGAAACGATCGGCTCCTGAACCCCGATGGAAATACGGCCCGTATATAACGACGTCTGAACGGGTTGACGCCTCGAGCGCGAGGCCGTCGACAGAGTCAGCCGAACCCGCAGGAATGCTCTCAGGTCATTCCTGCTTTCGTTGTAGGGAGACGTATCGATGCCTCAGGTCGCCGACGCCAATGGTGCGGCCCAGCCCGCCGTCGTAACGGTCCATGAACTAGAAGCGGACCCGCACGGCGTGTTCCGCCATCACCGGGCCATCGCGCCTGTTATTCAGCGGGACGACGGCAGCTTCCTTGTCCTGCGCGCCCGAGAGAGCGAAGAGCTGCTGAAGGACAAGCGGTTCTGCCAGCCGGGGGCGGCCTTCGCAAAGCTGCGCGGCATCAACAACGGCATGCTCCTTGCTCTTTTCGATCAGACGATGCTGACCTCCAACGGCACGATGCACCGCAGGCGACGCTCGCCCTTCACCCGGGCTTTCGCCCTGCGCATGATCGTCGCCCTGCGCCCCAGCATCCGCCAGGCCGCGCACAATCTGCTCGACGATTGGGCTGGCGAGGAGGTGGATTTCGTCGACCGCTATGCGGCGCTGCTGCCCGCCCACCTCATCAGCGAGATGCTCGGCCTCGCCAAGGAGGACATCCCGCACTTCACCCAGTGTGTTTATGAGGTCAGCCGCGCCCTGAGCTTCACATTCGGCCCCGAAGACCTGCCCGCCATCGAGCGAGCGGCCCAGGATCTTTACAGCTACGTCACGCATGTCCTTGAGACTAAACGGCGCAGGCCCTCAGGCGATTTCCTCTCCAACTTTCTGACCGACGTGAAAGCGGCCGGCGATCTTTCCCCGCTGGATTCCGTCATCCAGGTCATGACGGTGATCATCGGGGGCACCGATACCACCCGTGTAGCCATGGCCATGCTCGTCGGAATGTTGCTGGAACATCCAGAGCAGTGGGAAGCAGTCTTGCAGGACCGCAGACTGGTTCAGGGTGCGGTGAAAGAGGCTCTGCGCTTCGAGCCCAGCGTCGGCTCGGTGTCACGCATGACGACCGAGGATGTTGCGGTGGGAGACTATCTGCTGCCGGCTGGCCGCTATGTCACTTTCTCGGTCATGTCGGCGATGCGTGATGAGGCCGTCTATGAGAAGCCGGACAGATTCGATATCCGGCGCCGCGATCACCCGCGGCTTCATCCTGTTTTCGGAGCGGGGTCGCACCGCTGCCTGGGCGAGGCGCTGGCGCTGGCGGAACTTGAGGAGGGCCTCACCGCGCTGCTGGAGCGTTTCCCCCGGCTGAGACTGATCGAGGGCCTGCCGAGGGTCAGTGGCCATGCCGGCATCCGCCGCATCGGGCCCATGCCGGTACGCTGGGCCTGACCGTCTTTCCCAGACCAGAACGGCCGCTCCCAGGGGAGCGGCCGTTCGTCATTGCACCCGATCGGGCGAGCCTCAGGAGAAAGCGTCAGGCATGGAGCCCTTGCGCTCGGCGATGAAAGCCTTCAGGGCCTCGTCGATGCCGGGATCGAGGGCCGGTTCCTCGTAGTTCTTCAGCGACTTCTTCCACAGAGCGTTGGCGCGCTGGTAGGCGTCGCGGCCGCCTTCCGCTTCCCACTGCTCGAAGGAGTTGTTGTCGGCGATGGACGAGCGGAAGAAGGCCGTCTCGAAGTTGGCGCGGGTGTGGGCGCAGCCGAGGAAGTGGGTGCCCGGCCCGACCTCGCGCATGGCGTCCATGGCCTGGCCGTTCTCGCTGAGATCGTAGCCGCCGCAGAAGGTCTGCATCATGCCCAGCTGGTCGGCGTCGATCATGAACTTCTCGTAGGACGACACCAGACCGCCTTCCAGCCAGCCGGCCGCGTGCAGGACGAAGTTCACGCCGCCCAGTACCGTCGGCAGCAGGGTCTGGGAGCTCTCGTGCGCCGCCTGGGCATCGGGCAGCTTGGAGCCGCAGAGCGAGCCGCCGGAACGGAAAGGCACGCCGAGACGGCGCGCCAGTGCCGCCATGCCGTAGAGCACCAAAGCCGGCTCCGGCGTGCCGAAGGTCGGCGCGCCGGACTGCATGGACATCGAGGAGGCGAAGCTGCCGAGCACGGCCGGTGCGCCCGGCCGCACGAGCTGGGTCAGGGCGAGGCCGGCCAGGGACTCGGCCAGGGTCTGGGTCATCACCGCGACCGGCGTCACCGGCGACATGGCGCCGGCCAGGATGAAGGGGGTGACGATGCAGGCCTGGTTGTGCTTTGCGTAGACCTTGAGCGCGCCCAGCATGGTGGCGTCGAAGGTCATCGGCGAGTTGGCGTTGATCAGGTTGATCATCACCGTGTTGTTCTCGACGAAGTCGTCGCCGAAGACCAGCTTCGCCATCTCGACGGAATCCTCCGCGCGCTCCGGCGCCGTCACCGATCCCATGAAGGGCATGTCGGAAAAGCGCAGGTGGGCGTAGACCATGTCGAGGTGGCGCTTGTTCACCGGGATGTCGACCGGCTCGCAGACCGTGCCACCAGAGTGGTGCAAGGCCGGGCTCATGTAGGCCAGCTTCACGAAGTTCTGGAAGTCCTCGATGGTCGCGTAGCGCCGCCCGCCTTCCAGGTCGCGCACGAAGGGCGGACCGTAGACCGGCGCGAAGACCGTCGTGTTGCCGCCGATGACCACCGAGCGCTCCGGGTTGCGGGCGTGCTGGGTGAACTGCGACGGGATGGTCTTGCACAGCTCGCGGGCGAGGCCGCGCGGAAAGCGCACGCGCTCGCCGTCCACGTCGGCGCCGGCTTCCTTGAACAGGGCCAGGGCTTCGGGGTCCTCGCGGAACTCGATGCCGATTTCCTCCAGGACCGTTTCGGCGTTGTGCTCGACCAGCGCCAGGCCTTCGTCCGAGAGCAGCTCGTAGGGCGGGATCTGGCGTTCGATGTAACGGTTCTTCACCACCGTGCCGCTGCCGCGCAGGGCTCGCCGCGCTTCGGCACCACCGCCGCTGCCACGGCCGCGGCGCCCGCGCCGTCCCTCTCCCTCGCCTGCCCCCTCACCGGGGCCGGCGGCAGGCGTGGCGCCTTGGGCTTCAATCGTCGTGGGCATGTCGTGGTCCCCAGGTTTCATGCGTGAAAGCTTGCCGGAATTATCGGTGCCCGCGCCGCCGCCCCTCTGTCGCAACGGCGACCGCGACCGGTGAATCTGCGGCGCGTGCGGGACGCCGGCAGGCCTGCCCAAAACCCTCGGTTTTCCAAGGCTTTTCGGCCATCGCTGGGAAGCCGGCTCCGGTGTCGGAGATTCGACAAATGCCGTCGCGGGCACTGGGAGCGCCGGGGGGCGCTTCGGGAAAGAATGGGCACCTCGCCGGGGTGGCAGGGCCGCCCCGGTTGTCGCTTGTGAAGGGGGCGGCCTTGCCGCCCCGCGGGGGAGGTATGTCCCGCGTTATTGACGGCCGGGCCCGCGGCGGGCCAGAGGCCCAGGGGCATTGGACGGAGCAAAGGCCGCGAGGCCTTCAATGGAGACGGACTTAATGGCGCAGTTCCACAAGAGCGCGAACGTCGTGATCATCGGACAGGGCGGTATCGTCGGCGCCTCCGTCGCCCATCACCTGATCGAGCGGGGCTGGGACAACATCATCGGGATCGACAAGTCGGGCATCCCGACCGACATCGGCTCGACCGGTCATGCGTCGGATTTCTGCTTCAACACGATGCACGACCAGATCACCATCTTCACGACGAAATACAGCATCGATTTCTTCGAAAAGCGCGGCCGCTACGCGCGCATCGGCGGCATCGAGGTCGCCCGCAAGGGCGACGACGAACGCATGCGCGAACTGGAACGCCGGGTCAGCTCCGGCCGCGCCTTCGGCAACCGGGTCGAGCTGATCACGCCCAAAAGGGTGAAGGAGCTGATGCCGCTGGTCGAAGAGGACATGATCCAAGGCGCGCTGTGGGACCCGGACGCGGGCCTGGTGATCCCGCGCTCCCAGGTCGTCGCCGGCGAGATGATCCGCGAGGCCGAAGAAACCGGCAAGCTGCAGACCATCGCCAACACGCCATGCACCGGCCTCGACATTCAGAACGGCCGCATCAAGGGCGTCCACACCACGCGCGGCTATATCGAGACGCCGCGGGTCGTCGTCTGCGCCGGCCTCTGGGGGCGCCTGATCGCCGAGATGGCGGGCGAGGACCTGCCGGTCATGCCGGTCGACCATCCGCTGACCTTCTTCGGTCCCTTCACGGAATTCGCGGGCACCGGCAAGGAGATCGGCTATCCGCTGCTGCGCGACCAGGGCAACTCCGCCTATCTGCGCGATACCGGCGATCCGAAGTCGACCGAGGGCGGCCAGATCGAATGGGGCTACTACGAAGAGAAGGAACCCCGCCTCGTCCATCCGCGCGACCTCTTGGAGAAGGAGCAGGCGCGCCTCTCGCCCTCCCAGCGCGACCTCGAGATGGAGCAGGTCATCGAGCCGATGGAGCGCGCGATGGAGCTGACCCCGATCCTCGGCGAACTCGGCTACAACGAGAAGCATTCCTTCAACGGGCTGCTGCAGGTGACCGCCGACGGCGGGCCCTCCATCGGCGAGTCGCCGGACGTGCGCGGCCTGTGGTACGGCGTCTCCGTCTGGATCAAGGACGGCCCAGGTACCGGCAAGCTGATCGCGGACTGGATGACCGACGGCCGCACCGAAATCGACCATCACGCCATCGACTACGCCCGCTACTATCCGATTCAGAAGTCGGAAAAGTTCATTGCCGACCGCTGCTACGAGACGGCGTTCAAGATCTACAATCCGCCCGTCCACAACCGCGAGCCCTACTCCAAGGGCCGCAATCTGCGCTGCGCCCCCTTCTATCTGCGGGAAAAGGAGCTGGGCGGCTATTTCATGGAGATCGCCGGTTGGGAGCGGGCGCACGGCTATGCCTCCAACGAGGCGACGCTGCTGGCTAAGTATGCCGACCGCGTGCCGGAGCGCCTGAACGAGTGGGACAACCGCCACTTCTGGCGGGTTTCCAACGCCGAGCATCTGGAGCTCTCCGAGAACGTGGGCATGGTGAACCTCTCCCACTTCGCGATCTACGACGTCTCGGGCCGCGATGCAGAACGGCTGATGGAGTACGTCTCCTCCTCGAAGGTTGCGGGCGACACGCCGGTCGGCAAGGGCGTCTACACCAACTTCCTCGACTCCGCCGGCGGCGTGCAGGCGGACCTCACCGTCCTGCGCCTCGCCGAGGACCGCTTCCGCGTCATCGACGGCGGCGACGCCGGCAACCGGGACGCCACCTACCTGCGCCGCATGACGCAGGACAAGGAATGGTCGGTCTTCGTCGAGGACCGCACCGACCACTACGGCTGCATCGGCGTCTGGGGGCCGAACGCGCGCGCGAACCTGAAGAAGCTGGCCGACGATCCGGCCGGCCTTGACCCGCAGAACTTCCCCTTCGCGGCCAGCAAGGACTTCACCCTGCGCGGCATTCCGGTGAAGGGCTTCCGCATCTCCTACGTCGGCGAGCAGGGCTGGGAACTGCACTTCCCGCTCAGCTACGGCTTGGCGCTGTACGACATGTTCCTCGAAATCGGCATCACGCCGATCGGGGTCGAGACCTACGCCAACAGCCGCCGTCTGGAAAAGAGCCTGCGCCTGCAGAACGCCGACCTGCTGACCGACTACAACCTCATCGAAGCCGGCCTCGCCCGCCCCAAGGTGAAGGCCGCCGACTTCCACGGCAAGGTCGCCTATCTCGAGCAGCGCGAGCGCAAGCACCAGCCGGCAACGCTCTGCACCCTGGTGGTGACCGACAACACCGACAAGGACGGTGTGGCGCGCTACATGATGGGCAACTGCCCCATCGTCGATCCCAAGTCCAACGAAGTGCTGATCGACTCGCTCGGGCGGCGTTCCTTCACCACCAGCCTCGCCTACGGCCCGTCTGTCGGGAAGAACATCGCCCTCGGCTACCTGCCGCACGACTGGTGCGAGGAAGGCCGCAAGCTGGAGATCGAGTACTTCAATCAGAAGTTCCCGGTCGAGGTCGCCGCCGTCGGCATGAAGGCCCTCTACGACCCCACCAACGAGCGGATGAAGTCGTAAAACGGAGCGTGGACTGCGGATGTGAAGTCCCCCTCACCCAGCTTCGTCTAAGCTCGCTTCGCTCGCTAAGACTTCGCAACCTCTCCCACGAGGGGGAGAGAGTTAAGCCACTGAGACGGCAGATGAAATCCCTCTCCCCTTGCAGGAGAGGGAGGGGCCCGCGAAGCGGGAGGGTGAGGGGTTCTTGCCGCTGCTCTGCGTAAGCCCTATCGTCCGCCTCCGACCTTCAACAAGGATCCTTTCCCGCCCATGTCCGACCGCCTGACCGCCCTGCTCGAAACCCGCCCCTGGCTGCTGGCCGACGGCGCCACCGGCACCAACTTTTTCGCCATGGGCCTGCAGCACGGCGACGCGCCGGAGCTGTGGAACCTGGAGCGGCCGGACGACGTGGTGCGCCACTACCGCAGCTTCATCGACGCGGGCTCGGACATCGTGCTCACCAACACCTTCGGCGGCACCGCCAACCGGCTGAAGCTGCACAAGGCCGAGGACAAAGTCTTCGAGCTGAACAAGGCGGCCGCCGAGCTGGCCCACCGCGCCGCGAAAGAAGCCGGACGCGACGACGTCATCGTCGCCGGCTCCATCGGCCCGACCGGCGACCTCTTCGTGCCCCTGGGGCCGCTCACCATCGAAGAGGGCACCAAGGCCTTCGAGGCGCAGGCGCGCGGCCTTGCCGCCGGCGGGGCCGACCTCGCCTGGATCGAGACCATGTCCTCGATTGACGAGGTGAAGGCCGCCGTCATGGGCGCCACCGCCGCCGGCCTGCCCTACGTGGTGACCCTCTCCTTCGACACCAACGGGCGCACCATGATGGGCGTGACGCCGGCGCAGCTCGCCCAGCTGGCGCACGAGCTGGAGCCTAGGCCCATCGCCTTCGGCGGCAACTGCGGCACCGGCGCCTCGGAGCTGATGGCCGCCCTGCTCAACCTGCAGAGCGCCAAGGCCGAGGCCGACGTTCTGGTTGCCAAGTCCAACTGCGGCATTCCGCAGTACGTCGAGGGCGAGATCGAATACTCCGGCACGCCCGAGCTGATGGCCGACTACGCGCGCCTCGCCCTCGACGCCGGTGTGCGCATCATCGGAGGCTGCTGCGGCACCACGCCCGAGCACGTGCGGGCCATGCGCGACGCGCTGGAAGCGCACGAGAAGGGCAGCGCGCCGGACATGGCGACGGTCGTCGCCAAGCTGGGCGAGATCTCCAAGGGCGCCGTCCAGCAGAGCCATGGCGCCCCCCTCGGCGCCCTGCCGGAGGGCCGCGGCCGGCGCCGCGAGGGACGCCGCGGCCGCGCGGAGAGCTGACCCCCATGTCCGCCCTCCCCGTCATCGACATGGCGCCGCTCTTCCGGCGCGGCGATGCGGCGGGGCGGGCGCGAGGAAGAGCGAGGGTGGCCAGAGAGATCGAGGCGGCCTGCCGGGCCAGCGGCTTCTTCTACGTGACCGGTCACGGCGTAACCGACGCGATTCTGCAGAACCTCGATGCCGCGGCGCGGCGATTCTTCGACCTGCCTGAAAACGTAAAGCTGCGCATTCCGATGTCCAAGGGCGGGCGCGCCTGGCGCGGCTTCTTCCCCTTGGGCGGCGAGCTCACCTCCGGGCGGCCCGACGGCAAGGAGGGCCTCTACTTCGGCACCGAGCTCCCAACTGACCATCCACGCGTCAAAGACGGCTGGCCGCTGCACGGCGCCAACCTCTGGCCCTCCGAGGTGCCGGAACTGCGTCCCGCCGTCGAAGCCTACATGGCGGCGACGACGCGCGCCGCGCACCACCTGCTGGAAGGCGTCGCGCTGTCGCTGGGTCTCGACGCCGACTACTTCGAGACCCACTACACCGCCGATCCCACGATCCTGTTCCGCATCTTCCACTATCCGCCGACGCCGCCCGCGCGCGACGGTCAGGAGAACTGGGGCGTCGGCGAGCACAGCGACTACGGCCTGCTCACCTTGCTGGCCCAGGACGAACACGGCGGCCTGCAGGTGAAGACGCCTGAAGGCTGGGTGGCCGCGCCGCCGATCCCCGGCACCCTGGTCTGCAACATCGGCGACATGCTGGACCGCCTGACCGGCGGCTGGTACCTCTCGACGCCGCACCGCGTGCGCAACGACAGCGGGCAGGAGCGCCTCTCCTTCCCCCTCTTCTTCGACCCCGACTTCGCCGCCGAGATGGTGCCTCTGCCGCCCGAGGCGGCGAAAGGTCACGGAACCAGCGTACCCCGCTGGGACAACGCCGACCTGCAGGCCTTCACCGGCACCTACGGCGACTACCTGCTCTCCAAGGTCTCGAAAGTGTTTCCGGAACTGGGCGGCAAGGTGCTGTAGGCGGTCGGACCAGCCACATCGCTTCGCGCTGCGCCGCCACTTCTCAGCCTGTCATCCCGGCCAAGCGAGCTTGCGAGCGCGAGCCGGGATCCACGGCGGGGCCGGCGCCCGACCTCTGAAATGGATCCCGCATCAAGTGCGGGATGACAATGTGGTCGGTGGCAAGAACGGCGCGACGACGGCGACGCTGCTCAGGCGCTCTTGCGCGCCACTGCATCCAACAGCGCTTCCAGCTCCGCGATGCTGTCCAGCACGTGGTGCGCATGCAGCGCCAGATCGTCCCGCCCGCCGGTACCGGTGAGCACCGCAACCAACAGCCCGGCGCCGGCCTGGCGGCCCATCTCCATGTCGTGCAGGCTATCGCCGACCACGGCCACCGTTTCCGGCGCGAGCCCCGTCGCCGCGCAGAAGGCCTGAACCATGCCGGGGCCGGGCTTGGCGCCATGGCCGGAGTCGAAACCGGCGACGAAGTCAAAATGGTCCACCACGCCGAAGGGCGCGAGGCTGGCGTAGGCGCTGTCCTCGCTGTCGTTGGTGGCGACGCCGAGGGCGAGCCCGCGCGCCTTGAGGGCCGCAACGACGCTTTCCATGCCGGCCACGGCAACGGCGGTCTCGGCGCTGTTGGCCTCGAAGATACCGGTGATGCGGTCGGTGAGCTGCACCGGATCGGAACCCAGCAGCGCCGCCCAGGAGCCGGCGATCTCCGCGTTGCTGGCGCTCACCAGCAAAGAGTTGGGCAGGTGGCTCTCCGTCGCCGGGTCATAGCCGCCGGCGACCAGCAGCTGCTGGGCCAGCGCCGCATCGCCGCCCGCCGCCTCCAAAGCCGCCCGCTTGTTCAGCGGGCTCCAGGTGGCGTCGTAGTCCAGCAGCGTGCCGTCCTTGTCGAAGAGAATGCCCTGGATGGCGGACGCGGCAGAGCTCACAGCGCGGTCTCCGTTTGCTTGCCACCTTCCTGGCCGCGACGCTCGTCGGCGGTGGTCTGGCGCAGGATGCCGGCGTAGATCTCCTCGTCGCCGCAGACGCCGACGAGCTTGCCGTCCTCGACCAGCGCCACCGGGTGGCCGGTGGCCTGGCGCAGCTCGATGGCGACGCGCATGGACATGTCGCAGGGCGCGGTGATGAGGGCGGTCGACGGCAGCCCGGCGATGTCCATGTCCGGCGTGTAGGGCAGCAGGCGGCCGAGGAAGCCGTCGAGAGAAACGGCGATGGGTGCCCCGGCATCGTCGAGGCGCAGGCGCACGCGGCCGGCGCGGTCCAGCAGCACGGCATCGTCCTCCCGCTTCAACTGGTCGACCGGGGTCATCAGCGAGCCGCCGCGCAGCACGTTCAGCGGGTTCATGTGGGCGACGAACTCCGCCACGTATTCATTGGCCGGGTTCAGCACGATGGCTTCCGGCTTGCCGTACTGCACGATGCGGCCGCCCTCCATGATGGCGATGTGACTGCCCAGCTTGAGGGCTTCGTCGAGGTCGTGGCTGACGAAGATGATCGTCTTCTTCAGGCGCTGCTGCAACGCCAGAAGCTCGTCCTGCAGGTGATCGCGGATCAAAGGATCGAGAGCGGAGAACGGCTCGTCCATCAGCAGGATATCGGCATCGGTGGCGAAGGCGCGCGCGAGGCCAACGCGCTGCTGCATGCCGCCGGAGAGTTCGTGGGCGAACTTGTCCTTCCACTGCGACAGGCTGACCAGCTCCAGCTTCTCCTCGACGATGGCCTCGCGCTCGGCCTTGCTCATGCCGCGCAGCTCCAGCCCGAAGCCGACGTTCTCCGCGACCGTCCGCCAGGGCAAGAGGGCGAACTGCTGGAACACCATGGCGACGCGGTTCATGCGCAAGTGCCGCAGGGTCGCCGGATCGCAGGAAGCGACGTCGACCAGCCCCGCCCCCTGCGTGTCGCCGTCACGCACCATGACCTTGCCGCGGGTCACCTTGTTGAGGCCGTTGACGGCGCGGAGCAGCGTCGACTTGCCTGAGCCGGAAAGCCCCATGAGGACGCAGATCTCGCCCTCCTCGATGGTGAGAGAGGCATCGGCGACGCCGACGACGTTGTTGGTCTGGGCCAGGATCTCATCGCGGGTGGCGCCGCTGTCAAGCAGCGCGAGAGCTTTCTGCGGCTCCTTACCGAAGATGATGTCGACCTTCTGGAACTCGACGGTGGTTGGGTTTCCAGCGCTCATGGCTCAGCGCCCCTTCTGCTTGGCTTCGCGCTGCTTGCACAGGCGGTCCAGCAGGATGGCGACAATGACGATTGCGAGGCCAGCCTCGAAGCCGCGTGCGATGTTCACCGTGTTCAGCGCGCGCACCACGGGCTTGCCGAGGCCATCGGCGCCGACCAGAGCGGCGATGACCACCATCGAGAGCGACAGCATGATGCACTGGGTGAGGCCCGCCATGATGGTCGGCAGGGCGTGCGGCAGCTCAACCTTCCACAGCAGCTGGCTGCGGGTGGCGCCGAAGGACTCGCCGGCCTCAACCAGGTTCTTCGGCACTGAGGATATGCCGAGATAGGTCAGCCGGATCGGCGCCGGGATGGCGAAGATCACCGTGGAAATGAGACCCGGCACCACGCCGAGGCCGAAGAGGATGAGGGTCGGGATCAGGTAGACGAAGGTGGGGATGGTCTGCATGAGGTCGAGCACCGGCCGGATCGCCGTGTAGAGCCAGGGGCGATGCGCGGCGGCGATGCCGACCGGCACGCCGATGACCATGCAGATGGCGGTGGCGAAGACCACCAGAGCCAAAGTCTCGATGGTCTCTTCCCAGTAGCCGATGTTTACGATCAACAGCAGGGAGAGCACGATGCCGACCACCAGCCAGATCGAGCGGTGCAGCCAGTAGGCGAAGGCGGCCAAGAGGGCGATGAGCAGCAGTCCCGGCACCGCTTGCAGGACGTCGATGAGGCCCTCGATGAGGAAGCCCAGCACGTCCGAGATGAAATTGAAGAACCAGGCGGCGTGCTCGTTCAGAAAGTCGACGAAATTGCTGATCCAGTTGCCCAGCGGGATCTTATATCTCTCGAGGAAGTCCATGGCCGCCCCTCTTCTTCTGCCCCCAAAGCGGAACGGTCAGGCCCGGGAAGAGCCTGACCGTCCTGTAGCTTACGTCCTAACCGGCGCCGATTACAGGCCGAGATGGGCCTTAACCGCGGGCAGTCCCGGCTTGCCGTCCAGGGTGGTGACACCGTCCAGCCAGCCGTCCAGCACGCCCGGGTTGGCCTTCAGCCACTCGGTGGCCGCGACCTTCTCGTTCTTGCCGTCGTTCAGGATGGCGCCCATGATCGCGCCCTCCATCGGCAGGGTGAAGGAGAGGTTCTCCAGCAGCTTGCCGACGTTCGGGCACTCGGCCGTGTAGCCCTTGCGCACGTTGGTGAACACCGTGGCGCCACCGTAGTCCGGGCCGAAGAAATCGTCGCCGCCCGAGAGGTAGACCAGGTCGAAATTATTGTTCATGGGGTGCGGGGCCCAACCGAGGAAGACGATGTCCTCCTTGCCCCTCACCGCACGGGCAACCTGCGACAGCATGCCCTGCTCGGAGGACTCCACCACCTCGAAGCCCTTCATCCCGAAAGCATCCTGGTCGATCATGTCGAGGATCAGGCGGTTGCCGTCGTTGCCCGGCTCGATGCCGTAGATCTTGCCGTCCAACTGGTCCTTGAACTTGGCGATGTCGGCGAAGTCCTTCAGGCCGGCATCCGCCGTGTACTTCGGCACCGCCAGGGTATACTTGGCGCCTTCCAGGTTGGCGCGCAGCACCTCGACCGAGCCCTCGTCGCGGTACTTGGCGATGTCACCTTCCATGGTCGGCATCCAGTTGCCGAGGAAGATGTCGATGTCGCCATTCTTCAGGCTGGCGTAGGTCACCGGCACGGAGAGCACCTCCGCCTCCGGCGCGTAGCCGAGGCCTTCCAGCACCACCGAGGTCGCCGCCGTGGTGGCGGTGATGTCGGTCCAGCCGACGTCGGCGAAGCTCACTTCCTTGCAGGCCGCCGGATCGGCAGCCTGTGCAGTGCCGAGCGCGGCCGCGAAACCAAGCGCCGCCACGGTCGCGCCTGCAGCGCGCGCAAAAATAGTCTTGGTCATCTCTTGTTGCCTCCTCTTTCCCCAACTGTTCGATGCCGGCCCGGACTTGCGCCGGGCGGCCGGCCCCGCCTGCCGGCGGTTGGACTGAGTCGCCTGCCGGTGCCGGGCTCGCTGATTGCTATAAACAGCGTCGATGGCTGTTATGGAACCGATGCGGCGAGCGTAATTTTTTTTGATTGAACGTTCAATCAAAATAAAATACCAATCTCTCCCTAGTGTCCGCGCCTCTGCGCGGCGTTTCCCTTCACCCAGCGAACGGAGGCCGCGCGCGCGGGATGCCTAAGGTCGGAATGGAAGATCTGCGGCGGCGGCAGTTGATCGCGGCAACCATCACCTCGATCCACGAGCAGGGATTCGCCAACGCCACCATCGCGCGCATCTCCAAGACCGCCGGCATGTCCGGCGGCATCGTCGCCCACTATTTCGACGACAAGGCCGGCCTGCTGGCCGCCACCATGCGCTCGCTGGCGCAAGATCTTCTGGCGGAGACGCTGAAGTGCCTGAAGGCCGCGGAAACGCCGGAACAGCGCATCGACGCCATCATCCGGGCGAACTTCGCGCCGGAACAGAACGCGCCGGAAGCGGTCTCCGCCTGGCTCGCCTTCTGGGCGGAGGCACGCACCTCGCCGGCGCTGTGGCGCATCCAGAAGATCAACGAACGGCGCCTGCTCAGCAATCTGCGCCATGCCTTCAAGCAGCTGCTGCCGAAGGAAGACGCAACCACCGCGGCCGCCGGCCTCGCCGCCATGATCGAGGGGCTGTGGCTGCGCTGCGCGCTCTCCAACGGCCCGCTCACCATCGACCAGGCGCGCATGATCGCGCGCGACTACGTCTCCCGCCTTCTCGATAAGGAGTAATCCTTCGACGTGACCGCCAAAGCCCAGGCCAACCTGCCCGAACAGAAACTCTACATCCACGGCCGCTACCAGGACGCCCTCAGCGGCCAGAGCTTCGAGACCGTGAACCCGGCGACCGGCGAGGTGATCTGCCGCGTGCAGCAGGCCGGCACCGAGGACATCGAGGCCGCCGTCGTCTCGGCCCGCGAGGGCTTTGCCGTGTGGTCGGCCATGGGCGGCACCCAGCGCGGGCGCATTCTGCACGAGGCGCAGCGCATCCTGCGGGCGCGCAACCGCGAGCTGGCCGAACTGGAAGTGCTCGACTGCGGCAAACCGATCCAGGAGGCCGAAGTCGTCGACGTGATCTCCGGCGCCGACTGCATCGAATACTACGCCGGTCTCGCGGCCTCGCTGCACGGCGAGCACCTGGATCTCGGCGGCGACTTCTTCTATACCCGGCGCGAGCCGCTCGGCATCTGCGCGGGCATCGGCGCCTGGAACTATCCGATGCAGATCGCCTGCTGGAAGTCGGCGCCGGCGCTGGCCTGCGGCAACGCGATGATCTTCAAGCCGGCCGAGCTGACGCCGCTTTCCGCGCTGAAGCTGGCCGAGATCTATACCGAGGCCGGGCTGCCCGACGGCGTCTTCAACGTCGTGCAGGGTTTCGCCGCCACCGGCCAGGGCCTGACGCGCCATCCCGGCATCGCCAAGGTGTCGCTGACCGGCGAGGTCGGCACCGGCAAGAAGGTGATGGCCGACGCCGCCGCCAGCCTGAAGCACGTGACCCTGGAGTTGGGCGGCAAGTCGCCGCTGATCCTCTTCGACGACGCCGACGTCGAGAACGCGGTGAACGGCGCGCTGCTGGCAAACTTCTATACGCAGGGCGAGGTCTGCTCCAACGGGACCCGCGTCTTCGTGCAGGAAGGTCTCTACGCCGCCTTCCTGAAGCGCCTGGTCGAAAAGACGAAGAGCCTGAAGATCGGCGACCCGATGGACCCGGCGACCCAGGTCGGCGCGCTCATCTCCGCCGAGCACTGCGAGAAGGTGCTGAACTACATCGACCTCGGCCGGAAGGAAGGTGCCGAGGTCGCCGTCGGCGGCGGACGCCCCAAGGACCCGGCACTCGCAAGAGGCAACTTCGTCGAGCCGACGGTCTTCGCCGGCTGCCGCGACGACATGGCGGTGGTGCGCGAGGAGATCTTCGGTCCGGTGATGACCGTGCTGCCGTTCAAGGACGAGGACGAGGTGATCCAGCGCGCCAACGCGACGCCCTTCGGGCTTGCCGCCGGCGTCTTCACCCGCGACCTCGCGCGCGGTCACCGCGTGGTGGCGCGCCTGGAGGCCGGCACCTGCTGGATCAACACCTACAACGTGACGCCGATCGCCATGCCCTTCGGTGGCGTGAAGCAGTCCGGCATCGGCCGCGAGAACGGCCGCGCCGCGATCGAACACTACACCCAGGTCAAGAGCGTCTACGTCGCCATGAACGGCGTCGACTCGCCCTACTAGAGTTCCGTTAGCCCAGAGTTCCGTTAGAAATGTCCGCGATTCAAAGCTTCGACTACATCATCGTCGGCGCCGGCTCGGCCGGCTGCGTACTGGCCAGCCGCCTGACCGAGGATGCCGACATGCGCGTCCTGCTGCTGGAAGCCGGCGGGCGCGACAACTCGATCTTCATCCACATGCCGGCGGCGCTGGCCAAGCCCCTGGCCAACGACAAGTACAACTGGTTCTACCACTCGGAGCCGGAGCCGCACCTGAACAACCGCCGCATGTACTGCCCGCGCGGACGCGTCATCGGCGGCTCCTCCTCGATCAACGGCATGGCCTATGTGCGCGGCCACGCGCGCGACTACGACCGCTGGGCCCAGGGCGGGCTTGCCGGCTGGGACTACAGCCACGTGCTGCCCTACTTCCGCAAGGCGGAGACCTACGGGCGCGGCGCCGACGACTACCGCGGCGGCGACGGTCCCCTCAACGTCTCGGCGGGCGCCTGCAAGAACCCGCTCTTCAAGGCGTGGATCGAGGCGGGCCGTCAGGCCGGCTATCCCGTCACCCAGGACATGAACGGCTTCCAGCAGGAAGGCTTCGCCCACATGGACATGACCGTCCACCAGGGCCGCCGCTGGAGCGCCGCCGTCGCTTACCTGAAGCCGGCGATGACGCGGCCCAACCTCACCGTCTGGACCCGCGCGCTGACCACCCGCGTGCTTTTCCAGGGCCGCCGCGCGGTCGGCGTCGAGCTGGCCAAGGGCAGCGAGCGCATCGAGGTGCGCGCCGAACGCGAGGTCATTCTCTCCGGCGGCGCCATCAACTCGCCGCAGGTGCTGCTGCTCTCGGGCGTCGGCCCGGCCGACGAGCTGAAGCAGCTCGGCATCGACGTGCAGCACGACCTGCCCGGCGTCGGCAAGAACCTGCAGGACCACCTTGAGGTCTACGTGCAGCACGCCTGCACCCAGCCGATCACGCTCTACCCGGCGCTAAAGATCTGGAATCAGCCGAAGATCGGTTTTGATTGGCTGTTCTTCAAGAAGGGGCTGGGGGCGACAAGCCATTTCGAGGCGGGCGGCTTCATCCGCTCACGCGCGGGCGTCGAGCATCCCGACCTGCAGTACCACTTCCTGCCGATCGCGATGAACTACGACGGCAGCCACCCGGCGGGCGGTCACGGCTTTCAGGCCCACGTCGGCCCCATGCGCTCGCAGAGCCGCGGCGCCATCACCCTGAAGTCCGCCGATCCAAAGCAGCCGCCGCGCATCTTCTTCAATTACTTCTCGCAAGAGGCCGACCGCCAGGAGTTCCGCGCGGCGGTGCGCCTCACCCGCGAGGTCTTCGCCCAGCAGGCCTTCGATCCCTTCCGCGGCCCCGAGCTGGCGCCCGGCCCCGAGGTGCAGAGCGACGCGGAGATCGATGCTTTCGTGCGCGAACACGTGGAGAGCGCCTACCATCCGTCGTGCTCCTGCCGCATGGGCTCCGACACCATGGCGGTGGTCGACGGCGAAGCGAAGGTGCACGGGCTGGAGTCCCTGCGCGTCGTCGACGCCTCCATCATGCCGTCGATCGTCAGCGGCAACCTCAACGCGCCGACCATCATGCTGGCGGAGAAGCTGGCCGACACCATCCGCGCCCGCGACCCCCTGCCCGCCTCCGACGCCCCGGTGTGGATCGCCCCCCACTGGGACACGCAGCAGCGGTAGCGCGGCAGAAATCGTTCCCCGGCTTCATACACCACTGTCGTCCCGGGGCTTGACCCCGGGACCCATTGGCATCTGCAAGCGGTGATTCTCTGAACCGTTGAGAAGGGCAGGCTTCCGCCGCTCAGCGAACTCTGCGCGTTTGTTCAAGCGGTCAAGGCAATGGGTCCCGGCATCAAGTGCCGGGACGACAGCCGAGGGGTGGCAAGACCGAGGGTGGTGAGCAGACTACTCCGCGAACGCCTTCTCGACGACGAAGTCGCCGGGGTTGGCGTTGGAGCCTTCGGTGAAGCCGAAGCCCTCGACCAGTTTCTTGGTGTCCTGCAGCATCGCCATGGAGCCACAGATCATCACGCGGTCGACCGCCGGGTCGAAGGCCGGCACGTCGAGGTCCTTGAACAGCTGCCCGTTCTCGATGAGGGTCGTGATGCGCCCCTTGTGGACGAAGTCCTCGCGCGTCGTGCTGGCGTAGTAGGTCAGCTTCGGCCCGACCATCTCGCCGATCAGCGGATCTTCCACCAGGGAGTCGACCAGTTCGGCGCCGTAGGCGAGATCCGCGACGTTGCGGCAGGTGTGGGTCAGGATGATCTGGTCGAACTTCTCGTAGGTCTCCGGCTCGCGGATCAGGCTGGCGAAGGGGGCGATGCCGGTGCCGGTCGACAGCATGTAGAGGCGCTTGCCGGGCAGCAGAGCGTCGAGCACCAGGGTGCCGGTCGGCTTCTTGCCCAGCAGCACGCGGTCGCCGGGCTTCAGGTGCTGCAGCCGCGAGGTCAGCGGGCCGTCCTGCACCTTGATGGAAAAGAAGTCGAGACCGTCGTCCCAGGCCGGGCTGGCGATCGAATAGGCGCGCAGCAGCGGCTTGCCGTCGACCATCAGGCCGAGCATGACGAACTCGCCGGAGCGGAAGCGGAAAGCCGCCGGGCGGGTGAGGCGGAAGGAGAACAATTCGTCCGTCCAGTGGCGCACCTCGAGGACGTCTTCCTCGGTGACCGACTTCGGCAGGACGAGACTATCAGACGGCATCAACCCGACTCCTATCAACTGCTTCACCAACACCGGACAAGAAAAAGGCGCCTGCGGGCGTGCCGCCCCCAAGTGCCTTTCCTCCAAACCCTGCGGTGCCAAGCCTCTGTTTTGATTTTCAGATTCTAAGCAAGTGATAATCAATCGCATCTTGGCGCCTGCCCCATATTTTGCGCATCAGGGCGCAAATCGCCAGGGGTTTTTTCGCAGCACAGTTATACACTAAACGCAGGGCGAATATATGTCATTAACATTTTTTCTATGTGCTTTATAGGCAATTGCGGCGGCGTTTCTACCCCTCGATGAGCTTTTCCAAGGTTGCCACGCGGTCGGCCTCCGCGGCCGGCTTGTCCCAGCGGATGCGGTGGATGCGGGGAAACCGCAGGGCGACGCCCGACTTGTGGCGGGTCGAGCGCTGCACGGCATCGAAGGCGACCTCGAAGACCAGGCCCGGCTTCACCGCCCGCACCGGGCCGAAGCGCTCCGTCGTGTTGGCGCGGATCCACCGGTCGAGCTCCAGCAGCTCCGCGTCGGTGAAGCCGAAGTAGGCCTTGCCGACCGGCACCAGTTCCTCCCCCTCCTCTCCCCCGTCGTCTCTGGGCCGCCAGGCGCCGAAGGTGTAATCGGAGTAGAGCGAGGAGCGCTTGCCGTGGCCACGCTGGGCATACATCAGCACGGTATCGAGGGTCAGCGCGTCGCGCTTCCACTTGAACCAGGGCCCCTTGGGGCGGCCGGCCACGTAGGCGCTGTCGGCGCGCTTGAGCATCAGCCCCTCGATGGACTTCTCGCGCGCCGCGCCGCGCAGCGCCTGCAGTTCGTCCCAGGCGGTGAACGCCAGCAGCGGCGAGAGGTCGATGCGCGCGGGCGCCGTCTGCGCATGCCAGGCTTCCAGCCGCGCGCGGCGTTCGTCGAAAGGCAGTGCCCGCAGGTCGTCCTCACCGTGGAGGAGGATGTCGTAGACCCTGAGATGCGCCGGATAATCCTGCAGCATCTTGGCCGTCACCCGCTTGCGGTTGAGGCGCTGCTGCAGGTCATTGAAAGGGGCGATCTCGCCGTCGCGCGCGACCAGCAGCTCGCCGTCCAGCACGGCGTCGAAATCCACCGCATCCATGAGGTCGGGAAAGGCCGCGCCGATCTCGTCGCCCGAGCGCGAGAAGAGCCGCGCCTCGCCCCCGCCGGCGGTAAGCTGCACGCGAATGCCGTCCCACTTCCACTCGGCGCGGAAGTCGGCAGGGTCGAGCTTTGCGAGTTCCGCTTCGTCCAGCGGGTTGGCCAGCATCAGCGGGCGGAAGGCTCGGCGCAGGTCGATGGCGGGCGCCGTTCCCTCGCCTTGCAGCCAGGCAAAGAGCGGCAGAAAGGGGGGCGTGAGGCCGTGCCAGAGTTCCTCGATCTCGGTGAGCGAGGCGTCGCCCATCTCGGCCAGCGCGGTCTTGGCCAGGCGCGCCGAGACGCCGACGCGCAGCCCGCCGGTGATGAGCTTCAAGAGCGCCCAGCGCCCGGTGGCATCGAGCGCGTCGAGCCATTCCCCGACGAGCCTCGGCGCCTCGACGCGCCCAGCGCGCGTGAGCCGGTCGACGACTTCCGAGAGTTCCGGTGCGCGGTTCGCCCCGGCTTCGGCAGGCCAGATGAGCGCCACCGTCTCCGCCATGTCGCCGACGTAGTCGTAGGACCAGCGGAACAGTTCCGGGTCCACGCGCTGCTCGATGAGGCCGCGGATCATCGCCGGCTTGGCGGCGGGAAAGTCGAGCCGCCCGGTGAGCGCCGCCAGCGCCCAGCCGCGATCCGGGTCCGGCGCCGCGCGGAAGTAATCGGCGAGCAGGCGCAGCTTGGCATTGCGTGCCGGGGTGTAGGACAGGCGGTCGAGCAGCTCGGCGAAATGCTTCATGCCCGCGCCTCTTCCGTCTCCTCTGCCGCCGTCGCTTCCTGTTCCTCTTCGCCACGCCCGATCAGAGCGAGGGCGCGCCCGCGCAGGCCGATCGAGTTGGCGTAGTGGACCAGGGCCTCCTCGTTGCCGTGGGTCACCCAGACCTCCGGCGCGCCGACCTCGCGGATGGTCTGGGTCAGTTCGTCCCAGTCGGCGTGGTCGGAGAGGATCAGCGGCAGCTCGGCGCCGCGCTGGCGCGCGCGGGCACGCACCCGCATCCAGCCGGAGGCCATGGCGGTCAGCGGGTCCGGCAGGCGGCGCGACCAGCGGTCGGTGAGCGAGCCCGGCGGCGCCAGCACGATCTCCCCCGCGAGCTCCTTCTTGGCGGCACCGGTCGCCGGCCTCAGCTCGCCCAGCTCGACGCCGAAGTCGCGGTAGAGATCGCAGAGCCCCTGCAGCGCGCCGTGGATCCAGATCGGGCGGTCGTAGCCCGCCTGGCGCAGCAGTGCGATGACCCGCTGCGCCTTGCCCAGGGCATAGGCGCCGACCAGGATGGCGCGCTCGGGAAACTGCGCGCGGGCGGTCAAGAGCTTGGCGATCTCTTCGCTGTCCGGCGGATGTCGGAAGACCGGCAGGCCGAAGGTCGCCTCGGTGACGAAGACATCGCAGGGCACCACCTCGAAAGGCGCGCAGGTGGGATCGGGCCGCCGCTTGTAGTCGCCGGAGACGACGATGCGGCAGCCCTGCCACTCCAGCACCGCCTGGGCGCTGCCCAGCACGTGGCCCGCCGGGCGGAAGGTCACGCCGACGCCGCCGATCTCGCGCCGCTCGCCGTAAATCAAAGGGTCGAGCGCGCCGCCGGCGTCCTGGCCGAAGCGCTTGCGCATGATGGCGAGGGTCTCCGGCGTCGCCAGCACGGCGCGGTTGCCGGGGCGCGCGTGGTCGCCATGGCCGTGGGTGACGACGGCGCGGCCGACCGGGCGGTGCGGGTCGATGTAGAAGTCGCCGGGCGCGCAGTAGAGTCCGCGCGCCGTCACCTTCAGCCACGATTCCGGTTTCAGCGCTGCCATTGTCTCAGCTCTTGCCGCCGGCCAGCGCGCGTTCGAGGAACGCGCCCATCACACGGTTGGACTGCGCGCGCACCGCGTCGTTGCGCCCGATCAGGTAGCCTTCGTCGCCGGCACAGAGGCCGAGGATGATCTTGCGGGAGAACACGCTGGACATCGGCAGCCAAAGCCACTTGTCGCGCACCGTGCCGTCGGCTTCCACCACGAAGCGGCAGTCGGCGAGGTTGCGGCCGATCTCGCGCTCCTGCGCGAAGCGGCCGTCCCACTGGTGCACCGCGTCGGGATAGACCACGGTCTCGACGTCGCCGCCGCCGGCCTCGATCTGCTCGGCGATACGCGCGCAACGCTCCGGGTCGACGATGGCGTCGCGCCCGCCGTAGAGCATCAGCAGCGGCGCGCCGGTCGCGCGGCTGTCCTGGAACTCGGCGATGCAGGGCGCATAGAAGGCGACATGGGCGGCAAATCGCGGTCCCTCCGGTGCGTAGCGTTCCGCGACCTGGGCGTAGGCCGCGTAGGTCGTCACCATGCCGCCGTAGGAAAAGCCGATGAGGGCGACGCGGTCGCCGTCGACCTGCGGCAATGCGGCGAGATACTCGAGTCCGGCATAGGCATCGGCCAGGAACATCGCCTCGGTGATTTCCAGCAGGCGGTTGATGAAGCTGCTGGCGCGGTCGCGGCGCGCGGCGAAGACGTCGATCACCAGCGCGGCCGTGCCCTGGGCCGCGAACTGGCGCGCATAGGTCAGCTCGCGCACCGACTGCACGCCGGAAGCGCCGTGCAGGATCACCACCGCCGGCACCGGCGCCGCGGCGGAGGCCTCGGGCGGCAGGTAGAGCGTGCCCTGCGCCTCGGTGGGCGGCGCCTCTTCCGCGCCGTTGCCGACATTGGAGAGGGTGAAAGGACTGGCGCTGGCGAAGGTGATGCGCTCGCCCTGCGGAAGAGCCGCCGTCTCCTGCGCCGGCCAGGGCAGCACGAGATCCGGATTGGCGATCGCCGCTGCCGGCGCGCAGGCCAGCAGCAGCGCGGCCAGCAAAGCCAGCGCGCCGGGCTTCGCTTTCGCGCCCCAAGCGGCTAGGTTGGGCCGCGACCCTCTATCGAAAGACAGCATATCTATGACCGAAGTCTTCACCCTGCATGAACGCCTGGCGGCCGATACCGTTGCACTCGCCGACTGGCCGCTCTGCCGGGTACTGCTGATGAAGGATGCCGGCTATCCCTGGCTCATCCTGGTGCCGCGCCGCCCGGGCCTCAAGGAGTTTCACGACATGGCGGAGGCCGACCTCGCGCTGGCGACGGCGGAGATCTGCCGCGCCTCCCGCACCCTTCAATCTAGGTTCGCCCCGGACAAGATCAACATCGGCGCGCTCGGCAACATGGTGCCGCAGCTGCACATCCACGTCATCGCCCGCTTCCGCAACGACCCCGCCTGGCCCGGCCCTGTCTGGGGCGCACGACCGGCAGAGCCCTACGAGTCAGGAGAACTGCAGGAGCGTATTGAAACGCTGAAGGCGGCGTTCGGCTGATGACCCTAGAGTCGGCACTTATCAAGTTTCGCCTCTTTTTGACGGACTCGTGGCCCATCCTGCTCGCATTTGCAAATGATGCAGGATGGGATGACGACCCTTACTTTCTCGACCGTTGGCAGCAGGCCAATTGGGAGCTCTTGGTGGAACAGAAAATTCTCAGTGGACAGCAATTCCTGCCGCCTTATGGGTACGCCAAAGAGGACCCGGGCCTCCGCCATACCAATACGGACTCTGCCGTTACCCATCGGATTATCTGCTTCGACAAGCTGGAGACCGTCAAGCGTAGCTACAGGTTCCTCTGCTTTGTCACCCGCCGACACGACACAGTCTGCATTGATGCCCCTTTCGACTACGTATCGCTGAGGTTGCCCAACGGCCGGGACGTCAGAGATTTACCGGTGAGCCAAGTCGAGTTCCATCTTGAGGCCATCTCCGGAGCCTGACAGCGGTCAATCTGCGAATCGTTCGCAATTTCCTTGCGCCGGCGCAGGGGGCCCGCCATCATGAGCGCTGCCCGTCCCATCCATGCCGATAGAGGAAGCCCGATGTTCATCGCCATGAACCGCTTCAAGGTGAAGCACGGCCAGGAAGCCGCCTTCGAGACCGTGTGGAAGAGCCGCGACACGCATCTGCGCGAGGTCCCCGGCTTCCAGTCCTTCGCGCTGCTGAAGGGCCCGAAGCGCGATGACCACACGCTCTATTCCTCGCACACGATCTGGGCCTCACAGGGCGCCTTCGAGGCCTGGACGAAGTCGGAGGCCTTCCGCGCGGCGCACCGCAACGCCGGCGACAACAGCGGCCTCTATCTCTCCCACCCGGAGTTCGAGGGCTTCGAGGTGGTGCAGGAACTGACCCCGGAAAACGCCTAGCAGGCTGCTGAAAAAGGCGCTCGGCCTGCGGCCCATCCTTCGAGACGGCGCTGACGCGCCTGCCTCAGGATGAGGGTGGAGTTTGAAAAGATTGACCTCATGCTGAGGAGCGAGCGGCAGCGAGCGTCTCGAAGCACGAGGTCGATCAGGTCGCTAGGCCTTTTTCAGCAGCCTGCTAGCCTTCCTGCGTCACCGGGGCAATATCGGGATAGCGCCCGATGTCTTCGCCCGTCTTCGGAAAAGTCGAGCCGAGGTGCGCGACGGCGCGGGCACCCCACTCGGTTCCCAGCCTGAGGCAGGCTGCCATCGGCCAGCGCCTCGCGAGGCCGTGCACGAGCCCCGCCGCAAAAGCATCGCCCGCGCCTGTCGTATCCACCACCGCCGCCGGCACCGCCGGGCAGTGGAGCCGCACGCTGCCGTCCGTCGCGGTGGCGCCGCGCGCGCCCCGGGTCACCACCAGCCACTCGGCCGCAAGCCCTGCCCCCTGCAGGGCGCGCCAGGGATCGGCGACGGCATCGCGCGGCACCTCATCCTCTGAAACGACCAGCACCTCGGCATCGCGTACGGTGTAGCCGGGGCGCCACTGGCTGACGATGGGAACCCCGGCGGCCTTCAGCGGCGCAACGAGTTCGTCCGGCGCGCCCCAGCGCGAGGCGACGTAGGCACAGGCGATGCCTTCGACGGACACCGCTGGCCAGCGCGGCGGCGTGGCGTTGCGGTGGGTGCCGATGATGACGCGCTCGCCGTTCGGATCGATGAGGATGAGGCAGGCCGGTGTCGGGCCCGGCAGGCGCACGATGCCCGAGGTGTCCCAGGGGCGTCCGTCCGCGGCCATCAGATCCAGCAGGCGGTCGCCGGTCTCGTCGCTGCCGATGAAGCCGACCAGCCGCACCCGGTTGTCCGCCACCGCCAGCGCACTCGCCGCATTGGCCGCCGCACCGCCGGCGCGCAGGCCGAGGTCCTCGCCGGTGGTTTCCAGGCCCGTGCGGATCGGCGCGTCCAGGCGGAAGACCCAGTCGGCATTCACGTTACCGACGACGAGGATGTCGTGCATGCCGCCCACGTCGTGACTTTCCCTGCGTGTTTCAGCGATCCCTAAACTTCGCCGGTTCTAGCCGAGTTGCCGCGCGGCGGCAATCGATGCCATGCTCTTCTTCCAGCGACAGGGAGAAACGGCGATGCGTCTTGTTTGCCTGCTTGCCCTTGCCGCCTGCCTCGCCGCGCCCGCCGCCGCGCAGGAGCAGACCGGCAAGAAAGCGGATCTGGAACTCTGCCTCGCCGTCGACGGCTCCGGCTCGATCCAGGAGGACGAGTTCGCCTTCCAGCGCCTGGCCTATGCCCAGGCGGTCAGCAACCCGCAGGTGGTCGATATCATGACCGGCGGCTACGAGGGCAGTATCGCCATTGCCCTCATGGAATGGGGCGGGCCGGACTCCATGCACCCCATCGTCGACTGGACCCTGATCGAGAAGCCGGAAGACGCCCAGGCCTTCGCCGATGCGGTGGTGGCGGCCCCGCGCCGCGCCTTCGGCTGGAACTCCATCAGCAACGCCATCGCCTTCTGCCAGCAGTGGATGGCGGGCAACGGCTTCGACGGCTTTCGCAAGGTGATCGACGTCTCCGGCGACGCGGGACAGCGCGGCGGCCTGCCGCTGCCCTTCGCGCGCGACCTGGCGGTGGATGCCGGTATCGTCATCAACGGCCTCGCCCTGCACTACCGCAGCGGCGGCCTCACCGGCCCGGGCGGCATGCCGCTGGTCGAGCACTTCCGCCAGGACGTCATCGGCGGCACCGGCGCCTTCGCCATTGCCGTGGAGAAGGAGGAGGAGTTCGCCGACGCCCTCATCCGCAAGCTGATCCTGGAGATCGCCAGCGCGGAGTGATAGCCGGCTGCTGAAAAGGCACCCAACCTGTGGCCCATCCTTCGAGACAGCGCTGACGCGCTTCCTCAGGATGAAGTCGGTGCAGGGATTCATTGACCTCATGCTGAGGAGCCCGCGCGAGCGGGCGTCTCGAAGCACGAGGTCAATCCAGAGATTCTCAGGCGTTGCCGCCGATGTAGCCCTGGAGCTGTTCGATCGTAAACTTCTGCTGGTCGATGATGGTCTTCACCAGGTCGCCGATGGAGACGATGCCCGTCAGCTTCCCCTCGTGCAGCACCGGCATGTGGCGGAACCGCTTGTCGGTCATGATGGCCATGCACTCGTCCACGGTCTGCTCCGGCCGCACGAAGATGACGTCGGCGCTCATGATGTCGCGCACCGGCGTGTTCGCCGAAGACCGGCCTTTCAGAATGACGTTCCGCGCGTAGTCGCGCTCGGTGAAGATGCCGATCGGCGCACCGTTCTCCGTCACGATCACGGCGCCGACGTTCTTGCTCGCCATCAGCTCGAGGGCGTGGAAGACGGTATCGTCCGGCTGGACGGTCAGGACATCGTGCCCTTTAGAATCGAGCACCTGCTGTATCGTTGTCATGGCACATTTCCCGCAAGTCGGTGACCTGGCCCCCCATGTCGGCGCCCGCTGTCGATCCGGACACCTGTAGGAACGCTAACACGAACCGCCGAGCATCGGAAGGACCGGCGGTCCGGCGGGATCCCTGGGCCCTCAAATCCGCCCGTCATAGCTGCCGCGGTCGATGACCGCGGCGATGACGGTGAAGGTCTCGGCGCCCAGGGCGTCGTCCAGGGCCTCCTCCAGCTCGGCGCGGCTGGTGACCCTGTGGCCGAGGCCGCCGAAGGCGCGGCCGATGGCGGCGAAGTCGTGGTGCCCGAAGTCCACGCCCGCATTCGCCATCTGGCGCTGGCGCTGCTTCAACTCGATGAGCGCGAGGCTCGCATCGACGAAGACCACGACGATGATCCGCGAGCCCAACTCCGCTGCAGTGGAGAGTTCTCCGGCCACCATCAGCAGGCCGCCGTCGCCGGTGAAGGCGACCACCGGGCGGTCCGGCTCGGCGATTTGCGCGCCCAGGGCCAGCGGCAGGGCGCAGCCCATGGTGCAGAGCCCTGTCGACTGCAGCAGCGTGCGTGGCTCGTAGGCGGGCCACATCTGCGCCAGGAGGATGCGGTGGGCGCCTGTGTCGCAGGTCGCCACCGTCTCCTTCGGCAAGACACGTCGGCAGGTGTCGATGACGGCGGCCGGCCCCCAGGCCTCATCGCGCGGGAAGGCCGCGGCCAGCGCCTGCTTCAGCGCCTCGACCTCGCCGCCGGCCCAGGTGGTCTGCGGCGCGACCTCCGCGGCCAGCGCCTCCAGCGTCTTGCCGCTGTGGGTGACGAAATTGAGGCCGGCCTGGTGCACGTAGTGGCGATTGGACACCGCGGCGATGTCGATGACGTGCACCGCGGCCGGATCCCAGACCTCGCGCCAGCCGCTGCGCATCTCGATGGGGTCGTAGCCGACGCAGAGAACCAGGTCCGCCTGCTGCACGAAGGGCAGCAGCAGGGCGTCCGCCTTGGGCGAGAGTCCCGCCGCGCCGAGACACAATGGATGCTCCTCGGAGACGATCCCCTTGGCCTTGTAGGTGGTGAGGAAGGGCACGGAGTAGGTCTCGCAGAAGCGCTCGATCGCCTCGCCTGCTTCGTCGGCCAGGGCGTCGAGGCCGACGATCATCACCGGCCGCCTGGCCTCCTCCAGCCAGCGCCGCGCGCGCTCCAGGTCGTGGCCGGGCGCCGGCGCCGCCGGGCTCGCGGGCGGGCGGCGACGCAGCCGCTGCGGCACCGCCGCCTGGTCGGCGACAGAGATCGGCACGTCGATGTGGACCGGCCCGGCGCGGCTCTCGGTGGCAATGGCGACCGCCTTGTCGGCGATGACGTCGGCGCCTTCGGCGGTCAGGCGGAAGCTCGCCTTGGTCACCGGTCGCAGCACCTGCTGATGGTCGAGGATCTGGTGGGTATAGGTCAGCACCTCGGTGGCGTCGACGCAGCCGGTCAGCACGATGAGCGGCACCCGGTCCTGCTCGGCATTGGCGATGACGTTGACGCCGTTGACCACCCCCGGCCCCACGGTCGCCACCAGGATGCCCGGTGCGCCGGTACGCTGCCACACCCCCTCGGCCATGAAGCCGGCGGCGTTCTCGTGCTTGGCCAGGATGAAACGGATGCCGGCGGCCTCCAGCGCGTCGACCAGGGTCAGCACCTCGCCGCCCGGCATCCCAAAGGCAAAGCGGCAGCCCGCCTCGTACAACCGCCGCGCCACCAGGTCGGCCGCGCGCAGCTTGTGTCCCGTCATGAAATGCTCCGCTTCCCCGCCGTTACTCTGCTGGGCCAGTTTATCCCTGACGCCAGCAGTTGTCGCGGGTCGCGCGGGCGACCGCTACATGGAGAGGCGGAGGTTTGAAATCTGCGTCGCGATGTCGCGGAAGGCTTGCTTCAGGTCTGTGCCGCTGCTCGGAAGATAGAAATGATCCGCGTCGGTCGCGCAGTCTCTCAAGAAGTTCGCCTCCAAACTGTTGGAACCGACGGCAAAGCCCACGGTATAAACCTCCACCCCCTCAGCCTTCATACCGTCGCAAAGACTTTCTGCCTGGGCGAAAGAGTTTCCGTGCGTTGCATTCTGATTGATGCGGTAGTTTGGACCGATGCTGTCGTAAGCATTCCTGGCGACAACCCCGTCGTAGTAAAAGGTGTTGAACTCGCCGTCGGTCATCAGCACCACCACCTTCAGCACCTTGCGGCCAAGATGAAGCTCGCCGTAGTTCATCGGACGGCTCTCGGCTGGCCAGAGGTAATCGAAATTTGGCGAAATCATGTACCAGCCCCAGGCTGTGCCGAGGTGCCCGGCAGTAAAACCACCTGTCGAAAGCGCATCAATAGCCAATTCGAGCGCGACCTTGTCGCTCGACAGCGGCATGATCTCCGCGTCGAGACAAGCGTTACCGCCTTCGAAATGCGGCCCGAGCAGCGCCATGCTGGGGGCCGCGTCCGTGGCAATCTGGGCGCCCGGACGCTCGGTCACGCAGGTGGTTGCGTTGTACTCGACCCAGTCGTTGTTCGACGCCCGCCGGTAGCGGAACCGAGTGCAGGTGGGTTCGTTCGGATAGACACAGGTACCCGGTGTCAGCTCGCCGCGGATGTCGTCAGCGTAGCTGCCGACGTTGACCGCCGAGGAATAGGGGACCAGTGCGACCTTTGTGTAGAAAGGTTCCTGCTGATCCTGCACGACGATGCCGATCAGTTCCTTCGCGGCCGCCTTCAGATCTACGATCTTGGTACCGGCCATCGAGCCGGTGACGTCCAGCACCAGCGAGACCTCGACGTCGCGGGACGACAGGGTCGCCTGGCCGGTGGCGGCGATGTCGGTGAAATCGGTGCCGAGGATGCGCATGAAGAAGGTCGGGATGTTCGCCCGTGCCGTCACCCTGATGGTGCGCTCCTCCTCGTTGGGAACGATCTGCAGCGGCTCGAGCACCGCGCCCATGTAGCCGTCCTCGAAGTTGGCGGCGAAGAAGTTCCGGATGTCGTCGTCGCGATCCGGATGGGAAAAGGCGCGCGCGCCGGCCAGCGCCGCCGCGTCGACCGCCGCGGAGAGCTGGGATCGCACGCTGTAGGCGACGGAGGTATCGATCGCGAGACCCACGCCGCCCGCCAGGGCGATGGCGAAGAAGCCGAACATGAGGCTGACATTGCCGCGCCTGTCGCGCCAGCATCGCGCCAGGTTCCGCTGCGCGCTTTTCAACGTTCTGATAAGCACGGGGAGTCTCCCCGAAAATTTCCACATCGCAACCGCGGACGGTACGGGAGCGCCGTAAACAGAGCGTTAAGGTGGCGCCGCCGCACGGCGCAAAAAGCCGCGGAAACGGTAGGTTTCGGGCCCGCGTTGGCCCGGCAAGCACCCAGTTGACACAGATGCGCGGCATACCCCGCGAAACTGTGCAAACTTTAGCGCGGTGTCAGGAGATGGCAGGGCGGCATCGGCGCCGCTCACCGGCCGCTTCACCCGCCGGGGGTGGGGGTCTATCTTAGGCCCTGTGAGCCAGCCCGCCCTCTTGCCCGAGACGCCTTTGGAAAGCCTGCCGCCGCGCTTTGCGGCCTGGTTCCGCGCGCGCGGCTGGGCGCCGCACGCCCACCAGTTGGCGATGCTGGACGCCGCCTGGGCCGGGCAGTCGGCCCTGCTGATCGCCCCCACCGGCGGCGGCAAGACGCTCGCCGGCTTCCTGCCCTCCCTGGTCGACCTAGCCGGAGCCCCTCACGAGGGCCTGCACACCCTCTACATCTCGCCGCTGAAGGCGCTGGCGGTGGATATCCACCGCAACCTGACCCAGCCGATCGAGGAGATGGACCTTGCCGTCGCCTGCGAGACGCGCACCGGCGACACCCCGCAGTCGAAGCGCCAGCGCCAGCGCCGCAAGCCGCCGGGCATCCTGATGACCACCCCCGAGTCCCTCGCCCTGCTGCTTAGCTACTACGACGCCCCGGAGGTCTTCGGGACCCTCAAGTGCGTGGTGATCGACGAGTTGCATGCCTTCGCCGGGACCAAGCGCGGCGACCTGCTGGCCCTGGGTCTCGCCCGCCTGCAGACCCTCGCGCCCGGCCTGCGACGGGTCGGCCTCTCGGCCACGGTCCACGATCCCGACTGGCTGGCCGCCTGGCTGTCGCCCACCGCCAGCCCCCTGGACGTGCGCCGGGTCATCGGCCGCGACGGCGCTGAGGCGGTGGTCGAAATCCTGACCACGCGGGAGCACCTGCCGTGGTCCGGCCACATGGCCGTCCACGCCCTGGCCGAGGTCTACCAGCGCATCCGCCGGGCCGGCACCACCCTGGTCTTCGTGAACACCCGCGCCCAGGCCGAGATCGTGTTCCAGGAACTCTGGCACCTGAACGAGGACGCCCTGCCCATCGCGCTCCACCACGGCAGCCTGGCCGTCGAGCAGCGCCGCAAGGTCGAGGCCGCCATGGCAGCGGGCAAGCTGCGCGCGGTGGTCGCCACCTCCTCGCTCGACCTCGGCATCGACTGGGCCGCCGTCGACCTGGTGGTCCAGATCGGCGCCCCCAAGGGCTCGGCCCGCCTGCTGCAGAGGATCGGCCGCGCCAACCACCGGCTCGACCAGCCGAGCCGCGCCCTGCTGGTGCCGGCCAACCGCTTCGAGGTGCTGGAGTGCCGCGCCGCCCTGGAGGCCGTGCGCGCCCGCTCCCTGGACGGCGACGCGCCGCGCCCCGGCGGCCTTGATGTGCTGGCTCAACATATCCTCGGCACCGCCTGCGCCGGCCCCTTCTCGGCCGACGTTCTCTACCGGGAAATCACTTCAGCTTTCCCCTATAAGTCATTGGATAAAAATATCTTTGACCGCACGCTAGATTTCGTGGCCAGCGGCGGCTACGCGCTGAAGAGTTATCAGCGCTATCGCCGCCTGGTGCTTGATAAAGAAGGCTTTTATCGTGTTGCCCACCTCGATCATGTGAAGCGCTACCGCCTGAACGTCGGCACCATCGTCGAGGCCCCAGTCTTAAAGGTGCGCCTCAAGAACGGCCGCGTTCTGGGTGAGGTGGAAGAGTATTTCGTGAACGGGCTCTTGCCCGGCGACAGCTTCATTTTCGCCGGCCAGCTGCTGGCCTTCGAGGGGATGCGGGAGAACACCGTGGTGGTCAGCCGCGCCACCGGCGGTGAGCCCAAGGTCCCCGCTTATGCCGGCGGCCGCCTGCCGCTCTCGACCCACCTGGCCGAGCGGGTGCGCGGCATCCTGGCCGACCCGGAGGCCGGCCACGACCTGCCGCCGGCCGTTACCGAGTGGCTGCGGATCCAGCGCTGGCGCTCCCAGCTGCCGCCGGCCGACGGCCTCCTGGTCGAATGCTTCCCGCGCGCCGACAAGGAGTTCCTGGTCGCCTACTGCTTCGAGGGCCGCAATGCCCACCAGACCCTGGGCATGCTGCTGACCCGCCGCATGGAGCGCGCGGGCCTCTCCCCCCTGGGCTTCGTCGCGACCGATTACGTCATCGCGGTGTGGAGCCTGAAGGCCGTCCGCGATGTCGACGCCCTCTTCGCCGAGGACATGCTGGGCGACGACCTGGAGGAGTGGATGGCCGAATCCTCCATGCTGCGGCGGACCTTCCGCAACGTGGCGGTGATCGCCGGCCTGATCGAGGCGCGCATGCCGGGCCAGGAGAAATCCGGCCGCCAGGTCACCTTCAACGCCGACCTCATCTACGACGTGCTGAGAAAGCACGAACCCGATCACATCCTGCTGCAGGCGACCCGGGCCGACGCCGCCGGCGGCCTTACCGACATCGGGCGCCTGGCCGAGATGCTGAAGCGGGTGAAGGGGCGCATCCGCACCCGCCGGCTGGACAAGATCTCGCCGCTGGCCGTCCCGGTGCTGCTGGAGATCGGCAAGGAACAGGTCTATGGCGCGGGCCTAGACGAGCTGCTGGACGAAGGCGCCCAGGCCCTCATCGAGGAGGCCACCGGCGGCATGGAGCCGGGCCGCGGCCAGGCGGAGCTGCCGCTATGAGCGACACGGCGGAGCGGCAAGGACGCTTGCTGGTGAATGGCGTCGCACTGCAGGCGGACGTCTCCGGCGCGCTGATCTGGCACGACCGGCGCCTTGCCGTGGTCGCCGATCTGCACTTCGAGAAGGCAACCGCCTTCGCCCAGCGGGGCCAGTTCCTGCCGCCCTACGACACCGCGGCGACCCTCGACAAGCTGGAGACGGTCATCGCTCGCCACGGGGTGGAGCAGGTCATCTGCCTCGGCGATTCCTTCCACGACGGCGAGGCCGCCGGGCGCCTCGACCCGGCCCAGGCCGCGCGCATCCGCGGCCTGACGGCGCGCCTCGCCTGGACCTGGATCGCCGGCAACCACGACCCGGCGCCGCCAGCGGACTGGGGCGGCGCCGTGGCCGAGGAAATCACTCTCGGCGCCCTCACCTTCCGCCACGAGGCCGTGGCCGAATCGCGCGGCGGGGAAATCTCCGGCCACTATCATCCCAAGGCGGCGGTGGTGGTGCGCGGGCGGCGCATCTCGGCGCCCTGTTTCGTGACCGACGGTCGGCGCCTCATTCTGCCCGCCTTCGGCGCCTTCACCGGCGGCCTGAGCGTGCTCGATCCCGCCATCGCCGCGCTGTTCAAAAAGGGCTTCCGCGCCACCCTGCTCGGCCGCAACGGCCTCTTCGCCTTCCCTAAGCATGCGCTGGTCTGACAAAGGCGTTGCGGCCGCTCCGGGGGAGGAGCGGCCGCAACCTTGTGCAGTAACGGATGGGAGGAAGGGGCGTTACTGCGGCAGCACCACGGTGTCGATGACGTGGATGACGCCGTTCGAGGCCTCGATGTCGGCCTGGATGACCTTGGCGTCGTCGACGGTGACGCCGTCCTTCATGGCGTCGATGGTCAGCGCGTCACCCTCGACGGTGGTCGCCTCGGTCATCTTGCCGGCGATGTCGGAGGACATCACCTTGCCGGGCACCACGTGGTAGGTGAGGATCGCGACCAGCCGGTCCTTGTTCTCCGGCTTCAGCAGATCCTCGACGGTGCCGGCCGGCAGCTTGGCGAAGGCCGCATCGGTCGGCGCGAAGACGGTGAAGGGACCGTCGCCCTTCAGGGTGTCGACCAGGCCGGCGGCCTTCACCGCGGCGACCAGGGTCTCGAACTGGCCGGCGGACACCGCGGTGTCGACGATGTCGGCGGCCTTCGCAAGGGTGGCGGACAAAGCGAGCGGCGCGGCGATCGCGGCGGCGCAGAGCATGCGGGAAAGGGACTTCATTGGGGGGAGCCTCCATTGAGTTGAACGGACGTCGGATCTCGGCCGGCAACCAACTGAGCGCAGCGGCGCAACCGACTGAGCGCCCAACTAAGGCCCCCAATGCAGGCGTCAAGCCATTGGCAATAAAAAGAAAAAATATTCGTTTTGCGGTGATCGGCTGTGGCGCCTCCCGCGTATAACCCCCTTTCGGCCCCCTGCTCGGCAGCGACGGTCGCTTAGCCTTTCACCGGACGGCACCGGCGTGAGAGAGAAAAGGCCGCCCCGAAATCTCGGGGCGGCCGTGGCAGCCGGCGATGGCGGACAGCGGGAAACCCGAGCCGCCATCGCAATCAGCTTCAGGCGCCTATTCCGGAATGACGACCGTGTCGACGGCGTGGATCACGCCGTTCGACGCCTCGATGTCGCTCTCGACGACCATGGCTTTGTCGACGCGCACGCCGCCATTTAGGGAATTGATGTCCAGTTGGTTCCGACCGAGCGTCTTGGCGGTCATTTGTTTGTTGCGCATGTCGTCGGAAGTCACCTTGCCCGGGACCATGTAATAGCTGACGAACCTGGCCAGCTTCTCCTTGTTCTCCGGCCGCATCAGGTCCTCGATCGTGCCTGCCGGCAGCTCGGCGAAGGCCGCGTCTGTCGGCGCGAAGATCGTGTAGGGCCCCTCGCCCTTCAGGATGTCGCCCATGCCGGCGCCCTTCACCGCCGCCATCATGGTTTCGAACTGTCCTCTAGCGGCCGCAGTTTCGGCGAGATCCTGTGCCTTGATCGCGACGGACGAGAGCGCCAGGGGTGCCGCAAGGGCAGCAGCAATGAGCACACGGGAAACGGTCTTCATGGAAGTGCCTCCTCGATCACAGTGTGTGCCGGACACAGCGGAAGGGATTGCCGCGCCCCTCGGCCGTCCGCATGAGTTGCATTTTACAAAAAATGTCACAACCCACAAGGTATCGGGGGTAGAACGGAAACTTAGTTGTTTCCGGTGATCGGCTAGGCGGTGCCCTGCGTATAGATGAAGGACCGCAGAACGTCGCCCCGGGGATGTAGCCACCCCGACACAACAGCACGCGCCCCCTTCCATGCCTCTCCACTCGCCCGTCATCATCTGGTTTCGCCAGGATCTGCGGCTTGCCGACAACCCTGCGCTTGCTGCCGCTGCAGAGCGCGGTGCGCCGGTGCTGGCGCTGTTCATTCTCGACGACAGCGGCGACTGGGCTCCCGGCGGTGCCGCGCGCTGGTGGCTGCATCACAGCCTGGCAGCGCTCTCGCGGGACCTGGAAAAACTCGGCGCGCCGCTCTGCCTGAGAAGCGGCAAGGCCGAGGACGTCCTGCCGCGACTGGCGAAGGAGACGGATGCCGGCGCCGTGTTCTGGAACCGCTGTTACGAGCCCCACGCCGTCGCGCGCGACAGCAAACTCAAAGAACTGTTGAAGAGCGACGGTATCGAGGTCGCTTCCTTCAACGGCGCGCTGCTGGTGGAGCCCTGGGAGCTGAAGACGGGCCAGGGCGAGCCCTACAAGGTCTTCACGCCGTTCTGGAAGGCGCTGCTTGCAGGCGGCGCGCCGCCTGCGCCGCTCGCACCTCCGAAGAAGCTGAAGGGCTTCGACGGCATCGACAGCGAGGCCCTCGAGGATTGGACCCTGCTGCCGACCAGGCCCGACTGGGCCGGCGGCCTGCGGGAGCGCTGGACGCCCGGGGAAAAAGGCGCTGGCCAAAGGCTCGGGACGTTTCTGGACACCGCGGCGAAGACCTACAAGAACGATCGCGACCGGCCGGACCACGAAGGCACATCGTGCCTTTCGCCGCACCTGCACTGGGGCGAGATCTCGCCGCGCCAGGTCTGGCAGGCGACGCGTCATGCGGTCGCGGCCGGTGCGTTGAACGACGGTGCCGCCGAGGCCTTCCTGCGTCAGCTCGGTTGGCGCGACTTCTCGCACAACCTGCTGTTCCACTGGCCCGACTTTCCGGAGAAGCCGTGGCGCGAGGCCTTCGCCGCCTTTGCCTGGCAGGACGATGACGACGCCTTCACCGTCTGGTGCAAGGGGCGCACCGGCTTTCCCCTTGTCGATGCGGGGCTGCGCCAGCTGTGGGCGACCGGCTGGATGCACAACCGCGTGCGCATGATCGCCGCCTCCTTCCTCATCAAAGACCTGCTGATTCCCTGGCAGCGCGGCGAGGCCTGGTTCTGGGACACGCTGGTCGACGCCGACCTCGCCAATAACGCCGCCGGCTGGCAGTGGGTCGCCGGCTGCGGCGCCGACGCCGCGCCCTACTTCCGCATCTTCAATCCAGTGAGCCAGGGCGAGAAGTTCGACCCCAAGGGTGACTATATCCGCCGCTGGGTTCCGGAAATCGCGGCGCTGCCGGACGACGTAATCCACCGGCCGTGGGAAGCATCGCAGGAGGTCCTGAAGAAAGCCAAGGTGACCCTCGGCGAGACCTATCCGGCGCCCATGGTCGACCACAAGGCCGCGCGCGCCCGCGCGCTCGCCGCCTATGAAGATGTGAAGAAAGCGACGTAGCGCGCTACTTTGGGGCCGGCCAATCGCGCCACAGCGCGTCCTCGTTCCAGCCCAGCGCCGCGAGATCGCCGCGCCGCAATGCCGCCTCTTCCGCCATGAAGAATTCGTCGAGCTGCGGCGGCGCCACCGCCGTGCCCGACAGCATGCCGTGCGCCTGGCCGCGGTGGTGGATCTGATGCTCGAAAAGATGCAGCAGCACCCGGTCGCAGCGCTCGATCTGGTCGTGGTCGCCGCGGATGAGGCGTACCGCCTTGCCGAGCGCAGCCTCATCGAGCGCGGCGCAGAAGGCGACGAGTCGCTGGTCGACTGCCGCCTGCTCCCGCCGAAGATCGGTCATGGTCTTGCAGGGCACCTCGTCGGTGAAGGCCGCAAGGCCCAGGCTGCCGCCCTCCAGCGCGTCGACGTAGAACCAGTCGACGATGAGGATGTGGTTCAAGGTCGCCAGCAGCGAGGGAAAGAAACCGACGCGCGGCGCATCGAGTTCCGCCTGCGGCAGCGCGCTGCAGGCCTGCAGCAGGCGATGGTTCGCCCAGGCGTTGTTCTGCGCCTGCGCCAGCAGGTAGTTCTCGGGCTTCATGGCGAAAAAGCTAGAGGCGCGGGCCCGGAATGTCGAGGGCGTAGGAGGTCAGCTGGTCGGTGATGAAGTCGAAGGCCTCGTCCACCGAGTCGGTGCGGAAGAACAGCTCCAGATCCTCGGCGTTGATGGTGCCGTACCGCTCCAGCGCTTCCAGATTGATCACCTCGGACCAGTACTTGCTGCCGAACAGGACCACCGGCATCTGCTTGCGGATCTTGCCGGTCTGCACCAGCGTCAGCAGCTCGAAGAACTCGTCGAGGGTGCCGAAGCCGCCCGGCATCACGACGACCGCTTTGGCCAGATAGGCGAACCAGAACTTGCGCATGAAGAAATAGTGGAACTCGAAGTTCAGTTCGCGGCTGACATAAGGGTTGTCGATCTGCTCCATCGGCAGCGAAATGTTGAGCCCGATGTTCAGGCCGCGCGCCTCGGAGGCGCCCCGGTTGGCCGCCTCCATGATCCCGGGGCCGCCCCCCGAGCACACCACGAAGCGGCGGTCGTCCTCCGGCAGGCTCTTCGACCACACGGTCAGCCGGTGGGCCAGTTCGCGCGTCGCCTCGTAGTAGCGCGACATGTCGAGATTGCGTTGCGCGATCTTCAAGTCGCCATCCTCGGCGCGCGCGACTTCCAGGCGCTTCTCGGCCTCCTCGCGCGACAGGATGCGCGCCGAGCCGAAGAAAATGATGGTGTCATCGATCTTGTAGTGCTTGAAGCGCGCGTTGGGCTCCACGTACTCGGAGAGGATGCGCAGCGAACGCGCCGAGGAGCTCTCCAGGAAATCGAGGTTGCGGTACGCCTTCTGCGGACCGGGGTGACCGACCGGCGTTGCTTCGCGGTCGGTAGCCGGCGCGGCCTCCGGCAATTCTTCTGCCGGGTCCCTCTGCTTGTCGTTCTCTCGTTTCGTCATGGTTCCCTACTCACTCATTCGGCCGCATCTTAACCGCACAATTCTTGATGAATCGTTCCTTAAAGCCTGTCCCCGACGTCAAAGGCACTCTAGGCAGCGCCCCGGCGATTGCAAACGGGGCGAAAGCAAACGCCCCCGCCAGGGAGGACGGGGGCGGGGGCGCTCTAGGGGTCACTTCTTGAAGCCGGGGCGCCGGAGAACGGTTCCGGCATCTCCCGATTAATTAATTCGTAAACTTATGATCTGAGCATTGCAAGAGGCGTGTTTCAGCCCAGTTTCCGCAACGGCTCGGCCGGCTTCTACTGGTCCATCTGCCACTTGCGCATGAAGCTGCGGGCCAGGTCGCGCCAGCCGATGTTGGTGCTGACGCCATGGTTGGACGCGCCGGTGACGAACAGGCCGCCGTCGTTCCACAGCAGCACCCGGCCGCTGCGCTCGGTCTCCGTCTTGCGGTCGAAATAGCGGGTGTTCTGGATCGCGCGCGCCTCGAGGTAGGTGATGCAGATGTCGCCCTCATAGCGCAGGGTCGTGGCCTGCAGCTGGATCCAGACATGCGCCGACTGCTGGATGACGATCCCCTGCTCGGTCACCGGCTGCTGGAAAGCGTCGAGGATGAGGTCGGACTCGAGGCCGCAGCCCCGGCTCTGGTCGCTGAGGGGCGCCACGCTCATCTGCACGACGTTGACGGCCGCCAGCGGCCCGCCGATCACCCGCGCCGGCGCCGTGGTCTGCGCCGCGGTGGCCCGGATTCCAGTCGCTTCGATCGGGGCGGCAACGACCGCCGCCGCGAGCAGAACGGTCGCGGCAAGACGGCTGAACAACGGCTTCATCTGATGCTCCTTACTGTTTTTTGGCTCGTTCCGTCGAGGAACGGCCGCGGCGGAGTATGCCACGGGCCCTCCATCGCTTGGATTCAAAAGTCGCCGCAAAGACGAGGCGACAAGCCGCGATGTGGCGCGAAAGAGGAACCGGCGCGAAAGAGGACGTGGCCGCCGAAAGCGGGTAGCGTGGGGGCCCGCGCCACGGAGACTCCGGCAGGAAGGAATCGACAATGCGGCAGTGCCCCGAAAGAACGACCGCCTCTGCGCTCAAGCTGGCGGCCGGCGCGGGTCTGTTGCTCCTGCTCCAGGCCTGCGGCACGCCGCAATCGCTCCGCGAGACGGCGCCGGTGACGCCGGCGGCCAGCGCGCCCGAGGCGCGCCCCTCGCTCGCCGGGCGGATGACCGTGGATGCCCAGGAATACCCCTGGAGCGCGCTCGGCCGGGTGAACCTCGCCGGCCAGGGTTTTTGTACCGGCATCCTGATCGGCCCCGCTCAGGTCTTGACCCAGGCGCGCTGCCTCTATGCCGGCCGCGAAGGCCGCTGGTTCCGCCCGCAGGAACTGCACTTCATCGCCGCCTACCAGAAGGACAGCTATCTCGCCGACTCCAAGATCGCCGAGTTCACCGTCGCGCCGGGCTTCAATCCGCAGGGCGGCGTCAGCCTCGCCAACCTGACCAATAACTGGGCCGTGGTCACGCTGCAGCAGCCCATCGGGCACGAGACCGGCTGGCTCGGGCTGCAATGGGACAACAGCGATCTGCAGGCCGCCGCCCGGCGTGGCCGCGCCGCCTATCTGCGCGCCGGCTATCGCAGCGACTGGCCGCATGCCGTCAGCCTGCACTTCGGCTGCGCCGAGAGGGCCGGCACCGTGGCGCTCTGCGAGGCGACGCCGACGGAGCGCAGCCTGCCCAGCTTCGTCGCCGCCGGCGGCGAGCTGCGCGTGCTGGCCGACTTCTTCGTGGCCACGCCGGACCAGGGACGCGCCCTCGCCACGCTCGCCGCCCAGCCGATCAGCGACAACCGCCTGGGCGGCACGAAGCTGCCCGCCGCTGGCGGCACGATCGGCCGGCAGCCAACGGCGACGGTGTCACAGCTGCTGGAGGCACTCGGCTACGACGTCACCGGCGGCGACATCGCGGCGGCGGCGGATGCCTTCCGCCGCGACAACGGCCTGCCGCGCGGCACAAGCGACATCGCCCTGATGACGGCGCTGCTGCACGCAGTCCAGCATCAGCTGCGCTAGGCCCGAGGCAAAAAAGGAGGGGCGGCCGAACGACCGCCCCCTTCACGAGTTCTCTGGAGGAAAATGCTGCTTGGCCGTTCATCGACGTATCCAAGCGGCGGGCCCTGACGAGAGGTCCGGGCCCATCAGCCGTGGCTGATCAGAGGCGCGCCGGGAGCCTGCCTGGCCCCCGGCGCGGAAATCATGCCCTGACTTACTGCCAGCGCTTGATGATCTCTTCGTAGGCGATGGTCTCGCCCTTCGGCTTCTCGTTGTCGAGCTTGGCCTTGGGGCCGTCTTCCTTGCCGAGCCACTCCGAGGGATCCTTCGGCTCGTTGAGGCGCGGGCCGCAGCCGCCGTAGACGTTGGCCTGCTCGTCGGCCGCCTGCATGCGGGACATCACCTGGTCCATCTCGCCGGCGAGACGGTCCATGGCCTCCTGCGGGGTGAAGGCGCCGGAGTTCACGTCACCGATCTGCTGCCACCACAGCTGCGCCAGCTTCGGATAGTCGGGCACGTTGATGCCGGTCGGCGACCACATCACACGGTCGGGCGAACGGTAGAACTCGACCAGGCCGCCGAGGTTCGGCGCGCGCTCGGTGAAGCTCTCATGCCGCACGGAGGAGTCGCGGATGAAGGTGAGGCCGACATGGCTCTTCTTCACGTCCACCGTCTTGGAGGTGACGAACTGGGCGTAGAGCCAGGCCGCCTTGGCACGCTCCGTCGGCGTCGACTTCAGGATCGTCCAGGACCCGGCGTCCTGATAGCCGAGCTTCTGGCCTTCCACCCAATAGGGGCCGTGCGGGCTCGGCGCCATCCGCCACAGCGGCTTGCCGCTGTCGTCGACGGTGTTGTTGCCTTCCGACTTCGGCGCCACCATCGACGCGGTGAAGGCCGTGTACCAGAAGATCTGCTGGGCGACGTTGCCCTGGCTGAGCGCCGGCAGCGACTGGTAGAAGTCGTAGCTGGCCGCACCCGGAGGGGCGTATTTGCGCAGCCACTCGTCCCACTTGCGGATCGCGTAGACCGCGGCCGGGCCGTTGGTGCCGCCGCCGCGCGAGACGGAAGCGCCCTGCGGGTTGCAGGAGCCTTCCTCCATGCGGATGCCCCACTCGTCGATCGGCACGCCGTTCGGTAGGCCCTTGGAGCCGGCGCCGGCCATGGAGAGCCAGGCGTCGGTCATGCGCCAGCCCAGGTCCGGCGCACGCTTGCCGTAGTCCATGTGGCCGTAGACGCGCACGCCGTCGATCTCCTTCACGTCCTCGGAGAAGAACTCGGCGATATCCTCGTAGGCCGACCAGTTCACCGGCACGCCCAGGTCGTAGCCGTACTTGGCCTTGAACTGCTCCTTCAGGTCCGGGCGATCGAACCAGTCCTTGCGGAACCAGTAGAGATTCGCGAACTGCTGGTCCGGCAGCTGGTAGAGCTTGCCGTCCGGGCCGGTGGTGAAGGACTTGCCCATGAAGTCGTCGATGTCGAGACCCGGGTTGGTGACGTCCTTGCCCTCGCCGGCCATGAAGTCGGTAAGGTTCACCGCCAGCTGCAGGCGCGAGTGGGTACCGATCAGGTCCGAATCGTTGATGTAGGCGTCGTAGAGGTTGCGCTGCGTCTGCATCTGCGTCTGCACCGCCTGGACCACTTCGCCCTCACCGAGCAGCTGATGGTTCACCTTGATGCCTGTGATTTCCTGAAACGCCTTGGTGAGGGTCTCGGACTCATAGCTGTGTGTCGGAATGGTTTCCGACAGGACGTTGATCTCCATGCCCCGGAAGGGCTCGGCCGCCTTGATGAACCACTCCATCTCGGCCATTTGCTCGGCCTTGGAAAGTGCCGAAGGCTGGAATTCGCTGTCCACCCACTTCTCTGCGGCGGCCATGTCCGCCCTGGCGGCGCCCGCGCTTGCCACCATGGCAAGCACCGTCGCCGTCGTTAGTAGATATCTTCTCATAGGATATCCTCCCTTTGCGTGTTCTTGTTGACGACACTGTCAGTGCGATGCCTCGGCATCGCACCTTCCCTAAAGCCACTTACCCAAAAACCACTTACACGTACCGAAACACGAAAAACGCGTAGACCACCGACAGTACCAGCGCCCACCACAGCGGAAACGGCAGCAGAGCCAGCCAGCCGAGGTGGATGAAGGCGCTGCCCAGCAGCGAAATGAACAGCCGGTCGCCGCGGGTCGTATCGAGGCCCAAGACGCCGTGGCGCGGCGCGCCGCCGGGCCGCGCGAGCTCCCAGACGGTCATCCCGATCAGCAGCAGCGCGATCACGCCGAAGAAAGTACCGGTCTGCCAGGTCCAGGCCATCCAAGACAGGTTCATGGGTCACACCCTCCCCATCGCAAAGCCCTTGGCGATGTAGTTGCGCACGAAGTAGATGACGATCGCGCCCGGGATGATGGTCAGCACGCCGGCCGCCGCCAGCAGGCCCAGCTCGTAGCCCGACGTGCTGGCGGTGCGCGTCATCACCGCGGCGATGGGCTTCGCCTCCACCGAGGTCAACGTCTTGGCCAGCAGCAGCTCGACCCAGGAGAACATGAAGCAGAAGAAGGCGGTGACGCCGATACCGCTGCCGATCAGCGGCATGAAGATCTTGGTGAAGAAGCGCGGGAAGGAATAGCCGTCCAGGTAGGCCGTCTCGTCGATCTCCCGCGGCACGCCGGAGATGAAGCCCTCCAGAATCCACACCGCCAGCGGAATGTTGAACAGGCAGTGCGCCAGCGCCACGGCGAAATGGGTATCGAAGAGGCCCAGTGCCGAGTAGAGCTGCAGGAAGGGCAGCGCGAAGACCGCTGGCGGGGCCATGCGGTTGGTCAGCAGCCAGAAGAACAGGTGCTTGTCGCCGAGGAAGCGGTAGCGCGAGAAGGCATAGGCCGCCGGCAGCGCGAAGGCGACCGATATCACCGTGTTCAGCGCCACGTAGATGATGGAGTTCACGTAGCCCATGTACCAGGTCGGATCGGTCAGGATCTTCACGTAGCTGGCGACGGTGAACTCCGCCGGAAACCAGGAAAAGCCGCCGAGGATCTCGTTGGTGGTCTTGAACGACATGTTCAGGAGCCAATAGATCGGCAGCATGAGGAAGAGGATATAGAGGGTCGGCACCAGCCAGCGGCGATGCTTCATTTCTTCTCTCCCTGCATGATGATCGTATAGAAGAGCCAGCAGACCAGCAGCGTCATCAGGAAGTAGATGATACTCATGGCCGCCGCGACGCCGAGGTTGAACTCGCCGAGCGCCGCCTTCACCAGGTCGATCGACAGCACGGTCGTGGAGTTGCCGGGTCCGCCGCCGGTCAGCACGAAGGGCTCGGTGTAGATCATGAAGCTGTCCATGAAGCGCAGCAGCACGGCGATGGTCAGCACGTGCTTCATCTTCGGCAACTGAATGTAGCGGAACACCGCCCAGCGCGAGGCGCCGTCGATCTGCGCCGCCCGGTAATAGTTGTCGTCGATCGAGCGCAGGCCGGCGTAGGCCAGCAGCACCACCAGCGAGGTCCAGTGCCAGACGTCCATGAGGATGACGGTGAACCAGGCGGCGACGGGCTGCTGGGTGTAATCGAAGGGAATACCCAACCAGTTGAGGCCGTAGCCCAGCAGGCCGATGTCGGGCAGCGCATAGATGTTCCACATGGCGCCGACAACGTTCCAGGGGATCAGCAGCGGCAGCGCCATCAGCACCAGGCAGACAGAGGACCAGAAGCCGCGCCGCGGCATGGTCAAAGCGATGGCGACGCCCAGCGGGATCTCGATGATCAGGATGGTGAAGGTAAAGAAAAACTGGCGCAGCAGCGAATCGTGGAAGCGATCCGAGGCCAGCACTTCGCGGAACCAGCGCGTGCCCTCGAAGAAGAACAGGTTGTTGCCGAAGGTATCCTGGACCGAATAGTTCACTACCGTCATCAGCGGGACGATGGCGTTCAGCGCCACGATGAGTAGCACCGGCAGCACCATGAACCACGCCTTGTTGTTGAGCGTCTTTTCCATGGCTCAGCCTTTCCCTCCCGCCTCGGGCCGCACCAGGTGGGAGTCCTGGTAAACGTTGATCCGCGCCGGATCGACCACCGCGCTGGCGCCCTCAGGCACCTCGCTGCCCTCGGAGAGGACGGCATCGAAGGCATGACCTTCCAGCGCCGCGCGCACGATCTTGAAGCGGCCGATGTCCTCCACCCGGGTGATGGAGATCGGCAGCCCCTGCCCGGCCGGCGCCAGGCGCACGAACTCGGGACGCACGCCGATCTCGGTCCTGCCGGCGAGCGGCGGGTAGCGGCGGTCCAGGACGATCTCCCTGCCGCCGAGGCGCAGGCGGTCGCCGGCAACCTCGCAAGGCAGGACGTTCATCCCCGGCGAGCCGATGAAGTAGCCGACGAAGGTGTGCGCCGGCTGGTCGAACAGCTCCTCCGGCGTGCCGATCTGCACCACCTCGCCCTCGTACATCACCACCACCTTGTCGGCGAAGGTCAGCGCCTCGGTCTGGTCGTGGGTCACGTAGATCATGGTGTGGCCGAAGCGGCGGTGCAGCTCTTTCAGCTTGGTGCGCAGCTGCCACTTCATGTGCGGGTCGATGACCGTCAGCGGCTCGTCGAAGAGGATCGCGTTGACGTCGTAGCGCACCAGCCCGCGGCCCAGCGAGATCTTCTGCTTCTCGTCGGCGGTCAGGCCCTGCGCCTTGCGGTTGGCCTTGCCGGCGAGATCAAGCATCTCGAGCGCCTCGGCGACGCGCTTCTTGATCTCATCCTTCGCAACCCCGCGGTTGGCCAGCGGGAAAGCGAGGTTCTGCGCCACCGTCATGGTGTCGTAGATCACCGGGAACTGGAACACCTGGGCGATGTTGCGCTGTTCCGGCGCCAGGTGGGTCACGTCCTGGTCGTCGAAACGGATCTGGCCGCGCGAGGGCACCAGCAGGCCGGAGATGATGTTCAACAGCGTGGTCTTGCCGCAGCCCGACGGGCCGAGCAGCGCATAGGCGCCGCCGTCATTCCACACGTGGTCGATCTCCTTCAGCGCGAAGTCGGCCTCGCGCTTGGGGTTCGGGAGATAGGAATGAGCGAGCTTGTCGAGGGTGATCCGTGCCATCGTCAGCTCCTCTCCGACGCACGCCAGCTGCCGGCCGCCGGCGCCGCCACCAGGCGCTCCTCGGCATCGAACACCAGGAAGCCGGCCGGATCCAGATAGACCGGTACCTTGTCGCCGATCTCGACCCGGTGGATGCCGTGGGTCAGCGCCACCCAGCGCGAACCGCCGTGCTCGACATGGACGAAGCTTTCGGACCCGGTGATCTCCGTGGTGGAGACAGATGCCTCCACCTCGATGGCCGCGCCCGCGGGCGGATGCAGCAGCAGGTGGTGCGGGCGGATTGCCACCTTATAGGTGCCGTCGGCAAGGCCCTCGATCCCCGCCGGCACCGCGATCGACTTGCCGTCGTAGCTGAGATGGCCGCCGCTCTTGTGCATCGGCACCACGTTCAGCGGCGGGTCGGAGAAGGTCTGCGCGGTGATCAGGTCGGCCGGCCGGCCGTAGACGTCGATGGTCGATCCGAACTGCGTCATCCGGCCTTCGCTGAGGGTGGCCGTCCTGCCGCCCAGCAGCAGGGCCTCGTGCGGCTCCGTCGTCGCGTAGACGAAGATCGCACCGCTCTCGCCGAAGAGGCGCGGCAGCTCGACCCGCAGTTCCTCGCGCAGCTTGTAGTCGAGATTCGCCAGGGGCTCGTCCAGCAGCACCAGGTCAGCCTTTTTCACCAGCGCGCGGGCGATGGCGGTGCGCTGCTGCTGGCCGCCGGAAAGGTTGAGCGGCACACGGTCCAGGAAGGGGGTCAGCTTCAGCAGCTCCGCCGCTTCGCGCACCTTGCGGTCGATCGTCGCCTTGTCGGCGCCGGAGACCCGCATCGGCGAGGCGATGTTCTCATAGACGCTGAGGGTGGGGTAGTTGATGAACTGCTGGTAGACCATGGCGACGCGGCGCTTCTGCACCGGCAGCCCGACGACGCTCTTGCCGTCGACCAGGATGTCGCCGGCGGTCGGCCGGTCGAGCCCGGCCATGAGGCGCATCAGCGACGTCTTGCCCGACAGCGTGGGGCCGAGCAGAACGTTCAGCGAGCCCTTCTCCAGGGTCAGGCTGACATCGCGGATGTGCGTCTCGGCACCGACCTGCTTGCTGACATTACGCAGTTCCAGCGTCATCAGGCCGTCTCCTGCCGATCGTTGGCCAGGCGCCGGCGCTTGAAGGCATCGTCCAGGTTCTGCTTGAGCCCGTCGCTCACGTGCAGTCCCAGCTTGGAGCGGCGCCACAGCACATCCTCGGCTGTCTCGGCCCACTCGTAGCGCATCAGATAATCGATCTCTACGGCATAGAGGCCGTCGCCGAAATGCTCGCCGAGCCCGGCCAGATCGTGCGCGCCAGCGAGCAGCCGCTCGGCACGGGTGCCGTAGTTACGCAGGTAGCGCCGGGCGAGATCGGCCGGCAGCCAGGCGTGATCCTGTTGGAAGCGCCGCAGGCAGCCCTCGAAATCCGCGTTCGGCATGTCGCCGCCCGGCAGCGCGGCACCGGCGGTCCAGGGCGCGCCCAGGGGGCCGAGCGACTCCGCGAGCTTCTCGATGGCATGCTCGGCCAGCTTGCGGAAGGTGGTGATCTTGCCGCCGAAGACGCTCAGCAGCGGCGCGCGTCCCGGGCCGGCATCGAGTTCCAGCACGTAGTCGCGGGTCGCCGCCGCGGCGCTCTCCGCCGCGTCGTCGTAGAGCGGGCGCACGCCCGAGTAGGTCCACACCACGTCGGCGGCAGAGATCTGGCGCTTGAAGTAGGCGTTGACCGCGTTGCAGAGATAGCGCGTCTCTTCCTCCGAAATCGTCACCGCCGCGGCATCGCCGGTGAAGTCGACGTCGGTGGTGCCGATCAGCGTGAAGTCGTCCTCGTAGGGAATCGCAAAGACGATGCGCCCGTCGGGGTTCTGGAAGATGTAGGGGAAGCCGTGGTCGAAGAGCTTCGGCACCACAATGTGCGACCCCTTCACCAGGCGCAGCGACTTTGCCTTGTTGAGCCCGACGCGCCGCTCGATGAATTCGGCGGTCCAGGGCCCGGCGGCGTTCACCAGGGCGCGCGCCTCGACCTCGCGCTGGCTGCCGTCATGCCGGTCGCGCAACACCACCCGCCAGTGCGCGCCCTCGCGGCGGGCCGAGAGGCACTCGGTGCGGGTCAGAACCTCGGCGCCGCGCTCGGCCGCGTCCATCGCGTTCAGCACCACCAGACGCGAATCCTGCACCCAGCAGTCGGAGTAGACGAAGGCCTTGCGCAGCCCGGCCTCCAGCGGTTCGCCGGCCGGGTGCCGCGTGAGGTCGATGCCCTCAGAGGCCGGCAGCAGCTTGCGCCCGCCCAGGTGGTCGTAGAGGAAAAGGCCGAGGCGGATCATCCAGGCCGGCCTCAGGCCCTTGTTGTGCGGCAGTACGAAGCGCAGCGGCCAGATGATGTGCGGTGCTGCGCGCAACAGCACCTCGCGCTCGATCAGGGCCTCGCGCACCAGGCGGAACTCGTAGTACTCGAGGTAGCGCAGGCCGCCGTGGATCAGCTTGGTGCTGGCCGACGACGTGGCACTGGCAAGATCGTTCTTTTCGCAAAGCAACACGGAGAGGCCGCGGCCGGCGGCATCGCGGGCGATTCCGGCACCATTGATGCCGCCCCCAACCACGACGATGTCGAGAACTTCGGCCATGTCCGACAGCCCGCCTCCCCAATCTCCGCCCGGTTTCCGGGTCGTTCCGGCCGCCAGGCCGGGTTTCTCATCTGCCGGGAAGCATAAGGGAGGCTTACGTACAGTGACAATCGGAATTTTTCATTTCCGAACATTTTTGAACAAGCCGTTGGATTCTGAAGCCTTTGACCCCGATAAAGTGACGGCAATCAGCCGTTTCGGTGAAATTCGGACGGCAGAAAACGAACATTCTCGCGGCAGCCGGCTCTTACAGAAGCGTGGGGGACTCGACCAATCCGGCCGTGGAACCGGGAGCCGCCCGGCGCATCAGGAGGGCGCGACGTGGAGTTCCACCTCGGCGGCGGCGAGGATGTCCGTCATCGCCTGGGGCGGCACCCGGTCGGTGAAGAGGGCGTCGATCTCGTCGACGTGACCGAGGCGGACCATGGCGTTGCGGCCGAACTTGGTGTGGTCGGTGGCAAGGAACACCTGGCGCGAGTTCTTGATGATGGCCTGGGCGGCGCGCACCTCGCGATAGTCGAAGTCCAGCAGGGTACCGTCGTCATCGATGCCGGAGATGCCAATGATGCCGAAGTCGACCTTGAACTGCTGGATGATGTCGATGCTGGCTTCGCCGACGATACCGCGGTCGCGGCTGCGCACGACGCCGCCGGTGACGATCACCTCGAAATCCGGCTTTCCTGCCAAGATGTTGGCAACATTGAGGTTATTGGTGATGACCCGGAGCCCGTTGTGGTCGACCAGGGCCTTGGCCACCTCCTCCGTCGTGGTGCCGATGTTGATGAAGAGGGACGCGTTGTCGGGGATCTCGGCGGCCAGCACGCGGGCGATGCGCGCCTTTTCCTCCTGGTGCAGCACCTGGCGGGTCTGGTAGGCGAGGTTCTCCACGCTGGACGGCAGCCCGGCCCCGCCGTGGTAACGCCGCAGCAGGCCGAGTTCGCAAAGCTGGTTGATGTCGCGCCGGATGGTCTGCGGCGTCACGTCGAAGTGCTCGGCCAGCGCCTCGATGGCGACGAAGCCGCGCTCGCGCACCAGGGCGATGATCTGCTCCTGGCGCTGGTTCAACTCGCTGCGCGCGCCGGTTTCCACCGGGTTGGCCACCCCCGGCGCCACCCTGCCGATACTGTTCATGATCGCCTCCCTGACCGTTTCAGTATAGGATAGCTCCGTCATTTTCGAAATTGAAAACAACGAACATTCCTTGAGGCTTCCCGGCTGCTGGCGTCATGCTGTCAGCAATCTTACGGTTGCAACCGTAAGAGCAGTTCTCTGCGGGCCCGGCCATCCTATATAGAGGGTCCCCCGACAGAGCGGGACCGCCGGCGCCTCCACTGCATCTGCGGAAAGAGGCAGCGGCGGGGATCAGGAACGGCCGGCTCAACGGATCAAGGTTCCCAGGTTATAATCCCAGGGCGGCGCCGCGCCGGTGCCCCCCTTTGGCTTCGAGAATAGGATCGGACATGGCAGAGGCAGTGCCACTAGCCCCCCAGCAGCCGGAAATCCTCAAGCAGCCGGAATCTCTCACGCCGGACGACTACCGCGTGACGGTGGAGCCCGCCCGCAAGCGGGTGAAGGTGGTGTTCAACGGCAAGGTCATCGCCAGCACCAGCCGTGCCCTGGTGCTGAAGGAAACCCGCCTGCCGCCGGTCTACTACCTGCCGCGCGAGGACATCGCCATGGAGTACTTGGCCCCCAGCGCGCACCGCACCTATTGCCCTTTCAAGGGCACCGCCACCTACTGGAACCTCACGGTCGGCGACAAGACGGTGGAAAACGTCGCCTGGAGCTACGAGGACCCGATCGAAGAGGCGCTCGGCATCCGCGGCCACATCGCGTTCTATTGGAACAAGGTGGAGGCCTGGTTCGCCAAGGACCAGCCGGTGGAGATCGACGCAACGGACTCCGCCATCGAGGGGGCCAACCCGCTGGCCGGCTGGCTGCTGCGCGAGGCCTGGGAAGCGGCCTCCTCCGCCGAGCTGGTCGACCGCTTCGCGCGCCAGCTGGTCGAGGCCGACTTTTGCGTGCTGCGGCTCAGCGTCATCATCCCGACCCTGCACCCGCAGCTCGCCAGCAACGCTTTCGTCTGGCGCCGCGGCGAAAGCGTCGTCGACGAGCGCGACCTGCCCCACTACGGCCTGCAGTCGGAGGCCTACCTGAAAAGCCCGATCATCCGCATCTTCAGCGGCGAAGGCGGTATCCGCCGGCGCCTGGAGGGGGCAAATCCGCCGCGCGACTTCCCCATCCTCGACGATCTGCTCGCCGAGGGTGCGACCGACTACGTCGCCATGCCGATGCGTTTTTCCAACGGCAAGATCAACGTGATGACCATCGCCTGTGACCGGCCCGGCGGCTTCACCACCCAGGAGCTCGGCTGGATCCACGAGGCCCTGCCGATTCTCAGCCGCCTCCTGGAGGTGCAGGCGATGCACCGCACGGCGCGCTCGCTGCTGGAAACCTATCTCGGCGCCTACACCGGCCAGCGCGTGCTGAACGGCTTGGTCAAGCGCGGCGACGGCGACGACATCCCCGCCGTCATCTGGTACTGCGACCTGCGCGGCTCCACCGCGCTGGCCGACAGCCTGCCGCGCACCGAGTACCTGGACCTGCTGAACCGCTACTTCGAGGCGGTCGCCGGCGCGGTGCTGGAGCACGGCGGCGAAGTGCTGAAGTTCATCGGCGACGGCCTGCTCGCCATCTTCCCGATGGAGAAGATGGCGGCCTGCGACGCCGAGGACGAACTCTACTGCGCGAAGTCGGGCATCGAGCAGGGCGCGGCGGCGACCTACTGCGGCAAGTCTTCCTGCAACAGCGCCATCGAGGCGGCGCGCGACGCGCTGCAGCGCATGGTGGAGGTGAATGCGGCGCTGGCAGAGACCGGCCGCGAGCCGCTGCGCTTCGGACTCTCGCTGCACCTGGGCGACGTCACCTACGGCAACATCGGCGCCGCCAGCCGGCTCGACTTCACCGTCATCGGCCCGGCGACCAACGAGGCCGCGCGCATGGACGCGCTCACCAAGGAGCTCGGCATCGGCGTGCTGGTCTCCGAGGATTTCGAGCGCTTCGTGCCGGGCACCCTGGTCTCGGTCGGCCGCCACCGCTTGCGTGGCGTGGCCCTGGAGCGCGAGATCTTCACCCTGCCGGAACTGGCGAAGAGGGCCGCGGAATAGCGCCGCGGCGTTCTAACCGCTTGCCGCCGCCTTGGAGGCGGCGGTAAATGGGTCCGCAACCTCCTTCGGCGGCCCCCATTCGGTAGAACAACGCGTGCCTGCTCCCGATCCTCATGCCGAGACTGCGGCCAAGCCACTGCCGCCGGTTTTCCTGCTGGTGGTTATGCAGGCCGCCGTCGCCGCCGCCAGCCTGGTGGTGGAGATCGTCGCCGGGCGCATGCTGGCGCCCTACCTCGGCATGTCGCTCTACACCTGGACCGCGGTGATTGCCGTGGTGCTGGCCGGCTTCTCCGCCGGGCACTGGGTCGGCGGCCTCATCGCCGAGCGGCCGGCGCCCCGCGCGCTGATCCTCACCGGCTGGAGCATGGTGGGCGCCGCGCTGACCACGGCAGGCGCCGTCTTCGTGCTGCGCTGGGGCGCGGCGCTGCTGCTGCCGCGCCTCACCGATCCGCTGGCTGCCATCGCCTTGCTGACCGCGCTGGTGTTCTTCCTGCCGTCCTTCTTCGCCGGCATTCCCGCGCCGGTGCTGGCCAAGGTCGCCGTCGCGGCGCGCCCGGCCCAGGCCGGGCGGGCGCTCGGCGCCATCTTCGCCGCGGGCGCCATCGGCGCTATCGCCGGCACGCTGCTGGCGGGCTTCCTCTTCATCTCCTGGCTTGGTTCGGTCGGCACCCTGGCGACGGTCACCGCCGTCTACGGGCTGCTCGCCCTCGCCGCCTTCGGCGCCGCCCGCCGGGCGCGCCGTGCCCTCTCCGCCATCACCGCCGTGGCTGCCGGCCTGCTGCTGCCGCTGGGCCTCGCCGGCCTCGGCCTCGCGCAGCCCGATCCCTGTACCCGCGAGAGCGACTACTTCTGCATCCGCGTGCTCGACGTGTCGGCGGAAGTGGGCGAGCCCGCCCGCCTCATGGTGCTGGACCACCTGGGCCACGGCATCTCCGTCGCGCAGGCGCCGACGCGCATGGTGACGCCGCACGGCACCATGCTGGACGGTCTCGCCCGCGCGCGCATGGCCGAGCGTCCCTTCAGCGCCTTCTTCATCGGCGGCGGCTCCTACTCGGTGCCGCGCGCCTGGCACGCCGCCGGCCTCGGCGCGGCGGTCACGGTCGCCGAGATCGATCCCGCGGTCACCGCCACCGCCATCAGCGACTTCTGGTTCGATCCTGCGAGCGCGCGCATTCTGCACGACGATGCCCGCCGCGCGCTCGGCAACGATGCGACGACCTATGACGTAGTGATCGGCGATGCCTTCACCGACATCGCGGTGCCGGCGCACCTGGTGACGCGGGAGTTCTTCGACCTGATCCGCGCCCGCCTCAACCCCGGCGGCGTCTACCTGATGAACGTGATCGACTTCGCCGACCGCCTGGACGCCCTGGCGGCCATCGTGCGCACGCTGCGCGCGGTCTTCCCCAGCGTCGAGGTCTGGGCCGAGATCACCACGCCCGACCCGGACGCGCGCCTGGTCTTCATCGTGCTGGCCGCCGAAACGCCGAGCGCGTTCTCGCAGATCACCGGCGCGCCGCCGGACCTGCTGCCGGCCGGCCGGCTCTCTGCCGGCGCCGTCGACGCCCTGGTCGCGCGGCGCGATCCGCCGGTCCTCACCGACGACTACGCCCCCATCGACCGCCTGCTAGGCCGGCTCGACTGAGCGCTGGCAGGCTGCTGAAAAAGGCTGACGGCCTGATTGACCTCGTGCTTCGAGACGCACGCTCTCGCGTGCTCCTCAGCATGAGGTCAATCATTTCAAACTCCACCCTCATCCTGAGGCAGGCGCGTCAGCGCCGTCTCGAAGGATGGGCCACAGGCTGGAGCCATTTTTCAGCAGCCCTCTAGCCGCGGTAGCGCTCCTCCTCGTCGTAGTAGGCGTTGAAGCCGATCACCTCGCGCAGGCTGTCCCAATCGAGCAGGTTCTGCGGGTGTTCGCCCTGCTTGAAAGACGCCAGCGCGTCCTGCATCGCCTTCATCGCCACTGACAACAAAGTCAGCGGATAGGCGGCGAGGCTGTAGCCGATCTCTTCCAGCACCTGCGGCGGCAGCACCGGCGTCTCGCCCTGCTCCAGCATGTTGGCAAGCGTCGGCCTGTCGGTCGCTTGGCAGAAGGCGCGCATCTCGTCTTCGGACTTCGGCGCCTCGAGGAACAGGATGTCGGCGCCGGCCGCGGTGAAGGCCTCGACGCGGCGCAGGCCTTCATCGAGGCCGTCGGTCCCCCGCGCGTCCGTGCGCGCGAGGATCAGGATGTCGCCGCCCGCCGCGCGCAGCTCCTCGCGGGCATCGACGGCGGCGCGGATGCGTGCCACCGCCTCGCCACGGTCGACCACCGCCTTGCCGCGGGTGTGGCCGCAGCGCTTCGGCCAGACCTGATCCTCGATCATCACCGCGGCGAAGCCGGCCTGGGCATAGCCTTTCACGGTGCGCTTCACGTTCACCGCGTTGCCGTAGCCGGTGTCGCCGTCGCCGATCACCGGGATGGTGGTCGCCGCACAGATGCCGCGCCCGGCATCGACGATCTCGCCGTAGGAGATGAGCCCGGTGTCCGGCAAGCCGAGGCGCGCGGCGGACACGGCAAAGCCGCTCATGAAGGTGACGGAAAAGCCGGCCTGCTCGATGAGCTTGGCCGAGAGCGCATCGAAGCAGCAGGGCATCACCGCCAGCTGCGGCTCGGCGAGCAGGCGTCGCAGGGTTTCGGCGCGGCTGGCGCTTTCGGTCATGGCGGCATCTCCGGTCGGGGCGGAACAGGGTCTGGAGGACCCAGGGTATAGGGAGAATGGCGGCGAATGGCCAGCGGCGCGCCGCCCCTTGGCTTCGTCCGGCGCGTTGCCTATCGTGGATCGAAGCCCACCTTCGCGAAAAGCTCATGCTGCTCTCCGCCAAACGCTCGCTTCTGCTGCTGCCCGGCGATCCGCCGCCGTCGGAGGCCGTCCGCAACCTCGCGCTGCTGCGCGCGGCGGCCGAGCGCCTGAACGTCCCGGCAGTCAGCGTGAACAGCCCCAACTGGCGCGTCGGCCTTGCCACCGGGCGCAACCAGCTGGTCAGCGCGGGTCCGCTGGAGAGCGCGGAAATGAAGCGCCTGCCGCCCGGCACCGCGGTCTTCCTGGTGCTCGATTGCCTCGCCGAGGCTGAGCGGCCGCCGCAGGAAAGCTGGCAGACGATGGCGGCCACGCCAGTCACCGCCGAAATGGTGGTCTTCGAATGGCTGGAGCGCGGCGCGACGCCCGAGTTCCGCGAGCTCATCGCCCTCATCAAGTAGTCCACTGCCATGGTCCGCGCGCCGTCGATCCGCTAAGCTGAGTCCAAACATCCGAGAGATCGAAGCCAAGGAGTCCCCCCGATGATCGTCGAGCAGATCTGGACCGCCAACGCCTACCGCAACTTCAACTACCTGATCGCCTGTCCCGAGAGCGGCGAAGCACTGGCGATCGATCCGCTCGATCACAAAAAGTGCCTGGCGGCGGCAAAGCGGCACGGCTGGGAGATCACCCAGGTCCTCAATACCCACGAGCACGGCGACCACATCGGCGGCAACAAGGCGATGGTGGCGGCGACCGGCGCGAAGATCCTGGCGCACAAGAACGCCAAGGACCGCATTCCCGACGTGGCGCGCGGCCTCGGCGCCGGCGACGTGGTGAAGGTCGGCAAGACGGTGGAACTGGAGGTGCTGGACACGCCCGGCCACACCATGTGCCACGTCTGCCTGCTGTCGCACACGGACCAGCCGGGCCTCTTCTGCGGCGACACCCTGTTCAACGCCGGCGCCGGCAACTGCCATAACGGCGGTCACCCCAACGAGCTCTACCACACCTTCGCTGAACAGCTCTTCAAGCTGCCGGAGACGACGCAGGTCTATCCGGGGCACGACTACATCGCCAACAACCTGCGCTTTACCCTCGACCGCGAGCCGGACAACGCGGAAGCCTCGTCACTGCTGGCCAAGATCGACAACCAGGACACCGACCACGCGATGATCACCACGCTGGCCGAGGAGAAGAAGGTGAACACCTTTTTCCGCTTGCAGAGCCCGACGGTGATCGCGCGCCTGCGCGAGGCCTTTCCGGATCTGCCGGAGCAGCCGAGCCCCAAAGAGGTCTTCCTGAAGCTGCGCGAGCTGCGCAACAGCTGGTAGGCGGACTCAGGCGCTGTGCGCGCCGACCTGGGCCCGGGCGTAGGCGCAGATGGCGGCCACCAGCTTTGCCAGGTCGGCCTGCAGCGCGCCGAAGCCGGCGTTCTTCTCGATGGTCCTCTCGTCCATGTAGAGCTTGCGGTTGACCTCCAGCTGCAGGCTGTGGCGGCCCTTGGCCGGGTCGGAGTAGCGCCGCACCAGCTCGACACCCTTGTAGGGCTCGTTGATCTTCACGTGATAGCCCATGCCGCGCAGCTCGCCCGCGACGAAGGCGGTGAACGCCGCCTCGCAGGTGGTGCCGTCGCGGTCGCCCAGCACGAATTCGGCGCGCGCCACCGGGCCGTCCTCGCTGGCCGCGTTGCCGACCGCGGGCATGGAATGGCAGTTCACGTGCCAGACCTTGCCGAAGCGCCGGTGGGCGGCGTCCAAGGCATCGGAGACCGCCCGGTGGTAAGGCTTCCAGCAACGCTCGATGCGCCCGCGGACCTCCGCCACCGTCAGCAGGCGGTCGTAGAGCCGCGAGTCCGGCGGCATGATGCGCCAGACGAGGCCGACGCCCAGCTCGGTCTTGCGGCTCGGCACCAGGGGATCGGGCCAGGGCCCGTCCAGCATCGCCGGATCGAGATCGACGAGGTCGCGGTTGGGGTCGATGTAGATGCGCGGGAAACGGGCGGCGATCAGCGGCGCGCCGTGGGCCGGCGCCGCGCCGAACAGCTCGTCGACGAAGGCGTCCTCGGAGCGGCGCAGGGTGGCCATCGGCGCGATTGTGCCGAAGTCGGCGGGATAGTCGGTGCCGCTGTGCGGGCTGTCGAAGACCACCGGGACGGGGGCGGCTTCGGGCGCATGGAGGCGCAGGGAGGAGCTGGTCTCTGTCATGGCCTCAAGCATGTACGGCAGTTCTCCGCGGACGTCCAGCCCGATGCGGCGGCACCGCCCGGAGACTCCAGGCCAGCCGCCCGCCTGGCGCATGGATCATCTGCGGAGATGGGGGTGTCAACGACGGGGCCCGGCGACTAGCATGGATAGCGGTAACACGAACCCAAGCCCGCGCCCGGGCCTTCTCTCCGCCACCACCGTCAGGTTTTCATGGCAGGTCGCCGCCCCTTCACCATCGAACCCGTCGCCAACGAGCCGCTCCGCGGCATCCTGCTGATCGTCGCCGCGTTCTGCTCCTTCGCGGTGCTGGACACCACCGCCAAGCACCTGGTGCAGCACTATTCCGTCGGCCAGGTCGTCTGGGCGCGCTACGTCGGCCATGTGGTACTGGCCGCCGCGATCCTGCTGCCGATCCACGGCCGCGGCCTGCTGGTGAGCCAGCGCCCCGGGCTGCAGATCCTGCGCTCGCTGTTCCTCTTCGGCGCCACCTGCTCCAACTTCGCCGCCCTGCAGTTCCTGCAGCTGGCGCAAACCTCGTCGATCCAGTTCTCGACGCCGCTGATGGTCGCCGCGCTGGCGGTGCCGCTGCTGGGCGAGCGGGTCGGCCCCAGGCGCTGGGCGGCCATCGTCGTCGGCTTCTTCGGCGTACTGATCGTCATCCGCCCGGGCCTCGGGCTGGTGCACTGGGCCGCCGGCCTCTCGCTGCTCTGCGCCCTCTTCGGCGCGCTCTATCAGATCACCACCCGCAAGCTGGCCGGCCTCGACCGCGCGGTGACGACGCAGTTCTACAGCGCCCTCATCGGCGCCATCGTGATCACGCCTTTCATCCCCTACTTCTGGCAGACGCCGGATCTGACAGGCGCGCTGCTGATGCTCTGCCTCGGGGCCATCGGCGGCTTCGGCCACTGGCTGCTGATCCTGGCACACCGCCTCGCCCCGGCGCCGATCCTGGCGCCCTTCCTCTACATCCAGCTGCTGCCGATGATCCTGCTCGGCTACATGGTGTTCGGCGACTTCCCGGACAGCTGGACCCTGGTCGGCGCCGGCGTCGTGCTGACCAGCGGACTCTACCTGCTCTACCGCGAGCGCCGGATGAAAGCCACCGGAGCGCCCTCGGGCCTGCCGCGGGCCTGAAGGCGGACTCCAACCCAGGTCCTTCCGGCCTCAGCTCGTCAGATTCCGAGATTGCCGACGATCTTCGCCACGGCATCGCGCAGCTGCTGCTCAATTTTCTGCTGAAACAAGGGCTCGGTCACCGTCAGCGAGCGCTCATGGGCCGCCAGCTTACGGTTATTGCTGCCGTTCAAGTCCTCCAGCACCGCCGGCGGCGTTCCGGCAATGACCCGGCCTTCCAGCTGAACGAAAGTCGAGATCGGATTATCGCCGAAGAGTCTGGGGCGCTCGAAAATGCCAAAAGCGCCTACGGGGTGCGCTTCATCATGGGAAATATCTTCATTGTAGTCCGCCGCCCCGAGCATGAGGACTATGTCGAGGTCTTGTTCGTCCATCATCCGGGCCAGGAGAGCCTCTCGATCCGCTGGCAGCGCGTGCTTCGCATAGCCCAAGTCGAAGGTGTATCCGTACGTGAACCATTCGCCATGGATGGCTCGAACGTCCGGCAACGCGGTCAAATCAACTACCGTAGCGCCGAAAGTACCGGCCTGGTCAGCCAGCATGTTCCCAGCGAGATCGGGAAAGCTCCAGCTGACAGGCTTGCTCTGAATATTATTCTCGAATACCGTCACCCCCCTGTACACCTGCGCTGCCTCGGCGGGCAGCAGGTTGATCAGCCCGATCCGCGAGACATTCAGCGACTGCACCTTGGCACCGGGCACCGTACAGCCGGCAAGCGCAAGCAAGCCCAATAGAAAGACCACGAACCGCAACATCTATCCTCCGTCCTATGCTGGCCTCCCGCGAACCCCGCGTCCGGCGCAGCAATTATCTGCGCTGCCAACACAACTATCAACCTTCGAGCGCTTTCATGGAGCCTGGCTCCACCATAAAGATGCTAACGGTTTTGCCCCACTAGACGGCCCACCATGCCTTACTCCACCCTGAAACAACGCCTCGACCACGGCGATACCGTCATCCTGGACGGCGCCACCGGCACCGAGCTGCAGCGCCGCGGCGTCGACATGGACCCGGCCGCCTGGTGCGGCGTCGCCAGCCTCGCCAATCAGGAGGTCCTCACCGACATCCACCGCGACTATATCGCCGCCGGAGCGGAGGTCATCACCGCCAACACCTTCGCCTCCGCCCGCGTGGTGCTGAAGCAGGCCGGCTACGGCGACAAGACTGAGGAGATCAATCGCGCCGCGGTGGAAGCCGCGCTGCGCGCCCGCGACCGTTCCGGCAATCCGGAGGTGGTGGTGGCGGGCTCGCTGTCCCACATGGTCTATCTCGCCAGCGACCGCGTGCCGCCGCCGGATGAGATGCCAAGCGAGGCGGAAGCGGCGGAGTCTTTCGCCGAGCTGGCGCAACTGCTGAAGGCCGCCGGCGTCGAGCTTCTGCTGCTGGAGATGATGTACCATCCGAAGCGCACGCCGAAGGTGGTTGAAGCGGCGCTCGCCACCGGCCTGCCGGTGTGGTTCGGCCTCTCCGCCCGGCGCGGCGCCGACGGCCGCCTGCTGAGCTTCTTCAAGGAGACCGACGTCCCCTTGTCCGAGATCGTAAAGATGATCCCGGAACGCGGCATCGACGCCGCCGGCGTCATGCACACCGGCGCGGAGATCACCGCCGAGGCCCTGGCCCTCATTCACAAGCGCTACAAAGGACCGCTGAGCGCCTATCCCGACAGCGGCTACTTCGAGATGCCGGACTGGCGCTTCCACGACATCGTCACGCCGGCGCGCCTGGAGCAGTTCTATCTCGACTGGCTGTACCAGGGCGCGCAGATCATCGGCGGCTGCTGCGGCCTGACCGTCGAGCACATCAAGGCCGCGGTCAGCGCCCGCGACCGCCACCAGAACGCGCTCTAGCGGCAGTCGCGTCGTCCCGCCATCAACCTCAATCTGTCACCCTCGGCCTTGAGCCGAGGGTCCAGGGGCTAGCGGCAGAGCGGTTGCCCTGGATGCTCGGGTCAAGCCAGAGCATGACAATCGAGTTTGTGAGGCGGAGCTACAGCGTCACGCCGCCGTCGACGATCATCGCCGTGCCCGTGGTGTAGCTGGAAATGTCGCTCGCCAGGTAGAGCGCCATGCCGGCGATTTCCTCGGGCGTGCCGAGGCGGCCGATGGGCTGGCGCGCGATGAAGGCCTTGCGCGCGGCCACCGGGTCGGCGAAGGCGTTGATGCGGTCGTCCAGCGAAGGGGACTCGATGGTGCCCGGGCAGATGCAGTTGCAGCGGATGCCCTGCTGGATGTAGTCCGCCGCCACCGACTTGGTAAGGCCGATCACCGCCGCCTTGCTGGCGCCGTAGACGCAGCGGTTGGGCAACCCGCGCAGCGACGAAGCTACCGAGGCCATGTTGATGATCGAGCCGCCGCCGGCCTCCAGCATCGCCGGCAGGAAGGCGCGGATCATGCGGTACATCGCCTTCACGTTGAGGTCGAAGGAGAAATCCCAGTCCTCTTCCGGGCAGTCGAGAATGGTGCCGCTGTGCACGAAGCCGGCGACGTTGCACAGCACGTCGAGCGGCGGCATCTCGGCGGCCAGCGAATTCACCGCTTGCGGGTCCAACACATCGAGCCGACGCACGGAAATGCCCGGTGTGCCGGAAAGCTCCTCCAGGCGGTCGAGGTTGATGTCGGTCGCCATGACCTGCGCCCCTTCCGCCGCGAAGGTGAGCGCGATGGCCCGCCCGATCCCCTGCGCCGCCGCCGTCACCAGCGCCGACTTGCCCGCCAGGCTGTCTCCCATCACCTTGCCCCTTCATGTTTGGTGCCGGATTAACCTCGCGGTTCGCGACGCTCCTTGCGGCGCGCCTCACCATGAGGTCAATCCTTATATCGAGTTGCCTCATCCTGAGGAGCGCTCTTCAGAGCGCTTCTCGAAGGACGAGGCAACTCTCGCCGACCTGTCTCTTAGTGCGAATGCCGGGGAATGTTCTTGACCACCTGATGGTAGTGCGTCGCCGGCTCCAGGCAGCCGCCGCCGGCGAGTTGCCCCACCGCCCCGCGGTAGATCTCCTGCCACGGCGTCTGGTGCTCCAGCTTGGGCGGCGCGTAGGCCTTGCGGCGCGCCTCCAGCTCGGCATCGCTGATCAAGAGGTCGACGCGCCGCTTGTTGAGGTCGATGCGCACGCGGTCGCCGGTTTCAAGCAGCGCCAGGCCCGACCCCACCGCCGACTCCGGCGAGGCGTTGAGGATGGAAGGGCTCCCCGAGGTGCCGCTCTGGCGGCCGTCGCCGATGGTCGGCAGCTCGATGACTCCCGCCCGGATCAGCGCGTCGGGCGGCTGCATGTTCACCACCTCGGCCGAACCCGGATAGCCGACCGGCCCGCAGCCGCGCACAAACAGCAGGCAGGTATCGTCGATGTTCAGCGCCGGATCGTTGATGCGGTGATGATAGTCCTCCGGCCCCTCGAAGACGATGGCGCGGCCCTCGAAGACGTTCTCGTGACCGGGCTGCGAGAGGTAGCGCTGACGGAAGTCAGGCGTGATGACCGAGGTCTTCATGATCGCGGAATCGAAGAGGTTGCCGCTCAGCACCACGAAGCCGGCCTCCTCCATCAGCGGATTGTCATAGGCGCGAATGACGTCGCGGTCGCTCGCCACGGTCTCGCTGTGCAGCGCGCCCATGGTCTTGCCGGCGACGGTCATGGCGTCGGTGTTGATCTTGCCGGCGCGGATCAGTTCGCCCATCACCGCCGGCAGGCCGCCGGCACGGTGGTAGCCCTCGCCGAGGTACTTGCCCGCGGGCTGGCAATTGACCAGCAGCGGAATGTCGTGGCCGAAGGTCTGCCAGTCCTCGATCGAGAGCTCGACGTCCATGTGGCGCGCGATGGCGTTGATGTGGACCGGACAGTTGGTCGAGCCGCCGATGGCGGAGTTCACCACGATCGCGTTCTCGAAGGCGGCCCGCGTCATGATCTTGGACGGGGTGAGTTCCTCCCACACCATGTCGACGATGCGCCGGCCGGTCTCGTATGCCATCTGGCCGCGCTCGCGGTAGGGCGCCGGGATGGCGGCGGCGCCCGGCAGCATCATGCCCAGCGCCTCGGCCAGCGAGTTCATCGACGACGCCGTGCCCATGGTGTTGCAGTGACCGGGGCTGGGAGCGGAAGCCGCGACCATGCCGATGAATTCGTCGTAGTCGATCTCGCCGGCGGCGTGCAGGCGGCGTGCTTCCCACACCACGGTGCCGGAACCGACCAGCTTGCCGTTCCAATGGCCGTCCAGCATCGGGCCGCCGTTCATCGCGATGGCCGGCATGTCGACCGTCGCCGCCGCCATCAGGCAGGCCGGCGTGGTCTTGTCGCAGCCGGTGGTGAGGATGACGCCGTCGATGGGATAGCCGTGCAGGATCTCGACCAGGCCGAGATACGCAAGGTTGCGGTCCAGCGCGGCGGTCGGCCGGCGCCCGGTCTCCTGGATCGGGTGCACCGGAAACTCGAAAGCGATGCCGCCGGCGTCGCGGATGCCGTCACGCATGCGGCGGGCAAGATCCAGGTGGATGCGGTTGCAGGGCGACAGGTCGCTGCCGGTCTGGGCGATACCGATGATCGGCTTGCCGGAGGTCAGTTCCTCCTTGGTCAGGCCATAGTTGAGATAGCGCTCCAGATAGAGCGCCGTCATACCGGGATTCTCCCGGTCGTCGAACCAGCTTTGGCTGCGCAGGCGCCGGTCCATCTTGGCAATCTTCACGGGCATCATCCTCCTGGTTATCGCATCCCGCACGGCTCGCGTGCCGGACGGGCGACGGTTTTGCGGGGTCCGCGCTCCCCGCTCCGCCCCTTCTCTCTCGCACTCTCTAGTCTTCGGCCCCGGCGAGATCCCGGGGCCTGACGAACTCCGTCAGCGTCGCCGGCTGCTCCCCCAGAACCGGCCAGGCCGGCACCTGAAAGCGCGCCAGCGCGGCGGTCGGAAACTTCTCCGCCAGCGTCTGCGCCGCTGTTCCCGCCAGTCGCCCCGCCGGATCGCGGGCCAGCGCGAGAGCCAGATGGTGCAGGCCGGGATTGTGGCCGATCAGCAGGATGCGGCCGCAATCCGGGCTCTGGCGGCGGAGCACCGCGAGCAGTCGGCTCGGCGGCGCCAGATAGAGTGTCTTCAAATAACCGATTTCAGGCGCCGATGCTAGCGCTGTCAAGACCAAGTCCCCTGTCTCCCGCGCCCGCCGGGCCGATGAGCACAACACCAGGTCCGGCTGCAGGCCGTGTTCGCTAAGATAGCGGCCCATCAGCGGCGCCGCCTTGCGGCCGCGCGGCGCCAGCGGCCGGTCGAAGTCGTCCAGGCTGCGGTCTTTCCGATCCGGCTTGGTCCAATCCGACTTGGCATGCCGCAGCAGCAGCAGTTCCGGCATCTCTTTCCTCAATCTACGGTTTCATCCTCGCCGGCGTAGACAGCCCACAGGTCGTAATAAAACTGTCATACTTCGCCGCTTGCCGAGCAGGGAGCTGGGACGCAAATCTATCTGAACGAAAATGAATGTATCGGTGGGGCGCGATCTTAGGCTCTGCGACAGGTCAATTACAGGGGCCTGTCAGGCGGTAGGATAGGATTGCGCGACATGAGACTGGTGTCGCGGACGCCCCCACGGCGGCAGATCGGTGCCGGCACGGCCGAAACCGATTGGCGAGAGCGAGACGTTGCGCGCATGGTCAGCGAGACGAAACCCGGGTCGCCGGCTCCGGTCGAGACCGAATTGAAACTGCGGGGGGACCCCGAGGTATTGCTGCGCCTGTGGCAGGCCCCGCCCCTCGGCGGCCCGGACGGCACCAAGCCGAAGGTCAAAGACCTCGAGAACGTCTACTACGACACCGCCGATCTGCGCCTGCGCAAGCGCGGCCTCGCCTTTCGCATCCGCCGCGACGGCGCCCGCTTCATCCAGACCGTGAAGACCGGCGACAGCGCCGCCTCGGCGGTGCTGAGCCGCAGCGAATGGGAGGGCGAGGTTCCCTCGCTGGAGCCGCAGCCGGAGATCGTCGACGATCCGGCGATCCGGGCCGCTCTTGGCCTGCTGCTGCCCGGCGAACTGCGGCCCGTGTTCACCACCCGGGTGCACCGCGAGGTGGTGGAGTTGAACGGCACCGACTCCCTCGGCCGCATGAAGGTCATCGAGGCGGCCTTCGACCGCGGCGAGATCGAGGCGGCGGGTGCCCGCGAAACGCTCGCCGAGATCGAGCTGGAACTGGTCGAGGGGCCGGCCGGCGCCCTCTTCGATCTGGCGCTGGCGCTGCAGGACATCGCCCCGACACAGATCGAGACGCGCAGCAAGTCGGCGCGCGGCTATGCGCTCGCCACCGGACGGCGGCCGGCCGGGGTGCGCGCCGAGCCGCTGGACCTGACGGCGACGATGCGCGTCGACGAAGCGCTCGCCGCCGTGCTGGAAAACTGCCTCAGACACTGGAGCGCCAACGAGGCCGCCGCGCTCGACGGCAGCGACCCCGAAGGCGTCCACCAGATGCGTGTCGGCCTCAGGCGCTTCCGCTCCGCCCTGTCGGTGTTCGGCGAACTTCTGCCGGAAAGCCAGCTCGACTGGCTGAAGACCGAGGCCAAGTGGACGCTGAACGCGCTCGGCCCGGCCCGCGACTGGGACGTCTTCCAGTCGGACCTGCTGGCACCGCTGGAAGCGGACCGCCCGGAAGACCCCGACCTCGCCGCCCTGCGCACTGCCGCGCGCGAGCGCCAGTCCCGCGCCTACCAGGAGCTCCGCGAGGCCCTGTCGACGCCGCGCTACACCCGCTTCCTGCTGCGCCTCGGCGGCTGGCTGGAAGACCGCGCCTGGCACGGCGCCGGGTTGACCGCCGCTCAGGAAGCCGCACTCGGCCAGCCGTTCATCACCCTTGCCGACACCCTGCTGGCCAAGCGGCACCGCCAGGTGATGAAGCGCGGCAAAGGCTTCAAAAGCCTGCCGACCGCGGCGCGGCACGAACTGCGCATCGCGGTGAAGAAGCTGCGCTACACCACAGAATTCTTCCGCGGCCTCTATCCCGCCAAGCGCGAGAAGGCCTATCTCGCCGCTCTACGCGACCTGCAGGAAAGTCTCGGCCATCTGAACGACGTGGCGGTGACCGAGCATCTGCTGGTGGACCTCACCGAGGCCTCGCCGCCCGGCAGTGGCGCGCGCCAGCTGGAGCGCGCCGTCGGCAAGGTCATCGGCTGGTACGCCCGCGCCCTGCTCGACTTCGAACCGGAGATGCGCGATACCTGGAAGTCCTTCGCCGCGACCGCGCCGTACTGGAACAAGTAAGCCCGAAAGAGCGCCCATGATCACCGTCCTCGTCGCCAACACCAAAGGCGGTTGCGGCAAGACCACCGTCGCCACCCACCTCGCCGCCGCCTTTGCCGGCGCCGGCCTGCGCAGCGGCCTTGCCGACGCCGACAAGCAGGGCAGTGCGCTCGGCTGGCTGCAGGTGCGCCCCGGCGACGCGGCGCCGATCAGCGCGCTCGACTGGCGCGAGGGACCGGAAAAACCGCCGAAGGATCTCGACCGCCTGATCATCGACGCGCCGGCCGGCATGAAGATGAAGAAGATCGAGGAACTGCTGCGCCTCGCCGACGTCATCGTCGTGCCGGTGCTGCCCTCGGGTTTCGACGAGCCGGTGACGGGCGCCTTCCTCAAAGACATCGAGGCGCTGAAGCCGATCCGCAAGAGCAAGGCGGCCGTCGGGATCCTGCGCAACCGGGTCCAGGCAGGAACGCGGATGGCCGCGAAGCTGGACAAGTTCATGCTAGGCGTCGGCCACACCGGCGTCGGCCGCCTGCGCCACCGCTTGGTCTACGCCGACATCGCCGGGCGCGGCCTCAGCGTCTTCGACCTGACCGGCAAGCAGTACGAGGAACTGCGCGAAGACTGGGCACCGGTGCTGCGCTACATCGAGAACAGCGACCCGGCGATGCAGGTTCAGGCGGTCGGGGAATAGCGGACGGGCGGGAGGCAGCAAGATTGCTAATTGCCTCCGGCCTGACCGATCCCCAGCAGCTCACGCGATCGCATTACCGCTTCCTGGTCTACTTGTCCCGCCAGCGCCCGCTGCAGGGCGGAGCGCGCGGAGGCATCCAGACAGCTATCCGCCTTCAGAAGCCTTTCCGTCGTCTGCTTGGCGAACCACGCCTCTGCATCACCGGCAACAATCCGGTGCATTCTTTCGGCACAGCGGTCGAGCGAATCGTCATCGGCCCCGTACTCGAGTCCCTGCGTCTCTTCGGGCCCAGTGAGGGCGATGAACGCCCGGCTGTCGTTGAGCACCCGTATGCCCCAGTGGAGTCTGAAGCAGGGGCCGAACGTAAATTTGTGAACATGGAGGAACTGCACCACCAAGCCCGCGTCACGCGAGAACCAGGTGCTTCTCCTGTTGAAACCGCGCGACTTCAGCTTTTTCGCGAGCCGGCGCATGACCTTCCCGGAGTTCGATCGCTCCAGCTTCTTTTCAGCCCGTTGAGCCTCAATGATCGCGCGAATTTCCGGCGTTATCTCCGTTCCGCCGTCGGTGTCACCACCCGGCATTGCCGCCTATTCTCCCACCGCGGCGCGCGCCATGGCGATGGCGTCGCGGAAGGGCGCCACGCGCGGGGCAACCTCCGCCGGGCCGTCGCCGGGCTTGTAGAGGCTGCCGCCCAGACCGAAGCCGCGCACGCCGGCCTGCCAGTAAGCCCCGATCTTGTCCGGCGTGATGGAGCCGACAGCCAAGAGCGGCAGCGCCGGCGGCAGCACCGCCTTCATCGCCTTTACGACCTCAGGCGGGATGCCCTCGGCGGGGAACAACTTCAGTGCATCGGCCCCGGCACGCACGGCGCGCAGGCACTCCGTCGGCGTCGCACAGCCGGGCATGGCGATCAGCGCGTCCGCCTTGCAGGCCTCGATCACCGCCGGCTCGCAGTTCGGCGTGACGACCAGCCGGCCGCCGGCCTCGATGATGCGCCTGAGGTCGTTGGGGTCGAGCACCGTGCCGGCACCGATAAGGGCGCGGTCGCCGCAGGCGGCGGCCAGGGCGGCGATGCTCTTCAGCGGCTGCGGCGAATTCAGCGGCACCTCGATGACCGTGATGCCGGACTCGATCAGCGCCTCGCCGAGGGCGACGACCTCGTCCGGCTTCACGCCGCGCAGGATCGCGACCAGCGGCAGGTCCTTCAGCCAGGGATCGAGTGCGCTCACCGGCGCGCTTCCAGCCGCCGCGCCAGTTCGAACAGCCCGACAGCCACCGCATCGCCGTCCAGCGTGACCACACTGTGGCCGAGCTTCTGCAGGGCAGCCTCGTAGAGCCCCGCCAGCGGCTGGGCCCCGATCAGGTGCACCTCGACCGCCTCGTCGGGCACCGCGGAGGCCAGTTCGTCGCCGATCAGCAGGCCGGAGAGATAGCTGCGCACCTCGTCCTCCGGCAGGTCGCCGGTCAGGGCGCGGCTGCGCGCCGAGAACAGCCGGTTTAGCAGGCCGCCGGCCTGGCCGAGGGCGACACCCTCCAGGAACCAGCGGTCGACCGCGACGGCGCCCTTAGTCATCAGGCGCGAGAGGATCGAATGGCCCTGCAGCAGGTCATAGACCTCGCCGGTCATGTAGGTGGCGAAGCCCTCGATGGCTCCTTTGCCGACGCGCACCCACTTGCTGTGAGTGCCGGGCAGGCAGATCAGGCCGCCGTCGGCGGGCAGCGACTTCAGCGCGCCGAACACTTGGGTTTCCTCGCCGCGCATGACGTCCGGCTGGCCGGGGCGCGATTCGTCCAGCAGGCCCGGCACGATCCAGGCCTCACCCTCGCCCCAGTCGACGCGCTCCAGCCCCTCGGCGACCTCCTCCGGCGTGGCCGGGCAGGCGACGTAGGGCAACTCGCGCCAGCCCTGGCGGCTGCCGATCATGCCGCTCATGATCACCAGCGCATCGGGATCGCGCTGCAGCCAGGGCCCGATCTCGGCCTCCAGCGCGGTGGCGAAGTCCCCCCCGCGCACGCGCAGGATGCCGCTGGGCGACTCCCGGCGTTCGGCGATGCCGCCGTCCGCGTCCAGCCGGTAGGCGCGGAATGACGACGTGCCCCAGTCGACGGCGATGACGGTTCGGTTCAGAGCAGCGCTCACAGGAAATCCTCGATGTAGTTTTCAACGATGGTGTCCAGGCCGGCATCTTTCGGCAGGCCCAGCCGTACGGCGCGCTCGAAAGCGGCATCCTGGGGCCAGCCGTCGCAGATCCGCTGGATGAAGGGATCCGGCTCGAAGACGATGTCGCCCAGCTTGCGGTCGTGTGCCACACGCTGCAGAGCGTCGATCAGCTCGCGCACCGTCACATTCAGGCTCGGCAGGCTGACCGCACGGTCGGGGCCCAGCACCGCAGCATCGAGTTCGTGCAGGCCGATGATGTCCTCGACGACGGTACGATAGCCGATCAAGGGCATCACCGTGTCCTCGCGTACGGGAATCCTGCAGGTTTCGCCGTTCAATGGTTCGCGGAAGAGACCACTGACGAAACTGGAGGCCGCGGCGTTGGGCTTGCCCGGGCGGATGATCACCGTCGGCAGACGTGCCGAGCGGCCGTCGAAGAAGCCCTTGCGGCTGTAGTCGTTGATCAGCAGCTCGCAGATCGCTTTGGTCGCGCCATAGGTGGTCTGCGGCGTCTGCTTCGTATAGTCGCCCACCGCCGGCGTCATGGCGGGGCCGCCGAAAACCGCGATGGAGCTGGCAAAGACCAGCCGTGGGAGGCCGTTTGCCGTCTTGCCGCGCGCGCGCAGGGCCTCGAAAACGTTGAGGCCGCCGGTGAGATTCACCCGCATGGCGAGGTCGAAGTCCTTCTCGCCGCCGCCGCTGACCACCGAGGCCAGATGAAACACCGAGATGTCGTCGCGGTCGATGAGGTCGCGCACCACGGCCGGATCGGAGATGTCGCCGTCGCGGAGGGTCACCCTGTCGTCGGCCCAGCCCGGACGCTGCGCGGGCGCCGCGACATCGAACAGCAGAAGGCTGTCGACAGGCGCGGCCGATCCGTCCGGCCCGGTCAGCTTGCCGCGCTGCAGCAAAGCCCGGCCCAGGCACTGGCCGATAAATCCACACCCCCCGGTAATAACGACCTTCAACCCTCGAATCCCTCTCGCACCGGCCGCCACCCCATGGCAACGGCGGAATTCTGACCCTCCGGCCGAGGTGGCGCAATGCCACTGACGGTCGAAGTCGGCCGGAAGCGCAGCTGCCAACTTGGCGGTCCGCTCCATGTTTGCTATTGATGGGTAGCGCTGTCCAATAGAGAAAGGCAGCGTCCTCAAAGAAAAATCCCCGCGCGCCCAACAGAGGACCATGGGCGCGTCTTGCCCTGGGCGTTCAAAAAGCTGGAGAAAAGAGCGTGAAGCCGGAACTCATTATGGTCGGCCCGATGATGCCGCATGTCATGGAGGCGCTGGACAGCGACTTCACCGTCCACCGTCTGTGGGAAGTCTCCGACAAGAAAGCCCTGCTCGACGAGGTCGGCAGCCAGGTGCGCGCCATCGCCACCAGCGGCCATCTGGGTGCCAGCGCCGAACTGATGGACGCCCTGCCGAAGCTGGAGATCATCGGTTGCTACGGCGTCGGCGTCGACGCCATCGACCTGCCGCATGCCGCCAAGCGCCAGGTCATCGTCACCAACACGCCCGACGTGCTGAACGACGACGTCGCCAACATGGCCATCGCGCTGCTGCTGGCGACCTCGCGCGAGATCGTCAACGGCGACCGCTACGTGCGCGAGGGCAAGTGGCTGAAGGGCGCGATGCACCTGACCCGGTCGATCCGCGGGCGCACCCTCGGCATTCTCGGGCTCGGGCGCATCGGCAAGGATATCGCGCGCAAAGCGGAGGCCTTCGGCATGGAGATCGCGTACCACGGCCGCGCCAAGCAGGACGTCCCCTACCGCTACTACGCCGACCTGGTGGAGATGGCGGGCGACAGCGACTACCTCGTGGCGATCTGCCCCGGCGGGCCGGCGACCGACAAGATCGTGAACCGTGCCGTGCTGGACGCCATCGGCCCCAACGGCGTCTTCATCAACGTCGCGCGCGGCTCGGTGGTCGACGAGCCTGCGCTGGTCGCCGCCCTCGAGGAAGGCCGCCTCGGCGGCGCCGGCCTCGACGTCTTCGCCGAGGAGCCCAAGGTGCCCGAAGCACTCTTCAAGATGGAACAGGTGGTGCTGCAGCCACATGCCGCCAGCGCGACCCACGAGACTCGGCGTGCCATGGGCGACCTCGTGGTCGATAACCTGCGGGCGCATTTCGCCGGCAAGCCCGCGCTGACGCCGGTGTGACCCGGAGTGTGAGCCGCGGCTTGAGCCGGGGTATGAAGCGGCCCGTGCCGATCGAGACATTCAACAGACATCATTACCCTCTGGAGAGGAAACCATGAAGCTGCTGCGCTATGGGGCCGTGGGCCAGGAAAAACCGGGAATCGTCGACCGCAAAGGCGCCTTGCGCGATCTCTCCGGCCACATCGCCGATCTCAGCGGCAGCGCCCTGTTGCCCGAGTCGCTGGAGAAGCTGAGGAAAATCGACCCGGAGTCCCTGCCGGCCATCGACGGGTCGCCGCGCCTCGGCCCCTGCGTTGGCGGCGTGGGCAAGTTCGTCGCCATCGGCCTCAACTATGCCGATCACGCCGCGGAATCGGGTGTCGACGTACCGAAGGAGCCGGTCATCTTCATGAAGGCCACCAGCAGCATCTGCGGACCCGGCGATTCGGTGGTGATTCCGCGGCAGTCCAAGAAGTGCGACTGGGAGGTCGAACTGGCCTGCGTCATCGGCACGCCGGGCAAGTACATCAGCGAGGCCGATGCGCTGAAGCACGTTGCCGGCTATTGCATCGTCAACGACGTCTCCGAGCGCGGCTTCCAGTTGGAAGGCACCGGCCAGTGGGTGAAGGGCAAGAGCGCCGACACCTTCGGCCCGGTCGGCCCCTGGCTGGTGACGCCCGACGAGGTGCCCGACCCGCAGGACCTGCACCTTTGGCTGGAGGTCAACGGCCACCGCTATCAGGACGGCAGCACCAAGACCATGGTCTTCACCATGGCGCACCTGGTCAGCTACGTCAGCCGCTTCATGAGCCTGCAGACCGGCGACATCATCACCACCGGCACGCCGCCGGGTGTCGGCATGGGCCAGAAGCCGCCGACCTACCTGAAGCCGGGCGACGTCATCACCCTGGGCATCGAGGGCCTCGGCGAGCAGCGCCAGCACGTGGTGGCCGACGACTGACGGCGGCGCCGCGCAACGACCACAAGAGCACTCAAATCGGAGACATCCCCATGGCCAAAGACACCAAGGGCAAGGACAAGCAGCGCGTCGGCTTCATCGGCGTCGGCCTGATGGGCCACGGCATGGCCAAGAACATCCTGGAGAAGGGCTGGCCCCTCCAGGTCATCGGCCACCGCAACCGCAAGCCGGTGAACGACCTGGTAAAGCGTGGCGCCAAGGAGGCCAAGAGCCCGGCAGCGATGGCAGCGGACTGCGACGTCATCTTCCTCTGCGTCACCTCGTCACTGCAGGTGGAAGACCTCATCCGCCGCAAGGACGGCATCAAGGCCGGCGCGCACAAGGGCCTGGTCATCGTCGACTGTTCGACCGCCGATCCGAACTCGACCATCGCGCTGGCCGAGGAACTGGCACCGTTGGGGGTGCGCCTCATCGACGCGCCGCTCGGCCGCTCGCCGAAGGAAGCCGAAGAAGGCCGCCTCAACACCTTCGTCGGCGCCGATGCCAAGACGCTGAAAGAGGTCCATCCCCTGATCGCGGCCTGGGCCGAGAACATCATCCACGTAGGCCCCCTTGGCGCCGGCCACAAGATGAAGCTGATCAACAACTTCGTCGCCATGAGCTACGTCGCGGTCTATGCCGAGGCCTTCACGGCGTGCAAGAAGACCGGCGTGCCGCTGGAGAAGTTCCACGAGGTGATCTCCGCCGGCGGCCTCAACAGCGGCATGTTCCAGAACGTCTGCAAGTGGGTGATCGGCGGCGATCCCAAGGCGCACGAGTTCACGCTGGCCAACTGCGACAAGGACATCCGCTACTTCAACCAGTTGGCCGACGCGGAGAAGCTGACCACAGTGGTGGCCAGCGCGGTGAAGCAGACCTACACCATGGCGATGGCGATGGACCGCGGCGCCGACAACATGCCGATGCTGGCCGACGCCGTCGCCAACTTCAACGGCCTGACGATCCAGCCGGAGAGCCTGCGGACCGGCAAGAAGGCAGGGAAGAAGGACAAGAAGAAGAATAAGAAGTAGCGCGATGAACCCTCTCCCACGGTGGGGAGAGGGTTAGTTCATCATCCCGCGAAGAGTCCCGCCGGCAGGCCCTTCACGCCGGGAATGAACTCGAAGAGGCCGCCGGCCAGGGGCTGGCGTTCCAGCCTTTCCTCGTCGAGGCCGATTGCGGCCGAGGTGATGTAGAGGCGGTCGAGGTCGGGGCCGCCGAAGGTGCAGCTGGTCACCTGCGAGACCGGCATCTCGACCACCCGGTCGACGCGGCCGTCGGGCGCAAAACGCGTGATGCGCCAGCCGCCCCAGTGAGCGACCCAGAGATAGCCTTCCGCGTCGCAGGTCATGCCGTCGGGATAGCCGTCGCCCTCCGGAATAGTGACGAAGACGCGCTTGTTCTCCAGCCGGCCGCGCGCGGTCAGGTCGAAGGCGTAGATCGTGCCCGCTGCGGTGTCGGTGTGATAAAGGGTGCCGCCTTCGGGACTGAAGGCCGGGCCGTTGGTGATCCCGTAGCCCTTGTCCATACGGTGCCAGTCCAGGTCGGCATCCAGCCGATACAGGCTGCCCGTCGCCTCGCGCTCGTTGTCGTCCATCGTGCCGGCCCAGATGCGCCCCTCGGCGTCGGCCTTGGCATCGTTGAAGCGGTTGTCGGGATAGTCGGGCTCCGGCTGGCCGATGGTTTCCGGCATCATGGTGCCGGGCGTAAGAAAGGCGAAGCCGCGCTGTTTGAAGCCGGCGACGAGGCCTTCGCCGTTGGCGCGCTCGATGACCCAGCCGATGCGCTCCGGCATTACCCAGGAGGTCTTGTCGCCGTCGTCCGGGCGGTAGCGATGCAGCGCCGGTGCCTTGATGTCGACCCAGTAAAGGGCACCCTCGCGCGCCGACCACAGCGGCCCCTCACCCAGGATTGCCGCCGCCTCCCAGAGGCATCGCACGTCCGACATTAGCACTCCCACTCAGCCGTTGACCGCCGCGGCGTAGAATAGGGGTTTTGCGCCACGATAAAAACCGCGATCTCGACGGGAGAATTCAGCGGAGATAGCGCTGCTTGTAGTAGCCGTCGAACTGCGCGGAGTCGCCGCCGGCATTGTTGAGGTAATGCAGGATATCGTCGGCCGCCCGCACGCCACTGATGTAGGCACCGTGCACTGCGAGGGGCTGGTACTTGCGGTCGTAGGCCGAGGCGACCCCTTCCCCGGCCCAGAACAGCGGCAGCGTTTCGCGCGGGTCCTTCAACGCCTCTCGGGCGTCCTTGGCCAGCATGCCGCCTGGGCGCGGGTGCGCGAAAGCGAGATAGGAGTTGCCACCCTTGGCGAAGGGGTCCTTCGACCAGTCCTGGCGCAGGTAATTGGGCCTGAACTTGCCGCCGACCGTCTCGCCGGCCAGCACCGTCTTCTGCGTCCAGCGCCGCGCGCGCCCGTAAACCTTGCCGAGCGCCGCGAAGACATGCGCGACGGCTTCCTCGTCGCTCATCGCGGCGATCTGGTCGTGGTCCTGATTCATCAGCAGGCCGGTCAGCACGTGCGGGCCCAGATGCTCTTTCGGAAACGAGGAGAAAAACGTGCGCGCCTTGCCCAGCGGATTGCTCAGCACTGTCATGTGGCCGGACGACTCGCCGCCGTCGTCGACCCACACGCGCTGCTTGAACTCCAGGCTGAACTTGGTGATCGCGCCCATGCGCACCAGGCTCAGCGCCTCGCGCTTCAGCGGCGTGAGCAGCGGACCGAAGATGGCGTCACCCTCACCGCTGTCGGGATTGAGCATGCCGACGGAGAAGGTGCAGAGGGCGCTGCGCCCGGCATAGCTTTGCCCACCCTGGGTGGTCACCACGATCCGGCCGTCGTTCCGGCGCTCGACCTTGGTCACTTTGCGCGCGGTCGAGCCTGCGCGGCTCTTCTCGATAACACCGCCGGCCGCTCTGAACTCCTCGGCAATCCTCGCCGGCAGCGTGTCGAAGCCGCACAGCCCGAAGGGCTTGGCACCGTCGTGCTCCATGCGCAGTTCCTTGCGCTCCATCAACTGGTCGACGATGGCGTCGGTCTTCAGCCCGGCGATGGAGATGACGTCGAGGGCGCCCGGCGTGTGAGCGGAGAGCGTATAGGTGAGCAGCGCAAGGCCGCGCCGCGACAGGCCGTTGCGCGCGGCATAGTCCTCGGCGAAGGTCTTTGCCGTCATGTCGGGATTAGCCTCGGCATCGAACTCCTGGATTGCCTCCAGCGCCTTGGGCAGGTCCCAGAACTCCGGCTGCACGATCACCTCGGCCAGCATCTTGGTGCGCGCCCAGGGACTGAAATACATGCGGTTGCGCGGAATCTTCAGTATCCCCATGCCGCACTTGTGCAGCGGCGAGGCGGTGAAGCCGTGCTTGCGGATCTCGCGCCAGAACTCCAGATAACGGTCCTGCTCGGCGATGTGGATGTATTCGGCGCCGCCTTCGACCGGCACCGGCTTGCCGTCCTTCTTCACGAAGTCGCGCACAGACTTCATGCGGCCGCCGATGCGGTCGGAGCCTTCCAGCAGCAGCACGCTGCAGCCCGCCTGCTGCAGGTTGCGGGCCGCGGTGACGCCGCTGATGCCGGCGCCGAGCACGATGCAGTCGTAGAGCGTGTCACTAGCGGATGTCGGCATCCTGTCGCCTCCCCTTCCGTGAGGGGGGCCGCACCCCGGGGCCCGTGCGCCTCACCAGCCGGCTTGAAAGAAACTACCTGCGATGGGTGCGCGTCGCGCCGTCTCTGGCGGGCGGAACGGCAGGCGCAGCGCATTGTCCGCCGCTTGCCTGTCGCGGCAGCCTACGCCTCTCCCGCCGTCATATCCATTGGTCCTCTGTGACTATTAAGGGGAACGCCACGACGGAGAAGGGGAGCGCAAAGCAGCCATGCGGCCGTGGCCCCTGGCACAAGCCCTTGGCAAACCCGTAGAATGGCCCTGCCGCGCCCGGGGGGCTCGGCGCCGACCGAGCAAAGCCGATCCAACGAAGCCCACTCAAAGGATGACCGGCGCCGCCATGCGCGAAAGCCCAGACCCATCCCGCATCCGTCTCAGCGACGGCCCTGCCGAGCTTGAGGTCGCCCCCGCCCAGGGCGGCTGCATCACCGCATTCCGCTGGCACACCGCCGGCGGCGGCGTCGACTGGCTGCGTCCGGCACCGCCGGGCGCCGACCTCACCCCCAACGACAGCGCCTGCTTTCCCTTGGTTCCCTACTCCAACCGCATCCGCCAGGGACGCTTCCGCTTCGCCGGGCGGGACCACCAACTCAAAGCCAACTTCGCGCCGGCGCCCCACACGATTCACGGGCACGGCTGGAAACTGCCCTGGCGCGTGATGGCGCAGGACAGCGCCAGCCTCGCTCTGTTCTACGAGCACGACGGCAGCGACTGGCCCGCGCCCTACCGCGCCGAACAACGGCTTTCGCTGCACCATGGCGCGCTCACCGTCGAACTCGCGGTGACCAATACCGGCGACACGGCAATGCCCGCGGGCCTCGGCCTGCATCCCTACTTCCCGCGCACGCCGGCCTGCCGTTTGACCGCCTCGGTCGAGGGAATGTGGGCGACCGACGCCGAGGTGATGCCGACCGAACTTCTTGACGCCAACCTGAGCGGGGGCGTCTCGCCCGACGCCACGCCGCTCGACAACGGCTTCACCGGCTTTGCCGGCCGCGCGGTCATCGACTGGCCGGAGCGCCGCGCCAGCCTCACGCTGGAGGCGGACGCGGCCTTGTCCTTCCTGGTGGTCTACACGCCCGCGGGAAAGAACTTTTTCTGCGCCGAGCCGGTCAGCCACTGCACCGATGCGGTGAATCTCGCCGCCGAGCGCGGGGACACCGGCCTGCAGGTACTGCAGCCGGGCGAGCGCTTCGCCGCGGCTGTCCGCTTCGTGCCGCGCCGGGACGCCGCTTCGTGAAACCGGCCGCCGGCGGCGCGGGGCTGAGCCGCCCGGTCGGCGAACCGAACCTGCTGCTCGGCCCCTGGCTGCTGGCGCTGAGCGGCTGCGAACTGCTGGTGCTCTTCGCCGAAGCGCCGCTGGCCGAAATGGCGAGCCACGTGCTGCTGCTGGGCGTGCCCATCATCGGCTGGCGCCGGCTGCGCCTGCGCGAGGGATACCTGCTCGCCCTCTGCGGCGCCCTGCTGGCACTCGCCTGGATCTATCAGCCTCAGCCCTGGGAACTGGCGCTGCACGGTCTCGACCGCGCCAGTTTCCTCGCTGCCTTCATCCTGCTGATGGGCCTGTTGCGCGAGGGCGGCATAACCTCGCCCGCCGTCCTGCAGTGCGGCACCTACGTGACCCAGCAGCCGCCGCAGCGGCGCTTCCTCGCCGTCTTCCTGGGCGCCCATTTCTTCTCCGTGCTGATCAATCTCGGCTCGCTCAGCCTCTTGGCACCGATCATCCAGCGCGGCGTGCGCGGCGACCACCGCCAGCGCGAAGATCTGGACGAGATCGCCCTGCTGCGCGAGCGGCGCCAGCTCACCGCGCTGCTGCGCGGCTTCGCCTGGTTCCTTCTCTGGGCGCCGACAGCGGTCACCCAGGCGATCCTGCCGACCCTCATTCCCGGCGTCGATCCCGCCCGGCTGGTGGTCACCGGCATCTGTCTGGCGGTGCTGATGCTGGCGGTCGGCTGGGCCGAGGACACCCTGCGCTGGCTCCCGCTGCGCCGCCGGCTGCGCTCCCGCGGCCGGCTGCCGCAGCGCGAAGACCTGCCTTTTCCGCACGCCGCGCTGCTGCGACTCGGGGCCGTCAGCGCCCTGCTGTTCGGCCTCACCCTGCTGTTCACCGCCTGGGGCGGCGTGCTTCTGGTGGGCGGCGTCATGCTGGCGGCGCCTATCGTGCTGCTGGTCTGGGTCTTCATGCAGCAGCAACCGCCCGGGCCGACCGTCGCGTCCGTCGCCCTGCGGCCTTGCGCCGCCGCCACGCTGCGCCGCCTCGCCGGAGTCACCGCGGTCGGCCTGCCGTCGTTCCAGCGCGAGGCGGTCTCGCTCGGCGCCGCCGGCTTCATCGGCACCCTGGCCGCCGCGCTGGTCCCGGCGGAGCAGGTGGCGAGCGTCCTCTCGGTCGCCGAGATGCCGGGCTGGGTCTTCCTCTCCCTGCTGTCGCTTACCGTGTGGTTCTTCGGCCTGGTGGCGCTCAGCCCCATCACCACCGCGGTTTTCCTCGGCAGCCTGGTGACCGAATTGGGCGCGGTGCCCGCCGATCCCACCAGCGTGGTGCTAGCGATTGCCGCCGGCACCGCGGTCTGCACCCTGGGCGCGCCCTTTGCCTCCGGCACGCTGATGCTGGCGCGCGCCTCCGGCTACAGCGGCGTCGAGCTGACCTGGAAGTGGAATCTCGCCTATACGGCGATTTCCATGGCCGTATTGGCCGGCGTCTATGCGCTGCTGACTTCGGGCATTTTCATGTAGAATGCGGGCTCAAGAAGTCCCGGGGGCGGAAAACGCCCCCTCGTTACGGCAGCAGAGCGGGCGGTCTTCCTTGCGTTCAAGCGATACGGCAGGCAACGGCAATCCCTTGCGGGGCTCTCCCTCACTTCCCTTCGCGGCCCCCGCGACCGGCCGGGCAAAGGCGGCCGTGCCGTCCCCGGCACTCGTCTTCGACCGGCGGCCCGGCTAGCTCAGTCCAATGATCGATCCCGCGCTCCTGGCGCCCTTTCAAATGGGCGTGCTCTTCCTGCTGATCGTCGTGGCGCTGACGGTGCTGGCCACCGAGGCGCTGTCCATCGAACTGACGGCGCTGGCGGTCATCGCCGCGCTGATGCTGTTCTTCCACTTCTTCCCGGTGCTGGGGCCGGGCGGCGGGGACCTGCTGGACCTGCGCCGCCTGTTCTCCGGCTTCGCCAACCCGGCGCTGATGGCCGTGCTCGCGCTGCTGGTGCTTGGCGAAGGGCTGACACGCACCGGCGTGCTCGACGACGCCGCCAACACCGTCATCCACTTCACGCGGCAGAACCGCGCCTTCGCCATCGCGCTCATGCTGGTGGTGGTGGTTGCCTTCAGCGCCGTGCTGAACAACATCCCGGTGGTGGTGCTCTTCATCCCCATCATGCAGGCGCTGACCCGGCGTTTCCGCCAGTCGCCCAGCCGCTACCTGATGCTGCTGAGCTTCGCCTCGGTGCTGGGCGGCATGACCACGCTGATCGGCTCTTCGACCAACCTCCTGGTCTCGCTGGAACTGGACGACCTCGGCGAGGAGCCTTTCGGCTTCTTCGACTTCACCATTCCCGGCCTTGTACTGGCCGGCACCGGCCTGCTCTATCTCTTCTTCGTCGCCCCGCGCCTGCTGCCGGACCGCGCGCCCCTGGCCGGCGTGGTGGAGGAGCGCAGCCGCCACTTCGTCGCCCAGATCAGCGTTCCGCCGGGCTCGCGTCTTGTCGGCCTGCGGCCTGTCGGCGGCATCTTTCCCGACCTCAAGAACATCACCGTCCTGATGATTCAGCGCGGCGAGCGCGCCATGGTGCCGCCCTTCGAGGATCTTCCCCTGGAGGCCGGTGACCTGGTCATCATCGCGGCGACCCGCCAGGCGCTGGGCGAACTTGCCAAGGGCGAGCCGGAACTGCTGCATCCCGAGCTGATGGCCAATGCCTATCGCAGCGACGGCGACGATGCGGAGGCCGACACCGGCGGTGGGCGCGCGCCCTGGACCGCGCCGGGGCAGATCCAGGCCGAGGTCATGGTGCGCCCAGAGTCCGAACTCGTCGGCCGCACGCTGGAGGAGATCGGCTTCCGCTACCGGCACCACTGCATTGTGCTGGGCATCGAGCGGCGCAGCCGCATGCTGCGCGAGCGCATCACCCGCATCCCGCTGAAGGACGGCGACGTGCTGTTGATCCAGGGCCGGCCGGAAGACATCGACCACCTGCGCGGCGAGCGCAGCGTGGTGCTGATGGAATGGTCGCGCCAGCCGCTGGTGACACCAGAGCACAAGCGCAATGCCGCGCTGATCTTCCTGGCGGTGATCGTGACCTCGTCCTTCGGCGTCGTGCCGATCGCGCTGGCAGCCTTTTGCGGCGCGACGGCAATGATCGCCGCCGGCATCCTGACGCTGAACGATGCAATCCGCGTGCTGGACCGCAAGATCGTGCTGACCATCGCCATGGCGCTGGCGCTGGGCGCGGCCATGCAGGAAACCGGCGGGGCCACCTTCCTGGCCGAGCTGCTGGAGGGTGCGATGGAAGGCGCCAAGCCGGGCCATGTCCTCTCCGCTTTCTTCCTGCTGCTGGCGCTGCTGTCCAACGTCCTGAGCACCAAGGCGACCGCGGTGCTGTTCACGCCCATCGCCGTCGATCTCGCGCATGTGCTCGGCGTGCCGGTGGAGCCCTTCGCTGTGGCGGTGATCTTCGCCTCCAACTGCTCCTTCGCCTCGCCGATCGGCTACCAGACCAACCTGGTGGTGATGACGCCGGGCAACTACCGCTTCATGGACTTCGTGAAGGTCGGCACACCGCTGATCCTGCTCGTTTGGATCGCCTTTACTCTGTTCGCCCCGTGGTACTACGGCCTGCCGCTGTAGTCACCGCATCGACCAGGTCCACGACCTCCTGGCGGGCATGCCGGAAGCTGGCGCGGCTGCCGCGCGGCAGCTCGGCCTCCGAAAGATCAAGCAGGGTGAGCCCCCGGAAGAACAGCTCACGGTAAACCACGCGCTCGCTGAAGCCGGGCTGCAGACGAAAGCCGAGGCGGCGCGCCAGGATCTCCAGCAGCCCGGCCATCTCCCGCGTGTTGCGGCTGTCCAGGGTGCGGATCCTGTTGCGCACGACGATCCAGTCGAACTCCGTCTCACCGGCGATGACGCGGCGGTCGCGCTGCTGCCAGACAAAGGTGCTGTAGGGACCCGGCGCCAGCACCTCGCGGCGCTCGACATCGATGTCGGCCAGGGCATCGATGTCGACGAAGCTGTCGTTGATCGGCGTCACCAGAACGTCGGCGAGGGCGTGCGCCGCCTGGGCCATCGGAGAGGCAAAGCCGGGCGTGTCGATCACCACCACGTCGTGATCCGCCAGCTCCGCAAGCGCCTGCCGCAGGCGGTCGCGCTCCGCCGCCCCATCCGTCTCGGCGCCGTGCGCCGTCGCCGGTTCGAGCCGGGCATAGCGCGGCACCACGAGCGGTGCGCCGCGGTCCCGCGCTGCGCTGGCGCGATTGGCGAAGAAGCGCGACAGCGTTGCCTGGCGGCTGTCGAGATCGAGGCAGGCGACCCTTGCCAACGCCGCCGTCTCCGCGCCCGCGCGCGACTCCTCAAGCGCCCCGGCAAGCCTGCCCGCAAGCCCCATGGCGAGGTGGATGGCGGTGGTCGATTTGCCGGTACCGCCCTTTTCGTTGCCGACGACGATGACACGGCCGGGCCGCGCTTCGGTGCTTTCCAGGCTGTCATGCAAGACCGGCTCGGCAGCGCCAAGGGCGGCGGCGATCTCGGCGACACGGGCGCGCACCTCCGGGCCTGCCGGGCCGTCGGCCTTGGCGACGGCCTGCGCGACGCGCATCACCAGGTCGACCGCAGCCGGATCGGCGCTCAGCTTGGTCAGGGTCGCCAAGGCGGCGTGGCGCGCCGCGGCGCCCTCCTGGCGCAGCCGCTCCAATCCGTTCTGGAAGGCTTCGATCCCCTGCCCCAGGTCGAAGTGCTGCTGCGCACGCAGCTCGTCGAGGATCTGATCGATGGTGGCCCGCCGGGCCAGGCTGACCGCCGGCTCCGCCGCCGCGATCAAGGCGGCGGCCGCAACGCAGGCTTTCAGCAAGGGCGAACCGCGCGACCACCCCTGGCCGCGCAGCATGCTGCCGGCAAGCTTGTCAAGAAAGGCCAAATCACTTCCCCCGAAGCGACCCTGGCTTCCCCTTTGCGGCCAAGCCGGGGGGCCCTGCAGGCGGCCCCTGATGCTCGGCAGACTCGGGAGAAGCCCCCGTATGCGCTAAAGTATAGCCCAGGCTGCGGTTTTCGCGAACGCTTATGGGTAACGCGGCGGCGACACGGGTTGCACGAGAGAGCCCTCCGGCGCGGATCCCGTTCGTTTCAGCCGAGGGGGGTGGGCGGCGCCACGCAGTTGTCGTGGCCCTGGAAGCGGCACAGCCGGTAGCGCACCAGCACCGCATAGGCCTCCAGATAGCGGTTCACATCGGCCCAGCTCTTGAACGAGTCGCCGTTGAAGCTGGCCTGGCCGAAATGGCGGTCGACGGTGGCGCCCAGCACCGCGCCGGTGACGGCATCGGTCCACAGCGCCTCGACCAGCAGGTCGGCGCTTGGCGTCAACGGGCTGGCCAGGGTATCCACCACGATCTGCTTTTCCGGGTCTTCCCGAGCCACCATAGCGACGGTATCCATGGCGACTTCCTCCTGGGTCACCGGCAGCAGGGCGAACTGCACGCGCACGGTGCCGCGCTGCGGTTCGGTCGACAGCAGGAAGTCTTTGCCCAACTCGCGGCCCATCAGGATGTGGAAGTTGTTCAGCAGGGTCTGACGGTCCTCCGGGCTGATGCTGCGCGGCGCCTCCAGAGGCGAGAAGAAGATGATCGGATCGATCATCACCTTGTCGAAGCTGCGCCCCTCCACCGCTTCGCTCACATACATCTGGTCCGGGGCGAATGCGCCGTCGCCGGCCTGCAACTCGGCGCGGATTTCCGGCGGCAGGATGGCGGAACTGTAGCGTCCCGCCGGCTGCAGCGCCGCGCAGGCGGCGAGCGTAAGCAGGACGGCGCTGGCGATGAACAGGCGCGGCATTGCGTTTCCCCCTTAGATCCGGACCGGCCCCTTACTGGCATTGCCGAGGCGGCCTCGCAAGACGCTGGCAAGATGCTGCGCGGGAGCCGGCTTGGCAACGCCAATAAGGCCCGGATGCGCCATCAATCCAATCTAAAGAAAGGCTTGGTAAAACGGTCGAAGCGGCCTATTTCCTGGATCGAACCGGATTCCAGCGGCCCCTACGAGATCCCAAGGCCAGCATGACCAGCCAAGCCGCCGCCCGAGACGACCGCGAAACCGCCGCCCGCCGGCGCCTGGCCTGGGCCTGGACCGGCACCGGCTACGCCTTTTTCGCCATCGGCCTCGTCGGCACCATGCTGCCGGTGCTGCCGACCACCATCTTCTGGATCATCGCCGCCGGCTGCTTCGCGAAGGGCTGCCCCGCCATGGCCCGCAAGATTTTCGCCTGGCCCGGCGTCGGGCCCGCGGTTGAGGCGTTTCTCAGTCACGGCGTCATCGCGCGCAAGGCGAAAGCCAGCGCCCTCATCGGCATGCTCATCGCCGCCGGCATCGTCGCCGTGACGCCGCTGTCCCTGGCCAGCATCCTCGTCACCGTCGCGGTGATCGCGCTGGCCGCCCTCTACGTCGCCACGCGCCCCGAAAGCCGTCCCGCCGAGAGCGACCGTCAGCCCGACTAGCCGTCCGACCCCCGGATTGGTATGACCAATGGTATGACGGGCAAACCACTTGGCGCGCCATAGTGTTAGCGGCCCCGTATCAACTATCTTCCTACTACCTGCCGTTCCGCAAACCCGTTAGGCTTTCGCCATAACAACAAGCTAACGGGAGGAAAGTCTAATATGCGAAAAGCTCTATCCCTCGTATCGCTGGCCGCCCTGATGGTGGCGACGCCGGCGCTCGCACAAAGCAATCTGGAGAAACTCGGCCAGTTCCAGACCACCGGCGTGAAGGAGTTCAAGGTCGTCGAACAGGGCGGCGACTACGCCGCCGGCATCCGCGAGAACCTGAAGCGGATCAACTTGCCGGACGGCTTCAAGATCGAGCTCTATGCCGTCGTGCCGGATGCCCGCCACATGGCGGTCGGCCCGCAGGGCATCGTCACCTTCGTCGGTACCCGCAAGACCGACGTCTGGTCGGTAACCGACCGCAACAAGGATCGCGTCGCCGACGAGGTGAAGCGCTTTGCGCCGTCGATCGACTTCTCGATCCCCAACGGGCCCTGCTTCTCGGAGGACGGCTTCCTCTACATCGCCGAGCAGAACCGTGTGCTGGTTTACCCGGCGGCCGAGTTCTTCTACGAGAGCCCCGACGTGGCGGCCTTCGAGGTCGTGCCGCAGGGCAAGCTGGTTCCGGTGTCGGAGGAAAGCTACAACCACACGGCGCGCGTCTGCAAAATCGGGCCGGACAACAAGATCTATATCTCGCTCGGTCAGCCGTTCAACGTACCCGCGCCGGAGAAGCTCGACCTCTACAGGCAGGAGGGCATCGGCGGCATCATCCGCTTGAACACCGACGGCACGGGCCGCGAAGTCTATACCTACGGCGTCCGCAACTCGGTCGGTCATGACTTCAATCCCGCCAACGGCGAGCTGTGGTTCACCGACAACCAGGTCGACGGCATGGGTGACGACATCCCGCCGGGCGAACTGAACCGCCAGACCGCCAAGGGCCAGCACTTCGGCTTCCCGTGGTACGGCGGCGGCGACGTGCGGACCAACGAGTACAGCGATTCGGAGCCGCCGGCCGACGTGGTCTTCCCGGCGGTCGCCATGCAGGCCCACGCGGCCGACCTCGGCATGGACTTCTATGAAGGCAGGCAGTTCCCGGCGAAATACCGCGGCGGCATTTTCTCGGCCCAGCACGGCTCGTGGAACCGCACCACCCCGGTTGGGGCGCGGGTGATGTTCACGGCGGTCAACGAGGACGGCTCGGTCGGAGAGACGGAGGTTTTTGCCGACGGCTGGATCGATGAGAACGGCGAGTACCTCGGGCGGCCGGTCGACATCGCCGAGCTGCGCGACGGCTCTATCCTGGTGTCCGACGATCTCGCCGGCGCCATCTACCGCATCTCCTACGGCCAGTAAGCCGCGGGAACCCAAGGCAACGGCGGCCGGTTCAACCCGGCCGCCGTTCTTGTTCACGCAAGGAAGAACGTTTCCGATGACTGCGACGACGACTCGCTTGCCGGCAACGGCCTTCGCGGCCCTCGCCATCGCCTGCCTTACCGTCACGACACTCACATCCAGCGCCTGGGCGGCCGACGCCGCCGCCGGGCGCCAGAAGGCGAAGAAATGCCAGACTTGCCACGGCATCGACGGCATCGCGAAGATTCCCATCGCCCCGCATATCGCCGGCGAGAACCGGATCTACCTGGAAACCCAGCTGAAGGCTTTTCGCTCCGGCAAGCGCGAGCACGAGATCATGTCGGTGGTCGCCAAGGATCTCAGCGATGCGGACATCGCCGACCTTTCGGCCTGGTATGCCTCGATCAAGATCACCGCGACCATGCCGGAGTAGCGGTCGCTCCGCTCCATACCCAACGAGAAACGGCATGCGGTGTCGGGGAAACACCGCATGCCGTCAGGCCGCCCGCCCAGGGCGGGCTTCCGAGACCAGAGGCGGAGCCGGTCTCCAGGTCCTTGCTGGACTAGGCTGTCGGACGTTATTGGGCGCCCAGGGTGACGCCCGCCGGCGGCGCAGCCTCGAGCTGCGCGTCGGCGAGGGGGCGGATGCGCGGCCAGTTGTTCTCCGCGCCGCGCAGGAAGCCCGGAACGTTCGTCTTCCACTTGGCCTGAACGTCCTTGTTGAGGTTCAGGTACAGCTTGTCGTCGACGATCGCCCAGGCCGTCGGATCGCCATCGAACTTGCGGCCCATGGCGGTGCCAAAAGCGCAGAAGCCGCCGTACTGCGGGGCATACCTGGCCGGCGCGGCAACGAAGGCATCGCGGTGAGCGGCACTGGTGAAGCGGTAGGTAGCGCCGTCGTACGCGGCGGTAAAGCGATCGTTACCCGCCACCGGCTTGCCCTCGGTGAAGTAGGCCACCACGTCGTAGCCGTGGACGGCATATCCATCGACGATGTTCACTTCCTCGACCGCCGCGGCGGCTTCGGTCATCGCCGGCACCACGGCGACGGCGAGGGACGCCGACAACAGGGCGCTACGAAAAGCTTTGATCATATTCGACATGACGTTTCACTCCAAAATGAACTCGGTTTCTCTCGGGCGGCGCGCGCCGGCCCTTGAGCAAAACCTAGCGACGCGGGCCTGACCTGTTGTCCGAAGAAACACGCCGTTCGTCCGAAGATGCCGCCCTCTTTCCCTGGCTGAACCGCCACAGCCTGGGCGCCAGCGTGTTCTTTTCCGGCCGCCTGTGCGGCACCCAGGACTACGTGGGGAGAAACGGCGGCCACCTGCACCTGGTGCGCCGTGGCCCGGTCGAACTGCGCGCAGCCGGCCAGCCGCCGCTGCGCATCGCGCGGCCCAGTCTCATCCTCTTCGCCCGCGCCACGGGGCACCGCATCGACGCCGACGAGGCCGCCGGCGCCGATCTGATCTGCGCCCAACTCGCTTTCGACAGCCCGGAGGCGGAGCTGCTGCTGCTCGGCTTCCCCGACCTGCTGGTCATCGCCCTGGATGACCTCGACGGCCTGGCGCCGGTGCTGCAGCGGCTCTTCGACGAAGCGTTCAGCGAGGACTTCGGACAGCGGGCGGCGGTGGACCTGCTCATCGAGCTTCTGCTGATCATGCTGCTGCGCCATTGCATCGCGCGGGGAACGCTGGAGCGGGGCCTGCTAGCCGGGCTCTCCGAGCCCAGGCTGGCGCGCGCCTTGTCCGCGATGCACGGCGCGCCGGAGCGTGCACTGAATCTTGAGCGCCTGGCGGAGATCGCCGGCATGTCGCGCTCCACCTTCGCCGCCGCCTTCAAGGCCCGGGTCGGGGTCTCTCCCGGCGACTACCTGACCACCCTGCGCCTGGCGCTTGCCAAGCAGGCGCTGCTGGCCGGCCGGCCCCTCAAGGCGGTGGCCGCGGAGGCCGGCTACGCCAGCCCGACGGCCTTGGCCCGCGCCTTCCAGCGCCAGTTCGGCCTGGCGCCGCGGGACTGGCTGGCCCAGCGGGCAATGCCGGCCAAAATGGTTCGAACTCCAAGCCCCTGAGTCCGGCCGCTTAAGGGGGTCGATTCCGGCTCATCCGGCGGTAGAATGGCCGCATGGTCGGGTCTCGGCGCTTCTCGCTCCTGCTCTTCTCCACCGCCGCACTGCTGCTCGCGGCCGCCCCGGCGCGCGCTCTCGACCCGGCGGCACTGACGGAGATGGAGACCCTGCTGCGCGACCTCGGCTTCGACCCCGGGCCGGTCGACGGCATCGTCGACGCCGATACCACCGAGGCTATCCGCCGGTACAAGGATTTCGCGGTGGCGCCCGGTGCGCCGGAGCCCAGCGCGGCGTTGCTGGACGAACTGCGCGGCGTCGCCGCCGCCTTCGCGGCCTTGAACGCGGCCAAGGTGAAGCCCGCCACGGCGGACACCATGCCGCCGCCCCTCCCCGTCCCCTTGCCAGACTTGGGTGCCGGGCCGGAGGAAACACCAGCACCAGAACTCGTCGCGGAAAAGGTTATCGTGCCGCCACCGCCGGCGCCGCCCAAGCTGAAGCCCCTCGACGCCGCGCCGGTGCCTGTCGAGCCGCAAGACCAAGTCGCCGCCCTGCCGCCGCCAGACGCCGAAGCGGCGCCGGAAGCCGGCCCCTCCGCCGAAGCGCAGGGGCGGATCGACGCCGAGCTGGCGCCTTATCGGCAGGAACTCGACAGCGGCAGCCTGACGACCGCGGCGCTGGCGAAGCGGTTCAACGACGAAGGCCGCAAGCTGCTGCAGGCCGCGCAGTACGACGACGCCATCGTGAAATTCAGCGTGGCAATCTTCCTGGACCCCGGCTTCGCCGGCGCCTACTCCAACCGCGGCACCGCCTACCAGCGCGGCGCGCAAAGCGAACGCGCCAAAGCCGACTTCGACAAGGCGAAGGCACTGGGCTTCGGCGGCTTCCGCCTGCGTGACGGCTCCAATCCGCTGAACTAACCGGCTGAGCTAGACGAGCGTCTCCGGTACCTTCTGCGCCGCCGCCTCGCCGGCCTTTCGGGTGCGGTAGGTGAAGTCCTGCACGTCCTTGCCGGACTCCGCCGTCGCCAGCGCCTGCATCTCGGCGTGCAACGGCGACTTTGCGCAGGCCGGATCGACGGTCCCCGCCTCGCCGGTCAGCGCGAAGGCCTGGCAGCGGCAGCCGCCCCAGTCGATCTCCTTGCGCTCGCAGGAGCGGCAGGGTTCCGGCATCCACGCCGTGCCGCGGTAGGCCTTGAAAGCTTCCGAGTTCTCCCAGATGTCGCGCAGGCCGCGCTCGGTCACGCGGTCGAAGGTCAGGCTGGTGATGGACTCTGCCGCGTGGCAGGGCAGCACCTTGCCCGCTGGTGAAATATTCAGGAACTGGCGGCCCCAGCCGCCCATGCAGGACTTCGGACGCCGCGCGTAGTAGTCCGGCACCACGTAGTCGATCACCATGATCCCCTTGAGGCGCTCGCGCGCCGCCTCCACCACCGCCGTCGCGTCTTCCAGCTGTGCACGGCTCGGCATCAGGGCGGCGCGGTTGAGGTAGGCCCAGCCGTAGTACTGCACGTGGGCGATCTCGACGCGCTGTGCGCCGAGGTCCTCGGCCAGCGTCAGCAGGTCCTCCAGATGCGCCAGGTTCTGGCGATGCACCACCATGTTGAGGGTCAGCGGCAGGCCGCTGTCCTTCACCCAGCGCGCGCACTCCAGTTTCTTGGCGAAGCCGCCCTGATAGCCGCCGATACGATCGCAACCCGCTGCCTCGCTGTCCTGGAAGCTGAGCTGCACGTGGTCGAGTCCCGCCTTCACGAGCGCCTGAAGACGATCGCGGCTCAATAGCACGCCGGCGGTGATGAGATTGGTGTAGATCCCCGCCGCCGAGGCGGCCGCGACCAGCTCTTCCAGGTCGCGGCGCGCCGTCGGCTCCCCCCCGGAGAAGTGAATCTGCAGCACGCCGAGGTCGGCGGCTTCCTCGATCACCGCCCGCCACTGCGCGGTGGTGAGTTCGGCGCTCGCCGCCTCCAGCGCCAGCGGGTTGGAGCAATAGGGGCACTGCAGCGGACAGCGGTGCGTCAGCTCGGCGAGGATGGCGAGAGGAAAACCGAGATCGCTCATGCCGCCAGTATCCGCTTGTCGGCGAGGTCCTGCAGCAGAGCGCCGACGTCCTTCAGAATGACGTCGCGCGGCGCCGCGAAGGTCGCCGCCAGGTCGTCGACGATTTCGCCCACCGAGGCGGCGCCGTCGCAGCGCTTGACGATCTCCAGTGCGATGGTGTCCAGCACGAAAAGCCGCTCCGGCGCCAGGATGACCCACTGGTCGCGCTGCTTGTCGAAGCGCAGCTTCACGCCCACCGGCAGGCCGGGCACCGACTTCTCGGTGATGGTGATGCGCTCCGCCATGTCGCCTCGCTAGAGATCCAGTTCCGTCACCGGCACGCAGCCCTCCGGCACGAAAGCGCCGGGCGGGATGTGTCCGGGCGACACATAGGCATGGTAGAGCGCATCGAGCTGCGCCCACAAGACGTCGGTCTTGAAGCGCACCGCTGCCAGCACCTGTTCCTGCTGGTCGCGCGTGCGCGCCTCGCGCAGCACGTAGTCGAGGCCGAACTTCACGTCGTCGGGCGCCTCGGTGAGCCTGCGCTTGAAGTAGGCGATGGTGCGCTCATTGGCGAAGTCGTAGTGCTCCAGCAGGCCGGCGATACGCTCCTTGTGGATCTTCGGCGCGAAGAGTTCGGTGAGCGAGGAAGCGATGGCTTCTAGAAGCGACTTCTCACCCACGAAGTGCACGTAAGCCTGCACCGCAAAGCGCGTGGCCGGCAGCATGCCGGCGCCGGAGACGACATATGCACGGTCCAGGCCGACGCCCTCGGCCAGCACCAGCCAGCGCTCGATACCGCCCTCGTTACCCCCCTCGCCCTGGGCCGATCCGTCATGGTCCTCGATGCGCTTGCGCCATTCTCGGCGCAACTCGAGATCCTCCATACGCGATAGAATGGTCGCGTCCTTCAAGGGGATATGGCTCTGGTAGCAGTAGCGGTTCAGAACCCAGGCCTGCACCTGGCCGTGGTTGCACCTGCCGCCGTGCAACAGCTTGTGGAAGGGATGCAGCGAGTGGTAGCGCTCGGCACCGATCTGGCGGATGCGCTCCTCGAACTCCTCCCGCGACAGCAGGCGCCCCCCGGAAGGCGACGGCGCCAGAGGAGTCACGATATCTGCGGCAGGCGAAGCCGCTGAAGTAGATGCCGGGGTCATAACGTGATCTCCATGCCGTCGTAGGCGACTTCCCAGCCCGCCTGCTCCACCGCGGCCCGCTCGGGCGAGTCGGCCAGCAGGATCGGATTGGTATTGTTGATGTGGATGAACACCTTGCGGGCGACGGGGCTGTCGGCGAAGGTCGCCAGCGTGCCATCAGGACCGGAAAGGCTCATGTGGCCCATGCGGCGTCCGGTCTTGCTGCCGGCGCCCTGCAACCGCATCTCGTCGTCCTGCCACAGGGTGCCATCGAACATCATCAGGTCGGCGCCCTGCATTTCGGTGCGCAGGGTGTCGCAAGGCTGCGCACAGGCCGGCACATAGAGGAAGCGGCGCGGGCCGTGTCCATTGCTGCTGCCGGTCTCGATCCTCAGCGCGATGGTGTCTTCCTCGACGGTGCCGAAGTTGCCGTCGCCGGCCTTGTCGTCCTCCAGGTACAGCGCCACCTTGCCGGGCACCGCAAAGGGCGTGATGACGACGCCGAGATCCTCGCCCTCCTTGCTCTGCGGCCGGAAGCCCTCGCCCAGGCGGATCTGCCGGCGGTCGACGAATTCCGGATTCAGCACGTTGAAGATCGTGTTGTCGCGCAGCACCGCGAGCACGCGCCCGGTGGCATAGACCGCCAGTGGGTGCCGCTCGCGCAGGGTGAGCAGGCCGGTCACGTGGTCGACGTCGCCATTGGTCAGCACCACGGCGCGGATCGGGCTGTGCCGCACCCCGGCGCGCGGATGCATCGGGCGGTTGTCGTTGATCTGCTGGCGCAGGTCGGGCGAAGCGTTCAGCAGCACCCAGTTGTCGCCGTCGGCCGAAACCGCCACGGACGACTGGCTCGACGGGCGCGCCAGCGGATCGCCGCGCCGCGCACGCTGCGAAGCTTCGTTGTTGCTGTTCCACTGCGGAAAGCCGCCGCCGGCCGCGGCGCCCAGTACCAGGACCTGTAGCACCACCCCTCGACCCAAGGCTGGCCCCGTGTCAGCCGTCCGGCCACAACCGCATGCTCCTCGCATGGGGGAGAGCCGCCGGCCGCCAAGCACCGGGGCGATCAACAAAAGAAAAAGGCCGGGGCTCCGCCGAACGGGCGTCCGACAGCGATCCCGGCCTCTATCGTGCTCCCGTCGGGGGCAGAATCAAAGATCCGCGCAGGCGTAGCTGTTGATTTCCATGCCGACGGAGATTTCGACGATTTTCGGGGTAGTCCAGCTCATGCATTCCTCCTCTGGGGATAGGGGCTTCTGGGCGCTGTCCCGGCGGCCCTTCTTTAATCCGACCTTTCGCGCGATGCCCTGTCTGGCGAACCGGTAGGCGGTTTCCCGTGACCTGCTCGGTTCCCTGAGCACCGTGGCGCCATGTTAACGAAGGCCCCCGGGAGCGCCCACCCTACTAAAGTCGCATAGACCGGGACCTCTGGGGCTTCAAAGGCCTATGCATTCCAGCACTTTGGCCGCCAGTTTGTAACGGTTTCAAGGCTTTGGCCGGGTTGCCGCCGGGATACGATCTGCGCGGGAATATTGTCCGCTTCGATTAACCAAGGCTGAAGGCGAAAGCGGTACAAAGGGTGCGCTCGACCACAGCCGCGCCGCAGGCCTCTTCATGCCCACCGGGTTCCTCTCACTGACGCAAGCTCGCGAACTGCTTGCCTGCCGCCTGTGCCGGCGAATCACCCTGTTGGTCTGCCTCAGCATTCTCGCGGTCGAGATGGCGTTCCTGCTGCCCTCCTACCTGAAGCGCCAGGAGGCGCTCTACGAGCACCAGGAAACGGAGGCCCTGCAGATAACGAAGGCGGCGCTGGGCTGGTACGAGAAGCACAGCCCGGCGGAGATCCTGGAACAGAGCTGGCCCGCCTTTGCCCAGGTCTCTGTCGAAGGCATGGCGATCTACGCCGAGGACGGAAGGCTGCTGGCCGCCGCAGGCAGGCGTCCCGTCCTGGCCCCCCTGGCGCGCAGCGGCGCAACGGAGCGCTCGCTCGCCCGCGGCGACGACCCGACCGTGCGCCGCTCCGACGGCAACAGCCACGAGATCCTGTGGCCGCCGGTGGTCAGCGGCCTGCCCTTCACCGCCGTCGCCCGGCTCGACACCACCGCGATCGAACGGGACCTGGCCGCCTACGTGCTGCGCATCGCGGCACTGATCCTGATCCTCTCCCTCATTGTCTCCGGCGTGACCGTCGCGGTGATCGGCCGCAGCGTGCTGAACCCGCTGCTGGCGATCCACCGCAACCTCACGGCGGCGCACGCCGATCCGCTGAACGCGGAGCACTATAAGCTCGACATCGAGGCGGACAACGAGATCGGCGAGACGGTCACCGCGCTGAACGCCCTGCTCAGCCGCCTGTCCGACATTCGGCGCAAAGACCTGCACGCGCGCGAAAAGCGGTTCGAGGATTTTGCCGCTTCCAGCTCCGACTGGTTCTGGGAGATGGACGAAGAGCTACGCTTTTGCTTTTTCTCCGAGCGCTACACCGCCGTCACCGGCGTCCCCGAGAGCTTGCTGATGGGCAAGACGCGCCGGGAAACCGGCATTCCCAATGTCGATCCCAAGGTCTGGCAGCAACAGCTGGAAGACCTGGACGCGCACCGCCCCTTCCGCAACTTCGTGCACCCGCGCCAGAAGCCGAACGGCGAGACGGTGTGGCTGTCGATCAACGGCAATCCCTGGTTCGACAAGGACGGCACCTTCCGCGGCTACCGCGGCACCGGGCGCGACATCACCGACCAGGTGGCGATCCAGAAAGCCTTGCTGACGGCCAAGGAAGAAGCGGAAACCGCCAACCGCACGAAGTCGGAGTTCCTCGCCAACATCAGCCACGAGCTGCGCACGCCCCTGAATGCCATCATCGGCTTTTCCGAACTGATGATGGCACAGCAGCCGGGACTTGGCGGCAATCCCAAGCACCAGGGTTACCTGGAGGACATCCACAGCTCCGGCCTGCACCTGCTGAGCCTCATCAACGACATTCTCGACCTCTCCAAGATCGAGGCCGGTGCCGACGAGCTCGACGAGGAAATCCTCAACGTCGGCGAACTGGCCGGCACGGTCATGCGGGTGGTGCGCCAGCGGGCCGAGACTTCCGGCGTGAGGATCGCCTGCAGTGCGGCCGCGGAACTTCCGGCACTGCGCGCCGACGAGCGCAAGCTGAAGCAGGCGCTGCTGAACCTGCTGGTCAACGCGATCAAGTTCACACCCGAAGGCGGCGAGGTCGAACTCCACATCCGCTGCGGCGGGGACAGCGGATACGTCTTCGAGGTGCGTGACAACGGCATCGGCATGGCGCCCGAGGACATTCCGGTCGCGCTGCGCCAGTTCGGCCAGATCGACAGCGCGCTGAACCGCAAGTACGAGGGTACCGGTCTCGGCCTGCCGCTGACCAAAGCGCTGATCGAGATGCACGGCGGCAGCCTGGAGTTGGAAAGCCGCCTCGGCGAGGGCACCACCGCCACTCTCATCCTCCCCGCCTGGCGCATCGCGGCGTCACCGGACGCCCTCCGGAGCGCCACGGCGGTCTAGGGAAACACGCCGAGCAGGCGGCCCCAGAGATAGTGCAGCGGCGAGAGTACCAGCGTCGCGATGACGAGATAGCGCAGCATCACCCCCATGGCAGCCGAGAGCGGCACGCCGAGAAAGGTCAGTCCCACCAGCACCGGCGGCGCCTGGAAGGGAAATCCGAAGATAACGAAGGCCGGCACCTGCGCCAGCAGCGCGGCGTCGAGCGGCCAGTGCAGGCTCTCGGCGATGGCACCGGCCAGCGGCGTGAAGACCGCCGGGATCGCCGGCAGCGTGGTGACCGTCGCCATCAGCATGGCGGTGCCCTGCACCACTGCGTACTTGACCGGATCGCTGAGCCCCGCGAAGGGCACAACGGCGTCGACCTGGCCCCACAGCAGCGCACCGAGGCCGCTGTGGCTGACCACGCCGCCCAGCCCGATGGAGCCGGCGGCGAAGAACCACGGTCCAAAGTTCAGCTTGCCGATCGACTGCGGCGGGATGAGGCCGACGCCCGGCATCAGGCAGAACACCGCGGCGGTAAGACCGATCCAGGCCGAGGAGATGCCGTGCAGCTTGTCGGTGGTCCAGAACGCCAGGGTCACCGCCAGCAGGAAGCCGATCTTCACCTGGTCGCGGGTCCAGGGTGCCGGGCGGCTTTCCGGCAGCACGATGCGTCTCTCACCCGGGAACAGATACAGGACCAGGGTGGGGATCAGCAGGAAAGCGCCGAGGCCCAGGATCGGAAAGTTCAGCGCCAGGTATTCGCCGTAGGTCAGCGTGCGGTCGTAGATCGCCTCGGCCGCGCCCATCAGCACCAGGTTCGGCACGTTGGAAGTTATGATGGTGAAGGCCGGCACCACGGCGCCCAGCACCGTGGCGATGAAAAGGCCGTGACGGCGTGGATCGTTCTCGGCGAAGCCCAGCCGGTCGGCCAGCGCCAGCACCAGCGGCGCCAAGAGCAGCACGCGGCCCATGGCCGAGGGGATCAGGAAGGACATCATCAGGCCGGTCGCGGCCACCAGCCAAATCAGCGCCGGGTAGGACCGGAGACGCCCGAGCAGGCGGTCGAACAGCGCATGGCCCATGTCGTGGCGGCCGATGACCTCGCTCAGCACCAGGCCGGCGAACACCAGCCACACCGCCTTGGATTCAAAGCCCGCCAGGGCCACGTGGTCCGGCGCCAGGCCGGTCAGCAGCAGGGCGGTGAAGAACACCAGGGCCGTGAGCTCCGCCGGGATCGCCAGCGTCGCCCACAGGAAGGCGGTCAGCACGGCCAGGATCGCGATCGAAACCAGCGGCGCCGCGCCGAGCGCGACGGAGGCCAGGAACACCGCACCGAGCGCGGCGGCAATCGCTCTGCTGAAGATCTTCGGCAAGGGGAATCCGGTGGCGGGCTAAACCTTTGACTGGGCGGCGATCCTAGCCGCTCCGGCGGCTCTCGACTAGGGCTGCCTTGCGGAGACGCAGCCGGCTGGACCGGCCCGCCGCGGAAGATCCGCGCGAAGCCGCATCAGCATGGGTCTCTCTCGCAATGTGGCATTCGCCACGTTATGCGGCGGCAGAAGGCTCTAGCCTGCGCCCAGGCAGCGATCGCGGAGGCAGGGAAATATGGCGGCAGGCAAGCATGGCGGATGACAGCGGCAAGGGCTACGCGCTGGGGCGCCTGGTGCTCGACTACATCAAGGCTTTCATGTGGCCGGCGGTCGCGCTGGTCGTCGTCGTCATCTACCAGGACGACGTCCGCCAGATCCTCTCCGAACGCCAGGTCGACATCTTCGGTCTCAGGATCGGCGAGCGGGTCGAGCAGATCGAATCCCAGACGATGGCGGAGATCGAAGACATCCGGCTGCTGCTGGAGACCCAGCGTCAGGCGACCGGGGAGGCCGCGCCGAACCCGCAATTGAGCGGCGACATCCAGACCAAGCTGAGCAGTCTGGAGCGCAACCTGTCGCGCGAGATATCGCAGGTGCAGGCCGCGCAGCAGGCGCCAGCCCCGGCACCCGCCGGGGTACAGCAGGACCTGGCGGCGGCAGCCGGGGAGAGCCGCGAGGCCCGCGCCGCCGCCGCCGAGCGGCGCGGCTTCGAGGCGTTGATCGACCGCGACGCCGAGGCCGCCCTGGCGGCCTTCGAGGCGGCACACATCATCTGGCCGGATTATCACAACGTCGCGGAGCTGGCACGCACCCTGCGAAACCGCCAGGACCGTCTCGCAGCCCCCGAGAGTCCGGCGTGGACGCAGATCTACCGCGACATCCTCACGCAGTACTCCTGGGGCCTGCCGCCGGACCTGCGCGCGGCGGTCCGCGCCGAAGTGGCCGGGGCCTACTAGCAGGCGGCGGGAAAAGGCGCAGCCTGTGCCCTTCCTTCGAGCCGGCGCCGACGCGCCGAACCACGCTCTGCGTCATCACCTCAGGGATTGCGGGCCCAGCACCGCAGGTCGCGGCAGGCCGTCACGAAGCGGTCCGCATCCGGCTTCTTCGCCAGGGCGATGACTCCGGCGCCTTCCGCCGTATCGACGCCTTCTCCTTCCAGCAGGTCCTTGGCCGCGGGCGCATAAGCGATGAACTTCAGGTGCGCGAAGGCGTCGGTGATAAAGTCGCGTGCCACCGGGTGCTTGGCCAGTTTCGCAGCGCCGGCCTGGTCCGTCAGCACGGCCACGGCGTCGAACACCACCGAAGGACCGCCGTCGATCTTCTCATCGGCTTTGATCCAGGTGCCGTCGCTGGCCTTCACGCCGCCGATGTGGGGCGCGACGATTTTCAGCGTGGCGCCTTCCTTTTCCAGGGCCTTCTTCAGCGCGCCGAGCAGCGCGGCATCGGCGCCGTCGGTAACCAGCGCGCCGACCTTGCGGCCGCGGAAGCTCTCCGGCGGATTGCGCAGAATGCTGAGCGCCGGCGATTCTTTCAGGTCCGTCTTGGTGGGCTTGGCGGCCGGCGCCGGCTTCGGCATCTCGTCGAGACGCAGTCCCTCGGCGACCGCCTTTGCCAGGTCTTTGTCGACGTTCAGCAGGTGCGACACCATGCGCGCGCGGATCGCGGGAGTCTCGACCTTGCTGAGCTCGAACACGAAGGCGGACACGATGTGCGCCTGCTCGACGTCGGTCTGACTGATATAGAACTGGCGCGCCTGGCTGTAGTGGTCGGCGAAGGTTTCCGAGCGCACGCGTCGCTTGTCGCCGGCCTCGGGCGCGGGATAGGAGGTGAATCCCCTTTCCGGATTTTCACGCGGCCCCCCTTCCTTGCCGCCCCAGGAGTTGGGTTCGTAGTTGGCGCGTCCCGCCGGATTGTGGAAGGCCATGTGGCCGTCCTGCTGGAAGTGGTGGAACGGACACTTCGGCGCATTGACCGGAAGGTGCGTGAAGTTCGGGCTGCCCAGGCGCTTCAGCTGGGTGTCGAGGTAGGAGAAGTTACGGCCCTGCAGCAGCGGGTCGTTGGTGAAGTCGACCCCCGGCACGATGTTCTGGGTACAGAAGGCCACCTGCTCGGTCTCGGCGAAGAAATTGTCGACGCAGCGGTCGAGGACCAGCCGCCCGACGATGCGCACCGGCACTTCCTCTTCCGGGATGATCTTCGTCGGATCCAGAATATCGAAGTCGAAGCGGTCGGCGAAGCTGTCGTCGAACAGCTGCAGGCCCAGTTCCCACTCCGGATAGTCGCCGGACTTGATGGCGTCCCACATGTCGCGGCGATGGAAATCCGGATCGGCGCCGTTGATCTTCAGCGCCTCGTTCCACACCACGGACTGCATGCCCTGCTTCGGCTTCCAGTGGAACTTCACGTAAGTCGACTTGCCCTTGGCGTTCACCAGCCGGAAGCTGTGCACGCCGAAGCCTTCCATGAAGCGCAGCGAGCGCGGAATGGTACGGTCGGACATGATCCACAGCGCCATGTTGATGCTTTCCGGCGTCAGGGAGATGAAGTCCCAGAAGTTGTCGTGCGCCGTCTGCGCCTGCGGGAAGCCGCGGTCGGGCTCCTGCTTGGCGGCATGAATCAGGTCGGGAAACTTGATGGCGTCCTGGATGAAGAACACCGGGATGTTGTTGCCGACGATGTCCCAGTTGCCTTCCTTGGTATAGAGCTTCACCGCGAAGCCGCGCACGTCGCGCGCCAGGTCGGCCGAGCCTTTGTTCCCGGCCACGGTCGAGAAGCGCACAAAAGCGGGCGTCTTCTCGCCCGCGCGCTGGAAGATGTCGGCTCGCGTGATATCGCTGAGCGATTCGTAGGCCTCGAAATAGCCGTGCGCGCCGAAACCGCGGGCATGCACCACGCGCTCGGGAATGCGCTCGTGGTCGAAGTGAAAAATCTTCTCGCGGAAATGGAAGTCTTCGAGGGCGGTAGGCCCGCGCTCGCCGACCTTCAGGCTGTTCTGGTCGTCGGCAACAGGCACGCCCTGCTGGGTCGTCAGCGTGGGCACATCTCCACCGGCTGTCTGGTGGGTCTCGCCGCCTTCGCCCCGCGAAATTTTTTGCTCGCCATACTGAACCGTCTTGCCGCGGGACTTGCTTGCCGCCATGTCGCCGTCTCCCTTTCCTGATGTGGAACGGCCGGCCACCGACCCGGCGCCGACACTTGGAGATTCGAACGCAACCCGGGCGTGATGGTTCCTGCACGCGCCAAAACAAGAGTCCTTGTTCTCTCGGCGAGGCGGCACAACCTTAACCTCATGCCCCTTTCGGGATCTCCGAACCAGCGACGGAGCATGAAGCGCCATGACTCTTACAGCGCAGCAGGAACAACTCTGCAACGACAACCCCACCGACTTTTCCGACCTGTCGGCCGTGGTCTTCAATTGCACCCTGAAGAAGGCGCCGGCGCAGTCGCACACCCGGGTATTGCTCTCGGTGGTCGAGCAGATCATGAGCCGCGTCGGCGTTGACGTGGAGAACGTCCACATGGCCTCCCAGCGCGTTCCCTACGGCGTCTATCCCGACATGACCGAGCACGGCTGGGACCATGACGACTGGCCGCAACTCTGGACCAAGGTTCAGGCAGCCGACATCCTGGTCATCGGCACGCCGATCTGGCTGGGCGAGGAAAGCTCGGTCTGCCGCGTGCTCATCGAGCGGCTCTACGGCATGTCCGGTGAGTTGAACGACAAAGGCCAGAGCGTCTTCTATGGCAAGACCGGCGGCGCGGTGGTCACCGGCAACGAGGACGGCATCAAGCATTGCGGCATGACCATCCTCTACGCCCTGCAGCACCTCGGCTGCATGATCCCGCCCCAAGCTGACTGCGGCTGGATCGGCGAGGCCGGCCCCGGTCCCTCCTACGGCGACGACGTCGACGGCAGACCGGCCGGCTTTGATAACGAATTCACCCAGCGCAACACCACCATCATGGCCTGGAACCTGTTGCACACGGCGCGCCTGCTTAAGAATGCCGGCGGCCTGCCCAGCCACGGCAACGACCGCAAGGCCTGGGCTGCCGGCTGCCGCTTCGGCTACGAGAACCCCGACTACCGGGCGTGACAAAGAAAAAGCCCCGGCGCGGAAACGCCGGGGCTGTTTTCTTCGGCGGCGCGCAGGGGGCTCACTCTCTGCGCCGCCCGCATCACCGCATTAGGCCGGCGTCTGCGGGCGCATGTCCTTTGCATCGATGCCGGCGACGGCGACCGGCTTCTTCATCGCGTCGCGGCGGAACGGCTCGCCCAGTTCCTGGTTCAGGATCACCTCGATGAAGGTGGTGACGCCGTCGTCCTGCGCCTTGCAGGCGGCGGCCAGCTCGCGGGTGAGATCTTCCTGAGTCTTCACGGTGACGCCCTTCAGGCCGCAGCCCTCGGCGACGCGCGCGTAGCTGAGGTGCGGATCGAGCTCGGTGCCGACGAAGTTGTCGTCATACCACAGCGTCGTGTTGCGCTTCTCGGCGCCCCACTGGTAGTTGCGGAAGATCACCATGGTGATGGCCGGCCACTCCTCGCGGCCGATCGACGACATCTCGTTCATGGAGATGCCGAAGGCGCCGTCGCCGGCGAAGCCCACCACCGGCACGTCGGGGCAGCCGATCTTGGCGCCGATGATCGAGGGGAAGCCGTAGCCGCAGGGGCCGAAGAGGCCCGGCGCCAGGTACTTGCGGCCTTGCTCAAAGGTCGGATAGGCGTTGCCGATGGCGCAGTTGTTGCCGATGTCCGAGGAGATGATGGCGTCCTTCGGCAGGCCCGCCTGGATGGCCCGCCAGGCTTGGCGCGGCGACATGCGGTCGGCGTCGCGCTGGCGCGCGCGCTCGTTCCAGGTGGTGCCGGGATCGTCGTCCTCGTGGTCCATCGAGGAAAGCGCCTGCAGCCAGGCCGACTTGGTCTGGTGGATCAGCGCCTTGCGCTCCTCGCGCCCGGCATTGCCGGCATCGGGCGACAGCTGCGCCAGAATCTGCTCGGCGACCAGCTTGGCGTCGCCCTGGATGCCGACGGAGACCTTCTTGGTGAGGCCGATGCGGTCGGCATTGATGTCGACCTGGATGATCGCCGCTGACTTCGGCCAATAGTCGATGCCGTAGCCGGGCAGCGTCGAGAAAGGATTGAGCCGCGTGCCCAGAGCCAGCACCACGTCGGCCTTGGCGATCAATTCCATCGCCGCCTTGGAGCCGTTGTAGCCGAGCGGTCCGACAGACAGCGGATGCGAGCCGGGGAAGGCGTCGTTGTGCTGGTAGCCGCAGCACACCGGCGCGTCGAGCCGCTCGGCCAGGGCCTTTGAGGCCGCAATGGCGCCGGCGAGGATCACGCCGGCACCGTTCAGGATGACCGGGAACTTGGCCTTGGACAGGATCGCCGCCGCCTCGGCGATGGCGCGCTTGCCGCCGGCCGGACGCTCCAGGCGCACGATCTGCGGCAATTCGATGTCGATCACCTGGGTCCAGTAGTCGCGCGGCACATTGATCTGCGCCGGCGCCGAGCCGCGCCAGGCCTTCTCGATGACGCGGTTCAGCACCTCGGCGATGCGCGAGGCGTCGCGCACCTCCTCCTGGTAGCACACCATCTCGCGGAACATAGGCATCTGGTCGACTTCCTGGAAGCCGCCCTGGCCGATGGTTCTGTTGGCCGCCTGCGGCGTCACCAGCAGCATCGGCGTGTGGTTCCAGTAGGCGGTCTTCACGGCGGTGACGAAGCCGGTAACGCCGGGGCCGTTCTGGGCGATGGCCATGGCCATCTTGCCGGTCGAGCGGGTGTAGCCGTCGCAGATCAGGCCGCCGTTGGTTTCGTGGGCGACGTCCCAGAACTTGATTCCGGCCTGGGGGAAGAGGTCCGAGATCGGCATGAAGGCCGAGCCGATGATCCCGAAGCCGTGCTGGATGCCGTGCATCTGCAGCACCTTCACGAAGGCTTCCTCGGTCGTCATTTTCATTGGATGAGATTCCTCTTCCCTGGGTTCTTCTGGGGATCGTTCCGTCAGGATCGCTCCGTCATGCAGCGCCCCGCCGCGCGGCTGCGCGTAAGCTGCCCCTGGTATAGGGCAAGCCCTGGCCCCGTCCCAAGAGCCAGATGAGCCAGCCCTATGGAGCCAAGAAGAGGCCCCTTTCCGCAATAGCGATGATTCGATTTCCCATACATCGAGAATCCAGTCCAAAGATCGGGGTCAACCGTGGCCTCTGGCTGCCGGCGGGACGCCTGTCACGAAATTGACCGGGACCTTGGGTAGGCTCCCCACCGGGCGCCCCTCCGGCCGTCCCAGTCCCTAGTGTCCTGGAGCGTCTTTCATGTCCGATATCGCCGAGCTCTCGCGTCAGATCGACAGCCTGCTGTCGGAGGTAAGTCGCGAGGGCGACGCCCGCGCCGCGGGCTGGCAATCCTGCATCGAGCACCCGGATTTCGCCGAAAGCGCGCGCAACCTGGCGCATTACCTGGCGCTGCGCCACCGCGATCTGCGGCCGCTGCAGCGCCCGCTGATGCAGCTCGGCCTTTCCTCGCTCGGTCGCCTGGAAAGCCGCGTGCTGCCCGGCCTGCGGGCGGTGCGCGGCGCGCTCGCGGCCCTGGCCGGGCGGCCTGCCGAGGTCGAGCCCGCACCGGATGCCTTCTTCGCCGGCGAGGCGCGCCTGGCGGAGCGTTCCCGCGCGGTCTTTGGCCCGCCCAATCCCAACCGCCCTGTCAGCCTGCTGGTCACCTGTCCTGCCACGGCGGCTGAGGACCCGTCCTTCATGCTGGAACTCGCCGCGCGCGGCGTCGAGGCCCTGCGCATCAACTGTGCGCACGACGACGCCGCAGCCTGGCAGCGGATGATCGACCACGCGCGGGCCGCCGAGCGCGCCACCGGGCGGCGGTTCAAGATCCTCATGGATCTCGCCGGTCCCAAGATCCGGACCGGCGCGGTCCGCCTGCCGCGGAAGGAAAAGCGCATTGCCAGGGACGACCTGCTGGCCGTCGTGCCCCCGGGCGGGCTCGACGCCATCGACGTCGCCATCAAGGCCTTCGCGGTCGAGTGCACTCTGCCCCAGGCGCTGGCGGCGGCGCGCCCGGGCCATCGCCTCTTCGTCGACGACGGCAAGCTCGGCGCCGTGGTCGAGAGCGTCGCCGACTGGGGCTTTCTCGCCCGCGTCACCCGCGCCGAAGACAAGGGCCTGCGCCTGAAGTCGGAGAAAGGCCTGAATTTCCCCGACAGCGACCTGCAGGTCGCCGCCCTGACCGACAAGGACCGCGGCGACCTTGATTTCGTCGCGGCTCACGCCGACGGCATCGGCTTCTCCTTCGTGCAGTCCGCCGGGGACGTCGCATTGCTGCAGGCCGCGCTCGCCGATCGCCGGCCCGACGACTGGCGCGAACTCTCCCTCATCCTGAAGATCGAAACGCCGCGCGCGGTGAGGAATCTGCCGGACATTCTGGTGCAGGCAGCGGGACGTCAGCCGACCGCCATCATGATCGCGCGCGGCGATCTCGCCGTGGAGATCGGTTTCGCCCGCCTGGCCGAGATGCAGGAGGAAATCCTGTGGATCGGCGAGGCCGCCCACGTACCGGTGATCTGGGCGACCCAGGTGCTGGAACATCTCATCAAGAAGGGCACGCCCTCGCGCGGTGAAATGACCGACGCCGCCATGGCCGCCCGGGCCGAATGCGTCATGCTGAACAAGGGGCCCTACCTGCTGGACGCCATCGCCGAGCTCGACACCCTGCTGGGCCGTATGGAGGAGAACCAGCACAAGAAAACGCCCCAACTGCGCGCTCTGCGGAGCTGGTAGCGCGCCGCCCCAGCCGGGTATGGGAATTTGGTCCCCTGCCCTGGGCGGATTGCGAGTCCACTCCGCCTGAGGTTTTGCGCTAGGCTCTGATCAAACGCGGTAGCGGCCCGTCAGGACGGCGGCCGAAGGGCGGAAGATCAGGGAGGACCAGCGCCTTGACTGACAAGTCGGACAAGACGGACACGGCGACGGGCCGCAGCAAGCCGGCAAGCGCAGCCTCCTCCCCCCACGCCCGGCGGCGGCGACTGGCGATCCGTGCGGGCATCGGCACCGGCATTGCCGTTGTCCTTTTCGTCCTGGTGGTCTTCGTGCTGCCCACCCCGCTGGCGCGCTACGTCATCGAATCCCAGTTGGAAGAACTGGGTATCCAGCACGACGGCATCGACACGGTCGATATCGACCTCTGGAACAGCGAAGTGCGCGCCGGTCCGGTGACCTTCCACGCGGGCGAGGCGCAGCAGGGTCAACTCGGCGAGACCGGCTTCGACTATAGCTTCAAGCAGCTCTTCGAAGGCCGTGCCTTCGTGCGCACCTTCTTTCTGAAGGGCGTCGACCTTTACATCACGCGGCTGGAGGACGGCGCTATCGAGATCAACGGAATCAACCTGCGCGACCTCGCCGCTGCCAATGGGGAAGAAGAGGAAACAATCTCAGCGGAGCGCGAAGAGGAAACCGAAGGCGGATCGGACTTTGGCTTCGGCGGCGACAATTTTGAGTTCTCCGATAGCCGCCTTGTCTTCGAAGATCTCAGCGGCGGCACGCTGACCATCGACCTTCAGCGCATGACTCTGGAAAGACTGCGCAGCTGGACGCCCGACGAACCGACGACCTTCGCACTGCAGGGCCGCCTGAACGACATCGACCTTACCCTCGACGGCACCATCATTCCCCTCGGCGATCCTCTGGTCGCCACACTGAGCACGCGCGCGGAGGGAATCACGCTGGACCGCATCGCGCGCTTCATCGGGCCGACAGGCCTCGCGCGGCAGAACGGCACCGTCGTGACGGAAGTGCGTTACGACTACTCAATCTTCGGCGACGGCCGCCTGGAAGGGACGGTAGACGGAACCTACCATCTCAAAGACTTCGATATCGCCACGGAAACCGGCGAGACCGTCACCCTTGACGACGCCACCCTGAAGGTCGACCTGCGCCAACAGCTGCAGCCGGACAGCAGCGCCACGGCAACCGGGCAGTTCAGGCTGACCGGCGGCAAACTGACCTTTGCCACCGCCACCGGCGATGCTTTGGAGATCGGTGCAGTGGACCTCGCCGTCGACAGCCTGGACTTCGAGAAGGGCGCCCAGCTGCGCCAAGGCACGACGAGCGAAACCCGCCAGGAAGCGGCGCCGGGCGGTGGGCCGGCATCCAGCATCGTTCAGTTGCTGATCGGCTGGGCGCGGCAGCTGGGCGAAGACGCCCTGCGGCACCACCTCTCGGCCGATGGCGAACCGACCCTCACCCTCAAAGACGGTCTGCTGCGCGTCGCCGCCCGTGATGGCGTACCCGGGCAGGAACTCAGCTTCGATCAGGTCAGCGTCCATCTGGGCGAGGTGGCGAGCCAGGCGCTCGACACCGGCTGGGTTGCCAACGGCTCCCTCGACACCGTGATCTCGGGCCTGCGCCTGGCGGTGGAGAACGGCCGGGCCGAGATGAACCTCGCCGAATTCCGCGCCAATTCTCGCGCCATCGATTTCGACCTGACGCCGGAGGAGACGGCGCTGAACTTCGACTTCGCCGTCGCGCTCCAGGGGCTCGCGGCCAAGGACGACCAGGGTACCGCGCTCGACCTCGACAGTTTCTCCCTCACCACCGACCGCTTCCGCATCGGCGAGACGCCGAGCGACGAAGAGGCCGGCGGGCCGCTGACCGTCGGCCTCAAGGGTCTGGCGGCGACCCTGCCGGGCGATGCCGGCGCTGTCACGCTGACCGGCGACAGCTTGGCGCTCGACCTCCCGACCTTCACGCTGACCGGCAAGCAGGGCGAAGCGGCCCGGGTCGCCGGCAGCCTGGAACTGACCGGATTGTCGGTGGATCGCGGTGGGAACGCCCCGCTCTCCTTCTCGCTTGCGAGCACACGCAGCGACCTGCAGGACGTGAGGGTCGCCCCCTTGAACAAACAGGCGACGGTCGAGGGCGGCCTCGCCACGCAGCTGTCCGGCGTCACGCTCTCAGCCGGCGCCGCCCCTGAAGCGTTCTCGCTGTCGATCGACTCCCTCGAGAACGAGCTGGCCGGACTGAAGGCCTCCGGCTTCGACACTGCGGCGCCCGGCGTCACCCTCGCCACCGAGACCCGCCTCGCGGGCCTCGCGGCGCGTCTGCCGCTGCCCGGTGGCGAAATGGCGGAGGCGTCGGTGGCGACACTGCAGGCGCCGCTCACCGAGCTCGCTTTCGCGGACGGCGCCGTGCGCGCCGAGGGCGCGGTGGAGGTGACCGGCATCGCGGCGCACACCGGCGGTGAGACACCGCAGAGCGTCGACCTCGCCGGCCTCTCGATCACCGGCCTCAGCGGCAACTCTGCCGAGGGTGCGGCGGTCGAACAGATCGCGCTCGGCGAGCTGACCGCGAAGCTCGCCCTGCCCCTGCCGGGCATGGCCGAAAGCGCGACCGCCTCAAGCGAGACCACGGCGGCCCAAACCGACTCTGCGCAGGCGGCGACGGCGCCGGACGACGCCGCGCCCGCCGGCTTCGACATGCAGTTCAAGCTGGGCACGCTGACGCTGGCAGCGGGTTCGACGATCGAGATCACCGACCGCAGTGTCGAGCCGCCGCTGCAGGCGAACATCATGCTGGAGGAACTGAAGGCCGGTCCCTTCGATACCGCCGCGCCGGAGACCCGCACCGACATCGTCCTGGCGCTTGCCGTGAACGAAACATCGAAGGTGCAGCTGCAGGGTTGGGGGGCGCCGCTGAAGACGAAGCCCGACTTCGAGCTGTCCTCCCAGATCGACGGTCTGCTCTTGGCCATACTCTCGCCCTATGCGGCAAAGATGACCGGCGTGAACATCGAAAGCGGCGAACTCACCGCTGCGATTGATGCCAACGCCGCCGAAGGCGACCTGGGTGGTGCGATCGATCTTCGCATAGACGATCTTTTCGTGACGCCCATCTCCGAACAGACCGCCGAGGAAATCAAAGCCGACATCGGCCTGCCGGTCGGCTTCGCAGTCAGCATTCTGAAGGATGACAAAGGCGTAATCGCCTTCGGCCTGCCGCTAAGCGGAACCGTCGCTGAACCGCAGGTCGACTACAGTGAAGCGATCAGCAAGGCGATCTCCGGTGCGATGGCATCGGTCTTCCCAACCAACTGGTTCGGGTCCGACGGCAATACCTTCGAGATGCAGCCCGCACCCTTCATACCCGGCACTGCGGAACTTACCGAGGACGGCAAGAGCGTCGCCGACCAGATGGGCGGACTCTTCGCCAGCAAGCCGGGCATCAGCATCCGCACCTGCGGGCGCGCTGGCCGCGCCGACCTGGTGGCGCTGCGGGGCGACCCGCTGGAGGAGCCTCTGCCGGCGCCAGATAGCGGCGCCGCAAGCGAGGACGCCGCGGCGGCGCTCGCACCGCCGGACAAAGGGATCGCGCCCGCCCCGGAATCACAGCCGATCGCCAAGCCCAGCGACGCGGAGGTCGAAGCCCTGCTGGCCCTGGCGACCGAACGTGGGGCCGCCGTACGCAAGTACCTCCAGGCCAAATACGGCATCGATCCCAGCCAGATCCCCGAGTGCCGCACCGCCTACAGCATCGAGGACAACAAGCTGCCGCGCGCGGAATTCCAATTCTAGAGCCGCTTGGCAAACCGGCTGGGATGGCCCGCTCGGCCGGCACCTCTGCCGTTGCGCATTGGAAGGGGGCCGCTTGGCGGCGGCCGCCCGCTGGGGCAAAATCCGCAAAAGCCGGCGCGGCGGACAGCGCCGCGGGCAAACAACGGATAGGGATCCTCGAAACATGCAAACAGGAATCAGCAGCCGCCCGCTGGCCGGGCCCGGCGTTGCCCTCCAGAGCGGCATTGCCCCCAAAACCGGCGTCACCCTGGGCCTCGTGCTGGCCGGCGCCCTCTCGGCCGGGGCGGCCATGGCCCAGAGTGCCGCCCCGGCACCGGCCGCCAACGACGGCACCAATGCCGCCTACTGGATGCAGCAGTCGGTCGAGTACAAGGCCAGCACCCAGGCGCTCTACGCCCTGGCGATGCTGCGCCTCAACCAGGCCCTGGCCGACCCGACCTGGACCGCGGCCCCGGAGCAGGGCAGCGGCTATGAGCAGAAGCCGGCGGCGGTGATCCTCGACGTCGACGAGACCGTGCTGGACAACTCCGAATACCAGGCCTGGATCGTCGAGAACGGCGAGCACTACGGCTCCAAGACCTGGGCGGCCTTCGTCGGCGCCGAGGTCTCGGACCCCATCCCGGGCAGCCTGGAGTTCATCCGCTACGCCGTCGCCAACGAGGTCGCGGTGTTCTACGTCTCCAACCGCAAGGGTCCGGAAGAAGCGGCCACGCGGGCGAACCTGGCCGCCCTCGGCTATCCGGTCGAGGGCCGGGATGCCGGCGAGGACAGGGTGCTGCTGCGCGGCGAGAAGGAGGCATGGACCTCCGAGAAAGGCACGCGCCGCGCCGCGATCGCCGAGAAGTACCGGATCGTGCTTTCGATCGGCGACAACCTCGGCGACTTCGTGGACGGCGTTGAGGTCTCAGAGGCCGAGCGCCTGAAGCTCTACCGGGACAACGCCGCGCGCTGGGGCCGCGAGTGGATCATGCTGCCCAATCCCAGCTACGGCTCCTGGGAAGGCGCTTCCTTCGGCTTCAACTGGGGCGCCCCGGACGAGGAGAAGCGGCAGATGAAGTACGACACCCTGAAGGACTGGCAGCCGGCGATGTAGCCGCCGCGCAACGAGGGAACGGCTCTTCCAGAACGGGACAAGGCCCTGGTATCGCCGCACCAGGGCCTTGTTTCATGCGCCGTTCACACTCAGCCGGTCGCTACAGCCCTGCGCCGCATCGCCAGGCAAAGCAGCCGCATGGCCGCAGGCGGCGCCGGGCGGAGGGTCCGCCGGAGCGGATTTACCGCGCCTCCTCCCACGACTGGTACTGCGGATCCCGCGGCTCCTCCGGCAGTTCGACCGGCCAGGTTCCGTTGCGGTAGCGATACCAGAAGGCAACAGCCAAGAAGCACACGCCAAGCGCATAGGCGCCCATGCCGATAATCAAAATCGCCAGCAACGCCACGCTTCCGCTCCACAGGCTGAGTAGAAGCGGAAAGGCAATCAAGACTGCCAACGCGGCGCAGTACGCTTTCGCATTCCTGGACATCCACTGTCCTTTCGGATGCGTCTCCCTATCCCCGAAGCGCATAGTATAGGCCGCTTTTCGCTTTTGCGAAGCCCCGGTGATTAAAAGAAAAAACTCGGCCGACTTGTCAGAAGCGAGCGTCGCTTCGCCGCGGCGACGATTGCCTTCTGCCACCTTCACTGATTCGCCGACGGACGGCCCCCCTCCTATACTGAAAGCGGTGCTGGCCATCTCCCCCACCTTACCAGCGATTGAGAGACGACAAGTCCTGAAGGGGGAAGAAGTTGACGCTCCCGCCCCAACTAGAGGATGTGGCGGCACTCACATCGTCCCGCGCTTTGATGCGAAGCGGTCGACCAGGAAGCTGGTTGTCCCGTGGATAACGGTGGAGGCGAACACGGTGTAGGCGACGAGCGCCCACAGCGGTCGCTCGTTGATGAATTCGACGTGGCCGGTGGCATAGGCAATGTAATAGATCGAACCGATACCACGAACGCCGAAGAAGCAGACGATCCAGCGGTCGCGCGAAACGAGATCGGTGCCCTTCAAAGACAACCAGCTGACGAGTGGACGGATGACGAGCAGAAGACTAAAGCCGATCACGGAATGGCGCCAGTCAAGCGCACCCCACTGAGTTGGCAAAGTGCTGCCGACGAGAAACAGCAGGATGGCGGTCAGCGCGTGCTCGATCGCCTCACTGAAGGCATGAAGGCGCTGGTGGAAATGATGCTCCTGCCGGACCCGCCGGCAGACGAGGCCGGCGACGAAGGCGCCGATGAAGCCGTAGCCCTCCGCCAGCTCCACGATGCCGTAGCACAGAAAGACCGCGCCCAAGGCGATCACGCCAGGTCCGCTTTTCTCGATGGCACCGGCGCTCCAGGTGGCGAACAGGCTGCGGCCCAGCAGCCAGCCGACTGCCGCACCCACCGCCGCGCCCACCACGATTCGGTACAGCACGTCGCGCAGCAGCCACTCGCCTAGCCAGGCCGAGGGGTCGGGGCCAAGCGCGGCGATGAGCAACCCCAGATAGACAAAAGGAAAGGCGAGGCCGTCATTCAGCCCGGCCTCCGCGGTGAGCGTAAAGCGCACGGGGTGTTCATTGCCCTCTTGCGGTGGTCCGACCTGGACGTCGCCGGCCAGGACCGGATCGGTCGGTGCCAGCACCGCGCCCAACATCACCGCACCGGCCACCGTCATGCCGGCCAGCCCCCAGGCGAGGCCGCCGACCGCGGCCACGGTGAGCGGCATGGCGATCAGCAGCAGGCGCACGGTCGGCTGCCACCGGCGATAGCTCCCGATGTCGTCGATGCGCAGCCCCGTGGCGAACAGCACGACGATCACCACGACCTCGCTCAACATCTCCCACAGGCGTGGCGAGTTGGCGGGGTCCAACGCATCCATGCCCGGGACGACCGTGTAGGTGACGAGCCCGGCGATCATCAGAAGCGCTGAGGACGAGGCGGCACGCGGGAACGCCAGACGCGGAAACCAGTGCGCGACGAAGATCGCCGCACCGATCGTCGCCATCAGCACGTGGTAGGGAGAGAAATCGAAGAAGCTGCCGTTATCCATGTCTGCCCAGACTATGCCCCTTGGAGGCCAACGCAGCAGAACCAAGGATGGTGGCAAGAAACTTCAGGCGGAGGGCGCCAGCGCCAGCATCGCCCCCGGCCCGTCCCTACAAACGGGCGAGAACTGGACCCCGGCGCGCGGTGACGCTAACCGAACCTCATGGACGAGGACCCAGCTAACTGCGTAAGTGCTCGGGCTTGCTGGGAGTGCCCCAGCGAGACTCTGCCTGGCCGCCTGCAGAGTCGCATCGGCCCCTGCCACGCCTTCTGCCGTCTCCAGCCCAAGGCCGCCAGCCCTGCCAGCCCAGTGCCAAAGAGGATGATGCCCGAGGGTTCCGGGATGACCTGGGCGACTTCGAGGGAGAAGGTGTAAGCGGCCGTTCTGAACTGACCGAAAGCGACGCCGCCGCCTTTGCCCGGGTCGTCGATGGCATACAGTCCCGAACCCAGCGGAAGGTTGGCGACGAACATCGGCACATCGTTCGACGGAATAAAGACGTTTTGGAAGCGCAGGTCCTGAAAAGTGTCGTCCTGGAGAGCGAAAGTCGCCTGATTGAAGCGGCCGGCGCCTTGAGGCAGCAGCGTGATATCGAGCGAGATGCTTAAAAGCTGCGCTCCAGCCGGAACACTGAAGACAAAGGAGTCATCATCGCCCACGTCGGGCAAGGTGAACGCGAAGGTGATTTCGCCGCTGAAGGTATTAGTGCCGATCCCGAGCGCGAATACAGGGGAGCTTGCAGAAGGCGATGGCAAGAGATCGCCATCCACCGCCTCGTCGTAAGTGATCACGCCCCCCTGCGCCGAGCCTGCCACGGCAAGAAAACCAAAGCCTCCCAATAGCCCGGCAAAGGATCGCAGCATCGACATCCCTCCTTCTCACGGCCAAGGTCACGCGCCAGTGAACCCTGTCGCGGCGCATCGAGACGAGGGCCAAATTTGGACCGCTCGGCTCACGCCCGCTCACATGCCTCCCGGCAACGCCAGGCAGCGGCCAATAACGAGGCCGGTGGGATGTTCAAAGCACACCGGCGCATTGACGAGGGAGTACATCCGCTGGCGCTTTCTCCGCCCGGGTGTCGAAGAGCCGTCTGCCTCACAATTCCGGCTCTCGCTCGGAACGGGCCACTTTCGCCACTTCGAGCGCTGGGGCTGTTCCCGATTGGATTAGGGGATCTCGGCCTGACATCAGCGCCTCCCATCGCAAAACAAGGCCTTGGCGCGAGGACGCCAAGACCTTGTTATCATTGGTATCGGAGGAGGGACGCGAACCCCCGACGCGCGGATTATCGGCCCGGATCAGCTGATGAGGGCCGCCAGCACCCGATCCGGCAGGAACGGGTAGTGCCGCAGCCGAACGCCGCCGGTAAGTCGAGCGACGGCATTGGCAATCGCCGGGCCGACGGGCGGGAGACCTGCCTGGCCGATGCCGCCGAACGGGCTTCCGGGGGTCGGGACCACGGAGACCTCGATTTCCGGCGCCTCGGACATGCGGATGACCCGGTACGTGTCGAAATTCGACTCCTGCACCTCGCCGTCAACGACATTGATCTGCTCAAACAGCGCATGGCCGGTGCCGCCGGTGATACCAGTAATCATCATGGCCTCGATATGCAGGGGCTGGATCGCCACACCGGGATCGATGGCGCACCACACCTTGTGCACGCGGATCTCGCCAGTGTCGCGGTTGAGCGAGACCTCGGCGACCTGGGCGCAATGGGAGCCGAAGGCGTCCGAGTAGGCCATGCCGATCCCCCGGCCGTTGCGCGCCCGATCCCATTCCGCCATGCGGGCCACGGTCTCGATCACCTTTCGTGCGCGCGGCTGGTCCTTCAGGAGCTCGAGCCGCAATGCCACGGGATCGACCCCCCTCGCGGCGGCGATCTCGTCGACAAGACATTCGATTGCGAACCGCGTATAGCCGACCCCTACCGCGAACCAGAATCCGATGTCGAGACCGTTGTCCTGACGCAGGTACTCTATCTGGTGGGCCGGCACGGTGTAATTGAACTTCGCACCCTCGGTTACGACGTCGTCATGACCGCCCGCCTCCTCGAAAACCGGCGGCAAGGTCCGTGCAAAGATCGAGTCCGCCACGACGCGATGACGCCAGCCGACGATATTCCCCTCGGCATCAAGCCCGACCTTCACATGCTGCGCCTCGAGCGGCCGGAACTTGTCGTGCCGGACGTCGTCTTCACGGCTCCAGATGACCTTGACCGGCCGCCCCTCCACCGCCTTGGCCAGAGACACCGCATCGACAATGAAATCAGCCTCTGCCTTGCGTCCGAAACCACCGCCAAGCAGGGTCGTGTTGACCTTCACCTTGTCGGGCGTGGTGCCCACGATGTCCGCGGCGAAGCCCTGCGTGCCGGTCGGCCCCTGGGTCGGCGCCCAAATCTCGACGCGGTCACCGGTCACGAGCGCGGTGGCGTTCATCGGCTCCATCGTGGCATGGGCAACGTGGTCGCTCATGTAGTCGACTTCTATCACCGTCGCAGCGCCGGCGATCGCCGCCTCGGCGTCCCCATGGGTATACGCGGTAACACCTTGCTGCGTGAGGTCGCGGCCAACGGCGCGGTATTCGTCGAGTAGCCTCTCGCTCGTGTAGTTGCGAACCCGAGACGTCGTGCTCCAGGTCACTTTGAGAAGCTCTTTCGCGCGCCTGGTCGCCTCGACCGTCTCACCGATGATGCCGACGCCATAGGCCAGTGGAACGATCTGTGTAACGCCCGGCACGACCCGCGCTTCGGCGTCGTCGATCGCTTCCGGCCGCTCGTCCTGGACCGGCGCTCGCAGCACCGCTCCGTACAGCATGTCCGGAAGCTGAACGTCGATGCCGTAGACTGCGGTTCCGTTTGTCTTCGAAGGCACGTCAACCCGCGGGATTGACCGACTTCCGATATAGCGCCACTTGTCGCTTGGCTTCAGGTCAGCCTCTGTCGCCTGCGGCAACGGATCCGGAAGGACAGCCCGGGCGGCAATCTCACCGTAGTCAAGCGCCCGGCCTGAGGATGCGTGCACCACTCTGCTGGGCTCGGTCGTGAGTTCGCTCACGGGCACGTTCATAATGCCCGCCGCAGCAGCCAAAAGGGTCAGGCGGGTCTGGGCACCGGTCAGGCGCAGCAGCGCGTTATAGCCTCGTGTCGACTCGCTGCCACCGGTGAGCTGAATCCCGTAGAAGCCAGGATTGCCGTAGAGCTCCGCGTCGGAAGGGGCCTGTACGACCCGCACACGGCTCCAATCCGCATCCAGTTCCTCGGCGACGAGCAGCGGCAACGTCGTGGTGATGCCTTGTCCCATCTCCACGGCCGGCGCAATGATGCTGATCGTGCCGTCCGCTGCGATCGTGATCCAGACGTTAGGACGGAAACTACCCTCGGCGGCGGGCGCCAAGGCCGCGCCGTGGACAAGGTCGGGCAGCCCCCCGAAGGAGACGACGATGCCGAGGCTGCCGGCCGTTACGAGAAAGCTGCGCCGAGACAGCGCGTGACTGCGGCCTGTTATTGTTTCGCTCATGACTCAGGCCTCCCGCGCCGCGCGTTGGATGGCACTGACGATTCGCACGTACGTTCCGCAGCGGCAGATATTGCCGTCCATGTGCTCGACGATCTCTTCGCGCGTCGGGGCGGGATTGCTCGCCAGCAACGCGGCGGCCTGCATGATCTGACCGGACTGGCAGTACCCGCATTGCGGAACCTGCTCGTCAATCCAGGCCTTCTGCAGCGGGTGATCGGCGTTCGGTGAGAGCCCCTCTATGGTCGTGACTTCCCGGTTGGCGACATCCTCCAACCAGGTCACGCAGGCGCGCGTCGGCGCACCGTCGACGTGCACAGTACAGGCCCCGCACTGCGCGATGCCGCAGCCAAACTTCGTGCCCGTCAGTTTGAGGTGCTCTCGAATGACCCAAAGGAGCGGCGTGTCGGGCGCGGCCTCGACGGTAACGGCACGGCCGTTTATCGTGAATGTCGTCATGGATAGCGGTTCCTCATCTGACGCGAGTCTGAACAGCGATGTATCTGCCGCATCCCTCGAATGCGGCCGCCTATAGCCTCACACTAGAGCCCCGCTATCCGACACACTATGCTGCCTAGTCCGCGTTTTCTTCGTGATCGTCCACGAATCCCACGACTCCGCTTTCCGGGTTCCTGTCACCTCTCAAGCCTGCAAGCTACCTTCTCGCCGGCTTGACGCCGGCGGCGACTGGTAAAACCGACATCATCGATGAACGGAACCGCAGTGTTTGTGTGTTCTGGCATTCGTTCCGCGCTCAAGTTACGGCCGCTGGGGCCGCGAACTGCGTCGCGTTACAGTCGAGGCGTTCATTGACACATTTTGAAACATTCTGACATCGGAGTGTCACACTCAAACTGCCGAACTATGATAATAGTCTGCGCCAACAGCCACCCGCCAGCTGCCGGCACGCATCTTTGCGGGGGCTTACCAGAGCTCATAGTCGAAGACAGTCGGAACTGCGGGGACCACCTGCCACGGGTTTCTGGAAACCGGGTCCTCTTTATGCCTCCCTCAATCAAAGGCTCGAATGCGTTACAACAGCCAACGCCAGAACATCGATCATGCTGTATCGCAGAAGGCGGCGGCGCGCCGTAGAGTTCGCTGCCGCGCACGCACCATCACATCTACAAGCGGGCGGCTTTCTGCCCGCATTCCGGATGTCGCCGTGGCAATCCGCGGCGGCGGCGGACTTGTTGTCTTCGCTCCCCCGACCGACGCAAGTCCGCCAAAGTTTTGACAAAGCGACGAACAAGCCCTGGCCCGACTTATGGAGAATATGCTGCTGGGATGTGAGCGATCCGACTGTGCGCTTTTCGCGGATCTCCCAGCTCATATATTCTTTCGACTGGAGCGACCCATCCCGGTCGGGCTCTTCACCCGCAGACGACCAAGGCTGCAAGGAGAGGTTCGTCGCCGCGGTGTAGGGGCCGAACACGAGCCATTGGCGTGCCCTTCGTGAGACGTGATGCCGGTGCGCGAAGGAGCTTGCTCTCGAGATCGGCGACCGGACTCACGGCGAAATTCGAAGCAAACGTCCCCAAGAGCCTCGACGGGAAAGGTCGAGACTGGCCGGCGGGTCGGTGTGCGGGAAGTTCCCGATGCGGAGGAACTCTAGAGAACCGGACACCCGACGTTTGCCATCAGTTCCGCCCCTTGCGGGCTTGACCGCTTTCAACGCAGACCTACCCGTCGATGATCTTTAAGAAGGAGAACGGCCTATGCAGCTTGCTGAAAGGGCAGATTTCGAGAGCGTCGTGCAGCTGGTGAACGACGCCTACAGAGGTATCTCCAAGACACCCGGCTGGACGAACGAGTCGGCACTGCTCACCGGTCCCCGTGTCGACGTAGCCTCCCTGCATTCGATGACCGAAGAGGGCGGCACCTTGGTGCTGGTCACGCGGGACGAGATATCCGGGGCGGTTTCGGGGTGTGTCGCGTTGCGTCCGCCCGAGCCAGATGCTTCGAGCGGATCATCTTGGTATCTTTCCATGCTCGCGGTCGATCCGACCGTGCAGAAAGTGGGCGCCGGCCGGGCCATTATGGCAAATGCCGAAGCCTATGTCCGTGACGCGGGCGGCCATACGATAAGGATATCCGTAATCCAGCAACGCGAGGCGCTGATCGAATGGTACGAGCGGGGCGGCTACGTCAGGACTGGGATCGTAGAGCCGTTCCCCTATGACGATCCCAGCGTCGGAACTCCTCTGCGTGACGACCTGCGACTGGTGGAGCTGAAGAAGCATCTCGAGTCAGCCACCGCGGCAAGCCACAGCGAGTAAGGTGCTTCCGCACAAAGGCGCCAAGTTTGGACGCGGCGCCGGAACCCTCGGGCCGGCGGTTGCCTCTTGACCGGCTACAAAATGATACATTTCGACACATGTCGGGCAAATCCAGCGCAGACCTGAGAACTATACTCCTTCGCATCGACAAGATCTTGCCGTCCATGCTTAAGAAGGATTGGAATCAAAACATGTATCAGTCCCTACCCGGCGCCGCCTTTGCGCCGCATCTTCTCAGCCTGCTGCGCATTGTCGCGGCCGGATCATTCTTTACGCACGGAACGATGAAGATCTTCTCCTGGCCGGCGCTGTTCCCGTATCAGATGTCCGGCTTGATCTACATTGCCGGTTTGATGGAAGTCGTCGGAGGCTTGTTGCTCATGGCGGGGCTGATGACGCGTCCGGTAGCCTTCATCCTCTCGGGCCTGATGGCTTTCGCCTATTTCATAGCGCACGCCTCGGAGAGCTTCTTCCCGGTGCTGAACAATGGCGAACCCTCTGTTCTGTACAGTTTCCTTTTCCTTTACATCGCCGCGGCCGGCCCGGGTATTTGGAGTGTCGACGGACTGCTCGTGCGCCGAACAGACCGTCATCCCGCATGACGCCAAAGCATTTTCCGAATCGGTACCGGCCGTCCCCTTGCCCGGTCCGCAAAGCGGGTCGGGGCAAGGCGGACCCGGCGCCTTCCCACGCCGGATGCCGCAGGCGGCATCAGAGGTTCAGCGCAGCGAGCGAACGGCCGAACGGTCCATCGCGCCCGACATGACCGAGAGGCCCTCCTTGCGAGGAGTGCGTTCCAGGCGTCTTGCCGGCCAGGAGAAAAGGCTTGCCCCCCGGGAGACCGTTCTTTGCGAGTGCATTTGACGGTACTGCTGGATTCCTTGTGTTGATAATTGGGCTCCGATCCGCCCGGACTCTTGGGCTGCTGCACGGAGATCATACGAAGGCGATCCACCTGCCCGCAAAGAGGGCACCCAGCCACAGAATGAGCGACAGAAAGGCGGCGGCGCGGCCTTTCGGCAGGTTAGCCAGGCTGACGAGTTTGCCTCGGCGCGCCGACAGGTGCAGGACGAACGCATTCGCTCCGGCGGTCAACACAATGGCCATCTTGGCGAGAAATGCCGGGTTCTGCGTATAGTCGCTTATCCGCACGGAGGCGAGCAGGATGCCGGCGGTTGCGGCGATGACAAATCCCGCCAACGAAAGTCGGATGAGAGCTGGAATTGCAGCATCAAGCTTCGAATCGGCAGCGCGCAGCAGCCTGAGGTCCACCGGGACGATGGAGCCGAGGAGGATGCCGACACCCAGGATATGAAGGGCCGAGATGGTCGGGTAAATTGCCGGCACGGTCGCGATCAAACGAACGACATGCAATCCTTCGATCCATTGGAGAAGGGCCATCAATCGCAGCCGTCGACGGTAGGCGCCCAGTCGCTCTCGTAAGAAAGGATCGTGCCATCCTCAAGCTGAAGCCAGGTGCTGCGCAATTGGTGCGGTGGAAGGCAGTTCCGCAGCGCGACGAGCAGGACCCTGTCGCCGACGCTTAACCGCTCGGCAAGGTTATAATACATGCGGGCCGGCGACAGTTCGACCTCGCGCAGTTCGCCGACGTCTTCCGGTCGCACGACGGGTGCGCCAAAATATTCGTCCGGCCGGCCGATCGCGCCGGCCGCCAGCTCGACCTGATCGACCCGGACTGAAAGCACCGGATGCGGCGGAGCGAACGTCGCGGCGGCCACGGTGCCGGCCAGTACGATCGGCGTAGCGGCATCGTATTGACCTGTGACCCCATGATGTGCCGTCACCGCCCCTGCGAAACCGAGCGTTGCGACAACTGCTGCGCAGATACGACCAACCAACATCCGCATGCGAAATTCCTTTCGGGTTGCCTCAGATGGCGGTTGCCGTCCACGGCTTCGGTGCTGGTTGAAGAGTTTAGGTCATTGCCCCCATACGATCCATGCGCTAGGGTCCAGGTTATCTTCGCTATCGTACAGAAACTGCCATGGATCCGCTCTCGGAAGTATTGTCTCTACTGAAGCCACGCAGTTATGTCTCGTCCGGTTTCGACGCGGGCGGAGACTGGTCGCTTCACTTCCCGCTCAGGAGCGATGTCATCAAATGCTATGCCGTGATGTCGGGCGGATGCTGGCTCGCTGTCGATGGCATTGATGACCCCGTGCGGCTTGAAGCCGACGATTGCTTTGTTCTTCCGAGCGGTCGGCCTTTTCGCCTTGCGAGCGACCTGGCCCTCACGCCGCAGGATTCGCGTACGGCCTTCCCCCCTGCCGAGCCCGGGGGAACGGTTACCCTGAATGGCGGCGGCGGCGTACTTCTGGTCGGCAGCCGTTTCGCTGTTGCCGGCAGCCATGCCGGAATGCTGCTCCGGATGCTGCCGCCCATCGTGCATATCGGCAAGGAGACCGAGCAGGCGGCGCTCCGCTGGTCTGTTGAACGAATGCGTGAGGAATTGCGTGAAGGGCAGCCAGGTGGATTCCTGATCGCGCAACACCTGGCCCATATGATGCTGGTGCAAGCGCTAAGACTCTACATTGCCGAGGGGCCGAACGGCACGACCGGCTGGTTCGCCGCGCTGGCTGACCGGCAGATCTGCTCCGCTATCGCCGCCCTGCATGCTGAACCGGCGAAGCGCTGGACACTGCAGGAACTGGCATCTCATGTCGGCATGTCTCGCTCCGCATTTTCGCAAAGGTTCAAGGCTGTCGCCGGAGAGACGCCTATGGACTATCTGACGCGTTGGCGCATGCTGCTGGCTGGCAACAGACTGGAAACCACCGGAGAGCCGATATCGGTGATTGCTCCTTCGCTCGGTTATGAATCGGAGAGCGCCTTCAGTACGGCGTTCAAGCGTGTCATGGGCTGCGCGCCGCGTCAGTATGGCCTCAGACCAAGACCAACCTCGGCTGCGGCGACCAGCGATAGCCTTTCCGGATATTAGGACGTCGAGACCAAACGGAGGGTCTTGCGGAAACCTTTCCTCCGGCGATCGGGGCGATCATGAGTCATTGATATGGCTCGAGCAAACGCCGCAGCACTCCACCTCACCTCCCTGCCCCCGCCGCTCCGATCGCGGAGTGCCCGCGGGCTGCGAGCCGCACCCGCCTGGACGATCTAATAAATTATTCGGACTTCCCAGCATAGATCGTCTGAATTCGACCCGATATCTTCGCATTTGAACGGAAGTCAGGCTACGGCACCCGCCGGAGATGCTCCGAATCGGAGGCATAACGTGATTGTCGTCACCACACCGACCGGCAACATCGGCCGCTTGATTGCCCAGAATCTTTTGACATCAGGCGCACCGGTTCGCGTGATTGCGCGCGATCCAACCTGTCTGACGACAGAGCTGCGGGACAACTGCGAGGTGGTCCCCGGTTCGCATGGGGATGCCGCCGTCGTAAATGAAGCGTTCAAAGGCGCCGAAGCCGTGTTCTGGCTCGCACCGCCCGACCCGAAGGCCGCCTCCGTCATGGCCGCCTATGTAGACTTCACCCGCCCTGCCGCTATGGCCATCAAGGAGCGCGGCGTCAAACGCGTCGTGTCCATCACCGCACTCGGGCGCAGCACGCCGTATGCTCTCCGGGCAGGCTACGTGACGGGCTCGCTCGCCATGGACGACATGTTCCTGGGGACGGGCGTCGCCTTCCGCGGTCTGGCATGCCCGTCATTCATGGACAACATCCTGCGACAGGTGGCTGCAATCCGGGACCAAGGAAAATTCTATTCGCCGATATCCGGCGACCTAAAGCTTCCAAGTGTCGCGACGCAAGATATCGCCGCCGTCGCGACGCGCTGGTTACTCGACAACAAGTGGACAGGCCACGGCGAGGTACCTGTGCTGGGGCCGGAAGACATTTCCTTCAATGACATGGCGGAGATCATCTCTGATGTGCTGGGTGCCCGAGTGAGCTACCAGCAAATAAGCCTCGAGGCCTACAAGGCTCGTCTCCTGAGGTTCGGCATGTCAGACGCCATGGCGCAAGGCATGACGGACATGGCCTGGGCGAAGGATCGGGGCCTCGACCTCGGCGCATCCCGCACAGCAGAAACCGGAACACCGACAAGCTTCCGTAATTGGTGCGAGGAAAAGCTCGTGCCCGCCGTTCTCGGCCAGACAGAATCGAAGGCAGAGAGACAGCAGGGGTAACATTCACGACGTGTGGATCGGCTACGAGGCAGCGATCATGCCCGGCGTGAGCATTGGTGCGGGCGCAATCGTGGCGGCAGCCTCGGTCGTCGCTCGCGATGTACCACCCTATGCAGTGGTCGGTGGTAATCCGGCCGCCGCCATTAGAATGCGTTATCCCGCCGAGGTGATAAACGACCTTCTCGATATTGCCTGGTGGGATTGGTCGATCGACAAGATCGAAACCAATTTGACATCCTTGAGCAGTGGTGACCTGGCCGCTCTCAAGATCGCCTAGCGCCGGGGCTGCCGTCGCGTCTGCAAAGGGTCACGACCGGCCTTCCGAGTGGCGCTCTTCTAAGTCTGCTGACGGCGCCGAAGGTGACGTTCGCAGCGGCTCGGCCGCCAACATCAGCTTTCAGAAGCAGAGCGGACAGGCTCTGCCCTCCTCTCAAAGTCCGTGTCGTGCCATTAGCCGTCACGCAGGGCTTCCGGTTCGAGATTTGGGTGCGCTTTATGTATCGGTCTTTCCACCTCGACATACATTTCGCCAAGCACCTTTCCAACGGCAATGCGCAGCTCGCGGAATTCTTGATCGGATAGTATCTCTTGTGCGTCCAACAGCAGGTCGTTGAGGCGTTCGAAGCAGGTTGATGTTTCCTCCAAGACCTTGGCTGCAAACTCCTTATTGCTGATCATTCCCACCTCAAAAATTCGCAAATAATTGCTAACAAGATTGTCCGCATTGGGTCACCTTGAGACCTCCGTTATAGCTGAGACCACGTCCGCTCGCGGCTCAGACGCGGACATTCCTAGCGACCTCTTGGTGTCGTCTATCTCTCGCCCTTCCAGCGCTCACCGCCCTCGCCTCCCAGGAACCCGTCAGGGGCGCGCGCCAGTTCAGGGGTAAGCAGCCCGGCCCGTGGCCCTTACCACTCTGCCTGCATTGGCCGCCGCCTGCCGGCCGCCAGACTCACCCTGTCCCGCCTCATTCCGCTTGGCCGTCACCTTCATCGCCGGCGACTCGACCCACAGCATTGGCCAAGCCCGCCTAGCTGGACACCGGGCGCCCCCGGCACCGCCAGCCGCGGCGCCTGGACCAGTGGCGGGTATGGCGCACCGAGAATGCGAAGAAAAGCCGGTCAAGCCCAGGAGCACAAATTCTGAAACTTTCAGCCAAATTCGGCCAATTTTCCTGCAACTCCACGCGTCCCATACCATCGACCCCGGAACCTTGCTTCATGTCGCACTCATGTCGCACGGACTTGCCGGCACTCTCTGGAAATCGGCTGAAATCCTCAGCAAAGCGCTGCAACATGAAAGACCTATATCGCAAAAAGAAAGGCCCGCTATCTCATTGAGATAACGGGCCTTTTTTTGGTAGCGGGGGAGGGACTCGAACCCCCGACACGCGGATTATGATTCCGCTGCTCTAACCGGCTGAGCTACCCCGCCATAGGGTGACGCGGATATATGGCCTCGGCCCGGGACCTGTCAAGCGGCTTGGGTCCCGGCCGGGCAGAAATCGGCGGAAAACGGCGGGAAAGCCGGTTTCTCACCGCGCTAGAGCGGCGCGACATCCAGGCGCGAGATGAGAAGGCGCTTCGGCACCCTGACTCTCGCTTTCTTCGACCAATCGATCTGAGCGGCGTTCTGCTTCAGCCAGTCGTCGTTGAGACGCGGAAAATCAAAGCACCCGAACATCCGGTCGATGGTCCGGTGATCGTCAGCGAGCGGCAGGGCGAGATGCTCGAGGTCCAGTTCCGTGCCATTGGACAGGCGGACCCGGTCCAGCGCCACCATCGGCGTGCGGTGTTCGAAGGCATGCAGCAAACTGGTGCGCCAGACCCCTTCCAGCCCGCCGAGGTCAATGTCCCGCACCAACTTACCCGTGAAGTCCTGCTTGAAGACGTAAACGAGCTCGGTGCCCATGAGGGTGATCTGGAAACCGATATCACCGGCGCCGCGATCCACGATCTTCGCGATATAGACATAAGGCAGGTGGTGCTTGAAGTCGGCCGGGTCCAACTCGGCCCGCGATGGCATGTCCCGCGAGCCACAGAGGCTCTTGTAGTGCTGAAACAGCCTGGCGGTGCGGCCGCTCTCAAAGACGCTGATCATGTTAGGTTGAGAGTCGGCACTCATCGGCCTCGGCCCCCGCCTTCGCGTCTTCCACCCAGACGAATACGGTAGCCGCAGAATGCCAGAGAGGGAAGTTTTCCTTTTCGTGATGCGTGTTTAGGGCCCACAGGGTCATCTGTGGTGATGGCGCTGACGACCCTGACCCTGCAGCCCGCGCTCGGCGTCCGGAAAGGCTCGCTGCACGCCGTCCCGAAAGGGGAACAAAACGCCCGGCGCTCGCGTAAACTATTGTTTTCACTGGCAACCGGGAGGAATAGCCCCGGGGCGCGCATTGCAATTCCGCGCCCAAGGCGAGGGTCCGAGGACCCCGCGGCGCTCCTCAGTCCCCCAGCATGGCGGCCAGCTTCATGGCGACGCCGGTGGAGCCGGTGATCTTCAGCTTGCCGGTCATGTAGGCCAGCGTCGGGTCGAGGGTACCGGAGAGCAGCTTGCCGAAGTCGTCGAGGCTGAGGCGCAGCACGGTGTCGGCCTCCGGCCCGGCATCCCCGCCGTCCCCCTCGGGCACGGCGGCGATCTCCGCCGGGGTGACGGTGCCGTCCCACAGCAAGAAGCCGTCGTCGCCGAGGTCGAACGTCACGCGGTAGCCCAGCGGCGGGTTCATCGCGGCCTGGGACTTCAATTGTTCGGTCAGGGTATCGAGTGACATGGCGGCTCCTCCGGGAAACCCGGTCTTGGCGTGCGCAGCGGTGTGGGACCACCGGCAGCCGGTTTCATAGCACAAACCGCCCCGTCTCCGCGAGATGCCAGGCGGCCTGCGTTCCAGCCCACTCCTGCGGGACACTCGGCCAGGTCACGGCTGCCTCCGGCGTCTTTTGCATTAGACGAATTGATGAGAGCCTGACCCTTGCCCGGCGTGCGAAAAAGATCAGCTTCTTTTTGAGAGCACGCTTACCACAGGTCATTCCAAGAAGAGTCGTTTCGCGTCCGGGCCGGCGGCCCGGGCGCCGAAAGCAATTCCACAAGCGGAATCAATTCCAAGACCCGGGATCAATTCCAAGACAAGGATTGGGAGGCATCACATGGTCAGCTTCACGGTCAACGGCGTCGGACACAGCTTCGACGGCGACCCGAACACCCCGCTGCTCTGGTACCTGCGCGACGAGCTGGGGCTCAACGGCACGAAATACGGCTGCGGCACCGGCTTGTGCGGCGCCTGCACGATCCACCTGGACGGCCAGGCGGTGCGCGGCTGCCTCGCCACGGTGGCCGAGGCCGAAGGCGCCGCGGTGACCACCATCGAGGGGCTGTCGCCCGACGGCAACCACCCGGTGCAGGTCGCCTGGCGCGAACTCAACGTGCCGCAGTGCGGCTTCTGCCAAGCCGGCCAGATCATGCAGGCCGCGTCCCTGCTGGCGGCGACGCCCAATCCGAGCGATGCCCAGATCATGGACGAGATGCAGGGCAACATCTGCCGCTGCGGCTGCTACCAGCGCATCGTCGGCGCCGTGCGCCGCGCCTCCACGGGAGTATGAAACCATGCTCAGTCACATCCAGCGAGAGATCGCGGGCGCCGCGCCGATGCAGGCCGCCCGCACCGTCATCCAGAACGTCAGCCGCCGCGGCTTCCTGAAGGGAGGCGCGGCCTTCGCGCTCGCCGTCCAGTTCCTGCCCGGCGAGGCCGAGGCCTTCGTTAGCTACAAGCACGGCGGCCTGGAGATGCCCAACGGCGTGGTGAACAACCCGCTGGTCTTCGTCTCCATCGCGCGGGACGGCACGGTCACCATCGTGGCGCACCGCTCCGAAATGGGCACCGGCTCGCGCACCTCCATTCCCATGGTGGTGGCCGACGAGATGGAGGCCGACTGGTCGCGCGTGAAGATCGTCCAGGCGGAAGGCGACGAGAAAAAGTACGGTAACCAGGATACCGACGGCTCGCGCAGCCTGCGCCACCACATCCAGCCGGCCCGCGAGATCGGCGCGGCCATGCGCCACATGCTGGAGCAGGCCGCCGCCCAGCAGTGGCAGGCCGATATCGCCGACGTGCAGGCCGTCGGGCACCAGGTGATCCACAAGTCGCTCGGCGCCCGCCTGAGCTACGGCGAACTGGCCGAAGCGGCCATGGCGCTGCCGGTGCCGCCGCGCGCCGAACTGCGCTTCAAGGACGAGAAGGAATTCCGCTACATTGGCAAGGGCCAGGTGCAGATCGTCGACCTGCACGACATCACCACCGGCAAGGCGGTCTACGGCGCCGACGTCAACTTGCCCGGCATGCTCACCGCCGTGGTCGCCCGCCCGCCGGTGGTCGGCGGCAAAGTGAAGTCGTTCGACGCCGCCGCCGCGCGGGCGGTGCCCGGCGTGCTGCACGTCGTCGAGATCCCCGGCAACGGGATCGGCTCCAAGTTCAAGCCGCTGGGCGGCGTGGCGGTGGTCGCGCGCAACACCTGGGCGGCGCTCCAGGGCCGCGATGCCCTCGCGGTCACGTGGGACGACGGCCTGCACGGCAAGGCCAGCACCGCCGAGCAGGAAAAGGCGCTGCGCGCCTCGGCCGGCGCCCCGGGCGATCCGGTGCGCGACCAGGGCGACGCCGAAGCGGCACTCGCCTCGGCCGCCCGGGTCTTCACCCGCGAGTACTACCAGCCCCACATGGCCCACGCGGCGATGGAGCCGCCCGTCGCGCTGGCCTCGGTGAAGGACGGCAAGTGCGAGCTCTGGGCCTGCGTGCAGAGCCCCTACGGCACGCGCGTCGACGTCGCCGACTTCCTCGGCATGAAGGAGGAGGACGTCACCGTGCACGTGACCCTGCTGGGCGGCGGCTTCGGGCGCAAGTCGAAGTGCGACTTCGTCATGGAGGCGGCCTATCTCTCCCGCGAGGTCGGCGCGCCGGTGCGCGTGCAGTGGACCCGGGAGGACGACATCCGGCATTGCTTCTACCACACCACCTCGGTGGAGAAGATCGACATCGGTCTCGACGCCAACGACAAGCCGGTCGCCTGGCGCCACCGCAGCGCGGCGACCTCGATCCTCTCGACCTTTGCCCCCGACGAAGGCAAGCAGCTCAGTATCGAGATCGGCATGGGCCTGGAGGACATGCCTTACGAGATCGCCAACGTCCGCGCCGAACAGTGCAAGGGCTTCGCGCACACCCGCGTCGGCTGGTACCGCTCGGTCTCCAACATCCCGCGCGCCTTCGCGATCCAGTCGATCACCGCGGAGCTGGCCCACGAACTGGGCCGCGACGAGAAGGACTTTCTGCTGGAGATGATCGGGACGCCGCGCAAGCTCGACTGGCAGGCCGCCGGACTGCCGCAGCAGTTCTGGAACAACGGCGAGCCCTATGAGGAATTCCCCATCGACACGGGGCGTCTCAGGAACGTGGTCGAGCTGGCGGCGGCCAAGGCCGGCTGGGGCAAGAGCCTGCCGCCAGGCGAAGGCCTCGGAATCGCCGTGCATCGCAGCTTCGTCAGCTACATCGCCATGGTGGTGCATGCCAAGGTTGGCAGTGACGGCAGCGTCACGGTGCCGGAGGTTCATGCCGCCATCGACTGCGGCTTCGTCGCGAACCCGGAGCGGGTGCGCTCACAGATGCAAGGGGCCTGCGTCTTCGGCATGACGGCGGCGCTGTACAGCCGCATCACGCTGGAGAACGGTGCCGTGGTGGAGAGCAATTTCCACGACTACGACATGGCGCGCGCCAGCGCCTTCCCGGAGGTGGTGCACACCCACATCGTCGAGCATCCCTTCGCGGTCCACGCGACGGGGGTCGGCGAGCCGGGCGTGCCGCCCTTCCTGCCCGCCCTCACCAACGCGATCTTCAACGCCTCGGGCAAGCGCATCCGCAACCTGCCAGTCGGCGACCAGCTGCGGGCGTAGACGCACAGCCTGTTACCCGGCGGGAGGCCCTTCCCGCCGGGTTTTCTTTTGGGGCCGCGAGTGAAAGCCTATGCCGCCCAGGCGAAGGTGCGGCGGTACCAGGCCAGCACGATGTCGGCGCTCTTCTGCCAGTCGTCCTCCAGCATGAAGCAATGGCCGGAGCGGCGCAGGAAGTGATACTCGGCATCGAAAAAGCGCGCGGTGGCGTAGTCCAGCCCGTGCGGATGCAGGTCCAGATCGTCCTTGCCTGCGGCGATGCAGAGCGCCGGACCTGAGATGCTGGCGCGGTCGACCGGCACCTCCCGCAGGCGGCGGTCGTTCAGCCAGGTCGGGCTCTCCGCGTTCAGCAGGCCGCAGAGGCCGGCCACATCGTCCGGCTGGTGATTGATGAAGAAGCGCCTGGCCCCCTGGACGGCGTCCGGCGGCGAAACCAGCGCGTTCACGGGGAAGGGCGGCAGCCGGCGATGCTCGCCCACCCCGTTGGGGGGCGTCGGCGCCAGCAGTACGGTGCCCCGGGTCTCGTACAGCCCGGCCGCCAAGCCGGCAACGCCGGCGCCCAGACTGTGCCCGGCAATGACGATCGGACGCTCGAACGCGCGGCAGATCTCCACCACGTCGGCGGCCATATCCCGCATGCCGACGGTGGGTGCCAACCCCTCGCCCGCCAGCGCGCCGTGGCCGCGCAGATCGACCGCCCCCGCGGCGATGCCCTGGCGTTCCAGGTAATCCAGGTAGAAAGCAAAACACCAGGCACCGTGGAAGGCACCGTGCACGAAGAGGAGCAGCGGACGCTGCGGGTCGCGTTCCGCCCGCGGGGTGAGAAACACCCCCGCGGCGCCGACACGGCGGAAGCTCAGCCCGCCCATGATACCCTTGATCGTGTCAACGACCATGATAACGGTTCCTTGTCTTACGATAACAGCGTGCCGGAATGAAGGGGACTACAGGGAGTCGGTACCCGGCTTTAGGGTTGCCGTTCGTCGCCCGCGCAGCCAGGCTCCCCCCTGCACCGCGGCGGCGAACGCCAGGGCAGCGACGGCAAAGAGCGGCGGGCAGAGGATCGCCGCGGTACCCGCCGCGCAGAGCAACCAGCGCTCCAGGCGGCTCAGCGGCGTCAGCAGGTAGCCCGAGAAGCCGCCGCTGATGACAATGCAACCCAAGGCGGCAATCACGAAGGTATAGAGCGCGGCCTCCGTGCCCTCCATCAGCAGCAGGGCCGGCTGGAATACGAAGGCGAAGGGCAGGATGTACTTCACGATCGCGATGCGCATGGTGTGCAGGGCCACCTTCGTCCAAGGTGCCTCGGCGATGCCGGCTGCGACGAAGACGGCGGTGCAGACCGGCGGCGTGATGGCCGAGAGCGTCGCGAAGTAAAAGATGAACATATGCGCCTGCAGCTCGCTGAGCCCGACCGACTGCAGCGAGAGCGCGATCACCGAGGCGGCCAGCACGTAGGCGGCTGTCGTCGGCATACCCATGCCCATGATCATCACCACCGCGGCAGCCAGCAGGATGGAGAGGAACTGCGACCCCTCACCGAGACCCAGCACCACGTCGGAGAACTTAGCGCCGACGTTCACGATGTTGATGGTACCCACCAGCAGCCCGGCGACGGCCACCAGCACCGCCAGGGTCGCCAGCGGCATGGCCATGTGGTCGAGAATGCCGACCAGGGATTTCAGCCGCGCCGCCAGATCGCCCAGCGAGCGCGCTTTGACGAGATGCAGGGCCACCAGCAGCGCCAGCGCGCCCAGCACCGAGAGGCCCACCGAATAGCCGGCGACGATGGCGCCCAGCAAGGTCAGGAAGGGCAGCATGACCGGCGCCCAGACCGAAAACGGCGAGAGGCTGGAGAACGGCGGAATCTCCTCCTTCGGCAGGGCGCCGATACCCTGGCGCGCCGATTCGAAGTGGATGCTGAAGAACACACCGATGAAGAACAGCAGCGCCGGCACCAGCGCCACCAGCATCATGTGGGTGATCGGCACGTCCAGCATCTCGGCCATGAGAAACAGGCCGGCGCCCATCAGCGGCGGCGTGATCTGCCCCCCGGACGATGCGGTCGCCTCGACCCCTGCGGCGACCTCCGGGCGGTAGCCCAGGCGCTTCATCATGGGAATGGTGAAGTTGCCTGTCATCGCCACGTTGCTGACTGACGAACCGGTGATGGTGCCCATCGCCGCGGAGGCGATGACGGCGATCTTGGCCGGCCCGCCGCGATAGCGTCCGCCGACGCTCTTGGCCATGGTGATGAAGGTCTCAGCGGCGCCGGTCGACAGCATCGCGGAGCTGAAGGCGACGAAGAGGATCAGCATGGACACGAAGATGTCCATCAGCGTGCCCCAAATGCCGTCGGTGGACAGGAACAGCGATTCCACCAGCAGGTACCAGTGCACCTCGCCGTGGCCGAACTTGCCGCTCAGGTGATGACCGAAAACGGTGTAGAGGGTGAAGATGACGAAGAGAATCGCGAAAGCGAGTCCCAGCATGCGGCGGCTGAATTCGATCAGCACCACGATGAGGCCGACCCCCAGCGCCAGCGCCAGATCCGACGCCGCGTCCATGGTCAGCATGTAGTCCCAGTACTCGACGGCGGCGTAGAGACAAGCGCCCAGTGCCACCATCAGCAGCGCGATGTCGACCAGGGCCATGCCAGTGTTGCGGCGCTTGGCGACGAAGTGCAGCGTGGCGAGGATCAGGCAGCCGCCCAGGATGATGGCGCGGTGCTGGATATTGGGAAGCTGACCCAAGAACACGGACCAGCAGACATAGCCGAGCAGCAGGGCCACCAGCACGCGGGAGGTGGCTTTTGCCCAACCTTGCCCGGTAACGGTCTCGTCGCTGTTCATTCACTTCAGATCCTGCGGGACGGGGCGGTAGGAATGGCGATGAAATCGACCGAACCGCGGCGTCCATTGTGGGGGCGGGAGCGAGACGCCGCGCTATGGCGCAGCGTCCCTCCCTCATGGAAAGCCTAGAGGTGAGGCGCCCTAGCGCATTTCCGGCGGCAACAGGCGCTCCGGCACCTCCAGGCCCTTTTCCCGGTAATAGCGCACTGCCCCGGCGTGCAGCGGGTAGGCGGAAACCGCGAGGGTCTGCTGCAAGATATCCTTGTCGCGGATGGCACGCAGCGCCTGCTTTTGGCTGGCGATCCCTTCGTCCATGCCCTTGACGAGTTCGTAGGCGATCTCTTCTGACAGGTCGGCCGAGGCGACGAAGCCGATCCAGATGGCATGGGTGTAGAACGACGGCGCACCCTCGACGATGCCGGCCGGCATTTCCACGAAATCCATCCAGGGGATCTGCTGCTTGATCTTGGCGCGCTGCGCTTCGGTCCAGCCGACCGGCCACAGCGGCGTCGTCAGGTTGAGCTCCTCGGACTCGGCGTCCAGGCGGTCACTGCCGATTGCCTTCTGGCGACCCAGGCACTTGTCGTCCTTGATCGCATTCACCGCATCCTTGGAATCCGACAGGTAGAGATTCGGCGTGAAACCCATCTTGCGGATGATCAGGATCATGTTCTTTTCCTGCGACGATCCGCTCATGCCAGGGTGGAAGCACTTGCCGTTGAAGTCGGCGAAATTCTCGATGTGGGCATCCTTGCGCGCGGTGATCAGCTGCACCGCGGGCAGCGCCCACCACAGGACGCGGGTATCCTTGTAGCCGCTCTCTTCCAGGCTGGCGATCAGGTCAGGCGAGATGCCGGCGAACTTCAGGTCGCCCTGCTTCATCAGTGCCGCGTTCTTGGCGAAGCCGCCGGTCGACAGCACCGATATGCGTACCTTTTCGCTGGACTCGCTGATCGCGTTGGCGATGGCGGTGTAGTAGGGGAAAAAGGTCGAGGTCGGCGTCGAACCGCCCAGGTTGAGCTGCAAGGTTTCGGCCTGAGCCGCGGTGCCCATCATCAGCACGCCCGCACAGCCGACGGCCAGCCGCTTAAAAAATGTCATCGGGTCCTCCCATTCTATGGTTCCGCTCGGCGCTCGATCGTTGTCGAGCACGGGGGCCCGGACGGCCCAGCAAGCTGGCATAGAAGAAATCCATTAGGCATAGTTCCTTCAAACTAATATTCGGCAACGATTATGGAATTTTTGGAATGAATTGGAGTTTCGCCGACCTTGAGGGTTTCCTGACCGTGGCGGAAACCAAGAGTTTCCGCGCCTCAGCGGAGCGTCTCAACCTTACGGCCTCGGCGCTCAGCAAACGCATTCAGAAAATCGAAAAGGAACTCGGCAATGAGCTTTTCCAGCGCACCACGCGCCAGGTCCGCCTAACCTCCGCGGGCCAGGAGTTTCTGCCGATCGCGCGCAAGTTGCTTGCGGAACTCGACAGCTATCTCATGCAGGCGCACGGCACCGCCAGCCGCTACGACCGGCGCCTCGCCATCGGTTGCATTCCTTCGATGGCCGCAACCTTTCTCGCCCCCATCCTGGTGCCCTTCCACCGCGCGAACCCGACCACGCGCCTGCGGGTGTTCGACGGCAGCTACGGCGAGGTGGTCGAACGGGTGCGCAGCGGCGATGCCGAGTTTGCCATCAATTTTACCCTCGGCACCGAGAGCGAGGTGGATTTCCTGCCGCTGTTCAAGGACCCCTTCGTCATCGGCTGCGCCAAGTCGCACCCCCTGGCGAAGAAACGCAGCGTCACCTGGGCTGACATCACACGCTATCCCTGCGTCACCATCTCGCGCCATAGCGGCAACCGGTTGCTGCTGGATGTCGCCGCCTCCGACAGTGCACATCGCATCACCGGCTTCTACGAGGTCGACAACCTCTCCTCGGCGCTGGAGTTCGTGGAGGCCGGTCTCGGCATCTCCGTCCTGCCGCGCTACTCCTTCACCCGCTCCTACCTGAAGGGTGTCGCCATCAGGCCGATCGCGGGCCTCAAGGTACACCGCCAGATCGGCATCATGCAGCGGCCAGGCGCACCGCTGTCGCGCCATGCCGAGCAGTTGAAGGCGATGGTTCTGAAGGCCGCGGCGAAGCTGCCCTAGGGCTTCACGCCGCGAGGCGGGTTTCGGCGGCGGCGATCCAGCCGCCGCCCAGCACGCGGGTGCCGTCGTAGCAGACCGCCGCCTGGCCCGGCGAGATGCCGAACTGCGCCTCGTCGAGCATCACCTCGGCACCGCCGCCCGGCAGCGGATAGAGCGTCGCCGCCGCCGGTGCGCTGGCCGAGCGCAGCTTCACCTCGCAGCGCCGCCCCGACGCGTCCAGCGCTTCGCCGCCCAGCCAGTTGAGGTCGCGCAGGATAACGCGGTCGCGCGCCAGCGCCGCCTTGGGGCCGACGATGACGCGCTGGGTCTCCGGCTCCAGGCGCACGACGAACAGCGGCTCGGCCTCGCCGCCGACGCCCAGGCCGCGGCGCTGGCCGATGGTGTAGTGGATGATGCCCTTGTGACGGCCCATGACGCGGCCGTCGAGGTGCACGATCTCGCCGGGGTCGGCAGCACCGGGGCGCAGCTTCTGCACCACCTGGGCGTAGGAGCCCTGCGGCACGAAGCAGATGTCCTGGCTGTCGGGCTTGTCGGCGACGACGAGGCCGAAGCGCTCGGCCTCCGCCCGCACCCTGTCCTTCGCCATGCCGCCCAGTGGGAAGCGCAGGAAGCCGAGCTGCTCTGGCGTCGTCGCGAAAAGGAAATAGCTCTGGTCGCGCTTGGGATCGACGGCACGGTGCAGTTCCGCACCGGCGGGGCCCATCATGCGCTGCACGTAGTGGCCGGTCGCCAGACAATCGGCGCCCAGCTCGCGCGCCGTCGCCAGCAGGTCGCGGAACTTGACCGTCTGGTTGCAGTTCACGCAAGGGATCGGTGTCTCGCCGCGCAGGTAGCTGTCGGCGAAGTCCTCCATCACCGCGTCGCGGAAACGGCTCTCGTAGTCCAGCACGTAGTGCGGGATCCCCAGGCGCTCGGCCACCTGGCGGGCGTCGTAGATGTCCTGGCCGGCGCAGCAGGCACCCTTCTTGGCCAGCGCCATGCCGTGGTCGTAGAGCTGCAGGGTTATGCCCACCACCTCGAAGCCCTGAGCGTGCAGCAGCGCCGCCGTGACCGAGGAATCCACCCCGCCCGACATCGCCACCACCACGCGGGTCGCGCCCGCCGGCTTATCAAGTCCCAAAGCGTTCATGAGGCCGGAATATAGGCCCCCGGCGGGGGCGCGCAAGGGCCCGCCCGCCGGCCCGCTCCGGATCAATGAAGGATTTTAAATGACAGATATTGATTTTTGTTATTCAATCTCCACATGGGGGTCTCCGGGGCGCCGCGTCCCCCGGAACACTCCCGAAAAACGCGGGAAATCCGCGCTTTCCCCCCAAGACTGGAGCCTAAGCAGATGCAAAACGTGAAACTCGGCACCCACGGCCCCCTGGTCTCCCGCGCCGGTCTCGGCTGCATGGCCATGTCCGGCATGTACGGCCCCGCCGACCGCAAGGAGAGCCTGGCCACCATCCACGCCGCCCTCGAGGCCGGCGTCACCCTGCTGGACACCGGCGATTTCTACGGCATGGGCCACAACGAGCTGCTGATCGGCGAAGCCCTGAAGCAGCGCGACGGCGACAACGCCCTGGTCAGCGTGAAGTTCGGCGCCCTGCGCGATCCCGCCGGCGGCTTCTCCGGCTACGACGGGCGCCCGGCGGCCGTGAAGAACTTCCTCGCCTACTCCTTGCAGCGCCTGGGCCGCGACCACATCGACATCTACCGCCCCTCGCGCCTCGATCCCGATGTGCCCATCGAGGACACCATCGGCGCCATCGCCGAGATGGTGGAGGCTGGCACCGTGCGCTACATCGGCCTCTCCGAGGTCGGGCCGGAAACCATCCGCCGCGCCGCCGCGGTGCACCCGATCGTCGACCTGCAGATCGAGTACTCGCTGCTGTCGCGCGGCATCGAGCAGGAAATCCTGCCGCTGTGCCGCGAACTCGGCATCGCGGTCACCGCCTACGGCGTGCTGTCGCGCGGCCTTCTGAGCGGCCACTGGCAGGGCCCCAACGGCGAGAAGGACTTCCGCGCCTTCAGCCCGCGCTTCCAGGACGGCAACCTGGAGCGCAACCTGGAACTGGCGGCCGCCCTCGCCCGCCTGGCCGAGGAAAAGAACGCCACCGCGGCGCAGGCGGCCATCGCCTGGGTGCTGGCCCAGGGCGGCGACATCGTGCCGCTGATCGGCGCGCGCAACCGCCGGCGCCTGGAGGAGTCGCTGGAAGCGCTTGACCTGACGTTGACGGCGGACGACCTTGCCGCCATCGAACGGGCGGTGCCCAAGGACGCGGCGGCGGGCGCGCGCTATCCGGCGCCGCTGATGGCGATGCTCGACAGCGAAAAGGCGGCAAGCGCCAGCTAGCATGATCACAGGCAGCAGATGAACGAGTCGGTCCTGACGGCAGAGCAGATCCTCGACGCGGCGGAGCAGGTGCTCCGCCGCTACGGGCCCGCGAAGACCACGGTGGTCGACGTGGCGCGCGCGCTGGACGTCAGCCACGGTTCGATCTATCGCCACTTCCCCAGCAAGGCGGCGTTGCGCGACGCGGTGGCGGCGCGCTGGCTGCACCGCGTCTCCAAGCCCTTGCGCGCCATCGTCGAGGAAGACGGCCCGGCGCCAGAGCGCCTGCGCCGCTGGTTCGACGCCCTCCTCGCCATCAAGCGGGCAAAGATCCTCGACGATCCGGAGCTCTTCGCCACCTATCACGGCATGATCATGGACGCCCGCAGCGCGGTGGAGGCGCACGTCGAAGAACTGGTCGGGCAAATCACCGAGATCATCGACGACGGCGCAAAGCGCGGCGAATTCGCCGCCGCCGATCCGCGGCGCACGGCGGAGGCGCTGTTCCAGGCGACCGTCCGCTTCCACAACCCGATGCACGCACCGGAGTGGCGCGATCCCAACATCGACCGCGACTTCGATGCCTTGTGGGCTCTCGTGACCGCGGGGCTTGGGGCGACCGGAAAGACCAAGGCGCGCCCACATCAGTGATCGGGGGCGGGCGGATGTTCGCGCCGATAGAGGATCATGCCGCCGTGATGGAGAACGCCGTCGATGAAGTCGCCGTCGGCGGTGAAACCGGTGTCGTCCCAATACTCGATGTGATCGCCGGTCACCTCGTAGCGGCCTTCATAGGCGCGTTCGCGGTTGCCACGGGCCTCGACGTAGCGGCCGTTCGGCAGCAACTCGTGGCGGACATGGCCATCCTCTGTGACCCATAGGCCTGCATAGGGGTGGTCGGCTTGCATCTTTCCATTCTCGGCTTGGACCGGATGTGCCAGCACGGCGACGGTCGTGATGATTGCGAAGAGCTTTTGCATGGACAGCCTCCTTGTTGCTCACCTTCCTGCCGGCCCGGCAGGGGGAGAGCCGCGGCAGAAACCGCGGCTCCCGTGAGCGCATGCCTGTGCCGCGATCAGTCTTCACGCGGCTTGTTGTTGTCGACGACCTCCTGGTAGGCGACGAGATCCAGGAAGGCTTCCGCCTGGATGACCTTTCCGTCCGCCATCCTGAAGATCCACACGAACTGGTTCTCATAAGGAGCGCCCGAGGTCGTGGTGGCCGAGCCGTCGAAACGGATGATCACCGTGTCGCCCTCGGCCCAGATCTCGTGCACGTCCGGCACGACCGGCGTCGCCAGGCGGCTGGTGAGCGGCCCCGAGGCCCGCTCAATGAAATCGTCGACGCCGTTGTAGGTGCCGGCCACCGGCCCGGAGCCGTGGATCGTCCACACCACGTCTGCGGCCAGGAGGTCGGCGAAGACATAGCGCCCTCCGGCCCAGTCCGCGAAAGCGTCGCGCACGACGGCTTCATTCCGTGTGGTGATTTCGGCCTCTGTGGCCGGCGTATCGGCCCGCGCCGAGCCCAAGGCGACCGCCAAGGCCGAAGCAACCAGCAGCACGCGACCCGGACCGGCCAAGCGGCCCGCAAGGGGAGAAAGTGTCATCGGATCGTTCCTTTCCTGATGGGTTCAGAACTGACAGGGCCCGCTATGCTTCTTGCGGAACAGCGGGCCATGCCGCCTCACCGCGGCGACGCCGTCGGTCGGATCGTGATCTCTGTCGTATCGACGCCCTCGGGCGCTTCGATCACCTGCCTGACGGCTCTGGCGATATCGGCCGGCTGCAGCGCGATGGCGCGATAGTCCTCCATCACGGCCTTGGTCTCTTCATGGGTGATGGTCGAGGCGAGCTCGCTCTCCACCACGCCGGGATTGACGCAGGTAACGCGGATATCGGCGCTCTCCTGCCGCAGCCCATCCGAGATGGCGCGCACCGCGAACTTCGTCGCGCAATAAACGGCGGCGGTGGGCACCACCGACAGCGCGCCGATGGAGGCGATGTTGATGATCTGGCCGCTGCGCTGGGCCTCCATCGCCGGCAGCACGGCGCCGATCCCCCACAGCACGCCCTTGATGTTGACGTCCACCATGCGCTCCCACTCGTCCTGCTTGCCCGCCGACAGCGGCGAGAGCGGCATCACGCCGGCGTTGTTCACCAGGACGTCGATGCGCCCCCAGGTGTCGAGGGCGGTCTGCGCGAAAGCGGCCATCGATGCGCGATCGGTCACGTCGAGCGCGCGGGCCTGGGCGTTTCCGCCCGCCCTGCGGATCTCCTCGGCCAGGGCCTCGATGCGGTCGGTGCGGCGCGCGCCGAGCAGGAGCTTTGCCCCGGCCGATCCGAGCTCGCGGGCGATCCCCGCCCCGATGCCGCTGGAGGCACCGGTAACCAGAACAACTTTGTCCATCGTGGTCTCCATCCTTCAAAGTCCCGCCTTCAAGTCCCGCGGAAGATGGATCATCAGATGGATGCGCTTTACCGTCGCTACCAGCTATCCTTTGCTGGACAATTCGGTTAGCATGGCTGGACAATGAAGCTCGATATGAACCTTCTGCCGCTGTTCCTGACCGTGGCCGAAGAAGACAACTTCCGTGCCGCGGCCGACCGCCTGGGCGTGACCCGTTCGGCCGTCAGCCAGGGCATCCGGCGTCTGGAAGATGCTGTCGGCACCCTGCTCGTCAGCCGTACGACGCGTTCCGTACACCTGAGCGAAGCGGGAGAACGCCTGCGCGATGCTCTGTCGCGGCCGATGGCCGACATTGCCGAAGCGCTCGAGCGCGTGAGCGGCGAAGCGGCGCCGCGCGGCCTGCTGCGGATCGCAGCCACCTCGATCGCCGAGCGGTTCCTTTCCGGTCCGCTCATCGCTTCCTTCGCACAGGCGCATCCCGGCGTCACGATCGACGTCACCGTCACGGACGATGAGTTCGACATCGTCGCCGCCGGCTTCGATGCGGGCGTGCGCCTCGGCGAAGTGATCGAACAGGACATGGTTGCGGTGCCGCTGACGGGCGACCAGCGCGAAGTGGCCGTTGCGGCCCCCGGTTATATCGCGGCGCATGGCGCGCCACGGCATCCGCGCGACCTGCTCGATCACCGATGCATCGGTTGGCGACCGGCCCTGAATGTCGCCCCCTACCGCTGGGAATTCGAAGAGAACGGCGTTCCCTTCGACATTGCCGTCGAGCCTCAGATCACGACCAACGATCTGCGCCTCATGATCCGCGCCGCTGTCAGCGGGGGCGGCATTACCTTCGCACCGGAAGAGACGTTCCGCCCCTACTTGGAGTCCGGCGAACTGGTCCCGCTGCTGCAGGACTTCCTGCCGCCGTTTCCCGGCTTTTTCCTCTACTTTCCAAGCCGCCGAAACATGCCGCCCAAGCTGCGCGCCTTGATCGATCATGTGCGGCAGGGGCGCTGATAGGAGGCTTAAAAAAAGCCCGCTACTCGGCCTTCAGAATCTCCACCAGGCGGTCCAGCGGCTGCGGCCGGCGGGCGAGGTCGAAGGCGACGGTGAAATGCCCCTGGTTGCGCAGGAAGAGGTTGGCCGGCGGCACCTGCCAGCGGCGCGCCAGTGCGAGGCCGCCGTCAAAGGGTGTGAGGTCGTCGGCCTCGCCCAGGGCCATGACGATTTTGTCCGGCGCCATTACCGCTTCGCCGCGCGGCTCCATCAGCGGCAGGTAGCGGTCGATGTCGTCGAGGCTCCAGCCCTTTTCCCGCAACCGATCCGGCAGGCCGATGGCGGCGGCGAGGCTGCCCTGGAAGGCGACGCCGTGCAGGCTTTCGCTGCAGGCGATGAGGATCAGCGCGTCGGGGCGCAGGGCCGCCGGCCAGTCGCGGGCCGCCACCGCGGAGAGCTGGCTGGTCAGGGCACCCAGGCTGACGCCGCCGATGGCGACCTTCGAACTTCCCTGTCCCCCACTCCGCCGCCGCGCCCAGTCGACATAGACCGGCATCTCGGCGCCCCAGGCGGCGAACAGCTTGAGGAAACCGAGCGGCCCCTGGGCCATGGCCGGCTCGCCGCCGAAGGTGCCGGGCAGCCGGCGGCGGCCGTGCCAGGGGCCTTCAGGGCGAATGATGCGCAGCCCCTTCAGGGCCAGCGCGGGCGTGATGTCGATGCTGTCCATCGACGCCCCCCAATGTTCGCTTTCCACGCAGATGCCGTGCAGCGAAATCAGCGTCGGCGGATTGGTGACCCCCTCCGGCTCGATCACCTGGGCCCAGGCGGTGTCGCCGGGCAGTCCCGGCGCGGGAAAGCGGATCCAGCTCTGCCAGCCGAAGGCGCAGCGCACCGGATGCGACTGCTCCACCGCCGGCATGCCGTCGCGCCGGATGCAGGTGCCGCCGTCGCCCAGCAGCGCCTGCGGGCTGGGCATGTCCTCCGGCCGCGGCAGCTCCCAGCGCAGCCGGGGCACTCGCTTGCGGATGCAGAGGAAGAAGCGCCGCGCGGCCATCAGGTTATGCGAGGCCTTGCGGCGCGCGATCTCCGCCGCCACCAGGGCCGCCGCCGGCGGCGGCGCCTCAGCCGCCCCTGAGGCGAAAAAGAGATCGCGCCAATGGGCCTCCGCCCCGGCATGGACCTGCGCCAGTTCCCGGGTCGCCGCCAAGGCGCGCCGCAGCCGCCGGCCGCAGAGCCCGCCGGGAAAGTCCGCCAGGCCGAGGGCTTCGGCGAAAGCCGCGCCGTCGCCGCCGCATTCAAGGGCGGCCGCCCAGGCGCGCGACAGCGGGAAGTACCACTGCGGTACCAGCTTCACCGCCAGGCGGTCGTACCACGGCCGCATGACGAGGGCGCCCAGCGGGCCCCACTTCATGGGCGAGGGCAGCGGCGCCGGCAGGCGCGCGGCGGCGTCCATCGGTGGCAGGGTCACGGCAGGCGCGGTTGCAGGAGAATCGTCCGGAGTCATCGTGCCGGAGCATAGCCGCTGGCGGGCGATTTCACAGGGATTTTACCCGGCTTGATTTTACCCGCGGCGGCCGGGCTGGCAGCTAGAGAGATGCACCGCAAAGGAGCCCCCGCGATGACCCCGCGTTTCCTCGCCGCCGTTCTCCTGCTTGCCGCGCTCGCGGTCACCTCCGCGCCCTTCTCCACCGCGCGGGCCGAGATGCCGGCGGCACTGGAGGGCTGGCAAATCACGAAGACGGTCCACGGCTACGCCGACCTGGTTTCCCGCCTGGAGCAGGCCATCAAGACCAACAAGATGGGCCTGGTGGCGCGCGCCAGCGCCACCGTCGGCGCCAAGCAGATGCTGGACAAGGACATCCCCGGCAACACGGTGATCGGCGTCTACCGCCCGGACTTCGCCGTGCGCATGCTGGAGGCCAGCACCGCCGCCGGCATCGAGGCGCCGATCCGCTTCTACGTGACCGAGAACGCCGACGGCAGCGCGACCCTCAGCTACAAGACCCCGAGCACCGTCTTCGCGCCCTACGCGGACGGCGGCCAGGCATTGAAGGACCTGGCGGCGGAGCTGGACGCCATCTTCGCCAGGATCGCCGCCGACGCGGTGGGCGGCTAGAGCCCCTCTCCTCACCCCTGCCCGAAAGTCAGCGCCAGCAGGTCCCGGCGCAGCGCCTCCGGGCTTTCGCCGCGCAGCAGCTTGTCGACCGCGTCGTGAGTGGTTCGCCAGATCGGCACCGCTTGGGCCAGCACGTCGCGGCCGGCCTCGGTGAGCGCCAGGCGGCGGCTGCGCTTGTCCTCCGGATCGGGGGTCACCGTCAGCAGCCCGCGCCTTTCCAGCGGCTTCAGCGCGGCGGTCAGCGTCGTGCGGTCCATCGCCAGCAGACGCGCCACCTCGCCCATGCGCGGGGGCTTCGGGCGGTTCAAGGAAACCAAAAGGGAGTACTGCCCGTTGGTAATGCCGGCGGGCTTCAAAGCCTCGTCGAAACGCCGGCCGATGGCGCGCGCCGCGCGCTGCAGATGCAGGCAAAGGCAGCGGTCGCGGACCTCATGCGTAACGCTCAGGGGCAGGTCATCTCTCATGAGAATATTTTATGTTGATATCAACATATTTGTCAATTAAAGTCCGCGCCCTGAAGCCCCCTTAAGCGATGAAAAAGAGCGCCCCCTGAAGACGCCTCCCCCCCATCATCAAGACAGGAAGTTGCTCGAATCATGAAAGTTTACATCAACTTACCAGTCGACGACCTGGCCCGCTCGCGGGCCTTCTTCGCGGCGCTCGGCTTTTCCTTCAACGAGGCCTTCAGCGACGACACCGCGCTGGGCATGGAGATCAACGAGCACTGCGCGGCCATGCTGCTGACCAAGGCGAAGTTCGCCCCCTTCACGCCGCGCCCCATCGCCGATGCCGGCAAGACCACCGAGGTGCTGACGGCGCTGCAGCTGGAGAGCCGCGAGGCGGTCGACGCCATGGTGGCGACGGCGCTGGCCAACGGCGGCACGGCGGTGCGCGCGCCCGAGGACCACGGCTTCATGTACGGCCACGCCTTCGCCGATCCCGACGGCCACATCTGGGAGCCGTTCTGGATGAATGCTGAGGCCTTCGAGAAAGCGAAGGAGGATGCGGCATGACCATCGTGGAAAAGAAATTCGGTGCGAACGCCGAGCACGTGAAAGTGCGCACTTGCCTGGGGTTCAACGGCAACGGTCACGAGGCGGCCGAGTTCTACATCTCGCTGCTGCCCGGCAGCTTCATCGAGAGCGCCTTCACGCCGGACGAGAACGCGCCGCCGCTGGTGGTCGAGTTCACCCTGGCCGGCGCGCCTTACATGATCCTGAACGGCGGGCCGAAGTTCCAGCCTTCCATCGCCGCCTCCATCTCGGTGCTGACCAAGGACCAGGCCGAGACCGACCGGCTGTGGGCGGCGCTCACCGCCGACGGCGGCGCCGAAGGTCACTGCTCCTGGCTCACCGACAAGTACGGCATCTCCTGGCAGATCGTGCCGGAGATTTTGCCGGTCCTGTTCAGCGACGACGACAAGGCCGCCGCCGGGCGCGCCTTCCAGGCCATGACGCAGATGCGCAAGATCGATATCGCCGCGGTGGAAGCGGCCTTCAACGCCAAATGATGGAGACGACGATGACCAGTCAGAACAAGGCTGCCCCAAACAAAGCGGCTGAAGCAGCCGCCGCCCAAGGTGTCCATTCCCTCAGCCCGCACCTCGTCTGCCGCGACGCCCGAAAGGCGATCGACTTCTACAAGACGGCACTCGGCGCCGAAGAGCTGATCGTCCTCCCCGCCCCCGACGGCAAGATCATGCACGCCTGCCTCCGAATCAACGGCTCGTCGGTCATGCTGGTCGACGAGAATGTCGGCTGCGGCGCGGCCTCGCCGCAGCACCTCGGCGGCTCGCCGGTCACCCTGCACCTCATCGTCGACGACGCCGATGCCGTGGCGGCGCGCGCCGTCGCCGCCGGCGCCAAGATCGTCATGCCTGTCGCCGACCAGTTCTGGGGCGACCGCTACGGCGTGATCGCGGATCCCTTCGGTCACCAGTGGTCGGTCGCGACGCCGGGCGAGAACGCGCCGCGCAGCGCCGAGGAATTGCAGGCGGCGGCCCGGAAGGCTTTCGCCGAGATGAGCGCGGGGAGCTGAAGCGATGAGCCACAAGAACGGGACTTACGTCGACGGATTTCTGCTGCCCGTGCCGACGGCGGACAAGGAGACCTACCGCCGGATGGCGGAGGACGTGGCCGTCCTGTTCAAGGAACACGGCGCCCTGTCGCTGGTCGAGTGCTGGGGCGACGACGTGCCCGAAGGCAAGCTGAACTCTTTCCACACCGCGGTGCTGCGCAAGCCGGAGGAGACCGTCGTCTTCGCCTGGATCACCTGGCCGTCGAAGGCGGCGCGCGACGACGCCATGAAGAAGAACATGATGGACGACCCGCGCATGAAGGCGTGGGAAGGCAAGGTTCCCTTCGACGGCAAGCGGATGATCTTCGGCGGCTTCGACGTGCTGGTAGATGCCTGACCCCCTTGATCACCTGACGGGGCGCCATCGCGGCAGCCTTGGGCGGCCCTGCTACGGCTCTCCGAAGGCAAGGGCGAGCAGGTCGCCGCGCAGGGCGCCGGCGTCGCTGCCGGCCAGCAGCTGGCTGAGCGACTCATGAACGCTGCGCCAGGCCGCCAAGGCCTGTGCCAGCAACAGGAAGCCGGCCGTCGTCAGCTGCAGGCGGTATCCATGTTCTTCAAACGGGTCGGACTCCACGGTCAGCAAGCCGCGGCGCTCCAGCGGCGCCAGCGCCGCGACCAGAACGTCGGGCTCCATCACCAGGAGGCGCTCCAACTCCACGGCGCGCGGCGGCTGCGGCCGGCTCAGCATGACCAGCAGCGAATATTCGCCGCTGGTCAGGCCGAGGGGCTTCAGCGCCGCGTCGAAGCGGTCCGCGACGGCCCGCGCCGCTGCCTGCAGATGCAGGCAGAAGCAACGGTCGCGTACCTCATAGGCCGCGACGAACAGCCAGTCGTCAGGCGGGCTGGAGGCCATCTGCACCTGCGGAACGGCGGGTGAGCCCAACATCAGAATTGATACACGACGGCGAGACCGGCGATGCCTTGCCCGGCGCTTCCCTCGTCGTCGACGATGGGACTGTCGGCGGCATCGCCGACCAGCCGGGTGTAGCCCGCAAAACCCATGACGCCCCAATGCTCGCTCAGCTGATAGCTCACATCGAGCGAAATGCCGACATCCTGGAGACCGCCATCGGGATTGTAAGCGGAAAGGCCGCTGCGCGCCGCGTCGGCAGTGTCGATGCCGAAGTAGGTATCGGCATAGTCGCCGTCGCCGAAGGTCGCGGCAATGCCGAGGCCGACGCGCAGCCGTTCCAGCGGCGAGAAGCTGTAGGTCGGGCCCAACGATACCGTGGTGCCCTTGGCGTCATTGCTGGTGCCGGTTTTCACGTCCACCCCGAAGGCCAGCTCGTCGCTCGGGTGAATCAGCTCGTAGAGCGACACTTTGATGAAGGCACCGACCTCGACCGTATCGTCGATATCCCGCAGGGCGTCGACGCGATCGTTCTTCACGTCGTCCCGGCCGCCCCGCAGTCCGACGATCGGGCCGAACTCCCATCGCGAAAGCGGCGATAGGTTGGCGCGCAGCTCCAGTCCCTGGATCTCCAGGTAGTAGTTGTCATAGCCGAGCTTTCCGGCGATCAGCGGCGCCGCCTCATAATCCTCGGAGCCCTCGTACTCGGGGACGGCAACGGCGCCCGCGGCCAGATAACCGTTCCATCCGCTGTCCGCAGCCATGGATGAGGGCTCGCCTTGCGGCGCCGCCACGGGGTCTTCCGCCCTCGCCGCGGTTCCCCGCGACATGCAGACCAACAGAACCGCCGAGCACAGCAGCACGGCACGCGACACGCTTGCAGCGACCATCAATAATTCCTCGTCTTGGTTAACGGCTTGATTTGCGTTCCTACGATTCCGCGACCCCTCTCACCGTGGCGTGGGGAGGGCCGGCCTTCCGTATGACGAGGGACACTAAGGGAGCGCCGAAGGCTGCCGATGTCGGGAAGCTTTCGGTTTGTTACGAAATGTTTCGACGGCCAACTGGCTGCTGGCTTTGCCGCGATTTTGCGCTAGGGTCGGGCTGGCCTCGCAAAGGAGGCGCCCCCGTTTCTGCCCCGAGACCGCCCCCCGAATGATGCAGCAAGGATCGACACCGCAGATCCTGATCGTCGACGACGATCCGGAGATAAGGGCGCGGCTCGGAAAATTCCTAAGCGATCACGGCCTCGACGTCAGCGAAGCGGGTAACGGGCAGGAAATGACGGCGATGCTGCGCCGTAAGCAGATCGATCTCGTCGTCCTCGACGTCATGATGCCCGGTGACGACGGCCTGGCGCTCTGCCGCCGCCTGCGGATGGACAACACCATCCCGATCATTCTGCTGACGGCGCTGAGCGGCGATACCGACCGCATCGTCGGGCTGGAGCTGGGCGCCGACGACTACGTCACTAAGCCGTTCAATCCGCGTGAGCTGCTGGCGCGCATCCGCGCCCTGATCCGGCGCTCCGGCATGGCCTCGACACCGCGGATGCCGCGCACGCGACCGCCGGTCCACCAATTCTCAGGCTGGCAGCTGGATATCAACCATCGCTCCCTGATGTCACCGGACGGCCACCTGGTCATCCTGACAAGCAGCGAGTTCGACCTACTGGCCGTATTCGTCGAGCACCCCCAGCGCACCATGAGCCGCGAACAACTGCTGGAGTGCCTGCACGGCCGCGCCATCCATCAGTTCGACCGCAGCATCGACGTGCATATCAGCCGCCTCAGGCGAAAAATCGAGCCCAATCCGGCCAATCCGACCATCATCAAGACCATCCGGAACGAAGGTTACTTCTTTACGCCCAGCGTCGAGCTGGCCGCCGACCCGGTGAACGAACGGAGCCCGGCATGAGGCTGCCCCGTTTGCCCAAACTGGGTCTGGCGCCGCGGCTCGCCATACAGATCGTCTTCATCCTGGTGACGACGGTCCTGGTGGACTGGGTATCCCAGGTGATCATCCCGATGCCCGACATCATCCTGATGGATCGCGAGTGGCTGGGGGCGGCCGTTCGCGATGCCTGGGACGAAGCCGAGCGGACGCCGGCCCCTTTGCGGAAGGCCGCGCTCGAGAAGCTGCCTTCCAGCACGATGCTGGATTTCGCCACGTCGGACCGGCCGAACGCCGCAGCGTCAGACGATCACCTCGAGAAGCTAGAACCGCTGAAAGCGGTGCTGCAGCAGCACCTGCCCGCGGACACCCGGATCCTTGTCTCCGCCAAGGAACCGCCCTTCTTCGATTTCGACCGCTCGCTGGATTCGGTTGCGGTGGTCGTGAGTGAAATTCCGTTCCGGATGATCGACGAGTTGGAAGACAGCGGCAAGGGCGAGGTGCTGATCACGCCGCATCTGCAAGTTCAAGCCGCCCTGTCCGACGGGACCTGGCTGACCGTGCAGCAAAGCACCGACGGCTCCGTCTTTCCGCGCCTCGTGCGGAATTTCGCAGCACCGGCCTATCTCGTCATCATCATTCTGGTCATCTCGTTCCAGGCATCGCGGGTCCTGCTGAAGCCCCTGCTGCAGCTCTCCGCCGCTGCCGAGCGCCTGGGCCGGGAGCGCAGCGTCACGGCCATTCCGGAGATGGACCTTCCGGAATACAAGGCCATCGCCGACAGCTTCAACGACATGCAGACGCGGCTGAAGCGCTTCATCGACGAGCGCACGCAGATGCTGGCGGCCATTTCGCACGACCTGAACACCCCCCTGACCCGCCTGCGCCTGCTGGCCGAGGACCTGGACGACCGGCGCCAGCGCGCGCAGGTGCTCTCGGATATCGGCGAGATGGAAATGATGATTCAGAGCGCGCTCGCCTTCGCGCGCGACGACTCGCGCCAGGAGCCGTCGGTCTCCGTCGACATCGCCTCCCTGCTCATCAGCCTCTGCGACACCGTCAGCGACGCCGGCCGGACGGCCCGCTACCGCGGACCGGACCATGCCTTCCTGTCGTGCCGGCCGGTCGCCCTGCGCCGCGCCATCAGCAATCTCATCGACAACGGCTGCAAGTACGGCGGGCAGGTGGCGGTGGATCTGGAAGTCGTCGCCGAGGCCGTCGAAATCCGCATCGCGGATCAGGGTCCCGGCATCCCGGAACAGGATCGGGAAAAGGCCTTCATGCCCTTTCAGCGACTGGAAACCTCGCGCAACCGGCAGACGGGCGGCACCGGGCTGGGGCTGCCGATCGCCCGCGACATCATCCGCAGCCACGGCGGCGACATCGTGCTGCAGAACGGCCGGGACGTCGGCCTGATCGTCACCGTGCGGCTGCCCCGGCCGGCGCAGACCGCCTTGCGCAAGGCCGCCCTGCGCAAATCCGCGTAGCAGGCTGCTGTAAAGAAAGCTTGGGAAAAGCGCGCCGGGCCTCAGCCCAGCATGTTGTTCACTTCCTTGGGCAGCTCGACCACCAGGCCGTCCATGTCCTCGGTCATGACGATCTGACAGCCGAGGCGCGAGGTCGGCCTCAGGCCGAAGGCGAGGTCGAGCATGTCCTCCTCGTCCTCCGAGGGATCGCCCAGCTTGGCGTACCAGTCCGGGTCGACGATGACGTGGCAGGTGGCGCAGGCCAGCGAACCCTCGCACGCGCCCTCGATATCGACATCGAAGCGGTGGGCGATCTCCATCACCGAAAGGCCGACGGGGGCATCCACTTCCTTGCGGTTGCCGTCCTTCTCGATGAACGTCAGCTTCGGCATGAACTCCTGCTCCTCACACGTCGTCTCAACTGCACATCAACCCACTACTCAGCCGCCGCGCTGCCTTCCGCGCGCAGCTTGGCGACCGCGGCCGCCAGCTCCTCGACCGCCTGGTCGATTTCCGCCTCGGTGTTGAAGCGGCCGACGGCGAGCCGGATCGACCCGCGCGCCCGCTCGTCCGGCAGGCCCAAGGCCTGCAGCACGTAGGACGGCTCGACCGCCGCCGAGGTGCAGGCCGAACCCGAGGACACCGCCAGCCGCGGCAGGGCCCGCATCAGGGCCTCCGCGTCGATCCCCTCGAAGGCGAGATTGAGGTTGCCGGCGACCCGCCGTTCCGCATGGCCGTTGAGGGCGACCCCCGAAAGACGGCCTGTAATGCCCTCAAGCAGCCGGGTCTTCAAGGCCGAAATGCGGGCCGTTTCCCCCGCCATCTCTGCCCCGGCGATTTCCGCCGCCCGGCCGAAGCCGACGCAGAGCGGCGTCGCCAGGGTGCCGGAGCGCAGGCCGCGCTCCTGGCCGCCGCCGTCGATCAGCGGCTCCAGGCGCACCCGCGGCCGGCGCCGCACATACAGCGCGCCGATGCCCTTGGGGCCGTAGAACTTGTGGCCGGAGATGCTCATGAGGTCGATGCCCAGGGCCACCACGTCGAGGGCGATCTTGCCGACCGCCTGGGCGGCGTCGCAGTGGAAGTAGGCGCCCTTCTCCCGGCAGATCGCGGCGATCTCGGCCAGCGGCTGGATGACCCCGATCTCGTTATTCACCGCCATGACAGAGACCACGGCGGTCTCCTCGGTCACCGCGTCGGCCAGCACATCCAGATCGACCAGGCCGTCGGGCAGCACCGGCAGGATGTCGACCCGGTGGCCTTCGCGCTCCAAAGCACGGACGCTCTCCAGCACGCACTTGTGCTCGCTGGCCAGGGTCACCACGTGGGGCCGCCGCTGGCGGTGGAAGCGCGCCGCGCCCTTGATCGCCAGGTTGTTGGACTCGGTGGCGCCGGAGGTGAAGATCACCTCGCGGGGCTCCGCGCCGATGAGGCTGGCCAGCTGTCCGCGCGCCTGCTCCACCGCCTCCTCGGCGTCCCAGCCGAAGGCGTGGGCGCTGGAGTGGGGATTGCCGAAACGCTCGGTGAAGAACGGCAGCATGGCCTCGACCACCCGCGGGTCGGTCGGCGTGGTCGCCTGGTTGTCCAGGTAGATGCCCGGCGGACGCCGGTTGGCCTTCTGGGAGGTGTCCTTGTCCATGCCCGCTCCGTCCATGCCCACGCCTCAGGCCGCCCGGCTGCGGCGGTAGAGATCGCCCCAGGCAGCCAGCAGGCGGTCGATGTCGTCGCGCGTGCTGGCCCAGCCGAGGGAGACGCGGATCGCCGCGCCGGCCTCCTGCGGCGACGCGCCCATGGCCGTCAGCACGTGGGAGGGCTGCACCTTGCCCGACGAGCAGGCGGCGCCGGAACTCACCGCCACCCCGGCCAGGTCGAGGGCCATCAGCTGGGTCTCCGCCGAGAGGCCGGCAAGCGCCACGCAGGAGGTGTTGGGCAGCCGCGGCGCCTGCACACCAAAAACCTTAACATCGGGTGCCATCACTTTGATTTCACGCTCGAAATGGTCGCGCAGTTCAACCAATTTCTGCATTTCGGAGTGCTCTTCACGTGCCGTCTCAGCCGCGGCGCCGAAACCCGCTATTCCGGCCAGATTCTCGGTGCCGGCACGGCGCCGACGCTCCTGGCCGCCGCCTTGAAGCAAAGGGTTAAGCGGCAACTCGGGGCGGGCCAGCAGGGCGCCAGTGCCCTGGGGACCGCCCAGCTTGTGCGCCGAGAGGGTCAGGAGATCGACCCCCAGCGCCGCCATGTCGAAAGGGATCTTGCCGGCGGCCTGCACCGCGTCGCAATGGACCCAGGCGCCGGCCCCACGCGCCAGCGCGACGACCTCCGACAGAGGTTGAAGAACGCCGGTCTCGTTGTTGGCCAGCATGACCGAAACCAGGGTGCCGGCGGGCGCCTCCTTGAGCGCCGCGGCCAGGGCGTCGAGGTCGACGGCGCCGTCGGCGGTCAGCGGGATGCGTTCGGCCTCGGGCACCACCTGGAGGACCGAGTCATGCTCGCCGGCGGACACCAGCACACGCGTTGCCGGCAGGCCTTTCAGGGCCATGTTGTTGGCCTCGGTGCCGCCGGAGGTGAAAGTGATCCAGGCCGGCTCGGCCCCGGCCAACGCCGCCACCTGGTCGCGGGCCGCCTCGATCAGGCGCCGCGCGCGGCGGCCCGGCCCGTGCACCGAGGAGGCATTGCCCGGTGTGGCCAGGGCATCAGTCATGGCCGCCAGGGCGGCGGGCCGGAGGGGCGCGGTGGCGTTGTAGTCGAGGTAGACGGTCATAGGTCTCGTGGGGCCTGCCGGCGGCCGGACTAGCCGGCGGCGCGGCTGGGGTTGGGGCCCCCGTCGGCGGCAGCGGCGCCGTTCTTGCCGCCGCCCTTGCCGAGCCCGCCGGTGCCAAGCCCGCTGGTGCCGAGCACGCGGCGCGCGATGACGTCGCCGACTGTCACCGATGAGAGATAGAGGTAGATCTGGTTGCCCAGTTCCTCCCACAGGTCATGGGTCTGGCAGCGGCTCTGATTGCCGCGGCAGCCGACCGGCTGGCCGGGCGAACAGCGGGTCGCGCGGATCGGCTCGTCGACCGCCAGGATGATATCGGAAATGCGGGTCTCGTCCGGGGCATGGGCCAGGAGGTAGCCGCCGCCCGGACCGCGCACGGAGCGCACCAGCCCGCCGCGCCTGAGCTTGGCGAACAGCTGCTCCAGGTAAGAGAGCGAGATTTCCTGCCGCTCGGCGATATCGGCCAGTGCGACCGGCCGACCCTCGGCGTGGCCGGCAAGGTCGCAGAGCGCCATCACGGCGTAGCGGCCCTTGGTACTCAGCTTCACTGAAAAGGTCTCCTAACTCTCTGGCCTTGCCGCCAGCTGCCGGGCAGCCGCCGGGCTAGCATTTGCCGGGGGCCTGCTCCCCTTCGCCGGCGTCGCGCTCGTCGCCTTCCACCGGCAGGGCGCCGTTGCCCTCTTCGCCCCGGCGGGCCTCCAACTCGTTGAGGCGCGCGCGCAGGCTCTGCACCTCGTCGAGCAGGCCGTCGAGCGCCCGGGCGATGGGATCGGGAATGTTGCCGGTCGGCGTGCCGTAAGCGACGAAAGGCGCCGCCTCGGTCTGCGAGGTCTTGGTGGTCTGCACCGCGCGGCCCGGGATGCCGACGATGGTGGCGCCATCCGGCACCTCCTTGGTGACCACCGCGTTGGCGCCGATGCGCGCGCAGCGGCCGACCGTGAAGGGGCCGAGGATCTGCGCGCCGGAGCCGACGATGACGTTGTCCAGCAGGGTCGGGTGGCGTTTCACATTGCGCTGGCTGTCGCTGTCGACGCTGGGCGAGGTGCCGCCCAGGGTGACGCCCTGGTACAGGGTGACGTCGTCGCCGATCTCCGCCGTCTCGCCGATCACCACGCCCATGCCGTGGTCGATGAAGAAGCGCTTCCCGATGGTGGCGCCGGGATGGATCTCGATGCCGGTCAGCGTGCGGCCGACCGCCGAGATCCAGCGGCCGAGCAGGAACCAGCCGCGCCGCCAGCACGCATTGGCCAAGCGGTAAAGCATAATGGCCTGGAATCCCGGGTAGCAAAGGACTACCTCTAGACGCGAGCGCGCCGCGGGGTCCCGCTGCATGGTGGCATCGATTTCGGCCCTGAGAGACTTGAACATCGCTTCGCCCATCGTGCTAATATCGCCGCCCTTCGCCGCCGGTGCTGTGCGGTTGTACCGCAGGCGGCGGTTTCCCGCGCAGATGATGCGCCCCCGCGGCCAGCACCTGCAACACGGGAGATATAGTAAGCCTGAGTAAATTGGTCAAGTTTGTGGCCAGTTGCGGGGCAGGGCAGAGAAGAACATGGCGAACGGACAACATTCCTTACGGAAGGGTCCGGAATCGCTGAGAGAATTTCAGGAGGCGGATTACTCCGCCGCAAAAAAACCGCGCAGAGTTACGGCCGGACGGCCGCGACGGCGCTGCCCTAACGGTCCCGTGGCGGATCGCTCCCCCGCAGGGGGCGGTCCCGGGGCGGCGGCCCTTGAACGATAAGGAAACCATAAGTCTATGCCTGACGTGATCTTCAATGGCCCGGACGGCCGTCTTGAAGGACGCTACCAGCACAGCAAGAAGCCCAATGCGCCGATCGCCCTGATGCTGCATCCGCATCCGCAGTACGGCGGCACCATGAACAACAAGGTCGTCTATACCCTGTTCCATGCTTTCGTGCGCCAGGGCTTCTCGGTGCTGCGTTTCAACTTCCGCGGCGTCGGCCGTTCCCAGGGCGTCTTCGACCGCGGCGAGGGCGAACTGTCCGATGCCGCCTCGGCCCTCGACTGGTTGCAGACCTACAACGAGAACGCCGAATCCTGCTGGATCGCCGGCTTCTCCTTCGGTGCCTGGATCGGCATGCAGCTGCTGATGCGCCGCCCGGAGATCAACGGCTTCATCTCCGTGGCCCCGCCGGCCAACATGCATGACTTCACCTTCCTGGCCCCCTGCCCGTCCTCCGGCCTGATCGTCCAGGGCTCCAAGGACGAGGTGGTGCCGGAGCCCTCGGTGAAGAAGCTGGTCGACAAGCTTTCCAGCCAGCGCGGCATCTCCATCGACTACCGCGTCGTGCCCGGCGCCGACCATTTCTTCCAGGAGCAGATGGAAGAGCTGACCGGCCACGTGGACGACTACCTGGCCAAGGCGCTGAAGGCGGAAACCAGCAAGACCGCCGCCGGCTAAGGCGGCAAAGGCCGACGTAATGCCGAACGGGCCCCTCTCCCTCCTAGGGCAAGGGCCCGTTTCGCGTTCAGGGAGCCTTGTGCAGCTGCCCGCCGCTGGCCGGGCGGCTCACCCCGGTGGTCGTCGGCAGGGTGATCGGCAGCCCCGCCAGGGAGCGCAGGGCGAGGTAGGCGAAGGCCTCGGCCTCCAGCGCGTCGCCCCGCCAGCCCACCGCCTCGACCGGCTCGACCGGCGCCTCGAGGCGCGCCGCCAGTTCGGCCATAAGCGTCGGATTGTGGCGTCCGCCGCCGGTAATCAGCCAGCGGGTGGCCGGTGCTGGAAAGTGCTCGGCGGCCCGGGCGATGGTGGCCGCGGTGAAGGCGGTCAGCGTCGCCGCGCCGTCCTCCAGCGTGAGGCCGGCCACGGCATCCCCGGTGAAGTCGTCGCGGTCCAGCGACTTCGGCGGCCGGCGGTCGAAATAGGGATTGTCGAGCAGGCGGACCAGCACCGCCGCATCCGCCGTGCCGGCGCGCGCCAGCGCCCCGTCGCGGTCCAGCGGCTCGCCGCTATGGCGCTCTACCCAGTCGTTGATGAGGGCGTTGCCCGGCCCGGTGTCAAAGGCCAGGACATCCTCGTCGCCTTCACCGATCCAGGTCACGTTGGCGACGCCGCCGATGTTCACCACCGCCAGCGGGCGGGCCAGGCCGGTCGCCAGGGCGGCCTGGTAGAGCGGCACCAGTGGCGCGCCCTCACCGCCCAGCACCATGTCGTTGCTGCGCAGGTCGGCCACCACGTCGATGCCGGTCTCCGCGGCCAGCAGGGCGCCGTCGCCGATCTGCCAGGTGCGATGCTCCTGCGGGCGGTGCAGAATGGTGTGGCCGTGGAAGCCGATGGCCCGCACAGCGGACGCGGGCAAACCCGCCTCGGCCAGCAGGAGGCGCACCGCCTCGGCATGGCGCAGGGTGAGCTCGCGCGCCACCGCCTCGACCGGCCCCTTGCCGCCCAACACAGAGCGCAGCCGGCTGCGCATCCCGGCGTCGTAGGGCTGGCTGAGGAAGGCCGCGGCGGTCACCGACCCGGCGCCGTCGCTGCGGATCAGCGCGGCGTCGATGCCGTCCATCGAGGTGCCGCTCATCAGGCCCACCGCCCAGTCGCCGGCGCTCTCCGGCTGCGTGCTCATCTTTTCTGCCAAAGCCATCTCTCGACCTCTTGTACTCCGACCCACCGTTCTAGCGGCCAGAGGTTACCATCCGGTCAAACAAGGTTAACGCCCCCGCCCCGCGAGGAAAAGAGACGCCCGCCGGGACAAGGGAGGCCCGGATCGCGAATTTATGGTCCCCGAAATTGAGGTGCGGGCCGGATTGTGTTAAATGCCTGCGCCCACTACCGCCCCGGATCGGCGCCCAGGATCGCCGCCCAGGATCGGGGGGCAGCCCTTTGCCGGCAGCACAAGATTAGGACCCAGTTCAGGAAGATGACAGCGCCCCGCTCCGACTTCCTGCGGACCCTCCAGGACCGCGGATTCATCCACCAGTGCACCGATCTCGACGCGCTCGACGCGCGCGCGCTGGAGAGCCGCCTCACCGCCTATATCGGCTTCGACGCCACGGCGGACTCCCTGCACATCGGGCACCTGGTGCAGATCATGATGCTGCGCTGGGCGCAGAAGGCCGGCCACCGGCCGATTGCCCTCATGGGCGGCGGCACCACCAAGGTCGGCGATCCCTCCGGCAAGGACGAGTCGCGCCAGCTTCTTACCACCGAGCAAATCGACGCGAACATCGCCCGCATCCGCGAGACCTTCGACAACCTGCTGGATTTCAGTGAAGGCGGCGCCATTCTGGCGAACAATGCGGACTGGCTGGACAGCCTGCAGTACATCGACTTCCTGCGCGACGTCGGCCGCCATTTCACCATCAACCGCATGCTGACCTTCGACAGCGTGAAGCTGCGCCTCGACCGCGAGCAGCCGCTGACCTTCCTGGAGTTCAACTACATGATCCTCCAGGCCTACGACTTCCTGGAGCTCAGCCGGCGCCATGACTGCTGCCTGCAGATGGGCGGCTCCGACCAGTGGGGCAACATCGTCAACGGCATCGAGCTGGCGCGGCGCATCGACCAGCGTCCGCTCTACGGCCTCACCACGCCGCTGATCACCACCGCTTCGGGCGCCAAGATGGGCAAGACCGCCGCCGGCGCCGTGTGGCTCGGCGCGCACCGCCTCAGCCACCTCGACTATTGGCAGTTCTGGCGCAATACCGAGGACGGCGACGTCGGCCGCTTCCTGCGTCTTTTCACAGACCTCGCGGAAGAAGAGATCGCGAAGCTGGAAGCCCTGGAAGGCGCCGAGATCAACGAGGCGAAAAAGATCCTCGCCTTCGAGGCGACGAAGCTGTGCCGCGGCGAGGCGGCCGCCGTGCAGGCGGCGGAGACCGCGCGCCAGACCTTCGAGGAGGGCGTTTCCGCCGAAGGCCTGCCGACCGTCGAGGTAAGCGAGAGCGAACTGAGCGGCGGCCTGCCGGCCTTCGAGCTGATGCGCCGCGCAGGGCTGGCCAAGAGCAACGGCGAGGCACGCCGCCTCATCAAGGGCGGCGGCGCGCGTCTCAACGACGTCGCCATCCACGACGAGATGCACACGGTGCGCCTGGACGATCTCGGCCCGCAAGGCAGCCTGAAGCTCTCCGCCGGCAAGAAGCGTCACGCGCTGGTGAAGCTGGCGGGCTGAAGCGCGAGCGGGGGAAGATTTGCCTTCTCCCCTCGCCGGCCTGCATTCACACATCTCTCGCGGTGTACCCGCAACGTTTCTACACACACCATTGTCGTCCCGGGGCTTGACCCCGGGACCCATTGACGTCAGCGCGTGGCGATACGGTGCGATGGTTGCATCACCGCCAGCCGCAGGCACGGGACGCTCTGTTCATGATCGATCAATCGGCCAGGGCATTGGGTCCCGGGGTCAAGCCCCGGAACGACATTGGTGCTTATGACGGCAATGGCGCTGACGCGGGCAGCGCCCGGCCCTTTTCTACGCGCTACTTGTCGATGCGTTCGCGCCGTTCCGGCAGGGCTGCGGCCGGCTCGTCGCCGGGCTGGCCGGCGGTGAAGATGTTGCGCAGGAAGCCCGGGGTCAGCGCCGAGAGCGGATTGACCGACACTGCCGGGTCGTCGACCGGCCCGTTCACATTGTAGACCACGGCAAAGAGGCCCTCGCCCTCGCCGCCGGTCATGAGGGTGCCGAGCAGCGGAATCTTGCTGAGGAAGTTGTTGATCGAGTAGGCCGGCACCACGACGCCCTGAAGGTCGATGGCGTCGCGGTCGAAGTCGATCTGTCCTTTCGCGGTGAACCCCAGCGAGGCGCCGTAGATGCGCATGAGTTCTGTCGTCGCCACGCCGTCGTCGAGCACGAACTCGCCGTCCATGCCTTGGAAGGGAATGCCCTCGCCGCGCAGCAGGTCGAGCACGCCGGTGAAGGAAGCGACGGTGAGCAGCTTGGCCATCACCGGTGCCTTCACCATGACGAAGTCGCGCGCCTCTACCTTGGCGATGATCGGATGGGTCGGCGTCGGCCCGTCGCTGCGTCCTGTCACCTGGATGCGTCCGCCCACAACGGTGTCGGTGATGTTGGTCGCCCGCAGCAGCGCGCCGAGATCGTCGCTCTGCGCCAGCAGGCGCTGGCCGCTGCCGGAGGCGTCCGGCGCGAAGGAAAGCTGCAGGTAGCGGCGCGTCAGCTCGGCGGCAATCGGCTGTGCCGCGCCCGCCGCGGCTGAAACCGGCGACAGCTTTTCCGCCGCCGCCGCCTCGCGGCGCGGTGACCAGTACTGCTCCGGGATGCTGCCGGAAAGACGGATCGTCTCCCACCCGGCACGCCCGCGGCGCAGCTCCAGGTTCACCTGCTCCAGGCGCTGCTCCTCGCCGAAATAAAGCAAGCGCAGGTTCGGCGCCAGCACCTCCAGCGGCTCGAAGCTGCGCGGCTCCGGCACGTCGGCGTTCTCGCCGCCAACGGTCTCCGCGACGGTCTCTTGCTCATCGCCGGAGGCGACCGCCTCATTATCATCGCCGGAAAGGAAGGGCTCCGCGTCGAGTGTGCCCTGGCCGATGCTGACGACGATGCCCGCATCGTTCAGAGTGACGGCGACGTCCTGCAGGTTGCTGCGCCCGAAAGAAACGTGTTCCAGGGCGATCTCGCCCAGCCCCTCACCGCCGGCACCGGGCATCGCGCTGCCGCGCAGCGCCAGATCGCCGGCCTGCATGACGATGTCGCGGTAGGCGAGCGGCCCTTCGTTGTCCAGTTCGACCGTGAGGCTGAGGCTGCCTTGGGTGCCGGCCTCCTTGCGCCAATGCATCTCCGGCAGGGAAACCGTCGTCTGCGCCAGGTCGGCGTTCACCTTCAGGGTCGTAAGCCCGCTCGGGACCTGCACCATGGACACCGAAGCCTTCATCGGCCCCTGCAGCGCATCCCCAATGTCGAGGCCGAAGCGCGCCCGCTCGGCATCGTCGATGCGCGGGATCTCCGCTTCCATGACGGAGCGGTATTTCGGCGCATCGGCGAAGCTCTCCTGCCAGTTCACCGTCAGGGGCACGCCGCCGAGGGTGACCGGCCCGGCCAGCTGCAGGCCGCCCTGGTCGAGTTTGACGTCCAGCTGCGCCTCTGTCATGTCCTGGCCCTTGAAGACGTTCTTCAGGGTGCCGTCCTTCACCGCCGCCGCGACCTGCAGGGTGACGTCGTCGAAACTAAGGTCCTTGGACAGGGGAAACTGAAAGCCGAGGTCGGCGCTGACCGTGCCGTCGCTGCCCGCCGCGGAGAATCCGACCTTGGACAACAGGTTGAGCCGCTCGTGGTCGACGATCGCCAGGGCATCGTAGACCGGCCCGACGGCCTGGGTGGCGATCGTCAGCTGCTCGTAGATGCCCTTGTCGGAATCGGAGGTGGTAAAACCGGTGATGTCGACCGTCGACGGCCCGATGGCGAGGTCGTTGAGGTGACCCGAGTCCACGGCAAAGCGCAGCGAGTCGAGATCGAAGGCCGCCGTGCCGGCCAGCGCCTGGACCGGTTGCAGCGGGCGCAGGTAGTGCACCTCGACATCGCGGTACTGCAGGGTGCCGCCGAAGCCGGAAATCTGCGCCGCCGCGAAGTCGCCGCCAGGCACCGTCACCTGCAGCGTCGCGGTCGCCTTGTCGACGACGCCGCGCGTCACGTTCTCCACCACCCAGGGCCGCGCGTCGGACGCCAGCGAGGACGGCCAATAGGCCGGCAGCTGCGCCACATGGACGTCTGCCAGCGTCGCCTCCGCATTGATCTGCCAGCCGCGCGTCAGCGGATCGTGGTCGAACACACCAGCGATGTCGAACAGCGGGCCGGGCGCTTCCGCGGTGCCGAGGGCGAGGTGCGCCTGATCCAGGTCGAACCGGCTTTCCGTACTGTCGTAGCGCCCGCTCATGGTCAGCTCGCGCACCGGCACCGGCTCCATCTCGATCCCCGGGATGGCAAGCGTACCGGAAAAGCCCTGCAGGTCGAAACCCGTGTGCCCGATGTCGCCTGCCAGCGACAGCGAGGTATAGACCGAGCCGCTGATGCGCGCGGTCAGGCCGCCGACCGGGGCCAGCACCGGAAAGGCCGCCGCGAGCTTGGCAAGGCTGATGTCGGAGAATCCGGCGGCGAGGTCGACGACGCCGTCGGTCTTGTCGAACAGGAAGGCGATGTCCACGGTGGCCGGATCGCCACGCCCGGCAAAGCCGAGATTGACGTCGCCGGCCAGGCCCGCGACGTCCCGGCGCAGGGAGATTTCAGCCGCCGGAGCGGCCCAGGACAGCCCCAGCTTCTCGTCGCGCACGAAGACCTGCCCGTCGCGGATGCGCACCTCGTCCAGATAGGACAGCGGATTGCCGGGCACCTTCTCCGCCAGCAGTTCGCTGACCATGCGGGCGAGCACCAGACTTTCGTCCTTGGCCCCGGCTGCCGCTGCGGCGGGCCCCTCGCCCGCGCCGGTCTCTTCTGCCTGGGGCTCTGTGGCGTCGCTGCCGAAACTGATGCTGCCGTCCTTGGCCCGCAGCAGGCGGATGCGCGGCGCGATGACCTCGATCTGATTTGGCGCCAGGGTGCCGTCCAGGATGGCGCTGCTGCTCAGCTCGAAGGCGACCTCGGGCAGGGCGGCGATCAGCTTGCCGCCGGGGTCGCGCACGGTCACGTCCGCGGCGTGCATGACCAGGCCGCGGCTGCCCGACTCCCACACCAGGAAGGTGCCGCCGATGCCCACGGTGTTGCCGCCGGCCTCGTTGATCGCCGCCTGCAGGTAGGGGGTGAGGAAATCGGTGCGCACCGGCCCTTCGGAAAGGCGCCAGGCCGCCACGGCGACCACCAGGACCGCCGCGGCAAGGAGGCCGCCGGTCACCTCGATCCCGAAACGGATCGCCCGGCTCGTGCGCGAACGGCGCCGCCGCGGGCGCCTGGATGCCTCATCGCCGGGCGCGGTACCGCCAGCCGGCGCTTGACCGGCCGGCGCGCCTTCAGCAGTGTGGTCCGGAACCGAGCGGCGTGCGATGACTAAATTCCCTTACTTACCAGAGACTTCGGCCCTTCCGGGCGCCTTCGACCCGTCCCGGGCCGAGCCCTGGATGGAGCGCTGGTGTGCCGCCGCGGCGGCGGCCCCTGATCCGGCCATAGCGGAACTTACCGCCGATCTGACGCAAGATCCGGCAGGACAGCGGCTTCTGCAGGCGATTTTCGCCAATTCGCCCTTCCTGAGCCACTGTTTGATTGCCGATATCGGACTTCTCCATGACGTTTTAAAGCAGGGACCCGACGAGGTTCTAGAAAAAGTCCACGACGAGCTGAAAAACCGGGCTGCCGGGCTGACCGTTCAAGCGGATTTGATGAAAAGCCTGCGGGTCGCCCGCCGCCGCGCCGCCTTCGCCATCGGCTTTGCGGACATCTGCGGCCTGTGGGACGTCGTCGCGGTGACCCGCGCCCTCTCCGACTTCGCCGACGCAGCGGTCGATGCCGCCCTGGCTTCGACGCTGCGCCAGGTCGCCGCGCGCGATGAACTGGGCCTTGCCGATCCGCAGACCCCGACCCGGGACTGCGGCATCGCCATCCTGGGCATGGGCAAGCTGGGGGCGCACGAACTCAACTATTCCTCCGACATCGACCTCATCGTGCTCTTCGATCCGGACAAGGTCGACTACCGCCATTCGCGCGGCGTGCAGGCCGGCATGGTGCGGCTCACCCGCGACCTCATGCGCTGCCTCGACGACCGCACCGGCGACGGCTACGTGTTCCGCACCGACCTGCGCCTGCGCCCCGACCCCGGGGCCATGCCGCTGGCCATCTCGATCAATTCGGCGCTGACCTACTACGAGAGCCTGGGCCAGAACTGGGAGCGCGCGGCGATGATCAAGGCGCGGCCGATCGCCGGCGACCTGGCGTTCGGCCAGGCCTTCCTGCACGAACTGCGACCCTTCATCTGGCGCAAGCACCTCGACTTCTGGGCCATCCAGGACGTCCATTCGATCAAGCGCCAGATCAACGCCCACAAGGGCGGCTCGGTGGTCGCCATCAACGGCCACAACGTGAAGCTGGGGCGCGGCGGCATCCGCGAGATCGAGTTCTTCGCGCAGACGCAGCAGCTCATCTGGGGCGGCCGCGACCCCTCGCTGCGCACGCCGCGCACGAAGGAGGCCCTGGCCGCGCTGGCAGAGACCGGCCACATCACGCCCAAGGTCGCCGAGGAACTGACCACCGCATACTTCTTCCTGCGCCGCGTCGAGCACCGGCTGCAGATGATCGACGACCAGCAGACCCACAAGCTGCCCGATGACGACGAGGGCGTCGACGCCCTCGCCGTCTTCCTCGGCTACGACGATCCGGCCGAATTCCGTGCCGAGTTGCTGCGTCACCTGCGCACCGTGGAGGACCACTACGCCCACCTCTTCGAGGAGTCGCCCAGCCTCTCCAGCTCGGGCAACCTGGTCTTCACCGGCGGCGAGCCCGATCCAGAGACCCTGGCGACGCTGTCCGGGCTCGGCTTCCGCGACAGCGAGATGGTCTGGCAGGTTGTCAGCGGCTGGCACCACGGGCGCTACCGGGCGCTGCGCTCGACGCGCAGCCGCGAACTGCTCACCGAACTGGTGCCGCTGCTGCTGCAGAACTTCGGCAGGACCCAGGACCCCCACCGCGCGCTGCTGAAGTTCGATGCCTTCGTGTCCGGCCTGCCGGCCGGCGTGCAGCTGTTCTCCATGCTCTACAACAATCCCAACCTGCTGGAGCTGATGGCGGAGATCATGGGCAGCGCGCCGATGCTGGCCGACCGCCTGGACCGCAAGCCGCACCTGCTGGAAGCGGTGCTGTCGCCCGACTTCTTCGATCCCATCCCGCCCGCCGAGGTGCTGGAGGAAGAACTGAAGACGGCGCTGGTCGATGCGCAGAACCTGGAGGACGTGCTCGACATGACGCGGCGCTGGGCCAACGACCGGCGCTTTCAGGTCGGCGTCCACATCCTGCGCCACAAGAGCGACGTCGACGACAGCGGCAGGGCCTTGAGCGACATCGCCGAGGTGGCGCTGCGCGGACTCGTCCAGCCGGTCATCGACGACCTCGCGCGCAGCCATGGCCACCTCGCCGGCTCCGGCCTCGCGATCGTCGCCCTCGGCAAGCTCGGCAGCCGCGAGATGACGGTCTCCTCCGACCTCGACCTCGTGTTCATCTACGATTTGCCCGCCGAGGGCGCCGCGGACGTGGTGTCCGACGGCGCCAAGCCGCTGGAGCCGCAGCGCTACTACGCGCGCCTGGCACAGCGCCTCATCAACGCGCTCTCCGCCCAGACTCCCGAAGGCACGCTTTACGAGATCGACATGCGCCTGCGGCCCTCCGGCAACGCCGGGCCGATCGCCACCTCGCTGGCCGCCTTCAAGCGCTACTACCAGGAGGACGCCTGGACCTGGGAGCACCTGGCGCTGACCCGCGCGCGTTGCATCGGCGGCCCGCCGGAGATTCGGGCGGGCGTCGAGGAGCAACTGCTGGCGATCCGCAGCGCGCCGCGCGACCCCGACCGCCTGCTGGCCGAGGTCGCCGACATGCGACGGCGCATCGCGCGGGAGCATCCGGCAGCGACCATCTGGAGCGTGAAGTACGCCGAGGGCGGCCTTATCGATCTCGACTTCCTGGCCCAGTACCTGCAGCTGCGCCATGCCGCCGCCAACCCGGCGGTCCTGGCCATCTCCACCCAGCAGGCCTTCGCCAACCTGGCGACAGGGGGCATCCTGGAGGCCGGACTGGCGGAAAGGCTGGTCGAAGCGACCCGCTTCCTGCGCCAGGTTCAGGAGGCCTTGCGCCTCACCGTCGGTCCGGCCTTCGATGCCGACGCCCTCTCCCCGACGCTGCAGGCGGCCTTGGCCGCCAGCATCGGCGTCGAGGACTTCGCCACCCTGCGCAGGCAGCTGGAGGAGACGCTGACCTGGGTGCACGGCATCTATGTCGAATGGGTCGACGCCCCCGCGCCCGCCGTGGGCGAGACGCCGGCCAGGGGCATCCTGCCGCTGGCCAAGGGCGCTTGATCTCGACGCCTGCGGCGCGATGCCCTAAAAGCATCGTCCAGCTGACACCGTAGAACAAGAGGACGGAGATGGTTGAAATCGGAAAGAAGGCGCCGGCCTTCAAGCTGCCGACCGACGGCGGCGGCACCGTCGCCCTGAAGGATCTCAAGGGCCAGAAAGTCGTGCTCTACTTCTATCCCAAGGACGACACGCCGGGCTGCACCACCGAGGCCTGCGGCTTCCGCGACGCCTTTCCCGACTTCACCAAGGTCGACGCCGTCATCATCGGCGTCTCCAAGGACAGCGTCGCGCGCCACGACAAGTTCAAGGGCAAGTACGAGCTGCCCTTCACCCTCGCCTCCGACGAAGACGGCACGGTCTGCGAGGCCTACGGCACCTGGATCGAAAAGTCGATGTACGGGCGCAAGTACATGGGCATCGACCGCGCCACCTTCCTGATCGACGAGAACGGCGTGCTGCGCGGCGAATGGCGCAAGGTGAAGGTGAAGGGGCACGTCGACGAGGTGCTCGCCGCGGCCAAGGCGCTGTGATTTCGTGAACACCCTGGCGCAGGCGGCCGTCGCCATTCTGGAGACCGCCGACCCGGCGGCCAAGGCGACGCTGGCGCGTGAGGTTGCGGCGGCCTGGCGCGGCGGCGACCTCGCCGAGGTCGGCACGGCAACGCCGCCGGCGCGCCCGGCGCGGCCCGCGCGCCCGGAGCTGAAGCGCGCCACCGAGGTTCCCAAGCGCAAGATCACCCGCGGCACCGCCGGGCGCGGCGCCCTGCTGCACGCCCTCGCGCATATCGAACTGAACGCCGTCGACCTCGCCGCCGACATCCTTGCCCGCTTCACCGCGGAGGACCTGCCGCGCGCCTTCTACGACGACTGGCTCACGGTCGCCGACGAGGAGGGCAAGCACTACCTGCTGCTGGCCGACCGCCTCGCCGCCCTGGGATTTGCCTATGGCGACCTGCCGGCGCACGACGGCCTGTGGCAGGCTGCCGAAGAGACCGCGCACGATCTCCTGGCGCGCCTCGCCGTGGTGCCCCTGGTTCTGGAGGCGCGCGGCCTCGATGTGACGCCGGCGATGATCGGCAAGCTGCAGAAAGTCGAGGACCTGGAGAGCGCCGCCGCCCTCAAGGTAATCTACGACGAGGAAATCGGTCACGTCGCCATCGGCAAGCGCTGGTTCGATCACCTCTGTGCGCGCCGCGGCCTTGATACGACGCAGACGTGGCAAGCCCTGGTGCGCCGCCACTTCCGCGGCCAGCTGAAGCCGCCCTTCAACGAAGCCGCCCGCGAAGCGGCCGGCCTGCCGGCAGACTTCTACGCCGCGCTGGCGATGGAGTGAGCAGGAAACACAGCTGTCGTCCCCGGGAACAAGGCCCGGGACGACAGCGGCTTCCTCGGAGGCAAATCAACAATCCATCATGGCACCCCTGCCGCTTCGGCGTTTGACCCCGCGGTTGGCAGCCGCTACAGGCTGAACCCACGATGACGGCAGAAGACAGCACCCGCGACCCGGCGCGGCAGACGACGACCTGGTTCGGCCTCAGCGAGCGTCGGCTTGCCCTGATCCTGCTGTTCGTCGCCCCGGCGCTCTTTGCCTCCAACATGCTGACGGCGCGCGCCACCCACGACTTCTTCCCACCGGTGGCGCTCGCCTTCTGGCGCTGGAGCGCCACCTTCGTGCTGCTGCTGCCGTTCACCGCCGGCACCCTGTGGCGCTACCGCGCCGCCATCGTTGCGGAATGGCGCGACGTCCTGGTGCTGGGGGCGCTGGGCATGGGGGTCTGCGGCGCCTTCGTCTACATCGGCGCCGACACCACCTCGGCCACCAACATCGGGCTCATCTACGCCGCCTCGCCGATTCTCATCGTCGTGCTCGCCCGCGTGTTCTACGGCGAAGCCCTGGGCCTGCTGCAGGGCGCCGGCATCCTGCTGTCGCTCGCGGGTGTGGTGGCGATCGTCTGCCGCGGCGAGCTGGCGGTGCTGCTCTCGCTCAGCTTCGCGCCCGGCGATCTCTGGATCGTCGCGGCGATGGCGGGCTGGGCCTTCTACGCCGTGCTGCTGCGCCACCGGCCCTCGGCCCTGCCGATGATGGCGCGCTTCGCTGCCATCGCCGGCGGGGGCATCCTGATCCTGCTGCCCTTCACCGTGGCCGAGGGTCTTTCCGGCGCGCTGCCGCTGTGGGACGCCCGCTCCTTCGCCACCGTCGGCTTCCTCGCCGTCGTCGCCTCCTTCGGCGCCTACCAGGTCTATGCCCTGGTGCAGCGCATCCTCGGCGCGGGCCCGACCAGCCTGCTGATGTACCTGATCCCCGTCTACAACGGCGTGCTGGCCTACCTGCTGCTGGGCGAGGAACTGCACAGCTATCACCTGCTGGGGGCCGCTCTGGTGCTGCCGGGCATCTTCCTGGCGACGCGCAAAGCCGCCTGAGGCGCTCTAGCCGAGCTAGGCTTCGACTTCGGAGATGAACGCCTCGAACTTGCCCGCACCGCGTTTGGGAAGCGCGTCCAGGTAGGTCAGCTTCACCTCGAAGATGTCGCCGAAGATCTTCGCGACGAGGGCCTTCTCGGCGGCCTCCTCCTGCGGCGTCAGCGGCTGCGACACCACCATCAGCTTCTCGATCAGGGCGACGCTGCGCTGGATATACTGGTATTCGCGCACCTTGGTGCCGAGGCCGCGAAAGTCCGCCTGCGCGCCCGGGTCGGGAAACCCCGATCGGCCGTCCGGCAGGATCAGCCGGTTGCGTTTGCGCCCCGGCACGCGCGTCACCACCGGCAGGCCGCGCCCGCAGGCGCAGGCGCCGCCAGCCTCGGCGTAGTCGCCCAGCTCGTAGCGGATCAGCGGCGTCGCGAAGTTATGCAGGCTGGTGACCAGCACGCGGCCGACCTCGCCGGGCTGGCAGGCGCGCCCCGCCTCGTCGACGATCTCCAGCAGGACGCTTTCCGACTGCACGTGGTAGACGTCGTGTTGCGGGCACTGGATGGCGAGATAGCCGGCTTCCTCGCAGCTGTAGGAGTCCTTCAGCGGCACGCCCCAGGCCTCGTCCACGATCCTGCGGACCTTGCCCGTCACCGTCTCGCCGACCGTCATCACCTGTTTCAGGTTGGAGAGCGCGATGCCGTGCGCCAGGCAGTAGCTGGCGAGCGCGGCGAGGTTCGACGGGAAGGAGATGAGGTAGTCCGGGGTCTCCCGCTGCAGCCAGGCGACCTGCTCGCGCGGCTCGCTGCCGATGTTGAGCAGCACCGCCGGCCCGGTCGGGTAGATCGAGCCCGAGGCGGGCCCCCAACTCTCGCTGCGGACGCCGGCCGGCGGCATCGCCGCTCCCTGGCGCACCCAGCGGATCGCCGCCAGCTTGCGGCTGAAATCGCGTTCCTGCCAGAGGTGCTCGCGCATCACGCAGGCGCGCCAGAAGATGCCGGTGACTTCGGTTCCGAAGAGGCGCAGCGGACGGCCGGTGGAGCCGGAAGTCTCGATCGCATGGCGCTTGCCGTGCGACTGCGGCAGCGCCGTGGTGTTCATCGCATCGCCTGCGCCCTGCAGCTCGGTGCGCTGCAGGACCGGCAGGCGCGCGAGGGTCTCGCGCGTCACCGGGGCCTGCGGATCGACGCCGGCGGCAGCGAAGCGCTGCTGATAGAACGGCACCGTCGCCGCGGCATGCTGGAACAGCAGGCGCAGCTGGCGGGCCTGGTGGAAGAACAGCTCGTCGGGCGTCAGCCACTGGGTCTGGTCGAACTGGTAGAGCAGCGACATCATCAGCGAGGCCATGCGCCCCGGGAAGGCCGGATTGACGATGCCGCTGACCCCCGAACGTGGAATGCGCAAGTCTCAGTCCCCCATGCCGGTTCAGCGCCGCGTTACCGCTCCGGCAGCCCCTCTCCTCTAGGCGTCGGCGCCCGAGCCGCTGCCCCCATCCAGCCGCGAGGCCAGCGAGGCCTCGAGGAAATCGTCGATGTCGCCGTCCAGCACGCCCTGGGCATTGCCCTTTTCCACCGCCGTGCGCAGGTCCTTGACCATCTGGTAGGGCTGCAGCACGTAGGAGCGGATCTGGTGGCCCCACCCGATGTCGGTCTTGGAGTCCGCCTCGGCCTGCGCCGCTTCCTCGCGCTTCTGCAGCTCGTGCTCGTAGAGGCGCGCGCGCAGCATGTTCCACGCCTGGGCGCGGTTCTTGTGCTGCGATCGGTCGCTCTGGCACTGCACCACGATGCCGGTCGGCATATGGGTGATGCGGATCGCGGAATCGGTCTTGTTGATATGCTGGCCGCCGGCACCGGAGGCGCGGTAGGTGTCGATGCGCACGTCCTTGTCCAGCACCTCGATCTCGATGGTGTCGTCGACCACCGGATAGACCCAGACCGAGGCAAAGGAGGTGTGGCGGCGCGCCTGGGAGTCGAAGGGCGAGATGCGCACCAGGCGGTGGACGCCCGACTCGGTCTTCAGCCAGCCGTAGGCGTTCGGCCCGATCACCTTCACCGAGGCCGACTTGATGCCGGCTTCCTCGCCCGCGCTCTCTTCCAGCCATTCCACCTTGTAGCCGTGCTGCTCGGCCCAGCGCACGTACATGCGCAGCAGCATCTGCGCCCAGTCCTGCGCCTCGGTGCCGCCGGCGCCGGCGTTCACTTCCAGGTAGGCGTCGTTGCCGTCGGCCTCGCCGGACAGCAGGCTTTCCAGCTGGCGCTTGGCGACGCGCGCCTGAAGGGCGTCGAGCTGGCTCTGCGCCTCGTCGATGCTGGCCTCGTCATCCTCGGCCTCGCCGAGCTCGGCCAGCGTCAGGGCGTCCTCCAGCTCGTGCTCGATGCCGTGGTACTCCTTCAGCGAATGCTCCAGATGGGTGCGCTCGCGCATCACCTTCTGGGCCCGCTCGGTATCGTTCCACAGGTCGGGATTCTCGGCTTCGGCGTTCAGCTCGTCGAGACGCAGGGTGGCGGCATCGACGTCAAAGATGCCTCCTCAGCAGGGTCAACGACTGACGAATCTCGTCGGCCACCGCTTGAATTTCGGCGCGCATGGGCACTCCTTGGGACAAAGACTGAGGCGCGCACCCGCGTTAGGCGAAGGCGGCCGGTTGCTGCAGGCTTTTGTATCGGATTTGGGGGGCAGCCGTACAGAGCTAGAAACGCCGGGCCGCCGCCGGCCGCGCGGGAGCGGTCAGTAGAGGCCGCCGGTGCCGCTGGCCGCGGTGCTGCCGGTCGAGGGGTTGTAGCCGCCGTCGATCACCACCTCGCGCCCGGTCGGCTCGGTGCCGGGCTTGAAAGCCTCCAGCACGACGTTGCTGTCGCCCGGGCGGGCGAGCTGGCCGGTCTCCGCGTTGATCCGCACCATGCGGATGCCCGGCGGGATACGGAACGGCACGGCGTCCTCCTGGGTCAGCGCCTCGGCCATGAAGTCCTTGAACAGCGGCGCGGCGACGTTGGAGCCGGTGTCGTTGGGCCCCAGGGTCTTCGGCTCGTCGAAGCCGACGAATACGCCGACCGCGAGGTCCGGGCTGAAGCCGACGAACCAGGTGTCGTAGTTGTCGTTGGTGGTGCCGGTCTTGCCGGCCAGCGGCATGCCCAGTTCGGCGATGCGCCGGCCGGTGCCGCGCTGGACCACGCCCTGCAGCATGCCGACGATCTGGTAGGCCGAGGCCGGATCGACAACCTGCTCGCGCTCGTCCGGCAGCGCCGGCGGCGCCTGCTCGTGCCAGGCCTCGACCCGGCAGTCGGGGCATTCGCGCGTATCGTGCCGGTAAATGGTGCGGCCGTGGCGGTCCTGTACGCGGTCGATCAGGGTCGGCGCGATGCGCTTGCCGCCGTTCACCATCATGGCGTAGCCCGTGGTGATCTGCATGAGGGTGGTCTCGCCGGCGCCGAGCGACATCGCCAGCACCGGCTCGAGGTTCTCGATGACGCCGAAGCGGCGCGCGTACTCGGCCACCTTCTCCATGCCGATGGTCTGCGCCAGCCGCACGGTCATCAGGTTGCGCGACTTCTCGATGCCGACCCGCATCGCCGTCGGGCCATAGAATTCCTTGGAGTAGTTCGACGGCTTCCACTTGCCGAGGCCGGGGCCCTGGTCGAGCACGAAGGGGGCGTCGAGGATGCGGGTCGCCGGCGTGAAGCCGCTGTCGAGCCCGGCCAGATAAACGAAGGGCTTGAAGGCCGAGCCGGGCTGCCGCTTGGCCTGTGTCACGCGGTTAAACTCGCTGCGGTCATAGGCGAAGCCGCCAGCCATGGCCAGCACCCGCCCGGTATGCGGGTCGAGCGCCACCAGGCCGCCGTTCACGTCGGGGATCTGGCGCAGCGCGTAGCTGTCCGCCGCCGCCGCCTGGTCGCCTTCTTCGCTATCAGCCTGGAGGGCTTCGACCAGCACGACGTCGCCGGCCTGCAGCACCTCGCCCGGCTTTTTCGGCTCGTTGCCGATGCGCTGGCCTTCGATCCACTTGCGCGCCCACTTCAGCGCGTCCATCGGGATGTGGCCGGCGTTGCCGTCGGACAGCATGATCTCCGCCTGCTTGGCGTCGGTCGACACCACGGCGGCGAGCTGCCAGCTGCCGTCGATGCCGACCGGCCGCTCGATCTCCTGCAGGCGCGACATCAGGTCGACGCCCTCGCCGATGGCGATCTGCTGCAGCGGGCCGCGCCAGCCGTGGCGGCGGTCGTAGTCGATCAGGCCCTCGCGCAGCACACGGTTGGCGATGTCCTGCAGGTGCGGGTCGAGGGTCGTGCGCACCGAGAGGCCGCCGGTGTAGAGGCTTTCATCGCCGTAGAGCCGCGCCAGCTCGCGCCGGGTCTCCTCGGCGAAGTACTCCGCCTTCACCACCTCGGCCTCGTCGCGCCGGTGCACGATCAGCGGCTCTTCAATCGCCGCCTCGGCATCGGCGGCGCCGATACGGCCGTCCTCGGCCATGCGGCCGACAACCCAGTTGCGCCGCGCCACCGCCGCCTCGTGCTTGTAGACGGGGTGGTAGTTGTTGGGCGCCTTGGGCAGCGCCGCCAGGTAAGCGGCCTCGGCGATGGTCAGTTCGTCGAGCGATTTGTTGAAGTAGTTGAGCGCCGCCGCGGCCACCCCGTAGGAGCCGAAGCCGAGGTAGATCTCGTTCAGGTACAGCTCGAGGATCGTTTCCTTGGTAAAGGCCTGCTCGATGCGGAAGGCCAGGATGGCCTCCTTGATCTTGCGCTCGTAGGAGACCTCGTTGGTCAGCAGGAAGTTCTTGGCGACCTGCTGGGTGATGGTCGAGGCCCCGACCGGCCGGCGGTTGGTGGCCAGATTGGCGATGTTGGTGACCACCGCGCGCGCCACCGACGTGAAGTCGACGCCGGGATGTTCGTAGAAGTTCTTGTCCTCGGCGGAGAGGAAGGCGTTGACCACGCGCCGCGGGATCGCCTCGATCGGAACGAAGACGCGCTTTTCCGTCGCGTACTCGGCCAGCAGGCTGCCGTCGCCGGCGTGGACGCGGGTCACCGTGGGCGGCGCGTAGTCGGCGAGCTGGCTGTACTCCGGCAGGCCGCGGCCGAAGTGGTAAAAGACGTACACCAGGCCACCGGCCCCGATGATCGCCATGACCACGCAAAGGCCGAGCACGACGCCCAGTACTTTGAAAGCTCTTCTCACGCTCTGATCTCCGCCGGCCAACGCTGCCGGGCCCTTCGGCCCGCCCCGGATTCCGCGCTCAGGGCCGCCCCGTTCAGGGCCGGCATGCTACGGCAAGAGGCGTTAAGGAACCTCAACCGCGAATGCAACCCTGAATGTCGCCGTTCAGCCGCCACGCTCCGTCTCGGGCGATCCGCCAGGATAACGGTCCGGCTGCGGTCCCAATTACGCACTATGGCACCCAAATGTGGCGGTCCTGTGGTTCCCCGCTGCGCGCGCTCCGGAGGTAACCCCCTGGCGCCGCAGCGGTTCCCTCGGCCGCAACCGGACCTCAAGGGCCGGCCCCGTCAGGTCCGGCTGGCCGCCTTCTGCCGTTCAAAATAGCCGTCAGTGGCCCGAATAATCGAGTCGATTATCTTGCTGCGGTGGGTCGGGTCGCGCAGCAGGCGCTCCTCCTGGCGGTTCGACATGTAGCCGATCTCGAACAGCACCGACGGCACCACCGGGGATTTCAGGACCGCGAAGCCGGCGAAGCGGTGCGTGTTGCGCAGCAGCTTGGTCTCCTGCCCGACCTCCTGCACCAGGTCGTTGGCGAACTTCTTGGACAGATTCATGGTCTCGCGCTGGGCCAGGTCAATGAGGATATTCCTAACATCGCCCGTCTGGTCGGTCAGATCGACGCCGGCCAGGACGTCGGCGGCGTTCTCCGCCGCGGCCAGGGCCGCGGCCTCCTGGTCCGAGGCGGTCTCCGACAGCGTATAGATCGAGGCGCCGCGGATCTGGCCGGAAGCGTGCACATTGGCATGCAGCGAGAGGAACAGGTCCCCCTTGGCCTCCTGGGCCACCCGGATGCGCTCGCGCAGTTTCAGGAACAGGTCCTTGTCGCGTGTCATCACCACCCGGTAGCGGCCGGTGGCCTCCAGCGCCCGCTTCAGGGCGAGGCCGTAGTCGAGGGTGAGGTTCTTCTCGTAGACGCCGGACACCCCCACGGCGCCGGGATCGACGCCCCCGTGGCCGGGATCGATCACCACGACCGGGCGGGCATCGGAAGGCTTGGGCTGCGGCAGCGGCGGCACCCCCGGCGGCAGGGTCGCCTGCTGGCCGCCCGCCCCATCGCCTGCCCGGTCGCCCAGGGAGGGCAGCGGTTCGTCGGACACGGTGGCCTCGCCGGTGGCGCTGCCGTCGGCGGCGAAATACTGCTGGCGCGTCGCCTGTTCGATGTCGATGACCAGGCGGTGCGGCTTGCCCTCGCGGGGCGGGATGACGAAAACCTTCTGCAGCAGCACCGGGCCGCTGACGTCCAGCACCACCCGGCTGGTGCCGGGGGCGAAGAGACCGAAGCGCAGGCCGGTAATCAGGCCGGTGGGTTGCGGTTCCTGGCCCTGCGGCAGGGTCCAGGCGACCTCCGGCAGGTCCAGCACCACGCGGAAGGGGTCCGGCAGGGTGAACACCCGGTAAGGCAGGTCCTCGCTCAGTTCCAGCACGAAGCGGGTGCGCTCCGGCGTCTCGCCGAGGCGGGCGGCGACCACTTCCGGCTTAGCCCAGGCCGCGCCCGGCGCCAGCGCGCTGCCCGTCAGGCCCATCAGCCCCGGTACTAGGAGGGAGGCCAAAAGCAGCAGGAGAGGCCGAAGCTTCAAGGTGTTTTCCTACATTTTGCGGCAGCTTAAGGTTACGCTACCAGATATACGCGAATCGCCGCCGCGCGGCCAAGCCCCTTAGAACCGGTCGCGCCGCCGGTGCCAAGCCGCCGTCTTCCCCGCGGAGAGGACCCCCGCAAAAATGGGCGGTATCGGCCGCCGCCGCAACCTCGCGGGGTCTCGGAGAGGCTCAAAAGGCCGCGATCCGCCCCCGCATCGCCCCCCGCATCGCCAGCGCGCCCTCTGCGGGCGCCGTTGCGACCCCGCGCCCCTTGCGGGCGCCGTTGCGAATAGAGGGTGGTATGCCATGCAGTTGCCTGATATTATTGCCCTCGCAAATCTCTTCGCCTCCCGAGCCTTTCCCCTGATTAGTGGCGTGGCAACGGGGCTGCGGCGCTCCCTTCGTGGTAGCCGCGCAGTCGGCGGAGCGCGGTCCCCCTATAAGGGGCAAGCGGCCGACTCCGGGCAAGGGATTGCAGACAACCGGGCCGCGTGGCCGCTCTCGCTAGCTCATTATCTTCGACAGCAGCGACACGATAGCAGTTACGTGGCTCCCCCAAATTCACGGCCTGGCCCTCATTTCATGTGTAGCGACCAGGCCGTCGAGGCGCTGACGGCGGCTTCGCGTTCAAACGGGCCGCACCGTCCATGACCTCGGAAAAGAGAGCATGCTCGTTCCGATGACGGTCCAGACAACGCAATTGTCGACCAAACGAGTTCCCCAGACTTTCGCGCCGCGGCCGGGAGACAGAAAGGCTGTCCCCGTGGTTCCCGCGTTGCGCGTTCCGGAGTTGTCCCTTTATGGCCAAACGTATGCTTATCGATGCCAGCCACCCGGAAGAAACCCGGGTGGTGGTTCAATCTGGCAATCGACTTGAGGATTTCGACTACGAAACAAGTTCCAGGAAGCAGCTTAAAGGCAATATCTACCTCGCCAAGATTACGCGGGTAGAACCCTCCCTGCAGGCGGCCTTCGTCGATTACGGCGGCAACCGCCACGGTTTCCTGCCGTTCAGCGAAATCCATCCCGACTACTACCGCATCCCCATCGCCGACCGCGAGGCGCTGCTGGCCGAAGAGGCCGCGCTGAAGTCCGAACCGGCCGACGAGATTCAAGACTACGGCGATAACGAACTGCCGGCCATCGAGGCGCCGGAAGATGCCGGCGCGGCGGACCGCAGCGAAGCCTCGTCCGAGCAGGACGACGACAACGGCGCCGAGACGACCGACGGCGCCGAAGACGACGCCCAGGCCGCAGAGGCCGCCGCCGGGAACGACGGTAGCGAAGCCGAAGAACAAGCCGAAGACGGTGAGGAGGTTGCGGCCGCTGCCGAGGCGCCGCGCGACCCCGAGCAGGTCGAGACCGAGGAGCGCGTCGATACCGTCGGCGGCGACGAGATGGAAGAGGCCCAGCGCCGCCGCGCGCAGCTGCTGCGCCGCTACAAGATCCAGGAGGTCATCAAGCGCCGCCAGGTGTTGCTGGTGCAGGTGACCAAGGAGGAGCGCGGCAACAAGGGCGCGGCGCTGACCACCTACCTGTCGCTGCCGGGCCGCTACTGCGTGCTGATGCCCAACACCAACAAGGGCGGCGGCATCAGCCGCAAGATCAGCAACGCCAGCGACCGCCGGCGCCTGAAGGGCATCCTCTCCGAACTCGACATCCCGGAGGGCATCGCCGTCATCGTGCGCACCGCGGGCAGCCAGCGTACCAAGCTGGAAATCCGCCGCGACTACGAGTACCTGCTGCGCCTGTGGGACAGCATCCGCCAGTCGACTCTGCAGTCGACGGCCCCTGCCCTCATCTACGAGGAAGCGAACCTCATCAAGCGCGCCATCCGCGACCTCTACAGCCGCGACATGGACGAGGTGCTGGTCGACGGCGAGGAAGGCTACAAGGCCGCCAAGGACTTCATGAAGTCGTTGACGCCCAGCCATGCCAAGAAGGTGCAGCAGTACAAGGACATCAACCACCCGCTGTTCCAGCGCTACCAGGTGGAAAGCCAGCTCGACGCCATGCACTCCAACACGGTGCAGCTGCGCTCCGGCGGCTATCTGGTGTTCAACCAGACCGAGGCGCTGGTCGCCGTCGACGTGAACTCCGGCCGTGCCACCCGCGAACGGCACATCGAAGAAACGGCGCTGAAGACCAATCTTGAAGCCGCCGACGAGGTGGGCCGCCAGTTGCGCCTGCGCGATCTCGCCGGCCTCATCGTCATCGACTTCATCGACATGGAGGAATCGCGGCGCAACCGCGAGGTCGAGCGGCGCCTGAAGGAGGCGCTGAAGAACGACCGCGCGCGCATCCAGCTGGGCCGCATCTCGCCCTTCGGCCTGCTGGAGATGTCGCGTCAGCGGCTGCGTCCCAGCCTCTTCGAGAGCTCGACCGAGACCTGCCCGCACTGCCGCGGCGACGGGCGCGTGCGCACCGTCGAATCGCTGGCCCTGCAGGTGCTGCGCCGGCTGGAGGAGGAAGGCATCCGCGAGCCCGGCGGCGAGATGAGCGTGACCGTGCCGACCCAGGTCGCGCTCTACCTGCTGAACAAGAAGCGGCACCACGTGGTCGCCATTGAGGAGCGCTACGACTTCAAGGTCTCGGTGGAAACCGACGACCACCTGGCGACCGACGCTTTCACCATCGAGCGTGACGGCGTGATCGCCGAGCGCCGCGTCGCCGCGCCCAGTGAAGAGCGGCGCGAGGAGCGGCGTGACGACCGCCGCGAGGGCCGGCGCGACGACCGTGGTGAAGGCCGCAGCGAGGGCCGCAGTGAGGGCCGTGGCGAGGGCCGGCGTGAAGCCGCCGGCGATGCCGAGGGCGAGGACGGCGAACGCCGCCGGGGCCGCCGCAGCCGCCGCGGCCGCCGGCGCCGCGACGACGATCGTGGCGGCGAGCGCGAGGACCGCCCCCAGGAGGCGCGGGGATCGGACTCGCGTGGCCGGGGCGGCCGCGACAGCGTCACCGAGGTGGACGAGGAAGAGACCGACGTCGAGCTCGAGGCGGAAGCCGAGCGCGGCGTGGATGCCGAGGCCAGCGAGGACGAGCAGAAGGCGGAGCGCAAGCGCAAGCGCCGCGGCAAGCGCGGCGGCCGCCGCCGGTCGCGCCGCCGCGACGACGAAACCTCGGGCGAGACCCGCGAAGCCACCAGTGAGTCGGAAGGCGGCGACGCCTACGAGGCCGAGACGGCCGAGACGGCCGACGGTGAAGGCTACGACGGCGACGGCGCCGGGGATGGCGCCCGGGCTGAAAGCGGCGGCGACGAAGAAAAGCCGCGCGGCCGCCGGCGCAGTCGCGGCAACCGGGGCGGCCGCAGCCGTGGCCGCGGCCAGTCGGGCGACGCCTCCGAGCCCGCCGAGGCGGTGTCTCAGGCAAGCGAGGAAGCGCAGGCCGAGGCGGACACGGAAGAGGCCGAAGAGTTCGGAAGCTTCACCAACGGCAGCCATGCCGAGCACGTAGCCGAACCGCTGCCGGCCGCCGCTGCGCCGACCGCGACCACACCGCCGCCCGACATCAGCGCGACCGACCCCAAGGTGGTGATCGAGTCGGCGACGCCGGGGACTTCCCCCTCCACCGAACAGGCCGCCGGCGAGGAGGTCGATACCCTCGAGCCGCCGCACAGCGACAAGGCCGAGGACGACCAGCCCAAGCGCCGCGGCTGGTGGAACCGCTTCGTCTGACGTCGCGACAGCCTGAAACAATGAACGGCCCCCTTCACTTGGAGGGGGCCGTTTTCTTTGTGTGTGGAAGCTTCATGATTGTGCGGCGGCATCGCACTCGCAAAGCACCGTCGCCGCGGTGCGCATGAGCGACCCGACTGAGCGCGCATGATGAGACGAACGCTTCTGAAGGCGGCACGGAACAACGCCCTGTGGTGCGATGCCGTCTGCCGTGCTCAGGGCGTTCCTGGCGAGTTCGGGGAAACGCTTTGGCTGAATCGGTTCGGCACGCCGCCCTTCTATCCCGACGTCGTCACCTTGGCGCCCGCCGAAGCGGCCACGGAGCAGGTCGAAGCAATTGCCGCGCTGGTCGCATCGCCTCGACACTCGGGTTGGTCGGTGAAAGACAGCTTCCGGTGCCTTGACCTGCACCGGCTGGGCTTTAGCGTCCTGTTCGACGCGGAATGGATCCTGTGGCCGCTGCCAGCCGATGATGCGGGGGAACGCCAGGCAGAGCTGTCCTGGGAAACGGCGCGTTCTGAAGCCGATCTGCAGATCTGGCACCGGGCCTGGGCAGGCGATGCAACCGCCGCCGAGGCATCGCGCTTCTTCACCGCAGACCTGGTAGCGCGCCCCGATGTGAGCTTTCTCTTCGCACCCGCCGACGCCGGTCCACTGTGCGGCGGCATATTGAACGAAGGCGCGGGCGTTGTCGGCCTGTCCAACGTGTTTCACGCCGGGATCGATCCGGAAATCGTCTGGCGGGAACTCCCTCGCGAGGCGGCGCGGCGCTTCCCCGGCCTGCCCGTCGTCGGATATGAATCCGGCGATGAACTGACGGCAGCGCTGCGTGCCGGCTTCCAGTCGGCCGGTCCGCTGCGCATCTGGACCAAGGGCTGAAAGGCTAGCCCTTGATCCAACCCTGCAGACGCTTCGCCGCCTCGGCCATCGCCGCTTCGCGGCCGGCGAAGGAGAAGCGCACGAAATGCCGCCCGCGGTCGGGATCGAAGTCGATGCCCGGGGTCGCCGCGACGCCGATCTCGGCGAGCATGCGCTTGCAGAATTCTTCGCTGTCGTTGGTCAGGGCGGAGACGTCGGCGTAGATGTAGAAGGCGCCGTCGGCGGGCGCCAGGCGGTCGAGCCCCGCTTTGGGCAGTTGCTCCAGCAGCAGCGCGCGGTTGCGCGCGTAGGCGGCGACGTAGCCGTCGAGCTGGTCGCCGCAGTCGAAGGCCGCCTCCCCCGCGATCTGCGACAGGCAGGGTGCCGAGATGAAGAAGTTCTGGCCCAGGCATTCGGCCGGGCGCAGCAGGTCTTGCGGCAGCACCATCCAGCCGAGCCGCCAGCCGGTCATCGAGAAGTACTTGGAGAAGGAGTTGATGACGATGGCGTCGTCGCTGAGCTCCAGCGCGCTGACGCCGGGCTGGGCGAAGCAGATGCCGTGGTAGATCTCGTCGGACACCAGGCGGATGCCGTGGTCGCGGCAGTAGTCGACCAGCGCCCGCATCTCATCGCGCCCGACCATGGTGCCCGCCGGGTTGGACGGCGAGGCGACGATGAGGCCGTCGGGCGGCTTGGGCAGACGGTCGAGCAGCGCCGGCGTCGGCTGGAAACGGTGCTCGGCCTCGGCCGGCAGCAGCACCGGCTCGACGCCGAGCGCGGTCAGGATATTGCGGTAGGCCGGATAGCCCGGCGCCGCCAGGGCGACCCGGTCGCCGGGGTCGAAGGCGCCCAGGAAGGCGACCAGGAAGCCCGCCGAGGAGCCGGTGGTGACCATGACGCGGGCGGGATCCACCGCGGTGCCGTACCAGTCCTCATAGTGCCGCGCGATGCGCCGGCGCAAGGACGGCATGCCCATGGCATCGGTGTAGCCGATCAGGTGGCCGTCCAGGGCCTGCTTGGCCGCCGCCAGCACGCCGTCCGGCGCGGGGGTGCCGGGCTGGCCGACCTCCAGGTGCAGCACGTCGCCGCCGGCCGCCTCGCGCTCGTTGGCCGCGCGCATGACGTCCATCACGATGAAGGGCGGCACGCGGCCGCGGCCGGCGACCTTCAGCGCCATGGCGGAATCGCTTCCGTCATTGGCGCTTCCGTCGTCACTGGGCCCGACCCGCCGCTACTGCGCGACGACGGCGAGGCCGTGGCCGCGCTTGTCAGTCTCGACCAGGCAGCCGCCGGGCGCGACGCGCAATCCCTCCGGACAGAACAGCGCGTTGGCCCGGCCGACGCCGGACTCCGCGCGCAGATCGTGGCCGCGCTCGCGCAGGCCCGCCAGCACCGCCGGGTCGAGAGTCGGCTCGTGGTAGGTAACGTCCGGCGAACCGACGTTCACCACCCGTGGCGCCGCCACCGCCGCCTGCAGGTCGCCGCCGCCTTCCACACTGTCCAGCATGACGCGCGTCAGCGCCGCCGGGGCGGCCAGGCCGCCGCTGGCGGTGCCGGCGAAATACACCGTGCCGTTGAAGGGATTGCCGATGATCGCGGTGCTCAGGTTGTCCGCGCCGGGCACCGCCACCTTGGGCAGGATGACGCCGGTGCCGGGCACCGTGCGGCCGTCGCCGAACAGGCCGCTCATGGTGAAGCTGCAGGTGACCACCGAGCCCCACGCGTCGGCCACCACGAAGCCGGCGGTGAAGGGGTTGGAAACCGCGGGCACCGCCGCCGCCCCGGCTGCGGTCGGGGTGTGCTGGCGCGCGCTGTAGCCGGCCATCAGCCGCTCCAGCGCCGCCTCGGACACCAGCTCGCCGCCGCTGCCGGCATTGCCGCCGTCAGCATTGCCGCCGTCAGCATTGCCCCTGCCGCCCAGCCAGCCGCCGCGTGCCGCAAAGGCGCGCTGGCCGGCCTCCGCCAGCAGGTGGGCGCGCTCCGCCGGCCCGGCGCCGGAGTAGTTCTCGACCTCCGTCAGCATGCCCCACATCTGCGCGGTCAGCAGCCCGCCGCTGCCCGGCAGCGGCGGGAAGTAGGCGACGTTGTCGCCGTAGGGAACGGCCAGCGGCGCGGTGACGGTGGGCACCGTCTCGCGCAGGTCCTGGACGGTCAGCGGCAGGCCGATCCCGTTGGCCGCCTCGACGAAGCGGTTGGCAAAGGCGCCGGTATAGAGATAGCCGGCGCCCTGGCGGCGCAGCCCGGAGATCAGGCCCGACAGCTCCGCGCGGACGATCTCGTCGCCCTCGCTGGCCAGCGTCCCGGCCCGGTTCGAGAAAGCGGCCTTGAGGTCCGGACTGGCCGAGACGAAGGTGGCCGCCGCGTCGAGGTCGGTCACAAAGGCACGGCTGGCGCCGGTGCCGACGCGGGCGAGACGCTCGGCGTCGCTGAGCAGCAGCTCCCAGCGCTGGGCGCCATGGCGGGCGTGGAGCACCGCCATGGCGCGCGGCCCGGCCAGCTGCGGACGGCCCGGCGCGGCCGGATCCGGCAGGAACAGGTAGGCCTCGTCGAAGGGATCGCCCTCCTGGAAGCCGAGGCCGCTGTTGTGGGCCAGGCAGGCGCCGCCCCCGGCGATGCCGACGCGTGACGGCAGGGTCACGGTCATGGTGAAGTACATGGCCACCGCCGCATCGGCGGCGGTGCCGCCGTTGCCGAGGACGTCGCGCCCGATGGTCACCGCGCGCGGCTCGTCGCCGGCGACCAGGCCGGCGAATCCCTCGACCGGGGCCAGCACGCCGGGTTCGCGCACGCCGTCGCAGGCGGCCAGGGCCGTCACACTTATGCCCAGGAGAGCTGCTACCTTTAGGCCTTGCGGGGATACCTTACGTTGAAAAAACCGTAAGAGATGGCTAGGTATGGTGATGAAAGGCGAGAAAAAACCCTTGCGCAAACCGCCCATTCCTTTGTTCTGCGTGTTATTGCTCTTGTTCGGCCCTCTGCTGCCGCAGCGGGCGGCCGCCGAACAGATGCAGCTGATTCGCGATGCGGAGATCGAAAATACCATCCGCATCTATGCCACGCCACTGTTCCAAGCCGCCGGGCTGAGCCCCCAGGGCATCACGCTCTACCTTGTAAAGGACCGCGCACTCAACGCTTTTGTTGCCGGCGGCCTCAATATGTTCATCAACACCGGCCTGTTAATCGAGACCAAGGAGCCGGGCGAGGTGATCGGCGTGATCGCCCACGAAACCGGCCATATCTCCGGCGGCCATCTGGCGCGCAGCGGCGCCGCATTGGATCAGACCTACGCGACCCTGATCGCCACCTACCTGCTGGGCCTGGGCGCCGCGCTGGCAACGGGGGAAGCCGGCGTCGGCGCGGCGGTTCTGAGCGGCGGCCAGGACATCGCCCTGCGCGGGCTGCTGCAGTACACCCGCACCCAGGAAACCTCGGCCGATCAGGCGGCGGTCAACCTGCTGCGCGCCACCGAGCAGTCGCCCCAGGGCCTGATGAACTTCATGGAATCGCTGAGCGGCCAGGAAGTGCTGCTGACCAACAACCAGGACCCTTATCTGCGCACTCACCCGCTGACCCAGGACCGCATCGACTTCCTGCGTCAGGCGATGCGCGAGTCGCCCTACGCCAACAAGCCGCCGGACCCCGAACTGGTCGTCCTGCACAATCGCATGCGGGCCAAGCTGATCGGCTTCCTGGAGCCGCTGAACCAGGTGCTGCGCCAGTATCCGCTGAGCGACACCAACCTGCCGGCGCGCTACGCCCGGGCCATCGCCTACTACCGGGTCCCCGACATCGACAAGGCGCTGGCCGAGATCGACGCCCTGCTGGCCGAGCAGCCCGACGATCCCTATTTCCGTGAACTGAAGGGCCAGATGCTGCTGGAGCACGGCCGGGTCGCCGAAGCGGTGCCGGAGTACCAGTCGGCGGTGCTGTCGCTGCCGGATTCGTCGCAGATTCGCCTGGCCCTGGCCAGGGCCCAGATCGCCCTGGACAGCCGCGAGATGGACCGGGCGGCGCTGGAGAACCTGACCGTCACCCTGGCCCGAGAGCCCAGCAACGCCGGCGCCTGGCGGCTTTCCGCCATCGCCTACGGCCGCCTCGGGGACCAGGCGATGACCGCCCTCTCCCTTGCCGAGAGCGCCCTGGCGCGCGGCAAGTACGTCGAGGCGCGCGACCGGGCCGACCACGCCGCCGGCCTGCTGCCCGAGAACACCGCCTCCTGGCTGCGCGCCCAGGACCTCAAGAATGAGGCGGAGCGCCGGCTGAAAAAGCAGAACTGACGGCGTCCATCGGATTTTGCGGCCCCTCGCTTGACCATCCTGTGATTTGCGCAACGCCGTCGCTTTCCGCTATCACTGAACCTCGGCAAGGGGATCAACGCCCAGCGAGCGCGTGCAGCCCCCCGAAACCCCAAGCTGGCTAACTTCAATATGCTGAAAACAAACGCCTTTCTCCGCTCCCGGAAGATCCCGCTGCTGGCCATGGCGCTGGCGCTCGGCTTGGCAGCCCTGCCGCAGGCCCCGCGGGCCCAGGAGGCCGCAAGTCCCCTGGCCGGCATGGAAAAGGAGGCCGTGGAGCAGTTGGTCCGCGAGTACCTGCTGGCCCACCCGGAGGTCGTGGTCGAGGCCCTGCAGCGCTACGAGCAGCAGCAGCAGGCCCTGGAGGCCGAGCGCCTGAAGGAAGCCCTCGACGCGGCGGGTCCGGCATTGGTCGCCGACCCCGCCGACCCGGTGTTGGGCAACCCCGACGGCGACGTCACCCTGGTCGAGTTCTTCGACTACCGCTGCCCCTACTGCAAGCGCATGACCGACACCCTGGCCGCACTCATCAAGGAAGATTCCAACCTGCGCGTGGTGATGAAGGAATTTCCGATCCTCAGCCGCGAGTCGGTGCAGGCGGCGCGCGCCGCCCTGGCTGCTGAGCGCCAGGGCAAATACGAGGCTTTCCATTTCGCGCTGATGGAAAACGGCGGCAGTTTCACCGACGACGAAATCCTGGCGGTCGCCGAATCGGTCGGCCTCGATGCCGAGGCGCTGCAGAAGGACATGCAGGATCCATCGATTACGGCGGCGCTGCAGCGCACCAACGCGCTGGCCGAGAGCATCGGCATCACCGGCACGCCGGCTTTCGTCATCGGCGACACCATGATCCCCGGCGCCACCAGCCTGGAGGCGCTGCGCGCCCAGATCGCCGAGATCCGTGCCAAGGCGAGCTGAGTCCGTGCCGTTGTCCGCCCCGACGCAGGCAATGGCGCGTTGCGCCCGCCGGTCCGCCTATGCTAACGCTTGTCGGTCTGGATCAACGGGGACGCGCAAGTGGCCAAGGCGCCGAAAGTTCTCATCCTCAACGGCCCCAATCTGAACATGCTCGGCAGCCGCCAGCCCGAAGTCTACGGGCGGGAAACCCTCAGCGACATCGAGGAAAGCTGCCGCCGCCATGGGAAGAGCAAGGGGCTCGCCGTGACCTTCCGCCAGTCGAACAGCGAAGGAGAGCTGGTCGGCTGGATTCAGGACGCGCGCGACAGTCACAACGCGATCGTCATCAATCCGGCCGCTTACACGCACACCTCGGTGGCGATCATGGACGCCCTCCTCGCCGCCGAACTGCCGTTGATCGAGGTGCACCTTTCCAACATCCATCGGCGCGAAGCTTTCCGGCATCATTCCTATGTGTCGAAGGTAGCAGACGCCGTCATCTGCGGTCTGGGGTCCCAGGGATACCTGATGGCTCTCGACGCGATGGCGCAGCGCCTGAACGCTGAGCAAGAGACGTGATGGCAAAGTTCGAAGTCAATGAAGAGTTGGTCCGCAAGCTGGCGGACCTGCTGCAGGAAACCGGACTCAACGAGATTGAGTACGAGGTCAACAACCACCGCATCCGCGTCGCCAAGAACGCCGGCGTGACCACCGTCGCCGCGCCCGTGGCTTCAGCGGCACCTGCGGCGCCGGGGTCGGCCGCGCCCGCCGGCGGGCCCGAGGCGATTCCCGCCGGCGCCATCACGGCGCCGATGGTGGGCACCGTCTACGTCGCCGGCGAGCCCGGCGCGCCGCCCTTTGTGAAGGTTGGCGACGAGATCCGCGAAGGCCAGACCCTGCTGATCATCGAGGCCATGAAGGTGATGAATCCGCTGGTCTCGCCGCGCGCCGGCACCGTGAAGCAGATCATGATCAGCGACGGCCAGCCGGTGGAGTACGGTGAGCCTCTGCTGGTCATCGAGTAGGCCCGCCTGAGCGCGATGTTCGACAAGATCCTCATCGCCAATCGCGGCGAAATCGCTCTGCGGATCCACCGGGCCTGCCGTGAGATGGGCATCCAGACGGTGGCCGTGCACTCGACCGCCGATGCGGACGCCATGCACGTGCGGCTGGCCGACGAGTCGGTCTGCATCGGCCCGGCGCCCAGCAAGGACAGCTATCTCAACGTCCCGGCGATCCTGTCCGCCGCCACCATCACCGGTGCCGACGCCATCCATCCCGGGGTGGGTTTCCTGTCGGAAAATGCCGACTTCGCCGCCATGGTCGAAGAGCACGGCATGGTCTTCATCGGCCCCTCGCCCAAGCACATCGCCATGATGGGCGACAAGGTGGTCGCCAAGAAGACCGCGCAGGAACTCGGCATTCCCGTCGTCCCCGGCTCGCCCGGGGCGGTGATCTCCGCCGAGGACGCGCGGCGGATCGCCGACGACATCGGCTATCCCGTGTTGATCAAGGCCTCCGCCGGCGGCGGCGGGCGCGGCATGAAGGTGGCGCAGAACGCCGGCGAGGTGGAGACCGCCTATCGCCTCGCCCGCCAGGAAGCCAAGGCCGCCTTCGGCAACGACGAAGTCTACATGGAGAAGTATCTCGGCAAGCCGCGCCACATCGAGGTCCAGCTGCTGGCCGACGGCCAGGGCGGCTCGATCCATCTGGGTGAGCGCGACTGCTCGCTGCAGCGCCGCCACCAGAAGGTCCTTGAGGAAGCGCTCTCGCCGGCGCTGAACGCCGCCGAGCGCGAAGCGATCGGCACGCGCGTCGCCGAAGCGATGCGTGATCTCGGCTACCGCAGCGCCGGCACCATCGAGTTCCTCTATGAAGACGGCGAGTTCTACTTCATCGAGATGAACACCCGCCTGCAGGTGGAGCACCCGATCTCCGAGGCGATCACCGGCGTCGACCTGGTGCGCGAGCAGATCCGCGTCGCCGCCGGCCTGCCGCTGGACCTCAAGCAGAAAGACATCACCTTCTCCGGCCACGCCATCGAGTGCCGCATCAACGCTGAGAATTCACAGACCTTCATGCCCTCGCCGGGCCTGGTGACCGACTACCACGCCCCCGGCGGCCTCGGCGTGCGCGTCGACTCCGGGCTCTACGCCGGCTACCGCATCCCCTCGACCTACGACAGCCTGATCGCCAAGCTGATCGTCCACGGCCAGACCCGCAACGAGTGCCTGATGCGCCTGCGCCGCGCCCTGGAGGAGTTCGTCATCGTGGGCGTCGACACCTCGATCCCGCTGCACCAGCGGCTGATCGTGGCGCAGGACTTCATCAACGGCGACTACGATATCCACTGGCTGGAAAAGTTTGTCGCCGGCGCCGCCTAGAATTATATGATTCGGCGTCATGCAGCTGACGCCCGACCTTCTGCTCCGCGCCTATGCCATCGGGATCTTCCCGATGGCCGAGAGCCGTGTCGACCCGGAGTTGCATTGGATCGACCCGGACATGCGCGGCATCCTGCCGCTCGACGGCCTCCACCTGCCGCGCAAGCTACGCGCCAGGATACGACGCGGCGTCTTCGACGTGCGCTGCAATACCGCCTTCCACGACGTCATCCTGGGCTGCGCCGAGCCGGCGGCGAACCGCCCGGATACCTGGATCAACCCGGTGATCGAGCAGCTCTACAACGAGCTTTATGAGATGGGTTTCGCCCACTCGGTGGAGTGCTGGCGCGACGGCGAGCTTGTTGGCGGCCTCTACGGCGTCTCGCTGGGCGCCGCCTTCTTCGGCGAGTCGATGTTCAGCCGCGCGACCGACGCCAGCAAGGTGGCCCTCGCCCATCTGGTGCTGCGCCTGCGCAAGGGTGGATTCCTGTTGCTCGACACGCAGTTCACCACGCCGCACCTGAGCCGCTTCGGGGTCTACGAAATCCCCCGCGAGGACTACCGCCGGCTGCTCACCAAGGCGGTCTCCGGCCAGGCCGAATTCTATTCCGGAGCGGTCTCGGAGGACGAGCTGGAGGCCTTCTTGCAGTCGACCACCCAGACGTCATAGACCGGATATACAAGCACTTATCTCAACTATCGCTTGCACGGAATGACTACTAGTTGCCGTTGCATGGGGCAATCTGGCAATCTATCAACGGTTGTCGATTTCTCCACCCTCGCGACCAACAGGGAGCATCGGAATGACAGGGGCTAAACTACCAGAATTGCCGAAAGGAAGCGAGTTTGAGGAACTCGTCGCCGGCATATTGCAGACAGGTGGAAATTTCACTGAGCGTAAGATCATCGAGCGCGACAAAGTGGACATTCTTGAGCTCGACATAATTTCCACCGACTACAACGATAAGCTTCCAAATTTGAAGCTCGTCGAAGCTAAATCTGGCAGCTGGGGCAGTTCCGACGTCTTCAAGATTTGCGGCTGGATGACTTACCTCAACATTCCAAATGGACTGTTGGTGACGCTCAGCAATCGAGACCACATCGACCGAATCCAAAAGAGGGCCGAAGCGCTCGGGATCGACCTACAGCCTTTGGAAAACCTTAAGAAAGCACCAATGCAATTGGCCGCTCACACCGATGGCAATCCGCTTGACTCTAGAGATGTATCCACGTGGCGATTTTCCTACTGGGTGGAACGGAATCTCCTTAAGAAGCTAAAAGCATCTCAAAAATCTCCAGGTAACGCTCATCGATATGATGCGATGTGGAACTACTTTTACGAACTCACCAGCGGAATTTTCTTTACCAGAAATATAGTTTCGAGACTTGAATCACTCTACGATCTCTATGCGAAGTATCCACGCCTCAGCGCCCGTTGTTCCGCTGAAATGTCTGGAAAGGACTTTGACGGCGACGCTTCCCAGATAGAAAATGACCACTTCAACCGTACCTTCTACGATTGCGAATACAACGACTTACAAATTTCGTGCTTTGTGGAGCATATGGCTCGCTTATCCATTCTAAAAGCTGCGGTCGACTATGTCTTGTACAGTAGGATGGGTGATGAAGAGCGGACGAAGAAAGAGTGGGAAATCTTCGGATCAACATATGACTGGTTTGAAGCACTTCCCGGCTCTTTTCGGTCGGGACTAGATGAAATTAAGGACGACCCATTCGTCCACAGATATCCAATTCTGTGGCAGTGGTTCATGTGGGTTTTTGGCGGATTTTTTCTGTGCGACTACGAAGAGCAGGAGATTGCACTTCTAGCTGAGAAGTCCCGCATACCACCAAACCAGGTTCAGCGCGCCCTTGAATGCTACGACTTGTTATTTCCGACAGACGGTGGCTGGTTCCGCGGCCCTACATCGACATCCAACATGCGATTCCTAAACTTGTTTCCTGTTCCGTTTAGAGGAGTAGGCGCGAACTATCGAAGACTCACGTACTGTAAGAAAGGTACCTTTGACGAGCTACAACTGTCAAAGCGGTACACACTGAAAGATGTGATCAAGGCCAATAACCTTACAGTTAAGGTTCTATCCAGCTAGCTTTAGCTGCTCACAAGGGCGGTCTCCGGCCAGGCCGAGTTCTATTCCGGAGCGGTCTCGGAGGACGAGCTCGAGGCCTTCTTGCAGTCGACCACCCAGACGTCATAGACCGGATGCTCCAGCGCCGAGATGGCGGGGCTGGAGGCGAACATCCAGCCCTTGAAGAGTTCCACCGAAGGCGAGTCCGGGCGGACGTCGACGATCTCCAGGAAAGCCGTGCTCTCCGGGGTTTCCTCCGGCGGTTTCTTGTCGCAGGACCGCGCGATGATCTCCAGCGAGCCGAAGCGGACCGGCTGGTTCAGCGGCGCCTCGAAGGTCGAGATGCGGGCGGTGATCTTGTCGAGGCCCTGCAAGACGGCGATGTCGCCGGCAATGGCGCCCGCCGGCCCGGCCAGGGCCGCCGAGACGAGGCAGGATGCAAGGGAAAGCGGGATCGCCCGGATCACGAAACTCAACCGTCTGTTCCTTCTTTGGCCGGCTTTGGCTCGGCTTTGGCCGGCTTCGGCCGGCTTTGGTCGGCGTTCACCGGTCCTCTGTGTTCCGGTCCCCGTAGGGGTTTTCCAGCGAGTCGACCAGGGCCAGCAGCACCTGGCGCAGCTGCGCCTCGTCACAGCCCATCAGGATGCCGTCTTCCAGGGCGTCCTGGGCCATTTCGCGGATCTCCTCCAGATTCTCGTTGAGAATCTTGATCTTTTCGCGGCAGGAAAGCGGCGATCCGTTGGGTTGCTTCCAGACCGGAATTTCGAACTTCTTGGGGGCGGATGCGGTCACGCGAAGAACCTCAGCAGAAATTCACTGCAAAAGATTTAAGGTCTGACGGGCCGTGCCGCAACCTCGCGGCCCCCTTACGTCCCCTCACGCCCTGTAGCGGGCGGCCCCAATGAGAGCATCGGCGGGAGCAGCGCTCATTGCGGCGCGTCCGGCGTCTGGTCGGAGGCGGCGTCGGCGGCGGAGAAGATGAAGCGGCCCAGCAAGTCGACCACGTTGATCGAGCCCTGGGCGAACTGGATCGCGCCGCCGTCGGCGATGTAGTCGTCGGCACCGCCCGGCTCCAGGGCGACGTAGTTGCCGCCCAGCAGGCCGTCGGGAATGATCCGCGCCGAGCTGTCGCTCGGCAGCCGCACGGTGTTGCTGATGCCGAGAGTGACCTCGGCGAAATAGGTATCCGGGTTGAGGCGCTGGGCGGTCACGGTGCCGATCTTGACCCCGGCCATGCGCACATCGGTGCCGGTGGTGAGGCCGGAGGCGTCGTCGAAACTGACCTGCACGTGATAGCCGTCGCTGCCGGCGTTGCTGAGGCTGGTGGTGCGGAAGACGAAGACGACGAAGGCCACGGCGATGAACAGCACCACGCCGCCCATCACCGTCTCGATTATGTTTCTGCGCATCAGTCGGATCCTAAACTAAGCAGCCGGGCGCCCGGCGGCGGCGCGGCGGGTCAATTGGGCGAATCAACCGGGCGAATCAGTTGGGTGTCCAGGGCTCGTAGTCCCCGGTGGCGGCGTCGCGGCGGCCTCCCTTCAGGGTGTGGCCCGGCGGCCGGTAGGCGAGGTCCGTCCCGGTCAGGTTGGGGAGGTGATCCTTCTGCCAGGGCAGCCGCGCGGGGCCACCCTCCGGCGGGGTCGCGTCGGTGGTGTGGTGCAGCCACACGTGCCATTCCGGCGGCACGCGGCTCGCCTCGACCTCCCCATTGTAGATCACCCAGCGCCGTTCCTTGCGCAGGGAATCCTTGTGGGTGCGGCCGCCGCCCTTGGCGCGGTAGTAGCGGTTGCCCTGCTGGTCGCGGCCGACCAGTTCGCCGCGCAGCCAGGTGAAAAGCCGAGTGCCGATCGTGGTGCCCATGCCCGAGCCGTATCCCCTTCGAAAAAACCAGGATTCCCGCCACCGAACGGGCCGGCGGCGGCGGCGAGACTATGGCACCCCGGCGGCGAACAGTCCAGCCTCCGGGGCATGGCCCGCAGCCGCCAAAAAGGCGGCTATTCGGCGGCCTGCACCGCCGCCGCGCGCGCCGGCACCGGCGCCAGGGCCGGCAGGCGGAGCGTCACCCGGGTGCCGTGGCCGGGGGCGCTGTCGATGGTCAGCGTGCCGCCGTGGGCCTCGACCAGCAGCTTGGCCAGCGGCAGGCTGAGACGCGGGCTGGTCCGCCCGTCCGGCGCCCGGGAGTCGGCCGAGCGCACCAGGTGGTTTTCGCCTTCGGCCTGGACGAAGGGCCGCTGCACCGCGGCCACCAGGCCGGCGTCCATGCCGGGACCCTCGTCGCCGACCGTCAGCGTGATCCAACCGCCGCCTTCTTCGGTTGCATCGCCTGGGGCAGCATCTTCCTCGTTTGCCGCGATCGTGATCCGGCGGCCCGGGGCGGAATACTTCACCGCGTTGTCAACCAGGATCATCACCACCTGCAACAGGCGGTCGGCGTTGCCGTTCACCAGCGGCAGGTCTTCGGCGATCGCGGCCTCGACGGTCACGTCCTTGGTGCGGGCAATCTCCTCGGCCAGCGCCGCCGCGCTGGTCACGATGACGCCGATCTCGGTCGGCCTCAGGGCGACCTCCAGCCGGCCGCTCTCGGCCGCGCTGAGGTCGAGGATGCCGTCGACCATAGCCAGCATGTGGCGGCCGCTGTCGCGGATGTCGCGTGCGTAGCCCTCGTAGGCATCGTGGCCGAGCGGCCCCAGCATCTTGCGCGCCATCATGTCGGCATAGCCGATCACCGCGTTGAGCGGCGTGCGCAGTTCGTGGCTCATGTGGCCCAGGAAGCGCGACTTGGCCTGGCTGGCTTCCTCCGCGCGGTCGCGCTGGAAGCGCCACTGCTCGGCGAGGTTCCTGTTGCGAAAGCTCAGGGCCAGGCTCTCGCGGAAGCCGTCGTTCAGATGCCGGGCCATGACCCACAGCAGCAGCGCCCAGAACATCACGAAGAGGGCAACGACGAGACTGGGAGAGCCGCTGAGGTTGATCAGCCGGTAGGCATAGGGCAGCAGCGCCGGGGTGATGAAGCCGGCAAAGGCGAGCAGGCTGTTGGTGTAGCCGGCGATCGCCGCGGCGCTGAGCGCGGCCATCAGGAAGGCGGTCACCAGTTTGGCGTTGTCGCTGGCGAGGTCGCCGACGAACACGACCGAGCTGCCCCACAGGCAGCCGGCGACCGTCGAGCCGCAGGCGAAGGCCAGCGTCCAGCGCCAGGTCTCCGACAGGGGGCGTTCACGGCGCAGGTAGATCTTCGCCAGGACGAAGCGCAGCATGGTCCAGGAGGCGAGGCCGGCCGCCCATAAGGTCAGCGGCAGACGCGGGGCCTGGTCCCACAGCGCGAAGGTCAGCAGGATCAGGGCGCCGAAGTTGGCGATGATGAGGGGGCGGACGCGGTGGTAGAGGCCGCGAATCATCGCGGCGTCGATCTCCACGGGATCGACCGCTACCGCCGGGCCCGGCCGGTCTGCTGGCTGTTGGTCCCCACCCATCGTCCAGGGTTTAGAGGGTCCGCCTTGTCAAAGCGTTAACCGGGCAACGCGGGATAGAGCAACGAGCCTACCCCCTGGATGCTAGCCTGCGATCGCCCGCGCCGCGGTGAGGTAGCCCTGGGCCGAGCGCTCCAGCGTGCCGACCTGCGCGGCCATGTCGTCGGCCGACTTGCTGAGCTGCTCGGCCGAACTCTGCGTCTGGGTCGCCGCCGCCGTCACGCCGGTGATGTTCTCGGCGATCTCCGCCGCGCCGGCCGAGGCCTGGCCGATGGAGTTGGCGATCTCGCGGGTGGCCGCACTCTGCTGCTCGGCGGCACCGGCGATGGCCGCGGCGATCTCGCTGACGGTCTCGACCATCCGGGTGACCTGCTCGTTGGCCGCGAAGGTGCGCTGCGTGGTCTCCTGAATGCTTTGCACCTGGTGGGCGATCTGGCCGGTGGCGGAGGCGGTCTGATTGGCCAGGGCCTTCACTTCGTTGGCGACCACGGCAAAGCCCTTGCCCGCCTCGCCGGCGCGCGCCGCCTCGATGGTGGCGTTCAGCGCCAGCAGGTTGGTCTTCTCGGCGATGTCCCGGATCAGGCCCAGCACCTGGCCGATCTGTTCGGAGGTTTCGACCAGTTCGCGCATGCGATCGCTCGCCGTCTCCGCGTTTTCGCGTGCCTGCTGGGTGATGGCGGCCTGGCGCTCGACCTTCGACGTGATTTCTTGGATCGCCGCGGAGAGCTGGTCGGCCGCGCTGGCGACGGTCTGCACGTTGGCGGAGGCCTCGGTCGCCGCGGCGGCCATGGCGGTCGCCCGGTGGTTCGAGTCCGCTGCGCAGCCGTTTAGGGCCTTGGACTGCGAGCCGATGGCGCTGGCGGCCCGCTCGACCGTTTCGATCGTCGCCGAGATTTCCTTCTCGAAGGTCCCGGTCAGCGCCGAGAAGCGTTCCGACTTGCCGGACATCTCGGCAATGGCCTCGTTGACCCGGTTGGCGCTGGAGCGGAAATCGCCCGGCAGGCCGCGCAGGATGATCTTGCGGAAGTACTTGCCCGCCGCCACGTGCTGCATCGAGGCGCCGGCTTCGCGAACGAAGGCGTCGGTAACATCGACCAGGTAGTTGATGGCATGGCGCAAAACTTCAGCATCGGCGCTGCTCTTGCCCTTCATGATCCGCCGGCTGAAGTCGCCGCTGCGTGCGATCTCGTCGGCGGCCGTGGCGACGGCGCGTACGGAGCGGCCGACGCGATGCTGGATCAGCATCGAGACGCCGCAGATCGCCAGCGCGACGACTTCCGCGCTCAGGGCAACCGGCTCGACGTGGCCAGTCGCCACTTCCCAGGCGATCGCGGCCATCAGGACGAGAACCGCAACGGCGTTCAGGCGCTGCCCGTTAGATAGAGAAAACAAAGCGTTCATAAGTCGTGCCCTGGGACTTCAAGGTGTTCTGCAGGAACTCGATGGCGGCCGTCATGCCGTCCTTGAGACGCGGCGCGCCGGTTTCGATCTCACAGAGCTTACGATAGATCGGCTGAATCTTTTCGATCTGCTGCGGGTCCGGCTTGCGGCGGTTGGAGTGATAGCCGGTGATCGCGCCCGAGGCGTCGAAGCTGGGCGTCACATGGGCGAAGACCCAGTAATGGTCGCCGTTGCGCGCCATGTTGATCACATAGGCGAAGATCTCCTCGCCGGTCGCCAGCGTGTCCCACAGCAGCTTGAAGACGCTGTGCGGCATATCCGGGTGGCGAATGATGTTGTGGGGCTGGCCCATGATCTCGTCTTCCGAGAAGCCGGCCACGCGCAGGAAGACGTCGTTGGCGTAGGTGATCCTGCCCTGCAGGTCGGTCTTGGAGACGATGATCTCTTCGGTGTCGTAGCGGCTCTCGCGGCCGGTCGGGGAGACTGTGGGTCGTGACATCGCTGCTCTCGTTCGAATTTCCAGGGCATCCTTAGCGAAAATGCTTACCGAAAGGAAAATTCGGCGCGCCCACGAGCGCGAAAATTTCCCATTACGCTGAAGCGCTTGCACGAATTGATCTGCGTCAAGCCAAGGGTGCGCGATCGGCGAGGTTGTCCGCGGCGCAGTTCGCACGAGGGTTGCGCGCAACGCCGCAGCCGCAGGGGGCGCCCCCGCCCCGTAAAATTCGTTTACCTGGTAAACGATCTCGCCAGACCGGGGGGCCGGCCCTGCGGGCACCGCTGGACAGTCCGCCGGGCGCCCCCTATAGAAGCGGCCATGCACGATTTCTGGCGGGATTCCGGCTATCACCTTCTCGAGCGGCGCGCCCCCGAACGGGGAACGGCCGGTCACCTCACGGTGACCGACGATTTCCTGCGCGCCTATCTCAATCGCCCGGAGGTGCGCCCGGTCGAGGAGTCCAACGCGGCCGAGCGGGCGCTGCATGCCGCGCTGCTGCGCAATCCGCGCGAGGCGGTGAGCGGCGAGCGCCTGGCCGCCATGGCCGATCCGGACGCCATCGAGAACTACCAGGTGGTGCTGGGCTTCCGCGAGCGGCTGCTGTCGGCCGAGAGCCTCGAGGACGCCTACGTGAAGCTGTTCCTTGACCCCGGGGGGATCGCAAAGGGCGTGGGGGTCCCGCCGCTGTTCGTCGACCAGCTGGCCCACGTCATCGCGCGGTCGATGCTGGAGGGCGAACAGGACCCGCTGAAGGTTCGCGCCGCCGAGCTGCTGTTCCGCGCCCAGGCGGTCACCATCAATGACGGCGCCGTCATGGCCGCCGACGCCGAGACGGTGGAGATGTACGCCAGCTCCGGCGGCTTCGGCAGCCTCGGCCGCCTGGTCTCCGAGGCACAGACACCGCTGCGCACCGTCGAGCTGGACGTGCTGACCGAGGACAACGCGGCGATCTACTGGAGCCGCGACAGCCGCTACGACACCGTTCTGAGCCTGAACTTCGCCAGCGCGGGCCTCGACGCGCTCAGCCGCGTGCTGGAGCGATGGATCGCGCACTTCTACGACGTCGCGGTCTCGATCCAGCCGGTGCAGAAGATCAGCGACGAGCGCTGGGTCTGGCATATCGGCCTGGATGCCGAAGGCAGCGCGATGCTGAACGACCTCTACAACGGCATCGAGGTCGGTGAAGGCCGCCTCGCGCGCCTGCTCTCGCTCTTCCGCATGGAGTTCCTGGACCCCTCCGTGGTGGCACCCCACATCGCCGGCCGCCCGGTATACCTCGCCATGGCGATGACCGAGGACAAGCAGCTGCGCCTCAAACCGCAGAACCTGCTGGTCAACCTGCCGCTCGCCGAGCGCGCCTAGCCTCCCGCTTGGCCACCCCGGGCGGGCGGCGACTCCCGCCGCCGCAGCACCCCGGCATAAGGGGCCGTTTCCGCGAGTCCCGCCCGTCCGCGGCCGGCGCGCCGAGCGGTCATAAAAATTTCTTCCGCTGGGACACCAGCCGGAAGCCGCGGCATCCCGCGCTTCCCCCGAGTTGTCCACCCCCAGACGTCGTCGCTTAAGGAATTTTTAACCCAAAATGTGGTGACCTCAGCCATATGTTGTGGTTTAATTACATGGCGTCACAAGATGCAGCAAATCATGAGGATTTGCGCGGGTTTCGGGGGCAGCGGAAGAGCATCCAGGCCGAGAGTCCAAGCAGGACATCATCAGGCCCTGCCCCTTCGTCTTTGACGCGATGCGGCATTAACAGACAGTAGCGAATTGGAGAAGTCCGAATGCGGGTTGCGCGTCGTTTCACGGAAGCTGGCACCGAAGTTTACGACAAGATCGAGTTTCGCCGGACCTCGAGTGAGATCCGCAACCCCGACGGTTCGCTGGTGTTCCGCGCCGAGGACATCGAGGTTCCCAATTCCTGGTCGCAGGTCGCCTGCGATATCCTGGCCCAGAAGTACTTCCGCAAGCGCGGCCTGCCGCTGAAGTCCAAGCGCGTGGCCGAGGACAACGTCCCGGCCTGGCTGTGGCGGTCCGAGCCCGATCACGACGCCATGGCCGACATCGCCGAGGACGAGCGCTTCATCGGCGAGACCTCGGCCAAGCAGGTGTTCCACCGCATGGCCGGCACCTGGACCTACTGGGGCTGGAAGGGCGGCTACTTCGACGCCGAGGAGGACGCCCGCGCCTACTACGACGAGATGCGCTACATGCTGGCCAAGCAGATGGCCGCGCCGAACTCGCCGCAGTGGTTCAACACCGGCCTGCACTGGGCCTACGGCATCGACGGTCCGAGCCAGGGCCATCACTACGTCGACTTCTCGACCGGCGAGCTGACGCGCGCCGCCAGCGCCTACGAGCACCCGCAGCCGCACGCCTGCTTCATCCAGTCGGTCGGCGACGACCTGGTGAACGAGAACGGCATCATGGACCTGTGGGTGCGCGAGGCGCGCCTGTTCAAATACGGCTCGGGCACCGGCACCAACTTCTCGGCCCTGCGCGGGTCCGGCGAGTCGCTGTCCGGCGGCGGCCGTTCCTCCGGCCTGATGTCGTTCCTGAAGATCGGCGACCGCGCCGCCGGCGCCATCAAGTCCGGCGGCACCACGCGGCGCGCCGCCAAGATGGTGACGGTCGACCTCGACCACCCGGACATCGAGGATTACATCAACTGGAAGGTCGTCGAGGAGCAGAAGGTCGCCGCGCTGGTGACCGGCTCCAAGACCTGTGACAAGCACCTCAACTTGATCATGAAGGCCTGCCACGATTTCAAAGGCGTGGAAGGTGCCGAGCAGACCGACGCTTTCGATCCGAAGCTGAACTTCGCGCTGAAGGCGGCGATGAAGTCCGCGCGCGCCGCCCTGGTGCCGGAGAACTACATCGCCCGCGTGGTGCAGTTCGCCAAGCAGGGCTACACCTCGATCGACTTCAAGACCTACGACACCGACTGGGACTCGGACGCCTACCTGACGGTCTCCGGCCAGAACTCCAACAACTCCGTGCGGGTGCCGAACTCCTTCATCGAGGCGGTGCTGAACGACGACAAGTGGAGCCTGATCCGGCGCACCGACGGCCTGGTGCACAAGAAGGTCAAGGCGCGCGAGCTGTGGGACCAGATCTCCTACGCCGCCTGGGCCTGCGCCGATCCGGGCGTGCAGTTCGACACCACCATCAACGAGTGGCACACCTGCCCGGCGTCGGGCCGCATCAACGGCTCCAATCCCTGCTCGGAGTACATGTTCCTCGACGACACGGCCTGCAACCTGGCCTCGTTGAACCTCATGGCCTTCCGCCGCGGCGCCGACGCCTTCGACATCGAGGCCTATGAGCACACCGTCCGGCTGTGGACGCTGACGCTGGAAATCGCCGTGCTGATGGCGCAATTCCCCTCGGCGGAGATCGCCCAGCGCTCCTACGACTTCCGCACCCTGGGTCTCGGCTACGCCAACCTGGGCGGCCTGCTGATGGCTTCCGGTGTCGCCTACGATTCCGACGAGGGCCGCGCCCTGGCGGCGGCGCTCTCGGCCATCATGACCGGCGTCGCCTATGCGACCTCCGCCGAGATGGCGGAGGAGCTGGGCGCCTTCCCGCGCCACAGCGAGAACGCCGACCACATGCTGCGGGTCATCCGCAATCACCGCCGCGCCGCCTACGGCCAGCGGGCCAGCTACGAGGAACTCTCCATCGCGCCGGTGCCGCTGGAAGCCCGCGACTGCCCCGACAAGGCGCTGATCAAGGCGGCCAAGGATGCCTGGGACAAGGCGCTGAAGCTGGGCGAGAAGCACGGCTACCGCAACGCCCAGACCACGGTGATCGCGCCGACCGGCACCATCGGCCTGGTGATGGACTGCGACACCACCGGCATCGAGCCCGACTTCGCCATCGTGAAGTTCAAGAAGCTGGCCGGCGGCGGCTACTTCAAGATCATCAACCGCACGGTGCCGGAAGCGCTGCGCACCATGGGCTACGGCGAGCGCGAGATCGAGGCGATCATCCGCCACGCGGTCGGCCACGGCACCCTGGAGGACTCCCCCGGCATCAACCACGAGCGCCTGAAGGCCAAGGGCTTCACCGAGGCCGCGCTGCAGGCCCTCGAGGCCGGCCTCGCCAGCGCCTTCGACGTGAAGTTCGCCTTCAACAAGTGGACCCTGGGCGAGGACTTCTGCATCAAGGCGCTGGGCTTCACCCGGGCCGAGCTGGAAGATGTATCCTTCGACATGCTGGCCTCGCTGGGCTTCACCAAGGCCGAGGTCGACGCCGCCAATGCCTACTGCTGCGGCGCCATGACCCTGGAGGGCGCGCCGGGCCTGAAGGACGAGCACCTGCCGGTGTTCGACTGCGCCAACCCCTGCGGGCGGCACGGCAAGCGCTACCTCTCGGTCGAGAGCCACATCCGCATGATGGCGGCGGCACAGCCGTTCATCTCCGGCGCCATCTCCAAGACCATCAACATGGCGGGCACGGCCACGGTGGAGGACTGCAAGGACGCCTACATGCTGTCCTGGCGCCTGGGCATCAAGGCCAACGCGCTCTACCGCGACGGCTCCAAGCTGTCGCAGCCACTGGCTTCCAGCATCCTCGACGACATCACCGACGAGGACGAGGAGCCGCTGGCCGCCAAGATCGCCGCGGCCAGCCAGACCGAGCGCGCGCAGATCGTCGCCGAGCGCATCATCGAGCGTGTCGTCGAACGCGCCCAGGGCCGCCGCCGCCTGCCGCAGCGGCGCAAGGGCTACACCCAGAAGGCCGTGGTCGGCGGCCACAAGGTCTATCTTCGCACCGGTGAGTACGAGGACGGCGCGGTCGGCGAGATCTTCATCGACATGCACAAGGAAGGCGCCGCCTTCCGCAGCCTGATGAACAACTTCGCCATCGCCATCTCCATCGGCCTGCAGTACGGCGTGCCGCTGGAAGAGTACGTCGAGGCCTTCACCTTCACGCGTTTCGAACCTTCGGGCATGGTCGACGGCAACGACGCCATCAAGATGGCGACCTCCGTGCTCGACTACATCTTCCGGGAGCTTGCGATCTCCTACCTCGGCCGCAACGACCTGGCCCACGTGGAACCGGCTGACATCATGCCGGACAGCCTGGGCACCGGCGACGGCCAGGGGGACCTGCCCGAGGAATCGGTGGCCGCCACGGTGCGCCGCTATGCCTCCAAGGGCTACGTGCGCAACCAGCTTCTGGTCGTGAACGGCGGCGCCGCCAACGGCACCACGGGAATGCCGCTGGGACCTGTGTCCCAGACGACCACCACCGTGAGTGCCAGCGGCGTCTCCCAAGAGCTCGTCGGCTCGCAAGGCTCCGCCGAAGCCTATGCCGTCGAGGCCACAGTCGTGCGCCAAGTCGACTCCCGCCTGGAACGCATGCGCGAAGCACGCATGAAGGGCTACGAAGGCGACTCCTGCGGCGAGTGCGGCAACTTTACGCTGGTCCGCAACGGCACATGCCTGAAGTGCGCCACCTGCGGCGGCACCAGCGGCTGCTCATGAAGAGTAGCAGGACAGTAACTCACGTAGAGTAGGTACCCGTAGTATCAGTATTCCTACCTGTACGACTCACGTCTGAGTTCTCCCTGTGAACTGAAGGGGTGCCACGGCGGTGGCACCCCCTTCTTTTTGGGAACGGCGGATCGGGCAAGCATTGGGAGTTCGGCTCTCAAGCCCGAAGCCAGACACCCGCCTTGGCCCAGAGGCAATCTGGAAGGCCAGAGCCTCAGAACGTCAACCGATCCGTAAAGCCGTTATCTCCCACTTTGACGAGGAAGTAGTTGCCGCGCTCGTCACTGCTCTCCCGACGCCTTGGCACGTTAGCCGCGGCGGTGCTGGGAACCGCCACCGGCGCGCGCACGGCGATACCGGTGTCGTCGAGGGCAAAGAGCAACTCGTCGAAGCTGATTGCGTCGAAGCGGTCGGAGGGGTAGCGCCAGGCGTTAAAATGGAACGTCCCGTCGCGACACAGGCTGGTGATCCAGTAGGTTTCCTTGGAAAACAGCTGCAGGCCCCGCGGCGCCGGCGCAAAGGCACCGCTGGCCTCCAACGCGGCGTCTAGGGCGTCCCGCTGCGCAGCGTCGAGGGGCCGTTCGCGCTCGATCCGGCGGGCAAAGCCGAGCGAGTCCGAGAAGATCGCCTCGTTCACCACCAGACCGCTCGGCCCCTGCACCCGCGCCGTCATCGTGGCACCGCCGGCGCCATCGCCGGCAACCTCATAGCTGCGCAGTTGGACGTCGTAATCGGAATTGTAGATCAGCCGGTAGCTGAGCGGCGCGCCCTCGGTGCAGGCGGCGCGGATATCGTCGCCGTTCAGGTAGCTGATCCAGGTCGTCTTGATCGTCGCCGGATTATCGATGCCGCCGCGGTAGCTGCAGGCGGTAAGCCCGGCCAGCAGGGCGGCGGCAACGGCAAGCTGCTGCCGCCGACCTGCTTCACGGCGATGTATCATGGCTTCGCTCCTAGCAAAGACGGTTGGTATGAATTGGCACTAATGCGCCTTTGCGGCGCAGCCCAGCGACGGATGAAAGAGGGAACGCCTGTCTGCAGCGCCGGGCGGGACGGCGGCGTCAGACCTTTATGCCGAACAGTTTTTCTGCATTTCGGAACGCGATTTTTTCCTTGGCTTCACGGGGCAGATCGACTGCCCGAAACCAGTCGGTTCCCTGCTTCATGTCTGCAAAGGGGTAATCGGTTCCAAACATCACTCGATCTACACTGATGTACCTCAGCAGCAGATGGAGTAGTTCATCCTGGAAGAAGGCGCTGGTTGTGTACCAAAAATTGTCGTTGAAGTACTGCCCGAGAGGCTTGTTCAGAGCATTTTCGGTCACGTCGCCCATATCACCCACGATACGCTCGTAGAAGAACGGAAGCCCCTCTCCCATGTGGCCGATAATCATCTGCAGTTTAGGGAATCTGTCGAACGCCCCAGTCATGATCAGCCGAAGGGATTGAGTAAGGACTTCCTGGTGCCATCCATATCCTGAGCCGCTGAAAATGTAGTCCTGGTACTCTTCGTTATATCCCGGCCGGGTAATGCGGTAGTAAATCTCGAAGACCTCTTCAGGCGGGAAGCCTGGATGCAGGTATATCGGCACACCAAGTGCCTCGGCGCGCGCCAGAACGGGCTCAAAATCCGGGTGGTCGAGGAATTTCTTGCCAACGAATCCATTGGTCATGGCGCCTACAAAGCCATCTTCCCGAACGGCGCGTTCGAGTTCATCCGCTGATGCCTCCGGTTCCTGCAGCGGCAAAGTCGCATAGGCCTGAAACCGCCCCGGATAGGTGACCATCGGGCCATCGGCAATCATCTTGTTGAGACGGTAGGCAAAATCGATGCCTTCCTGTCCCGGGAGATTCTGCACGCCCGGCGTATGTGCGGAGAGGATTTGAACATTGATCCCCGCCTCATCCATTGCGCCGAGGCGGCCAGGGCCCAGTTCGGCAAGACCCGTCTCCTTGAGGTACTCTACGTGATCGTCGTTAATCGCGTTCAGCGCGATCAACTCGTCGGTGGTATAGGTCTCTTCCGTGGCGATAAATTGCAGATCCTGGTCTCGCAACGCGATGACCGATGGCTCTGCGGCGGCGGCGCGGGAGACAATGGCGGGTGCGGATAGTCCGGCACCGACACCCAATGCAGTCGCGCCAGTTAGAAAGTTGCGGCGTCCCATCACCAGGTTCTTTTGGGGTTTTTCGATCTGTTTCATGTCAGCTTATGCTCCGATGTTTGCGTTGGGCCGTTGGGCGCCGCGTCCGCTTGGCAAAGACTTCCATAAGGGAATGTTGGGTGTCGTTGCTGATCGGGGGCGGATCAATGGGCCAAGCGTTGGCCCTCAACGATCGCTCAGAACTTGTAGGAAACGGCCAGCCCGCCAAAGAGAACGTTGTTGTCCTTGCTGATCGGGCTGTCCGCCGCGTCACCGACCAATCGAGTGTATTCGATCATCGTGCGAACCTCCCAGCTCTCGAAGACGGGATATACGAAGCCGAGCTCCGCACCGACTGCTTTAAAGCCCGATTTCGCGTTGAACCGCGAAAGGCCGGAGCGCGTCGACTGCGTCGAGTTGATGCCAAAGTAGCTGTCCATGTACTTGTCATCGGACCACGTCGTGGAGACTCCGGCCAGGATCGCTGGGCCACTCTCGTCCTCGTCGTCCGATTCCGCCATACCTGACGCAGAACCTTCGCCTATCAAGGCACTCACGGGGATCATGGTTTCGATACCGAAAGACACTTCCAGTCCGTCGCTACCTCCGAGAAATCGGGTCAGCTCGACGAACGGGCTCACAGGGCCGATCTCATACTCGAGGCTCAAGTTCAAAGTCGGCGCGCCATCGATGTCGCCCAGCCCATCGAGGTCGGAACTGTCGCTTTCGTCGCGGCCCCAGTCATAGTTGACGCTGACCTCCGCAGTAAGATCATAGTCGTCGTAAGCGACGACGCCCAATCCATCTTCCGTCGTGAGGTAGACCCTGTCGTTCCATGTAACGCCCAAGACCGGGAGGAACATGACCTCCATTTCATTGGACCCCTCGTACTTGGACTCATATCCGACGCCGCCTCCGATCTCGAACTCCCATTCGTCCCCGGCCGCCGCGATCCCGGGGAATGCAACGATCGCCATCACCAGTCCCGATGCAACGCCCTTGCGACAAACTATGTAACTCATATCCTAGCCCCTCATTCAGCTGCGCCATTCATGTCTCGGCGTTGCGCAGCCTGGGGGCGACATTTCACACTCGTGTGCCCGACAAGACGTTATTCTGTAAAAAAGTGTGACAGCGGTTCTGGGCTTCGGTCACCATCCGGTGGGCGTCTTGGCATACTTTTTTACACCTTCCCGCTTCTTAGACGCGGCAAAATTGATTATCCGGATGTCTGCAACCCGAAGCGTCGAGGTAATTGGAGATTTTGGACGCAATGCCGCCGAAGAATCCTCACATCTTGGTCGTCGACGACCATAGGAGTATCCGGGAGCCCCTGGCGAAGTATCTCGGCGAGAATGGGTTTCGAATTTCCATGGCGGCCAATGGTGCAGAAATGGATGCTGTCGTGAAAGCCGCGTCGATCGACTTGATCGTTCTCGACATCCTGATGCCTGGCGAAAGCGGATTGGCAATCTGCAGGCGTATACGAGAGACACGTGACATACCGGTCATTCTGCTAACGGCCGTTGCTGACGAGACAGACCGAATTGTCGGACTGGAGATCGGCGCGGACGATTACTTGACAAAACCCTTCAGTCCACGCGAGCTCTTGGCGCGGATCAAAGGCGTTCTGCGACGCGTACATAGCCTACCTAAGCAATATTCGGGAATTGAAGCGGGTCAGATTGGCTTCGGTGACTGGGTCCTGGACGTGGACCGGCAGGTACTCAGGAAGGGGGGCGGCGATCAGGAGACGGCGCTTAGTACGGTAGAGTTCAGGCTCTTGATGACATTTCTCCGCCATCCGAAGATGGTTCTCTCCCGCGATCAGTTGCTCGATATGGTCAGTAGTCGTGCCGCCACTGTGTTCGACCGGTCCATCGATAATCAGGTCAGCAGACTTCGCAAGAAAATCGAAGCGGATCCCAAGACTCCGGAAATCGTCAAAACGGTTTGGGGCGGCGGTTACATGTTCACTTTGGACGTAGCCCGCCGATGAGAAAGCTTCACAACACGATCGCGGGTCAATTGATGATTCTTATCATCGGGACTGTCCTACTGTCTCAGGTCATCATTCTCGTCGTCTTCTATGTTAAGACGGATGGACGCCTTCAAGAACAACAGGTCAGAAAGATCATCGAGGAGGTCGCTACCGCTTATGAGATTGGTCGCACGACGTCAGGCGCCGAACGTGACAGACTCATACGGGCAACAAGCGATCCGGACATTCGGTTCTATATTGATGATCTACCACTTACTCAAAACAGGTTCGATATTCCGGATGACCACATTGGCAACATGCCTGAAATCCTGTCCGGAAGGCCTATATTCGCCACTGATAATACGGTGTCGTCCTTGAGTATATGGGAGTTCTGGTTCGCGGATGGAATCGAGGATTGTCTTGTTTTAGAAGAGCTATCCGATCAAGGAGACGCCTGTCCGATTGACTACGTTTCGATACAATTGAATGAGAAGGAGTGGCTCAACGCCAGAGTTTCGTCGCCGGTAGATGAACTGGTGATTCTTCTGCCGGTAATTCTGTCCGCTGGCCTTACGCTCCTTGGGATCTTGTTGGTCGTCACGATCATCGTCAAACGCTTCACAGCGCCGTTGCGGACTCTATCTTTGGCCGCCGAACGGTTTGGTCAAGGTGATGCCGTCGGCTACGTTAAGGTGGAGGGGCCCAACGAGCTCAGATCCATGACGGCCGCGTTCAACACCATGCAAGAGCGTCTTCGCCGATTTGTCGAAGATCGAACGAAAATGCTGGCGGCCGTCAGCCACGATCTACGGACACCCATCACCTCCCTACGATTAAGAGCGGAATTCATCAAGGATCCCGAACTGAAGTCCGACGTGATCAAGACACTGGAGGACATGGATTCGATGGTCGAAGGTTGCCTGGCCTTTGCTAAACAGGAAGCCCAGAAAGAGAAAAGTGAAACCATCAATCTCGTCGAGACCCTTTCGATTCTCGCTAGAGAGTTCCCGGGGGTAGCTTTTTCGACAAATCTGAAGGCTTACAGATACCTCTGCCGACCGGTCTCACTGCGACGTGCAATTCGAAATGTGCTCGAAAACGCCGTTAATTACGGAAATAGAGCCCATATAACCCTCGATTCAGATGACTATGGCGTTTCGATTGAGATCGTCGACGAGGGGCCTGGTGTACCGGATGAGATGCTCGACGATATCTTCGAGCCATTCTTCCGGGTCGACGAAGCCAGGAACACGGAAACCGGGAATGTAGGTCTCGGGCTCGCGATTGCGCGCACGATCGTCCATAAGCACGGTGGCACCATACGGGCGACCAACGTGCTCAGCGGGTTGAAACTGAGAATCTGGTTGCCAGGCCAGGAGAATTCGTAGACGCCATCTTCCTTGGTTTTAGCAGGCTTGCCAATCAGGCTGAGATTGATTTCCGCTTCGACTCACATTCCGACATTCATTTAGCCGACGGGCTTGGCGGCAACGGGGGTTGGACCGGACATAGCGGCCTGCCCCGTTCCGCCCTGGAGCGCCTCCTACCCCAGCGGCCAGAAGATCGGGATGACGATGGTGGCGGTGGCCCAGAGGATGAAGTTCAGCGGCAGGCCGATCTTGATGAAATCGGCGAAGCGGTAGCCGCCGGCGGCATAGACGAAGGTGTTGGTCTGGTAGCCGATGGGCGTCGCGAAGGAGGCGCTGGCGGCGAACATCACGGCCACCACGAAAGGCCGCGGATCGACGCCCATCTGCACCGCCAGGCCCGCCGCGATCGGCGTCAGCAGGATGGCCGCCGCGTTGTTGCTCATGACCTCGGTCAAGGCGGAGGTGACGAAGTAGACCGCCGAGAGCACCGCCAGCGGCCCCAGCATGCCGACGACCTGGGCGAGGCTCTGCACGATCAGCATGGCGGCGCCGGTCTTTTCCATGGCGATGGAGATCGCCAGCATGCCGAAGATCAGCATCAGGATGTTCCAGCGGACCGCGCTGTAGGCTTCCTCCGCATCGAGACAGCGCAGGGCGACGACGGCGGTGGCGGCCATCAGCGACAAGGCGGCGATGGGCAGCACCTCGAAGGCCGACAGCCCCATCACCAGCAGCACCGCGACGATCGCGAGGGGTGCCTTGTCGCGGCGCAGCGGCCGGGCGGTCGGATGGGTGAGGTTCACCAACTCCTTGTAGTCGAACAGCCGCTTCATGCTCTCGGCCGAGCCCTCCAGCAGCAGGGTGTCACCCATGCGTAGGCGCACCTCGTCGAAGTTGCCGGAAAGCCCCTCGCCGCGCCGGTGGATGGCCAGAATGTAAGCGCCGTAGAGGCGGCGCAGGTTGAGGTCGGCGACCCGGCGCCCGAGAAAGCGCGACTGCGGCCCGAGCACGCCTTCCATCACCACGCTCTCGCGCGCGCCGATCGGCTCGATGGCGTGGACGTCGCGGTGGCCGAAGGCGACGTCGCCGGCCTCGCGCAGGCCCAGCATGTCGCCGACCTTGCTGCGCACCACCAGGCGGTCGCCCGCCTCCAGCACCGCCTCGCCGATCACCGGGCGCAGCGAGAGGTCGCGGCGGACCAGGTCGATGACCCGGAGGCCGCGCGCCTCGGTGAAGCCGGCGTCCTTCAGGCGCTTGCCGATCAGCGGCGAGCCGAGCGGGATCAGCACGTCGGCCATGAAGTGCCGGTCCTCCGAGCGCGGCAGGAGTTCGGTCAGGATCTCGCGCTTGGGCAGCAGCCAGCGCCCGACCAGCAGCAGATAGGTGAGTCCCACCGCGCCCATGATGACCCCGGCGCCGGTGATCTCGAACATGCCGAAGGGCTCCAGGCCCTGCTCGCGCGCGACGCCGTCGACCAGGATGTTGGTGGAGGTGCCGATCAGCGTGGTGGTGCCGCCGAAAATGCTGGCGAAGGAAAGCGGGATCAGCAGCTTCGACGGCATCATGCCGATGGTGCGGGCGAGGCTGATGACCACCGGCGTCATGATGACGACGACCGGAGTGTTGTTGATGAAGGCCGACATCACCATGACGCCAACCATCAGCAAGGCGACCGACAGCAGCGGCGAGCGTCCGCCCGCCTTGCCGACAAGCCGGCCGAGCGTGTCGATCACGCCGGTGCGTTCCAAGGCCGCACTGAGCACGAACATGGCGGCGACGGTGATCGGAGCGGAATTGCTGAAAACGCTGAGCACATCGCTGGTGGTGAGGATGCCGCAGACCAGCAGCACGGCGACGGCGAGAAGGGCGACGATGTCCGGCGGCATCCGTTCGCGCACGAAGCCGAAGAACACCACCACGACCAACGCCAGAACGATGACGATCTCAAACGTCGGCCAATCGATGAAATGCATATGACATCACCCAGCAGTTGCCACATCCACCCCGGCACGCGCACCCAAATCGGGGGGCGAGCATCCATCGTGCCCGGCCCCGTGCGGGGGATCAAAATGAAGGCTTTTTGAAGTCTCGGGAAGGCCCTGTCGCAAGCCGCGCCGCGACCTGCCGGGCGACCCGCGGGAAAGCTCAGTTTTTCCGCTTCTCCCGCGGCGGCCGGCTGCCGCTGCGCGTCCGTTCGGGCGGCAGGATGAAGGTGACGCGGGTACCCTTGCCGAGTTCGCTCTCCAGCTTCAGCTCGCCGCCGTGCAGCTCGACCAGCTGCTTGACGATGGAAAGGCCGAGGCCGGTGCCCTCCTGCTGGCGGGTCTGGTCGCGGTGGACCTGCTCGAAGGGCTGCAGCACGCGCTGCAGGTCGGCGGCGGGAATGCCCGAGCCGGTGTCGGCGACGAAAATGCCGAGTGCCTTGCCGGGCATCGCCTTGCCTCCCAACACCACCTCGCCGCCCGACGGGGTGTGGCGCACCGCGTTGGACAGCAGGTTGATGAGGATCTGGCGCAGCGCCCGCTCGTCGGCGAGAATCATGAAGTTGCCGCCCTTTGCCGCGCCGGGATTTTCGATGCGCAGGGCGACACCCTTGCTGGAACAGTTTTCGCGGAACATGGAGGCGCTCTCCTCCAGCGCATCGGCCAGCACGATCCAGGAGTCTTTCAGCTTCACTGCGCCGGCCTCGATGCGCGACAGGTCGAGCAGGTCGTTGATCAGAGCCAGCAGGTGGCGCGCGCTGACCCGGATGTCCTGCAGGTACTCGGCATAGCGGGCGGAGCCGATCTTGCCGAAGGTCTCCGCCAGGATGACCTCCGAGAATCCGAGAATGGCGTTCAGCGGCGTGCGCAGTTCGTGGCTCATGTTGGCGAGAAACGCCGACTTGGAGCGGTTGGCCTCCTCCGCGCGCAGCCGCGCCTCGTGCTCGTCGCGCTTGGAGCGCTCCATGGCCTCGGCCATGGCGTTGAAGGAGATCTGCAGGTCGCGCAGTTCCTCCGGCACCAGCAAGCCCGTGCTGACCTCGGTGCGCGCCTTGGTGTTGCCCGCGGCCATGCGGCGCACGGCCTGCGAGACGCCGCGCAGCGGCCGGGTCATGTAGAAGGCCACGAGGTAGCCGATGGCGAGGGCGGCCAGCATGCCGACACCGACGACAATCAGCGCCGATCTGCTGACCCGCGCGGCGCGCTCGCGCAATTCGTCGACCGGCTGGACGACCATGACGCCCCACCCCGGCCCGTCCACCCGGGTGTAACCGGCGATGACCTCGGTCTGCAGAAGGGGCGACTCGAAGACGGTCACGCCGGCGTGGCCGATCTGCACCTCGCGCACCGGGGCGAGGCCGGCCATGCTGCGCATCTCACGGCGCCAGGTGGCATTGGGGTGCCCCAGAACGCGGCCCGTCTGGTCGAAGATGACGGCGTAGCCCTTGCGCCCGAAAGCGATGGTATCCGCCAGCTCGACGAAAAAGCCGGTGTTGAGCGCCCCCACCGCCAGCAAGCCATCGCGGTCCTCCGCCACATAGAGCGTCGGGGCGCCGTCGGGACCCGCCGTCACCGGGCTGACCGCCGCCGGCCGCTGCGCCGCCAGTTCGTGAAACCGCGCGAAGTCGGCCGCCTCGAGCACCTCCGGACAGCGGTTGTCGAAACTGTCGACGCGCAGCTTCAGATCGCCGCTAAGGGCGTCAAACACGCAAACGTTGCGAAAACGGAGCTCCTGCAGCAGCGTGTCCGCGCCCTCGATCCCGTCCTGGCCGAGCAGATTGCCGTGGATCAGACGGAAGGTCGCGGTGACGTCGCGGTGGTAGCTCTTCAGCGCCAGACCCAGGGTTTCAGCGATGAGCAGGTGGCGTTCGCGGACGTCCTCCACCTCGTTCGTCATCGACTGGGAATGCGGCCAGACCCAGAACAGGACCAGCGGCACCGCGGTCACCAGGCCGAAAATAGCCAGCAGCAGGTAGCGCAGCTTCATGCCGGCACCTGCCCGGCGGCGTCCCCCGGGGCTCGGCCCAGGGCGCCCAGCCGGCTCTCCCCCGGGCACAGCCGAGGGCCGGCGTCTCTCAGTCTGTGAGCCAGTTTGCCCAGTTCCGAGGCCCTCCCTCCTGACCTACTATAGAGGCCTTTTGCGGGAACTTCTTCCTTTCGTGACAGCAGCGTGGCGAAATTCCGGAGGGGTCAGCCCGGAGGGCCCCGCCGCCGCCCCCACCCCCAACCCCGCCCCCACCCAAGGTCGCCGGGCCGGCGCGGACCGGCAGGAAAAGGTCGCTCGCCGGGCTTGTCGCCCCGCGGGGGGCAAGGCTATGCTCCGCCCGCTTGGCCAAGACCTTGAATTTAGATAGAGGAAGGACCCGCCCAATGGCAGGAGAAGTGGACGCCCGGCTCGCCAAACTCGGCATCGAAGTGCCGCAGGCCGCCGCCCCGGTGGCCAACTACGTCGGCTACGTGCAGACCGGCAACCTGGTTTTCGTTTCCGGCCAGGTCCCCCTCAAGGACGGCAAGTTCCAGTACCAGGGCAAGCTGGGTGAGAGCATTTCGCTGGAGGACGCCCAGGCGGCCGCCCGGCTGTGCGCCATCAACGTCATCGCCCAGGTGAAGGCCGCCTGCGGCGGCGACCTGGACCGCGTCAGGCGGGTCGTCAAGCTGACCGGTTTCGTGAACTCGACCGGCGACTTCACCGACCAGCCGAAGGTGGTCAACGGCGCCTCCGACCTGATGGTCGAGGTCTTCGCCGACAAGGGCCGCCATTCCCGCGCCGCGGTTTCCGCCGCCGCCCTGCCCGCCGGCGTCGCCGTCGAGGTCGAGGCCGTGGTGGAAATCGGCTGAACCAGAAAGAGACAAAACGCCGGGGCAACTGCCCCGGCAAAGAAACATCATGCCAGACACAACCAGCAAGCTGCCCAGCGAGGCAGCGGAATTCCTCGCCCGTTATCCCGATACCGGTTCGCTCGACGCCATCTTCCCCGACCTCTCCGGCGTGATTCGCGGCAAGCGCTACCCCATCGCCGAACTCGGACAGGTCATGGGGTCCGGCTTTGCCCTGCCCGGATCGGTCTTCATGCTCGACACCATGGGCGAGAGCCACGACCCGGACGGCATCGGCTTTTCCGACGGCGATCCAGACTACCAGGCGAAGGTCATTCCCGGCACCCTGCTGCCGGTGCCCTGGGCGCAGCGCCCCCTGGCACAGGTCATGGTCACCCTGGTCGACGACGACGGCGAGCCCTACTACTACGAGCCGCGCAACGTGCTGCGCCGGGTCGCCCAGCGGCTCGACGACCTGGGCTTGAAGCCGGTGGTCGCCTTCGAGCTGGAGTTCTACCTGATCGACCGCGAGCGTACGCCGGAGGGGTCGCCGCAGCCGCCGATCTCCCCGGCCACCGGGCGGCGCGACTTCGGCACCCAGGTCTACGGCATGAAGACGCTGGACGCCTACGACGCCATGCTGGACGACATCACCAAGGCCTGCGCCATCCAGGAAGTGCCAACCGGCGCGGTGACGGCGGAGTACGCCGCCGGCCAGTTCGAAATCAACCTGGAGCACGTCGACGATCCGATCCAGGCCGCCGACGACTGCATCCTGTTCAAGCGCATCGTGCAGGGCGTCGCCCAGAAGCACGGTTTCCAGGCCACCTTCATGGCCAAGCCCTACGTGCTGCGCGCCGGCAATGGCATGCACATGCACGTCAGCCTGCTCGACCGGGACGGCCGCAACGTGTTCGACGGGGGCAAGGCGATCGCCAGCGATACCCTGCGCCATGCCATCGGCGGCGTGCTGGAGGTGATGCCGGAGTCGATGGCCTTCCTGGCGCCCAACATCAACTCCTACCGCCGTTACCTGCCGGACATCTTCGTGCCGACGCAGCGCAGCTGGGGCTTCGAGAACCGCTCGGTCGCCCTGCGCATCCCGGCCGGCGGCGGCGATGCCCGGCGCATCGAGCACCGCATCGCCGGCGCCGATGCCAATCCCTACCTGGCGCTGGCGACCCTCCTGTCCGGCATCCACAAGGGCATCGTCGAGAAGATCGACCCGGGCACGCCCTGGGACGGCAACGCGGCCATGGAGTTCGACGACGAGCTGCCGTGGCGGCCGGCGCGCGCCTACGACAAACTGACCGAGACCTGCGGCCTGGCCGACTACTTCGGCGCCGACTACCTGCGGGCCTATGCAGCGTGCAAGAACGCCGAGCTCGAAAGCTTCGAAACGCAGATCTCGCCGCTGGAATACATCTGGTTCCTGCAGGCGGATTGAGCCTTTGCCGCCGTTGCCCCTTGTCTCCCGCGGCGCTGATGTCATCTCATAGGGGATGAGCCGAAGCGACGCAGGAGGCGGGAGCAGCGCGATGCCGGACGGAAGCGACAGCCTGGCCGTCAAAGTCGTCAGCCGAATCGCCGAGGTGCCCGCTGCCGAATGGGATGCCTGCGCCGGCGGCAATCCTTTCGTCAGCCATGCCTTCCTGAACGCGCTGGAAGAAAGCGGCTCGGCCACCGCCGAGACCGGCTGGCTGCCGCAGCACCTGGTGCTGGAGAACCCCAAGGGCGGCCCGGGTAATACCCTGCTGGGCTGCGCGCCGCTATACCTGAAGAGCCATTCCTACGGCGAGTACGTCTTCGACTGGAACTGGGCCGACGCCTACGAGCGCGCCGGCGGGCGCTACTACCCGAAGCTGCAGTGTTCGGTGCCCTTCACCCCGGCGACCGGCCCCCGCCTGCTGGTGAACCCCGGGGCCGAGCGCGCCGAGGTCGAGGCCGGCCTCACCGCCGCCATGCTGGAGCTGGCCCGGCGTCACCAGGCCTCGTCTCTGCACATCACCTTCCCGACGAAGGCGCAGTACGACACCCTGGGCGAATTCGGCCTGCTGCAGCGCCTGGGCGTGCAGTATCACTGGGCCAACCGCGGCTACGCCGACTTCGACGCCTTCCTTGCTGAGCTTGCCTCGCGCAAGCGCAAGGCGATCAAGAAGGAGCGCCGCAAGGTGGCGGAGAGCGGCATCCGCCTGACGGCGCTGTCGGGCGATGCGATCGAGCCGCGCCACTGGGACGCCTTCTTTGCGTTCTACAGGACGACCGCCGACCGCAAGTGGGGCCAACCCTACCTGACGCGCGAGTTCTTCCACCTGCTGGGCGAGCGCCTGGCCGACAAGGTGGTGCTGGTGATGGCCGACCACGGCGACGAACTGGTCGCCGGCGCCCTCAACCTGAAATCAGACGACACCCTCTTCGGGCGCAACTGGGGCTGCCTGGAGCGCTTCAGGTTCCTGCACTTCGAGACCTGCTACTACCAGGCCATCGACTATGCCATCGCTCACGGGCTGAAATATGTCGAGGCCGGCGCCCAGGGCGAGCACAAGATCCAGCGCGGCTATCTGCCGACGCCGACCTACAGCGCCCACTGGATCGCGGACGCTGGCCTTTCCGCCGCAGTCGAGGAATTCCTGATCCGCGAACGCCGCGCCATGCAGCACGAGATCGCCGCGCTGGGCGACTGGAGCCCGTTCAAAGACGACTGCGGGGGCCCGGAGGGCACTTAGCAGGCTACTGAGAAAAGTATGACGACCTGATTGATCTCGCGCTTCGAGGCGCTCGCTTGCGCCCTCTCCCGCGCATGAGATCAATAATTTCCAGCTAAAACTTCTGAGCGCCCTCGACGCTCTTGGCGTGGTCGTGCCCAAGGGTCCAGCCGGTTCGGAACTGACTCTGGGTGATCAAGCGATCATAGTTTTCCAATAACGAGTCGACCTCGCTGCGTTGTACGAAGCCGGTTCTGTAGATGAGGTGCCGCAGGAAGCGCTTATTGTCCCGACCCTTGGCAACAACACTTGGAAATACACCCTCCATCAAACCGACGAGATAGCCAAAGCGGATCAGTATGTTGTCTTCCTCGCTGATGTGATCGTCACACTTCCTGAGAACTCCGGCCAGAAGTTCGAGCTTGGTCTGCTCGTCCGCATCCTCTTCCGGCGATTCCGGAGAGTCGTGATCAGCATACTCACCGATAATCGATTCCAGTTCCTTGATTGCCCGCTCGCGTCGCTCAATGGCGCCTTCATGATATCCCTTGCGCGACCAGTACTTCACCCGCTCCAGAATCCCGAGCACCGGTTCCGACTTCATCACATAATCGTCGCCGCCGGCGCGCAGGCATTCAAGCAACGTCTCCGGCTGGTCAAGGGCGGTCAGAAAAACGATCGGGCAGGTGTTGTCACCCTGCATCTTGCGGATGCGCGCGCAAGTGTCGATGCCGTTCAATTTCGGCATCATGATGTCCAGGATAATAAGTTCCGGGTTCTGCACTTTGTGAAGCAGTGAGATTGCCTTCTCACCGCTGTCCACTGCCATGACATTGAAGCCGGCAGCCTCCAGCACATCGCAGTAGAGATGCCGCAACTTTTCATTGTCTTCGGCCAGGATGACCGGCCTCGTGCTCATCCCGTCGGCCCTTCGTTCTCACTTCCCGCCGTCGCGGTCTGCGGCAGCGTGACGATCACGGTGGTGCCGCGGCCCGGCGCGGTATCGAACGCCAGGGTGCCGCCATGCAATTCGACGAAATACTTCACGATTGCCAGGCCAAGGCCCGCTCCCTCGTGGTTCCTGGAAAGCCCGGAATCGATCTGCGAGAAGGGCTCCAGTGCATGCTCCAGGTCCTTCGGGTCCATACCGATGCCCTGGTCGCAAACCTTGATCACGACGGCCTCGCCTTCGGTGCAGGCCGTCACCGACACCTGCGAGTCGCGCGGAGCGAACTTCACCGCATTTCCGACGAGATTGATGATAATCTGCTTCAGCCGCTTGACGTCAACATTGATCAGCGGAAGATCGTTGGGCACTCCATTGACGAGTGCGATGCCGCCCTTTTCAGCGCGCAGGTACAACAGTTTGAAGCATTCCCTGGTCACTTCGAACAGGTTCGCGTTCTCGCGGTACAGCCGGACCTTGCCCGCCTCGATGCGCGTCATGTCGAGAATGTCGTTGACGATGGCCAGCAGGTGTTCACCGCTCTCGCGTATATCCTTGGCATAGCCGGCGTAACGCTCGTCGATCGGCCCCATGAAACCGGATTCGATGAGCTGGGCATAGCCGCTGATAGCGTTGAGCGGCGTGCGCAGTTCATGGTTCAGGCTGGCAAGGAAGGCGGACTTCGCCTTGTGCGCGGCCGTCGCCGATTTGAGCGCTTGATGCAGGTCTTTGGTCAACGCCTCAATCTGCAGCTTGTCCTTGTGCTCAATGCGCCAGCGCCGCACGACAAAGATGAAACTCGTGAGGCCGGCACTCGCGATCGCCAGGATTGCCTCGTCCAAATCCCAGGCCTCGTGATCGCGCGACAATACATAGACCATGTCGAAGGCATCGATGTGGACCAGCACGAGATACAGCGCGATGCAGACCATGCCGTAGATGAGCAGTTCCACCACGATGCCGCGGGGCAGCTGTGCCGGTGCGTCCTTCGGGAGGCGCTTTGCAAAGGATTCGGGCATCGAGCGTCTAGTCGGTCCAAGCAGGGTGGCAAGCGGCAGGAAGCACTGGGCAGCGTCTCTTCGGGAACCTCAAGGCTGTTCGGGTACCTTCGGGCCACAAAGGAACGACGGGGCTTGATCAGCCAAAATTACCAAGAACCCTGATCAAACCGTCATTTGGCTTAAAGTAGGATAAAATGGTTAATGACTACTAAAATACGTTTAGCATGAAGTCATTAGCAGGAAGTCTCCATAGATTGCGGAGGGAAATAGGAATTTCCACTTTAGAGACTCGCGATCAAGCCGATCAAACTTGAGCAGAATGAACTGTGCCGGTCGCCAGCCTTTCCTCTGGATACCGCCGCACAGCCGCCCACCCGCCCCGCAAGGCGGTCGGCCATCCGGCTAGGAAAAACCCAGCCCGCGCAGGGCTGTCGTGTGAGTCCGCGCACTTCGGCTAAGATGTCACCTACTTGCCCTGATCGTCAGGCAACCACGATTGCGGAGAATGCCTCATGCGCTGGAAATCCTTGGCTCTGGCTGCCGGCTTCGCCGCCGTCGCCGCGCTGCCCCGTCCCGCCGCGGCGGTCGATCTGGCCCTGGTGCTGCTGAACGACGTCTCCAAGAGCATGGACGACGGCGAATACGCCCTGGTGAAGGACGGCTACCGCGCGGCTTTCTCCGACCCCGAGGTGATCGCCGCGCTGCTCGGCAACACCGGCGGCATTGCCGTGACCTACGTCGAATTTTCCGGCCGCGACGAGATCCAGCGGGTGCTGGACTGGCAGGTGCTGAGCGACGCCGCCTCGGCCCACGCCTTCGGCGAGGCGGTCGCCGCGGCGCCGCGCAGCAGCGCCGGCAATACCTCCCTGGCCGGCGGCCTCGCCGCGGCGGCGCGGATGCTGCAGGACAGCGACTTCGGCGCCGCCCGGCAGGTCATAGACATCGCCAGCGACCATCCCCACGACGGCGGGCGCTGCGAGCCGATCCGCGACGCTGCCGTGGCCGCCGGCATCACCATCAACGCCCTTCCCATCATCGACGATCGGCAGATCGGCACCATCGATGGCCGGCTGGGCTACTCCGAGGCGCGCTGGGGCAGTGAGAGCATCATGGAATTCTACCTGCGCACCGTGGTCGGCGGTCCCGGCGGCTTCGCCGTCGAGGCCCGCAGCTACGCGGTCTTCGGCGAAGCGCTGAAAAGGAAACTGCTGCTGGAGTTCATCGCCGAGCCACCGGCAGACGCCGACGGCGACATCTTCACTCTGGCCGCGGACGGCTGAGCCGCTCCCGCCCCAAAATCAGCACGCGGCCGGCGGCGCGGCAACCCGGGCAAGCTGCGAGGGTGCAAGCAGATCGACGCCGGCCAGGGCTTCGGCCGCGCGGCGTGCCGGCTCGCCGGTCAGGTTGGCGATCAGCCAGTCGACATCACCCTCGGCGCTGCGCGCGCCGGAGCGCCGCTCGGGCGCCATCGGCTGGAATCCCTCCCCCGCCCGCCGGGCGATCGCGAAGCTGAAGACGTAGTTCGGCGTCATGCCCATCCGCAGATCGGACACGCGCAGTTCGTCCTCCGCCAGGTCCAGGCGGAAGAAACCGTGACTGAACGCCGCCAGCCGGTCGAGGGCGTCCGAGGCGCCGAGGCAGGCCAGCCGCTCGGTGCCGCGCGCGTGCACATAGGCCGTCACCCGGTCATCGCCGCCAAACAGCGGCATGTAGAGATTGACGTAGCGGTCGCCCTCCACGGCGATCACCTTCCACACCAGCGTATTGAAGGGCGTCGGCGTTGCCAGCAGGCGCTCGGGCGCGACGCCGGCGTCCGCCAGGAGCGCCGTGGCCCGCTTCTCCACCACCTGCTGCGCCGCGACGCTCCAGCCCAGATAGGCGGTCGAGATCACGAGAGCGCCGGCGAGCACCTTGCCGAAGCGCGCCGTCCAGGCCCCCAGCGCGAGGGCCCAAACCGCCCCGAGCAGCAGCGGCAGGGTGTAGAGCGGATCGATGATAAAGACCGACCCGACACCGAACGGCTCCGGGACCACCGGCCAGAGAATGCGCGTGCCATAGATGGTCAGCGCGTCGAGCGCGGCGTGGGTGGCGAAGATCAGAAAGACAGCGATATAGGTCTGCAGGCGGCGGTCGCGCAGACCCTTGAACAATCTCACCAGCGCCTCGCCGAACAGCGGCGTCACCACCGCCTGCACGACGAAGGAATGGCTGGCGCCGCGGTGCAGGGTGAAGGAGTCGATCGGATCGTCGAAGGGGAACAGCACGTCGAGATCCGGCAGCGTGGCAAGCAAGCCGCCGGCAATGGCGGCCTTACGCGGCCCGATGCGGCGGCCGAGGACGGCCGCGCCGACACCGGCACCGAGCACGAACTGGGTCAGGGAATCCATCGGGGGCTCTTTGCACCGGCGGGTTGACGGGAGACGGGGAGAAGTCCCGCCCTAACGATATAGGGCCGGCGGCGGGCTTGTCACCGCCGCGCCAGGCTCAACGAGAAAGACCCGGCTTTCGCCGGGCCTTTCGCATTTCAGCAAGCCTCGCGGAGACTACTCCGCCAGCGCCGCGTCCTTCTTCTTGCCGCCCTTTCCGGGGCCCTTGCCCTTGGGCGGGGTGCCGCCTTCGGGGTAGGTGAAGACCGGCAGGCCGTCCTCGATATCGACCCGCACCACGCCGCCCTTGGAGAGCTTGCCGAACAGCAGTTCCTCGGCCAGCGGCTTCTTGATGTGCTCCTGGATCACGCGGGCCAGCGGGCGGGCACCGAACTGCCTGTCGAAGCCCTTGCCGGCCAGCCACTCACGCGCCGCATCGGTCAGCTCGATGGTCACCTGGCGGTCGGCCAGCTGTGCCTCCAGCTGCATGATAAACTTGTCGACGACGCGGGAGATCACCTCGGTGTCGAGATGCGTGAAGGGAATGATCGCGTCCAGGCGGTTGCGGAACTCCGGCGTGAACAGCTTGTTGATCGCCTCGGTGTCGTCGCCCGTCCGCACGTCGCGAGCGAAGCCGATCACCGGTTTGGCGAGATCGGCGGCGCCCGCGTTCGTCGTCATGATCAGGATGACGTTGCGGAAGTCCACCGTCTTGCCGTTGTGGTCGGTCATCTTGCCGTAGTCCATGACCTGCAGCAGGATGTTGAAGAGATCCGGATGCGCCTTCTCGATCTCGTCGAGCAGCAGCACGCAGTGCGGATGCTGGTCGACGGCGTCGGTCAGCAGGCCGCCCTGATCGAAGCCGACGTAGCCCGGGGGCGCACCAATCAGGCGCGAGACCGAGTGCCTCTCCATGTACTCCGACATGTCGAAGCGGGTGAGCTCGATGCCCAGCGAATGGGCGAGCTGGCGCGCAACCTCGGTCTTGCCGACGCCGGTCGGGCCGGAGAAGAGGTAGCAGCCGATCGGCTTTTCCGGCTCGCGCAGGCCGGCGCGGGCCAGCTTGATGGCGGCCGAGAGAGCGGTGATAGCCTTGTCCTGGCCGAACACCATGGTCCTGAGGTCGCGCTCGAGATTCTTCAGCGCGGCACGGTCGTCCTTGGAGACGCTCTTGGGCGGGATGCGGGCGATCTTCGCCACCACCGCCTCGACGTCCTTCACGCCGATGGTCTTCTTGCGCTTGGATTCCGGCAGCAGGCGCTGCGAGGCGCCGACCTCGTCGATCACGTCGATCGCCTTGTCGGGCAGCTTGCGGTCACCGATGTAGCGCGCCGAGAGTTCCACCGCCGTGCGGATCGCCTCGTTGGTGAAGCGCACGTTGTGGTGATCCTCGTAGTAGGGCTTGAGGCCGCGCAGGATCTTCACGGTGTCCTCGATCGAGGGCTCCATGATGTCGATCTTCTGGAACCGGCGCACCAGCGCGCGGTCCTTCTCGAAGTAGCCGCGGTATTCCTTGTAGGTGGTCGAGCCGATGCAGCGCAGCAGGCCGCTTTGCAACGCCGGCTTCAGCAGGTTGGAGGCATCCATGGCGCCGCCCGAGGTGGCGCCGGCGCCGATCACGGTGTGGATCTCGTCGATGAAGAGGATGGCGTTGTCCTGCGCCTCGATCTCCGAGACGACGGCCTTCAGGCGCTCCTCGAAGTCGCCGCGGTACCGGGTGCCGGCCAGCAGCGCGCCCATGTCGAGCGCGAAGATGGTCGCGCCCTGCAGAACCTCCGGCACGTCGCCGTCGACGATGCGACGGGCGAGGCCCTCGGCGATGGCGGTCTTGCCGACGCCCGGATCGCCGACATAAAGCGGGTTGTTCTTGGTGCGCCGGCACAGCACCTGGATGGTGCGCTCGATCTCGTTGGCGCGGCCGATCAGCGGGTCGATGCGGCCGTCGCGCGCCTTGCGGTTCAAGTCGACACAGTAGGCATCCAGCGCCTCGCGGCCCTTGCGCACCACCTTCTCCGCCTCCGCATCGTCTTCGGCGCCATCGACCGTGCGGGCCTCCTCGTGGCCCTTGGCCTTGGCGATGCCGTGGGAGATGTAGTTCACCGCGTCCAGGCGGCTCATCTCCTGTTCCTGCAGGTAGTAGACCGCGTGGCTCTCGCGCTCCGAGAACATCGCAACCAGCACGTTGGCGCCGGTCACCTCCTCGCGGCCGGAGGATTGCACGTGGATGGCGGCGCGCTGCAGCACCCGCTGGAAGCCGGCGGTCGGCTTTGCGTCGCCCAGCTGCGAGGTGATCAGGCTGGAGAGCTCGTTGTCGATGTAGTCCAGAATGTCGGCGCGCAGGCGTTCCAAGTCGACGCTGCAGGCCCTGAGGACCGCCATGGCGTCGGGATCGTCGATCAGCGCCAGCAGCAGATGTTCGAGCGTTGCGTACTCGTGGCGCCGCTCGTTGGCGCCGGCAAGTGCACGGTGAAGCGTCTGCTCTAAGTTCGCCGATAGCATCCGGGCTCTATTCCTTCTCTAGAGTACACTGAAGAGGGTGCTGGTGCTGGCGCGCATAGTCAATGACCTGCGTGACCTTGGTCTCCGCAACCTCATAGGTGAAGACGCCACACACGCCGACGCCACGCTGGTGGACGTGCAACATGATGCGGGTCGCCTCCTCGCGATTCTTGCTGAAGAACTGTTCAAGCACATGGACGACGAACTCCATCGGTGTGTAGTCGTCGTTCAGCATCAGGACTTTGTACATCGAGGGCTTTTTCGTCTTCGGCTTGCTTTTGACGATGATGCCGGTCGATGTGCCTCCGCCGCTCCGCTTATCTTCACTCATGCTACGGTGTCAGACCCAAAACTTAGTTACCAAACTGCGTCGTCACGCCACGACAATCATATTGGGTGCATTCCCGGCGGGAAAAGGCCCCAGGGCCATCCGGGGACAAATCGGGCGTCCCCTGCCGCCGAGAAACATCCGGGGCGCCGGCCCTGCCGATTCCCGAGTCGGTCCCGGCGCGACACCCGCTCAACAATATCAATACTATGCCATGACCCACGGCCGCGCCGAAGGGTGCAGATGAGTATGGGCTTTTTGTCCTATACTCATGCCCGCCCGCTTGTGAGCGCACCAATGAAAAGGGCCCGGCGCAGCGGCGCCGGGCCCTCTTTGCATCGGCAAAGGCTGCTGCGGTCAGGCCGCCACCGGCTTCATAAACTTCTCAACGGTGGCGTTCATGCTGATCTGGATCGGCTCGATGGCGTCATTGGCCAGCGCCATGGTCATCTCCGTCAGCTTGGCGCTCTCGGCGACGGCGCTGTCGAAGCGGCTGCGCGAGAACTCGGTCTGCAGGTCGACCAGTTCGCGCAGCGTGGTGGCGCCGAACAACGCCTTGGTGGTCGCCACGTTGGCTTCGACCGCGCTCTGGGCAATGCTCATCAGTTCCTTGTTCAAGGACTCGATGCCCTTGGTCAGCGCGGCGGTCGAGCGGACGTAAGCATCGACGTTGTCCTTGCCGAGACCGGCGAAATCGTCATAGCGCTTGAAGAGGGTCTCGGAGGCTTTCTCGACCTGCTCCTGGGCGAGCGCGATGGCCTGCTCGTAGCCCTTGGTGGCAGCCTGGCTGCCGGCCTTGAGAACGGTCTCCATGGTCTCCTGGTTGGCGGCGAAGGCGGTCTCGACGGGCTCAATCGCCTCGGTGACGGCCTTCTCGGTGACGGCAGCGCTCGCGGCGGCTGCGGTTGCCGGCTTCTTGGCGGTGGACTTGGTAGCGGACTTCTTGGTGGGCATCGAAAATCTCCCGGACTGCTGTCGCAAAAGGGTTGAGCTGGAAAACGGATGGGACGGGTCCTGCGCGCCCCTCGCGATGCGTCGGCGACCGCTCCAGGCGGCCCGTTGCGGCGTCCTCACCCGATCGCTCCGCGAGGAGATCCTTTTCAAGCGTTGCCGAGAAGGTCGAGCCTAGCGGGGTCCGGGGGTGTCGCGCGCAACCGACGCGTCATGCTGCACCGCAGCATCAGGCCTTAATGTATTAACCTTCTTTGCCGAGTCAAGGAATTTTTGTGCAGTGCAACATAACCGCAACGGCGGTGTCACCGGCATAGCCGCCCCGGCAGCGGGCGGCGTAGCGCCGGGGGTGCTGCCGCGATGCCGACCAGGCGCCCGCCGCACCGCAGCGACAGGCCGCTTGCTGGCCTAAAGGGGCTCTGTCACTATCCCTGCGACCGTGGAGTCACGGCTGAGAAACCCCGCCGGAGTTGCAACGGACACCGAATGACATATTGCCTGGGAATCAAGGTTGCCGACGGACTCATTTGCCTGGCGGACGGCCGCATCACGAGCGGGAACCAGGTAACCAACGCCCAGAAGCTCTCCATGCACGGCGGCCCCGGCGCCCAGTTCGCCATCATGACCTCCGGCCTGCGCTCCGTGCGCGACAAGGCGCTGGCCTACCTCGAGCGCGACATGCGCAAGAACCAGCCCCGCGGCTACCGGACCATGCTGGACGCGGTGACCGCCTTCTGCCGCTGCCTGCGCGAGGTCGCCAAGGAAGACCGCGAGCAGTTGGAAGGCTCAGATCTCACCTTCAATCTGCACACCCTGATGGTGGGGGCGCTGCCCGACGACAGCGAACCGAGCATCTTCCTGGTCTATCCGGAGGGCAACTGGATCGAGGTCGACCACCGCACACCCTACCTCTCCATCGGCGCCACCGCCTACGGCAAGCCGATCCTGGACCGGGCGCTGACGTACGACACCTCGATCGCCACGGCGCTGAAACTGGCCTACCTGTCGTTCGATTCGTCGCGGTTCTCCTCCGCCGACGTCGGTTTTCCCATCGACCTGGCGACCTACAGCCGGGCGGAAAAGCGCTGGCGCAAGGCGAATTACGACTACGACGACCTGCGCGAGCAGCGCATCTGGTGGAACGAGCACATCAAGAAGCTGGCGGTCGAGATGCCGGACGGCCCCTGGAACAGCGAGCTCAGGCCCGGCTCCAACACCGCCCATCTCACCATCGTCTCCGAAGACAAGAGCTGAGACCAAGGCAGCCCGCCGGCCCGGCGGCGCGGGTCACAAGGCGAGATTGCCGATCAGGCCGTTGTCGCCGACCTTCACGTTGAAAAAATTGCCCGTGGCGTCCTCGGCTTGCCGGCCCTGCGGCGAGCGCAGCCGCGCGGCGGTGCCGAGCGGCACGGCAACGGGTTCGCGCACGGCAACGCCGGTCTCGTCGAGAGCGAACAGCAGGTCGTCGAAGCGGATCGCGTCGAATCGCTCGGAGGGATAGCGCCAGGCGTTGAACGAATAGACGCCGTCGCGGCAGAGGTTCGAGATCCAGTAGGTTTCCTTGGAAAACAGCTGCAGCCCCTCGGGCGCCGGCGCGAAGGCGCCGCTGGCCTCCAGTTCACGATCCAGCCGCTCGACCACCGAGGCGCCGAGCGGCGCGTCGCTGCGGGTCCAACGCGCGAACGCCAGCGGGTCGTCGAACCTCAGCTTGGTCACGTCAAGGCCGCTCTCGCCGGCCACCCGCACGGTCAGCTGCGCGCCGCCGCCCGAAGTGTCGCCGATCACCTCGTAGCTGCGGACCTGCTTGTCGTAGTCGGCATTGTAGATGAGGCGGTAGTGCAGCGGGGCCCCTTCGACGCAGGTGCTGCGGATATCGTCGCCGTTCAGATAGCTGAACCAGGTCGCCTTGATGGTCGCCGGATTGTCGATGTCGCCGCGGTAGCTGCAGCCAGCGAGGACACTGCCGGCCACCGCCGCCGCCAGCAGCGGCGCCGCAAAGCGTTCCGCGAACGCGCCTTCCCTGAAAAACCTGTGAGTTCGCAAAAAGCTGCTCCTTGGTTTACGCAAATTAACGCTGTCCTAAGCACGCGACGGTAGAGAGCCGGCGGCTCGGCAGCGCGCCGGGTTTCGGATTCTGCGGACTCAAGCCGCTGAAATGAAGAGATTTTAACGACATTGTAATTGCTGCGGCATTAGACTGGACAGCGAATCAGGTGATGCCTTAGAATCGGTAACGTTTTCGGGGGATTACCGAAGATAGTTAATGTGACCTGGACGCCGGTGCCCGCGTCGCGTCACAGTGCGTTTTTTCGACTGCAAAGCGAGTGCCGATGTTCCGCAAGATCGCCGTGTTGCTCATGATGGTCGTCGCCTTTGGGGCCGGCGTCGCCGTGGTGCCTTCCGAGGCAACCGCGCGTTATGCTTCCATCGTCGTCGACGCCGACAGCGGCCAGGTGCTGCACGCGGTCAACGCCGATACGCGGAACTATCCTGCTTCGCTGACCAAGATGATGACCCTCTACATGCTGTTCGAGCAGCTGGAGAAGGGCGCGATGACGCTCGACCAGGCGCTGCCGGTGTCCAAGCGCGCCGCCGGCATGCCCCCTTCGAAGCTGGGCCTCAAGCAGGGCGGCAGCATCAAGGTCGAGGACGCCATCCTGGCGCTGACGACCAAATCCGCCAACGATGTCGCCGTGGTGGTCGCCGAGGCGCTGGGCGGCTCGGAGATCAACTTCGCCAAGCTGATGACCGAGCGGGCCCAGGAAATCGGCATGACGCGGTCCACCTTCCGCAACGCCTCCGGCCTGCCCAACCGCGGCCAGAAGAGCACGGCGCGCGACATGGTGCGCCTCGCCAAGGCGCTGATGGAGGATTTCCCGCAGTACTACCACTACTTCTCGGCCACCAGCTTCAGCTACCAGGGCCGCAGCTACCGCAACCACAACCGCCTGCTGAAGAGCTACAACGGCACCGACGGCATCAAGACCGGCTACACCCGCGCCTCCGGCTTCAACCTGGTCAGCTCGGTGCAGCGCGACGGCCGCCGCGTCATCGCCGTGGTGCTGGGCGGCAAGACCGCCAAGTCGCGCGACCTCCACATGGTCAAGCTGCTCGACCGCGGCTTCACCAAGCTGGCCTCCATGGGCGTGAAGACCATTCCGGCGGTGCCCGACCGCAATCCGTTCCAGAATCCGGCCGCGACGTCGATCGAGGTCGCCGCCGCCGAGCCGGTGCCGGCGCCGCTGCGCACCCGCCCGGTGAAGCCGGTCGCGGCATCGTCGCAGATCGCCGCCGTCGACAGCGGCGACCTGGCGGTCGAGGGCGAGGAGATCACCAACGACTGGACGGTGCAGGTCGGCGCCTTCAGCCGCTTCAAGGCGGCCCACAGCAGCGCCCGGGCGGCGCTGGAGACGGCGCCGGGCGTTCTGGCAGGCGCCAGGCTCGCGATCGAGAAGATCCAGTCGGCCTCCGCCGGCGTGCTCTACCGCTCGCAGCTCACCGGCCTCTACGAGCAGCAGGCCCGCGAGGCCTGCCAGACGCTGATCGCCGCCGATCTGAACTGCGTGGTGGTGCAGCCGATGGCCCAGGGCTCCAACTAAGGCGTCCCGGGCCGCTTCCACGGGCCCGGGGAGGGCCTTCCCAAAAGTCCAGTCTCCGCCGTAGGGCGGCCCGCACGCGCAAGAGGCATTGCGCGCCGCGGCAAAATGCAGCAAAGCAAGCGGGCACAGGAGCGCCCGCCATGAACTACCGCCACGCCTATCACGCCGGAAGCTTTGCGGACGTGGTGAAGCACGCCGTGCTGGCGCTGGCCGTCGAGCGGCTGAAGGCCAAGGACGCGGCCTTCTGCGTCCTCGACACCCACGCCGGGACCGGCTGCTACGACCTCGCCACGACGACGGCGCGCAAGACCGGCGAGTACGAGACCGGCATCGGACGCCTGCTGGCCCGCGATCCGCGGGAACTGCCGGCCGAACTGAAGCCCTACCTCGGCGCGGTGGCGGCGCTGAACGGCGGTGCCCAGGGAAACGGCGGCCTGCGCTGGTATCCCGGCAGCCCGCGGCTGGTGCGCGCGCTGATGCGTGAGCAGGACCGGCTGATGGCGCTGGAGCTGCACCCGGAGGACGCCGTGACGCTGGCCGCGCTGTTCCAGCGCGATCCCCAGGTACAGGTGCGGCAAGGCGACGGCTATGTGGGTCTGAAGGCGCTGCTGCCGCCACGGGAGCGGCGCGGCCTCGTGCTCATCGATCCGCCGTTCGAAGCGGCGGACGAGTTCGAGCAGGTGGTCCGGGGCCTGCGCCAGGCCTACCGCCGCTGGGCGACCGGGCACTACGTGATCTGGTATCCGATCAAGCAGCGTGCGCCGGTGGCGGCCTTTCACGAGGCGCTGAAGGCGACGGGGATCGCGCGCATCCTGGCTGCCGAGCTGCTGCTGCGCCCGGCCGAGGACCCCCGACGACTGAACGGCAGCGGCCTCATCCTGGTCAACCCGCCGTGGCCGATCGAGGACCAGCTGCGCAGCCTGCTGCCGGCGCTGGCCGAGATTCTGGGCGCGGAGGCAGGCGGCGGGGCGCGCGTGGAATGGCTGGTGCCGGAGTCTAAAAGGCCGGCGGCGTGAGCCCGCTGGCGGTGAGCTGGGCGGCGAGCCTTGCGGTCAGCGCCGCGAGGCCGTCGGCGTCGGCCGCCTCGCAGCGCAGGGTCAGCGCGTCCTCGGTGTTGGAGGCGCGCAGCAGCCACCAGCCCTCTTTCTCCTTCACCCGCACGCCGTCTATCGCGGTGACTTCAGCCCCCTCGGCGGCGAGACGTGCCTTGACCTCCTCGACCACCGCCTGCTTGCGGTGCTCCGGACAGGGCACGCGCAGCTCCGGCGTGTTCACCAGCTGCGGCAGCCCGTCGCGGAATCCGGCCAGGGTCTGATCCGAAGACTGCAGGATGGCCAGCACCCGGATCGCCGCGTGGAGGCCGTCGTCGTAGCCGTAGAAGCCGTCGGCGAAGACGAAGTGGGCCGCCATCTCGCCGGCGAAGGGCGCGCCGATCTCCTTCATCTTGGCCTTGATGACCGAGTGGCCGGTCTTCCACATCAGCGGCCTGCCGCCCGCCGCGGCGATGCCGTCGAAGAGGACCTCGCTGCATTTGACGTCGCCGATGATGGTCGCCCCGGGATGGCGCTTCAGAATGTCGCGCGCGAGGAACAGCAGGATCTGGTCGCCCCAGACGATGCGCGCCTGAGAGTCGACCAGGCCCAGGCGGTCGCCGTCGCCGTCGAAGGCAATGCCGAGGTCGCAGCCCTCGCGCAGCACGGTCTCCTGCAACTGCTCGAGGTTCTCCGCCACCGTCGGGTCCGGGTGGTGGTTGGGAAAACTGCCGTCGATCTCAGCGTTCAGCAGGAAGTGCTCGCCCGGCAGGCGCGCGGTGACGGCGGCCATGGCCTCCCCCATCGCGCCGTTGCCGGCGTCCCACGCGACCTTCAGCCGGCGCTCGCCCTTCACGTCCTGCAGCAGCCGCGCCACGTAGGCGTCGAAGACCGAGATCTCCTGGATGCGTCCTTGGCCGCTCTCGTAGTCGGCGGCCGCCGCGAGGCGGCCCAGTTCCTGGATGTCGGGGCCGAACACCGATGCCTTGTGCAGCACCAGCTTGAAGCCGTTGTAGTCCGGCGGGTTGTGGGAACCGGTGATCATCACTCCGCCATCGACATCGGTGGTGTAGGCGGCGAAGTAGAGCATCGGCGTCGGCCCGCGGCCGACGAGCCGGACGTCGAGGCCGCAGGCGGCGAGGCCCTGGGTGAGCGCTTCGGCCAGCATCGGCGAGGAATGGCGTCCGTCGTAGCCCACGGCAATCGCCCGCGCCCCGCGCCGCCGGGCGAGGGTGCCGAAAGCACGCCCGAGACCATAGGCGTCGGCCGCGGTAATGGTGTCGCCGACGACGCCCCGTACATCGTATTCGCGCAGCACCGAAGGGGCGAAACGATGCGCTTTCAGCGGATCGAACGCGCCCGGATCGAAAGACGCATCCCGCGCCACGGCGCTAGGCGTCCGGCAGCGAAAGGGGGCGGCCGACGGAGCTGTAGTCGAAGCCTGCCGCCAGCATGTCGGTAGGATTGTAGACGTTGCGCAAGTCCACCATCACGGGCGCCTTCATGATCGACTTGATGCGGTCCACGTCCAGGCCGCGGAACTCGTTCCATTCCGTCAGGATGGCAACGGCGTCGGCACCGGTCATGGCCTCATAGGCATTCTTGCACCAGGAGACGCCCGGCAGCAACGACTCGGCCTGTGCCATGCCCTCCGGATCGAAGGCGCGCACCTTGGCGCCCGCGCCGATCAGCGCCGGCACGATCTGCAGACTGGGCGCGTCGCGCATATCGTCGGTATTGGGCTTGAAGGTGACGCCCAGGATGGCCACGGTCTTGCCGTTGACCGAACCGCCGCAGGCCTCGACGATGCGCGCGGCCATGGCGCGCTTGCGCTTGTCGTTGATGTCGATGACGGTCTCGATGATGCGCACCGGGGTCCCTGCCTTCTGCGCCGTGTGAACCAGCGCCAGGGTATCCTTGGGAAAGCAGGAACCGCCGTAGCCCGGCCCGGGATGCAGAAACTTGCGCCCGATGCGGCCGTCCAGGCCGATGCCGCGCGCCACGTCGTGCACGTCGGCCCCCACCCTCTCGCAGAGATCGGCAATCTCGTTGATGAAGGTGATTTTCATGGCGAGAAAAGCGTTGCCGGCATACTTGGTGAGCTCGGCGGTCTCGAGAGTGGTGAAGAGAATCGGCGTCTCGATCAGGTACAGCGGGCGGTAGAGTGCACGCATGACCTCGCGCGCCCGGTCGGTCTCGGCGCCAATGATGACGCGGTCGGGACGCATGAAATCGTTGATCGCCGCACCCTCGCGCAGGAACTCCGGATTGGAGACAACATCGAACTCGGCAACAGGATTGGTCTCGCGGATGAGGCGCTCGACCGCGCGGCCGGTGCCGACCGGCACCGTCGACTTGTTGATCACCACGGTGTAGCCGTTCAAGGCTGCCGCCACCTCGCGCACCGCATCGTAGACGTAGGTGAGGTCCGCCTCGCCGCCGGTACGCCCGGTCGGCGTGCCGACGGCGATGAAGACGGCATCGGCTTCGGCCACGGCACTCTGCAGGTCGGTGGTGAAGGTCAGCCGGCCGGCGGCGCGATTGTTGGCGACCAGCACCTCCAGCCCGGGCTCGAAGATCGGGATCTCACCCGCCTCCAGGCGCTTGATCTTGGCGGCATCCTTGTCGATGCAAACGACCTCGGTACCGAACTCCGAAAAGCAGGCGCCCGAGACGAGACCGACGTAGCCGGTGCCAACCATTGCTATCCGCATAGCGCGTTCTCCAGCAGGACCGGGCTCCCAGGAGCCCCGACTTTAATCAGGAAGTGGCGCCGTAACGCCGGATGATGTCGCGTGCCGTCTCGCGCAGGTCGTCGCGCTCCAGGGCGTAGGCGATGTTGGCTTCCAGGAAGCCGGCCTTGTTGCCGCAGTCGTAGCGGCGGCCCTCGAAGCGCAGGCCGTGGAAGGGCTGGCTGCCGATGGTGCGCGCCATGGCGTCGGTCAGCTGGATCTCGCCGCCGGCGCCCTTGTCCTGGCGGTCGAGCTCGTCGAAGATCTCGGGCTGCAGGATGTAGCGGCCGATGATGGAAAGCGTCGAGGGCGCGTCCTTCGGATCTGGCTTCTCAACCAGGCCCTTGGCTTTGGCGAGGCGGCCGTCATCTTCGACTACGTCCAGAATGCCGTAGCGATTCGTGTGCTCGCGCGGCACGTCTTCGACAGCCACAAGATTGCCGCCGACCTGCTCGTAAGCGGCCACGAGCTGGGCGAGACAGCCTTCTGGGTGCAACACCAGGTCGTCCGGCAGGATCACCGCGAAGGGCTCGCGGCCCACCAGGTTGCGCGCGCACCACACGGCATGGCCGAGGCCGAGGGCCTCCGGCTGACGGGTGTAGCTGATCTTGCCGGCGGCCGGCGACATCGCCGTGGCAAGCTTCATCTCGGCCGTCTTGCCGCGCGCCTCCAGCGTCTTCATCAGCTCGAAGTGATAGTCGAAATGATCCTCCAGCGCCGATTTACCGCGGCTGGTGACGAAGATGATCTCCTCGATGCCGGCCTTGCGCGCCTCCTCGACGCCGTACTGGATCAGCGGCTTGTCGACGACCGGCAGCATTTCCTTGGGAATCGCCTTGGTCGCCGGCAGGAAGCGCGTGCCGAGTCCACCGACGGGCAGCACCGCCTTGCGTATGGGACCTGTCATGAAAAGAGTTACCTCACGGATGTGGGGATCGGGCGGGGCGGGGTGTCACGTCTGGACTGTCTTGCCGGAGCGGTCCGGCTGGGGGCAGTCCGCTTGGGGGTTGTATTGCCACAGCGCGGCGTGCCGCGACAAGTGACACAAATGGCGCCTCGCAAGCCCCTGATTGCCTTGGAACGTTTGCAGTTTAATGACGCAGCAGCAGATCCTTCGCCTCGTTCAGCTTGGCCGCCAGGTAGTTCGAGCCGCCGTGGTCGGGATGCAGCTTCTGCATAAGCCGGCGGTGCGCCTCGCGGATCGCCTCGGGTTCGGCCCCCTCCTCCAGGCCCAGAATCTCCAGCGCCTCGGCGCGGGTCATCCCACCGCTGGCCCGGCCGCGGGCGCCCTGCCCGCCGGACCGGCCGGCCGCTTCGCCGTCGGGACCGCCCTGGGCTCCGCTTTCGGCGCCGTTGCGCCAATCCGCGTCCTGAGTGCGATCGAGATAGGCTTCCAGCACTGCCGCCGACTGCGAATCGGCAATGCTGTAGTCCTGCAGAAGTTCCAGCAATGCCGCCAGGTCGAGCTCCGAGAGCAGGCGGCCTTCATGGCGCCCATCAAGAATGCGGCCGTCGAGTTCGCCGGTATCGTGATCGAGGGTCATCTGCAGGAAACGGGTGCGTACCTCCGATGCCTGCCCGGCGGCGGGGCCCTGCGACGCCTTGACGCGGAGGAACAGGCGGTACAGCCAGAACGCCGCCGGCAGCGCGAACATCAAGAGGCCGAGGCGTCCGCCGACGACCAGCAACAGCAGCACAACGGCGGCCAGGGCGATGCCGCCCCATTTCAACGCACGGGCGACCTTGCGCGGATCCGCGTCGACGAACCAGCGGCCGAGAAACAGCAGGGCGACCAGCAAGGCGATGCCGAGAATGAAATACTGCATGTCGTCGGCCGCTCGCCCCGCGCCTATTTGACCTGGTGGGTCAGCTGAGGCACCAAGCCGCCCGTCTTCCTGCTGTAGTCGGCCAGCGCGCGGCGTCCGCCGGCGGCGAAGACGGCGACGGCGGAGAGCAGTTCGCGCAGCTGCTGGGCGCTGTTGGCGTCGAAGGTGCAGAAGGCCCCGCCGCTCAAGCGTGCGATCTGCTGGAAGGCCTTGCGGGCGACCGGGTCGCCGCCCTCGTGGAACATGAAGCAGGGCACGCCGAGCAGCCCCAGTTCGCCCGCGAGATGGCCGAGGTGATCGATGTCCTCCTCCATGGCGTCGCCGACGAAAACCAGCGCCGAGACTTTCTTCTGCCGCGTCTCCTTGGCGGCACGCTTCAACACCTTGCCAAGCTGGGTGCGCCCGGCGAGGCAGAACACGCCGGTCATGAAACGCAGCAGCTTGTCGGATTCGGTCACCCAGGGGCTCGCCTTGCACTCGCCGAAGCCGCGATAGTAGATGAGCTGAACCTCCAACCCGCCAAGCGTCTCGGTCTCCCGGAACATCTCCGCCTGCAGGTGCGAGGCGCGGTCCCAGGTCGGCTCGCGGCTGGCCGTCGCGTCCATGGCAAAGATGAGGCGACCGCGCGCACCCGCCGCGCCCGGCGCCGGTGCCGGCGTCACCGCCAGCTTGCGCAGGAAGGCATCGACCTCCGAGGTTGGGGCGGATTGCGGAAGTTTCGGTCCTTTAGCCATCGAGCCCCTTCCGGCGCGATCGTTCGTCCTACCCTAAAGGTAGTGTTCCGCCTCAAGGAGTCCAACGCAAGGGGCCTTTCCGGCCCGCTTCTCAGGCCGCGCGCACCCAGACGGCGGTGTCGTGGAACACCGCGCCGCCGGCCGGGCGGCCGGGATCGGCGCTGGTGAGCAGGTTGATGCCACGGCCTTCCTCGAAGGCGCTGTTGGGCCAGATGCTCTCGACAACCACCACATCGGGCTGCAGGCCGTCGAACAGGCGGGCGTGGACGACCAGGGAGCCCGCCCGGTTGCCAAGGCGCACCCGCCCGCCGTCGGTAATGCCGAGCCCGGCCGCGGCGTCCGGGTGGAGTAGCACGGTGGGCCGCCCCTCGCGCTTCAGCGAACCCGGTGTCTCGGTGAAGGTGGAGTTGAGGAAGGAGCGCGCCGGTGCCGCCACCAGGCGGAACGGCCGTTCCGCGTCCGCCTGGTCGTAGCCGGCATCGTGACCGGGCAGATCCGGCACTTCGGCGAAGTCGGGCCCGTAGGCCGCCCAGTCGGCACGGAAGTGGAAGCGCTTATCGGCGTGGCCGAAGCCGTTGAGGAAGTGCATCTCCTCGAAGGACTTGGCGCAGTCGTGCCAGTGGGCCTCGTAGACCGTCGTGGCATCCGGCAGGCCGGAGGCCTTCAGGGTGGCGTCGACGATGTCCCAGGCGCTCATCGTGAAGCCCGGATGCTCTGCGCCGAGACGCCTTGCCAGCGCGCAGATGACCTCGTGGTTGCTGCGGCAATCCGCCAGCGGGTCGATCACCGCCTTGGTCACCTGCAGGTAGGTGTGGCCGCCGGCGACGTAGATGTCGTCGTGCTCCAGGAAGGTGGTGGCCGGCAGCACGATGTCCGCCATCGCCGCCGTCTCGGTCATGAACTGCTCGTGGACGCAGGTGAAGAGGTCCGCGCGCGCGAAGCCTTCGGCCACCTTGGCGTGCTCCGGGCAGACCACCATGGGATTGGTGTTCTGGATGAACAGCGCCGTGACCGGCGGGCCGTCGCCGAGATCGCGCTTGTCGCCCGTCAGGATCGGACCCATGCGCGACTGGTCCAGCAGGCGCGTTGCCGGGTCGCAGACGTCGAGACCCTGGATCAGCGTCTCGTCGAGGCCGTAGACCGCGGACTGGCCCTGCATGGCGCCGCCGCCGGGATACTGCCAAGCGCCGGTCACCGTCGGCAGGCAGGCGACGGCGTGGACCGAGGACGAACCGTTGCGCGCCCGCGAGAAGCCGTAGCCGACGCGGATGTAGCTGCGCTTCGTCCCGCCGTACAGGCGCGCGAAAGCGACGATCTGTTGTTCCGGCAGGCCGGTGATCGCGGCCGCCCAGGCCGGCGTGCAGGCGGCGAAGTGCGCCTCCAGCGCTGGGTCCCAGTCGCTGTACTTCGCCAGATAGGCGCGGTCGGCATAGCCCTCTGCCAGCAGCACTGAGATCACCGCCGCCGCCAGCGCCCCGTCGGTGCCTGGTTTCAGGGCGAGATGCATGTCCGCCTGCTCCGCCGTGCCGGTGCGGTAGGGATCGACCACCACCAGTTTCGCCCCCCTCGCCTTGCGCGCCTTGGCGATGTGGGTCATCACGTTGACCTGGGTCGAGACCGGATTGCCGCCCCACACCACGACGAGGTCGGAGTCGACGATCTCCCGCGCGTCGGGACCCATGCGGATGCCGACGGCGGCGTTCCAGCCGGTTGCCACCAGCTTGGTGCAGATGGTCGAGTATTGCCGCGAATAGCGCTTGGCATGACGCAGGCGCTCGATGCCGTCGCGCTGCACGAGCCCCATGGTGCCGGCGTAGAAGTAGGGCCACACGGTCTCGCTGCCAAGGCGCTGCTCGGCCTTCAGCAACCCCTCGGCCACCGCGTCGAGCGCCTGGTCCCAGGTGATTTCCTCATAGGCCTCGCGGCCCCGCCCACGCTCGCCCACGCGGCGCAGCGGCACCGTCAGGCGGTCCGGGTGGTGCACCCGCTCGGCATAGCGGGCGACCTTCGCGCAAACCACGCCGTCGGTATAGTCGTTGCCGCGCGCGCCGCGCACCTTGCCGATTCGCGTCTCGGACAGCCGCTCGACCTCCAGGGCACAGACGCTGGGGCAGTCGTGCGGGCAGGTCGAATGGACGAAGACCGGCCCCGAGGCGGGCACTGTGGAACGGTCGAGGGGCATGCGGGGAACATCCGTCGTGGCAGGAGGCGGCGAAGCACGATCCTACCGCGCCACGGCGGCCGCTTCAATTCAGCCGGCAGCCTCCGGGGGGATCCCGGCCGGGGCCTGTTGGGCCGCCGGAGCGTCGCCCCCGCAGGCCGGGGCCGTGGCCGCGAGGTCGAGGACGAAGTGAGCCTCGGTTTCCAGCGCCACCAGCCGGGCCGGCGGCGCCTGCAGCAGGAATTCCTCCGGCCGGCGCCCCTGCCGGATCGCCTCGATGCGGGCCTTAAAGGGCGGAATATAGTCGGGTGGCGTGCCTTCAGCCGCGAAATGCGCCTTCTCGGCAACCAGGTAGGCGACGCCCCAGCGGCAGTGGAGGTCGCGCAGCGGGGCCTCGTCGGTCGCCAGATAGGCATCGACGAGGGCATTGGCGCGCGCCCGCATTTCCAGAGCATGCCGCTCGAAGCTGGGATAGTGGAGCTTCTCCATGACCAGCAGCGGCCGGCGGGCGATATAGGGCAGCAGTTCGAGCGGTCCTTCGATATCGGGCCACACGGCAAAGACGGTCTGCGGCGGCTGCTCTGCAGCGAAGTCCATCACCCGGCGCGTGTCGGCGTCGAGCCGCCACCAGAATCCCAGCTTGTGGGCGTTGAGGCTGTCGGACGCCAGCGCCACCAGCGCCGCCGCGATCAGCGCCGCGGCGGCGCCGACCCCGGCGGCGGCCCGGAAGCGGCGGAACAGCTGCTGCACGCCGACGACGAACAGCAGGGGCAGCACCATGAGCAGCGGATAGAGCAGGAAGCGATAGGCATGGAAGGGGCGCAGCAGAAAGGCCGCCGCGCCGAGCAGAACCGCTATGCCGATGAACACCATAAAGAATCGGGCGGCGGCTTCGCGCCGCGGCAGGACGAAGAGGCCGTAGAAGGCGACCAGCGCATAGGCGAGCAGTACCAGCAGCCAATAGGGACCGAAGAAGTCATGGAACTGCAGCCCGATCTTGCCAATGACGAACTTCACCGGATGGACGATGCCGCCGAAATGACGGCCGTCGGCGCCGTTCTCCGGAAAGGTCTCGGCTTCCTGAAATGGCTGCAGCGCACGCCCGAACTGTTCGGGTGTCGCCAGTATGCCGTAGAGAAGCCACAGCGCGACAAGACCGGTGACGCCAACCAGCAGCACGGACTTGACCATTTCGGCACGCGGCCGGCTGAAGGCGCGCTGGCGGACGAAGACCAGCCACACAAGGCAAAGCCCGAGCAGCGGCGAGAACACCGGATAGAGCAGACCCGAGAGGATCACGACGCCGGCCAGGCCGAGCGCGGAGCCGTAGAATCCCGCGACGAGCCCCCAGGCCAGCAGTGGAAAAGCAAAGGCGTGCGGCAGTGCCGAGCCCATCTGGTAGAGGTACATCGGCTGCGCCACCGCGAGACCGAGGACCGCTACCGCGGCGATGCCGCCGGCCAGGCGACGTGCGGCAAGGACAATGCCCGCGGCAAAGAGCAGCCAGCAGCCAAGGATCATCGCCCGGTGCAGCAGCAGAAGGTCGCCGACAAGCTGCATCCACAGACGCGTCGCCGCCTCGTAGAGAAGCGGCTGCGGGAAGGCGGCGGCATAGTCCGCCAGGTAGTCGCCGGCGAAAAGAACCGGGTCGCCGACCTGGTGGTAGCGGAACAGCGAGCGGAACTCCTCGTGGAAGTAGTCGCCGCCAAGCACGACCGTGGCCTGAAGCACGAAGACGGCAAGGATGTAGAGCAGGAAGCCGGCAACGGCCAGCCGCCCGAGGCGGCCCGGCCCGCCGACGGCTCGGGTGCCGCCCGGCATCGTCATGCCCCTGTCCACGCTGTGATCCAGCACGTTTCGTCTCCGCGTCGCGAAGCCCGAACCTTATCGCGCGATGGTGAGCAAAATGTAAACGAAGGCTTAAGCGGCCTCAGGAGGCCGGCAGGGCGATTCCGGTCTCCCCGGGGGCCGTTTCAGAACTGCCGGCAGGCGCCGGCCGCACTGCCGCCTCGACGGCGCGGGCAAGACGCTGGAACAGGACCGCCTCGTCCTGCCGGTAGCCGGCATCGAAGTAGTGCATGGCCCGCTGCCACGCCGGGGCGTCATAGAAATTCTCCAGCAACCGCAAGGCGGCCTCATCAAGACGCGCCGGCATCGAGGGGATCAGCCCCTGCGCCACGTAGCGATTGGCGTCGTCAGGGCCCGCGTCGAGACCGGCATCGTAGAACACCGGCACACCGCCCCGCAGAACCGCCACCGTGACGCTGCTGTTGCCGCAGATCGCCAGGTCGCAGCGGGCAATATTGTCGCTCAGCTCGAGGCTGCCTGAATCGCTGGTGCGGGTGGCTGCCGAGCACAGGCCGGAGAGATCCTCTCTGATCGCTTTCACCGGGTGCGGGCGGATCAGGATGCGGCCGATGTGCGGATTGGCTTCGAGTTGCGCGACCAGCGCCCGGAGACGGTCCCGGTTGGCCAGACCGGTCAGGAAGATGCCGACGGTGATCGGCTTGTGGCGATTGATGCGGGCAAGCATGGGCCGCTGCGGCACGACCTGCGGCAGGAAGACGGACGCGAACGGCTTATGACTGTGCGCGCGGTAGACATCGAGCACCGCCTGGCTGGTCACTGCGGCGAGGTCGCAGTAGAGCGGCGGCACGAAACCGGTGTTCCAGGTCGCGTTCGCGTGGTTGGTGAACAGCACGCGGCGGCCCGAGCGGTGGGCCGCCACGGCGAGCGCCAGGCATTCCGGCGAATAGTGGTTGGCGATGAACACGGCCCGCGCGCCGCTGGCCGCCAGGAGGCGGCGGAAACGGGCATAGTAGGCCAGGGTGCTGAAGATCCGGCATGCCGGCATGAAATGGAAGCGGCGCACGAATTTCCCGGCCAGGCGATACAGCCGCGGCAGCTGGGCAAGAAAGGACGGCAGGTCGCGCAGGGACTGAAGGCTGAAGCAGTTGGCGCGGGCGATGCTCAGCGTGCCGTCGTCCAGCCCACGCAGATGAACGCCGAGGCCCTGGCGCAGGTGGCCGAGGACGACATGCTCGTTGGGGTACGAGGCAAAGAAGGCGATATCGGCATTCCGGCCATCGGCCCACTTAACCGAAAGATAAGATTTGAGGCCATACATTAACAGCAGGAGCGACTTCAGAAATTCCGGCGATTTCCCGTAGAGAACGTAGAAAAATCGAACTATCGGATTCTTCCTGACGACGTCCTCGAAGACGGCCCGGCGCCCGGCGGCACCGTCGAGCTTTCTGACAATCCAACAGGCCCTGCCCAGAGAATAAGCGCTCATCGGCAAACTCTAGGAAGGCGACGATGTACAAACTCTTAAAGCGCTTGGCCGGGATCTCCGTCTTCTATTCCTTCGCCAACAGCATCGAGGCGCTGTCGCCGTTTTTCCTGGCGCTGATCCTGACGCGATTCCTGCTGCCGGAGGAGTACGGCATCTGGGTGCTCTTTCTCTCGCTGGTGGCCTTCCTGCGCCCGGTGGTCAATCTGACCATCCAGGACGCCCTCAAGATGCACTTCTACGACATGGACCGGGTACGCCAGGCGACCTTCGTCCTCTCCGCCTTCTACATCTCGGGCGCCACCGCCCTGGTGCTCGGCCTGGCCGCCGTGGTCTTCGCCGAGCCGCTGTCGCTGGCGGTGAAGTTCCCCGCGCCCTGGATCATCGCGGTCGTGGTTGCGACCTATCTTTACGTGAACCTCTACTTCTTTCTGACCTTCAACCAGTTCGCCGAAAAGCGCGGCCGCTTCATCGTGCTGCAGCTGCTGCAGTCGTTCTTCGGCTTTGCGGCAATCGTCGTCCTGGTCTTCGCCGGCTGGAACTGGCAGGGCGTCGTGATCGGAAAGATTGCCGGCCTGGCGATCGCCTGCGTCGCGGGCTTCGTGTGGCTGTCCCGCGATCTGGAGCTGAAGCTGTCGCTCGACTGCCGGAAGGAGATCAAAGATCTCGTCAAGTTCGGGCTGCTCTATCTGCCGGCGGGATTCGGTCTCGTCGCCGTGCCGCTGACCGACCGCCTGATCATCGCGCACGTCCTGGGCCTTGCGGAGAACGGGCTGTACGGTGTCGCCGCGCTGTTCGGCGCGGCGCTTTTCGTCGCCATAAACGGCTTCCTGCATGCCTGGATGCCGTGGCTGTTTCAGCATCTGCGCGAGCCGCGCTCCGATGCCTTCCGCCGCGACATCTCCGTCGTATCGCTCGGCTTCCTGGCGCTGCTGCCGATTGCCGGCGTGGCCTTCTACATGGTTGCCGCGATCACTGCGCCTTTCCTGATCGGCGCGTCCTTCGAGAAATCCTTTCCGCTCATTCCCTGGGCGATCGCCGGCACCGTCGCGATGGGGTACTTCTATCACAACCAGGCCTTCCTGCACTTCAAGAAGGCGGTGCTGCCGATGTCCATCAGCAGCCTGAACTGCATCGTGCTGAATCTCTACCTCAGCTATTACGGTGCAATTCACTATGGTACCACCGGCGTGCTGGCGGCGACGATTGTCGCCTTCCTCACCTCCGCCGTGATCAGCGGACTCTTCATCACCTACCACTACAATATCTTCGCCCTGCCCCGCCGAAGCGAGGCCTGAGCGCCGGCTAGGTCCGGCCGCGGCCTCCGCCGCCCAGCCAGAAGGCAAGGCCTGGCAGACCGGCGATCAAGGTGGCGACACCGAGCAGCACGGAGAGCGCCACCGCTTCCTCCGGGGCCAGACCGACGAAGCCGAGCATCACCACGGCGGCGCCCTCGCGCAGCCCCCAGCCGGCAAAAGACAGGGGGATGAAGGTGATCAGCACGATGGCCGGCACCGCCGCCAGCGCCGCGCTGAATTCGAGCCCGACGCCCAGGCCGATGGCCAGGACGAACACGGCCCCGACGGTCAGCAGATGGGAAAGCACAGAAAGCGCCAGCAGGATCAGTGAGCCCAGCGGCGCCAACAGGACCTTGCGCGCATCGGCGGCCAGCGCGAAAAAGGGCCGCCCGACGCGCAGCAGGCCGCGCGGCAGCGGCATCAGGTCAAGACAGCAGAGCATCGCCAGGACGACCAGCAGGCCAGGCAGCGCCGCGATGAGCGCCAGGCGCAGCAGAGGCGGATCGATGCGCTCGCCCAGCCACAGCGCGCCGCCGGCCACCATGAGGACCAGGGCCAGGAGGCCGCCGATCCGCTCCAGCATCACGCCGCTGAAGGCGCGGCCGTAGGGCAGCCCCCGCCGCCCGGCATAGAGGATGCGCACGGCATCGCCGCCGATCGAGGTCGGCAGCACCTGGGAGAAGAAGATGCCGACGAACATCAGGGAAATGCAGTCGCGCAGGGCGAGCGGGGCCGCGATGGCGCGGCCGACCAGCCACCAGCGCAGACCGGAAACCAAGGCGATGCCCGCCAGCAGCAGCACCGCCGCCAGGGCCGCCAGCGGCTGCAGGCGAAGGACCAGGTCGCCGATGGCGCCGAGTTCGCCGGCCGCCGCCACCGCCGCCAGCAGGCCGAGCGAAACCAGGATCTTGCCGGCGACCAGGACGGTCCGCAGCCGGCCGCCGCGCGCCTCGACCGGGGCGACGGCGGTGCGGTGGCTCTCGGCCTCGTCAAGGGTCGGCTGGCACACGTGAAGGTTCCCGAGCTGCGGGCGGCATCCCGCCCGCGGTCATCCTGCCCCGCCAAGGTAAGGGGATCGTAAACGAGCCGTTGAATGGCCGCCGTTTTTAAGGGCGGGCGGAGGCCGGCAGGCCGAAGACCCGGTCGAAACCGAGGTTGAAGACGAAAGTATAGATCAGGAAGAAGAGGATCAGGGTCGCGTCATAGAGAAAGGCTACGAGGAGCGATACCTCGAGCCACCAGGCCAGCAGCGGCACGAGGAGCACCGTCAACCCGACCTCGAAGCCGCAGGCATGGGCGAGCCGCCGCAGGAAGCTCCGCCCGCGCACGGCCTGGCGCGCCTCCCAGGCCTCGAACAGGGTATTGAAGAGGTAGTTCCAGGTGACGGCGATGAGGGACGACGCGACGGCGACGAAGCCGGTCTGGACCACCCCATGGCCAGAGAGCAGCGTCAGGCCGAGGCTCGCGATCACGATGCCGACCAGCTCGTAGAGCACTGCATAGACGATTCTGCGGACGACCGGGGACATGGCTGGCAACAGCCTCACAAGAAGCGCATCAAGGTAGCGACCCTATGCCGGATCCCCCGTCGCCTTCAACGATTCTTCAGGCACGAGTCGGCGAAAGCCGTGCCCCTGAAGCGCGGACCGAAGCCCCGCGAGCGGCCGGCGGCATCGTCCGCCGCATTTTCGCAGCTTTCACGCCTCGTTAAGATACCCGTCGTAGACTTCCAAGCTAGCGCAAACCTCCGCCGCGCCCCGCCAGGGATATCGCGGCGCCGAGCGCGAGATAATCCACGACGACCGCGTCGCTCAATGACATGGCCCAATGACATGGCTGCCGAGGCCCAGACGGCGGAACGCTTCCTCGAGCAGGTCGACGACCCGCGGCTGGTCGCTGTCTACCGCTATTGGGACGGGCTGCGCGGCACCCGCTTCGCGCCCAGCTATCCCGAGATTGATCCGATCGACATTCCCCGGCTGCTGCGCTACCTGCTGGTGACGGACGTCGAGGCGACGCCGCGGGGCCGGCGCTACCGCTACCGTCTGTGCGGCACCGAAGTGGAGGAGCATTTCGGCATCGCCATGCGGGGCTGCTACATCGACACCCTGATGCAGGGCAGCTATCGCAGCTATATCGAGGGTCTCTACGACCGGCTGGTCGAGCGGCGCAGCCCGGTCTATTCCGCCAGCACCTACGACGACCGCGTCCTGCAGACCAAGCGCCTGATGCTGCCGCTCAGCAGCGACGGCCTGCAGGTCGACACGGTTCTCGCGGCACAGGTCTTCTTTCGCTCCGCCAGGCTGTCGAACACGGTGCTCGCCGTTCAGGCCGACTTTGAGCCCGAACTGGAACGCATCGGCGGCAAGTAGGCCGTAGCGCGTTACTCCGCCGCCTGGCGAACCCGCTGGGCATCCGGTGCTTGATCGAGTGTCCGGGACCGGCTCCTGTCACGCGCCAGGAAGGTATATGCGGTCGGCACGACGAAAAGCGTGAGAACCGTCCCGAAAGACATGCCGCCGACGATCACCCAACCGATCTCCTGGCGGCTCTCGGCACCGGCGCCGGCTGCGAGGGCAAGCGGGACCGCGCCGGAAACCATCGCACCGGTCGTCATCAGGATCGGCCGCAGCCGCAGCGCGGCGGCCTCGACAACCGCATCACGCAACGGCTTGCCTTCGTCCTGCAGGGTGTTCGCGAACTGGACGATGAGAATGCCGTGCTTGCTGATCAGACCGATCAGGGTCACCAGACCGATCTGGCTGTAGATGTTGAGGGTGCCGCCGCTCAGCTCCAGCGCGAGCAGGGCGCCCGTCATCGACAACGGCACCGTCAGCATGATGATGAGGGGATCCCGGAAACTCTCGAACTGGGCGGACAGCACCAGGAAGATGAAGCCGAGGGCCAGGACGAAGACGAACACCAGGCTGCTGCCGGCCTCCTTGAACTCGCGCGACTCGCCCGCGTAGTCGTAGCGCACCGAGTCGGGCAGCTCCTGCTCGGCGGTGGCGGCCAGGAAGTCCAGCGCCTCGCCGAGCGAATAGCCGGGCGCGAGGTTACCCGTGATCGTTGCCGAGCGGAACTGGTTGAATCGATTCAGTTCCTTCGGCGCCACCGTTTCACGCAGCCGTACCAGGTTGGAAAGCTGAATGTTGGCACCGTCGCGGCCCCGCACGTAGATGTCGTTGAGATCGCTGGACGTCCGGCGGTCGTCCGGTGCGACCTGAACGATCACATCGTACTGCTCGCCGTTCTGGTTGAGCCGCGTCACCTGCCGTCCGCCGAGCAGCGTCTCCAGCGTTCGGCCCAGCGTCAGCACGCCCACACCGGTATCGGCGACACGCTCCCGATCCACATCGACGTCGATCTGCGGCTTGTTCAGGCGCAGATCGCTGTCGAGATTGATCAGCCCCGGGTTCTGCTCCGCCGCTGCGAGGAACCGGTCGACGTACTCGTTCAGCCGGCCGTAGCTTTCGGAGGTCTGAATCACAAACTCAACCGGCTTGCTGCGCGCGCTCTGACCGAAGGAGCCGGGATTGTTCGCGAAGGCGCGCACGCCGGTGATGCGGGCCAGTTTCGGCTGGATCTCCCGCACGATCTCCATCTGGGTTCGCTCCCGCTCGTCCCAGGGGAGCAGCTGAGAGAAGGAGATCAGTTCGGTGACCGAGCGCGCGCCGGCGATGATGAAATAGTGCCTCACCTCCGGGATCTCGCTCAGCAGCTCTTCGAACTCGGCCGCGTAGCGGGCGGTGAAGTCGATCGTCGAGCCCTCCGGCGCGTTGCCCGCGGTGAAGAGCACGCCGCGGTCTTCCACCGGCGCCAGTTCAGACTTGAGGCCGGTGAGGAGAACGTAGCTCGCCCCGGCAACCACCACCGCCACCAGGATCACCAGCGGCCGCACGCGCAGCGTCAGCTCGAGCAGCCGGCGGTAGCCATTGTTGAGGGCGAGCAACCCCTGTTCCAGCACGGTATAGATGCGGCCATGCGACTCGTGCTCGCTCAGCAGCCGCGAGCACATCATCGGGCTGAGGGTCAGGGCGACGAATCCGGAAACCAGGACCGCGCCGGCAAGCGTCAAGGCGAACTCGGCAAAGAGGGTCCCGGTGCGCCCCGGCGCGAAGGCCACCGGCGCATAGACGGCGGCAAGGGTCAGCGTCATGGCGATGACCGGGCCCGATATCTCGCTGATGCCCACCGTCGCAGCCTTGAGCGGCTTCATGCCGTCTTCGATGTGCCGGTGAATGTTCTCCAGCACGACGATCGCGTCGTCGACGACCAGGCCGATCGCCAGCACCATCGACAGCAGTGTCAGCGTGTTGATGGAGAATCCGAGCAGACTCATGATCGCGAAGGAACCGACCAGCGACACCGGGATCGTCACCAGGGGAATGATGGTCGCGCGAATGGTGCGCAGGAAGAAGAAGATGACGATGACCACCAGCACCACCGCCTCTGCGATGGTCGTGTAGACCGCATTGATCGACTCGTCGATGAAGATCGACTTGTCGTAGGAGATCTTGGCGGCCATTCCCTCGGGCAGGTCGCGCGACAGCTCCGGCATGACCTCCCGCATTGCGTTGGAGACGTCGAGAGGATTGGCCGTCGCCTGCTTGACGATGCCGAGAGTCACGGAGTTGTCGCCGTTGAATCGCGTCACCCTGCGCTCGTCAGCCGCGCCGACCTCGACGCGAGCCACATCGCGCATGCGCACCGGGAAGCCGTCGGCATCCCTGATGACGATCCGCTCGAACTGCTCCGGCGTGACCAGGCCGGTGCGCGAGAGCACGGTGAACTCGCGGTCCAGGCTCTCGATGCGGCCGGAAGGCACTTCGACGTTCTGCTGGCGCAGGGCCAGCTCGACGTCGTCGGTGGTCAGTCGGTAGGCCGCCAGTCGTGCGCGATCCAGCCAGATGCGCATGGCGTAGCGGCGTTCGCCGAAGATCCGCACCTCGGCCACGCCCGGCAGGTTCTGCAGCCTGTCGCGCACATAGCGGTCGGCGTAGTCCGAAATCTCCAGCGGGGTGTGGCGGGTACTGGTGAAGGCGATGTAGATGATCGCCTGCGCGTCGGCCTCGACCTTGGCGATCACCGGCTCGTCGATCTCGTCGGGCAGACGGCCGCGCACGCGCGACACGCGATCACGCACGTCGCTGGCCGCGACGTCGGGGTCGGTGCCGAGGCGGAAGCGCACGGAGATGCGGCTCTCTTCCGGCTCGCTGCTGGAAGTGAGCGTCTCGATGCCTTCGATGCCGGCGATCGAGCCTTCCAGGACCTGCGTCACCTGGCTTTCGATGATTTCCGCGCTGGCGCCGGGATAGTCGGTCCGCACGGAGACGATCGGCTCGTCGATGTTGGGATACTCACGGATGGTGAGCTGCATATAGGAGACGAGGCCGACCAGGATGACGATAAGGCTCATCACGGTCGCAAAGACCGGCCGGCGGATGAAGAAGTCGAAGACTCCCAAGGTCAGCTCCCCGCGCTGCGTTCGACGACCTCGACCCGAGCGCCGTCACGAACCTGCTGATGGCCCGCCGTGATCACCCGTTCGCCGGGACTGAGGCCGCTCAACACCTCGACCTCGCCCGGGCGGCGATGACCGAGCCGGACCTCCGTTTGGGTCGCCCGGCCGTCCACCACCCGGTAGACCAGGCGCTTCTGCCCCTCGGCGAAAACGGCGGACTCGGGCACCAGCACGGCATTCGCCCGGCGCTCCACGACGATGCGCACGCGGGCGAAGAGACCCGGCTTCAGGACGCGATCCGGATTGGCGATGCGCGCGCGCAGGCGCACGGCACGGCCGTTCTCGTCGACGATGGGGTCGATGACGTAGATCTCGCCCTCGAAGCTGCGGTTCGGCAGCGCGTCCACGGTGACGCTGATCGCCTGGCCGGGGCGAAGGCTGGACAGCACGAGTTCGGGAACCCGAAAATTGACCTTGATCGGGTCGATGTTGGCAAGTTCCACGATGCGCGTGCCGGGAGTCACGTAGGCCCCGGCGCTGATGGCGCGCAGGCCGACGACACCGGGAAAGGGCGCCTTGATGGTGGCCTTCTCCAGGAGGGCGCGGGACAGCGCGGCATTCGCCTGCGCCGCCAAGTGAGCGGCCACGGCCTCATCGCGCGCGCGCAGCGTGCCGGTGCCGCGCTGCGCCAATGTCCTGGCCCGCTCGAGATTGGCCTCGGCAAGGGTGAGGTCGGATAGCGCCTTGTCCAACTCGGCACGCAGCGTGGCTGCGTCCAGCTCCACCAGCACGTCGCCAGCCGACACCGCGTCGCCTTCGCCGAAGTGGATGCTGTCGACGCGGCCGGCGATCTCCGGAGCGATCACCACCGACTCGTCCGGCTCCAAGGTGCCGACCGCGCCGATGTCCTCGACCACCATGTCGACGATCACCTCCGCCGCCTCGACGGTGATGACCCGCTCGCTGGCAGGAACAGCGGCTTGCGCGAGCGGCCCGCCCGGCGCGTTCTGTTCTGTCTGAAAATAGTAGACGGCGCCACCGGTCGCGAGCGCAACCATGCCCAGCGCGATCCAAAACGATGCCCGGCCCATTGACAGTTCCGTTACTTCAGTCAATCCTAAAGTGGACTAACGAGTCCAATCTAGCCGTTGGAGCGGGACAAAAAGCAAGGCCAAATGGCGACAGCTGCGATGAAATCGGCCTCTGCGCGCTCAGCGCACAAGCGGCACGCGATCCAGGAAGCCGGCACCGCCGTTTTTCTCGAACTCGGCTATGAAGCCGCCACCATGGAGCAGATCGCGGCCCGCGCCGGCGTCTCAAAACAGACCGTCTACAATCATTTCTTAAGCAAGGACCGGCTGTTCAAGGCGACCATCGCCGACCTCACCGCAGGCTTGATGGCGCCGCTGGCCCTGCACACCCACGGGAAAGCGACGCCGGCGAGCCGGCTCAGCGCCCTGGGGCTGGACCTCCTGACCCTCATGCTGCAACCCTCGTCGCTCGCGCTTCATCGCCTGATCGTCGCTGAATCGGCGCGCTTTCCCGAGCTTGGCGCGGAAATCTATGCCGTGGGCGCGGGGCGGATGCTGGCGGCGCTCGCGGAATACCTTGCGTGGGAGACCCGCAACGGCCGTCTCAGCGTCGACGACCCGGAGCTGGCCGCGGAACAGTTCCTCGGCATCCTGACCGGACGCATGCAGCTGCGTGCCCTGCTGGGCGCCGAGCCGCTGCCCGAGCGGGCGGAACTGGAGCGCCGCGCGGCGAAGGCGGTGGAATGCTTTCTCGCGATTTATACGATCCGCCGGCCACAAGCTGGTGCCGGGGCCGGGCTTGCGGCCGGGTAGGCGCACGGCGCCGGCCGGGCGCTACCTTCCCTTCATCGCCGCCCAGTCGTCGTCGCTGAGGGCTTCCATGAGCGAGAACTGTCCGGCGCCCTTCAGCCACTCGCCGCCGTCGATGACCACCACCTCGCCGTTGATGTAGGCCGAGCCGTCGGCCAGCAGGAAGGCGGCGAGGTCGGTCAGTTCGCGGTGCTCCCCGACGCGGCCCAGCGGGATCTTGTTCATCCAGGCGCGGTCCATCGCCTCGTTGGGCACGAGGCGCGACCAGGCACCCTCGGTCGGGAAAGGACCGGGCGCGATGGCGTTCAGGCGGATGCCGCGCCCGCCCCACTCCACCGCCAGGGAACGCGTCATCGCCAGCACCCCCGCCTTGGCCATCGCAGAGGGCACCACGTAGGGCGAGCCGGTCTCCGCATAGGTGGCGACGATAGAGAGCACATTGCCGGGATGCTGCCCGGCCAGCCAGCGCTTGCCGCAGGCCAGCGTCACGTAGGTGGTGCCGTGCATGACGATGGCGAGCACGGCATCGACGGCGCGCGGCGAGAGGGTCTCCGTGCGGGCGAGGAAGTTGCCGGCGGCGTTGTTCACCAGGGCATCGAGCGGCCCCTCTTCCCAGATCGCCTCGACCAGGGCGTCGACCCGCGCCGCATCGCGCAGGTCGCAGGGGATCGCGCGGGTGCGGCCCGGAAAATCGGCGTCGAACTCGGCCCGGGTCTCCGCCAGCACGGTTTCACGGCGGCCGCAGATCACAAGCGTCGCGCCCAGCTCCAGCACCCGGCGGCCCATGGACTTGCCGAGGCCGCTGCCGCCGCCGGTGATGAGGATGCGCTTGCCTTGCAGCAGATCGTTCTGGAACATGGAAAGGGACCCCGCGTTGCACACAATCGAGATGACTTAGTACCGCCCCGCAAGCGCTTTGGCTATGATGGCGGCAATCAACAAAGAACCTTACAGGGCGGAACGGTCGGGCATGCTTCCCAAGGCGGCAACCTACGAAGAGCTGACGGCGCAATTCCGCTGGCAGATCCCGGAACACTACAACATCGGTGTCGATGCCTGCGACAAGTGGGCCGCCAGCGACAGGCTGGCGCTCATTCACCTTACCGACGACGGCAAGGAAGCCCGCTACTCCTTCAAGGATCTGCAGCGGCTTTCCAACCGCTGCGCCAACGTGCTGGAGGCCCAGGGCGTCGAGGAAGGCGACCGCGTCGCCATCCTGCTGGCCCAGGGGCCGGAGACCGCCGTCGCACACCTCGCGACCTACAAGCTGGGCGCCATCGCGGTGCCGCTGTTCACCCTCTTCGGCGCGGAGGCTCTGGAATATCGCCTCGCCAACTCGGCCGCGCGCGTCGTCATCACCGACCGCGCGGGCCTCGCAAAACTGGAGACGATCCGCGACCGGCTGCCGGCGCTAGAGAGTATCATCTCTGTCGATGGCGGAAATGCTTTGGACTGGCATCACCTCCTGGAGCGTGCCTCCGACGGTTTCCTGCCGGTCGATACCCTCGCCAACGATCCGGCGCTGATCATCTACACCTCCGGCACCACCGGCCCGCCCAAGGGCGCGCTGCACGCCCACCGCGTGCTGCTCGGCCACCTGCCGGGCGTGGAGATGCCGCAAAACTTCCTGCCGCGGCCGGACGACCTCATCTGGACCCCCGCGGACTGGGCCTGGATCGGCGGCTTGTTGGATGTTTTGCTGCCCGCCTGGCACCACGGCGTGCCCGTCGTCGCGCACCGCTTCGCCAAGTTCGATCCGGAAAAGGCCTTCCAGCTGCTGGCCGACTTCGGCGTGCGCAATGCCTTCCTGCCGCCGACGGCCTTGAAGATCATGCGCACCGTCGAACGCCCCGCCGAGCGCTGGAGCCTGGCGCTGCGCTCCATCGGCAGTGGCGGCGAGACCCTCGGCGCCGAGATGCTCGCGTGGTCCGAGGAAACATTCGGCACCCCGGTGAACGAGTTCTACGGCCAGACCGAATGCAACCTCGTGGTCTCCAACTGCGCGGAGATCATGCCGGTAAAGCCCGGCTCGATGGGCCGCCCCGTGCCCGGCCACCGCGTCGCCGTCGTCGATGACGACGGCGACGAGCTGCCGCGCGGCGAGGCCGGCACCATCGCCGTCAAGCGCCCCGACCCGGTCATGTTCCTGAAATATTGGCGCAATCCAGAGGCGACGGCAGCGAAGTTCCGCGGCGACTTCCTGATGACCGGCGACCAGGGCGTGATGGACGCGGACGGCTATCTGCGCTTCGTCGGGCGCGACGACGACGTCATCACCTCCGGCGGCTACCGCATCGGCCCGGGCGAGATCGAGGACTGCCTCATCAAGCATCCAGCCGTCGCGATGGCCGCGGCGGTGGGCGTGCCCGATCCCGTCCGCACCGAGCGCGTGAAGGCCTTCATCGTGCTGAAGGAAGGCGAGCAGGGGAGCGACGCCCTGGTGCGCGAGATCCAGGACTTCGTGAAGACGCGCCTCGCCGCCCACGAATACCCGCGCGAAGTCGCCTTCGTCGACGCCCTCCCCATGACCGCCACCGGCAAGGTCATCCGCAAGGCGCTGCGGGAGCAGGGATGACGGACTGCCGGATCCTTTTTTGGCGCTATACCCCGAGTACCGGAAACTATTCGGGCTTCCATCTGTGCGCCGACAATGCCGGATGTGATAGCCACACTCACCGTTGTCATCCCGGCACTTGATGCCGGGATCCATGGCCCTGTCCGCTCGAACGACCTTGGACGTCAATCGGCTCGGTATTGCCACTCGCTGACGCCAATGGGTCCCGGGGTCAAGCCCCGGGACGACAGTGGTGCAGGTGGCGAGAGCGAGTCTGTCGCTCGACCGCGCCGTTTCAAGGCTTCGCGGGCCGCAGCACGCCGTTGGCGTCGCGCTTCAGCGGGTAGTCCTGCTTGGGCAGCGGCGCGCCGGGCGCGTCCAGCACCGAGACGCCGTGCGGCCAGTCCGCCGGCGCGATGGCGATGTAGCGGGCATAGCCGCCGACTCCGCCCTTGGGCTTGGCGAAGCCGATGGCGATGAGGGCGCCGGCCTCCGGGACCTTATCCAGGTTGGCAACGCCCTCGGCCTGGGCGAAGTGGTTGTGCATCAGCCAGTACTCGCCCTCCAGGGTCGGCGTGGTGTCGGTGTCCAGCGCCTCGTGGCCGTGGAACAGGATCTTGCGCTCCAGGTGCAGGTACTTCAGCGCATCGAGGCGCACGCCGGGGAACGGTGCCTTGGCGAAGTTCTCGAGATCGCCCCAGTTCTTGTACCAGTCGGAGCGGAACATGACGACCGAGCCCTCCGGCACCGGGCCGTGCTCCGCCTCCCATTCCTTCACATCGTCGGCGGTCGCCTGATAGCCGGGATCGGCAATCGACTTCTCGTGCACATCGACGACCACCAGCGGCCGCAGCGTGAAGGAAGCCGGGATGTCGCTGATGGTGGCGCCATACTCGTCCCAGTGCGCCGGCGGGTCGAGCTGGGTGCCGTACTGATCGGTGGTGAGCGTGTAGGCGGTCGCGATGAAGCCGTGCTGCGCGTAGGTGAACTCGTCGCCCTTCTTGGCGTAGTCGCCGAGGTCCCGGCCCGCCGTCGCCGGCTTGAACTCGGCGCCCCCGAAGCCCGGCCAGACCGGCTGCACCGGCTCGAAGGCGTGCGTCAGGTCAATGTACTTCGCTGACTTGAAGGTGTTTTCGTAGAGCTGCCAGAGCGGATGGTCTTCGGCGAGTGCCGGTGATGCGAAGAGGCCGATCGCGGCGGCGACGGCGGCGGTCCGGAGGCTGTTCATTTTCGAATGCTCCCTGCTGGATTGTGATGGCACGAACGGTTTTTCCCGTTACGCAGCGTCACGATAGCGCAGGAAAGCGATCGCGCAGAAGGGGCTTCGCCGTGACCGGCGATCTGCGCTAGCGGTTCGGCAGCGTCGTGAGAATGGCCTGGGCATCGGCACGCGGCGACTTGGACGTCGTCACCACAACCTCGTAAGGAAAGTCGGTGCCGCTGGTGCGCCAGATCTCCTCGCGCTCGTCGATGCCGCGCACGTAGTCCCGCTTGTCGCCGATCTTGTTCAACGGCAGGCCCTTGCGGCGCACGTACTCGGAGAACACCAGCGAGACCTGGTCGGCGCTCGCCTGCTGCGCCAGCACCGAGCAGCTGTAGTCGGCGAAGACCACCAACGCGAAAAGGCCTGCCTTGTTCTCCGCCGACCAGACATCTCCCTTCTTGCCGTCCAGGAAGGCCTGCGCCTGCTCCGGTGCGAACCTGCGCAGCTGCGGCGTGGCGGCAATCCAGGCCCGCAGGTCAGCCGGATCCTCGACGTGCTTCAGGCAGGACTGCACGAATAGGCCCACTGCCTCGCGCGCCTGGTCCGCCGCGCGCACCGGCAACGCCGCCAGGCAGCCGGCGAGCGCCAGCGCCGCTATCCTTCCCGCTCTCGCAGTCGTGAACCGCATTATTCCACTGCCACTCTTATGATCGCCGCAACGCCGCGACCCTAGCAAATCAGGCCGGGCGGGGCGAGAGACATTGCCCTGTCCGGCCGACCGGGAGCACTGGACCGGGCGCGGCATGACGGGTATTGAACGGGCAGCGGGGCCGCAGCGCGTCCGCTCGACAAACGACAAAGAGGAAGCGTCCGCCGCCATGAGCAAGGTCATCGACTACTATCTCACCCTCATCTCGCCCTGGGCCTACCTGGGCAGCCAGCGATTTGCCGAGATCGCCAAGCGCCACGGCGCCGAGGTCCGCGTGAAGCCGGTAAACTTCGGTGAGATCTTTCCGCGCACCGGCGGCCTGCCGCTGGCCAAGCGCGCGCCGGAGCGCCAGGCCTACCGCCTGGTCGAACTGAAGCGGTGGAGCGAATACCTGGACATTCCGATCCATCTGCAGCCCAAGCATTTCCCGGCGCCGGAAGCGCTGGCTGCCCGCATGGTGATCGCGGCGGGTGAGAGCGGCGGTAAGCCGCTAGAACTGGCACAGGCGGTCGGCAAGGCGGTGTGGGAAGAGGAGCGCGACATCGGCGATGCGGCGACCTGTGAGGCCATCGCGGCGGAAACCGGCCACGACGGTGCGGCGCTGCGCGCCAAGGCGGAGGAAGCCGCCAGCGAGGCGCGCCACGCGACACTGACCGAGGAAGCTCTCGCACGCGGCGTCTTCGGCGCGCCCAGCTACGTCTACAAGGACGAGATCTTCTGGGGCCAGGACCGCCTCGATTTCCTCGACCGCGCCCTGGCGAAGGGGTGAAAGTCGAGAACGGTACCGCGCCGCCGCTAAAACGGAAAAAGGGGCCTCGTGGGAGGCCCCTTTCCTGCTCCGACCCTCGCGGCCTTTAGGCCGTGAGATTGAGGCTTTCTGCCTCCTCCTGAGCCGTTGCATCGTTGTTCTGGGTGTCGCCCGCAAAGCCGGCGATCTTCAGTTGCGCGTCGAGCAGCAGCTTGGTGATCGTCTCGCCCTTGTCGTTCTGGTAGGTGCTGACGGAATAGATCGTCAGGCGGGTCTGGAAGCTGAGCGCATCCTCGGCCAGCTTCTCGCGCAGCTGGGCGAGCGCCTTGTCTGGTTCGCCGGTGGCCGGGGTTTTCTCGCCCTCAATGGTTTCGGCCGTCTCCTCGGCGGCAGCCGCGTCGGCGGCTTCGGCAGCGGCGATCGCCGCGGCATCACCGCTGGCCAGAATCTTGGCGGCGAGTTCCTGCGGGGTTGCCAGGTCATCCGGATCGATCACCAGCAGCGGCGTCTGGCCGCCGCCGGCAAGCGCGCCGCCGCCTGTGGACTGGATCTGCTGCTCGAAGGAGATCTTGGCGACGCTGACGGAAACCTCGCCGGTGTCCTGGTTCACCGCGATTTCCAGCGACTGTGCGACCAGCGCGGTCGACTGGCTGAAGTCGCCGTTGGACGACGTCTTGGTTACCTGGCTGAAGGCGGCAAAGCTGAGCTCGGCGGTGAAGTTCACGCCTTCCTTCAGAGCCGCCAGCACCGGCTCGACGAAGGCCTGGGTGAACTCCTGCACGGCAGCGCTATCGAAGCCGAAAGCCTTCAGCGCCTTGCCGAGATCGGTGCGGATGGTCTCCAGCGCCTGACGGATAAAGCCGCCGGCCTGGCCCAGCAGGGACCCGTTGCCGCTCTCGGCGACATCGCTGGCCGTCTCGCCGTCGTCCTGGGCCACGGCCTCCTCGACTGCCTGGGCCTGGGGTGACAGGCTGACGCGGTCGCGACCGTGACCCTGGTCGAGGTGATGACGGTCGACCTGGTGGCGCTGGCCGCGGCCTTCGCCCAGCCCGCGCGCGGCCTGGTTGGCGGCCTGCTCGGCAGAGGCGCTCTCGCCGCGCTGGAAAAGGCCCGGGAAAAGGCCGGAAAGGTCTTGCAGTGAGGAAAGCATGAAATCCTCCTCCTGAGGCGGCGCGCCGGGCCGTTTCCGGGCCCTGACGGGAAGGGACTTCCTGCCCTCCGCTGCACCCTGTGAGCCGTAATGGGTGATCCAATTAGCTCGGATTTTAGGGATCGAGGGTGAAGGAATTGTTAGCACAGGGTTTTTCCGGATTTCCGGGGCCGGCCCACCGCCGGCAACCGCAGGCTGCCGCGCGACCGCGGACCTATCGCGTGGCGGCAGCAAAGGCCGCGCAGCAAGCGCTGCCGGCGTCAGGAAAATTGATCGCCCCCGGCGGGGCGCCTAAGATGGCCGCCCAAACGGGGGACCAGCCCCCGGGAAAGAAGGGAATGCCCGGCAACGCACCGGGCCGGCACGACAAATGCCAAGACAGATGCAGGGACCGGCGTTTGGGGGAAAGCGGATCATGAGCAAGAAAGCCAAGTCGGGCAAGACGGGGGCGGGCGCGGGCGCGCTCTATCTGGAGCGGCAGGGTCCGAAGCGCTTCGCCGGCGCCGAACCGACCGGCCCGCGATGACGTGACGCCGCGCCGCGGCCGCTGCCGTGCGTGCCGCGCCGAGACCAATCTTTTCTTCCAGAAAGCCTTCCCTACCCGGTCCCCCCGAGCGGGCCATCCCCGCCCCGAGCGACAGCTCTTTCGCCCTAAGGCGCATGAATGAGAGCATGATCGGGGCGTGATCGAGCGAACAGGAATTTGACGTTGCGAACCTTTTTCAGAACCTACGTGACCGTCGTCGAGACGTTCAACCGCGGCGTCGGGCGCATCACCATGCTGATGATCTTCGCCATGATGGGGGTGCTGCTGTGGTCCTCCATCAACAAGGTCACGACCGGCATGCGCGCGCCGGAATTCTGGCCGGACGGCTGGTGGTGGCCGGTGATCCTGCCCTCGTGGTGGCCGCTGGAGGTTTCGCAGTTCATGATGGTCGCCTATTTCCTGCTGGGCGGCGCCTACTCCATGCAGCTGGGCGACCACGTGCGCATGGATCTGCTGTACGGCATGTGGTCCGACCGCACCAAGGCGGCGATGGACGTCCTCACCGTGCTGTTCCTGATCTTCTATCTCGTCCTGCTGCTGTACGGCGGCATCTCCAGCACCCAGTACGCAATCCAGTACAACGAGATCAACCCGTCGCTGTGGCGCCCGCAGATGGCGCCGATCAAGATCATCATGTGCGTCGGCATCTTTCTCATGCTGCTGCAGGCCACCGCGACCCTCATCAAGGACATCGCCCGAATAAGGGGCGAGCAATGGGGCTATCCGGAAACGCCCAGCAGCGACGCCGCGGCGGTTGAGGCCGCCAACGGGGAGCAGCGCACATGAGCTACGAACTCATTGCCGTCCTGATGTTCTCGTCGATGATGCTGATGCTGCTGACCGGGCAGCGCGTCTTCGGCGCCATCGGCTTCGTCGCCGTCGTCGCGGCCCTCGCCCTGTGGGGCACCGGCGGATCGGAACTCGCCTTCGCCTCGGCCATGAAGCTGATGAAGTGGTATCCGCTGCTGACGCTGCCGCTGTTCATCTACATGGGCTACATGCTGTCGGAGTCGGGCATCGCCGGTGACCTCTACCGCATGTTCCACGTCTGGTTCGGCGGACTGCGCGGCGGCCTTGCGGTCGGCACCATCGGGCTGATGGTGGCGATCTCCGCGATGAACGGCCTCAGCGTTGCCGGCATGGCGATCGGCGCCTCCATCGCACTGCCCGAACTGCTGCGCCGCGGCTACGACAAGATCATGGTGACCGGCGTCATCCAGGCGGGCTCCTCGCTCGGCATCCTGGTGCCGCCCAGCGTGGTGCTGGTGCTCTACGGCATGATCGCGCGCCAGCCGGTCGGTCAGTTATGGCTGGCCGGCGTGCTGCCAGGCCTGATGATGGCCGGGCTGTTCATTCTCTACATCGTCGTGCGCTGCCGCTTCCAGCCGCACCTCGGCCCGGTGCTGCCCAAGGAGGAGCGCGACCTGCCGTGGCGCGAGAAGATCGCCCTGCTGCGCGCCGGCCTGCTGCCGCTGTTCATCTTCTTCTCGATGACCGGCCTCTTCCTGCTCGGCTACACCAACCTGACGGAGAGCTCCGCCGTCGGCGCCCTGGCGGCGACGCTGGCCGCCCTCTACAAGCGCCGCCTGACGATGCGCGTGCTGGAGGAAACCCTGCGCAAGACGCTGGGCATCACCTGCATGTTCATGTGGATCATCCTCGCCGCGCTCTGCTTCGGCGCCGTCTTCGACGGCCTCGGCGCGGTGAAGGCCATCGAGGGCTTCTTCGTCGACCGCCTGGGCCTGACGCCCTGGGAGATCCTGATCCTGATGCAGCTCAGCTACCTCATCATGGGGACCTTCCTGGACGACACCGCCATGCTGGTGATCGTCGCGCCGCTCTACGTGCCGCTGGTCGGTGTGCTGGGCTTCGACCTTATCTGGTACGGCATCCTCTACACCATCACCTGCCAGATCGCCTACATGACGCCGCCCTTCGGCTACAACCTCTTCCTGATGCGCGCCATGGCGCCGAAGGAGGTGACGCTGATCGACATTTACCGCTCCATCGTTCCTTTCGTCGCGGTGATGATCCTGGGCCTCATCATCGTCATGGCCTTCCCGCAGATCGCCCTCTGGCTGCCGCAGTCGTTCCGGCTGGCGGGTTAGCAAAACCGCGTGCTCTTGCCTCACCCTTCGAGACGGCGCTTTCGCGCCTCCTCGGGGTGAGGCAAAGGCGGGCCACAACTGCCGCGTTCGCAAAGATCCGGCGTAGCACGGCAGCGGGCGCATAGCTGCTATTCACCCCGCCCCCGCGGCGCTTTCGCCCATTGACCGCCCCACGGAATTTTGCCTCACTGCGGCCTTCGATTTTCCTGCCCGGCGGCCCCGCTTCCGAGAGTTCGGTCCAGGGCGCCCACTTGACCGAGGTTTCCGCTCATGCCTTCCGACAGCTCGCTCGACAAAGCCCAGACCCTGGCCGAAAACCTGAAGGGCAACTGGAACTATCCGACCCAGATGATCTTCGGCCCCGGCCGCATCAAGAACCTGGGCCAGGCCTGCAAGGCGCTGGGCATGAGCCGCCCGCTGCTGGTCACCGATCCGGGCCTGGCCGGCCTGCCGATGGTGAAGGATGCGGTCGCCGCCAACGAGGCGGAGGGGCTGCCCACCGGGCTGTTCTCGGCGGTGAAACCGAACCCGGTCGGCAAGAACGTCGACGAGGGCGTGACGGCTTACAAGGACGGCGGCCACGACGGCGTCATCGCCTTCGGCGGCGGCTCGGGCCTGGACTGCGCCAAGGCGGTCGCCCTGATGGTCGGCCAGTCCCGTCCGCTGTGGGACTTCGAGGACAAGGGCGACAACTGGAAGCGCGTCGATCCGGCGGGCGTCGCCCCCATCGTCGCCGTGCCGACCACCGCCGGCACCGGCTCTGAGGTCGGCCGCGCCTCGGTCATCGTCGACGAGGCGACCCACACCAAGAAGATCATCTTCCACCCGAAGATGCTGCCCGCCACGGTGATCTCCGACCCCGAACTGACCGTCGGCCTGCCGCCGCACATCACCGCCGCCACCGGCATGGACGCCCTCGCCCACTGCATCGAGGCCTACTGCGCGCCGGGCTACCACCCGATGGCCGAGGGCATCGCCGTGGAAGGCATGAGGCTGGTGAAGGACTGGCTGCCCAAGGCGGTGAAGGACGGCAAGGACCTGGCCGCGCGCGCCCACATGCTGGCCGCGGCCTCCATGGGCGCCACCGCCTTCCAGAAGGGCCTCGGCGCGATCCACTCCCTGAGCCACCCGGTGGGCGCGCTCTACGACACCCACCACGGACTCACCAACGCCGTCTTCATGCCCTACGTCTTGGCCTTCAACCGCCCGGCCATCGAGGACCGCATGGTCCGCCTGGCCGCCTACCTGGGCCTCAAGAACCCCTCGTTCAACGCGGTGCAGGACTGGATCCTGGCGCTGCGCGAGGAACTGAAGATCCCGGCCAAGCTGGACGGCCTGGGCGTCGACGGCGCCCGCATCGACGAGATCGCGGAGATGGCCGCCGAGGACCCGACGGCGCCGACCAATCCCATTCCCGCGGGCGCGGCGGAGATGCGCCAGATGTTCGAAGCGGCCCTGGAGGGCCGAGTCTGAAATTTCGGGCCGAGTCCGGCCGGTAATTTTCTTTCACTGGAAAGCAGCAGGGGCGTCTCTTCCGAAAACGGCGGAGGCGCCCTTTTTAACGATCCGTCTATTTTGCCGGGGCCCTGATCTTCTTATTGAATACTTAAACACAACGGCCGAGGTTTGAAGACAGGCAAGACCTGCGCAACAAGGCAGGCGCCGAGAACGGGGCACCATTGATGAGGTTGTCATGTCTGTTTTCGAGCACCGGGAATTCGACGGCCACGAGCAGGTCGTCTTCTGTCACGACCCCGCGAGCGGCCTGAAGGCCATCATCGCCATCCACAACACCAACATCGGGCCCGCGCTGGGCGGCTGCCGCATGTGGCCCTATGCCAGCGAGGAAGCGGCGGTCACCGACGCGCTGCGGCTTTCACGCGGCATGACCTACAAGTCGGCCCTGGCCGGCCTTTCCTACGGCGGCGGCAAGTCGGTCATCATCGGCGATCCGCGCCGGGACAAGTCGGACGCGCTGTTCCGCGCCATGGGGCGCTACGTCGACAGCCTCGGCGGGCGCTACACCGTGGCCGAGGACGTCGGCATCTCGGTGCCCGACGTCGAGATCATGGCCAAAGAAACCGCGCACGTTGCCGGTGTCGCCGCCGGCGGCGTCGGCGATCCCTCCCCCGCCACCGCCTACGGCGTCTACAAGGGCATCCAGGCCGCCGCGAAGCACCGCCTCGGCGTCGATACTTTGCGCGGCCTGCGCGTCGCCGTGCAGGGCGTCGGCCACGTCGGCTACTACCTCTGCCGCCACCTGGCCGCCGAAGGCGCCGAGCTGGTGGTCGCCGACATCGCCCAGGACTCGCTGGACCGCGTCGTGCGCGAGTTCGACGCTCACGTTGTGGCGCCCGAGGCCATCGCCGCCGCGGCGGTCGACATCTACGCACCCTGCGCGCTGGGGGCCACCATCAACGACGCGAGCCTGCCGCAGCTGAAGGCGAAGATCGTCGCCGGCTCGGCCAACAACCAGCTCGCCGAGGCACGCCACGGGGAAGCACTGCGCAAGCGCGGCATCCTCTACGCGCCGGACTACGTGATCAATGCCGGCGGCGTCATCGTCATCAGCCACGAAGGCCCCGCCTACGACGAATCGAAAGCCTTCGCCCACGTGGCACAGATCCACGACACCCTGCTGGAAATCTTCCGCCGCGCCGACGCCCACAAGGTCGCGACCTCTGAAGCCGCCGACCGTTTGGCGGAGGAACGCTTCAGGAAGTCGCCGGTAAGGGAAAGGCGGACGGCGGCGGCCTAAGTCACCTCCGGCGCCGCTTCCCCCTCACCCAGCTTCATCTAAGCTCGGCTTCGCCTCGCTAAGACTGCGCAACCCTCTCCCACGGTGGGGAGAGGGTTCTTCTTAGCGCGACACCCCCTCCTGCAGCGACATCAGCGACGCGTTGCCGCCGGCCGCGGTCGTGTCGATGGAGAGGCTCTTTTCCGTCGCGAAGCGGTAGAGGTAGCGCGGGCCGCCGGCCTTGGGTCCGGTACCAGACAGGCCCTGCCCGCCGAAGGGCTGCACGCCGACCACGGCGCCGATCATGTTGCGGTTCACGTAGGTGTTGCCGACCGGCAAGCGGCGGAAGACCTGCTCCACCGTGGAGTCGATACGGCTGTGCACGCCCAGCGTCAGGCCGTAGCCGGTATCGGCGATGGCGTCGAGCACCTGGTCGAGGCGGTCGGCGCGGTAGCGCACCACGTGGAGGATCGGGCCGAAGACCTCGCGCTCCAGCACGTCGATGCCGGCGATTTCGTAGGCCGCCGGCGCAATGAAGCTGCCGTGCGCGCAAGCGTTGGGCAGCGCGACCTCGTAAATGAGCGTCGCCTCGCGCGCCATTTTCGCCTTGTGGGCCTCGAGCACCTTCTTCGCGTCCTCGTCGATCACCGGGCCAACGTCGGTGGACAGCAGGGCGGGATCGCCGACGACGAGTTCTTCCATGGCGCCCTTCAGCATCTTCAGCATCTTGTCGGCGACGTCCGACTGCACGAAGAGCACGCGCAGCGCCGAGCAGCGCTGCCCAGCGCTCTGGAACGACGAGGTCAACACATCTTCCACCACCTGCTCAGGCAGGGCGGTGGAGTCGACCAGCATGGCGTTCTGCCCGCCGGTCTCGGCGATCAGAGGCACGATGGGCCCCTCGCGCTCGGCCAGGGCCTTATTGATGAGCCGCGCGGTCTCGGTGGAGCCGGTGAAGGCGACACCCGCGACACGGCGGTCGCGCACCAGCGGCGCGGCGATGGTCGGGCCGTCACCGGGCAGCAGGTGCAGCACGTCGCCGGGCACGCCGGCCTGGTGCAGCAGCTTCACCGCCTCGGCGGCGATGAGCCCGGTCTGTTCGGCGGGCTTGGCGATGACCGCGTTGCCGGCGGCCAGCGCCGCCGCAACCTGGCCGGTGAAGATCGCCAGCGGGAAGTTCCACGGCGAGATGCAGAGGAAGACGCCGCGCCCGTGCAGCGAGAGCTCGTTGCGCTCTCCCGTCGGGCCCGGCAGCGGCGTCGGCGGGCCGAAGTCGGCCCTGGCTCTTGCACCGTAGTAGCGCAGGAAGTCGACCGCCTCGCGCACCTCGGCGACACCGTCGCCCAGCGCCTTGCCGGCCTCGCGCTGGCAAAAGGCGATGAGGCGCGGCATCTGCGCGGTCATCAGCTGCGCCGCACGCTCCAGACAGGCGGCGCGCTCGGCGGCCGGGGTGCGGTCCCAGGCCGCCGCAGCGCGCGCGGCACGGGCCAGCGCGTCCTCCGCCTGCGCCGGATCGGCCCAGGCGATATGGCCGACGACCTCGCGCCGGTCCGCCGGGTTGGTGACGTCGCGCCATTCGCCTTTCAGCGGCGCGCCGCCGACCACGGGCCCCGCCTCCCAGGGCTCGGCGCGCGCGGAGTCGATGGCCTGCTGCAGCGCCTCGAGGCTGCGCGGGTCGTTCAGGTCGACGCCTTCGGAATTCTTGCGCTCCGGCTGGAAGAGATCGGCCGGCAGCGGAATGCCCGGATGCGGAATCTGGCTGACGCTGCGCAGCTTCAGGGCGGGGTCGGCGATGATCTCGTCGATCGGCAGCTTCTCGTCCTGGATGCGGTTCACGAAGGAGGAGTTGGCGCCGTTCTCCAGCAGACGGCGCACGAGGTAGGCGAGCAGGTCCTCGTGACTGCCGACCGGCGCGTAGATTCGGCAGGGATGATCGAGCTTCTCCGGCCCGACGATCTGCTGATAGAGCGCCTCGCCCATGCCGTGGAGGCGCTGGAACTCATAGTCCTTTCTGTTGCCCGCGGCTTCCAGGATCCAGGCGACCGAGTGCGCGTTGTGGGTCGCGAACTGCGGATAGAAGGCGTCTGGATCAGATAACAGCCGCTTCACGCAGGCGAGATAGGAGAGATCGGTCGCGGCCTTGCGGGTGAACACGGGATAGCCGTCGAGCCCAAGCTCCTGCGCCAGCTTCACCTCGCTGTCCCAGTAGGCGCCCTTCACCAGGCGCACCATGAGGCGGCGCTTGTGGCGTTTGGCCATGTCCGCCAGCCAGTCGAGCAGCGGCAGCGCGCGCTTCTGGTAGGCCTGCACCGCGAGGCCGAAGCCGTTCCAGCCGGCGAGGTCCGGATCGCCGGACACAGCCTCGATGACGTCGATTGATAGATCGAGGCGGTCGGCCTCCTCCGCATCCACCGTGAGGCCGATGTCCGCCGCCTTGGCCTCCAGCGCCAGCGCCTTCAGCTGCGGCACCAGTTCGGCCATCACCCGCTCGCGCTGAGCGAAGAGATAGCGCGGGTGCAGCGCCGAGAGCTTGATCGAGATGCCCGGGGCATCGATGGGTCCTCTTCCCGCCGCCACCTTGCCGATGGCGGCGATGGCCTTGCGGTAGGATTCGAAGTAGCGCCTGGCGTCGGCCATGGTGTGGGCGGCCTCGCCCAGCATGTCGTAGGAGTAGCGATAGCCTTTCTTCTCGTTGGCCTTGGCGCGCTCCAGCGCCTCCTCGATGGTGCGGCCCATGACGAACTGACGCCCGAGGATGCGCATGGCCTGGGTCACCGCGCGGCGGATCACCGGCTCGCCCGACTTCTGCACCATATTGCGCAGGGTACCGGTGAGGTCGCGCACGTCGTCGCGGCGCAGCTTCACTACCCGGCCGGTGAGCATGAGGGCCCAGGTCGAGGCATTGACGAACAGCGAGTCGGAATGGCCGAGGTGCGCCTCCCAGTCGGCGTCGGCGATCTTGTCCTTGATCAGCTTGTCGACGGTCAGCGAGTCGGGCACCCGCAGCAGCGCCTCGGCAAGGCACATGAGCACCACGCCCTCGCGGCTGGAGAGTTCGAACTCATGCAGGAAGGCGTCCAGCCCGCCGAGCCCCACGCGCTCGCGGCGCACCGCGGCGACCAGACGCCGCGACGCGTCGGCGATGCGGTCCTGCGCGTCGTGCGGCAGCGCGGCGGCATCGAGCAGCGCGCGCACCACCGCGGCCTCGTCCTTGCGCAGGTGATCGCGCAGCTTGGCGCGCAGCGGGTCCACCGCCGAGGCTTGTTTGTCGACAATCATGTCCCGGCTCCCCATCACCCTGTTTCCCGCCTTCGTGAGGCCTTGCGCGACTGTCCCGCCGATTCCCGGGCCCGTCAAGAAAAGCGGGCTCTAGCAAAGCGGCGCGAGCGCATTGATAGCACGCCGAGCCGCCGGGTTGCAGCCCTTGACGGCCACTCAACCGCACCGGCCTGCCTAGACATGCCGTGCATGGACAGCCCCGCCGCGCCGCTCTAGTCTTACCGGCCTCATCCGGCGGGGAGCGCGGCTTTCCGCCGCCGGCCGGAAGAGAGCGCGGCTTTACGCCGCCGGCTGTCGCGCAGTAGGGCGCGTTGCAGGCCTATCACAGGGAAGAAGAAAGGGAGACTCATGGCAAGGTGGATGAATACAGGTCGCTTCAAGGCTCTGGCGGCCGCGACGGGCATCGCGGTGCTGGCGACGACGGCGATGGCATCGGCGGCCTCGGCCGACGCGATCGACGACATCCGCAAGCGCGGCAAGCTGATCGTCGGTGTGAAGGCGGACTACGCGCCTTACGGCTTCCTCAACAGCGACGGCAAAATCGTCGGCCTGGAGCCGGACCTGGCGCAGGACGTGGCCGACGTGCTGGGCGTGTCGCTGGAGCTGGTGCCGGTGGTCTCCTCCAACCGCATGCAGTTCCTGGAGCAGGGCAAGATCGACCTGATGATCGCCACCATGACCGATACCGCCGAGCGGCGCGGCGTGGTCGAAATCGTCGATCCGAACTACTACTCCTCGGGCACCAACATCCTGACCAAGGGCAACTTCGCCAAGTGGGAGGACCTCAAAGGGGCGCCGGTCTGCGGCATCCAGGGCGCCTTCTACAACCGCAAGACCTCGGAGGAGTTCGGCGCCGAGATCGTCGCCTTCAAGGGCACGGCCGAAGCGCTGACGGCCCTGCAGCAGAACCGCTGCGTCGCCTTCGTCTACGACGACAGCTTCATCGTCTCGCGCCTGGCCGAGGCCGACTGGGAAGGCTGGAAGATGCCGCTGCCGACCATCGACGACGCGCCGTGGGGCCTCGCCGTCGCCAAGGGCCAGGACGCCTTTGCGGCGCTGATGTCCGGCATGGTGGTGAAGTGGCACCTCTCCGGCCGCATCGTCGAGCTGGAGCAGAAGTACGGCCTGGAGCCGACACCCTTCGCCAAGAAGATGCACGAGACGTTCGTTGGCGTGAACCCGAAGATCGAGCGCTGATTGTTCCCCTCTCCCCCCAATGCCATTTGGGCGGGAGAGGGTTGCGCAGGTAACCTGTCACCCCCGGGCTTGACCCGGGGGTCCATGGGGCCGCTGGCCCGATACCCGGATGCCGTTGCAATGATACCCGAGTCCCGTGCTTCAAGGACGCGGTCCGCAGCGGCGGAACGACGGATGCCCGGGTCAAGCCCAGGCATGACAGAAAAAGAAACTTAGGGGGCCCGAGGCAAGGGTGGAAGCCGTCTACGAATGGTTCCGGGTGTTCTACCAGGACACCGGCATCAACCTCACCTTCATCTACGACAGCTACGACCGGAACCGCCTGCTCGCCGGCTTCTGGACGACGGTGTGGCTGTCGCTGGTCTGCCTCGCGCTCTCGGTCGTCATCGGCGTGATCGGCGCCTGGGCGCAGGGCGCGCGCTCGCGCGCGCTGCGCTGGTGCGTCGCCGCCTACATCGAATTCTTCCGCAACACGCCGCCGCTGGTGCAGCTCTATTTCTTCTACTTCGCCATCGGCTCGATCATGCCGACCACGACCAACCGTTTCGGCCTGGAAGAGCCGGTCCTGAACAACGTCGCCTGGGCGATCATCTCGCTGTCGTTCTTCGCCGGCGCCTTCAACGTGGAGATCTTCCGCTCCGGCATCGAGGCGGTGCCGGAGTCGACCAAGGAGGCCGCCGAGGCGCTGGGCTACACGCGGCTGCAGACCTACCTGGAGATCGTGCTGCCGCTGGCCTTCCGCGTCTGCCTGCCGTCGCTGAACAACAACCTGGTGAACCTGGTTAAGACCACCACGCTGGCCTATGCGATCGCCGTGCCGGAGATGCTGTACCAGGCCAACCAGATCTGGTCGGACTCGGTGAACGTGCCGGAGATGATGACCTTCCTGCTGATCGCCTACGTGTTTCTCGTCGGCGTGCTGGTGTGGGGCATGAACCGCTGGGAGCGCTCGATGCGCCTGCCCGGGTTCGGATCGTGAGGGCCGGGAGATGAAGCGCATCCCCTTCGGCACCACCGACCTGCCCGTGCTGCTGCCCGCGGCCGCGCGTCTTCAGGCAGCCGCCAGGCGGGACAGAGAGGCCGGCGGCCCGCTGCCGCGCCTGAGGGCACGCCACGGCCTGTGGCTCGCCGCCCTCTGCCTGCTCTCCGCCGGCGTCGCTGACGCCCAGATGGGAACGGGGGCCGGCGGCGAAGCCCGGCGCAGCGCCTTTGCCGCCCTCATCGACTGGGCGCCGCTGCTGCTGGATGGATTCCTCTTCAACATCGCGATCTCCTTCCTCGCCATGGCGGGGGGCACCGCCGTCGGCGCCGTGCTGGGGCTCATGCAGGTCTCGCTGCTGCCGCCGGTGCGCTTCGGCTCGTGGTTCGTCACCCAGTTCTTCCGCAACGCGCCCTGGCTGGTGCTGCTGTTCTTCTGCATGTTCCTGCTGCCTTTCGAGTTCGACCTCGGTTTCGTGGTGATCCCCTTCCCCGACTGGGTGAAGGCGACGCTGGGGCTCTCGCTGCCGGTCATGGCCAACGTCTCCGAGGTCGTGCGCGGCGCCGTGCAGTCGCTGCCATCGGGCCAGTGGGAGGCCGCCGAATCGCTCGCCTTCTCGCGGCGCCAGACGCTGTGGGAGATCATCCTGCCGCAGTGCGTGAAACGCATGCTGCCGCCGTGGATGAACCTCTACGCCATCCTCACCATGGCGACCGTGCTGGCCTCCATCGTCGGCGTCTCCGAGATGATGACCCAGACGGGCCGCGCGCTGGCCGCCGAGAACCGGCCGGAGCTGCTGATCCCCTTCTACAGCTTCGTCCTGGTCTGCTTCTTCGCCTACTGCTACCCCATCGCCGTGGCGACTCGCCGCCTGGAGCGCCGCTACCAGGTGAAGCTGTGATGAGGGAAGCTGTGATAATGGAGGCAGTTCCCCCCTCTCCCTTGATGGGAGAGGGTCGGGGTGAGGGTGACTCTCGATGCATGAATAAGAGTCGATCGCCGGCAAAGCCCCCTCACCTAAATCCTCTCCCACAAGGGGAGAGGACTTTCTGTTGCGGCGGCGCTGTCGCCAGCGCCTGCGAAGCCTGAGAGAATGCCCATGACCACCGCCCCCGCCACCGCCTGGACCCCCGAGCAGCCCATCGTCTCCTGCCGCGACGTGCACAAGTCGTTCGGCACGCTGGAGGTGCTGAAGGGCATCTCGCTGGACCTCATGAAGGGCGACGTGGTCTGCGTCATCGGGCCTTCGGGCTCCGGCAAGTCGACCTTCATCCGCTGCATCAACGCGCTCACCCCCATCGACAAGGGCTCCATTAAGGTGGAGGGCCAGGAGGTCCATGACCCCCGGCTCGACAAGCTGGCGCTGCGCCGCAAGGTCGGCATGGTGTTTCAGCAGTACAACCTCTTCCCGCACAAGACGGCGCTGCAGAACGTGATGATGGCGCCCATCAAGGTGCTGAAAGAGGACCGCCGCGAGGTCGAGGAGCGTGCCCGCGCGCTCATTCGCAAGGTGCGCCTGGAAGGCAAGGAGGACGCCTACCCCGGCGAGCTCTCCGGCGGCCAGCAGCAGCGCGTCGCCATCGCCCGTTCGCTGGCCATGCGCCCCGACGTCATGCTGTTCGACGAGGTGACCGCGGCGCTCGACCCCGAGACGGTGAAGGAGGTGCTGGTCACCATCCGCCAGCTCGCCGAGGAAGGCATGACCTGCATCCTGGTCACCCACGAAATGGGCTTCGCCCGCGAACTGGCCGACCACATCTACTTCACCGACCGCGGCGTGATCGTGGAGCACGGCCCGCCCGCGACCTTCTTCAAGGAAGCGAAGGACCCGCGGACACGGGAGTTTTTGAGCCAGATTTTGTGACCGCCTCCCCTCGCCGGCATCCCGGACAAACGAGGAAAGCGCGCGCGATCCGGGAACCATCGTGGAGCCAGACGCCATGCCCCTGCCGTCTTTAATTGTCTCCGATAGCGCTGGGCGCCGCGCGTTCCTCGCAGCCCTCGCATGCGCGGCGTTCTGCCCCGCGCTTGCCGGCCCGGCCCGTGCCGAGGAGATCGACTGGAAGAACGGCACGCTCGGCCACCTGGCACCGCACATCGGCACCTACCGCTACGACGCCGTGCTCGGCGACCCGGCGGTGAAGGCGGCGCTGGAAAAGCTGGCCGGCGCCGACCTGCCCGTCATCGTCGCGAATCTCGCAGTGGCCGGACCGATCGACTTCGTCGGCGGCCACCTGGTGCTGCGCGGCCTCGCCCCGCACCAGGGCGGCGAGGAAGAGGCCATGGTGCTGGTGAAGATCTACGACGGCAGCGTCCGCGCCGGCCTGCTGCACGACGGCCGCCTGCGGCTCTTCGCCCCGGACGAGCGCTACAGCTACCTGCCCGATCCCCTGAAGGACTTCGCCCGCCCGCGCGACGCGGGCGTCTCCCCGAGCGTACCGCCGCCCGGCGTCGAATGGCTGCGCGAGCCGCAGGGGTGAGGACGGGAGCGACGCTCGCGTTCTGAAACATCGCGCTGGAAGGCTGAGTCCCAAAATGGATCTCGTTTCCACCACCCACCCCGCAATCGCGCTGCCGCGCGGTTCGGGTGTGCGCTATACTCCGATCCCCTCGCCGGGTTTGTTTCCCTCCTTGTTCAGCGCGGCCGTGCCCGTGCCGGCCCATGCGGTTGAGAGCAGTTCCTTGCTCTCCACAACCTTTTTGAGAGGGGGACCCGGTTCATGCGCGCTTCCGTTCTGTTTTTCGCCCTCGCGCTCTGTCTTGTCGGGTGGAGCGATGCGGCGGGCGCCCAAGCAACATCAAACCAAGCCAGCCCACTCGTTGGCACCTGGACGGCCGAGGACCCGGCAACCGGCCAGCAGGAACAGCTGATCATCACGGCCAATACCCTGCAGTTCGGCGCCGATGAGCCGGAGATCCCCTACACCGCGCAGGGCAGCGGCGGGTTCTACGAGATCTTCATCGGTGGGCCGGGCAATCCGCCGGCCCGCTTCACCTTCCGCGATGCCGACAACGCCGAGCTGGCCATCCCCGGCGGGCCGACCATCGCGCTGGTTCGCGCGCCAGAGGCACCGGCGGCGACCGCGGCCGGCCCGGCCGGCAGCGACGCCGCGGCGCCTGGCGCCGGCGAGGGCACCGGAGAGAGCGTCGCCAGCGTGATGGACGAGCTGACCGCCGCGCTGGTGCCCTACGGGGTCGCCACCCGCTTCGAACCGCTGAACCGGAGCCTGGAGCAGTTGCTGTCGGAGGGCTGGCAGTTGGACCAGGCGGCCGGGGCCTCGGGCGCCTACACTCTGCTGCTGCGCAACGGCAAGAGCCACGCTCTGTGCATGCTGGTGCCGAAGAACCTCGGCCAGGCGGACACCGCGCTGAGCGACTGCCGCCGTCTCAACTGAAACCCTTCTCGCAGCACGCCGTCGCCGGCCGGATTCTGTGAGCATAATCCTCCTTCTCGCCGCAGCGGCGGGTGTGAGCCCGCCTTCTTCGCGCCAGCGGTTCGTTTCATCCCTTGTCACGGGTGAAACGGAGGCAAGGGGGGCGGCATAGTTGCTTTTGCTGCGCGCCGTGACGATATTCGGTGCGTCCCTTCCCAGCCGCCTTCACGGGGGCTTAACCCAAGAAATGAGAGACTGGGGATGCCGGACGAACCGGCGCCGGCCCGCGCGACCGCCGTGGGGAGCCGCGGCGCCTGGATGACCTGAGCTACACCCGAGAGACCATGACCGTTCTGCCCTGCCCTCCTGCGCCGCAGCGCGTGCCGCACGAGCGCCCCGCGAACGAAGAGGCGCCGGCGCAGCACATGCAGCAGGAGCACCCGGCCACGCCGAAACGGCCGACCCTGCGCGGCCTGCTGTGGCCGCTGGGGCTGCTGACCGCCGGGCTGGTCGCCGTCATCCTGGTGCTGCTGCTGTTCGCCGCGCGCGAGCAGAACGAGCTGGCGCGCAAGGCCTCCGAACACCTGGCCACGGCCGCGCTGAACAGCGGCCGCGCCGACATCGAGAGCAATACGCGTGACTATGCCTTCTGGGACGACGCGGCCGACAAGCTGGTGCTCACGCTGGACGAGGCCTGGGCCGACGCCAACATCGGCACCTGGGCCTACGAGGGCCTGGAGATGGATGCCACCCTGCTGCTGGACGGCCAGGGCGGGGTGGTCTACGCCATGGCGGACGGCGAGCGGCTGGACGCAGAGATCCTGCAGCGGGTGAGCGAGGGCCTCGGCCCGCTTACCGAGGCGGCCCGTGTGGCGGACCCCGGCAGTGTCGGCGTCGCGCTGAGCGGCTACGTGGTGTTCGACGGCGCCATCGCGCTGGCGGCCGCCGCCCCGATCTCGTGGCAAGACGGGCGCCGGGCGACCCAGCGCGGCGGTGCGCAAAGCGTGCTGGTCTACCTGCAGCGCCTGGACAGCGGCACCCTCGCGGCCCTGGAAGAGAGCTTCCTGCTGACCGGCCTGCACCTGACCGGCCCCGGCACGACAGCCGATACCGCCCAAGCCGACGCCGCCGCCGACACGGCCAGCGTGACGCTGTTCTCCTACGACAGCCGGCCGCTCGCCCGCCTCGTCTGGACGGCCGAACAGCCGGGCTTCCTCATGCTGCACCCGCTGCTGCTGCCCGGCACGGCGGCCGCCCTGATCGGGCTGGGGCTGCTGGGCGTCGTCATCCGCCGCACAGCGCACACCATGCGCCAGCTGGAGGCCAGCCACGCGGCCCTGCAGCAGCAGGCCGCCGCCCTGGCCGGCGCGCGCGACCGCGCCGAGCAGCAGCACCGCACCGAGGCCGAGCTGCGCCACAGCGCCGTCGCCGCCAGCCGCGCCAAGTCGGAATTCCTGGCCCTGGTCAGCCACGAACTGCGCACGCCGCTGAACGCCATCCTCGGCTTCTCGGAAAGCATCGCGACCCAGGCCTTCGGCCAGGGCGTCAACGACCGCTACCGCAACTACGCCGAACACATCCACGAGAGCGGCAGCCACCTGCTGTCGATCATCAACGACATCCTCGATCTCTCCAAGATCGAGGCCGGGCGCTACGAGCTGCATGAGGAAGAGATCGAGCTCGGCGACCTGCTGGGACGCTGCGTCGCCCTGCTGCGCGAGCGCGCCGCGACGCGCGGCGTCATCCTCGCCTGCCCGCAGACCGACATCCGCCTGTGGGCGGACGCGCGCGCGCTGAAGCAGATCGTCTTCAACCTGATGTCCAACGCCATCAAGTTCACCGGGCCGGGCGGCCGCGTCGAGCTCAGCGCCGGCGGCGACGGTGCGGGCATCCGCATCGCCGTCAGCGACACCGGCATCGGCATGAGCGCGGAAGACCTGGCCCGCGCGCTGCAGCCCTTCGGCCAGGCCGCCTCCGCCCACACCCGCACGGTCGAGGGCACCGGCCTGGGCCTCAACGTGACCCAGGCGCTGGCGCAGCTGCACGGCGGCCGCCTCGCCATCCATTCGACAGCGGGCGAGGGCACCACCGCCGTGGTGCAGCTGCCGGCCACCCGTCGCCTGCCGTCGCGCCCGGCCGCCGCTCCCGGGGCCTCGGCCTGAGGCCCTATTTTTCTCGCCGCCGCGGGCCGCGCTTCAGGCAACCGTAAGCTTCATCTCCGATCCTCGCGCGATGGATTACCTTCGGCGATTCCATCCGGCCCTGATCTGCTCTAGAGTTCCGGAACTCGCGCTTACGTTGCACACCATCGACATCGCTTCGTCGTTCGAAAGGCGCCACCTCCCCCCATGTCATCTGGCACATCCGGAACCTTCGATCTCGCCGCCATCCTGGCCGAACGCCGGGGAGAAAAGTATGCGCTGAACGAGACCTACCTCAATGCGCAGCTGGTGCGGGTGCTGAAGACCCTGGGCTACGACGTGAACTTCGTGCGCGGCGAAGGCCCGCACCTCTACGACGCGGCCGGGCGGCGCTACCTCGACCTGCTGAGCGGCTTCGGCGTCTTCGCTCTGGGGCGCAACCACCCGGCCGTCGTCGCCGCACTGCACCAGGTCCTGGATGCGCAGCTGCCCGGGCTGGTGCAGCTCGACGTCTCGCTGCTGGCCGGCGTGCTGGCGGAGAAGCTGCTGGCGAAGATGCCGGGGCTGGAGCGCCTGTTCTTCTGCAATTCCGGCACCGAGGCGGTCGAGGCCGCCATCAAGTTCGCCCGCATGGCGACCGGCAAGCCGCGCATCCTCTATTGCAACCACGCCTTCCACGGGCTCACCACCGGCGCGCTGTCGTTGAACGGCAGCGAGCTGTTCCGCAAGGGCTTCGGCCCGCTGCTGCCGGAGTGCGTAAAGGTTCCCTTCAACGACCTGCCGGCCCTGGAGGCGGCGCTGAAGCAGGGTGCCCGGGAAGGCGGTGTGGCCGCCTTCATCGTCGAGCCGATCCAGGGCAAGGGCGTCTACATGCCCGACGACGCCTACCTGGCCGAGGCCGCGCGCCTGTGCAGGCGGCATAGCGTCCTCTTCATCGCCGACGAAATCCAGACCGGGCTGGGACGCAGCGGGCGCTTCCTCGCCTGCGAACACTGGAACGTCGAGCCGGACATAGTGCTGCTGGCCAAGGCGCTCTCCGGCGGCTTCGTGCCGGTCGGCGCCGTCGCCATGAAGCACTGGATCTTCGCCAAGCTGTTCGACCGCATGGACCGTGCGCTGGTGCACGGCTCCACCTTCGGCAAGAACGACATGGCCATGGCCGCCGGCATCGCCACGCTGGAGACCCTGGACGCGGAGAAGCTGGTCGAGAAGGCGGACACCACCGGCAAGGCGCTGATGAGCGAGCTGACCGCGCTGAAGGACAAGTACGAGCTGTTGAAGGACGTGCGCGGCAAGGGCCTGATGATCGGTCTGGAATTCGGCCCGCCCTCGTCGCTGAAGCCGGGCGGCCTGAAGCTGAAAGCCGCCTGGCACCTGCTGGACACGGCCCGGCGCGGCCTGTTCTGCCAGATGGTGCTGATCCCGCTGCTGCGCGATCACCAGGTCCTCTGCCAGGTTTCCGGCGACGACAACTACATCATCAAGCTGCTGCCGACGCTGACCATCGACGCGGCCGACCGGCGGTGGATCGTCGAGGCCTTCGACGACGTGATCGGCGACTGCCACCAGATCGGCGGCGCCGTGTGGGACCTCGGCCGTTCGCTCGCGAAGCACGGGCTCAAGAACAAGGCCGGCTGACGTCTGTTTATTCAGGCACCGCCGAGACGCGGTGGGCGACACCGGCGGCGAGCATCTCCTGGATCGTGGGGAACCACAGGCCGTCGTGCGGGGTGACGAAGACCTGCGCACGGAACCCGGCCGAGATGCCCTGGGCTTCGTAGAAGGCGAGATCCTTGCTCATCTCGGCCGCCTCGTCGCCGAGATACGCCGGATATCCGGCATTCATCGAATGCTGATGAAACCCGAGCCGCCCCTGAGGCCCCAAGACCCGAGTCCTGCCGGCGATGAAGACGGTGGTGCAGGCCGAACTGCACTGGCCGAAAACGAAAGTGTCGAGACCGTGGCGCTGGATCAACCTGGCCATGCCGCGCGCTTCGTAGACGTGGCCGCCGGGACCGTCGAGAACGATGCCGCGAATCTGGGGGTTGTCCTGCAGCAGAGCCGTCAGCTTCCGGGTCGCGCCCAGTTCCAAAGTGCCCGCGAAACGCAGCAGGGTCGAGTCGCCGGGATCAGGCGCCAGCACGTAGCGGGCGGCGCGGTCACGCTCCCGCGCCAGGTATGCCGGCTCGTCCGCCGGCCCCTGGAACAGAACCAGGAAAGCGCCGATCGCGCTGGTCAGGGTGACGGCGATCGCCCCGACGATGCCGATGTAGGTAATGATGGTCACACCGCCGGTGCCGGCATCGTTCTGGTAGGCGTCGCAGGCCCGCACCACGCCGATGACCTGCCAGGCGAAGACGACGCCATGGAAGAGCAGCGCGAAGGAAACGGTCGCGACGGCCACCACAGCCGGATCCTCGAGGAAGGGCGGACGGGTGAACGGCTCGAGCTTCAGAATTGCCACGCGCAGCAGAACCAGGTTGATCCAGAACGACCAGGCCAGCGAATGCCGCCCCTGCCAGTGGGCACGCAGATAGCCGGCGAGAAATCCGGACCCTTGGGCTAGCGGTGCGCTTGTCATGCTTTCCCGTCACGCATCGTCCCAGCTTAGCAAATTTTCCCGTCCGGGCCTTGTCCCTTCGCCCGCCAATGGTCTCAAGGCCGAGGCCGGCGCGGCGTGATCCCGCAGCCCGGGCGGCACCGGGACGGCGCGCGGAGGTGTCAAGCGTTAACGGCGCTCTACCCCCGGTAGGAAACACCTCTTCTTTGCCTCGCTTCCGTCAAAGAATCGCCGCAACTGCTAGCGAAGTTTAGACGTTACGGTGCTAATGCTTTCTCCCAGAGCTTCACCCGGGGCTTCTGAATGCCGACAACGGCTGTCTTTTCCTTGCCGAAGGAGGCGGCGCCCAAGATCAAGGCGCTGTTCGACTATTGGCGATCGATCCATCCGGCGCCGGCTGGAGGAGGCGGATCTTTGCCCAGGCTCCTGCCGGGGCGCCAGCATCTCGATCCCATCGACATTCCCGAGTTGCTGCCCAACATCTGGATGATCGACGTGCTGCGCGAGCCCGAGGGTGGCGATATCCCGCGCTTCCGGTTCCGCCTGATCGGCACGGAGATCGTGAAGTTCACGGGGCGCGACGCCACCGGCAAGCCGCTCGATGCGGTCTATCCCGACTACCCCAACACCGAGGCCTTCCGCTTCCACCGCGCGGTGGCCGAGAACGGCGAACCCGGCTACCGCAGGAGCGGCGTGCTGTCCAACCCGGGACGCGATTTCGTGGAGGCCGAGCGCCTCTACCTGCCGCTCGCCGAGGACGGCAGGACCGTCGACATCATCCTGGTGATGACCCTCTACCAGGGCGATCCGCCGCGGCGGTAGCGCGGCGCCTCTTCTTAGAAATGTCGCGACCCTTCAGTGGAAGTCTCGCGACTTGGGCATCGGGTTCACGTCGCGCGGGTGGCGGCGGATATCCGGGCGCTGGTCGCGGGTCGGGCGCTTCACCTCGTCGGCGCGCGCGGCGTCGGACTTCAGGCCGGCGAGGCGGTCGGTCATGTCGACCAGATCCTCGGCGACGACGTGGATCACCAAGCCCTCGCGCTGCAGCCGGCCGCTGACGGCGAGCAAACTCGATTTCAGAACGACGGCGCGGTAGGCCTCGAAGACCTGGGGCCAGATGATGACGTTGGCGACGCCGGTCTCGTCCTCCAGGGTCGCGAAGATGACGCCGCTGGCGCTGCCCGGACGCTGGCGCACCAGCACGAGGCCCGCCACCCGCACGCGGCTGCCGGGCTTCAGCTCGGACAGCTGCATGGATTCCACGACACCTTCCTGCGCCAGGGTTTCGCGCAAAAAGGCGAGCGGATGCGCCTTCAGAGAAAGGCGCAGCGAGAGATAGTCGTCGACGACGTGTTCGCTCAAGGCCATCTTCGGCAAGGCGACGGCCGGCTCGGCGCCGCGGTCCTCGATGCCGGCAGCGGCGAAGAGCGGCAGCGGTGCGCTTTTCTTCTTTTCGCCGGGCAGGCGCTTCACCGCCCACAGCGCCTCGCGCCGCGCAAGTCCTTGCGAGCGGAAGGCATCGGCGCGCGCCAGCGCCTCCAGCGCCAGGGGCTTCAGCCCGGCGCGGCGCCAGACCGACAAGGGATCGGGATAGCCCTCGTCTCTTTGTGCGACAAGCGCGTTGGCATCGTCTTCGGAAAGCCCCTTCACCTGGCGCAGGCCCAGACGCAGCGCGTAGCCCTGGCGGTCGCTGGCGGGTTCGAGCGTGCAGTCCCACGCGCTGAAGTTCACGTCGGGCGCGCGGATCTCGACGCCGTGCTCGCGGGCATCGCGGATGAGCTGTGCCGGCGCGTAGAAACCCATGGGCTGGCTGTTCAGCAGCGCGGCGGCGAAGACCGCCGGATAGTGGTGCTTCATCCAGGCGGAGACGTAGACCAGCAGGGCGAAGCTCGCCGCGTGGCTCTCGGGGAAGCCATAGGTGCCGAAGCCCTCGATCTGCTTGAAGCAACGCGCGGCGAAGTCCTCGCTGTAGCCGTTCGCCCCCATGCCGGCGATGAACTTGTCGCGGAAGGTGTGGATGGTGCCGAGGCGCTTGAAGGTCGCCATGGCGCGGCGCAGCCGGTCGGCCTCGGCCGGCGCGAAACCGGCGCCGACGATGGCGATCTGCATCGCCTGCTCCTGGAACAGCGGCACGCCCAAGGTTTTTTCCAGCACGCGGCGCAGGGCATCGGAGGGATACTCGACCTTCTCCTTGCCGTCGCGCCGGCGCAAGTAGGGATGCACCATGTCGCCCTGGATCGGTCCCGGCCGCACGATGGCGACCTCGATGACGAGATCGTAGAACTCGCGCGGCTTCAGGCGCGGCAGCATGGACATCTGTGCGCGGCTTTCGACCTGGAATACGCCGATGGAATCGGCGCGGCTGAGCATCTCGTAGACTGCAGGGTCTTCGGCGGGCACCGCAGCGAGCGTGAGGTCGCGGCCGTAATGCCGGCGCAACAGCTCGAAGCCCTTGCGCAGGCAGGTCAGCATGCCGAGCGCCAGCACGTCGACCTTGAGAATGCCCAGCGCGTCGAGGTCGTCCTTGTCCCATTCGATGACCGTGCGGTCCTGCATCGCCGCGTTCTCGATGGGGACCACTTCGCATAAAGGGCTCTGGGTCATGACGAAGCCGCCGACATGCTGCGAGAGGTGGCGCGGAAAACCGACCAGCATGTGGGTCAGCGCCAGCGCCTGGGCGAGGCGGCGATCGTTCGGGTCGAGCCCCAGCTCGCGCACCGAAGCCTCCTCGACGCCCTCCTTGCTCCAGCCCCAGATGGCACCGGCCAGGGCCGCGACGGTATCGGCGGAAAGCCCCATGGCCTTGCCGACCTCGCGCATCGCCCCGCGGGTGCGGTAGCAGATGACGGTGGCGGTCAGCGCCGTGCGCTCGCGCCCGTACTTGGCGTAGATGTACTGCATCACCTCCTCGCGGCGCTCGTGCTCGAAATCGACGTCGATGTCCGGCGGCTCCTGCCGCTCCGCGGAGACGAAGCGCTCGAACAGCAGATCCATGCGCGCCGGGTCGACCTCGGTGATTCCCAGGCAAAAGCAGACCGCCGAGTTGGCCGCCGAGCCGCGCCCCTGGCAAAGAATGTCCTGCGAACGGGCAAAGCGCACCACGTCCTCCACCGTGAGGAAGAAAGGCGCGTAGTCGAGGCGGCCGATGAGGCCGAGCTCGTGGCGGATCGCCCGCTGCACGCCCTCGGGCACGCCCCCCGGATAGCGATCGTTCGGATAGCGGCGCGCGGCGCCTTCCCAGGTGAGGTGTTCCAGTTCCTGCTGCGGCGTGCGGCCACCGCTGGTCAGCTCCTCCGGATAGTCGTGGGACAGTTCGTCGAGCGAGAAGCGGCAGCGTTCGGCGATCTCCAGCGTGTTGGCCAGCGCCTCCGGATAGCTGCGGAAAAGATGTGCCATCTCCTCTGTCTTTTTCAGATGGCGCTCGGCATTGCCGTCCAGGCGGTACCCCGCGGCATCGATGGTGCAGTGCTCGCGGATGCAGGTGACGACATCGAGCAGCGGCTTGCGCGAGGCCACGTGCAGGCGCACGTCGTTGCAGGCGGCAAGGCCGACGCCGGCCTCTTTCGCAAGGGCGGCCAGCGCGGCGAGGCGGCGGTGGTCATCGCCCCGGTAAAGCGCGCGGGCACCGAGATAGACGCTGCCGGGAAAGGCGGCGGCAAGCTCATGCAGCCCCTCCGCCACATCGCCGTCCGGCAGCACGACGAAGACCTGGCCGCCCCCGTGGGCAATGACGTCGTCCAGCGAGAAAATACAATCGCCCTTCGCCGCCCGCCGCTTGCCGAGGGTGAGCAGGCGGCAGAGCCGCGCGTAGGCGGCGCGGTCAGTCGGAAAACACAGCAGTTCGGGGCCGGCTGCAGGAACGAGGCGCGCACCGACCAGCAGGCGGAAGCTTTCGCCGCGTGCCACCAGCTCCTTCACCGCGACATGGGCGCGCACCACGCCGGCCAGCGAGTTGCGGTCGGCAAGGGCGATGCCCGGCAGCGCCAGCGCGGCGGCGGCCAGCACCAGCTCTTCCGGATGCGAGCCCGCGCGCAGGAAGGAGAAGTTGCTCGTCACTTCGAGCGGGAAGTAGTCGGGGGGCGGTGTTCTTTTTTTCATGGGCGGTGTGGTTGCGGCGACATCCCCCTCACCCAGCTTCGTCTAAGCGCGAACGCTGTTCGCGCAAGACTTCGTAGCCCTCTCCCTCCAGGGGAGAGGGCAAATCAAAATCCCCTCTCCCCTCTGTGGGAGAGGGTTGTGAAGCCTTAGTGAGGTCGAAGACCGAACTTAGGCGGAGCTGGGTGAGGGGGATCACGGTTTCTCCAATGTTTCGAGAATCCGCATCAACACGCCCTCCATGTTTTCCAGCAGCTCGAAGTTCCAGAAACGCAGCACGCGGAAGCCGCGGCTTTCAAGCCAGAGCGTGCGCTCCTGGTCGCGTGCGCGGCGCTGGTCGTCGCCGTGCGGTGAGCCATCGAGTTCGACCACGAGGCGTTCGTCGTAGCAGCAGAAGTCAACGATGTAGCGCCCCAGCGGCACCTGGCGTCGGAACTTGTGCCCTTCCAGCCGGCGGTTGCGCAGACGCGACCAAAGCTTTTGCTCCACTGTCGTCTGGCTGCGTCTCAGTGCACGTGCTTGCGACATCGTTGCCCCTCACCCAGCTTCGCGTAATCGCGTGGAACGCGCTAACGCTGCGCATCCCTCTCCCACGGAGGGGAGAGGGAAACAACAAACCCTCTCCCCTCGCGGGAGAGGGTTGCGAAGGCTTGGCGAGTGAAACGAGCCTAGCCGGAGCTGGGTGACGGGGAACTTCATCACCCGAACAGCCCGTGCAGGTACCAGTCGCCGGCGGCGCGGTAGAGCCAGTAGCGGCGGCCGTCGGCGTCTTCGACGCGGAAGTAGTCGCGCGGCGGGGCGGCGCTCTCCTCCTCGTCCGTACGCCACCACTCGCCAAGCAGGCGTTCGGGCCCCTCGGCGCGCACCACCTGGTGCAAGACGCGGCGCCAGCGGAACTGCGCGGGCGGATAGTCGGGCAGCAGCGACAGCGCCTCCACCGGTTCCGGCCGCGCGAGCAGGCGCAAGGGACGCAGCTTCGGATGCGGTGTCTTCTGCCAGTCATCATTCGCCCTGGTGTCGTTTGCGTCATCGCCACCGGCGGGGGCGAGCGCGAAGGCGCGCTCCGGCACATGACTTTCGACCATCCGCGGCGCACGCACGGCGCCGTTGCCAAGGCGTCCCGCAAGGCGGTCGACCAGCTCGGGAATGTCCTTCGCTCCTTCTGCAGCCGCTTGGCCCGCCGTGCCGCCCTCGTGGCTGAGCGTCATCTGCTGGTCGGCGAGCTTTGCGGTCAGCGTGGCGCCGAGGGTCATCACCTCGATGCCGAAGCCGGGGTCGAGGCGCGGCAGCTTTTCGGTGAAGAGGCGGCGCAGATGTTTCGCGTCGCGGCTGGGCCGGCTGGTGCCCAGCGTCAGGCGCTGCAGGCTGCCGTCGCTGCGGTAGGCGGTCAGCTCCAGTTGCCGGGCGCCGCGCCCGGCGCGCGCCAGCTCGCCGCAGAGGTGCGCCAGCAGCAGGGTGACGGCGCGGCCGATATCCTCGGGATCGCTCACCGGCTCGGCGAAGAGTTGCCGCGAGAGCCAGGCCGCCGGCGGGGACTGCGGCGAGAGCGCCTCGGCCTCCTGCCCCAGCGCCTGGGCGAGGCGGCGCACGGCCAGCGCGCCGAAGCGCGGCGTCATGACGGCGGCATTCAGGGGATAGAGATCTTCCACACGGCGCAGGCCGAGACGGTCCATCAGCTCCACCGTCTTCGGCAAGAGGCGCAGGGCCCGGGGCGGCAGCGGTGCCAGCGCCGCGCGCTGATGCCCCGGCATCACGACCACGCAGGGGTGATCGGTGGTGGCGGCGTGGCGCGCCATCGCCCAGGCGCAGCCGATGGTGTCGGCCAGCGCCGCGCGCGCCGTGTAGCCGAAGCCGGCAAGGCGCGCCTGCAGGTCCTCCAGCAGCGCGCGTTCGCCGCCGAAGAGGTGGGCGCAGCCGGTGACATCCAGCAGCACGCCCGCCCCGCCGCTGAACGGGCCGCCCCACACGGACAGGCCGGCATCGTGCTCACTGTCGGGCGCCGTCCAGGGCGTGTAGCGCGCGCACCAGGCGGCGAGCGCGGCCAGCGCGCGGGCGTCGGCCTGCGGCGCGTGCGGCACGGTGACGAGACCGGGCAGCAGCGCGCGCGCCTCGGCCAGCGGCAGGCCGGGCTCCAGCCCGCCGCGCTCGGCCGCTGCGTTCACCGCCGCGAGGACCAGGCGGGTGACGTCGTCGGCGACCAGCGCGAGCGGCTGACGCGTCTCGTCAGACCGGGTACATGACTCAGACCGCGTGCCGGAAGCCGACCAGCTCTCCCCCTGCCCCTTCCGGGCCGCGCGGCTCGCGGCGCGGCTGCGCGTCCAGCGGTCGGTCGCAAAGCGCGGAAGCCAAAGAGAAACCACACGCCGCATCGTCCCACTCCACTTGCCAGGACCCGGGCGCCGCCCCGCGGCAGCGCAGCAGGTCGAGCCGCCAGCGCGGGCGGCCGATGAATGTCTCCCCCAGATCGTCTTGTGACTGTGCCGCCGTCACGCGCCAGCGGCTGAGCGCGGCGCTGGCCGCGCGGCCCTGACGCAGCGGGCGGAAGCGTCGGTGCAGCGCGAAGGCGGTGACGCCTTTACCCTGGTCTCCCTGGGCTCCCAGGCTCGCCTCGGCGGCGAGCTGTAGGCGCCGCCCGGCGAGGCGGTCGAGCCCTTCGACCTCGCCCACCACGGCGCAGAGGCGGCGGCAGCGCAGCCCCTCCTCCATCGCCCAGAGAACCTCGGCGTCGGACCGGGCGCGCACCAGCAGGAAGCGCGCGGGGGCGAGCCCCTGGCCCGCCAGCGCCGGCGGGTAGAGATCGCCCTGGCGCGAGATCCAGAGGATGGGGGCTCCGCCGGGAACGGCACGTTCCAGGCGCGATAAGAGCGCCAGGCAGAAGCCCAGCGTCACGCCGTCGTCCCACTCCGCCCGCTCCCCCTCGATCTCGTGCAGCGCCCCCAGCGGCAGCCCGCCGCCCGGCAGCGCCGCGTCGAGGGCGGCAAGGCCCAGGGGTGCGACGGGGCGCGCCCGGCCGGAAAGGCCGCCGCGCTCGATGCGGCGGACTTGTTCTCTTATGGCGGCCAAGCCGCCGGGGCCACGGAGGGCGGTAAGGCCGTCGATGGGGCCGGCTTCTGCGGAAAAGAGTCCTTCCCCCGGGGGAATCCGAGCCCCGGACTCGGGCAAAGCCGCCGCCCTGCCGGCTACCGGCGCGGCAGCCGAGAAAACCCGGCCTTTCTCGCGGAAAAGGAGCGACATCGGCGACTCTTCAACCTAAGGGAAACAGGAGGTTTGTTCCTGTTTTGTTCTAAAGAACCCTAGGCGAAGAGTCAAGGTTGGGGAGTCCCAATCAGCCATTACAGCATGGAGCCGGCACTAAGTCCCGAAGGCAACCCCGTATGCAGAACATATACCTACGCCACGACCACAAAGAGCCGGCCTCCAATTCGCCTAGAAGGAAGGAACGTCCGCACCAAAAAGGCGGTACAAGATTTGGAGGATAACCATATAGCATTGATTTACATAGATATTTATCAGAGCTCACAATGCCAAGCCTAGCCATAATGAGGATTCCTCATAAAAAAAGGCAGCCCGCAGTTTTGTTTGCGGAAACAAGAAAACATTTTTTGACCTGGCGGCGAATCGCCCCTATCATGCCGGCATGCCAGCACGAGGAGGGACCTCCAATGACGGAAGAACAGACCAAAAGTGAAACGTCTGCCAATGAGGCCAGCGACAATAGACGCGAGCAATCGACGATTGCCTTCCCTTATCTCGACCTGGATGCAGCAGTAGAAGTGGCGAACGCCGTCTATAATCGTAGCGGCCTAAGCGGATGCGACCTCGACGAACTTGCCGCCGAAATGAAGCAAACCATGAGCGGCGCTTTTCGCCTTAAGACCGGCACGGCGAGAACTTTTGAACTGGTGGAGCGAGAAGGCAAAAGCACTGTCAAGCTCACCAACCTAGGAAGACAAATCGTTATGGCCGACACTGAACGTGCGGCTAGAGCGGAAGCCTTCTTGCGTGTGCCGCTATACGCCGAAATCTACGAAAAGTACAAAGGACACCTCCTTCCCCCGGCCAAAGCCCTTGAGCGGGAGATGCAAAGCCTGGGCGTTGCAAGAAAGCAGACCGACAAGGCACGACAAGCCTTTGAACGTTCCGCCAGACAAGCCGGCTATTTCGAAGGAGGAGACGACCGGCTTGTTCGACCACGCATGGGCCCCGGGCAGGAAAAGTTTGGTGAAAAGAATAACGAACCTTCAAGCCATGCCGAAACGACGGTAGCTGTCGATGGCAACAATGGAAGGAACAGTGGGGAGGTCACCACCGGCAAAAACCATCCTCTAATCCAAGGCCTCCTCATGACCCTACCTGAACCCGGAGAGAACTGGGACGCAGAGGGCCGGGCCTCGTGGCTGAGAATGGCCGCTTCAATCTTCGACATGATCTATACCGGCACTTCATCGTCGGTGGTGATTCAAACGACTAAAAAAACGGCGGCCGATCAATGATCGACCGCCGTTTCGAACTCCCTGGCTCACGCGGCAATCCTTGGCCGGATCGCGTGAAGCCCATCCCGGAGGAAAGGAGGTGCGCCATGTGGTCCATGGCCCGGACATTAGCGCATAGCTAAGGACCGGGGGCGGGTCGCTTTGCGGCTCGCCCACGGTTCCAATTTCTACGCCCCAAAGCTTAACAAGTCAAAGTTGGAACACAGATCATGGCTAAGAGGCCAACCCCAAAACAAACGTCACCGAAAGTATCCACCCTAGCCTCCAAGGTCCTGTCCGGAAGCGTCAAACCGACGCCAAAGCAGATCAAAACCCTAGCGGCAACTGCTCTAGGCCAAGACCAAACGAAAGGGCAGCGAAAGTAGCTCTTTCCCAGAGTGGGGCAGAGGTAGAGTGCAGGTGCCTCAGAAACGGGGCACCTGCACAACTGCTCTGATCTAAAAATCAAGATGGGAGCATCCCCCTCACCCAGCTTCGCCTAAGCGCGAGCGGCGTTCGCGCAAAGCTCCGCGTCCCTCTCCCCAATGGGGCGAAGGAAAGAATGCACGACCGCCGCCACCTTCCTCCGCTGTCATTGCCGGACTTGATCCGGCAATCCATGGCGACGCTTCTCCGGTTCCAGCGAACGGAGGGATGGATCCTCGGGTCAAGCCCGAGGATGACAGCGGGAGCGTGAGGACAGCGGGGGTATGACAGCAGGCGTGTGGGGAGAAGGCTTTGGTCCTTGTGGCGGTCTGGGCTAACCTCGCGGGCATTTCAGCCCTTCGGAGCCTCACCCCCATGACCCCCGAATTCCTCGCCACGTCCATCGTCGTCATTCTGCTGCCGGGGACCGGTGTGCTCTACACTCTGACTTTCGGCCTCTCGCGCGGGTGGCGGGCGAGCGTCATCGCGGCCTTCGGCTGCACGCTGGGGATCCTGCCGCACATCGGGGCGAGCGTCGTCGGGCTGGCGGCGCTGCTGCACAGCTCGGCGCTGGCGTTCCAGGTGGTGAAGTATGTCGGCGTCGCCTACCTGCTCTACATGGCCTGGTCCATCGCGCGCGAGGGCGGCGCGCTGGACGTCAGTGATGAGAGCGCGGCACGGCATGCGGGCACGTCAGGCGCGCGCATCGTCGCAAACGGCTTCCTGCTGAACATCCTCAATCCCAAACTGTCGCTGTTCTTCCTCGCCTTCCTGCCGCAGTTCGTGCCGGCGACGGCGTTGCACCCCACAGCGACCATGCTGGAGCTGGGCGGCGTCTTCATGGCGCTCACCTTCGTCGTTTTCGTCGGCTACGGCGCCTTTGCCTCGGCGGCGCGTCGCTACGTGATCTCGCGGCCGCGGGTCATGCGCTGGCTGCGGCGCGGCTTTGCCGGCGCTTTCGGCGTGCTGGGCGTGCGGCTGGCGCTGGCGGAGAGATAGGGACTCGCCCCTGCCACACTCAAGGCTGTCGTCCCGGGGCTTGACCCCGCGACCCAATGCCTTAGCCGATCAATCAATTGTCGGCAGAAAACTCTCCGTTCTTGCGGCTGGCGGGGTGCGGTCATTACACCCCATCATCACGCAGCGACGCCAATGGGCCCCGGGGTCAAGCCCCGGGGCGACAACGGTGTGTATAGACTTCGAGATAATCACGAGGACGCGATTTTACGTCCCGCCCAGATACACCGGACAGCCCGCTCACTGCAGCGGGAAGGACCGGCCCAGCGAACGCGCCACGTCCTCGCGCGTGATGCCGATGTCCCGCAGCAGGTAGTCGTCCAGTTCCATGAGGTGGTGCAGCTCGTTGCGGCGCCGGTGCCAGCGGAGCAGCGCGTGCCACAGGCCGCGCAGGCCGCCGGGGAAGGTGCCTGCCGCGGCGGTGCGGGACGAGAGACCGGGATTGAACGTCGCCATGATTGCCTTCTTTCGCCACGCGGGCGCAGTGCAAGGGATCCAGGCTCTTCCTCTAGACGCTTTGCGTTGCGTCGTGATGTCGCTTCAGGGCCATCAGGGTTTCAATTGTTGCCCGACGGTGACAGGCTTGACGGGCGATCACAGAAGCTCGCGCGGCACGGCGGTTTCGCCTATCTTCGCCCGCGCAGAAAAAATCCACCGCAGGGGAAGTGCCAGCCATGCAGAAACGCCAGCTTGGGCCCGGGGGGCCGAGCGTGTCGGCCGTCGGGATCGGCGCCATGTCGTTCACCAGCTTCTACGGCCCGACCAGCGAGGCAGAGTCGCACGCCATCCTGACGGCCGCGCTCGATCTCGGCATCGACCACCTCGACACCTCCAACGTCTACGGCATGGGCCTTTCCGAGCGCGTCATCGGCAGTTTCCTCGCCAAGCAGGGCAAGGCGAAGGACGGCCTCTTCCGCATCGCCACCAAGGCCGGCATCCGGCGCGACAAGGAAACCGGCAAGCGCGGCTTCGACAATTCGCCCGAACACCTGGAAGCGGAACTGGACGCCAGCCTGCAGCGCCTGGGCGTCGAGGCGGTGGACCTGTTCTACGTGCACCGGCGCGACCCGCGCATCCCCATCGAGGAGGTCGCCGGCACGCTGGCCGGCTTCATCGCCGCCGGCAAGATCCACGCCTTCGGCTTCTCCGAGATCGCGCCGGCCTCGCTGCGCCGCGCGGCGGTGGAGCATCCGGTCGCCGCGGTGCAGTCGGAATACTCGCTGCAGACCCGCTCGCCGGAACTCGGCCTGGTGCAGAGCTGCGAGCGGCTGGGGGCGAGTCTGGTCGCCTTCTCGCCGGTCGGCCGCGGCCTCTTGACCGACACGCCGCCGACGCCGGAGAAGATCGCCGGCGCCGACTTCTACAAGGCGAACCCGCGCTTCACCGAGCCGAACTACACCGCCAACCTGGCGATCACCGAGAGCTTCCGCAGGCTGGCGGCGGAGCTGGGCACGAGCGCGGCGGCGCTGGCCATCGCCTGGCTGCTGCACCGCAGCCCGGCGGTCATCGCGATCCCCGGCACCCGCTCGGTCGCGCACCTGGAACAGCTGGCCGCCGGCGGCGCCCTGGCGCTGACCGAAGCCGACCTCGACCGCATCGAGACGGTGCTGCCGGTCGGCTGGGCCCACGGCGACCGCTACAGCGAGGCGCAGTGGATCGGGCCGGAGCGCTACTGCTAGAGGGAACGGCAAGGTTTAAAACAACAAGAAGCCCGGCAGCGCGTTTGCACTGCCGGGCGTTCCTGTCGTCACCGCCCCGAGAGGCGGGACTCCGCCGAATAAACGGCGTGCGCGTTACGAGGCCTCGCCAAGGGCATCATCCCAGAAGCCCTCGACCTCGTCGTTACGCTCGCCGGTTGCGAGCTGCGAGCGCAGGCTGTCGTCGACGCGCGGCGCGTCGCTGAAGGCCTCCTTGCTCACGTCCAGCACGAAGGTGTCGCGATAGGGCGCGGCGGTCACCTTGAGGTCGCTCCAGGGTACCGGCACCTCTTCCTCGCCGAAGCCGATAAAGCCGCCGGTCGAGACGATCACGTAGCGAATCTCGCCGCTCGCGCCGATGACGACGTCCTCGATGTCGCCGAGATCCTCGTCACGCATGTTGCGCAGATCGCCGCCGATGATCTCGCCGGCGCGCAGGGGCTGATCGAGCGCCGTAACCTTGGTGGCGTCAGAGAGGAAGGTCTCGCGCCACTGCGCCATTCCGGCGCGGTCGGCATTCGCCGCTGCGCATCGCGGTTTCGTAACGCTTGGCCATGTCCTCGACGGCCGCCGCAACCTGCTGACAGCCCTGATCATAGCCGGTCTGCGCCATGACGAAGCCCGCACGCATCAAGGCGTGCATGTCCGCGCGCGGAGTCGTGCGAAGCGGACGCGTCAGTGCGGCAGAGGTCCCGGCTCCATCGGTCGCCGCGGGTGCCATCGTGCGATAGGCGGTGCCGTAGGCGCCGTAACCGCGCGGCCCGGGCTGGCCGTAGCCGGCCCCGGCGAGCCGCTGGTCCAATTGCTCAAGCCGGTCGAGACAGGCGCGCCCTTCCTGCGAAGGCTGCTGCATCTCGCCCTGCCTATTCTGCATCTGGGTCTGTGTCTGGTCCTGCTGAGCCATCGCGGGAGCCCCCGCAAGGCCAGCGACGAGGGCGACGCTGGCCAAGCCACAGCTGGAAAGCATTGCGAGTCTTGTCATGGTCTCTCTCCTCCTTTGCGTTGTCTCGAATCGCGTTGCTGTGTAGGCCAACGTGGCACCGCGCCAAATGTTTCGTCGCAATCAGGAATTCAGCACCGCCACCGCCTCGACCTCGAAGAGCATGCCGTCGAGGGCGAGCCGCGGCACCGGGATCAGCGTGCAGGCCGGCTTCATGCTGTCCTTGCCAAGGGCGCGGTCCTGCTCCTCACCGAAGATATGCAACCGCTCCTCGCTGTGATCGACCACCAGCACGGTGAGCTTGGCGATGTCTGCGGGGCCCGCGCCCGCCGCCTCCAGCGCCACCAGCAGGTTGGCGAAGGCCTGGCGGACCTGGCCACGGAAGTCCGCGGGTAGCCTGCCCTCCCTGTCCTCGCCACCCTGCCCGGCCGGCAGGACCAGCCGCGCGCCGGGCCGCAGAGCCGCCAGGTGCGAGTAGCCGTTGGGCGCCGGATCGTAGAGCCCCGCCGGGTTGCTGAGGACGAAGGCGGGGCGTTCGCCGGGCTGGGGCTGTCGCTGCGTCATGGATTGTCTCCTGGGCTGTCGTGGATTGAAACCTGCCGAGAAGCTGGGACACCGCGGCGGCGCTGACAAACGACGAAGTTTCATAGGACGGATTAATCGGGCTCACGCCCGGACCGGCCGGGCTCAGGCCGGGGCCTGCCCCCTTGACCCACATCAAGGCGCCTGCGATATGAAGATGATACGCATTCGCACCACATGGCGCCCCACGGCGCCGCTACCGAAAACACTGATCGCGAAACCGATGAAACGGCGCCCGTTCCTGCTGATCCTCCTTCCCGCCTGCGCCCTGGCCGCGGGCGGGCTGGCCGTGCTCGACAGCGGCCGCGCCGCCGACGCCGGCAAGCCCTTCCCTTCGGTGGAGGCCTTGGGCGAAGCGCTGTTCCACGACCCCAATCTCTCCAAGAACCGCAGCCAGTCCTGCGCCACCTGCCACAACCCGGACTTCGCCTTCGTCGATCCGCGCGAGACCGAAGCCGGCCTGGCGGTTTCCCTAGGCGACGACGGCCGCTCCCTGGGCGACCGCAACGCGCCGAGCGCCGCCTACGCGCGCTTCTCGCCACCCTTCCACCGCGACGCCGAGGGCCGCTACGTCGGCGGCCAGTTCCTCGACGGCCGCGAGCCGGGCCTTGCGGGCCAGGCCGGCGGGCCGCCGCTGAACCCCATCGAGATGGGCATGGCGGACAAGGACAGCGTGGTCGCGCGGCTGCGCGAGAACCCGCGCTACGTCGAAGCCTTCAAGAGTTTCTATGGCGGGAATGTCTTCAGCGAGACGGATGCCGCCTACAAGGCGATGACGCAGAGCATCGCCGCCTTCGAGGAGACGCCGGTCTTTGCGCCCTTCGATTCGAAATACGACCGCTTCCTGCGCGGCGAGGCCGAGCTGAGCGACCAGGAGGAACTGGGGCGGCTGCTGTTCTTTTCCCAGCAGTTCACCAACTGCAACCTCTGCCACCAACTGCGCACGTCAGCGATCGATCCGCAGGAGACCTTCTCCAACTACCAGTACCACAACATCGGCATTCCAAAGAACGCCGCGGTGCGCCGGCTGAACGGCAGCGCGGAGGACTTCATCGACCACGGCCTGCTGCAGAACCCCGCCGTCGACGACCCCGCCGAGGACGGCAAGTTCAAGGTACCAAGCCTGCGCAACGTCGCCGTGACCGGGCCCTATATGCACAACGGCGTGTTCAAAGATCTGCGCACGGCGGTGCTGTTCTACAACAAGTACAACAGCAAAAGCGCCAAGCGCCAGATCAACCCGGAAACCGGCGACACCTGGGGCGACCCGGAGGTGCCGCAGAACCTCTCCCTGGAGGAACTGACCCATGGGCCCGCCCTGGACGACAAGCGCATCGACGCCCTGGTCGCCTTCCTGAAGACCCTCACCGACCAGCGCTACGAACACTTGCTGACAGAGCCATGAGGCCTGTTCCGCGCGGCTTGGTCCGCGACGCCTGATCCGCTGATCGCGCGCCGGTCCCTAAACGTAACGGCGGCGAACAGGCCTGTCGCCGGTCCGCCGCCGCTTTACTCTAGACTGTCGCAGCCTTCGCTGGCGCCGGAGTACCCCGGCGGCAGGCGCTACGTCCGTCAGACCATTAGTTTGGAAAGCTCAGGAAGCCCTCGCTGTCCTCTTCGTAAGCCGGCAGGTTTTCCAGCTCCTCCTCGGTGGCGCGGGTCTGCCACACGGCTTCGTCTTCGCCGGTCTGCAGCTCGTCGAACGGCACGGCGACCTGCTTGGCACCGATCCCCAGGAACCCGCCGACTTCGATAATCGCACTGACGACGTCGGACTGATCGATCACGAGGTTCTGGATCTCTCCGACCTCGTCGCCGGAGGCATTCACGACGGTCTTGCCGATGAGGTCCTTGGCCGTCACGTCACCCAGCGCCGCCTGGAAGCGCGTCGTCGGATCGCCCGGATCCTTGCCGGCGGCCATACCGCCCGCCGTGTTGTCCGCCATCGTCCCACCAGCCGTCGGCGCGCTGTCCGCGGTCTGCATGGTCGACTGCTGGCTCAGTTCCTCCTCGATCCGCTGCGCCTCATCGAGATGCTCGCGCAGGGTCGGCAGGGTGTTCTCGGCGAAGGTCTTCAGTTCGGCGTCCTGCCCGTCCTGTGCCTGCGTTTCGAAGAGTTCGATGGTGCGCTGGTGGTCAGAGACCATCTGCTCGATGAAGGCGCGGTCGAAGTCGAGGCCGGTCATCTGCGACAACCGGCTCTTGGCCTCCTGCGCCTCGGCGGGGAGGTCGCCAGGCAACTCGATTCCCTTTTCCTCGGCGATTTCCTTCAGCTTCTCGTTCGCCTCGGTGTGCTCATCGACGAGGGTCTCGCCGTACTGGGTGACCGCCTCATGCTGCGACTGTTCCGTCGCCAGACGGCCGAGTTCGACCTCAGCCTGGCCACCGCCGGCCGCCTGCTTGGCGAATTCGCTGTCCTGCTGGCTGACCTGCATCTGCTCAGCCTGAGCCGGCGAGTCCGACTGCTGCTGAGGCTGCGTGCTGGTGCCGGAGCTCTGCGCCATCACGACGGTCGGCACGAGAGTGAGGGCCGCGATCGCGGTCGCCCGAAGCAACTGCTGTTTCATGGTGTCTACCCTTCGGTTGAATGTGGGATTGCAAAAGTGATTTCTGGACAAACAACGCGAACGAGCGAGGAAGGTTGCCCCGCGCCAAGAAAATGGGGCGCGCCCGGCATTGCGGACGCGCCCCTGATCGGATGACCGGCATAAGGAAAGCGTGATGTCTGCCCGGCGCCAGCCGGCGCCGGAGGAGGTGGTTAGGCGGGCTCTTCTTCCATCTCACCGGCGGGACAGCAGCGGTATTCCTGCGACTGCTCCAGCAGTTCGATCTGCTTGGCGAGCAACTTGTTCTCCAGCGCCTTGCGCTCCAGGTCCAGCTTGATCTCCTCCTTGCGGCCGTCCTCGCAGACGTCGCAGTCGTCCAGGCAGCCCTTCACCAGGATCGCCGGCGTCGGCAGGCAGGACTGACGCTCGAAGGAAAGCTCGGCCACCAACTGCGGGCTGACGCTGCCGCCGACCTTGTCCAGCATCCCGGCGGCGACCAGTTCCTTGTCGACCGCCTCCAGCGCGCGCTGGCGCGCCGCCGCGGCGATCGGCTGCGCCGTCGAGAGGCGCTGGGCTGCCGCGACGCGGGTGGCGAAGAGCTGACCCTGCAGCGGTGCCTGAACCGTCTGCGCGGCGTCGCCGCCGCCGGAAATGATGCCGGCGCGGTCCGCCACGCCGCTGGCACGCGCCACCGATTCAACCCCCACGCGCCTGGTGTCGGTCGCCAGCACGGCCTGCGGGATGACCGAGACCTCGCCGGTGAAGCGCGGCGGTACGATGGCGACCTTGCTGTCGCCGGCCGGATCTATGACGCGGCGGGTAATCGCCAGGATCTTGAAGCGGACGATCTGCGTCTTGTTGATCTGGTAGGCGAAGTAGGTCACCGCGTGGCAGCGGTTGCGGTTGGAGATGGTGCGTGTCGCGGACTCGAAGGTACTCTCCGACTCGCCCTCGGCATGACTGCGGCTTTGCACCTCGCCGACCGACACGGAACTGGCCGCGCGCGTGCCCTGCTCCGCGCGCTGGTGCGAGGACTCGGCGTGGCTAGACAGTTCGCGCAGGAAATCGAAGGACGACGCGGCGTTGTAGGAACCGCTGACGCTGGCGGAGGGTCCGACGAAGAAGGATTCCACCGCGCCGGAGACGCTGCCGTCGGTCTTGAAAGAGCCGGAGCTGGAACTGTCTGCCTCCACGTCCTCACGGATCGAGAGGTCCGACATGAAACGGCTCATCGAGCTCATGTAATAGGATTCTTCCGAGGTCTGCTCGTGACGGTAGCTGACCTGGGATTCGCTGTCGAAGGTGAAGCGGTTCTTGCGGCTGGAACTGAACAGCCGCACCGTCTCGCCCGGCAGCAGGGTGGTCGAGTAGACCAGGTCGCCGAGCGACAGCGGCCCAGGGCAGCGTTCGAACAGGACGCTGATCTTCACTTCAACCGGGATGTCTCCGACCCGATTGACGAGGCGGTAGTCGAAGGTCAGGCGGTCGCAACAAGGCTCCGCCGATAGCTCCGGGCAGCAGGGAACGGCACTGGCCTTCATCGACTTCTCCTGGGTAGCGGGCATGATTCCTCCTCTCGCCCGCACGCGGGTGCGTGCGGTACGTGGCTGTTGGGTCAACTTTGCCTAAGTGGCGACCAGCCTAAGTGGCGTCTGGCGGAAACGGCGGCTGGGAGCGGTCTTGCGGGCTTGCGCTTCGACCGCAGCGGTCACGCGTTCCCTCGCGTTCCTCTTGAACTGCCGGACCGATACGCCCGGCAGACAGCCATCCGATATCACGCAAGGGGGCCTGCGACGCAGTGATATTCCGCAGGATCCTCCCTCTGCGCCGCAAGGCGTCCCTCCTCCGCGATGCCGCTACTTCGAAATCGGCGTGCTGCAGGGTATCGCCGGCATCAGAGAATGTCGCAGCGGTTGCTGCTCATTTTTGTCACCGAGTGGTGTGGGAACCAGGAGCGGGAACGCCCGTTAACCGCTCGATACAACAGATATCCACCTGTGCCCGACATGAGGGAGGAAACGTCATGCACCGCACAGCCCTGAAAATGAGTGCCGCCGCCGTAGCTCTGCTGGCGTTGGCGGCCTGCGGCAGCAGCACCGGCGACCGCGGCCTCAGTGGTGCCGCGATCGGCGCCGGTGCCGGTGCCGTAGGCGGGGCAATCGTGGGCGCACCGCTCAGCGGCGCCGCGATTGGCGGTGTCGTCGGCGGCGCGACGGGCGCGCTGACCGACAAAGACGACATCGACCTCGGCGATCCTGTCTGGGACTAGAAACACAAGCACCCACCCGGAAGCTGCCCCGGCTTCCCCGCTCCCCCGAGCGCCTCTCCCCACCGGGCTCCCCCTTCCGGGATGGTAAAGACCCGCCGGCCGCCCCCGCCGGCGGGTCTTGCTTTTTCCGTCTGCTCGTCTCCCGTCTTCAGCCGCCCAGCAGGACGCGGCGGCGCTCCAGGCTCTCCACTGGCCAACAGGCTTCGCGGTCGTAATATTCCTCGAACGCCAGCGCATCTTGCGGCAGCACCACCCAGGGCTGCCTGGAAGCGGTGAAGATATGGATGTCCGGCGGCAGGCGGTCGGGATCGTCGAGCGTGCCGACCCGCACGAAGCGCACCTTGTCGCCGGCGCCCGCGTAATTGCTCCACAGCGCGACGCGGCAGTGCGGACAGCGGGCGATCTTCTGGCCCTTGCCGCTGAGGGTCGGCGTCAGCAGCACGTCGGGCGTTCCCTGCAGCACCTCCACCCGGTCGGCCTCAATCATCGCATTGATGGCGAAGGCAGAGCCCGTTTCACGCTGACACCAGCGGCAGTGGCAGCAGTGGACGTACATCGGCGGCGTGGTCATGCGGTAGCGCACCGACCCGCAGGTGCAGCCGCCTTCCAGGGAAAATTTATCAGACATCCTTGAGACCTCCCGTCAATTCACCAGCGCGTCGCCCGCCATGCCCAGCATGAAGCCGGCGACCGCGCCGAGCGGCGGCGCCCAGTGATACTCCAGCTTTGCCTGCGGCGCGATATCCTCGAAGATCAGGTAGAAGATGCCGCCGGCGGCAAACAGCATCAGGACGCCCAGGGGCTCGTGCAGATCGCGCAACCAGACATGCCCCACCACGGCAGCCAGCGGGCCAAGCAGCACCAGGAAGCAGAAGGCGGCGAGGATCGTCTGTGGACGGAGATGCCCGGCGGCACGCAGTTCGCGGTAGGCGTTGAAGCCTTCGGGAAAGTTCTGCAGCGCGATGAGCACAGCGAGCAGCAGGCCGACCGACCGCTGGGCGGCGAAGGTGGCGCCAAGCGCCAGGGACTCCGGCACGAAGTCCAGCAGCATCGCCATGAGCTGCGCGCCGCCACCGCCGCGCCGTTCGATCAGCCGGTCGACCAAAAAGAAGAACAGGCCGCCCGCCCCGAAAGCCGCCAGTGCCGCAGGCGCCGACAGCGCGGCGCGCCCCTCCGGCACCAGCACCAGGGCAACCGCGGCGAAGAGCACGCCGCCGCCGAAAGCGATCACGCAGTGCCGGAGTTCGGTCTCCAACCAGGCCGGCCGGACATGTTCGAAGCGGGCGACGAAGCCGCCGAGCGGCATGGTGGCGCCGGCAAGCGTGGCGCAGACGATGGCAAGCAGCAGGTCGGCAGGGAGAACGGGCAAGAGAACGGACGGGCCTTTTGCCGGGATTCCAGGTGACAGACCCGTCCAGCATGGCGCCCCCGACGCAAGGAGGCAACTGCCTGGCTAAGCGCTCAGGCGTTGGCGATCGCGCTCACCATCAAGGCGGTCGCGATGACCAGGAGGCTGTAGTAGACAAGGCGCAGGCGCTGCATGGTTCGTACTCCCACTTCACGGCCAAAGAGGGGCCGCTCCCGTATCGTCGTCAAACGGGAGTCTGGCGCAGGGCGGGGCGAGGCTCTATGGGATTCCCCACATCTTCGCAGCGCCCAATCTCCCGCATGACGCATGGACGCGGGGGGCCGCCCCCGCTAACCTTGCGGGTTAAAACTAGCCCCCCGGCGTCCGAATTCAGGGCCGCGACAACAGCCCGACAACGGCGCAAAATCGAGGATCCGCCGCCGCAATGCCGCCCGACTGGATCACCCGCTTTCCCGAACTGGCGCCGCTGACGCCGGCGGAGCAGAAACTGATCACCGAGCGGGCACAGATCGTCTCCTTGCCCGCGCAGACGACCGTCTTCGCCCCCGGCCTGCCGGCGGAGAACTTCCTCCTGCTGCTGGAGGGCACCGTGCGGGTGCAGCAGGTTTCAGCGAACGGCCGCGAGATCGTGCTGTACCGCGTCGCCGGCGGAGAGAGCTGCATCATGACGACCGCCTGCCTGCTGTCGGGTGACACCTACAACGCAGAGGGCGTCACCGAGACGCCAGTCAAAGCCGTCGCCGTGCCCAAGGCGACCTTTGAGGATCTGATGGCCCGCTCGGCCGACTTCCGTCGCTTCGTGTTCTCCCACTATGCCAGCCGCATCACCGACCTGTTGCACGTGGTCGAGGAGGTCGCCTTTGAACGTATCGACAAGCGCCTCGCCCAGAGACTGCTGGACCTCACCAACGCCGAGGGCAGGCTGGGCGTGACCCATCAGGAATTGGCCGTCGAACTGGGCACCGCCCGCGAGGTGGTCAGCCGCCACCTGAAGGAGTTCCAGCGGCGCGGCTGGCTGGCGCTGACCCGCGGCCTGGTTCACGTGACGGATCGCCGGAGCCTGGAGCGCCTCGCCGCCGGGGACTGAGACCGGAACGCCGCAGAAAACTGCGGATCGCCGCGGTTTTGATCTGCCGCAAGGCAATTCGCCCCCGCACGGTGACTAAATCACATAATGATGCTTGCCCCGCCCCTATGCTCCGGAGAAGGCATCGGAATGCGAGCCTTTTCCAGCGAGGAGTCCGCCATGCAGAGCAACATTGGAACCATCGACCGCATCTTGCGGGTTATCGTCGGCGTCGTGCTGATCGCCCTGGTGTTCGTCGGCCCAAAGACCGCCTGGGGCTGGATCGGCGTGATCCCCCTGGCGACGGCCTTCATCGGCTTCTGCCCGGCCTACCGCCTGCTGGGGATCTGCACGACGGGCAAGAAAAGCAAACAGGCCTGAGCTACAAAGGCCGAGGAAAACGCAGAGGCAAGAGGAGCGCTATGAACCCGCAAATCAAGACTTTCTTCGACGAGGCGACCTTCACGGCGACCCACGTGGTGTGGGACCCCGAAACCCGGCAGGCCGCCATCGTCGACTCGGTGAAGGACTACGATCCCAAGTCCGGTCGTACCCGGACCGCCTCGGCCGACGCGGTGATCGCTTTCGTGAAGGCGGAGGGCCTGAGCATCGAGTGGATTCTGGAGACCCATGTCCACGCCGACCACCTGACCGCCGCGCCCTATCTTAAGGCCAAGCTGGGCGGCAAGATCGCCATCGGCGCCCGCATCGACAAGGTTCAGGGCGTGTTCAAGAAGGTCTTCAACGTGGAAGACGACTTCGCCACCGACGGGCGGCAGTTCGACCGGCTGTTCGAGGACGGCGAGACCTTCACCATCGGCAAGCTGGAGGCCAAGGCCATCCACACGCCGGGCCACACCCCGGCCTGCTCGACCTATGTCATCGGCAATACCGCCTTCGTCGGCGACACTCTCTTCATGCCCGACTATGGCACTGCACGCTGCGACTTTCCCGGCGGCGACGCGCGTACGCTCTATAAATCGATTCAGAAGATCCTGGCGCTGCCGCCCGAGACCCGCCTGTTCCTCTGCCACGACTACAAGGCCCCCGGCCGCGACAGCTTCGTCTGGGAAACCACCGTGGCAGCCGAAAAGGCGAACAATATCCACGTGCACGACGGCATCAGCGAAGACGCCTTCGTGAAAATGCGCACGGAGCGCGACAAGACCCTCGATATGCCCGTGCTGATCCTGCCGTCGGTGCAGGTCAACATGCGCGCCGGCGAAATGCCGCCGGCCGAGGACAACGGCGTGCGTTATCTGAAAATCCCCCTCGACGCGCTGTAACGCCGGCGCCCGCAGAACAACGCGGACAATAACGGGCGGGGCTGGAGGAAATCATGGAAATCAGACGAGTCGACAAGAGTTTTGGCGTGGCGCCGCAGATCCTGCCGGGGGAGGTCCCCGAAATCGCAGCGGCGGGCTACAAGACCATCATCTGCAACCGCCCGGACGGCGAAGGCAATGACCAGCCGCTGTTCCACGAGATCGAGGAGGCCGCCAGGCGCGCCGGACTGCAGGCGGTCTACCGGCCGGTCGAAAGCGGCAAGGTGAGCGATGCCGATGCCGAGGCTTTCGCGGAAGCCTTCGAGGCGGCGCCCAAGCCGGTCTTCGCCTACTGCCGCACGGGCACCCGCTCGATCACCCTGTGGTCGCTGAGCCGTGCCGGCAAGATGCCGCTGGCCGATATCCTGGTCGCCGCCAAAAACGCCGGCTACGACATGTCCGCCGTGGTGCGGCGCATCGCCAACCAGGGCAAGACGCCGACCGAAGCCATCGACGCCAAGTTCGACATCGTGGTGATCGGCGCCGGCTCGGCGGGTATCGCCGTCGCCTCCTCGCTGCTGTCGCGCGCGCCCGATCTCGACATCGCCATCATCGACCCCGCCGACATCCATTACTACCAGCCGGGTTGGACCCTGGTGGGCGGCGGCGTCTTCGAGGCCGACGAGACCGTGCGCACGCTCTCCTCCGTGCTGCCCAAAGAGGTGCATTGGATCAAGGCCGCCGTCGCCGCTTTCGAGCCGGAGCGCAACGTGGTGCTGCTGGAGGGGTGCCGCGCCATCCAGTACAACCGTCTCGTCGTCTGCCCCGGCCTGAAGCTGGACTGGCACAAGGTGGAAGGCCTGATCGATACGCTCGGCAAGAACGGCGTCACCTCCAACTATCGCTTCGACCTGGCACCCTACACCTGGCAGCTGGTGAAGAACCTGAAGGCGGGTACCGCCCTCTTCACCCAGCCGCCGATGCCGATCAAATGCGCCGGCGCGCCGCAGAAGGCGATGTACCTCTCCGCCGACCACTGGTTCCGCGCGGGCGTGCTCGACCACATCGACATCGCCTTTTACAACGCCGGCGGCGTGCTGTTCGGCGTGAAGGACTACGTGCCGGCGCTGATGGAATACGTCGAGAAGTACAAGGCCGAGCTGAAGTTCAGCCACAACCTGGTCGCCATCGACGGCCCGGCCAAGCAGGCCTGGTTCGACCAGACCGATGCCGACGGCAAGACAACCCGCGTCGAGCGCAGCTTCGACATGATCCATGTCTGCCCGCCGCAATGCGCGCCGGACTTCATCCGCGTGAGCCCGCTGGCCGACCAGGCCGGCTGGGTCGATGTCGACCAGAACACCCTGCGCCACAAGAAGTTCGAGAACATCTGGAGCCTGGGCGATGTGATGAACGCGCCCAACGCCAAGACGGCGGCGGCGGCACGCAAGCAGGCCCCGGTAGTGGCGCAGAACCTGCTGGCCGACATGGGCCGCAACGCGGCGGTCGGCCACTACGACGGCTATGGCTCCTGCCCGCTGACGGTGGAGCGCGGCAAGATCGTGTTGGCGGAGTTCGGCTACGGCGGCAAGCTGCTGCCGAGCTTCCCGGCCTGGCTGATCAACGGCAAGCGGCCGAGCCGCCTCGCCTGGCTGCTGAAGGAGAAGATCCTGCCGCCGATCTACTGGCAGGCCATGCTGCGCGGCCGCGAGTGGCTGGCCAAGCCCGGCCCCGTGAAGCCGGAAGTGCTGAACTGAGCGCAAACCTGACAGTGTTGGACTGAGTTGATGATCGAACGCCTGCTGCCGGGCATCGCCTGGATGCGCCGCTACGACCGCACTGCCCTCCATGGCGATGCCCTGGCCGCGGTGATCGTCACCATCATGCTGATCCCGCAGAGCCTGGCCTATGCGCTGCTGGCCGGCTTGCCGCCTGAGGTCGGTCTTTACGCCTCGATGCTGCCGCTGGTCGGCTACGCCCTCTTCGGCACCTCCACGTCGCTCGCCGTCGGCCCGGTCGCCGTGGTCTCGCTGATGACCGCCGCGGCGGTCGGCAACTACGCCAGCGTCGGCACCCCGGAGTACATGGGCGCGGCCATCGCGCTGGCGCTGCTCTCCGGCCTCTTCCTGGTGGCACTCGGCCTGCTGCGCCTGGGCTTCCTCGCCAGTCTCCTCAGCCATCCGGTGATCTCCGGCTTCATCACCGCATCGGGCATTCTCATCGCCACCAGCCAGCTGAAGCATATCCTGGGCATCGAGGCCGGCGGCCATACCCTGATCGAGATGGTGGACTCGATCGCCCGTCATCTCGACGCGGTGAACCTGCCGACGCTGATCATCGGCGCCGCCGCCACCGCCTTCCTGTTCTGGGTGCGCAAGTCCCTAAAGCCCTTGCTGATGCGCGCCGGGCTCGGGCCGCGGGTCGCCGACAGCCTCGCCAAGGCGGGGCCGGTCGTCGCCGTCATCGCCACCATCGTCCTGGTGCAGGCCTTCGCCCTCGACCAGGCGGGCGTGAAAGTGGTCGGCGAGATCCCGCGCGGGCTGCCGCCGGTCACTCTACCCCCCTTCGACCTGGCGCTGTGGCAGGAACTGCTGCCCTCGGCGGTGCTGATCTCCGTCGTCGGCTTCGTCGAATCCGTCTCGGTGGCGCAAACGCTCGCCGCCAAGCGGCGCGAGCGCATCGACCCCAACCGCGAACTGGTCGGCCTCGGCGCCGCCAACCTCGCCGCCAGCGTCACCGGCGGTTACCCGGTGACCGGCGGCTTCGCCCGCTCGGTGGTGAACTTCGACGCCGGCGCGCGCACGCCGATGGCCGGTGTGATGACCGCGGTGGGGATCGGTCTCACCGCGCTGCTGCTGACGCCGCTGTTCCAGCAGCTGCCCAAGGCGACCCTGGCCGCCACCATCGTGGTCGCCGTGCTGTCGCTGGTCGACCTCAAGGCGGTGAAGCGCACCTGGATCTACTCCAAGGCCGACTTCGCGGCCATGGCGGCGACCATCTTGGTGGTGCTGGGCGGCGGCGTGGAAGCCGGCATCATCACCGGCGTGACGCTCTCCGTGCTGCTGTTCCTGGTACGCTCCAGCCGGCCACACATGGCCGTCGTCGGCCAGGTGCCGGGCACCCAACACTTCCGCAATGTTAAGCGCCACCGCGTCGTCACCAGCAAGGCGGTGCTCTGCGTGCGCGTCGACGAGAGCCTTTACTTCGCGAATTCACGCTGGTTGGAGGACAGGCTCTACGACATGGCGGTGGCCGACAAGGCGCTGAAGCACGTGGTGCTGATCTGCTCGGCCGTAAACGACATCGATGCCAGCGCGCTGGAAAGCCTGGAGGCGCTGAACGAGCGTCTGAACGCCGCCGGCGTCTCCTTCCACCTCTCCGAGGTGAAGGGCCCGGTGATGGACAAGCTGCGGCGCTCCCACTTTCTCGACGACGTCACCGGCAAGGTCTTCCTCAGCCAGTACGACGCCCTGGTGACGCTCGACCCCGAGACCACCTGGCACGCCGTTAACGCCTGCCGCCCGGAACACTCGGCGGCGACGGTGTAGAGATCGTCAACTCAAGGGGCGCCTTCGGCGCTCCAGCACGCCGGCGACAAGCAGAGTAATGGCTGCGCCCAGCGTTGCGAGCGCGGTATCCTTCTGGGCATCGAAGACGTCGCCCTGGGCGCCGAGGAAGGCCATGCCCTCCTCCGGGCTGAGAACCAGGACGGCGCCCCACTCCAGCATCTCGTAGCCGCTGGAAAACGCGAGCACCACCGCGAAGGCCAGCAGCCCGGAGCGCCATCCAGCCACACCGCAACCCCGCATCACCGCTTCGCGCAGGGGATAGGCGCAGAGAAATCCGAAAAGAAAATGTACCACGCGATCGTAGTGATTGCGCTCTCCACCCAGCAGATCGGTCATCCACCCGCCAACCGGTGCCTCCGAGTAGGTGTAATGGGCACCGACAGCGTGCAAGGCCAGGAACACCGCGATCAGCAGGTACGAGAGATCGGAGAGCGGAAAGCGCCGGTAGGTCGCCGTCAGCAGGCCGACGAACGCGAACACCAGCAGGTTCTCCAGCAACCAGTCGAAGCGATCGTAAGGCGCCACCGCCAGCGCCAGCCACCACAGAGCATAGGCGCCGGCAAGACCCTGGAGCAGGCGGTTGCGCCGGAAGTTGGCGGCGACCGGTCCGCCAGCAGTCGTGAGCACGCGGCCTCTACCCTCCGCTATTGAAAACGAGGGGCGCAACGGACCGCGGCCCAGATGCGGCGATGTCGAGCAGCCTCCCGCTAGTCACCACGGTAGAGCGGCTCCGGCTGGGCGAAGAAACCGCCGAGGATGTGGTAGACGAGCATATAGTTCTTCTGCTGGAAGCTGGCGTGGGAAATGCCGGACATGACCGCGAAGGTCTTGTCCGGGTTGGGCAGCTTCTCGAAGAACGCCGTCAGATCCTCGAAACCGGCGATGCCGTCGTACTCGCCGCGCATGACGATGGTCGGCACCGTGATCTTCGCCGGATCGACCAGCGGCAGCTTGGAGCACATGTCGATGTAAGTGCCGTTGGGCATGGAATCGTCGAGGGCGCAGATCGCCTCGGCGAAGGCATCGATCACCTTCTGCTCGGCACAGCCCGGATGATCGCGCGCAAAGATCGACTGCACGAAGGCATAGTCGATGGGCCGGCGCTTGGACGCCGAGAACTCCGGCAGCTTCTTGCGCCGCTGCTCCAGGGTCGGGCTGCCCTCTCCGGTCCACACGAAGGCGTCCAGGGCGAGGCGCTTCACCCGCTCCGGATGACGCTCGGCGAACATTGCCGCACGCAGGGCGCCGGAAGAGATGCCGTAGACCAGCAGCGGCCCGGCGCCACGCAGCTTCTCGATGTAGGCGCTGGCCGCGGCGAGGTCGTCGGCGCCGTTGGAAATATCGCAGAAGATGTCCCGCGTCTTGGTGGAGCGGCCGTAGCCCTCCATGTCGACACACCAGGTATCGTAACCCTGGCAGGCGAAGTAGTTCATCGCCGAACTGAACGGCCGCCCCGGCACCTGCAGATCGAAGGTCGGCGTCGAAGCCATGGAAGAGCCGTGCACGAAGAGCACCGTCCCCTTCTTGCCTGAAGGCTTGCCGAGGTACTTGTTCCAGAGGAAGAGGTCGACATCCTCGCCCTTCTTCGTCCAGTGCTCCTCGCCGACGACGTCCTTCTCGCTGGCGGTCTTTTCCATGACATCGTTTGGCATAAGAATATGGTTCCTTCGTTGCGTGCTACATCAAGTCACTAACAGGAGTCGCTCGGCCTTGCCATTTCCCAGGCTGTCGTCCCGGCACTTGATGCCGGGACCCGATGCCCTCGCTACGCCCTGACGCCAATGGGTCCTGGGTACAAGCCCCGGGACGACAGCGGTGTATGGATCGACGCCGCCAGAAAATTCACCGATTCGTCATCTCGAGAATGTCGAAGCCGCGGTTGCGGTCGAGCAGGTAGATGAGTCCGTTCTCGTCGACATCGACGTCGTTGGACTGCGGGCTCGCCTCGTCGCCGACCGGTTCTGGGATGAAGAAAGCGGTTTCCTCCGGCGCGAAGGGATCGGACACGTCGACCACGCGCAGGCCACCGGCGAACCAGGTGGCGAAGACCAGCGGCTCGTCCAGCTTCTCGCGGAACTGATGGGCACCGAAGCGCCCGGGCGCGCGCGCCCAGGGCGAGTCGAGCTCGCTGACGTCGAAGGCCGAGAGCGCGGTGATGTTGTCGAAATCGGTGACGTCGAAGACCCAGAGGAAGGCATGCAGCCGCCCGGGCCGGTGATCGTGCTCCTCGTCCATCACCACGGCGATACGCCTGCCGGCGACCAGGCCGGATACCGGCAGAATGGTATGGGTGGGCTCCGGGAAGGGTGGATGGTAGTCATGGCTGGCCACCACCCGCGGCCGGGTGATGTCGCTGACGTCGAGCACCCGGAAGCCGGCGTGCCAGAGGGCGGCCCACATCTCGTTGCCGACGCGCATGGCGTGATGCAGGCGGTTCTTGTAGCCCTTCCAGGCCGGCGTCTCGCCGCCGGCGATGTGCTGGCCCGGCAGATGCCAGCGCGACACCTCCTGCGGGTTTGCCGGGTCCTTCAGGTCGTAGATCACCAGGATGTTGCCGAGATAGCCCTCCATCTCGGTCGAGATGTAGGCGTAGTCCGCATCCATGTCGAAGCGGTGGGTGCCGAAGCCGAAGGTGCGGTGGTGGGTCAAAAGCCGTGGCCTGGTCTTGTCGGAGATGTCCCAGACCTTGAAGCCGCCATCGCGGTAGCCGCGCTCGCGCGCGGCGTCCAGCTCGGCCACCTGTTCGGGCGTGACGCCCGCGGCTGCCGCCACCTCGGCGTCGCTTGGCTTGCGTCCCAGCTCGCCGGCGAGCCTCGCGCGCAACTCCGGCAGGGCGGCGCCCTTGCGCAGGAAGTGGCGGCGGTTCTGCTCCACGTTGGTGACCATGAGATCCCCGGCGACGCGCACCTTGTGGGTGTGCGAAAAATCGTCGTCGAGCCTGATCTCCGCGGCGATGCGCGGGTTCTTCGGATCGCGCACGTCGAGGATGGTGGTGCCGTAGGGCGGCTTCATGTGGCCGATGTAGGCATAGCCGTCCTGCACCACCACCTGGCCGCCGCCCGGCAGGTCCAGATGGGCGACGCGGCGAATGTTGCGGGCGAGCCGGTTAACAGGAGCATCCATGGTTATCCCTCCCCTTCCGCGAAGACGCCTTCGCGCCGCCGCTGGCGGTGCTTCATGAAGATCGGCAGCACCAGCGAGGCAGCCAGGGCGACCCAGAGGATGTTGGTCAGCGGCGTCGAGAACAGCGCGGTGAAGCTGCCGTCGGCCTTCTGCAGAGCGACCAGCATGTAACGCTCCATCAGCGGGCCCAGGATGACACCGATCAGGATCGCGGCCACATGGTAGCCGGTCTTGCGCGCGATATAGCCGAGAATGCCGAAGGCGAAGGCGAGGTACATGTCGAACATGTACTCGCGCGGCACGAAGGAGCCGACCAGCGTGAAACCGATGATGAGCGGCGACATGTAAGTGGTCGACACCAGCGTCACGCGGGACATGTAGCGCGACATCGGCAGGATGGTGAAAGCCATCAGCAGGTAGGTGGTGAACATCGCCATGAAGATGCCGTAGCCGAGCTCCGGCTGTTCCATGAAGAGGCGCGGTCCGGTGTTGACCCCCTGGTACTGCATGACGACCAGCATGATGGCCGCCGTGGCACCGCCGGGGATGCCGAGCACCAGCAGCGGAATGAGAGTGCCAGCCGTCACGCCGTTGTTGGCCGACTCCGGCGCGATGAGGCCCTCCGGATGGCCGGTGCCGTAGAGTTCGGGCGTCTTCGAGAAGGCACGCGACTGCTGGTAGGCGACGAAAGCGGCGATCGCCGCACCAGCACCGGGGGTGACGCCGATGACGAGGCCGATGAGGCTGGTCCAGGTGACGTGCCACCACTTGCGCAAGGTCAGCCTGACGCCCTGGAAGGTCTGTTGCCATGAGCCGGTGACCAGGCGGTCCTGGGCGTGCTTCGAGAGGATGCTCTCGCCTTCGATGACCAGGAAGGCCTCGGAGATGGCGAAGAGGCCGACCAGCGCCGGAATCAGCGGGATGCCGTCGTAGAGTTCCAGAAAGCCCATGGTGCCGCGCGGCGTCGCGTAGACGTGGTCGGCACCGATCGAGCCGATCATCAGGCCGAAGAAGCCGGCGATGAGGCCCTTCAGCGTGTTCTTGGCGGCGATGGTGGCGATCAGCGAGATGCCGAACAGCATGACCACCACCATCTCGGCGGAGTGCATGTGAAAGCCGACTCGCGCCAGCACCGGCATTGAAACCAGGGCGATGACCGTGGTCAGCAGGCCGCCGAGGGTCGAGGAGGTGAAGGAGATGGCGAGTGCCTGCTGGCCCTGCCCCTTCTTCACCATGGGATAGCCGTCCAGCGGCGTCGCCGCGGCGCCCGCCGTGCCGGGGATGTTCACCAGGATGGCGGGAATGCCGGCGCCCATACGCGAGGCGCAGTAGAGCGCCACCATGAAGACGAGGCCCACCTCGACATCCATCACCAGGGTGAAGGGCAGCAGGATGATGATGGTATTGGCAGCACTGAAGCCGGGAATGGCGCCGACCACGAGGCCCAGGAAGATCGAGGGGACGATCACCCACCAGAGCGAGAGGCTGTGCAGGAAGAGTTCGCCGAAGAACGCGGCATCGATAGGCGTGGTTTCCATGGCTAGCTCAACACCTGCACGAGATACTCGATGGGACCCTTGGGAAAACGCTTCTGGAACAGGATGACGAACACACCGAGCGCAACGGCCGCCATAACCAGCCCCGACACGACCGCGACGATGGGGCGCCGCCCGCCGCCGAGCAGCAGCATAGAAGCGGCCATGAAGACGAAGGTGGTCAGCGTAAAGCCCAGCCACGGCATGACGATCAGGTAGCCGATGGTCAGGACCATGAAACCAAGGCGGCGCGGCAGGATGTCGTAGGGTGCCAGGAGGTCGGACATGCCGAGCGTCGCGCGGCCCTTCAGGACCTCCCATGCGGCATAGCCGAGGAAAGCCAGCACCAGGGCGATCAGCACGGTGCCGATCATGAAGGCGTTCAGCTGCGCCGACCACGGCGAGTCGATGACGCTGTAGATGTAGTAGAGGGTGAACATCAGCGCCATCACGGGGATGATCAGTTCACCCCCGATCTGGCGTTTCTCGCCGCTGTCGCGCATCGACGCCATGTTGAACAGGTTCCTGTAGCCAAGGCGCTGCGCCGGCCGGTGCCGGCGTCAGCGGGAAGAGAGGACGGGGGCCGAAAGCCTGGCGCCTTCAGCCCCCGATCGCTGTGGTGCAGAGCGGCTCAGCTGCCGGTCAGGTAGGCCTTGTACTTGGCACCCAACTCCAGCATGGCCTGCTTGAACTTGGCACACTCTTCGACACCGCCGTACTGGACGTACTCCCAGTGGCCCTTGTTCTTGATCACGAAGTCCTTGTATTCGGGATCGTCGAAGACCTTGCGGAACGATGTCTGCAGCAGTTTGAAGCGGTCGGGATACTTGTCGACCGCCGCCTTATGGATGCCGTAGGCGCGCGACGACAGCATCGGTGGCAGGTTGGTGCCATAGACCTGGTTCATGGTCGGCGCGTTGTCGAGCGCCTCGCCCAGAGCGTTCTGGTCGTCGAAGATCAGCAGCGTGGTCACCGCGTCCCCGGCGGCGGCCACCGAGCCGGACGTCAGCACGGAGAAGTCGACCTCGCCGGTGACAGCACCGGAGACGGTCTTCTTGCCGCCGGCAAGCGGGATGAGGTTCACCTCGATGCCGGTATGCTCGGCCAGGGCCAGCATGCCGATGGAGGCCGGGTGGGCGAGACGGCTGGTGCCGACATTCAGCTTGCGCTTCTTGCCCTCGGCGATGATGTCGTCCAGCGTCTTGAACTTGCTCTCGACACCGACGAAGAGACAGCCGGGATCGACGTCGACGCGGCCCCAGTAGATGTAGTCGTCGATGTTGAAGCTTGGCTCCTGCACCACCCAATTCAGCACCTCCGGCCCCATGTTGCCGAAGATCAGGCTGTAGGCATCGGGTTCGTACTTGCCCATGTAGACCTCGTAGCCGACACGGCCCGAGGCGCCCGGGTAAAAGCCCGGCTCGAAATTGGTGTTGAGGTATTTTTTCCAGATCGCGTTGAAGGCGCGCATGTTGCGGTCGGCGCCGCCGCCCTCGGCGGTCGGCACGATGACGTCGATATTGCGCTCCGGATACCCGGCCGCGCAGGCGCGCGAAACCAGGCCCGCGCTACCACCTAGAACTGCAGCAGCGGCCCCCACCTTCAACAGGGACCGCCGCGAAACACTTGAGATCAAAGAATTTCGCGAAGACGTGTGCATTGTCGGGTTGCCTCCTCCCAGGCTGATTTGACCGGTTGTTCCGGCCGAACAAGGCGGTAAATCCGCCGTTATTGGTTAAAGCTTTGACCATCTTGAAAAATAAGTCAAATGAGTCGTTTTCCTGACCGCCCGCGCGCGGATTGGTCAACCAATTACCCTGAATTGGCTTCACCAATTGAAAAGCGGTGAGAGCTTATGCCCGCCCCCGAAGGCCTAACCGACTCGGGGCGTGTGCCGGGCACCGCTACGACTCAGAACAGGCCGAGCAGCGCGACGCCCTCGTACAGCAGGCGCAGTGCGAGCAGCGACAGTAGCACCGCAAGAACACGATGGAAGACGATGTCGTTCATCTTCACCAGGACGTGTTTGCCGATCACCGTGCCGATGAACCCGCTGACGATCATGGCGACGACGAGGCCGGCATAGGGCGCGTAGTTGAAGCCGAGCAGGCCGAAGGCGATGACCTTGATGAAGTGCTGCGCGACCATGCAGGCGGAATGCGTGGCGACGTGCTCCAGCCGGCCGAGGCGCATCGACTTCACCATCGCCGAGACGAAGGTGCCGGTGGCGCCGAAGAACATGGTGAGGAAAGAGGAGAAGGCGCCGGTGATGATCACCTTGAAGCGCCCGGGCGCCGTTACCGCCGGCCCCCAAACCGAGTAGAGAATGAAGCAGGCGAGACCGATGTTAAGAACCGCGGGCGGCAACTGCACCGCCGTCATGCCGCCGATCGCCGCACCGATCAGGCTGCCGACGCAAAACGGCGCCATGACCTTCCACTCGACGTTCCGCAGCATGATTCCCGCGCGCCCTGCGTTGGAGCCGATCTGCACCACACCATGCACCGGGATCAGCGCCTGGGCCGGCATCAGCACCGCCATCACGGCGATCAGCACGATGCCGCCGCCGATACCGGCCGCCGCGGTGAGGAAGGAGGTCGCCGCGCTGAGCGCAATCAGCCCCATCGACGCCGAAAACCCGACGTCGGCGGGAACCAGCCATTCGATCATCTCTGCCAGAACCTGAGAAAATGATTAGACCGCAAAGGGATAGGTCCCCCCGGAGACCTACCTGGAACTTATAGCAGCCTTCGGCGGCCTGACCATAGTCAACTGTCGGCAATCCTGACCGGACCGGAGCGCATGGCCGGCTAAGCCGCGGCGCGGATGGCCAGGCGGGTCTCCAGCAAGGCGAGACAGGCGCGCGCCGCCTCGGCGCCTTTCACCTTGAAGTGGTCGAAGAAGAAGCGGCGGTGCTCCTCGGAATCATGGAAGTGGTGCGGCGTCAGCACGGCGGAGAGCACCGGCACGTCGCTGTCCATCTGGACCTGCATCAGGGCGCCGACCACGGTATCGGCGACGAACTCGTGACGGTAGATGCCCCCGTTCACCACGAAGGCAGCGCCAACGATGGCGGCGTAGCGCCCGCTGCGCGCAAGATCGCGCGCGAGGAGCGGGATCTCGAAGGCACCCGGCGCCTCGAAGACGTCGACCGTGTAGGCCGGGGCGCCCTCTTGCGACGCGGCGTGGGCCAGTTCCTGTTCAAGACCGCGTTGGCACTGGTCGACGATCTCGCCATGCCAGCGGGCTTTCACCAGCGCGATGCGCCTGGCCTTCAAGGTTTCGCTGGAGATTTGCGGAGTGATCTGGGGATGGCTCTGATTCATGCTGTGCTCCTTCGTTGGCACGAAAACAGGAATCAGGGCGTTGCAAGCAACGGCGCTTGCCCCTGCGCGCTGTGCCGGGTTCGCCGCTCCTGCGCTCTCTTCCATCCGGACTGTTACCGTCGGCTTCGGCCTCGCACCGAATCTGCTGACCTCCTTCGGCTTGCGGCCGAAGAAGCGCTCGCGGGCTCGAACCCTTGAAGGGGATCATACCGCCGGTGGGGACTTGCACCCCGCCCTGAGAACGCGATCCCCCGCCCGCAGGCGTGAGACCGATCCTTACCTAGCCCGGAATGTCGGGCCTGTCGATGGCCTTAGGCGGCGGCGAGGCCCGCGGCGACGTCGCCGAAGACCGGCAGCGCGCGCTCGACCATGGCATCGGTGGCGGTCAGGCAGACTCGGAAGTATTCCGGCGTCTGCAGCACGCTGCCCGGCATCACGAAGACGTCGCGGTCCGCCAGGGCATTGAAGAAGCGGCTGCCGTCGCCGCCGGGAGCCCGCGCGAAGAGATAGAAGGTGCCCTCCGGCTGCAGCACCTCGTAGCCCCACTGCCGCAGGGCGCCGACCATGCGGTCGCGCCGGCCGGTGAGCGCCGCCATGTCGAGGCTGAGGGACTCGAGGTCGGGAAGGGCGTACTGCATGAGGGCATTGGGAAAGCTCCAGCCCAGCGACACCTGGGCGCCGAAGAAGGCGTCGCGCAGGGCCTGCCGGTCCTCCCGCGGCATCAGCGGCGACAGCGCGAGGTAGCCGATGCGCTGGCCCGGCGCCAGCAGCACCTTGCCGTAGCTGTAGTCGATGAGCGTCCAGGGATAGACGGCGGCGGGGCTGACGAAGGGCATACCGTCGAAGCGGATGCGCCGGTAGGGCTCGTCGGACAGCAGGAAGAGGCGCCGCCCGATCCGCGCCGAGGCGCGTTCGAGCAGCTCCGCCAGGGCCTCCAACTGAGCGCGCGGATAGATGCGCCCGGTCGGATTATGCGGCGTGTTCACCACCACGATGCGGGTGTTCGGCCCGATCGCCGCATCGATCGCGTCGAGGTCGAGGTCGAAGCTGCCCGGCACGAGCGGCACCTGCACCGCCTCCATGCCCTCGGCGGCCAGCATGGAGCCGTAGCAGAACCAGCCCGGCAGCGGGATGAGGACCGCGTCGCCGGGCGACAGCAGCATCCGGAAGGCCAGGGCGATGGCGCCGAAGGCGCCGGGCGTCAAAGCGATGTCCTCCGGCTCGAAGGCGAGCCCGAGCTCGCGCGACAGAGCGTCAGCCAGGAAAGCGCGCGGCTCGTCCTCGCTCGTCTTGTAGGCGAACCAGCTGTTGTTCTGAGGAACCGCGTGGGCCTGCAGCGCCCGCACTAGGCCGGGCAGCGGGACCTCCTGGGGATTGCCGAACGTGAAATCGCAGACGCCGGGCTGCCCACGGCGCTCGGCATAGCGGGAGTTGAAGTAGAAATCCTGAACCGCCGCCATGCTGGCCGTGGCTGCGAGCACGCGATCCGAAACGACAGCGCTCATTGTCTCGATCCTCCCGGTTCCGCCCCGCGGCGCCGGCGACTGTGGCGGGAGGCATGGCCCTCTCTACGCCCGGGGCCACGACCTGTCGAGGCCTGAAACCGGCCTGAAACCGGCACGAAACCAAGAGATGCATTTCCCGGACGAGCGACTAGACTGCGCCGCCATGACTCCGAGGAGCCCCGAGATCCTGCCGCCCGACGACGCCGCCTTGGCGCGCGCCGCCGCGCTGCTGCGCGCCGGCGGCCTCGTCGCCTTCCCGACCGAGACGGTCTACGGCCTGGGCGCCGATGCCACCAGCGATGCCGCGGTGGCCGGCATCTTCGCCGCCAAGGACCGCCCGCAATTCAATCCCCTGATCGTCCATTTCACCGACGCCGAGGCCGCCGCCCGGGAAGTGGTCTTCGACGCGCGCGCGCAGCAGGTGGCGAGAGCCTTCTGGCCCGGCCCGCTCACCCTGGTGCTGCCGCGCCGCAAGGACAGCCGGATCTCGCTGCTGTGCAGCGCCGGCCTCGACAGCCAGGCGGTGCGGGTGCCGGCGCACCCCCTCGCCCACCGGCTGCTGGCAGAAAGCGGGCTGCCGCTGGCCGCGCCCAGCGCCAATGCCTCGGGCAAGATCAGCCCGACCGAGGCGGCCCATGTCGCCGCCTCCCTCGGCCCCCGCGTGCCGCTGATCCTGGATGGCGGGCGCTGCGCGGTCGGTCTGGAGTCGACGGTACTCGATCTTTCCAGCCCACAGGCGGCGATCCTGCGCCCCGGTGCCGTGACTGCGCAAGACCTGACCCCTATCATCGGAGAGGTGGTGGAGGCCCCAGGGAACGCTGAAAGCCCCGAAAACGGCGGCTTAAAGGGTCCCGGCATGCTAAGCAGTCACTACGCCCCGGGCCACCCGGTCCGCCTGAACGCCACCGATGTGGCTGCCGACGAGGCGCTGCTCGCCTTCGGTCCCCAGGTGCCGGCTGGTGCGGCAGACTCCCTGAACCTCAGCCCGGCGGGCGATGTCACCGAGGCCGCGGCCCACCTCTTCGCCTACCTGCACCGGCTGGATGCGCTCGCGGTGCAGGCCATCGCCGTCATGCCGATTCCCGAAACCGGCTTGGGAGCAGCCATCAACGACCGCCTCCGGCGCGCGGCCGCCCCGCGGGGCTAGCTTCGCAATGACTGTCATACGCGGGCTTAACGCGTAGAGCAGCGGTGAAAGCAGCGGACTCGCCACGGCAGGCGCGTGCCACTAAATTGCCTGGCATGGATGCTCGTTCTCCCAAAACCACCGATTTCGATACCCTGAAGCGTCGACTTGCCGATGCGCTGGGCGCCAAGGCGATCGTCGACTCCGCCGAGGCTATGACGCCCTACCTGGCAGAGCAGCGCCGCCGTTATCAGGGCGCAGCGCCTTTCGTGGTGCGCTCGGCCTCCACCGAGGAGGTCGCCACGACGGTGACGCTCTGCCGCGAGGCCGGGGTACCCGTCGTGCCGCAGGGCGGCAACACCGGGCTCGTCGCCGGCGGCATTCCCTTCGCGGAAACGCCGGCCGTGCTGGTGAACCTCGAGCGCATGAACAGGGTGCGCGACCTCGACGCCACCGACTACTCGATCACCGTCGAGGCCGGCTGCATCCTGCAGAAAGTGCAGGAGGCGGCAGCGGAAGCGGACCGCCTGTTCCCGCTAAGCCTCGGCGCGGAGGGCTCCTGCCAGATCGGCGGCAATCTCTCCACCAATGCCGGCGGCGTGCACGTGCTGCGCTACGGCAACATGCGCGACCTCGTGCTGGGCCTGGAAGTGGTGCTGCCGGACGGGCGGGTGTGGGACGGTCTGAAGGCGCTGCGCAAGGACAACACCGGCTACGCGCTGAAGCATCTCTTCGTCGGCGCCGAGGGCACTCTCGGGATCATCACCGCCGCCTGCCTGAAGCTCTTTCCGCGCCCGGCCGAAACCGAGGTCGCCTTCGTCGCCGTCACCGATCCCGCCGCCGCGGTCGAACTGCTGGGCCGCGCGCGCGCTGCCACCGGCGACCGGGTGAACGCCTTCGAGCTGATCCCGCGCATCGGCCTCGACTTCGCCTTGAAGCACGTCGAGGGCATCGAGGATCCGCTCAGCGAGCCGAGCGACTGGTACGCACTGGTCGAGCTCGCCTCCGGGCGCGCCGACGGCTCCCTGCGCGAAAGCCTGGAGGAGTTCCTCGGCACCGCCGTGGAAGACGGCCTCGTCAGCGACGCGGCGCTGGCCGCCAATGAGCGTCAGGCCCAGGCATTCTGGGCGATCCGCGAAGGGATCGTCGAAGCGCAGAAATTCGAGGGCGGCTCCATCAAGCATGACATCTCCGTCGCCGTCTCCAAGACGCCGGAGTTCATCACGCGCGCAACCGCGCTGGTGAAGGAGATGGTGCCCGGCATCCGCCCGGTGCCCTTCGGCCATGTCGGCGACGGCAATATCCACTTCAATCTCTCGCAGCCGGAAGGCGCCGACCGCGAAGCCTACCTCGCGCGCTGGGACGCGGTGAACGAGGCGGTGCACGAACTGGTGGTGTCGATGGGCGGCTCGATCTCCGCTGAGCACGGCATCGGCTATATGAAGGCGGCGGAGAACGCGCGCTTCAAATCCGATGTCGAGATGGATCTGATGCGCGCCGTGAAGCACGCGCTCGATCCCGACGGGCTCATGAACCCGGGCAAGGTGCTGGAGCGCTAGCGGCGCAGGCCCCTTACCCCAGCGTCGCCCACCGCGGGGAGAGCATTCTCTAGGTCACGCCCCGCGCCGGTTTCGCCGTGGTCGCCAGCACGATTCCCACCACGATGGCGGCAATCCCAACGGCGTGAAAGCCCTGCAGACGCTCCCCGAGAAAGACGAAGGCCAGCAGCGCCGCGAAGGCGGGCACGAGGTGCAGGAAGAGGCCGCCTTTGTTGGGGCCCAGCACCTCGATGCCGCGGTTGAAGCAGACGTAGGCCAGGAGCGAGGCGAAGACCACCACGTAGGCGACGGCCAGCAGAGAGTCCTGCGAGACCGGCATCGGCCGCACGAAGGCGCTCTCCCAGAGGTAGACCGGCAGCAGGAAGGCGGTGGCGAAGGCCATGGTCGCGACCAGCAGAGACTGCGGATGCAAAGCAGCAGGCCGGCGCTTCACCAGAACGGTGTACATCGACCAAGCGAAGACGGCGACCAGCATGATGAGGTCACCCCTGTTGAAGGACAAGGTGGCAAGCTGTGCCGGATCGCCGCGCAGGATCACCACAGCAACGCCGCCGACCGAAACCGCAATCGCCAGCAGGATGCGCCCAGTCACCGGCTCGCGATGGAGCACCCAGGACAGCAGCGGTACCAGCACCGGGCAGATGGCGACCAACAGGGCGGCATTGGTCGCCGTGGTGTAGTTCACCGAGAGATAGAGCGCGGTGTGGAACAGCGCCATGCCGAAGAAAGCGAGCACAGCAAGGCTCTTCCAGTGGCGCCGGATCTCCGGCCAGTCGCGCCTCACCTTCGGCCAGGCGAAGGGCAGCAGGATCGCCAGAGCCAGCAGCCAGCGCCAGAAGCTGAGTCCCGCCGGCGGCACCTCGGCATGCACCGCGCGGCCGATGATGAAGTTGCCACCCCAACAGGCCGAAGAGACGCTCAGCAGCAGGGCGGCGGCCAGCGGCGAGGCGCTATGACTTGACGATGAGGACAAGGGAAGACCGGAATATCTGGAGAAAGGATGGCGGCTTAAGGGTCGAGCTTCTTGCCGGTCAAGTCTTTGCCCGTTAGTTCTTTGCCGGCGAGGTCGCGCGCAGCCTTGTTCCGGTCGGCATCGGTCTTCCTGCGCTCGGCCTTGGTCCTTCCGAACTTTGTCCGGTTGGCCGCCGCCTCAGCCTCTTTTTCCTCGCGCGCCCGGCGTTTTTTCACCTGGCGCAGGTTGACGATCTCGCTCATACCCCGATGTTAGGGCATCCCCTACAGGCTGTCAGCAGGCAAACGCTTTCGGCGGGGCGGCCGCCGGCTGCAGGCCCGAGAAGGCAGATCGGATCAACGCAGCCGTTCGACCATGCCGGGCCTATTGGTGCAACCTTCGAACCACGTCCCGATCGTCGCGCGATATTTCAAGAACCGCCAGCGCGTTTCTCAGATGCCTTTGCACCGTTCGCAGATGAAGCCCAAGCCGGCGCGCGATTTCCCGCTCATCCGCGCCTGCGCCGTACTGTGCGAGAACGTCCCTCTGGCGCCGCGTCAGTGTCTTCAGCAGCCGTCGGAATTCGGTTTCACTCCGCCCGCCCGGATCTCGGACTGGAGGCGCCAACTGGCACTGCATTGCCAGTTGGATCGATTCCAGAAGCTCATTCGTGGAGAAAGGCTTGTCGAAGAAGTCCACGGCCCCGGCGCGCAGGCTTCTCATGACGGTGCGCGCATCGACGAATTCGCTGATGCCAATGATTGCCAGATTGGGGTAGAGGCGGCTCAGCCGCTGTACGGCGGGCACGCCGCTAAGCCCCGGGAGCCTCATGTCGAGAACGACACAGCCTCTCGTTGAATGATGCACACCTCTCTCAAGTGAGCCCAGGTTCGCGTGGGACAGCACGACGAGGCCGACAGATTCGCACAGGCTGCGGACCTCGTTACGTACCGCGACGTCATCATCGACGACCACGACCACACCGTCATCGCACAGTTCGCTACCCACAACTGACAACCCCCAAAACCTGGTCCGGCCCTCCAGTCCGGCGCGATCCCTTGAATCGCCGACTACCGTTCCCGCCAAGCGGAAGCCTTCGGCAATTCCGATCAAACGCTGATGTCCGCGGTCGTGTTCACCCGCAGCAGCATCAGGTTGTCCGCGACCGGCAGTACCGGGCCATCACCTTTATTTGCATGCTCCAGCTCCGCGGTAACCCGGTAAAAGCTCGAACCTTCTCCTGCCGCTGCTCCGCGGCCCCGACATCGGCGATCATTTCCGATCACCCGGCGAACTGAAGCAAGTCCCCTCACGTGAGAGGTGACGCTGTTGGAGCACTAGCATCAAAGCGCGGTTGCCTGCGTGTTCTACCTGACGGGCGCTCGAGGGCATCTCTCGACTCGCTCGCTCGCAAACAGTTTGCGGCGCACCCCGGTCAGCGGCGGGGGGGCGGTGCTCTGTCGCATCGCCCCCCCGCGCGGCCCGTATCCTCGCTGACGTAGTTACGCCGCCTGAACCTCGCGAAGGAAATCGCCGACTTCTTTCTTGAGAATCTCCGACTTCTCGGCGACCGACTGTGCCGACGTCAGCACCTGAGACGAGGCGGCGCTGGTCGTTTGCGCGGCTTCCTTCATCCCCTCTACGTTCTTCGAGACTTCTTCGGTGCCTTGGGCGGCCTCCGCAACACTGCGACTGATCTCCGTCGTCGTCGCCGCCTGCTCTTCCGCCGCCGAAGCCACGGTGGTGCTGATCTTATCGAGCTCCTCAATGACTTCGGAGATACCGCGGATCACCGGGACAGTCGACTCGACGCCCTGCTGCATGGCCTCGATCTGGGCCGCGATCTCCTTGGTCGCCTGCGATGTCTGATTTGCCAGGGCTTTCACTTCGGAGGCCACAACGGCGAATCCCTTGCCGGCTTCGCCAGCTCTGGCGGCCTCGATGGTTGCGTTCAGCGCCAGCAGGTTTGTCTGCTCGGCGATGTCGGTGATCAGGCTGACAACCTCGCCAATCTTGCCGGCGCTCTGACGCAGGACGTCAATTTGTTCAATGGCTGAACTCGCCCTTTCGCTGGCCTGGCCGGCGATGTTGGAGGTCCGGTGGATCTGCTGACTGACATCTTTGATCGACGCGGTGAGCTCCTCGGTCGCCGCGGCGACGGTTTGGACGCTCGCTGCCGCCTGGGCGGAGGCGGAAGCCACCGAAGTGCTCTGGGCGGCTCCCTCTTCAGCTGTCGCCGACATCGATTGGGCGGTCGCTTCCAGCTCCGTGGCCGCCGAACTGAGAGTGTCCAGGATTTCATCGACACCTTTTTCAAACCGCGCCGTCGTGTTCTGGATCTGCTCGGCCCGCGCGGCCTTGCGCTGAGCCTCTTCTTCCTGCTCGGCAAGCATGCGACGGCGCTCCACCGCACCGTCCTTGAATATCAACAGCGCACGCGCGATGTCGCCGATTTCGTCCTTGCGCTGCTGGCCATCGACCTCGACCTCCAGGTTGCCTTCAGCAAGCTGGCGGAGTGTGGCAACGGCCGAGCCAAGCGGGCGGACAATGGCCTGACGCGAGACGAAGAAACCAATCGCGATTCCGCCAAGAACCCCAAGCACGCCGACCGCAACGATCACTATCAGCGTGCTGCTGGCGGTCGCCGAAGCTTCCTGAGCAATATCGGATCCGCGTTCTTCCACGTAAGCAACGTAAGCCCGTGTCTTCTCGCGCAGTGCCGAAGAAAGCAGGCGTGACTGTTGAACGGAAGTCAGGATTGACTGCTGGCCGGCCCCGATTTCCACACGACCGACTCGCTCAGCCGTCTCGATGGTGCCTTCGAGTTCGCCTACGTAGTCGTCGAGGGCCGACTCGATCTCCGCCAGCATAGCCGCGCGCTCCTCACCTGCCGTCTGCCTGGCCGTGGCCAATAGCTCGCGCGCTTCCTGCCGGATGCGCTCGATCTCCGGACGCAGTTCAGCGAGCTGGCTCGGATCGGCGGCGAGGTTGTATTCGGCGCGGCTCAAGGCGACGACCCGGGTATTCAGCTGGCCGCCCAGCTTGATCTCGGTTGCCGAGATATCAAGCTCGGCCGTGGAATCCCCAAGCGCATTGACGGAGAAAACACCGGTTCCAGCGATCACCGTCGAAACCACGCCAAGCAATACGACCAGACCCAGGATTTTTTGTGCGATCGGCCAATCGGCCAGGGAGAACTTCATTTTCCTCATTCCCTAGTTGCTGTGACCGCCTGGGTCGGCCGCATGCCAGCCCACTGGGTCGAAATTTCATGCAGGAGCTGCAGCGCAGGTTCCTCGGGGGCAACCGGACTGGTCTCAGCCGGGATTCGCAGCGTCCCCAGCGATCTCAAACACGCCAAGCGCGCCCTCTAAGGGATATACTTGGCGGTTATTATGAAAATTATCTTAAATTTGAGTATTTTGAATAGTAATCATCAATATTAACTGCATTAATTATATTTGATGATCGATTTATAATTAGTCATATTAAGTATATGACGTTTTTTTAATTACATAAGACAATAAAAATGTCAGAGTGACATATAATTTGTCTCTTTAGACAAGAAAAAATACTGCAATTGAATGGTGGAAGAACCGCGCGATCGGGAATGTGGGGCAATGCCGCTTCAGCCGGCGGCACCTGTTATGGGCGCGCGGCGCCCCCCGACCAAAGTTGCGGCAAGCCCCCTCCCGCCCTATCGTCGCCGGCACCATGCGCGCTGCCTACGACACCATCGGGGTCAATTATGCGGACCTCCGCAATCCCGGCCCGCGGATCTGGTGACCCTGGATGAGGGGCAAATGCCCCGCCTGACGAACTACGAAGAATGGCTCGGGCCCGTCGAGATTTCCGCCGTTGCGGTGCCACACGGTTGCGTGGACGGATTCCTCTATGCCTACTGGCTGCGGCCTGCGGCTTATCTCGATCCCAAAGTCCGCGCGGCCATGTCTTCCTTCTGGGCGCTGGGCGACGTGAGCGAGGCCCTGGAAAGACTGTCCGGCGACCTGAACTCCGGCGCCTGGGCCGCGCGCTACGGCCACCTGCTGGATCTCGATGCCTACGACGCCGGCTACCGCCTCGTCACCACGAAATAGGTCCTTGCCGGACCGGAGACGCGGCCACGCCGCCACGCTGAAGCGTGGCGGCGTAATACTGCGCGCTTGCCGTTATGGCTGTGTCACGCGGTCAAGGAAGGCAAGCATCCGCTCCGCGATGAAGGGTCCCTCCTCCTCCAGGGCGAAATGGCCGGTGTCGAGCAGGTGGAACTCGAGATCCTTCAGGTCGCGCTTGTAGGGCTCGGCGCCCAGGGCCGGAAAGATCGGGTCGTTCTTGCCCCAGACGATGAGCGCGGGCGGCTGAAACTCGCGGAACAGCGCCTGCCACTGCGGATAGAGCGCGAGGTTTGTGCGATAGTCATAGAATAGGGCGAGCTGGATCTCCTGGTTGCCCGGGCGGTCGAGCAGATACTGCACGTTCCAGAAGTTGTCCGGGCTGATCTTCGAAGGATCCTTCGCTCCGGTCAGGTATTGCCACTTGGTGCCTTCCAGGCCGAGGAAAGGTCTTAGCTTGTCGCCGTTCGCCGCCGAGGGATCAGCCCAGTAGACGCGGATCGGATCCCAGAATTCCTCCAGGCCCTCTTCATAGGCATTGCCGTTCTGGATGACGAAGCCGGTGACGCGCTCGGGGTCGGCGGCGAACATGCGGTAGCCGACGGGCGCACCGTAGTCCATGACGTAGGCGGCGTAGCGCCCGACACCCTTGGCATCGATCAGCTTCGTCACGATCTCCGCGAAGTGATCGAAGCTGTAGTCGAAAGTCTCGGCCGGCGGCATGCCGGAGGCGCCGAAACCTGGATAGTCCGGTGCCAGCACGTGGTAGCGCGCCGCCAGTTCTGGAATCAGGTTGCGGAACATCTGCGAGGACGTCGGAAAGCCGTGCAGCAGCAGCACGGTCGGGCGCGCCGGATCGCCCGCTTCACGGTAGGCGACTTCGACGCCGTCGATAACGAGGCTTTCGTAACGGACCTGGGGAACGTCCGCCGCTACGGCGGCGAGCGGAGCGGTTGCCAAGCCGAGGCCGAAGGCGGCGGCGCCGGCGAGATTGCGGATAGAGTCGTGCATGGCAGTCTCCTTTCTGGTGAATGCTGGTGGACGGGTAAAAGCCGGTGGAAAGCCGGGAGTACGAAGGAAGATCGGACGTCAGCCGCGCGGATCGGCGGCGGCCTTCAGCGCCGCGTTCTCTTCCCGCAGCGCCTGCATCTCGGCGCGGATCTTCGCCAAGGCCGGTTCCAGCTCTTCCAAGGTGTAGCGCTGCGGCAGGTGCTGCGGGCAGTTCCAGTCGAAAGCCTCGACGGTGATGACCACCGCCCGCTCCGGCTTGGCGCGGTAGTCCGGATCGTGCAGGCGCGCGACCAGCGCCGGGTCGTCGCCGCGCTCGACGATGCGCGCGCGGCCCCAGATCTTCACACGCCGCCGGTTGGGGTAGTCGACCAGGATGAGGGCGACGCGGTCGTCGGCCTTCAGGTTACCGACACTGATGTACTGGCGGTTGCCGCGGAAGTCGGCGTAGGCGATCGTTTTCTCGTCCAGCACCTTCAGGAAGCCGACCGGCCCGCCGCGGAACTGCACGTAGGGCCAGCCGTTCTCGGCAACCGTCGCCTGGTAGAAGCCGTCGCGCTGGGCGATGAAGGCCGCTTCGTTGGGGCCCAGGCTGTCGCGCGGCTCGGCCTCGTCCGTCAGGAACTTCCCATAGCTGTCCGCCGTGCCCTGGCGGGTCTGCTCGGCCAGTACGCCGGGGGTGAAAGCGATCTCTGCAAATGCGCGGGCCATGGCGGCCTCCTTTCTGTCTCTCACGGAAGGTGGCACGCCGACGCGGGGATAATAATAGGCTATCTCATTAGTTTACTATTCCGTATATTGGAATAATGGATCGCTTCCGCGAACTTGAAACCTTCCTGGCCGTGGCCGAGGCCGGCGCTTTCAACGCCGCCGCCCGTCGCCTGCGCCTCTCGCCGCCGGCGGTCACCCGGCTGGTCACCGGGCTGGAGGAGCGCCTGGGGGTGCAGCTGTTCACCCGCACGACGCGACGGGTGGCACTGACCGAGGCCGGCGCCCGGCTGCGGGAGGATGCCCAGCGCATCCTGGTCGAGCTGGAGGAAGCGGAGACCACGGCAACGGGCGCCCGCGCGGTGCCGCGCGGCCACCTGAGCCTCACCGCGCCGCTGCTGTTCGGCCAGCGCGTCGTGGCGCCGATTCTGCGCGCCTACCTGGACGCGCACCCGGACATGACCGCCTCGGCTCTCTTCCTCGACCGCAACGTGAGCCTGCTGGACGAGGGCTTGGACCTCGCGGTGCGAATCGGCGAGCTGCAGGATTCCTCCCTGGTGGCGCGGCGGGTCGGCGCGGTGCGGCTCATGGTCATCGCCTCCCCCGCCTACGTTGCGCGTCATGGCCGTCCGGAGAACCTCGCCGACCTCGCGGCGCACCGCATCATCTTCCCGTCCACCATCGACCAGCGGCCAGCCTGGACTTTCAGCCGAGACGGACGGCAGCAGACCCAGCGACTCGCCCCGACGCTGTCCCTGAACACGCTGGAGGCGGCCATCGCGGCGGCGGAAGAAGGCTGGGGCCTCACCCGCGTGCTGTCCTATCAGGTCGCGGATGCCCTGGCCGCAGGACGCCTGGTCGAACTGCTGACCGACCAGGAGGACCGCACACTGCCGGTCCACCTGCTGCATGCCGAGGGCCGCCGCGCGGCGGCCAAGATCCACAGCTTCATGGACTTCGCCGCCGAGCGCCTGCGCGGCGAGAGCGCCCGGATGCTGGCGCGCTAGATAACGGGCAGCTCCGGCGCGGCGCGGCGGGTCAACAGCTCGGCGCCGCCGGCGCGCACCACGATGTTCTCCTCGTGCACCATGATCTTGCCCTCGGCAAAGGCCATGCCGGGCTCCAGGGTCAGCACCATGCCTTCTTGCAACACCGTGTGGTCCCACGGCGTGTGCGATGGCCATTCCGTGAGCTGCATGCCGAGGCCGTGACCCATGCGGCCGACGTCGTTGCCCCGAGGACTCCGGGGCGCACCACCTTCCTCCAACACCGCCTGCATCGCGGCAAAGAGCTCAGCACAGGTGGCGCCGGGACGCGCAGCCTGCAGCCCCGCCTCGGTCGCCCGCCACACCACCTCATAGGCGCGCCGCACGGCATCGTCGGCGCGGCCGATGGCGAAGTTGCGGTCGAAGTCGCAGAAGTAGCCGTCGAAGAGACAGCCGGTATCGAGGATCAGCACGTCTCCCGCACGCAGCGCGCGCCCCGAGGGCGGCGAGATGATGTCGCCGTAGCCGCCCTGCCCGGCACCGCCGACCAGGTAAGAGACGTCATCGACGCCGCGCGTCAGGCATTCGATCTTGAAGCGGCGGAACACCTCGACGTCGCTTTGCCCGGCGGCGAAGAGTTGCGGCGCTGCCTCGAAGGCTCCGGAGACCACATCGCAGACGTAGGAGATTTTCGCGATCTCGTCTGCCGACTTCACCATGCGCAGACCGCGCAGAATCGCCGTGGCATCGTGGAAGGTCGCATCGGGCAGCATCCAGGCGAGCTGCTCGAAATCGCCGAGCGGCATGCGCAGGTGGGTCTCCTTGCCCTTCAGGATGCCGATGCGCGCCGCCTTGCCCGCCACTTCGGTCAGCGTCGCGGCGAGCAGCGTGCGGCCGTCGTCGTCCGGTTGCGGCGAAGACCAGGAACGAATCTCGTCGAGCCAGGTCCGGCTCATGCAATCGACGCCGATGGTGGGGATCACCGCCACCGGCTTGCCCGCGGCCGGCACCACCAGGAACCACGGCCGCGTCGGGCTCTGCCAGAACTGCGTCAGGAAGCCGGTGAAGTAGCGCACCTCCGGTTCCGTCGTCAGCAGCAGGGCATCGAGCCCGGCGGCTGCCATGGCCGCCTGCGCCTTTTCGGTGCGCGCGGCGAACTCCGCCTCCGGAAAGCCACGCGGCGGCGGGTTCGCTGCTGCGATCATGCCCCTCTCGTCTCCTGCAAGCCCTTTTCCCGCCATGCTAAAGTCTTGCCGGCACGAGCGATAGCCCCGCCGGCCCTTTGGCGACAGGGTCCATTGCCTTCCGGCGGCGGCTGTTCCATCTTGCCCGCCAAAGGGGCGAGAACGAGCCCAGAGCCAAATCCCGGGAGGCCAGACGAGATGACCTATGCGGCGCCGATCAGCGAGATGCGCTTCGCGCTGGACGCCATCGCCGGGCTGCCGGAGATCGCCCGGCTGCCGGGCTATGAGGAGGCAACGCCCGACCTGGTAAGCGCCATCCTGGCGGAGGCCGCCAAGTTGGCCGGCGAGGTCATCGCGCCGCTGAATCATCCCGGCGACCGCCAGGGATCGGTCTTCGAGAACGGCGTGGTGCGCACCCCCGACGGTTTCCAGGACGCTTACCGCCAGTTCGTCGAAGGCGGCTGGAACGCCCTGCCCTTCGACCCGGACTTCGGCGGTCAGGGCCTGCCGTGGAGCCTCGCCACCGCGGTGCAGGAGATGTGGCAGGCGGCCAACCTCTCCTTCGGCCTGTGTCCGCTGCTGACCGCCGGCGCGGTGGAACTGCTGCAGGCGCATGGCAGCGAGCAGCAGAAGACCGACTATCTCGCCAAGATGGTCTCCGGCGAGTGGACCGGCACCATGAACCTGACCGAGCCTCAGGCCGGCTCCGACGTCGGCGCCTTGAAGACCCGCGCCGTGCCGAACGGCGACCACTACCTCATCACCGGGCAGAAGATCTACATCACCTGGGGCGAGCACGACTGCGCCGACAACATCGTGCACATGGTCCTCGCCCGCCTGCCCGACGCGCCGGAAGGCACCCGGGGCATCAGCCTGTTCCTGGTGCCGAAGTACGTCGTGAACGAGGACGGCACGCTGGGTTCGCACAACGATCTGCGCTGCGTCTCGCTGGAGCATAAGCTGGGTATCAAGGCCTCGCCCACCGCCGTCATGTCCTATGGTGACTCAGGCGGCGCCGTCGGCTACCTGGTCGGCGAAGAGAACCAGGGCATGGCCTGCATGTTCACCATGATGAACAACGCGCGCCTCGCCGTCGGCCTGCAGGGCGTCGCCATCGCCGAGCGTGCGTACCAGCAGGCGCGCGCCTTTGCCTTCGAGCGCACCCAGAGCAAAGCGATCGACGGCGGCCCAGGGGCTAAAGGGGAGTCGGTGAAGATCATCCGCCATCCCGACGTGCGTCGCATGCTGGCGACCATGAAGGCGCGCACGGAAGCGGCACGGGCGCTGGCCTACTGGGCGGCGGCGGCACTAGACCGCGCCAAGCGCGAGCCGGACGAAACGAAGCGCACGGCGGCGCAGGCGCGCCTCGATCTTCTCATCCCGCTCACCAAGGCGTGGTGCACCGACGTCGGCTGCGAGGTCGCCTCCATCGGCGTGCAGGTGCACGGCGGCATGGGCTTCATCGAGGAGACCGGCGCCGCGCAGTACTACCGCGATGCCCGCATCCTGCCGATCTATGAAGGTACCAACGGCATCCAGGCGCTCGACCTCCTGGGCCGCAAGCTGCTGCGCGACAAGGGCGCGGCGATGACCCAGCTGATCCTGGAGCTGCGCGCCGGCCTGCCCGACGACGACAGCCTGCGCAAGCCGCTGGCCGAGGCCATCGCGACGCTGGACGACGCCACGGCCTGGCTGCTGGAGGAAGGCGGCAAGGACATCAGTCGGGGTGCGGCGGCAGCGACGCCCTACCAGACCCTCGCCGCCTCGACCCTGGGCGCCTGGCTCCTGGCGCGCAGCGCGGTGGAAGCGGCCAAGGGCGACGACAAGGCCTTCGCCGCCGCCAAGCTGAAGACCGCGCGCTTCTACGCCGACAACCTGCTGGGTGAGGTCAAGGGCCTTGCCGATGCGGTCATGCGCGGCGCGGAGTCCACGCTGGCGTTTGAGGACGACGAGTTCTGAACATGTCCGGCGAAGGCAACCTCGGTCCCTGCCCAATCTGTGGGCGGGCGATGATCGCGGGAGCCAGCGTCGACCGGCATCACTGGGTGCCGAAGAGCGAAGGCGGGCGCGAGACGGACTGCATCCACGTGGTGTGCCACCGCATGATCCACCGAGTGTTCGACGAACGCGCACTGGCGACGGACTATGCCGACCCAGAAGCGGTGCGCGCGCATCCGGAGATCGCGCGCTTCGTGACCTGGGTACGCCGCAAACCGGCGGACTACGTCGACTGGCCGAAAGAGCCGCGCGCTGGGAAGCGGCGGTAATGCATCCCCCTCACATCGCATGGAGCGGTGTCTCGCCCTACCAACCCAAAGGCTGTCGTCCCCAGAGTCAGGCCCTGGAGCGGCAGTAGTTTGTGAATTCCAACATTGGCGAAGGCTGGGTAAGCCTGCCCGTGGCCGAGCGCCGGGCGCGCGGACAAAAAACGCCCGGCACCGGGAATGATCGGTGCCGGGCGATTTGCAGATGGGCGAAAGGTCTGGGAGTGAGGACCAGACCATCCGCCTTGGCCTGACTGGGCAAGGCCGGTACCGCCACGCGGAGGCCTTTATGGTGGGGACCACCCCCGCGCCGCAGCGAATGATCGAACGATAGAGCCGCCGTCTCCCGGCGTCTTTGAGCCAGATCAAATTGCCGTCCCTTCGGTCCTTCTTATCTGCGGGTTGATCTTGGCCGCCGCTCCCGACATTCTCAGCCGGCGGCCGAAAGAGCCGTGGAATAAAGTGCGGCCGACTCGGCCGTCCAAATAAGAACAATTCCAGTTTCTTTCCGGGGGGAGCCGGCATGAGCGCCGAACGCAGTATTCTCGCCATCGACCAGGGCACCACCTCGAGCCGTGCCATCCTGTTCTCCGGCGACGGCCGCCGCCTGGGCCAGGCCCAGAAGGAACTGCCGCAGCACTTCCCGCAGTCCGGCTGGGTCGAGCACGACGCCGAGGACATCTGGCGTGACACCGTGGAGGTCATGCGCGGCGCGCTGGCCGACGCCGGCAAGCGCGCGGAGGACGTCGCGGCCATCGGCATCACCAACCAGCGCGAGACCACGGTGATCTGGGACCGCAAGACCGGCGAGGCGATCCACAAGGCCATCGTCTGGCAGGACCGCCGCACGGCGGAGTTCTGCCAGAAGCTGCGTGCCGACGGCGCCGAGGAGGTCTTCCGCCAGCGCACCGGCTTGCTGCTGGATCCCTACTTTTCCGGCACCAAGATCGCCTGGCTGCTGGAGTGCGTGCCGGGCGCGCGCGAGCGGGCCGAGCGCGGCGAGCTGGCCTTCGGCACCATCGACTGCTTCCTGCTGTGGCGCCTCACCGGCGGCAAGGTGCACGCGACCGATGCCACCAACGCGGCGCGCACGCTGATCTTCGACATCAGGAAACAGGCCTGGGACCCGGAACTGCTGGCGCTGCTGCGCATCCCGGAAAGCCTGCTGCCGGAGGTGAAGGACTGCGACGCCGATTTCGGCACCAGCGAGGCGGACATCCTGGGCCGCGCCGTGCCCATCGGCGGCATCGCCGGCGACCAGCAGGCCGCCACCGTCGGCCAGGCCTGCTTCGAGCCCGGCATGATGAAATCGACCTACGGCACCGGCTGCTTCGCCCTCTTCAACACCGGCAGCGAACTGGTGCACTCCCAGCACCGCCTGCTCTCGACCATCGCCTACCGGCTGGGCGGGAAGACGACCTACGCCCTGGAGGGCAGCATCTTCGTCGCCGGCGCGGCGGTGCAGTGGCTGCGCGACGGCCTCGGCATCATCGAATCCGCCGGAGAGACCGCGGCGCTGGCCGAAAAGGCCGACCCGGGCCAGCGCATCTATCTGGTGCCGGCCTTCACCGGCCTGGGCGCGCCCTACTGGGATGCCGAGGCGCGCGGCGCCGTGTTCGGCCTGACCCGCGCCACTGGTCCGGCCGAGATCGCGCGTGCCACCCTGGAGGCCGTCTGCTACCAGACCCGCGACCTCCTGGAAGCGATGAAAGCCGACGGTGCCAGCGGACTGGAGGCGCTGCGCGTCGACGGCGGCATGGTGGCCAACGACTGGATGCTGCAGATGCTGGCCGACATCCTGGGCGTCGCCGTGGAACGCCCGGTGGTGGCGGAGACCACGGCCCTGGGCGCCGCCTACCTGGCCGGCCTCAACCAGGGGCTTTTCGCCGACCTCGACGCGGTGGCGGCTCAGTGGCAGAGCGATGCCAGGTTCGAACCCCGCATGGAGGCCGCCGAGCGCGATGTGCGCTATGCCGGCTGGCGCGATGCGGTGGCGCGCACCCGCAGCGGACGCTGAGGGCGCCAGGGCCCTACAGCAGCGCGTCGGCGAGGACGTAGAGCCCGAAGCCGCCGATGGCGACCGCGGAGACGTGGTTGATGAGGACCAGGAAGCCGCTGTCGAGCCGGCGGCTGAGCTGCTTGGTGCCGCCGCAAAGCAGCAGCCACCACAGCCCGGAGCCGAGAAACACGCCCAGGATCAGCGCGGCGATCTGCAGCGTCGCTCCGGTCACCGCGACGATGCGGAAGCTGGCAAAAAAGCCCAGGAAAGCGAGGATGGTGATCGGATTGGTCACCACCAGCAAGAAGCTGGTGGCGATGACGCCGTGACTGCGCCGCGGCGCCGAGGAGACATCGCCACGGCGGAACCAGGTCCACAGACCCAAGGCCACCAGGAAGATGCCGCCGCCAAATCTCAGCTCGGTTTCGATGCCGAGCAGGAAGTCCGTCACCGGCGAGAGACCGGCTGCCGCCACCCCACCCAGGACGGCATCGCCCAGCGCCGCTCCCAGGCCCGACAGCAGGCCGGCGCGAAAGCCGTGGTTCAAGGTGCGCTGGATGCAGAGGATGCCGACCGGACCGACCGGCATCGCCATGGCGAAGCCGATGGCCAGACCTTTCAGCAGAATCAGCAGACAATCCAAGGCAAGCAAAGGCCCAGTACCCGAAGTTCCGTCAGCGGCGGGCGCTGCGCGGAACGGCACCCCGAGGTCGAAACTAGCACGGCGAGGCCGTCAAAACGCAATCTTTGGCACCGCGGGCTTCTGCCGAGCCCGCCGCCGGACGCCGCCGGCACGGGCCGGTTCGACGGGGCTGGATTCCCTTACTGCCTTGCCGCTACGATCGGGCAAGGGTTGTGCAGGAGAGGTGAATGGTTGAGCGTACCATGGAGAGCGTCGAGGTCCCCATCGCGGAGATCTACGTACCGGCCAAGCGCCGGCAGACCTTGAACCAGGACCAAGTCGACGCCCTCGCCCAGAGCATCATGGAGAACGGATTGCAGCGGCCGATCACCATACGCAAGGGCAACGGGCGCTACGTGCTGCAGGAGGGCCTGCACCGGATGGAGGCCTGTCGCGCTCTGGGCGACGAGACCATTGCCTGCATTATCGTCCGCGCGCGCCAGCACTGAGACCTAGCCGAAAGACGCTGCCAGCCGGGCGATCTCGCCGGCGGCGAGCCCCAGCAGCAGCGGCACCGGCAGCGCCACGGCGATGCGTTGCAGGGTGGCGCGGCGGCCGATGATCGGCATTTCCCATACCGTCGTGCGGTTCAGGTTGTAGAGACCCCAGGCGGTCACGAAGGCGATGATCTGCGGCGTGCCGCCGCCGACCTCCAGCGCCGCGCTGCCGACCGCGAAGGCCAGCATCGGCCCGCCCGGAGTGACCGCGCCAAGTGCGCTGGCGATCAGCAGGCCGAGAAAGCCAGTGTCGCCGCCGATGATCGCGGCGACCAGTTCCGGCGGCACCAGCGCGGCGATGAAGCCGGCGCCCAGCACCGCGAAGAAGATGCGCGGGGCAACCAGGCGCGCCTGGATCAGCGCGAGGTCGAGCGAACGGCGAACGCTGCCGTCGTGACGCTGCCAAGCGATGCGCCCGAGCACGAAGACGGCGCCGTACAGCAGCAGACTGGCAATGACGATGTTCATTCCGCATTGCCTTCGCTGGCAGAATCCTTGCGCGGCGCTTCGGCCTTGGTCCGCGCGAAGATCGCCCGCGCGGAAAGGCCCAGCAGCACCGGCACCAGAAGAGAAAGGCCGTAGCGCAGATAGACGAAGTCGTGGGGGAAGAACGACATCTCCCACACCAGGGTGCGGTTGAGATTCAGCAGCGACCAGCCGGCGATGAAGGCGGTCGCCGTGCCGATGTCGGCGCCGGCGACCCCCAACGCGACGGTCAGCGGAAACGCCATCATCGGCCCGCCGGGCAACAGCGCGCCGGCGAGGCCCGCCAAGACCAGCCCGCGCAAGCCCGAACGCGCGCCCATCCAGCGCGCCACCTTGTCCTGCGGCAGCAGCACGGTGAGCAGGCCGGACAGCAGCACACCGGCCAGCACCTTGGGCAGGATGGAGAGCAAGAGGTCGAGATCGTCGCCGAGGGTGGCGAGAAAGACCTCCGGCCCCTTCAGGAAATAGCACAGTGCCCCGGCCGTAATGGCGACCGAGGCGACGACCAGCAAGCCGACGTCGCCTTTTGGGCGGCGCCCTGCGTGCGCGGGATCCGGCATCGAGGGACGTCCAGCGGGCCCGGCGGCCCAGAGAGTTCAGAACAGGGACGGCATCCTAACACCGGCCGTCCGCCCCGCGCCAGTTACCGGCCCGTGACGCTGCTGCGACGCCCTACAGCATCCGATGACGCAGCCGGCGCATCCAATCGTGCCAGAAGATCCCCGCCGGCCCGAGCACGTCGTCGCGCGTCAGGCCGGCATCGCGCAGCAGGCGCTCGTCTCCCCTGTCCAGCAGCAGCTTCAGCGCCGGATCGGCCGGCGCTTCCTTGCGCGCGGCCCGCTCCCGTGCTGCGCACCCCCAAATACGGGCGCGGCCGAACCACGCGCTCGGGATCGCCATATCCCGGATCCTCCATGGATTGCAGGAGTCCACGATACGCGGGAGCTTTGACATTTGAGAAACGAATATCCATTATGACAGAAATCAATTTTACTGATGTAGAGATGCCCGCAGCCTTGGAAAGCGATCTGCTGCGCAGTTTTGTCGCCGTGGCCGATTGTGCGAACGTCACCCGCGCTGCGGAAGCGCTGGGACGCACCCAGTCCGCCGTCAGCATGCAAATGAAGAAGCTGGAGGCTTTGGTCGGCACGCCGCTGTTCGAGCGCGGTCCTCGTGGCGTCGCCCTGACACGCAAGGGCAGCGAACTGCTGGTCAATGCCCGGCGGATCGTCGATCTGCTCGATGACACGGCTGCCGCCCTCGCCGCCCCGGCCCTGGCGGGTCAGGTGCGCATCGGCATTCCCGAGGAGTACAGCGCATCGGTGCTGTCGCGCGCGCTCAGCGCCTTCACCAAGGTCCATCCCAACGTCGAGATCCTGGTCCGCTACGCGCGCTCTGCCGTGCAGAAGGCGGCATTGGGACGCGGCGACCTGGATCTCGCCGTCGTATTCGAGTGGCAGTCGCCGGAAGGCGATATCCTCATGGTTGACCCGACCGTCTGGGCCACTTCAGAAGTGCACAGGAAACACGAATGCGATCCGATACCGATCGCGCTGTACGAAAGCCCGGGCTGGTGCGAGGACTTCGCCATCCGGTCGCTTGAGAGTCGTGGCCACCCCTACCGTATCGCCTATCGAAGCGACACCAAGGAAGGGCTCCAGATTGCCGTATCCTCGGGTCTTGCGATTGCACCGCTCTCACGAAGCAGCATGCCGCCCGGCTGCCGCGAGTTGACCGGGGCCGAAGGATTCGGCGCCATCGATTCGTCAACTGTAGTCATGTACCGGCGCAAGAACGCCACCCATGCCGCCGTCGACGCGATGGCCGACGCCATTCGCGACGCTTTCCGGACACACCTCGCTTCGTCCCCTACTTCGCCTGGGCGAGCAGGGTCATGATCCGTTCGTAGAGCTGGTCGTCCTGCTGGGCCGCCTGGGTGATGGCGTTGTACTCCTGAACCGAAAGGCCTTCTTCCTCGATGCCACCGACCATCTCGTCGGTGGCCTGGGCGGTCAGCGTCTCGGCCTCCGCCTTACTGGGCGCCTGCTGAATCTTGGGCGACCAGGTCTGGTCGATCTGCTGCACCTTCAGCACCGCGTTAGCGTAGGCCTCCAACTGCGACTGGCTGAAGCCTCCGACATCCGCCTGCGCCGTTCTGAGGAGGTCGCCCTGCATCGCGCGGGCGGCCTGTCCCGGCAGAAAGCCGGCGGCCAGCGCCAGCGGCATGACGAGGAAGGCGAAGCGGCGGGCGAGAGAAAAGCTGCGTGACATGGTCGGATTCCTTCGTGGACGGTGAGGGAGCGGGCCGTTGCGCGAACAACGCGCGAAGCGCCGCAAAGGTTCTCCAGCAACAGACGCCGCCGCCGGGCGCCGTATTCCCCCGACCGTCAAATGTCACGCCCCCGGAAATGCCGCATTTCTGCGCCTTGCCCCGTTCGGGACGTTGTCAACATCGGCCTTCTATGATCCGATTGAGACGGAACGCGGCCGGTACGTACCGCCGAGCGCCGCCATGAGGAAGGAAGGGCCACAATGGGACGCCGCAGGACCGCTTTGTTTCTCAGTGCCTTTGCCCTCTTGTTCAGCGCTGCAGCTGAAGCGGCAACGTTGGACAGGATCCGCGACAGCGGCGTCATCCGGCTCGGCTACCGTGAGGATGCGGCGCCCTTCTCCTACGCCGATCAGACGGGCCTGCCGGCCGGCTATACCGTGCAGCTGTGCCAGACCGTGGTGAACGCCGTGCGGGCGCAGCTTCAGAACGACGCCATCGAGATCAAGTACATACTCGTCACCGCGGAGACCCGCTTCGCTGCGCTGCAATCCGACGACATCGACCTGCTGTGCGGTGCCAGCACCGTCACGCTGGAACGGCGCAAGGAAGTCGACTTCAGCCTCATCACCTTCGTCACCGGCTCCAGCGTCCTCTACCGCAAGGACGGGCCGGCCAACTTCCTCGACCTCGTCGGCCAGAAAGTCGGCGTGCGCGCCGGGACCACCACCGATGAAGGTCTGAAGCGCGCCCTAAAAGAGGAAGGCATCGAAGCACAGACCGTCGCGCTCGAGAGCCACGAAGCGGGGCTGCACGCCCTGGAAACGGGTGAAATCGCCGCCTACTTCGGCGACCGCGCCATCCTGGCGATGCTGGGGTCGAAGGCCGAGAATCCGGCAAACCTCGTCCTCTCAGACCGCTTCTTCTCCTATGAGCCCTACGCCCTGGCGCTGCCGCTGGGCGACAGCGCGTTCCGCCTGCTGGTCGACACGACCCTGGCGCGCCTCTACCGTTCCCAGGCGATTGCCAAGATCTACCGGGCGAACTTCGGCAATTCGCAGATGAGCGACCTGCTGCGCGCCACCTTCACCCTGCAGGCACTGCCCGAATAAAAGGGCGTCAACGGGTGACGAAAAGAGGCCTGTCGCCGCGGCGCGTCTCCCAGCCGCGCCGCGCCAGTTCCGGGTCTTCGTGCTCTTCCTGCGGATAGCCGAGGCAGAGGTAGGCGACGAAGCACCAGCTTTCCGGCACGTCAAGGTCGGCGCCGAGACTCTCGGGATCGAGGATCGAGACCCAGCCGAGGCCGACGCCAGCCGCGCGCGCCGCCAGCCACAGGGTGTGTACCGCACAGACGGTGGAATACTGCAGGGTCTCGGGCATGGTGCGGCGGCCGAGGCCATGGCCCTGCTCGGGCTCCGCCTCGGCGAAGACGGCGAGCTGCTCCGGGGCGTCGTCGAGGCCGGAGAGCTTGAGGCGCGCATAGAGGGCCGCGCGCTCACCGGCGTAGTCGCCCAGCGCCTCGGCGTTGGCGGCGGCAAAGTTGGTGCGCACCTTCGCCCGCGCCTCGGGACTCGCCACCCGCACGAAGCGCCAGGGCTGGCTGAGCCCGACGCTGGGCGCCAACTCGGCCAGCGCCAGCAGGTGCTCCAGCATGCCCGCCGGCAAGGCATCGCGGCGAAAGCGGCGCACGTCGCGCCGCCACGCCAGCAGCGTTTCCAGCTCCGCCTGGAAAGCCGCCCCGAAGCGCGGCGGCAGGCAGCGTGTGTCCGACTCCGAAACCATGGCAGGCACTATCCATCCGCCGCCTCCCGGGACGCAACCCGCCTGTTACCAAGAGGCAAAGATACAGCGTCGAAAAACAACCATTTGTGAAGAGACGCCGCTGATAGAAGGGCTTATCCTGAACGCAACGATGAGGTCTCGGCTCCCTAGCGGCCGTCGACCGGTGTTGGCGCTCCGCCAGGCAGATGCCGTGCCCCCAACAACGGTGACACGTGAGGAAGCGCTATGGACACCATCCGCAATCCCATCGAATGGAGCATGGACAAGCTGCGCGAGGCCGGCAGCGCCATGGAGACGGCCGGCGGCTCCATCCATGGAGCCAACAGTCAGGCCACGGTGCATCCCGCCGTCAGGCGCATCGGCCTTGCCGACCTGCGCGATGTGCTGAAGAAGGGCGTCGAGGACTTCGCCGCCTACCGCACCGACGTCATGTTCCTCTGCATCATCTATCCCGTGATCAGCGCGGTGCTGATCCAGATCATCTTCCACCAGGGTATGCTGGCCCTGCTGTTCCCGCTGGCCGCCGGATTCGCGCTGGTCGGACCCGTTGCCGCCATCGGGCTCTATGAAATGAGCCGCCGGCGCGAGCGCGGGCTGGAAGCCAGTTGGATCAGCGCCTTCGCCATGATCCGTGCCCCTTCCTTCGGGCCGATCCTGGCGCTGGCCGTAATCCTGCTGTTGCTGTTCCTGCTGTGGCTCGCCGCCGCGCAGACGATCTACCTGGCGACCCTCGGGCCCGCGACGCCGGTGTCGCTCGGCAGCTTCCTCTCCGACGTGCTCACCACCGAAGCGGGCTGGACCATGATCGTCCTCGGCATGGGTGTCGGGTTCGTCTTCGCCGCCGTGGTGCTGGCCATCAGCGTGGTCTCCTTCCCGCTGCTGATCGACCGCCCGGTCGGCGTCGCCATCGCCGTCGGCACCTCGCTGCGTGCCGTCGCCGCCAACCCGCTCCCCATGGCCGCCTGGGGTTTAATCGTCGCGGCGGGCCTGTTCATCGGTTCGCTCCCGGCTTTCCTCGGCCTGGTCCTGGTGCTGCCGGTGCTGGGCCACGCAACATGGCATCTCTACCGGAAGCTGGTGGCGGATTGAAAGAGCGGTCCTAACCCGCTCTCCGCAGGTCGCGGCCGTGGCGCGTGAGGTAGGCGCGCCCGGCCGGTGTCACCGCGACCAGCGGGTCACCGGAGCCATCCGCTTGGCGTTCGACCCGACGCTCTACGAGGCCGCGGTCGACGGCGTCTTCCCACACCGGCAGGCGGGGACAGGAGGTGCGCCAAGCCTCCATCACCTCCGTATAGCGGCGCGGCTTGGCGGCCACCCACTCGACAAGGTCGAGGATCAGCGGTTCGTGTTCTGCGGCCATGACGGCTCCTTGGGAATGAACGCGACAACCCCAGTATAGCACGCGCTGCCACATTTCGATCACCAGCGAAACCTCTGCCCATGGCAGGGGCGTAGCGTCGCGTGACCTGCTCCCTGTTTCCGCCCGCCCTATGACCGACATCACTAAAGAGACCTCCGCGGCCCTGCTGCCCGAACTGCTGCTGCTCGGCCTGCTCGCCCTGCTGTGGGGCGCGAGCTACACCCTGATCCGCGTCGCCCTGGACGGCCTGCCGCCGGCCAGCCTGATGGCGCTGCGCGTCGGCCTCGCCGCCGTCATCCTGCTGGCCGTGATGCGCTGGCAGGGCCACCGCCTGCCGCGCGACGCGGCGAGCTGGCGCCTGCTGTTCCTGCAGTCGTTCTGCAATGCGTGGGGCGCCTGGCTGCTGCTCGCCTGGGGGCAACAGTACGTCGACAGCGGCCTTGCCGGCGTCCTCAATTCCACGTCGCCGGTCTTCGTCTTCTTCCTCACCCTGGCGGTGACGCGGCACGAGGCGCTGACGCCGCTGAAGCTGGCCGGCGCCCTGCTGGGCGTCGCCGGCGTCGCCCTGATCGTCGGCGTCGACGTGCTGGGCGGCCTCGGCCGGCAGGTCGCGGCGCAGGCCGCTGTCCTGCTCGGCGCCTTCCTCTACGGCTGCGCCGCCGTCCACGGCAAGCGCCTCGGCCACCTGCCGGCCACGGTTACCGCCGCCGCGGTGATGCTCTCAGCGACGGCCGTGCTGCTGCCCCTCGCCCTTGTGGTGGATCGGCCCTGGACGCTGCGGCCGGCGCCGCAGGCCCTCACAGCCGCGGCGGCGCTGGCCGTCTTCTGCACGGCGCTCGCCCTGCTGCTGTACTTCCGGCTGGTCCGCACCCTGGGTTCCATGGGGGTCGCCAGCCAAGCCTACCTACGCGCCGGCGTCAGTGTGGTTCTGGGCGTCGTTCTGCTCGGCGAGAGCTTTCGTCCGTCGGTCGGCTTCGGTCTGGCGGCGGTCATCCTGGGCGTCGCCGCCATCAACCTGCCTCGGCGACGTCGGACAGCGCTATAAAAGGCGAGGTTTTCCGCCATTTTCTTCTGATCTAGGTGCAATGCAACATAACACTTCTTGACTTTAGTCCTGGAAAAGCGCATCTAGCGGCCATCGGTGCTTCGTGATCGCGCGAAGGGTGGCTTCTTCCTTGGGAGAGGCGGCCCCTCATCATGAAGTCCCCTCATATCCCCATGATTTCCGTTTGCTCCAGGTGCGCGTGGATGACGGCAACGCGCTCACCGGCGTTTTGGCGTGCCCGAAAGGCACCAGCGCCCGGCGCAGAAGGACTCTGTTCGTGAATACCGCTACCCTTACCGATACCCCGGCCGCCAACGATACCCCGGCCGTGACTTTTGCCGACCTCGGCCTCGCCGAGCCCCTGCTGCGGGCCCTGGCGGCCTCCAACTACACCACCCCGACCCCGATCCAGGCGCAGTCGATCCCGGCGCTGCTGGACGGCCGCGACATGCTGGGCCTGGCGCAGACCGGCACCGGCAAGACGGCCGCCTTCGCGCTGCCGCTGCTGCAGCACCTCGCCGCCGTCAAAGAGAACCCGGCACCGAAGTCGGTGCGCGCCCTCATCCTGGCGCCGACCCGCGAGCTGGCGGTGCAGATCGGTGACTCCATCAAGACCTACGGGCGTAACCTGCGCCTGCGCCACGCGGTCATCCTGGGCGGCGTCTCCCAGGGCCCGCAGGTGCGTGCCGTCTCCCGCGGCGTCGACATCCTGATCGCCACGCCGGGCCGCCTGATGGACCTCTTGAACCAGCGCCACCTGCGCCTCGACCAGGTTTCCCACCTCGTCCTCGACGAAGCCGACCGCATGCTGGACATGGGCTTCATCCGCGACGTGCGGAAGATCGTCGCCGCGCTGCCCAAGAAGCGCCAGTCGCTGCTGTTCTCGGCCACCATGCCGGACGAAGTCTCGAAGCTCGCCCATGAGATGCTGCAGAACCCCCTGCGTGTCGAGGTGACGCCGAAGAAGATCGCCGTCGAGCGCATCGCCCAGTCGGTCTACCACGTGAACATGCCGGAGAAGCGTCCGCTGCTGGAGAAGCTGCTGGAAGATCCGGCGCTGAACCGCGTGATCGTCTTCACCCGCACCAAGCACCGCGCCAACCGCGTGGCCGAGCAGCTGGAGAAGGCGGGCATCAGCTCCGATGCCATCCACGGCAACAAGTCGCAGAATGCGCGCCAGAAGGCGCTGGACGCCTTTCGCTCGGGCCGGGCCCGCGTGCTGGTCGCCACCGACATCGCCGCGCGCGGGATCGACGTGTCTGGCGTGACCCATGTCATCAACTACGAACTGCCCAACGAGCCGGAGAGCTACGTCCACCGCATCGGCCGCACCGCGCGCGCCGGCGCCGAGGGTGCGGCGATCTCGTTCTGCGACATCAGCGAGCGCGCCTACCTGCGCGACATCGAGCGGCTGACTAAGCAGCGCATGGACGTGGTCACCGACGCGTTGAGCATTGCCGCCCCCGGCAACGACGACCGCCCGCAGCGGCCGAGCCAACGTCAGGGGCAGCGCCCCGGCCAGCGCCAGGGCCAGAAGCAAGGCTCCAACGGCTATCGCGACGGCAACCGGGGCCCCAACCGCGGTGCGCGCTTCGGCAATGAAGGCCGGAGCGGCGAAGCCCGCGACGGGCAGGGTCGTGATGGCCAGGGTCGTGATGGCCAGGGTCGTGATGGCCAGGCTCGTGATGGCCAGCAGCGGCAGGACCAGAAGGGTCAGCAGAAGCGCAGCTACAAGGGTCTGGACTCCGGCAGCAAGTCCGGCGGCAAGTCCAATGGCGGCGCGCATGCAGGCAAGCCCGCCCACAAGGCCAAGTCCGGTGGCAACGGCGGCCAGCGTCCCTTCAAGGGGCCGCGCCGTCCGTCCAGCCAGGGCCGTTCCTCGGCCGCCTGAACCTGAAACGCGTCGGTCCGGCAGCGCCGGGCCGACGGCTTTAACCATCCTTGTCCAGAAATCCCGCGCCCCAGGCAGCATAACCGCTGTCCGGGGCGCGCGGCATTGGCGATCCCCAACTTCCAGGCTAAACTCATCCGGCGTGATCGCGGGCGGTGAACAAGCCCGCCGCGCATCAGGGAAGACCGCTTGCAGGGAAGCCGGGCCGGATGTCCGCGTCTGTTCTCCGTCATATCGCCCCCGCCATCGTCGGGGCGCTTGCCGTCGGGCTGCTCTCGGCCGTGGCCGAGGCCGCCGTGCCGCAGAGCTGCGCCCAAGGATCGGTGGCGCTGAGGCAGGAGCGTTACCAAGATGCCCTGCTGCGGCTCGACGTCTGCCTGGCGCTGGACGGCCTGACGATACGGCAGCGCGTCGAGGCGCTGGCCCGGCGCGGCGAGGCCCATTTCATGCTGGATGCCGACGATCCTGCGGTCGCCGACTACGAGGCGGCGCTGGCGCTCGGCGGCCCGGATCTCGACATTCTGATCGACCTCGGCCGGGTCCACTACCACGCCGACGACAACGAGATTGCCCTCTCCCACTTCGACCGCGCCGTCGCAATCGACCCTGAAAGTGCCGACGCGCTCTACTACCGCGGCATCACGCTCTATGCGCTGGAACGCTATCACGAAGCCCTGGTCGCCCTCGGCAAGGTGGCGACGCTGGAGCCGGAGTGGTCGGAAACCTACTACTACCGCGGACACAGCTTCAGCGAACTGGGCCGCCTCGACGAGGCCATCGCCAGCTTCGACAAGGCGATCGAACTCTACCCCGACGACTTCTGGGCCCTCGCCAGCCGCGGCGATGCCTTCACCGAGCAACAGCGGTACGCGCGTGCCCTGCTCGACTACGACGAGATGATCTTCATTGATCCGCAGCATCCGGCGGGCTACAGCCGCCGCAGCGAGGCCCTATTGGAACTCGGGCGGCTGGACGACGGGCTGGCCGCGATCGACATCGCGTTGCGCCTCAAGCCCGACACCTCCGGCGATCACGTGCGGCGCGGCATTATCCTGATGGAACTTGGACGCCTGGAAGAGGCGGACGCGGCGCTCGAGGAGGCGCTGCGCCTCGACCCCGACAACGCCTGGGCCTTCAACAACATCGGCAATGTCCTCTTCGACGAGAGCCGCTACGACGAGGCCATCGCGGTCTTCGACCGGGCGATCGACCTCGACCCCGAATACAGCGCCGCCTTCTTCAACCGCGGCCTATCCCATTTCCGGCTCGACCGCTTCGAGACGGCGCTGGCGGACTTCGAGACGGCCACGCGGCTGACGCCCGACGACCTCTCGGCCCTTTATATGCGCGGCCGCGCCCATTACTTCCTCGACCACAATGATGCGGCACTGACCGACTTCTCCAAGGTCATCGCGAGGGACCCAGGGGACGATGAGGCCCTGGTCGCCCGCGCCCTGGTGCTGCACGAGAACGGCGAGCACGCCGCCGCGCTGGCGGACTACGAGCGTGCCCTCGTCCTGGCGCCGGACTCGATCTGGGCGATGAACAACAAGGGCCGCGTGCTGACCGACATGGCGCGCTTCGACGAGGCCGTGGCGGTGCTGCGGGCGGCAGTCGATCAGGCGCCGGACTACGATATCGCCCACTACAACCTCGGGCGTGCCCTCTTCCTGCGGCACAGCTACGAGGAGGCGGTCGAAAGCTACTCCAAGGCAGTGGCGCTCGACCCCAACGACCGCGTCTTCCTGCTGCAGCGCGGGCGCGCGCAGACCGCTCTCGCGCGCTACGATGCCGCCATCGCAGACCTCTCCGGCGCCATCGACCGCAATCCCGACGATGCCGACGCCTTCATCTACCGCGGCCAGGCCTATGCCGAGAAGCAGCTATTCAACGAAGCGCTGGCCGACTTCGACCGCGCCGTCGTGCTGGCGCCGCGCAGTTCCTGGCCGCTAAACAACCGTGGCCTCGCCCTTGCGGACAAGGGCGATTACGACGGCGCCATCGTCGACTACTCGGCCGCCATCCAGCGCGACAAGGGCTACTTCCCGGCCTACCACAATCGCGGCCTCGCCTACCACGAACTGCGCAATCTCGCCGAGGCGCTGGCCGACTTCAACCAAGCGGCCAAGCTGCAGCCGGACGACCCCGACGTGTTCTTCGCGCGCGGCGACGTGCACTACGACATGGGCGAATACCGCCTGGCCATCGACGACTACAGCGCCGGACTGCAACTGAACGAGAGCGCCGCCTGGGCGCTGTGGCAGCGGGGCCTTGCCTACGCCCAGCTGAACGACAGCGATGCCGCGCGGCAGGACCTCGACCGCGCCCTGGAACTGAGCGGCGCCGGGCGCGACGACATGGCGGTCTCCACCTGCACTGCCCTGGTCGGCCAGGGCAGCATCGCGCTATCCCTGCGCTACTGCGGCAAGGCCGCGGCACGCTGAAGCATCTTCTCCGCCGAGATCCGCAACACATCTGTGGCCGACTTCACCATTCCGTGATCGGCCGGACTGCAGCGCGGACCAGTCGCCGCGTAGACGCATCCCGCCGATATGTTAGGCTTTGTCGACAATATAAAGGCCCAACAGAACAGGCTCGGTCCACGGGCCGCATCGAGCGGGAGGAAAGCGCATGAAACTACCCCTATTTCCCTGCTTTGCCGCGGCAGTGACGGCGGGACTGCTGGCCTCCACGGCCAGCGCGCAGACGGTGAAGATCACTCCTCTGGGCAGCCACGCCGGCGAGTTCTGCGCCTTTGACCGCGCCCTGGTGCTGGAGGACCCCAACGGCACGCGCTTGCTGTACGACGCCGGGCGGACGGTGCGCGGCGCCGATGACCCCCGCCTCGGCAACATCGACGCGGTATTGCTGAGCCACGTGCACGGCGATCATCTGGGCGACCGCCACCAGCCGAGCCCCAATGCCGGCACCTGCGGAAAACCGGACGTTTCCGTTGCCGACACACCGGAGTCGGGCACCGTGAAGATCACCGTCGCAAAAAAGGCCACGCTGATCGTCGGCGGCGAGATGGCATCCTTCTTCGCCAAGAAGGTCGCCAATGCCGGCGGCGAGGCAAGCCAGGTGCAGCTGGCCCGCTTCGGCGGCGAGCGCGACGTGAAGGGCGTCACCGTCTACAGCGTGCCGGCGGTGCACTCCAACGGCCTCAGCCCCGCCTTCCTGGACGGCGACCATGCCAAGGCCCTGGAGGAAAGCGGCCTCACCGCCTATCTCGGCCCGCCGGGCGGCTACGTAGTGGAGTTCACCAACGGCCTCACGGTCTACCTCTCCGGCGACACCGGACATACCGCCGAGCAGGAGACGGTGGTGCGCCGCCGCTTCGGCGCCGAACTGGCCGTCATGAACATAGGCGGCGTCTTCACCACCGGGCCGACCGAGGCAGCCTTCGTCATCAACGAACTGGTACAGCCGACGTCCGTCATCGCCTCCCACGCCAACGAGGAGGCAACCTCCGGCGGCAAGCTGAAGGAAGGCACCAAGACGGCCGCCTTCGCGGCGGCCTCGAATGTGCCGGTGCTGCTGCCGCTCAGCGACCGCACGATGGAGTTCGACGCCGGCGGCACCTGCGTCGCGGGGTGTTAGGGGGCCGCGGCGCGCCTAAGCCGCCGCCGCCGCGTTGAAATCGTCGATCATGCCGTCCCACACGGGGACCAGGCCCATGAGGCCGTCCCACCAGGCCTGGTCGCGGCGCGCGTCGAAGTCGGCGAGTGCGATGCCCTGCTGTTCGACCCAGGTGTAATATCCAAGATTGAAGATGCGCTGACGTCCGCGGCGGTCCAGCTCGACCGTGTGGTCGGTCGCCGTGCCCAGCAGGTAGCGGCCGAAGACCTCGGCGGCCGTCAGGTCGTCGAAAGCCTGCCCAGAAAGGCGCTTCTCGGCAATGCCCAGTTCGGTCTCGTACATCGCCGCGCCGTCGGTCGCCACCGTAAGGACAGCGTCGTCCGGACCGAGGTCCATGTATTTCGCGTATTTGATGGCGCCGATGACGTTGGCGATGGAGGAGAGGCCGAGATCGCCCAGCGCCGCCAGCGTCTGCTGGTCGAGGCCAAGGCGGCGGGCGAGAAACTGACGCCCCACCGTGGTGTTGAACAGCAGGTTCAGATTGTCGCAGGCCTCGTCCGAAACGCCGATGACGAAGTCGCTGTTCATCACGTTGTGGATCAGCGGCACGTGCTTGTCGCCGATCCCCTGAATGTTGTGCTCGCCGTAGCCGTTGTAGAGCAAGGTCGGGCACTCGACTGCTTCCAGCACACAGATGTCGGCACCCAGCGTCTCTTTCAAGTGGTCACCGGCGGCCAGCGTGCCGGCCGACCCGGAGGCCGAGACGTAGGCGCGCGCCGCAAGAGCGCTGCCGCCCTTCACCGCTTGGAAGATCCGGGCCAGCGCCGGACCGGTGACGGTACGATGGACGATGTAGTTCCCGAACTCCGCGAACTGGTTAAGGACGACATTATCGGGATCCTTGGCCAGCGTATGACAGGCGTCGTAGATCTCCTTCACGTTGCTCTCGGTGCCCGGTGTGCGCACGATGTCCGAGAGATCGGCGACCCATCTTTCCAGCCAGCGGAAGCGCTCGGCACTCATCCCCTCCGGCAGCACCGCGACGCTGCGACAGCCCAGGATGCGTGAGATCGCCACGCCACCGCGGCAGTAGTTGCCGGTCGATGGCCAGACCGCGCGGTGGTGGCCGGCATCGAACTTTCCCGACAGCAGGCGCGGCACCAAGCAGCCGTAGGCCGCCAGAACCTTGTGGCACTGGACCATGGGGAAGCGGTCGCCCAGGGCGACGATGATTTTGGCATCGACACCGGTCAGTGCCGGCGGCAGTACGATGTGCTCCGGTACCGCGGCGAGGCTGCGCCGGTCCGGCCCGTTGTGCCAGTGGACACGAAACAGGTTTCCAGCGTCCGGTGCGTCGGGGTCGACGTTGGCCAGCGCCGCTGCCTTCTCCTTCAGGCGTGCTGGAGGATCGGCGAGGTCGCCGAGGCGCGGCAGCGTGATCTTGGCGTCGCGGAAGCGGGCGACGTTGCGGTCGTAGGTCGCCTTGTCAACGATTTCTCGTTCCAGACCGAGGCTCATGTCTTTCCTCCCAGGCCCGCCACCTTGCCTTTAGTTTCCGTGATCAAGCCATAGGTTTGCGGCTCGCGGTGGAGGGCGAAATTGAAAATGTTATCCTGGATACGCCGGCAGGCATCCAGGTCGCAAGCATGCACGACGACCTCGTCGTCCAGGGTTTCGCACTGTGCCACGATTTCACCGGTCGGGGCGATGATGCAGCTGCCGCCGATCAGCGCGCAGCCCTCCTCGCTTCCGGCCTTGGCGACGCCCACCACCCAGGTACCGTTCTGGTAGGCCCCGGCCTGCATGACCAGGTGATTGTGGAAATCCTGCAGGTGATCCTGCTCCGGCGCCAGCGCGTAGTGCTGTGGCGTGTTGTAGCCCAGCAGCACCATCTCAACACCCTGCAGACCCATGACGCGGTAAGTCTCCGGCCAGCGGCGGTCGTTGCAAATGCAAAGGCCGAGCCGCCCGTCGAAGGCCTCGAAGACAGGAAAGCCAAGGTCGCCGGTCTCGAAGTAACGCTTCTCCAGGTGCTGGAAGGGTCGCCAGGGCTCGTTGTCGCGGTGCCCCGGCAGATGCACCTTGCGATACTTGCCCACGATCTCACCTTTCCGGTTCACCAGGATCGACGTGTTGAAGTGGCGCCCCTCCGGCGTCAGTTCGGCATAGCCGAGGTTGAAGCCGATACCGAGTTCGCCGGCAAGGTCGAACAGCGGCTGCACCGCCGGGTTGGGCATGGCGCGTTCGAAGAACGCGTCGACCTCCGCCTGGTCTGCGAAGAACCAGCGCGGGAAGAAGGTGGTCAGAGCCAGCTCTGGAAAGATCACGAGATCGGCGCCGTGCGTCTTGGCCTCGCGCATCATGGCTGACAGACGGGCAACGGCGGACTGCCGCGATTCGTCGCGGGCGATGGGACCGAGTTGGGCGGCGGCAACGGTAAGGGTGCGGGACATGATCTCTATCTGGCTGGTTCTGGCTGGCTGGTAGCCGCCGCAAGCATGACCTGCAGCAGCAAGTTGGCACCGGCGGCGATCTCCGCCGGCGCGGTGTACTCCCTGACATTGTGTCTGATACCGCCCTTCGACGGCACGGCGATCATCGCGCACGGGCGGTTCGGCGCGACCATTTGGGCATCGCGGCCGGCGCCCGAGGGCATGCGCCTCACCCAATGCCTGATGCGCGGATTGTTGAAGGAGGAGCGGGTCATGCGGCGACCTCCTGCCAGGAGCGGCCAACCACCTCGCGGTATAGCGCCTCGTCGGTGGCACCCTCGCTACCGATAACCAGCACGTGGGAGTCCGGGCCGAGGCCGAGCGCGCTGCGCGCGGTTTCGTCCTGTGCGGCGGCAATCAGCGCCGCCACGCCGGCGACGCCCGATTCCCCGGCGACCAGCGGGGGATCGCCTTCGATGCCGTCAGCCAGCAGACACATGGTCTCCTTCGCCGCCGCATCGGGCAAGGTCATGGCGGCGGCGGCGCCGGGCTGCAGGATCTCCCAGGCCAGTTGCGAGACCTCGCCGCAGGCAAGCCCGCTCATGAAGGAATCGGTATCGCCGGTGATCGCCGTCGGCCGCTGGTCTTTCAGACTGGCGAACCAGCAGGCGCATTGCTCTGGCTCCACCAGGATCGTCTTAGGCCGCTTCGCGCCGAAGGTTTCCCAGAACCCCGCACAGACCGCTGCCGCCATGCCGCCGACCCCGGCCTGCAGGAACAGGTGGCTGGGGACGACGCCCTCTGTCAGCTGCTCGATAGCCTCAGCGGCCAAGACCGCATAGCCCTGCGTTACCTCGCGCGGCGCATCGAGGGCGACGCCGTCCTCCTGACCATCTCCGGGCGTGTCGGGAATGACATGCCAGCCCTCGCGGCGGGCGACCGCGAAGGTCTCGCGCACCGCGTCGTCGTAGCTGCCCGGGTTGCGGCGCACCTCCGCGCCGTAAGCGGCGATGGCGTGCTCGCGCGCTTCGGTCACCGCCTCATTGATGTAGATGACACAGCGGCAGCCGAACATCCGCGCGCCCCAGGCGACCGAGCGCCCATGATTGCCGTCGGTCGCGGCGGTAACGGTGACCTGCGCGACGATGGCGGCGTGGCTGCCGTCGAGAATCTCCGCCGGATCGATATCCCGGCGACCGGTCTTTTCCGCGACCACGCGCATGAGGCAGCGCTCAACCGCGTAGGCGCCACCCAGCGGCTTGAAGCTGCGCAGGCCGAAGCGCGCCGCCTCGTCCTTGTAAGAGATGCGACCGATGGTCAGCGTCTTGGCGAGCCCGGGGAGATCGACCAGCGGTGTCGGCTGATAGCCTGGCCAGGCGGCGATACACCGCCGCGCCTCGGCCAGGCCCGCGGCGTTCAGCACGGCGGACTGGCGCGTGCCGTAGGGGGCATCCGACGTGGCGCCGGAATTGAATGCCAGCTTGAAGGGGAACTTGGGAGGCGAGAGCGGCATTTCCTCGGGAACTTCGTTCGTTGCTTATTGCGGCAGGCGGGCCGGACGCCGCAACGCCCGACCCGCCGTACCGGTCTTCTTACATGGAGGCCTTGTCGATGGCGTCCAGCATGGCGTTCAGCATGTCGACGCCCTCGGTGCCGAGGCTCTCCTCGATCAGCTTGCGCACCGCCGGCTGGGCGGCGGCGGCAAACTTCTGCTGCTCCTCGGGGGTGACGACGTTCACTTCCATCTTCTCGGCCAGCTTGGGCAGGCCGCGCTCGGAGGCCTCGATGACCCGGGAAACGCCGCGGCCGGCCTCGGTCGCGACCTCGGAGGCCCAGGCGACGATTTTCTGGTGCTCGGGGCTGAGACCCTCGTAGAAGTCCTTGTTCATGGTCCAGATGTAGGGGGTGATCACGTGATTGGTGATCGACAGGTACTTCTGGACCTCATCGAACTTGGCGAAGGCGATGATCGGGATCGGGTTCATCTGGCCGTCGGCGACGCCGGTCTGCAGCGAGGTGTAGACCTCCGCCCAGGGCAGCGGCGTGGCCTGACCGCCCAGGGAGTCGACCATGGCCTTGTGGGTCGGCAGGGTCATGGTGCGGATCTTCAGGCCCTTCATATCCTCGACCGTCTCGATCGGACGCTCGGAGTTGGAGAAGGCGAAGAAGCCGCCGGAATCGATCATGCCCAGCACCTTCAGACCGGTCTTGGCCTCCAGGTCGCCGGTGAACTTCTTGCCGAAATCGCTGCGCTGGTCGATCACGCGGCTGGCCACGGCGATATTCGGAAAGGCGAAGGGAATGTCGAAGACGCCGACCAGCGGATAGTGCTGGGCGATGCCGCCGGCCGATGAGATCGTCGACTCGACGATGCCGTCGCGCACCTGCTGGATGACCTCATTGTCCTTGCCCAGTTGGCCGTTGGGATAGAGCAGCACCTCGATCTCGCCGCTGCTGGCAGATTCGACCAGGGACTTGAAGATCGCGGCCATTGCGCCGGAGTGGCTCTCGAAGGGATCGGCCGGGTTCAGGTGGCCGACGCGGATGGTAACCTCCGCGGCCGACGCGGGGGTGGCCAGCGACGCGGCGAGCAGCGCGCCCGCAGCGGCGGTGGTCAGTTTCTTCAGGACTGTCATGGTTGCCTCCTTGTTCAGTGCTTTGTTTGACAGTTGCGGGGTTCAGAATCCGAGCCAGCGGGGCACCGCCAGCGTCATGTCTTCCCAGTAGGAAACCAGGATAAGCACCGCCACCTCCGCCAACAGGAAGGGCCAGAGGGAGCGGGTGATGTTCTCGATCTTCTCCTTGGTGACCGAGGCCAGCACGAAGAGGCAGGCGCCGACCGGCGGAGTCATCAGCGAAATGTTTAGAGCCAGCACGATCATGATGCCGGCGTGCACGGGGTCCATGCCGATTTTCAGAGTGAGCGGCGCGAGAACCGGCGCCAGGATGATCAGCGTCGCGTTGATGTCCATGAAAAGACCGATGAACAGCAGCAGCGCGATGATCATGGCGATGATCATGTTGGGGTCGCTGGACAGCGCGAGGAAGCCGTTGGCGACCGCCTGGGGAATCTGGTTAAAGGTCATCCACCAGCCGAGGATCGAGGCCGAGGCGATGATGAGGAAGATCACCCCCGTGATGCGCACGGTGCGCACGCACATCTCGTAGAGATCCTGGAAGGTGAGATTGCGGTAGACCAGTCCGCCGATGGCCAGCGCATAGGCGACGGCGATGGAGGCCGCCTCGGTCGGCGTCGCGATGCCGCCCAGAATCGAGCCGAGGATGAAGACCGGCAGCACCAGTGCCAGGATCGATTTGCGGAAGGCGTAGAGAATTTCGCGGAGCTTCGGGCCGCCCTCGGCCTTGGGAAGGTTGAGGCGCTTGCCGAGCGCGGCGATCACCGCCATGCAGATGGCGCAGATCAAGAGGCCCGGCACGATGCCTGCGGCGAAGAGGCCGGCGATGGAAACCCCCATGAGGGAGCCGTAGATCACCATGAGAGTCGAGGGCGGAATGGTCGGCCCGATGATCGAACCCGCCGCCGTCACCGCGCAGGCGAAGGGCTTGGTGTAGCCCTGCTTCACCATGGCCGGCACCAGAGTGTTGCCGAAGGCGGCGGCGTCGGCCGTTGCCGCGCCGGTGATACCGGCGAACATCACCGAGGCCAGCATGTTGGAGTGGGCCATGCCGCCGCGCATCCAGCCGACCAGTGTCGAGGCGAAAAGCACCAGGTTGGTGGTGATGCCCGAGCGGTTCATGATCTCGCCGGCCAGGATGAAGAAGGGCATGGCGAGAAAAGGAAAGAGATCGAGCCCGGCGAACATGCGGTCCGGCGCCATCATCAGGAAACGGCCGCCTCCCATATCGAAGATGCCGACCAATCCGGCGATGCCGAGAGCGAAACCGACCGGCATGCCGAGGAAGAGAAGTCCGAAGAAGGCGAGGGCGACCCAGATCATCTCAGATCTCCACCCGCTCGGCGGCGGTGATGCCGTCTTCGGAAAAGAAGTCGTGGATGGCGACGAGGAAGAGCTGGACACAAGCCAAGCCAGCGGCCAGCGGCACGCCCATGAAGGGATAGGCCTTGGGGATGTTCTCGATCATGGTGAAACGGGAAAACCCGCGCTCCACGAAGCCCAGGCCGTAGAAGAAGATGATGGCGAAGAAGCCGAAGGCGATGATGTCGAAGGCAACCGCCAGCCCTTTCTGCACCCGGCGCGGGAACTGATCGAAGATCACCAGCATGCCGATGTGCTCGCGGTGGCTGATGCCGCTGGAGACGGCGAGAAGCGCCGCCCAGATCATCAGGTAGCGCGCCAGTTCCTCGGTGAAGGTCCAGCCGATCGGTATGAGGTAGCGCACGATGACGCCCAGCCAGACGTCAAGAATCAGCAGCACCAGCAGCAACACGCAGAAGCGCTCCACCAGCCAGTTCAGCCGGCGGCTCGCACGGATAGCCTTCCTGTCGAGACCCTGCACCCTGTTTGCCCCCTGTGGTGGCCACCCGCCCGGTCTGCCGCCGGGACTTTTCGGCCGTCTCGCCTTGGGGTCCTCCGCCTGCCCCGCCGCCACTCTGAAATTCATTTTTTGGAAAGTCAAGAAACCTGAAACTTGCGTTTCAACCATCGGCTGACTAACGTGGTCGCCTGCCGGCCGGAGAAAAGCAGGATGCCCGCCAAGAAATCCCCTCGGAACAACGGCAAGGCCAAGACGGCCCTGCCCGCCTCGGTCGAAAGCCGCATCAAGGCCAGCTATCCCGAACTGCCGGAGAGCGAGCGGCGCATCGCCGACCTGATCCTGGAGTTTCCCGGCGAGATGGCCGCCTATTCCGCCACCGAGCTCGCCGAACTCTCGGGCGGCTCCAAGGCCGCCGTCACCCGCCTGGTCCAGCGCATCGGCTTTGCCACCTACGACGAGGCGCGCCGCGCCGCCCGCGACGCCCAGAGCTGGGGATCCCCGCTCTACCTCATGGCGCGGGAGACCAAGAAGACCGGGTTCAGCGACCGGGTGCGCGCGCACATCGAGCAGGACGTCCAGAACATCGCCTTCACCCTGGAGGGACTGCGCGGCGATTCCTTCAATGAGATGGTGACGTCGATCTGCCAGGCGCGGCGCGTCTTCCTGCTGGGCTACCGCAACAGCCACTACCTGGCCGGATACGCGCGCTGGCAGATCATCCAGGGGCGCGGCGACGTCTACCTGCTGCCGGCGGCCGGCGAGACCATCGCCGAAGAGATCGCGGACTTCACCGCCGAGGATGTACTGATCGTCGTCGGCTTCCGCCGCCGCCTGTCCCAGGTGCCGCAGGCGATGGCCGCGGCCGCCGCGGCCGGCGCGCGCATCGTCTACATCACCGACCGCGCCGCTGCGCCTTCACCACACGCCACCTGGACGCTGCCCTGCGCTGTGCGCGGCATGGATCTTTTCGACCGCTACGCGGCGGCGATGTCCCTGCTGCACTTCCTCTGCGTCGCCATCGTCGAAGAGTTGGGCAAGGAAGGCCGCACGCGCCTGCAGCGGATCGAAACCCTCCACGAAGATCTGCACGACTTCGATTGAGAAGTTTTCTTCATCCTTCGAGACGCCGCCTGTCGCGACTCTTCGGGATGAGGACCAAACCAAAGACCTCGGCCGGAGGACAGCCGGAGGGCCGTCTCGAAGAACGAGGCCGCTGTCCGACACTTACGGTACTGCAAGAAACCGGCCCGGCCGGTTAGCAGTCATTCTGATACCTTCGTAGGTCACTTCGCCGTTCACCAGCACCCTGTCGATGCCGGCGGCGGGTTGCTCCGGGTCGTCGTAGTCGGCGCGGTCGATCACCGTCTCAGGATCGAACAACACGAGATCGGCATGATAGCCCTGTTTCACGAAGCCGCGGTCCTTCAGGCCCAGCACTTGCGCCGTCCGGCCGGTCATCTTGGCGACGGCCTCCTCCAAGCCCAACACCCCGCGCTCGCGCACGAAGTGGCCGAGTACGCGGGGGAAAGTCCCCCAGAGGCGCGGGTGCGGGCGCTTGTCGTGCGGCAGGCCGTCGGAGCCGACCAGGGTCGGCGGGAACGTCAGGATGCGCAGCAGGTCCGGCTCGTCCATCTGATAGTAGATGGCGCCGCCGGGGCGCAGGCGGTGGAGCGCGGTCATGGCGTCGGTACCCCACGCGGCCGCGATGTCATCAAGGTCGCGCCCGGCCATCTCCGGGTGGCTATCGGACCACGAGACGGTGACGCGGCGCGATTCTTTGACGACGCGCTCCAGCAGCACAGTGGAGCTGGCGGTGTAGGGATAGACGTCGAGGTCGATGTTCAGTGTCTCGCGCGCCTCGGCGATCATCGCCAGCGTCGTCGCCGAGAGGCCGAAATTGCCCTCGCCACAGCACTTGTGGTGGGAGATCAGGGTACGCACGCCGCTTTCCCGCGCAATGGAGATGGTCTCGGCAACGGAGGATACCACGCCGCCCGCCTCGTCGCGCATGTGGGTGGTGAAGAGGCGCCCGGCGGCGGCAACGTCGCGGGCCAGCGCCACCACCTCGGAGGTCGGGGCGTAGCGCGAGGGCGGATAGGCGAGCCCCGTCGAAACGCCGAGGGCGCCGGCATCGAGCGCCTCGGCCAAATCTTCGCGCATGGTAGCGATCTCAGTCTCCGTCGCCGGGCGGTCGAGGTCGTGCCCCATCGCCCGCACGCGCAGGGTCATGTGGCCGACCAGCGCGGCGACGTTCACCGCGCCAGGAGTCTGCTCGATCCGGCGGCGGTAGTCGGCGAAGCGCGGATAGGCGAAATCGGTGGCCTTGCCCAGCAGGTTGATCGGCGCGATGACTTCACCATCAGAAAGCACCGGATCCGGCGCCAGGCTGATGCCGCAGTTGCCGACCACCACGGTGGTAACGCCCTGGCTCACCTTCGGCAGGATAGTGTCGGCAGCCAGGGCCGCGCGGTCGTCGTGGGTGTGCACGTCGATGAAGCCCGGCGCCAGCACGCGGTCGCTACCGTCGATCACGGCTGCAGCCTCGCCGTCCAGCCCCGTCCCAACTGCGGCGATGCGACCATCAGCGACGGCGACGTCGGCGACGAAACCTGCGGCCCCGCTGCCGTCGACGACGGTCACTTCCTTGAACAGCTTATCCCAGCGCGCGATGGTCCTTCACTCCCTCAATGCTGTCGGCCCGGACGGAGATGATAGCCTCGTCCAGCCCGCTGAGGGAAACCAGAACGGCGTTCTCGGCCACGCAGTAGGGCTCGAAGATCACCCGGCCGATCAGCTTGCCATTGCGCCGCACCGCGGCCCCGTGAGGCAGCGCGGCACCGTGGTGACTGCCGATCATCCACACCTTGTCCTGCACGCAGATGTGCGTGACGCGGTCGCCGGTACCGAGGTGCAGGCAGGCCTCGTGGCCGAGTTCCAGGCGCGTGCCGGCGTGCACGGCGACGTGAAAGTCGGCGCCATCGACCGGCGCCATGGTGTCGAAGGCAACGGCCGCGGCGAGCTGAGCCAGCGGCGAGACCGGGAAGATCGAGTTGTGCAGCACGGCGCAGCGCCCGCCCACCGCCGGATCTTCGCCCAGGAAGCTGCCGCAGTCCGTGCGCTGCTGCACCAGTTCGCTGTCGGCTGCAAAGAGCGTGCCGTCGCGCGCCAGGGCGATGAGCCCGGCGTCGGCACGGGGATGCGCGGCAAGCTCCGCCTCCACCGCCTGGCGCGGGGTCTCGCCCTGCTTCAGCCGCTCCAGCACGGCGGCGTTGATCGGCCCACCACCAGCACCCGGCATGTTGGGCAGGCGGTGGCCGGTGACGATGCCCACGGCGGGATCGGCCGGGGTGAACTGCAACAGCGGCTCCGGCCGGTTCGGGCCGCTCGACATGAGGGCAGCCAGGCGCGCCGTGGCGAAGGACGGCGGCGGTAAGACACCCGTCGACTCCGCGTCGGTGAACAGGGTCGTGGTACCGCCGCGCTGGGTGTCGGCGTGGAGCGCGCGGCCATCGTCGGTCAGCACCACGAAGCTGACGAAGCCGCCGAGAGCGCCGCGCGCGACGCGCTCGACCGCGCGCAGGGCCATGAAAGTGGCAAGACCCGCCATGGGGCCGGAAACGGCGATACCGATGGTCATGTTCTACCTGACATCATTGAGCGACGAAGTGCCCCTTGGCCACCTCGGCCAGGGGGCCGCGCGGCAGGCTGGCAACGTCGGGTTCCGGCAAGGCGCCGCGCAGCCGCGCCGGGTCGGGCACCGGTACGGCGGCCAGCAGCGCCCGGGTGTAGGGGTGGCGCGGGTCGTTCAGCACCGCCTGGCGCGGGCCGATCTCCACGATGCGGCCCTTGTGCATGACGGCGACGCGGTGGCTGACCTCTTCCACCACCGCCATGTCGTGGCTGATGAAGAGGTAGCCGAGACCGAGGCTCTGCTGCAACTCCAGCAGCAGTTCCAGCACTTGGGCCTGCACCGAGACGTCGAGCGCCGAGGTCGGCTCGTCGGCAACCATCAGCTTCGGCCCGACACCCAGCGCCCGGGCGATGCAGAGCCGCTGGCGCTGGCCGCCGGAGAACTCGTGCGGGTAGCGCCGGATGTGCTCGCTGCCGAGGCCGACGCGGCGGAACAGCATCTCGACGCGATCGTCCAGCTCGCCGCCCGAGGCGACGCCGTGGATCACCATCGGCTCGGCGACCAGGCGGCCGGCACTCATGCGCGGGTTCAAGGCTGCGAAGGGGTCCTGGAAGATCATCTGCATTTCGCGGCGCACCTTGCGCAGCATCTGCGGCCCGAGCTTGCGCAGATCGATGCCGTCAACGTCGATCTCGCCGGAATCGACCTCCAGCAGGCGCAGCACGGCGCGCCCGGTGGTCGACTTGCCCGAGCCGCTCTCGCCGACCAGCGCCAAGGTCTCACCGGCCCGCAAGTCGAAGGAGACATCGTCCATGGCGATGGTGCCGCCGCCCCTGGCAAAGAAAAAACCTTGCTCACGGAAAGTCTTGCAGAGCCCGCGGACATCGACAAGCGGGGCGCCCACCGGCTTCGGTTGCTCGACCACCCGGCGCGGCGCCGCCGTCGCGGCGAAGGCGCCGAGGCGCGGAACCGCGGCCAGCAGGCGGCGGGTGTAATCGGCCTTGGGCTTGGCGAAAAGATCGGCAACAGCCCCCTCCTCCACCTTCTGACCTTCCTTCATCACCACCACGCGGTCGGCCATCTCGGCGACCACGCCCATGTCATGGGTGATGAGGATTATCGCAGTGTCGAAGTTCTTCTTGAGGTCGCGCATGAGGTCGAGGATCTGCGCCTGCACGGTCACGTCGAGGGCTGTCGTCGGTTCGTCGGCGATGAGGATCGCCGGATCGCTCGCCATCGCCATCGCGATCATCACGCGCTGTCGCATGCCGCCTGAAAGCTCGTGCGGAAACTGGCGCAGCCGCTCCTTCGGGCGGTCGAGGCCGACCAGGGTCAGCATCTCTACCGCGCGGACCTCCGCCTCCGCCTGGGACATGCCTTGGTGCTCGACGAGACCCTCGGTGAGCTGCAGGCCGATGCGCAGCACCGGCGTCAGCGAGGTCATCGGCTCCTGAAAGATCATGGTGATCTCGTTGCCGCGCAGCCGGCGCAGCGCGGCCGGCGGCAAGGTCAGAAGGTCGCGGCCATGGAAGTGGGCACTGCCGCTCTCGATGGTCGCGCTGCGCGGCGGCAGTAGGCCCAGCAAGGCAAGACTGGAGACGCTCTTGCCGGAGCCGCTCTCACCGACGATGGCCAGGGTCTCGCCACGCTTCAGGTCGTAGGAGAGGTTCTTCACCGCGCGGTTGCGCCCCTCGCCCTTGCCAAAGGAAATCGACAGGTCGCGTACCTGGAGGATGGTGTGGTCGTCCGCCATAACCTCGCCCCTAGCGCTGCCGCTGGCGTGGGTCGAGCACCTCGCGGATGCCGTCGCCCAGCAGGTTGAAGCCCAGCACGGTGACCGCAATGGCAAGGCCCGGGAAGATCATCATCCAGGGTGCGCGCGAGATGAGGTCGCGGCTGGACGACAGCATGAAGCCCCACTCCGGCTGCGGCGGCTGAGCGCCGAGTCCCAGGAAGCTGAGGCCCGCCGCGGCCAGCACCGCGGTGGAGACGCCGAGGGTGCCGACGACGATGAGGGTCGGCATCACGTTGGGCAGCAGGTGCAGGAAAATGAGGCGCAGGCGCCCGGCGCCGGCGGAGACGGCCGCTTCGAAATAGGGCTTGTTCTTCTCCACCAGCACCACCGAGTGGGTGACACGGGCGTAGAAGGGGATCGAGGCAATGCCGATGGCGATCATCGCGTTGGTAAGGCCGATGCCGAAGATGGCGAGGCAGGCCAGCGCGATGACGATCTCGGTGAAGGAGAACAGCACATCGACCAGGCGCATGAGGATGCGCTCGACCCACTTGGAGCCGTAGCCGGCGACGAGGCCCAGCAGCAGGCCGAGGGTGAGCGAGATGCCAACGGCGATGACGCCGATCTGCAAGGTGAGCTGCGCGCCGTAGACGATGCGGCTGAAGACGTCGCGCCCGAAGTCGTCGGTGCCCATGAGGTGGCTGAGCGAAGGCGGCTGCAGTCGCGGCCCCGCGGCCATGCGCAGCGGGTCGTAGGGTGCGATGAGCGGCGCGGCGATCGCGGTCACCACCAGCAGGCCGACGATGAACAAGCCGATGCAACCGCTGGGGCTGCGCAGCAGGCTGGCAAGGAAGGCGGTGAAGGGCCGCGCTGCCGCCGGACGGCCGCGGTCCACGGCCTGGGTTTCCGCCGCACTCGCCATCAGCCGTACCGGATGCGCGGATCGAGAACCGCATAGAGCACGTCGATGATCACCGAGACGATCACCACCACGCTGGCGAAGAACAGGATGAAGCCCTGGATCATCGGGTAGTCGCGGGCAAAGACCGCCTCGATGGCGAGCCGACCGACGCCGTTCCAGGCAAAGACGTTCTCCACCACGATGGCGCCGCCCATCATGTAGGCGAACTGCAGGCCCATCATGGAGACGATGGGCACCAGGCCGGAGCGCAAGGCATGGCGGTAGAGCACCAGCGACTTCGGCAGGCCCTTGGCGTTGGCCGTGCGCACGAAGTCCTGATCGAAGATGTCGATCATCGCCGAGCGCGTGAGCCGCGCCAGCACCGCGGCGTTGGCAAGACCCAGCGTCATGGCCGGCAGGATGAGGCTGCGCCAGTCGTTGCCGGCGACCGGCAGCCACTGCAGCTGCAGCGAAAAGAAGAACAGGAGCAGCAGGCCGAGCCAGAAGTGCGGCATGGAGACGCCGATGATGGCGGTCACCATGGCGGCGGCGTCGCTCGCGGTGCCGCGCTTGTAGGCCGCGAAGAATCCCAACGACATGCCGATGGCGATGGCAATCGCGAGACTGGCGCTGGCCAGCGCCAGGGTCGGCGGGAAGCGGGTCAGGAGCACGTCCAGCACCGGCTGGTCACCAACGATGGAGCGCCCGAGATCGCCCTGGAACAGGCGGCCGAGATAACTCAGGTACTGCAGGTGGATCGGCTGGTCGAGCCCGAGCGACGTGCGGATCGCCTCGATCTGCTCCGGCGTCGACTGGAACTTGGCGTACATGATGCGCACCGGGTCGCCCGGCACCGCGTGGATCAGCAGGGTGACCGCGATGGTGGTGATCCAGATGGTCACCGCCGCGGCGATCAGGCGCTGGATGATGAAGCGGAGCATCGGAGCGACCTAGCGACGCTGTCGTCCCGGGACCTGATCCCGGGACCCAATGCCCTCGCCGCCACGACGGGTGCTCCCGTTTGAAGGGCGGCACAGGCGGCCAGCGCCAATGGACCCCGGGGTCAAGCCCCGGGGTGACATTGACATAGGTATTGCCATTGCAGGTTCATAGCTCACGCTGTGCAACTCCGGCAAACCCTGTACCTACTTCAACTTCACGTCCTGGAACATCGGATGCAGGAAGGCGCCGACTTTGAAGCCCTCGACCTCCGGGCGGACGGCGAAGACCCATTCCCAGCCCGGCGTGTAGAGGCCGATGTGGGCGGCATTCTCCATCAGGTACCTGATGACGTCCTGCACGGCCTTCAGACGGGCTTCCGGCTCGATGGTGGTGCGGGTCTTCTCCAGCATGGCGTCAAGCTCCGGGGTCTGGAAGCCCGAGTAGGCGCCCGGCGAGTGCCACAGGGCATAGAGGATGTCGGGGTCGTACCAGCCCCAGGTCATCATGTCGAAGGTGCCCGGGCCGCCTTCGGTCATCTCGTTCTGCTCCTTCACCCGGGCGTTCATGGTGCCGATGTCCATGATCTCGATGGCCGCCTTGATGCCGACCTGGGCCAGCTGGGCCTGGAAGATCTCCGCCAGCTTGTGGCGGTTACCGCCGGTCCAGACGAACATCGTGGTCTCCAGCGGCTTGTCCGGGCCGTAGCCCATTTCGGCGAGCAGCGCCTTGGCCTTCTCCGGGTCGTAGGGATAGCCGTACTGCTTGCAGAACTCCTGGTCGTTGCCGAAGACGCCGCGCGACACCGGGCACCACTCGCGCTGGCTGAGCCCGCCGTAGATGATGTCGATCGCCATCTGCGCATCGGTGGCGTAGGCGACCGCCTGGCGGGCGCGGATGTCGTTGAAGGGCGGGCGCGAGATGGTGAATTCCCAGAACACGTTCTGGCCGGTGTTGTCGGCCACCACGATGTCGAGTTCGCCGGCCTCCTTGATTGCCGGGATGTCGTCGAAGGGCGGCTCGGCGATGTGCACCTCGCCGGTGCGCAAGGCGGCGAGACGGGTCTGCGGCTCCGGCACCGTGCGCACCACCAGGCGGTCGATATAGGGCGCGCCCTTGTTGGCGACCGGCTTGCCGAAGTTCCGGTAATCGGGGTTCTTCTCCAGGGTCACCGCGCTGCCCTTCACCCACTCGACCAGCTTGAAGGGGCCCGTGCCGATGGCCGTCGAACTGCCGAAGGTATCGGCGGTGTTGGTGTCACAGACCATCGAGGAGAAGCTGTCGGCCAGGAACGGCAGGAAGGCGCCAAAGCGCGAGGTCATGGAGACCTTCACGGTCAGCGGGTCGACCACCTCGACCGCTTCGATCGGCCCCCAGCTGGTCTTGGTGAGGCTGGGCTTCGCGCCGTCGAAGGCGCGGTCGATGGTGTACTTCACGTCCTCGGCGTTGAACGGAGAGCCGTCGTGGCAGAGCACGCCGTCCTCCAGCGCCAGGGTGTAAGACAGGCCGTCGTCGCTGACCGTCCATGACTTGGCGAGGTTCGCCCGCGGCTTGCCGTCCTCGTCGAAGGCCAGCAGGGTGTCGTAGATCTGGTCCCAGACCTGCATCGACAGCGTCGAGGTGGCGCGGTGCGGGTCCAGCGAGTCGATGTCGCCGTAACGCGCCCAGACCAGCTCGCTGGCCTGCGCACTGGTGAAGGCGCCTGCGACGGCCAGTGCCGCCGACAGCCCCGCGGCCAGGCGAATGCTTTGATGGTGCAGCCTCATGATGGTTCCCCTGTTGCAGACGGTGGTCTTCAGGCCACCGGTTCGGATCGCAGTGCAACAAGGGGATCAGATGCGGAATTTTCGTGCAACAAAATTTGAAAAACTAAATTTTTAATTTCATTTTTGAACCAAACCGCTGTTGCCTGTCACCGATCTAGGGTCAGTTCCGATTCGCGATTCCGGCCTAAAGGTCTCCGGCGATCACGTCGCCCCAGTCCGCATGTATGTTCTCGATCAATCGCATACGCTCGATAGCGGCATCACCGATGCGCGCCGCCAGCGAGGCACAGAGGTAGGTCAGGAGGCTGACCGCCGCGGTCATGGAATCGAACATGGCGACGCCGATGGAGCGGCAGCGCAGGATCACGTCGGCGTTGGCGGCATCGCCGGGACTGGCGGTGTCGGTCAGCAGGATGACCCGCGCGCCCGCCCGCTTGGCCGAGAGCGTGATGTTGCGGAAAGCCCGGGTGCGGCGGCCGACGCCGCAGGCCAGCATGACGTCGGCGGAGGAAATCGAGGCGAACTCCTCCGGCACGGAGAAGCCGCTCAAGGGGATGATGCGGATGTCGGGACGCACCTTGATGAGCTGCGCACGCGCAAAGTGCACCAGCGGATAGTTGTCGCCAAAGCCCACCACCCAGAGCTTCTCTCCGTTCAGCAGCAGCTTGACCGCAGAGGCCAACTCGTCGGAGCGCTGCTGCTCCACCGTGCGGATGAGGTTCTGGACCTCGTTGTCGAGATGGGCGGAGATGCTGACGCCGCCGCTGCCGAACCCCGGCAGGGCGCTGGCCCGTTCCGCCGCCGGCGCCGCGGCCTGGGCGCGGACCTCCTGCTGGGCCGCCTTGAAGCTGGCGTAGCCGAGGCGCTTGAAGAAGCGCGCCGCCGTCGCCTTGGAAACCCCGGCATCGCGGGCGAGATCGGTGGCCGCCTCGTTGCGCAGGGTGGCGCCGTTCTTGAGGATCAGGTCGGCGAGACGCCGCTCGCCGCGCGGCAGATCTTCGTAGAGGTCCAGTATCCGCTTGTGCAGGGGGCCGCCGACCGCCATCCGCTTCGCTCCACTATCGTTTCATTTCTGAAACATCTTTGGCGGAGCGCCGCCGGACTGTCAATTCCTCGCCCGCCCAAGCGCGGCCGCCGCCTGTTATGGGGACAACCCAGCGTGGCGCAAAACGCATTGTACATTAACGCTTTGCTGCCCGATTTCTGAAATAGTCGCGGACAAACCCGGCGCAGGGGCCTCGGCGTCCCCTTTTCAGGCAACGCCGGTTTGGAAGGCATATCGATGGAAAAGATACTCGGGATCATCGGGATCGTCCTGGCCCTGATTTTCGTGTTGGCCGTGGTCCTGACCAGCTACGAGTCGGGGCAGCGCGACGCCAAGAAGGGCGCGGCCATGTTCGCCCTGGAGGCCGCGCAGGTCGACCGCATCACCATCGAGGGGCCCGACTACGACACCGCCGACCTGCTGCGCCGGGGCGACGGCTGGGTTTTGCCGGACCGCGGCGATTTTCCCGCCGACGCCCGCAAGGTCGACGACATGCTGCAACGCCTGCTGGCGATCCGTGAGGACTTTCCCACGGAATCGGACCCGGACGCGCTGATCCGCTTCAAACTGGCCGACGACGATTTCGAGCGCCGGATCACGCTGGCCAACGCGGGCGAGGTCCTGGCGACGCTTTACCTCGGCAGCCCGGAAGGGCCGCGACAGTCCCATGCCCGCCGCGCCGGCGAGGACACCGCCTACGCGGTCGCCTTCGGACTGTTCGATGCCCCGTCCGACAGTGACGACTGGACCGACAAGGGCGTGTTGCACCTGGCCGAAGGCAGCATCACCGATATCCAGATCAATGGCCTGCACCTGGTTGCCGCCATCGACCCCGCCGGCAAGACCCCGTGGCAGCTGCGGGACGGCGGACCGCAACAGACGCTGAACGTCAACGCCGCCGCACGTCTGGCCGAACGCCTGGCCGGGCTACGGGTCGAGCAGGTATTGGGCCGTGAGGCAGTGTCTGGCGACGGCCTCGACGCACCGAAGCTGCGCCTCAGCGTCACCCTGAAGGACGGGAGCCGCATCGACTACCGCCTCGGCCAGGCCGAGCTGACCGGCTTCTATACCCTGCAAGTCTCGAACTGGCCGGAGCACTTCCAGCTGTCGGCCTATGTCGCGCATCAGCTGATCGAAGCGGCACGGCGCGAGGTGCTGCTGGCCAAGCCGGAACAGCACGCCGCCGCGCGCGTCGCCCCGTAGCCTTCAGCGGCGGGGCTTTTCCGTCGCCTTCTTGCCCTTGTTGCCGGCGACTGGCGGCACCATGCCGGGAATGTAGCTATCCGACACAACGCTGCGGCAGTGCGCCTGGAAGGCCTCGACGAGGCGCAAGGGCTTCACCTGGGTCGCCGTCGCCATGCCCAGCCGCATGGGGCGCGGCTTGCCCGCCAGCGGCACGCGCACCAGCCGGCGCCCGTCGAGCGCCTGGTCGGAGCGCGGGAAGGCGTTGAACAGGCTGTAGCCGTAACCGTTAGCGACCATGGTGCGCACCACGTCCTGATGCGCCGAGCGTGCCTGGATGTTGGGTGCGAGGCCCTCGGCCATGAAGAGCGCCAGGAAGTATTCCCGGCTGAACGGCAGGTCCAGCAGGATCATCGGCTCGTCGGCCAGTTCGACGAGGCCAACCTTCGCTTTACCGGCGAAAGGATGACTCTCGCTCACCACCACATGCGGCGGCAGGGTCGCCAGCGCCTCGAAGGCGATGTCGTCGCTGAGCTGCAGGTCGTAGGTGATGGCGATATCGGTCTCCGCCTTGCGCAGGGCGTCCAGCAGGCGCTCCTGGTCGTCCTCCACCTGATGCACGAAGGTATCGGGGAAGGCCACCATGAAGGAATGCGACAGCTCGGGGATCACCATGGGCGCCAAGGTGATGAGGCAGCCGACGGTCAAGCGTCCGCGGATCTGACCGCTCGCTTCCCCCGCCGCGTCGTAGAGCGCCTCGGCCTGTTGCAGCAGCCCCTTGGCCTCGCGCAGCAGGCGCTTGCCCGCCGGCGTCAGCGACAGCCCCTGGGCATGGTGGCGCACGAAGAGCTGCACGCCCAGTTCTTTCTCCAGGTGGGAGATTGCAGTGGAGATTGAGGGCTGCGAGATGGCGATGCGCTCGGATGCCAGCGTGATGCTGCCGGTCTCCCCGGCGGCGACAAAGTATTCCAGCTGGCGAAGCGTGAAACGCATCGCCCAGGTTTACTCCAGCGCCGGGAGCTTGGAAAGCAAGCGCGGCTTAAGGATCGCCGGCAACACCAAAACCGGGCGCGCGGGTCGGGTCAATGGCGCGGGTGACATAGTCGTCGAGCTGCGGCTTGTAGATCTGCCAGAGTTTGGCCAGCGCGCCGATCGGGTCGGTCTCCTGCCAGTCGACGCGCAGGTCGGCGACGGGCCAGGCGACCTCGCGCACCAGAAGCAAGCCCGCCGAATGCACGGGGCCCGCCTCGCCGCCCGCGGCGAGGCCCGCTCTCATCGCCGTAATCAGGCGGTCGCCCAGGTGCCCGCTGGAGCCTTCGAAGATCGCTACCATGGCCTCGGGCACGTCGGTGCTGGCGAGGAGGTTGCCGCCAGCCACGGCGTCGCGTCCCTGTGCGGCCGCATGCACGCCCAACGTCCGCGCGCCCTCGAAGACGGCGGTGCGCCCGGCGCGGTCGATGGCGGTCAGCTGGCGGAACTGTATGTGCGGCGCGCCTGCCACGACCTGCCGGATCGCCTCCTCGGCGCCGACACCGCCGGCCATGAGGTCGAGGATCCAAGGACCCAGTGCCGGGTCGGTGATGTTCTGGCTCGCCACCGCGCCGACGCCGGCACGGGCAAAGGCGCAGCGCGCCGCAACCGCCGGCGAGGACGATGAGACGGCGAGCCCGAACATGCCGGTCTCCGCACAGCGCGCGGCGATCGAGAAGGTCATGCTACCCCCTTAAGGCGTCAGTCCGGAATGACGGCGGTACCGTCGATTTCAACGAGCCATTCGGGCCGCGCGAGTGCCGAGACGACCAGACCGGTGGAAACCGGATGCACGCCTTTGATGTATTCACCCATCGTGCGGTAGACGGCCTCGCGGTGGCGCACGTCGGTGATATAGACGACGACCTTCACCAGGTGCTCCATCCTGCCGCCGCACTCCTCGATCAGCTGCTTGATGTTCTGCATGACCTTGTGGGTTTGCTCGACCGGATCGTGACTGTCGATGTTCTTTGCGTCGTCCAGGTTCTGCGGGCACTGGCCGCGCAGATAGATCGTCCGCCCGCCTTGCGTGACCACGGCCTGGCAGAGGTCGTTGTCGAGCTTCTGCTCCGGATAGGTTTCCTTGGTATTGAACTTGCGAATTCGGGTATGCACCATCTTGGTCCCAGTCTCTTTCTCGATGACTATGCGCTTTCTGCCCGGCGCTCCGCCCGACTGCGGTATTGCCGATAACTGCGTTGCGTGGCGATGTGGTCCGCCACGTGCTTGGCGTCATGCCAGACGCCCCAGATGAAAGTGGACCCCCGGCGCGACTGCCATGGCAGCCCGAGGAAATAGATCCCCGGCTCGGAGGATACACCGCGCTGGTGCTTGGGCGCGCCCTGTTCATCGAAGGCGTCGACCTTCAGCCAGCTGTAATCGCGGCTGTATCCCGTTGCCCAGACGATCGAGGTCACACCGGCCTCGGCCAGGTCCAGCGCTAGGATCGGATCGGTGACGCAGTCCGGGGCCGGACCGATGACGTGGGCTTCCGGCTCTTCCGGAAGGTCCATGCCGTTGCGAACGATCCAGGCGTCGGCTTGCTCCAGCATCGAGAGGTAGTAGGCATCGCCATGCGCAATATTGTCCGCGAGATCCGGCGCGAAGGACAGCACGCCGTCCTTGTAGCCCTCCGTGCGGCCGACGAGCGTCATGCCCTGGGCGGCAAAGCGCCGAAAGTCGACCGTATGGCCGCCCTGGGCACCACTCACCGCGATGGTGACGTGTTCCTTGCCGGGCTCCAGGGCCTCGACGTCCCACAGGCCGAGCACCCCCAGCCACCAGCAGTAGTCGCGGCTGCGATAGGCGCGCGGCGGGCGATCGTGCGGCCCTACCGACAGATAGACACGCCGGCCAGCGCCCATCAGTTCCTCGGCGATCTGCGCGCCGGACGACCCCGCCCCGACGACCATCACCGCCCCCTCGGGCAGCTGGTCCGGATTGCGGTAGTCGAAGGAATGGATCTGGGTGAAGGGCGCCCCCGGGGGCACGACCGGCGGGATGACCGGGTGCTGGAACGCCCCGGTCGCCGCCACCACGTTGATCGCCTCGATCACCCCCTCGGAGGTTTCCACGCGAAAGCCGGGGCCGCCCAGGTTTCGTTCCACGGCCCGGACCTCGACGCCGCAGCGGATGGGGGCATCGATCCGCTTTGCGTAGTCGACGAAATAGTCCGCGACTCTCTCCTTGGAGGCGAAGCCATCGGGATCGGTATCGGAGAACTCCAGGCCCGGAAAGCGGTCATGCCAGGCCGGACCATTGGCAACCAGCGAGTCCCACCGGCCGCTGCGCCAGCGTTCGGCGATGCGGTCCCGCTCCAGGACAAGGTGCGGAATGCCGTTGGCGCCGAGGTGCTCGCTGGCGGCCACGCCGGCCTGACCGGCGCCGACGACGAGTGTGTCTATCGTCTCAATGGGCTTTTCAATGGGCATCTCCGGGTCCCTTGCTGACGTGCCTTCGCGTTCTCACGCCCTGGCGGCGGGCGGCTCACGGCTCGGATCATCGCGCCGAAGCCAGCCTCAGAAAAAGTATCCGTTTTGGAGCTATTGCTTCAATAAAACAAAATCAATGGCACCGACTCTCCCAGCTGGAGCCGCTGCGGCGGCAGCTTGCCGAATCGGCCGCGAGAGGCATGGCTGTCATCCGAGGAGACCTTGCCTGTCAGGACAACTTCAGGAATGTCCTCCAATTGCCATGGGGCGGTGGATTTGGCCGTTGCAATCCGCCCCTCGCCGCAGGAGGGTTGCGGCACCATTGAAAGCGGGAGATCAGGCGGTGGCGAAGGGCAAAGACTCTGAAGGAAAGATCTTCGTCGGCATCGGCGGCTGGACCTTCGAGCCGTGGCGCGGCACCTTCTATCCCGACGGCCTGGTGCAGCGCCGCGAGCTGGAGTACGCCAGCCGCGCGCTCTCCTCCATCGAGATCAACGGCACCTACTATTCCAGCTTCAAGCCACCCAGCTGGATGAAATGGCGCGACGAGACTCCAGAGGGCTTCGTCTTCTCGGTGAAGGCCTCGCGCTATTGCACCAACCGCAAGCAGCTCGCCGCCGCCAGGGACTCGATTGAAAAGTTCCTCGGGCAGGGCCTGCACCTGCTGGCCGACCGCCTGGGGCCGGTGAACTGGCAGTTCATGGAGACCAAGAAATTCGACGCCGAAGACATGGCCGACTTCTTCAAACTGCTGCCCAAGGAGATCGAGGGCGTGCCGCTGCGCCATGCCCTGGAGGTGCGCCACCCGTCCTTCCAGGATCCGGCCTTCTACGCCCTCGCGCGCAAGCACAACGCCGCCATCGTCTACGCCGATCACGAACGCTTCCCGGCGATCGACGAGCCGACCGCCGACTTCACCTACGCGCGCCTGATGCAATCCCGCGCGGAGGAGGAAACCGGCTACAGCAAGAAGGATCTCGGCCAATGGGCCAAGCGCGTGAAGGACTGGGCCAAGAAAGGCGACGTCTACGCCTATTTCATCTCAGGCGCGAAGGTGAAAAACCCGGCCGCGGCGGTGGCGTTCATGGAGAAGGTAGGGAAGTAGTGGTGCCCAGGGACGGAATTCAATGGACTGCCCGCCGCGGCGCCACGGCCGCAGCCGGGACTCCGCTTCACGGGATTTAGCCAGCTTGCGTGACGAAGCCCCGGTAGGTCTCAGGCTATGATCGCCGGCGCGGCGCTCTGCCCGGCGCCGGCATCATACTGCCAGATCGCAACCGGCGCGCGCCGGCCCCTCACTTCAGAGGAGGTGCTTTCGGTGAAGCCGGCCAGCAGGTTATCGTCGTGGCCCTCCTGCCGTACCGCCGCGACAAGGTCGCCGCTCACGATGAGCGGCGTATCATACTGCCGCGTCAGCCGTTCTATGCGGCTCGCCACGTTGACGACGTCACCGATGACCGTGAATTCAAGCCGGCGCTCGTCGCCGATGTTCCCGGCCACCACCGGCCCGTAATGGATGCCGATGCCCACCTGCAGCGGCGCAGCGCCACGGAGGGCCCGCTTGGCGTTCCAGCGCTCGATCTCCCGCAGCATCCCAAGAGCGCAATTCAAGGCGTTCGTTGCGTCCCTGTCACCCGGTTTTGGTGTTCCGAAGGTGGCCAGAACGGCATCGCCGATGTACTTGTCGAGGGTCCCGTGATGAGCGAACACAACCCGGCACATCCGCTGATGGAAGCCGCGCAGCAGGGCGATCACCTTTTCGGGCGGCATCCCCTCGGCAATGCTGGTGAAGCCGATGATGTCAACGAAAAGCACGGCGGCATTCTGCGTGCTCGCTTCGTCGAACGGCCGACCGGCGCGGGCCAGGCGGTCTACCAGATTGGGAGAGAAGTAGCGCGCCAGGTTGGAGCGCGCCTGTTCCGCCGCAACCTGGCGCAATACAAGGCGCCGTGAACGCCACACAGCCGCCGCGAGCAGCGCGGCGACGATCATCATCAATACCACCTCGTTCTGCCAGGTAACCACGTTGACGAAGTAGGGGCTGAGGAATCCGTCCGGGTCGGTAGGTCCGCTACCTGACCCGACGACGGTGTCCGGGCGCGCCCAGATCAGATAGACCCCGATACTCCAAGCCGCCGCCGCGGCGCTCCCACTCCACAGCACGTGCCCCGGCGAATAGCTGAGTGCCGCGCCGGCAAGGAAAACGAAGAAGTAAAGGAAGTTGTGAAAGCGCAGCATCATCTGCGGCGGCCAGGTCGTCTCAACGAATGGATTGGGTGCGAGCAAGGTGTAAGCCAGGAGCCCGGCATCCAAGAGAGCGATGACCGCAATGGCTCCAACGCCCCAGCGCCCATAGCGACGCAGCACGAGAGGTACGATACCCAGGATGATGAAGAGGGCGATCAAGCCAAAGTAGTAGAGCACCCGCGGCATGGGCACGCTGTAGGCGAGCCACGCGCCGATGACGAGCAGCACCGTCACGCGCAGGCGGCAGGAGAAAAGCAGACCAGCCGCTTCCTCGCGGCCGAAAGCCTCCTTGATCTCGACGTGTTCCGGAGGGCGTGCTGTCCACATGGTCCCTTGGCCCGCCGCCGGTTCGCGCCCCCAAAGGGCAGAAGCGTTGCGGCACGTGCTTCTAGGTGATGTCGGTACCGAAGCGTTTCAACAGCTGACAGACCCATCTGCGCCGCCCTATGACGCCTGCCAGGGCAGGCAGCGGGATCAAGGCCGGACTGCCGGCGTCTCGATCGGCAGGCCGGCTGCGCGCTGTCGAAGATACAGTTCCAGGTCGACCATTTCCGGCGCACCGTAGTCGAAAGGTTCCGCACGCACGCCGACCATGCAATTGCGGAACCGTCGCTGCAGGGAGCCGACCGTCTGCCATTCCAGCCGATAGACCGGATAGCCGGTCGGGTGCGCTTGCGGGATGAGACTGCCGCTGAGCCGCTGACCCCAGCGCGCATCGTGACAGTCCGCGCAGGCGAGATCGAGCTGCCCCATGCGCCGGCTATAGAGCCGACGGCCGCTATCGATGAAAGGCGTGAGCCGCTCGTCCTCGGACGCGGTCAGTGGCATGCCGCGCGACTGGTAGCCTATAAAGGCCGTCAGGGCGAGCAATTCCTGGCTCTCGAATGCCAGCGCCGCCGCTTCCTGGTGCCTGGTCCGGCAGAGATTGACCCGCCCTTGCAGGTCGACGGTACGTTCGCTCTGTTCGTCCAATTGCGGATAACGCGTGGCAACGCCGCGCATGACCGTTTCGGCGGCACCATGGCAGTCTGCGCAGGCCGTAGCGCGGTAGCCTGCGGGTTCTTGCCACAGCTGTTCCCCCTCCAGCACCCATAGCATCCCTGGATTGCTGGTATCGTCCTCCTGCAGCTGACGCGTCTGCGGCGAGACGAATTCGACGCCGGATCGCTTGTCATCTGGCGACGCAGCGTCGGCTTCTATCCACAGAACCCCAGCGAGCGGTGCAGCGCAGACAGCCAGAAAACCCTGCACCCAGCGGTTCATGCCACCACGATCTCCACACTCTCGCTCTGCGTCGCGCCGCTGTCGTCGGTCCATGCGAAGGTCAGTGTCCCGGAGCGCAGGGCCACGGTGGTGAAGGCGATCAGCGGATTGGCGGCCACCGCCGGGAACAGATCCGCCGAGAACACCTCTTCGCCATCGTAGGTGCAGACAAAGCGGGTGATGATGTTGCGGGGAATCGTCGTGCCGTTCGTGCCGGTGCGATAGCCGGTCTCCATCGGATGCGCGATCATCGTCTTGATCTCGATGATCTCGCCCGCCTTCGCCGTTTTGGGAACGTTGATCATACTGCGCATCACAGCAAATCCTCAATGCAGGCCGCCAGGGTCACGACTACGTTCGCTCTGGCAGACCACACGCTGCCGTCACTCATTTCCGCCAAGGCGACAATCGTCTGCGACGTAGCCAGCCTGACACGGGTAGATACCGCCGCGCGCCCCGCCCTCGGGCCGAGGTGAAAGACAACCATATCGGCCTGCGGATTCTTCTCGTTAAACAAGGCAATCCGCGTCACGTGATCCAGCTGGGTCATCGGGCTCTCCACGGCGATGGAGACGCCCACGGCGTTGCCGTTCTCCACCAGGGGCGGGATGTCGAAGCGCACGCGCCCGGCCTGCACTTCCCTGCCGCCGGCAAAGTCTGCGACCGCGGCATCCAGACCGGGTCGCGCCTGCGCCGGGCGCACCATCGCCAGAGCGGTAATGCCGATGGCGCCGGCCAGCAATGCGCGGCGACCCAGGCGGCCCCGCAGCGCCACTCTATGAACTGTATCGGGTTCGGCGCTCATGCCTCATTCCTTCAATGTCATCAGAAAGGCGACGATATCTTCGATCTCCTCGGCGGTGAGCACCGGCCTGCCCTGCCACGCGCGACCGACACGCGTGAGGCCATCGACCCGGTAGTAGGAGGGCATGATGCTGGACGGCGCAAGGCGCCGCATATCCACCACGCGCAATCGCAACTGGCCTTCGCTCAGGCGGGCGCCGACGCCACGCAGGTCCGGCGCCAGGGTTCCCTGTGCATGGGGCTGCGGAAACGGCCCGGTATGACAGAGCAGGCACAGGCTTCGGCGCCGGTCGGCGACCAGCGCCTCCCCGCGCGCCGCGTCGCCCGGCCGGCCGGTCAGCGGACGCTCGATGGCGTCGCCATCCACCCGGTAGTCCCTCAGGACGCCCTCCGCCGCGGCCGGCGCGCCGACCGCGATGGCCAGCACCGTCATGGCTGTCGCGCACCTTATCCGACCTCTCATCCACCCGGGCTTTCCTAACCGAATACGGCGGTGGTGATGGTATCAAACCACGCCTCCGCATAGCGTGCTTCTTGCAACCGGAAGGCCGGCCCCGCATCCGCGGGGCTGGTGCCGCCGGCACCTTCGACCTCCGCCAGCAAGCCACCGCGCGGGTGGTACACGCCGGCGACCGAGATCCCATAGTCCGGCGCCACCAGGCTGTAGCAGGTGTTCACCAGCTTCTGCGCGGACGGCACCTGATCGCGCAGAAGGTCGACGATCACGGCGGCGCAGACCTTGGCCTGGCTGTCGGCGGCGAAGGCCGATTTCGGCATGGCGCCTGCGATGGCGGCATCCCCGATAACGTGAATGCCCGGTTGCAGGCGGGATTCGAAGGTGACCGGGTCGATGGGGCACCAGCCGGTCTGGTCGGCGACGCCGGCCGCCGTCGCGATCGCCCCCGCACGCTGTGGTGGTATGACGTTGGCGACATCGGCGCGATGGCGCGCGAAGTCGGTGACTAGCATCATCGAGGCGGGCTGAACCTCGGTGACCTGCCCGCCGAACGAAAGCGACACCCATTCCAGCAGGCCCGGGTAGAGCGACTGCCAGGCCGCTTCGAACAGCCCCTGCTTGGAGAAACGGTCCTTGGCATCCAGCACGATCAGCTTGGAGCGCGGCTTATGTGTCTTCAGGTAATGCGCAATGAGGCTGGCCCGTTCGTAAGGTCCGGGCGGACAGCGATAGGGACTGGCCGGGACCGACATCACTACAACGCCGCCGTCGTCCATGGCCTCAAGCTGCCGGCGCAGGAGAAGGGTCTGCGCTCCGGCCTTCCAGGCATGCGGCATGGCTTCCGCTGCGACGGCATCGTAGCCGGGAGTGGCGTCGAAGCGCAGATCGATGCCAGGAGCCATCACCAGGCGCTGGTAGCTGAAGACCGTGCCATCAGCGATAGTGACGTGGCGGGACTCGGCATCCACCGCGACCGCCGCCTGCGACACGACGGCGACGCCGTCGCGCCTGAGCGCGTCGTAGCCGAACTGCTGGGCATCCATCTCACGCAGCCCGGCGATCACCGGATTGCTGAACGGACAGGCGGTGAAGCGCAGAGACGGCTCGATCAGCGTCACCGCCAGTTCCGGGCCCAGCCGCTTGAGGGTCCGTGCGCAGCTCGCACCCGCGAAACCACCACCGACCACCACGACGTGGGCCGGCTGCTGGCCCCGTACCCGCGGAGCATAAAGCGCCGCAGCGCCACTCGCCGCCAGACCCTTGAGAAACCACCTACGGCTGGCTGCGCCGCGCGGACTGCTCGCCACCTGCGGCAAACCACTCCGCGATCGCGTGAATCTCGTCATCTGAAAATCCCTTGGCGATGCGATCCATGACTGTGGCCGTGCGCTCGCCCGAACGATACTGAAGCAGCGCGGTGACGATCTCTTCGGCAGGACGGTCGGCCAGGCTGGCCACCGGGCCGCCGCTGCCCGCGGAAGCATGGCAGCCGGAACAGGAGACCGCGCCCGATGGCGCCTGCTGAGCCATCGCCGGGCAGCACAAAGCCACGGCCACGGCGACGAAGGTGAGGCCGCCCCACCCCATCGAAAGCCACCCGTACAAATTCAGAGGGCGCTCGGGATGAGGCAAGGCGGCCACAATCATCTCAGGTTGACCGCAGGTCGTGGTTCATCAGCGGCAAGCGGCGGATGCGCTTTCCGGTGGCGGCGAAGATGGCGTTCAATACGGCTGGCGCGGCCACGGCGATGGTCGGCTCACCAACCCCGCCCCAGAATCCGCCCGATGGCATGACGATGGTTTCCACCGCCGGCATCTCTGCCATACGCAGCACGTTGTAGGTGTCGAAGTTCTCCTGCTCGATGCGACCGCCGTCCACCGTGCACTCACCATAGAGGCACGCGGAAAGCCCATAGACGAAGGAGCCCTCGACCTGGCGCTCGACCTGGGCCGGATTGACCACATGGCCGGGATCAGTCGCGGCCACAATCCGGTGCATCCGCAGCACCCCGTCAGTCACGGACACCTCCGCGGCCGCGGCCACGTAGCTGCCGAAGCCCATGATCTGGGCAAGACCGCGGTGTACGCCCTCCGGCGGCGCCGTTTCCCAACCGATGCGCTCGGCAACGGCCTCCAGTACCGCCAGGTGCTTTGGATGATTGGCCATCAACTTGCGCCGGAAGGCCAGCGGATCCTGGCCGGCGGCATGCGCCAACTCGTCCATGAAGCATTCCATGTAGATGGCATTCTGGTTGAGATTTACCCCGCGCCAAAAGCCTGGCGGGATCGGCGGGTTACGCATGGCGTGATCGATCAGCAGGTTGTCGATCGAATAGCCGAGCGTATACTCGTCACCGCCGGCATGCAGGCCCTGGAAGACCACGGGGTCGCGCCCGCCCTGCATGGCCTGCGGGCGCACGGCGGCGAGAATCGACTGGCCGGAGATACGCATATGCAGGGCGGACAGGTTGCCGTCGGCATCCAGGCCGCCGGTAAGCTTGCACTGGGTTATCGGGTGGTAGGCGCCGTGCAGCATGTCCTCTTCGCGCGACCAGATGAGCTTGATCGGCGTGCCCGGCATCTGCTTGGCGATGCTGACCACCTGGCGCACATAGTCCTGGAAGTTGCCGCGCCGGCCGAAGCCACCGCCCAGGTGCAGCTTGTAGACTTCGCATCGCTCGACGGGCAGGCCCGACGCCTCCGCTACCGCGGCCAGGCTCGCCTCACCGTTCTGCGTCGGGCACCAGACCTCACAGCGATCGTCCGTATAGACCGCCGTCGCATTCATCGGCTCCATGGTGGCGTGGTTCTGGAAGGGAAAGGCGTATACCGCCGTCACGGTTTGCGCGGCATTGGCAAGGGCGCCGCGTGCGTCCCCGGCCTCGTTGCCAATGAAGGCCTCATCCGCCTCCAGTCCCTCGGCCAGCATCGCGGCGATTGTGTCACTGCTGACGCCGCTGTTGGGCCCGTCGTCCCACTCGATCGGGAGGTTGTCGAGCGCCGTCTTCGCCTGCCACCAGGTGGAGGCAACGACGGCAACCGATGTGTCATCGACCTGAACCACCTGCCGGACCCCCGGCATGCCTGAAACCGCGGCAGCATCGAAGCTGGCAACGCGGCCACCGAACACCGGGCAGGCGCGGATCGCGGCATTCAGCATGTTCGGGCGCACCATGTCGACGCCATAGATCTGCTTGCCTGTCAGCTTGTCGGCGGTATCGAGCCGCGGCAGCGGCTTGCCGGCGATGATCCACTCGCTCGGATCCTTCAGCGCCACCTCGGCCGGCGGTGTCATCGCGGCGGCGGCCGTTGCCACCTGACCATAGGTGACGCTGCGGCCGCTCGGACTATGGGTGATCACGCCCTTGGCCACGGAGCACTCGGCCGCCGGGACTTGCCATTCATCCGCGGCGGCGGCAATTAGCATCTCGCGCGCCGTCGCGCCGCCGCGCCGCACGTAGTCGTGGGACTCACGGATGCCGCGACTGCCGCCGGTCGAGAAGCTGCCCCAGACGCGGTTACGGGCAATGTTCTCGCCTGGCGTCGGATACTCCGTGGTGACCTTCGACCAGTCGCACTCCAATTCCTCGGCAACGAGTTGAGCAAGGCCGGTAAGAGTCCCCTGTCCCATCTCGGAACGGGCGATACGGATGACGACGGTATCATCCGGCCGGACCACGACCCAGGCGTTGATCTCGGGCGCGATGGCATCGGCCTGTGCCCCGCCGGGAAAGGGAACGCTGAAACCGAGAGAAAGGCCGCCTACGGCGGCGGCAGACCCGACGATGAAGTTGCGGCGAGTTACGGTTGGTGCGCTAAGCATTGTTGTCTCCCCCTCACCCGGCCTGGGTTTCGTCGTTGTCGGCCACCATCTTGATGGCGGCACGGACGCGGTTATAGGTTCCGCAGCGACAGATGTTTGTGATCTCGGCATCGATATCCGCATCCGTCGGATTGCCGTTCTGCTGCAGAAGCCCGACGACCGCCATGATCATGCCCGACTGGCAATAGCCGCACTGCGGCACGTCCAGGGCCAGCCAGGCCTTCTGCACAGGATGCGAGCCGTCAGGCGATAGCCCCTCGATGGTGACGATCTCCTGCTCCGGCATGATGGCGCCGATCGGAAGGACACAGGACCGTGTTGCGACCCCGTCGACGAGCACGGTGCAAGAGCCGCATTGCGCGATGCCGCAGCCGAACTTCGTCCCCGTCATGCCCAACTGTTCGCGCAGCGCCCAAAGGAGCGGTGTGTCCGGATCCACCTCGACATCGCGCGGCGCTCCGTTGATAGTCAAGCGAGCCATGGCTGTTCCCTTTCCTTTCGATTTCCCTGCTGTTTTCATGCGCAGCATCAATCGGCAACGGACGGCACCCAAGGGCGCCTTCGACTCCGGTCGGTCCCGGTGACGCAGGAGTGCAGCCTAGGCGCCAACTGTCCCCGAAGTATGTCCAGCCGCCCGGAAATTGTGGTGAATTCTCACCGGACGGCCCAGCGGCACACTTTGATACAAAGTTGCGACCCGACATCGGCGCCATGGCGCCGGCCGGACTACTGCGGACGATCCAAGGGCACGCGGTCCCGCGGCAAGCGGATCACCGCCCGCAGGCCGCCGGCCTGGCGATTGACGAGGACGATGTCGCCGCCGTGACTGCGCGCCATAGTGCGGGCGATAGACAAGCCCAGCCCGACGCCGCCGGTTGCCCTGCTGCGCGAGCTTTCCAATCGCGCAAACGGCGCAAAGACCTGCTCGAGCTGGGCATCAGGAATGCCCGGGCCGTTATCGTCGACGATGATTTCCAGCCACTCTTGCGACGGCTGCACGGCTACGCTGGCCGCGGCGCCATAGCGCACCGCATTTTCGATCAGATTACGGAGCGCCCGGCGCAGCGCGGCCGGCCTGCACCGGTAGGGCGTCCTCTCGCACTCGACGAAGGTGACGTCCCAGTCAAGGTCCGCAAGGTCGCTACAGAGGCTTTCGGCGAGTGCCGCCAGGTCAACCAGCCGTGTGGTCTCGCCGACGGCGTCCTCGCGCGCGAAGGCGAGCGTCGCCTCGGTAATCATCTGCATTTCATCTAGGGTGGTGAGAATCTTGTCGCGCATCTCCTTGTCGGCGACGAATTCCGCGCGCAGCCGCAGCGATGTGATCGGCGTGCGCAGGTCGTGGCCGATGGCAGCCAACATACTGGTGCGGTCGGCAACGAAACGCCGGAGGCGATCCTGCATGCGGTTGAAGGCTTCCGCGGTGCGGCGGACATCGCTGGGGCCTTCCTCCGGCAGATGGACGGTCTCCTCGCCGCGGCCGAAGGCTTCCGCGGCATAAGCCAGCCGACGCAGCGGCCTCGCGATACGGCGTGCCGCCAGAACCGCGATCAGCGAGAGAAGTATCGCGGTGATGGCGAGAGAGACGCTGGACTGCGACAGCCAGGCCGACCCGCCGGTGGGCTTCGCAAAGGCAACGTTCAACCATTGTCCGTTCGACAAGCGCACCGTGAGGCCGGACCCATAGGTGTCGTCCAGCCGCACATAGCGGGCCGGCCGGTGCAGCGCCCACGCCGCCGGGGACAATGCACTCCAGGACGCGGCTTCGGCAGCGATGGCCGGCCGGCCGACAATGCCGCTGCCGCTACGCGCCCCTTCGTCGCGCCCCGCCATCGTGTCCGGCTGTGGAGGAGCAACCTCCTGAGCCGGTCCGGCCGGCAACGGCTGCTTCAGCCGACGCCAGGCCTCCTGTTGCCAGGTCACAATGTCATCGGGGTTCTCGTCTGTCAGCCAGAAGCGCGTGTAATTGGTGCCGACGGCCTGAAGGATGCCGGCATGGTACACCCGTGGCGAACTCTCCAACAGGCGGGCGACCGAAGCGCTGCGAACCAGGAATTCCTCCTTCAGCACCTCCCGCAGCGCATGGCCGCGCTCGTCCCAGTAGATGAGGAAGCTGATGCCCTGGGACAACACCAGGGCGAGCAGCATGAACCCGATGAGCTGACCGGTCAGGCTGTTCGGCAACAGACGACGGCTCCACGAGCATGCTCTGCCGGCGCCTTGCTTCATGCCGGTGTGACCTCGGCCGCGAAGCTGTATCCACCGCCCCAGTGCGTCTTGATCAGCAGGGGATTCTTCGGATCCAGCTCGATTTTGCGCCTCAGCCGGCTGACCTGGTTGTCGATGCTGCGGTCATAGACGTCGGCCGCGCGCCCCACCGTCAGGTCGAGAAGCTGGTCGCGCGTCAGCACCATGCCCGGGTGATCGAGCAGCGCGGACAACAAGCGGAACTCAGCCGTACTGAGCGGCACCGCCACGCCGTCGGCGCTGACCAGTTCGCGGCGGCCGACCTCGAGAGTCCAGCGATCGAAGCGGATCGCCTTTCCTGGCGGCAGGGATTGTCGCGGCGGCAGGCTTTGAACGCGGCGCAGGACAGCCTTCACGCGGGCAAGCAGTTCACGCGGGTTGAAGGGCTTCGTGACGTAGTCGTCGGCGCCCATCTCCAGGCCGATGATGCGATCGGTGTCTTCGGCTACCGCCGTCAGCAGGATTATAGGCAGGTTGCCCGTGGTGCGCAGATCGCGGCAGACCGACAGGCCGTCCTCGCCCGGCATCATGATGTCGAGCACGATGAGATCCGGCGCGCTGCGTTGCAGCAGGCGCCGCAAAGCGACCGCGCTTTCGGCGACGCTCACGCGGTAGCCATGTTCGCCCAGGTAGCGGGCGACCAACTCGCGGATGTCCTTGTGATCGTCGACGATGGCGATATGAGGCGTCGGTTCCATCTGATGTCTTCACGCCCTATCGATCTCACCTATCGATACCACAAGCGCTTTGAAGCTGTGCCGGGTTTTTTTGTATCAAACTATGTCAGGGTGCCCCCTTGCGACCCTTCGCGGCGTTTGCCCTTTCCTTTCGGCAAACTTCTGCGACACCCCGACGTCAAGCTTGGATCCTGTGCAGCGTCAAAAGCGAACAGAAGGGACCGACCGATGACCACTCCGTTCCGCCTGTGCCCCACCCGGGCATGCCCTGTCCCGGCGCGGCGCTGCAGCGACCGGGTCCAAGTCTGCCCCGGCCATTGGCGGACGGCGCTGCGGCGCCAGCTGCGCGCAAGCCTGCTGCTGCGCTGCTTGGGCCGGCATCGCTAGCCGCGACCGTACCGGGAAGGAAAATTGTCCGCTGCCGTCCAAGGGCTCGCCGTCCGGGGGTAGGGACAGCCAGCCCGATCCAACAGGAGATCTCCATGCACTACGAGAACTACCACTGGCAGGATCATGCCCCGGACCATCATCGCCGGCGCGCTGACCTGGCATTGACGTTCGTCTTCGCCGTTCTCTTCTCCATCGGCAGCCTGGGGTCGCTCCCTGGCGGCCATGACGATCAGCGAACGGCTTCGCTCCCCGCTAACCTTCCGGCAGACCTGGATGCAGTGCAGGTCGCAAATGACGGTGAAGCAGTGCCTTTCCCCTGCCGCGGCTGACTCAGACCAGCCGTTCCTGGCCGCCGCCCGACGGGCACCTGCGGCACAGATAAGTCGGGCCAATTCGAACCCGATTCTTGCGCCTTAAGTTATTGAAATTGTTCATAAAAAGAAAGTGGTGCCCAGGGGCGGAGTCGAACCACCGACACCATGATTTTCAGTCATGTGCTCTACCAACTGAGCTACCTGGGCACTGGAGAGCGGGCCTTCGCGTTGGTATGGGGCGGTCATCTGTACCGCCGCGGCCCGTCCATCGGCTGCATCAGCAGCGACGCAGGCTTATAGGCCCTGGGGCCGGCTCTGTCCAGCCCTTCGGGGCGGATTTCTTGGTGGATTTCGGGCTGATTTTCCGGGGATTTGCCCGCGCCGGCCCAGCGACCCTGCGGCCTTCGTGAACGCGCCCCCAAGTCCCCTCAGGGCGCCAGGATCAGGCTTACGGTCAAAGGCCGGCCGGCGCGCTCAAGAGCCAGGACGACGGCCTGACCCGGCTTCTTCAGCTGGATGGCGGCGATGGCCTCGGCCACCTTGCGGACCGGTCGGCCGTCGACGGCAGTGAGGAAATCGCCGGCCTTGACCCCGGCGGCCTCGGCGGCGCCACCGGGCAGCACGCCGCGCACCTTGACGCCGGCGTGGCGGAAACGCTCGGCCTCGTCCAGGTCATCGAGGCCGAGCCCCGCCTTGCCGCGGCGAACCTGGCCGTGGTCTTTCAGATCCTCCATCACCCGGCGCACCAAGGCGGCCGAGGCGGCGAAGTTCACGCCGATGTTGGCATCGCTCTCCATGGTGAAGATGGCCGAGAGCAGGCCGACCAGGCGCCCCTCGCCGTCCACCAGAGCGCCGCCGGAAGCACCCGGGTTCACCACGGCGTCGGTCTGCACGAAGTCCTCCACGGTGTTGAAACCTGTGCCGGCGCGGTGGAGCGCCGAAACCACGCCGCAGCTGACCGAAAGATCGAGGCCGAACTGGTTGCCGACAGCGCAGACCGGCGCGCCCAGCTCCGGTTCCGGCGCGTAGGGCAAGGGCGGCAGGTCGCTATCGATCTTCAGCAGCGCGAGGTCGCTGGCGGCGTCCTTGCCGATCACCTCGGCGGCGGCATGGCGGCCGTCCGGCAGGCGCACGGTGACCGCGACCGCCTGATCGACCACGTGCAGCGCCGTCGCCAGGTAGCCACCGGGGGCGATGGCCACCGCCGTCCCCTCGGGCGCCGTGCCGGGCGGCAGGTCCGGCTGGCCGCCCTGAGGCTGGCCCGGCCACAGCGGCAGCACCGAGACGACGGAATCAAGGACCCCGGCCCTGAAGGGCGCCTCGAAAGCAGCGGCGGGCGCCGAGATGACGACGAGAGCGGCGAGGCTCAAAACCGCCCAGCGGCGCACCATCTAGAGATCCTCTTCGGCGTCTTCGGCGGCGGGTTCGGCCTCGGGGGCTTCGTTCGTCGGGATGGCGTAGATGCCTTTCACCCAACGCCCGAGATCGATGTCGGCGCAGCGCTGTGAACAGAAGGGCCGGAAGCGGTGTACCGCCGGCTTCTGGCAGATCGGGCACTTACGCGGGCCGCCGCCCTTGCGCGGCATCGGCACCACCCTGCTATCGGAATCGTCGTTGCTCATAGATTTAGTTTAACACGAGCTCGCAAGTCTCGACCAAGGGGTCCGGCGCGACATGAACGGCGCGGCCGAGACGCTGCTCCACGGCAACGAGCGCCGCCGCCTGGGCACCTCGCAGCGCCACCGCCACTTCCGGCGCGACCTTGAGGGTGATCGTCGTCACCACCCGTCCAAAAGCCCCGGCCGCCACCGCGCGCAGCGCCTCGTAGGCCAGCGTCTCCGGCGTCTTCACGCGCCCGGAGCCGGCGATGCCGCAGGGCCGGCAAAGCAACTCGTGCAGCGGCGGGCGGCCCCGCCGCCGGGTCATCTCCAGGAGGCCCGAAGGCGACACGCCGAAGACCTGGCAGGGCTCCGGGTCGTCCGCCACCGCCTGGCGCAGCGCGGCGGCGATCGCCTTGCGGTCATCGGGAGACTTCATGGTGAGAAAGTCGATAACGATGAGGCCGGACAGCGCACGCAGGCGTAAGTGGCGCGCGATGACCGGCACGGCGGCGAGGTTGACCGCCCTGGCCTGGGCGGCCGAACCGCCGCGCGCGTCGCTCCGTCCCGCGTTCACGTCGATGGCGGTGAGCGTCTGCCCCGGCTCGAAGAGCAGGGATCCGCCGGCAGGCAACGCCGCGCCCGGCGCCAGCAGCGCGTCGATCTCTTCTTCCAGGCCTTTGGCTTCGAACAGGGGTGTCGCGGCGCTATGCAGCGCCGCCTCGCAGTCCTTGCCGGCATGTTCCTTCAGTTGCCGCAGCAGCGCCGCGTCGTCGCAGACGATCCCCTGCGGCTGCGCCCGCGCGACGAGACCCGCCAAGGCGCCCTGCCCGGCCGCCAGCCGCGCCGGAGCCTTCAGACCCTTAACATCGACGTCGATGCCCTTGGCGGAGACCCGCGCGCCCTTATCGTCGGCGGGCGCGCGCAGGACTTTTACGGCGACAGGCGTTCCTTCCGGCGGCACCGCACCGCCGGAGATTGCACCGGGCATCTCCTTACGCGGCAGCAGCCCGGGACGCTCCAGGCCGAGGTCGACGAAGGCACCGTCGAGGCCCTTGTCGAAGCGCTGCACCTTGGCCAGGAAAACGTCGCCGGCCTCAACGCCTTTGCTCTCTCCTGGCGCGTCGCGCAGGATCAGCAAGTCATCCAGCAGATCGTCGCGAAGGACGGCGGCACGGATCTCACCAGGCAGCGCGGAAACGAAGAGTTCGGCCATCGTCGGATCACGTCCGACTACCGGGACGGTAGCCGAGGCCGCTCAGGAGATTGCAGGTCTCCACCAGGGGCAGCCCGACCACGTTGGGATAGGATCCGATGATCTTTGGGATGAAGGCTGCCGCCTTGCCCTGGATGGCATAGCCGCCTGCCTTGCCCTGCCACTCGCCGCTGGCCAGGTAAGCGCGGATTTCTTCCTCCGAGAGCCGCTTGAAGAAAACCGCGGTGGTGACCAGCACCTGCGCGCGCCGGCCGTCGGGCGCCTGCACGGCAACACCGCCCAGGACTTTGTGGCGGCGGCCGGAAAGCAGTTCCAGGCAGTGCCGCGCCTGCGCCTGCGTCTCCGCCTTCGGCAGGATGCGGCGGCCGACGGCGACCACGGTGTCGGCGGCCAGCAGGAAAGCACCCGGATGGCGCGACGCGACGGCGTCCAGCTTGCCGGCCGCAACGCGGCGCGCATAGAGGTGCGGCAGCTCGCGTTTCCGCGGCGTCTCGTCGATGTCGGCGGGGTCCACGTCGGCAGGCATGAAGCCGACCTGCTGCAACAACTGCAGACGCCGCGGCGAGGCCGAGGCGAGCACCAGCGGCGCCGGTTCAGGTCCAGGATCGATCTGGGCCTGCAGCGCTCTTACAGCGGATTGCTCCGGTCGGACGGCGGCCATGCCCTGGCCCGTCCGCTCACTTATAGCGGAAGGTGATGCGGCCCTTGCTCAGATCATAGGGCGTCATCTCGACGTTCACGCGGTCGCCCGCCAGAACGCGAATGCGGTGCTTGCGCATCTTGCCGGCGGTGTGCGCCAGCACTTCATGGTCATTGTCCAGCTTCACGCGGAACATCGCGTTGGGCAGCAGCTCAACGACGGTACCTTGGAATTCCAGCAGATCTTCCTTGGCCATCTGTCCTTCTTATCTTGCCTAATCTCGGCGACTCATGGTCGCGCCGCCGCCGCGGCTTCTCGCGCCGGCCCGGTTCGTCTCCGCCCCCCAAGGCAGTTTTCGCGCTTTTCGGGAGAGCGCGCGGATCATACAGAAAACCGCCGGAGAGGACAAACACCCCTGTTAGATACCAAGAAGCAGCGAAAGTCTTTGATTTTACTGCAACTTTCCCTTGGAGCGGTCAGTGCGCCGGCTTCAGGTCCAAGGTGAAGCGCTCCTCGATGCGCTTTTTCAGCTGGTCGCGCACATCCCGGTAGGCCTGCAGGCGGGCCGCGCGGTTGCCCTCGACCAGGCTGGGGTCGAAGGTGTTCCAGAACTCGACGTCGCAGGCCATGGTGCGGGTCAGCTCGACCGCCTGGTGCTGGGCCTCCGGCGACAGCGAGATGATGAGGTCGAAGGAGGTGTCCTCCAGGTCGTCGAAGGACTTGGCCCGGTGCCTGGAGAGATCGATGCCGATCTCGTCCATCACCTCCACGGCGAAGGGGTCGATCTCGCGGGCGCGCACCCCGACCGAGTCGACGTAGATGCGGTGGCCGAGCAGATGCTTCAACAGCGCCTCGCCCATCGGTGAGCGCACGGAATTCATCGTGCAGGCGAAGAGGACGGCTTCGGGAAGATCGCCCACGTGATCCTAACCCCGGATATGCAGGACGCAGATCAGCGTGAACAGCCGGCGCGCGGTGTCGAAGTCGATCTCGATCTTGCCGTCGAGGCGCTCGCGCAGCAGTTCGGAACCTTCGTTGTGAAGGCCGCGCCGGCCCATGTCGATCGCCTCGATCTTGGCAGGGCTCGACGTCTTGATCGCCTCGTAATAGCTCTCGCAGATGGCGAAGTAGTCGCGCACCACGCGGCGGAACGGCAGCAGCGGCAGCGCGACCGTTTCCAGGGGGGTGTCGGCCTCGGTGAGGATCTCCATCTGCAGGCGGTTTTCGGCGATCGAGAGGTGCAGGTGATAGGGGCCGTTGTAGTCGCCCTGCGGGCGGAAGGCATTGTCCTCCAGCAGATCGTAGATGGCGACTGCCCGCTCGTGCTCGACCTCTGGGCTGCGCCGGATCACCGCACTGTCGTCCAGCGTGATGCTGGTCAGCCGTTCACTGCCCTTCGGCTGAACTTCTTCCGGCCGGGCGTCATCTTCTTCGGCGTCGCCATTCTCGGAATTTTCGGTCATCCCCGCTAACTCGCTCTTTCGTCAGGAGGGCTCCGGGTTGGCCGCGAGGCGGAGCGCCACGGAGTGCGCGTGGGCATCGAGACCCTCGGCCTGCGCCAGCCGCACGGCAGCCGGACCGATCACGGCCAGCGCCTCGGCCGTGCAGCCAATCAGCGAAGAACGCTTCATGAAATCCAGCACCGAGAGGCCCGATGAAAACCGCGCCGAACGCGCGGTGGGCAGCACGTGGTTCGGTCCCGCCAGATAGTCGCCAATTGCCTCCGGCGTATAGCGCCCAAGAAAGATGGCGCCGGCGTTGCGCACCTTGGCGGCCAGGGCATCGGGATCCGCGACCGCCAGCTCCAGGTGCTCCGGCGCCACGCGGTCGATCAGCGCCACCGACTCGTCCAACGTGGCGACGGCAATGATGGCGCCGTGCGCCGCCCAGCTCTCCCGCGCGATGGCGGTGCGCGGCAGAGTCTGCAACTGCTTTTCCACCTCGGCGGCGACGGCATCGGCGAAACCGGCATCGTCGGTGATGAGGATCGACTGCGCGGCGGCATCGTGCTCTGCCTGGGACAGCAGGTCGGCGGCGATGAAGTCCGGCCGGTTGTCGGCGTCGGCCACCACTAGGATCTCCGAGGGGCCGGCAATCATGTCGATGCCCACGGTGCCGAAGACCTGGCGCTTGGCGGCGGCGACGTAGGCGTTGCCCGGGCCGACGATCTTGTCGACCTTGCCGATGGTCGCGGTGCCAAAGGCGAGCGCCGCCACCGCTTGGGCGCCGCCGACACGGTAGACTTCTGTGACGCCGGCGAGCTTGGCGGCGGCAAGGACCAGCGGCACGACTACCCCGTCGGGCGTCGGCACCACCATGACCAGGCGCTCGACGCCGGCAACCTTGGCCGGCAGCGCGTTCATCAGCACCGAGGACGGATAGGCCGCAGTGCCGCCCGGCACATAGAGGCCGGCGGCCTCCACCGCGCTCCAGCGGTGGCCGAGCCGCACACCCGCCGCATCGTGGTAGTCGAGATCTTCGGGCTTCTGGCGTCGGTGGTAGTCGGTAATGCGTTCGGCGGCGAGTTCCAGCGCGGCAACGGTCTCCCGGTCGCAGGCGTCAACCGCCTTGTCGAGGTCGCGCTGCGGGATGCGCAATTCGGCCGCCGTCAAGCTGAGCCGGTCGAAGCGCCGGGTATAGTCGAGGAGGGCCGCATCGCCACGGTCGCGCACGTCCGCAACAATCGCCGCCACGGTGGCGTCGACATCTGCCGAGGCTTCGCGCTTGCTGTTCAGCAGCGCAGTGAAGTCGGCCTCGAAGCCCGCGGCGGCAGAGTCGAGCCTAAGCGGCATCGGCGGCCTCACGGAAACGCTCGACCCAGCCGGTCAGCTCTTCCGAGCGCGTCTTCAACGCTGCCCGGTTGACGATCAGGCGGGACGTCACCTCCGCGATGGTCTCCACCTCGACAAGGTCGTTGGCCTTCAGCGTCGAGCCGGTGGAGACCAGGTCGACGATGCGCCGGCACAGGCCGAGCCCCGGGGCCAGTTCCATGGCGCCGTTCAGCTTGATGCACTCGGCCTGCACGCCGCGCGCGGCGAAATGCCGCCGGGTAATCCCCGGGTACTTGGTGGCGACGCGGATGTGGCTCCAACGGCTCGGGTCGTCGCTCTCGGCTAAGCGGCGCGGCGCGGCAACCGAGAGGCGGCAGTGGCCGATCTTGAGGTCGACCGGGGCATAGAGCTCCGGATAGTCGAACTCCATCAGCACGTCGTTGCCGGCAACGCCCAGGTGGGCGGCGCCGAAGGCCACGAAGGTGGCCACGTCGAAACTGCGCACGCGGATGATGTCGAGGCCCGGATGATTGGTGGCAAAGCGGAGCTGACGGGCGCCATCGTCGTCAAAAGCCGCCTCCGGCTCGATGCCGACATGCGCCAGCAACGGACTTAATTCCTTCAGGATCCGGCCCTTCGGGACAGCCAGGATCAAAGGCTCGTTTGGCGAGGCATTCGGGGGGGACAAGACAGGGCTCCGCTTCTCAAGAACTGCTAGAGGCGACCGCCCGCACGGGAGCGGGCCGCGGCGGCCCTTGGTATGGCGATTTTTCCCCGGAATTGCCACTCACTTTTGCCGTGACCGGCCCGGGCTTTTGCCGTGACCGGCCCTGGCTTTTGCCGCTAGCGGGCCAGCCGCGGCGCAGCCGGACGGCTAAGAGCGCTCGTTTTCCGAGGCTTTTTCAGCCACCGCCGGCTCCCAGTCGTGCTGGGGGCGCCAGCGGGTCGGCCAGGGATGGCCGATGTCCTCCAGGTGGCAGCGGATCGCCTCGACCTCCAGGCGCACCGCGGCCTCGCCGGCGAAGATCAAGGTGATGGCGTCCGGCTGGGCGGTAATGGTGAGCAGGCTGAGGATCTCGTCCTTGCTGCCGGGCGCCAGCCCCCGGTAGCGCACCCGCGCCACCTTATCGAAGCAGAGGCCGCTGTTGACCCGCTCGAATGGCGGCGCCGTGCCCGCTTCGTCGGCGAAGGCGGCGTCCTCGCCCTCGGGCTGCGGCTCGGGCGCCGCTGGGCGAGGGTCCTCCGCAGGGTCTCCGTGCCAGCGAAAGCGGTTCGCGACCAGGACGAAGCGTTTTTCCTTGGCCAGATACTTCATGTCGCCCAGGGGGACCAGGGCGTCCTGCAGCAGGGCGGCAACCACGTCCATGTCCGCAGGGTCGCGAGCGCGCAGTTTCAGCGGCTTGTCGTCGCTCATGACGGCCTTACCCTCGCAATGCTTCTCCGGTATCCCACTATAACCCCAAATTCGTACCATCCCATGCCGGCAGACTTTTGCCCCGCAGGGCTCTTGCGGGGCGCTATTCCTGGGAGCGCCGCCGGACGATGTCGGCACCGCAAGCGGCCAGCTTCTGCTCCAGGTGCTCATAGCCGCGGTCCAGGTGATAGACGCGGTTCAACACCGTCTCGCCCTCCGCCGCCAGGCCCGCCAGCACCAGCGACACCGAAGCGCGCAGGTCGGTGGCCATGACTTCGGCACCGGTCAGGCGCTGCTGGCCGCGCACCATGGCCGAGGCGCCGTGCACATTCACGTTGGCCCCCATCCGCGTCAGCTCCGGCACGTGCATGAAGCGGTTCTCGAAGATCGATTCGGTGATCATCGCCGCCCCGTCGGCTGTGGACATAAGCGCCATGATCTGGGCCTGCAAGTCCGTCGGGAACCCCGGGTAGGGCTCGGTCATCACGTCGACGCCCTTCACCGGGCCGCTCACGCGCTTCACCTTCAGGCCGCGCGGGGTTTCTTTCACCGAGATGCCGGCTTCGTGCAGCACCTCGATGACCGCGCTCAGGTGGTCGGCGCGGCCGCCAATCAGTTCCAGCTCGCCGCCGGTGATCGCCGCGGCCATGGCGTAGGTGCCGGTTTCGATGCGGTCGGGCACCACGCTGTGCTCGGCGCCGTGCAGGCTGTCAACGCCCTGGACGGTGATGCGGTCCGTTCCCAAGCCCTCGATCTGCGCGCCCATCTTGACCAGGCATTCACCGAGATCGGCGACCTCCGGCTCACGCGCGGCGTTGAGCAGCTGCGTCTCGCCCTTGGCCAGGCAGGCGGCCATCAGCAGGTTCTCAGTGGCGCCGACTGAGACTTTGGGAAACACCACCTTCGCACCGACGAGGCCCTTGGGTGCCAGGGCGTGGACGTAGCCTTCCTCCAGGCGGATCTCGGCGCCCAGCATCTCCAGGCCATGCAGGTGCAGGTCGACGGGGCGGGTACCGATGGCGCAGCCGCCGGGCAGCGAAACCTTGGCCTCGCCGACCCGGGCGGCCAGCGGCCCCAGCACCAGCACCGAGGCGCGCATCTTGCGCACCAGATCGTAGGGCGCGACGAAGGAGGAAATGGTCTCAGCCCGCATCTCCAGCACGCCGCCGCCACTGCCCTTCTCGGCGTCGCCGTTCATGTGCAGGCTGACACCATGCTGGGCCAGCAGGCGCGCCATGGTGGTGATGTCGGCCAGATGCGGCACGTTGGACAGCCGCAGGGTCTCGCCGGTCAGCAGGCTCGCCGCCATCAGCGGCAGGGCGGCGTTCTTGGCGCCGCTGATCGGAATCTCGCCGACGAGGCGGCGGCCGCCGTGGATGACGATCTGGTCCATGCGATCTCTTTTCTGAAGCTTTACAGCCGGGGCAGCGTGACGCCGCGCTGGCCCATATATTTGCCGGCGCGGTCGGCATAGGAAACGTCGGGCGGCGTGGCGCCCTTGAGGAACAGGAACTGGCAGGCGCCCTCGTTGGCGTAGACCTTGGCCGGCAGCGGCGTGGTGTTGGAGAACTCCAGGGTCACGTGGCCCTCCCACTCCGGCTCCAGCGGCGTCACGTTCACGATGATGCCGCAGCGCGCGTAGGTCGACTTGCCGAGGCAAATCACCAGTACGTCGCGCGGAATGCGGAAGTATTCGACGGTGCGCGCCAGCACAAAGGAATTCGGCGGGATGATGCAGACCTTGGTGTCGCGCTCGACGAAACTGTCGTCGGAGAAGTTCTTCGGGTCGACGATGGCGTTGTCGACGTTGGTGAAGATCTTGAATTCCTCGGCGACGCGGGCATCGTAGCCGTAGGAACTGACGCCGTAGGAAATCACCCCCTCGCGGCGCTGCGCTTCCACGAAAGGCTCGATCATGCCCTGGGTGGTGGCCATTTCGCGAATCCAGCTGTCCGGCATGATGGACATGGCCGTCACGCTCCCCCTTGTTGATAGTATCGGCGTTGATGGTATCGGCGTTGACGGTACCGGCCGCCCCCAGAACAACCCGGGACCGAACGCGCGTTTCTACTGGGCCGCCCGGCGATTCTCAAGGCCGTCCCCCTGGTCAAGACGTGCCGTCCTTGCGCTCGCGGTCCTCATCTTTGCGCTCGCGCTGCTCATCCTTGCGCTCGCGCTGCTGGGCCTTGCGCTTGCGCAGGTTGTCGCGCAGGGCCTGGGCAAGCCGCTGTTCACGCGGGCTGGGGCGCGGCTCGGGCCGCGCTGCGGTTCCCGAATCAGCCCCTGTGGCGGGGGATTTGGGAGCCTCGGGCGGCGATTCGCTGGGAGACTTGGTGCCGGACGACATGGCCCGCGACACTGCCCCCCCATTGTGGCGAGGTCAAGGCCGCACGAGGGCGGTTTTCCGCCGTTAAACGGGCTTTAAGGCCGGCTACGCTAAGACCTGTCCGGCCGCCGGCTCGCGGGTGGATCGCCGGGCTTCAGCAGCAGATCGGTTTTGCCGCCAGATTTTGCCGGTTTGGGGCCGGAAATCGCCTTGCCATCGGCGCCCGCCGGTGGCATGTTCCGCCCCCGTTGGCAGTCCGACGTCCCGTCGGCCTGCCTTGTGCCGCCGTAGCTCAGGGGTAGAGCACACCCTTGGTAAGGGTGGGGTCGGGTGTTCGATTCACCCCGGCGGCACCATTTCCCTTCCAAATCGTATCCGTCTCCTCCGCCCACGCTGGCGGCTTACCCTCTTTGCCCGTCCGCGGAGCGCTATGCGCATGCTAGGCTCGCGAACGAACCGCTGGGGCGGCGCTATGGGGAGGAAAGCAGGGTGAAGTGGAGCCAGGATCTGGGGATCGCCGTGGCGCTGACCGTCGTGGTGTGGAGCGCCTTCTACTTCACCTTTCCCAGTGAGCCCTTCAGCGCCATGGAAACGATCTTCGTGCTGGTGGTGCTGTTCGGCCTCACCAAGTTCGGCCATTGGGCCTGGAACCGCTGGGGAGCGGCCCTGATGCCCGGAAAGACAGACCCGAAATGACCGTCGTGCCGTCCACCGCGCTCTGGAGCAGGCTCCTGCTCTGTGCCGTTGTCGTGGTCTGGATGACCGGTTGCGATCAGCAAAATGGAACCGACGATACAACCGACGCGGTGCCACCCGTGACGAGCATCGAACCAGATCCAGACGGGGAACCGGAACCGGCAGCAGGCGCCGATACCGATGCCGGTAGCGACCCCGGCCAACCGGACCTCGCCGGACTGCGCACCACCGGGCGCGATTTGCTGTTTCCGGGTGAAACGGAACGCCCCGGCCATCCGCTCTACAGCTATCTCCTCTTCGCCGGCGGCCGCGACGGCGACCGCGAGGAGCAAGCGCGTTTCCTCGCGGCAGTCGAGGCTTTCATCGGTCAGGTCCGCAGCACCGATGCGCTGGAGGCCGCCGGCGCAACCCGGGCGGAGATCAATATTTTCTATGCACCGATGCGCGCCTACTTCGCCGACACCACGCCGGAGAACCTGCGCCTTCATTTCGCCCAGCGCGATGCGGCCGACCAAGTCGCCCTGCTGCACAAGCACTACGACCGCGCCCGCGCCGACGTGCTCATGGCGCGGCTGCAGCTGAGCGGCAACGGCCCCTATATCGTATCGGTACTGCGCCCCCTCACCCGCGAAGCCGTGCCGCGGGACGACGCCTTCCTGGTGCAGGACCTCACCGGCGTACCGCCCGAGCTGGTCGCGCTGTGGGTCGACGAGTTCAAGCGCCAAGTGGTGCAGGAAGCCACCGAGTCGCCGGAGCAGCTGCGACGCCTCGCCCTCCACCTGCGCACCCGGATCGCAGTGCTGGCAGAGGCCTTTGCCATCACCAAGACGGCGGTCGCGGGGATGTTCGAGGAACCCGAAAGCCCGGCCGCTGGAAACAACTGATGATCCGGCCAAGAGGAAAGCAAGGTGTGCGGTATAGGGGGATCTTCCAGTTCTGCGGGGCCCTGCTGATCGGCTTGACGGCCGGCCTCGGCCTGCCCGCCGCCAAAGCTGAAACCCTGGCGCAAGTCCTGAAGAGGGCCGACGGCGGCGCCGGCCGCAGCGCGCCCTGTATCTTCCCGACACCAGCGGTTGCGGTGCCTGGCGAACGGCCGCACGGGCCCTGCTCTGCCAATATCATCGCCGCGATTTATCTGGATCTGCTACGCGACCGCGAACGCCTGGAGATTGTCCGCGCGACGATCACGCGGCAGCGGGATCTGCTTGCCGCGGTGCAACGGCAGGTCGAGGCCGGCATCTCCCGCTCCGGCGACTCCCTGTTGGCCGAAATCGAGATGAAGTATTGGCAGCGCCGGGAGACCCAACTGACCTCGGCTGTGCTGCATGCCGAGTATTTTTTCAGCACCGTGATGGACAGTGAGCCCTCGGGTTTCATCCGGCCGGACGTGCCGCCTTCGGCCTGGCCCGCGGACGAAACCGTCGCCCTGATGGCCTTGGCCGAGCGGGAAACCATCCCGGAAAAAGACCAGCCCGCAGCGCAATCTGCGCTCAAGCATCTCTGGATCGACTACGAAGCGGCCCGGCGGGACTATGACTTGCTGCAGCCGATGCAGGCCTTTGCCGCGGACCTCGCCCGGGCAACCGGCAAACAGTACGAAATTGGCCAGGTTGGCACGGCCACACTACAAGAACGGTATCGCGATGCCACCCTGCTGCACGACGCGCTGGTGAGCGCCGAATATCGCCTGCTCACCCTCCAGTTAGACATCCTGGAGCGGCTCGGCCGCCGGGCAGCCGCCGAGTAACTGGCGAGTAGCTGCCGAATGGCCGGCGGCGGCGTTACCGCTTTTCATTTGCCGACAAATTGTTATCTGCTGCGCGCGCTGTCACGGTAAGGGGAACCGCCATGGCCGCGAGACGTTCTTTGCCCGTGACACGCATTGAGGCCTGCCGCCAGCGCGCAACCTTGCGGAGCGCCTGCCCGTGAACCCGCTCGACGACATCCGCGCACTGCTTGCGGAAGTGACTGCGGAGGCAGGGCTGCTGCTGCCGGCGCCCGCCGTCAGCCTGCTGCTTTTCCTCGGCGTCATCCTGCTGGCGCTGCTGCTGCACCACTTGGCGCTGGTCGCGGCGCGCCGCACCCCGCTCTTCCAAAAGCCCACGGTCAGTGCCGTGCTGGACCGCGTGCGGGGCCTGACCCGGCTTGCCGCCGTGCTGGTCGCCGCGGTCATCGTGCTGCCGGTCCTGGAATTCGGCGAGGTGTCGCTGGGCTACCTGCGGCACGGTCTCTCGATCCTGCTCATCGCCCTCGTCGGCTGGACCGTCATCGCCATCATCACCCTGATGAGCGACCTGCGTGCGCGGCGCTACCGCATCGACGTCGAGGACAACCTTACCGCCCGCAAGTTCCTGACGCAGATCCGCGTGCTGCAGCGCACCGCCGTGGTCTTCGTCGGTGTCATCACCCTGGCAGTGATCCTGATGACCTTCGAGAGCGTCCAGGAGTACGGCGCCGGCCTCTTCGCCTCGGCCGGAGTCGTGGGCCTGGTGCTGGGTATCGCCGCCCGCCCGGTGCTGGCCAACCTCATCGCCGGCATCCAGATCGCCGTCACCCAGCCGATCCGCATCGAGGACGCCGTGGTCGTCGAGGGCGAATGGGGGTGGATCGAGGAGATCGCCAGCACCTATGTCGTGGTGCGCATTTGGGACTGGCGGCGGCTCATCGTGCCGCTGTCCTACTTCATCGAAAAGCCGTTCCAGAACTGGACCCGCGAGTCGGGCTCGATCATCGGCTCGGTGTTCTGGCACGCCGACTACCGGGTACCGATCGCAGCCTTTCGCGAGAAAATGAAGGAGGTCGTCGCTGCCTCGGCGTATTGGGACGGACAGGTCGTCGCGCTGCAGGTGACAGAGGCGAACGGGCAGACCGTTGAACTGCGCGGCCTGATGAGCGCGCGCACCTCTCCACGCGCCTGGGACCTGCGCTGCGAGGTGCGGGAGAAGATGATCATCTGGCTGCAGGAAAACCACCCGCAGGCGCTGCCGCGTATCCGCGCCGAGGTCGCCGAGGACCGCGACGAAGCCCTGCCGAGCGACGGCCAGACGAGTGAGCCAGACCGCCTGCGCCAGCCGCGCGACATCCACGAGTGATGCCGCGCGGCCGGTCAGGCGTGCCGTGTCTCTTTACGGCTGGAAGTCGATCTCAACGCGGCGATTGCGCTGTTCCGGCGCCTCGGTGTTGACGACCGGATTCGACTCGCCGAGACCGCGGCCGACGATCCTGGAAGCGTCGACACCGCCGTTGACAAGGAACTCAATGACCGAGTTCGCTCGCCGCTCCGACAGCACCTGGTTGTAGGCCTCGGCACCCGAGAGATCGGTGTAACCGGTAATGTCGATCGACCCCTCATCGAAGCCCTGCGCCGCCTGGATCACGTCGGCCAGTTCGGTGCGTGCAGCGGGCGTCAGCTCGGCCCGGTCGAAGTCGAAGTAGACCGTGAAAGGACCGGGTGCAGCCATCGGGGCAGGCGCCGGCGGCGGGGGCGGCGGCACGGCGGCAACCGGCCGTGGCTCCAGCGCCTCCATGGCCGCGATGAACCGCTCCTGGCAGGCCGCGATGTCGTCGGGCTGGAAGTTCTCCTCCTGCTCCTGCATCCAGCAGTCGAAGGCGACCTGCGCCTCGGCCGCCGCGGAGGGATTGTTCTGGGCCGCGCCGCCGGCCAGCGCCGTCGCCAACCGCGCGCGCGCGCCGGTCAAGGTGCCGATCCTGTCGGCCGGCAGATCGCGTTCGGAGATTGCCTCCGGCGCCACGCTCTCGCCCCGGGCCGCGGCCATCGAGCGTTCGGCGAACTTGTCGGAGTCGATGTAGTCGCCCTCGTTGAACTCGGACCGCGACAATTCCAAATAGCCGGACTGCAGAGCGCGGTCGTGAGCGTTGCCCTGGGGCGCGGTCATTTCCGCCTCTCCAAAGCCGAAGCCGGCGCAGCCGGACAGCAGGGCCATCGCGGCCGCAGCCAGGAATACGCGCAGGTGTCGGTTCATCTTTTTGCTCCCTTGATTGTATCTTCTCGAAGACGCACGGCGGCAGTCGTTCCGGCCCTATCCCGTGCGGCGATGGTCCGCACTGGGTGGACCCGGGCGGCAAGACCCCGTCCTGGTGTTCCATCATGATGTAAAGAGTTCGGCATCGGAAGACCGCCGCGATGCCAAGCGCCTCGGCTCCGGCCGTCATCCGGGCTGTTTATGTGGCAGATTTTTGCCCTTTGACTTTTCGGTTGCATATCCCGACGCCTCGTTCAGCCTTTTGGCACAAACGTGCTGCGAACAGTCTGCTCCCCGTCTTCACTTCACCTTCCAATCCCTGGCGCGCATTATTGGCTAGAAAATGTGCCTTACCCAAGGAAAAAGGCTTTCCGGAGCGGAGACAAAAATAGGACTATGGTACTAGCGTGACGCCACGCACGGCCCAGGCGGTGCGCTTGCGCCCGCCTGCCACGCCCGGAATGCCATGGGAACCCTGCTTTCCTTTACCGCTCTTTTCGCTTCGATCTACCTGGTGCAGCTCGGCTCCGGCTCGCTAGGCCCGCTCGATGCGCTCTCCGGCGCGGCCATTGGCTTCAGCACCGAGGAGATCGGCCTGCTCGGATCGGCTCACTTCGTCGGCTACATCATCGGCTGCTACGTGACGCCGCGCCTGATCGGCGACATCGGCCATTCACGCGCCTTCGCGGCGGCGGCGGCGATCGGTGCCATCGGCGCTCTGCTGCACCCGATCCTGGAGGGACCCCTGGTCTGGGCGCTGCTGCGCGTGCTGACCGGTCTCGCCATCGCCGCAGCTTACACCGTGGTGGAAAGCTGGCTGCACGCCCAGACCGACAACCGTAACCGCGGCCGGGTCTATGGCCTGTTCCGCGTTGTCGATTTGGTGGGCGCCCTTTCCGCCCAGGGCATCATCGCAATCTTGGAGCCGGCGACCTACGCTGCCTACAACATCGTCGCCATGTTCTGCTGCCTCTGCCTGCTGCCGCTGGCTCTCTCCCAGCGCGTGGCGCCGGTGACGCCCAAGGCCCCGCGCCTCAGGCCCCTCAAGGCGGCACTGCTCTCGCCGGCGGCGGCATTGGGTATCGTGGTGGCGGGCATCACCGGCGCCAGCTTCCGCATGGTAGGACCGGTCTACGGCGTGGAGAACGCGCTGACCCAGCCGCAGATCGCTATCTTCCTCGCATCGGCCGTGCTTGGCGGCGTAGCCGCGCAGTATCCGGTGGGCTGGGTCGCCGACAAGACCGACCGCCGTCTGGTGCTGCTGGGCCTTTCGGTGCTGGCCGCCGGCAGCTGCCTCGGTATCGCGACGCTGCTGCAGCCCGGCAACGTGAACGGCTTTTACGTCGGCGCCTTCGTCTTCGGCCTGACCGCCTATCCGATCTATTCGGTCTCGGCCGCCTACGCCAACGACCTCGCCGAGCCGGACTTCATCGTCGAGCTGAACGCGGCCCTGATCTTCATCTACTCCATCGGCGCCATCGTCAGCCCGGTGATCTCCGCCTGGCTCATCGCCCTGGCCGGTCCCGAGGCGATGTTCACTTTCATGGCCTGTGTCCACGCCGCCCTGATCGTCTTTACGCTGTTCCGCATGACCCGGCGGCGCGCGATGTCGCCGCGCACACCCTACCGCTACATCCCACGCACCTCCATGCTGCTGGGCCGCATGTTCAAGGGTACGAGCAACGGCAAGCGCACGGCGAAGGAGTGACGGCTACTTGTCGTAGCGGAAGCCCAGCTTCACGCCGACCTGGAAATGGCCGACCTTCTCCCCGTCGATGTGCCCGCGGATCTCGGTCACCTCGAACCATTCGAGATTGCGCAGGCTTTTGGATGCCGTCGTGACGGCATTGCGAATCGCCCCGTCGAGGGAGTCTTTCGAGGATCCGTAGACTTCTGTAACGGAATAGACGTGGTCCGACATAAAGTTCTCCTCTGCTTTCGTTCTCGATCGTCCACCGCGACAACGGTGCGGCGCAACAGCGGTTCCACCGCTGAACGCCCAGAGGTTACAGCGCTTTCACACAGCCGCAAGGAACACAGCATTGCGGCCCGCGTTAACCCCTCAGATGCGCGGCGTTCCGCGCAGTTCAACGAAAACGGAGGATCGCGCGATGATCCGCAGCATGAAACACCTGCGCGGCGACGACATCGCCGCCACGGACGGCACCCTGGGCGACGTCCACGACTTCTTCTTCGACGACCACAGCTGGAAGCTGCGCTATCTGGTGATCGACACCGGCAATTGGCTCCCAGGCCGGAGGGTACTGGTCTCGCCGGAGGCAATCGGGCGTGTCGACGGTGACGGCGACAAGGTTGCCGTCGCGCTGAGCAAGGACGACATCAAGAACAGCCCCAGCATCCATACGGATGAGCCGGTGTCGCGTCAGTTCGAGATCGCGCTGGCCGACCATTTCCGCTGGCCCTACTACTGGGACCAGTACGCCAGCGGCGTCGGCGTGCCGCCGATGATCCCCAGCCTACAGCATGCACCGGCGACCGCCGACGTCCGTGGTGGCGGGCGCGAGGACATCAAGCCGCAGGGCGACCCCAACCTGCGCAGCGCCACCGAGGTAGAAGGCTATCACGTCGCCGCCCAGGACGGCGAGATCGGCCACATCGACGACTTCCTGGTCAGCGATAGCGATTGGACGATCCGCTACATCGTCGTCGCCACGCGCAATTGGTGGCCGGGCAAGAAGGTGCTGATTGGGCCCGCCTGGACGCGCGGCATTGACTGGTCGCAAAAGAAGATGCTGGTCGACGCCAAACGCGAGACCATCAAGGCCGCACCGGAATACGAGAGCGGCATGACTCTCGACGAGACACTTGAGCGTCGCATCTTCGAGCACTACGGCAAGCAGCCCTATTGGGAGTAAGCCGGTAAAATCAGGCGGCGGCCCGTTCTTCGGGCCGCCGTCTTTCGTCATCCTGCCGCGTCTTACGCCGTGCTCTGGCGCGCGCTTCGTAGACCTTCACCATCAGGTCGCCGAGCGACCCTACGAGCATCAGGCCGGCGCCGACAATGAACAGCCAAACGCCAAAGGTCTTCCACGGCTCAAAGGCCGGCAGGAAAAACACGCTGCCGGCCAAGAAAGTGGCGTTACCGATGAGGCCGATCCCCGTGTGGACCCAGCCGAATTCCTGAACGAGCGTTTTGATAGGATGTTGCACGAGCTTGCCTCCATTGGACCTGCTTTGCGGACCAACGATGAGGCTGCCGTGAGGTTGCATGAAACCAAGCGGGATTCAGGCTGGGAAACCGTAGAGGCGGGCCGGGTTGTCGACGAAAATGAGCTGGCGGACCTTCTCGTCCGGTGCCCAGTCGAGCATGAGGTCGAGCAGGCCGCGATCGTCGGGCTGGGCATCGATGGGCTTGGAGACGTGCGGCCAGTTGGTGGCGTAGAGCATGCGCTCGGGCGCATGCTGGATGAGCGCCTTGGATAGAGCCCCGACGTCAGCGTAAGTCGGCGGGCCGACCTTCGAGGTTTCGTAGCAGGCCGATATCTTCACATAGCAGTTGCCGCGGTCGATCAGCCTCAGCAACGCTTTGAATTCGGGCGAGTCGACGCCGACCGGCTCAAGGAACTTGCCGGCGTGGTCGACGACGTAGTCGCCCGGCAACGCCTCCAGCATTGCAAGGTAATCCGCGATGTCGCGGCCGTCGAATTGCACGATGGGCTTCCAGCCGAAAGGCCGCGTGCGCGCGTCGATGGCCAGAAGGTCGCCCATGCCGACGGCGCCGCCCGGCAGGTGCATGATGCGCGCGCCGCGCACACCGCGCGCCGTCAGATCCTCCAGCGTCGCGTCGTCCACGTTCGAGCCGACCACCGCGATGCCGCGCGCCTCGCCTTCAAAACGCCCCAGTGCGTCCAGCAGGCAGGCGTTATCGAACTGGTAGGCCGCACCCTGCACGAAGACCACCCGCTCCAAACCGAGCCAGCTTTGCAGATTCCTGTAGTCGTCCAGGCTCGCCGGCAGCGGCGGCTTCGGCGGCCCGCCCTCGCGGCCGGGGAATCGGTCGTCGTAGATGTGCATGTGGGTATCGGTGGCCTTGGGCGGCAGCTTCAACCGCGGCGGCTCACCGGAAAGCTTACGAACCTTCATACGCTGTACTTTTCGATCATGCCGCGATTGATTTCGATACCCAGGCCCGGCCCCTCAGGCACCGCTACCACGCCTTCCACGTGCTCGATCGGTTTCGTGATGATCGCCTGGCGGTAAGGGTTGTGGGTGCGGTCGAACTCCAGCTGCGGCTGGTAGCGTTCGTGGCGCGGCGGGCTGGGCGGCAGGATCGCATGGACGTGCAGCGAGGCGGCAATCTGCACGGCCGTGCCCCAGACGTGCGGCACCAGGCGGACCCCCGCGACCTCGGCCATGGAGATGATCTTCTTCATCTCGGTGAAGCCGCCGCAGCCGCAGACGTCCGGCTGCAGGATGTCGACGGCACGCTTGGCGATCGCCTCCGCGAAGGCCCAGCGGCCGTGCCAGGTCTCACCGGCGGCGACCGGGATCGGTTGGCCGGCCTTCACGTCGCAGTAGGAGTCCAGCAATTCCGGCGTCACCGGCTCTTCGAACCAGTCAATACCGAGGTCCGCGACGCGGTTGCCCAGCGCCACCGCCTCGATGGCGTCGTAGCCGTGGTTGGCGTCGATCATCAGCTGCGCATCGGGCCCGATGGCGGCGCGCACCGCGGCGATCACCTCGGCGTCTTCTTCCACGCCGAAGCCGATCTTGATCTTGGTCGCCGAAAAGCCCTCCGCGATGTAGCCGGCGGTCTCCGCTTCCAGCGCCGCCCGGCGGTCCTCGCCCAGCGGACGGAAGCCGCCGGTGGCGTAGGCCGGGATCCGCTTCCTGAAGGCGCCGCCCAACAGCACGTGCACCGGCACGCCGAAATGCTTGCCGGCGATGTCCCACAGAGCGATGTCGATGCCGCTGATCGCGGTGATCGTGAGGCCTCTCTGGCCCTGGTCGCGGAACTGGTTATAGAGTTCCAGCCAGATCGGCTCGATCTCCAGCGGGTCGCGCCCGATGATGAGCGGCGCCATGGCCTGGACCACCGCGGCATTGGCGGTGGACGGGCCGAGGCACTCGCCCCAGCCGACCGTGCCGTCGTCGCATTCCACCTCCACCAGGCAGGCCCAGCGGTCGGTGAAAGTCGAGAAGGCCGACTGGAACTGCCGGTCCAGCGTATGGCGCAGGACGTGGGTGCGGACGGCGACGATCTTCATGGCGGCGATCCTAGCGCAATCGCGGCCTAGGCGGCGAACTTCCTGACCAGCGGACCCAGCATCTCCATCTCCTCGTCGGTGAGATCGGTGAGCGGCGCCCGCACCGGGCCAGGATCGCGCCCGATGAGGCGCAGGCCCGCCTTGATGATGGACACCGGGTAGCCCGGCCGGCGGTCGCGGATGCGCGAGAAGGGATAGAAGAAGTCGGTGAGGATCGCCTGCATCCTCGCCTTGTCGCCGGCGCGCAGCGCGGCATAGAAGGCGAGCGCCGCCTGCGGCGCGAAGTTGAATACCGCCGAGGAATAGGTGGAAACGCCGGCGCCGTCGTAGGCCTCGGCATAGAGTTCGTGGGTCGGCATGCCGCCGACGTAGACCAACCGGTCACCCAGGCGCGTGGTGATCTCGCGTACCGTGGCGATGTCGCCGCTGCCGTCCTTGAAGCCGATGAGATTTGGGCAGGCTTCGCAGAGCCGCTCCAGCGTCTCTGCCGTTACCTGCGAGTTGTCGCGGTTGTAGACGATCACACCGATGGCAACGGAATCGCACACCGCCTTTATGTGCTGGTAGATACCCTCCTGCGGCACCTTCATCAGGTAGTGCGGCAGCAGCAGCAGGGCGTCGGCGCCGGCGGCCTCGGCATCGCGGGCGATCTCGATGGCCATGCGGGTGCCGTAGCCGCAGCCGGAAATGATCGGCAGCGCGCCAGCGGCCTGCTTGGCGGTACGGATCACCTCGACGATCTCGCCGCGGGTCAGCGAAAAGAACTCGCCGGTGCCGCCGGCGGCAAAGAGCGCCGCGGCCGGATAGTCGGCCAGCCAGGAAACGTGCTCACGGTACTTGCCGGCGTCGAAGTCGCCGGCCGCGTCGAATGTGGTCACCGGAAAGGAAAGCAGGCCGGAGCCGATCTTGGCCTTGATGTCTTGCGGGGTCATGCGGGGGTCTAGCCATACTGGGATCTGAATTGGGGATTTGACGGATGCTTCTTGAAGCCGGCGAAGGACCGCCGGCACCGAGCGCCCATCATATGAAGGCGGGCTTCCGTGTCAACTCATCATATGACTTGACCGCTTGCAACGATTTAGGAAGCCGCCCGCGATGCCGGGGCGACCGGGCGCATGAGGGCGCGGTAGCGCGCCATGGAGCCGGCCAGGTGGCGTCGCATGGCCTCGCGCGCGGCTTCGGGATCGCGCGCCAGAATGGCCTCGAAGATAGCGCAGTGTTCCTGATAGAGCTTTTCGTCGCTGGCCAGCGGCTCGATCGCCATGCCGGCGGCCTGACGCAGCTGCGAGCGCGGGATGGTGCGCCGACCGAGGAAGGCCAGGAATTCCTTGAAGCGCTGATTGTTGGCCGCCTCGGCGACGGCGACGTGGAACGCGAAATCTTCCGCCTCGGTGGACTCGCCGGACTCCACCCGCGCCTCGAAATCCTTGAGCCGGCTGTGGATCTCCGCCTCCTGAGCGGGCGAGCAGCGCGCCGCGGCAAGGCCCGCGGCCTCGACCTCAACCGCCGTGCGCAGTTCCAGCGACTCAATAATGTCGGAGATCTTGCGCGTCGGCAGGGTAAGCAGCGGCAGTTCCGTGTCGGGTGCGGTCGGCTCCAGCACGAAGACGCCGACGCCCTGGCGCGGCTCCAGCAGACCGTCGGCGCGCAGGCCGGCCACCGCCTCGCGGATCACCGTGCGGCTCACCCCGAACTGCCTGATGAGGGCCTGCTCGGTCGGCAGTTTGTCGCCCGGCCTCAGGGCGCCGCTATCGATCTGCCGGCGCAGTTCCGCGATCACCCGTTGGGTCAGGCCTTGGCGCGGCCGGCCTTCTTCAGTCTGCTCCATGGTCCTACCATTTCCCCCAAAATCTCTGCGGCCAATATCCCGCGATTCGGGGCTCCTCACAAAGCGGCGCAACGCATCCGGAGCTCGTGCTCCGAAAATTCGTTGACCAGTCATCATATCAATTATATGACAATAGGCGCGATTACAACCTGGGACATCATATCAATTGTCCCGGCCCCTGGGAGGATAGAGAAACCATGACACGCCCGCTCCGGATCAAGAGTTTCGCCGCCGCCGCGGCGACCGCAACCCTCATGCTCGCCGGCCTGACCGGTCTGCCGGGCGCCGCGCAGGCCGAATGGCGCGGCTGGAACATCCACGTGCCGGACTACCCGGTCTCGCTCGGCATGGACCAGTTCACCGCCGAGATCGCCGAGAAGACCGGCGGGCGCCTGGAAGCAAAGACCTATCACAACGGCGTGCTGGGCAGTCAGCCCGACGCCATCGAGCAGATGCGTCTGGGTTCGATCGACTATGCCGTCTTCAACCTCGGGCCCATGGGTCAGGTGATCCCGGCGACCAACGTCGTCTCGCTGCCTTTCATCTTCAAGAACCTCGACCACATGCACCGCGTGCTGGACGGCCCGGTCGGCCAGCAGTTGAGCGACGCCATGGCCGAGAAGGGCATCGTCGCGCTGACCTGGTACGACTCCGGCGCCCGCTCGTTCTACAATTCCAAGCATCCGATCCAGACCCCCGAGGACGTAAAGGGCATGAAGGTCCGCGTGATGAACAACGACCTCTTCGTCGACATGATTGCTTCGATGGGCGGCAACGCCACGCCAATGGCGTTTTCCGAAGTCTACTCGTCGATCAAGACCGGTGTGGTCGACGGTGCCGAAAACAACTGGCCGTCCTACGAGTCGACCGCCCACTACGAAGTGGCCGGCTACTACTCCAGCACGGAACACCTGATCATCCCGGAGTGCTTCTGCATCAGCAAGACGCTGTGGGACAGCCTGTCGGCCCAAGACCAGAACATCGTCAAGTCTGCGGCCCGCGACAGCGCCACGCTGCAGCGCAAGCTGTGGGCCGAACGCTCCAACGCCAGCCGGGACAAGGTCATCGCCGCCGGCGTGAAGTACAACGAGATCGCCGACAAGGCCCCCTTCCAGGCGGCCATGACGCCGGTCTACGACAAGTTCATCGCCGCCAATCCCGACCTGGAGAGCCTCGTGCGGGCAATCCAGGCCGTCGACTGAGACCCTTCCGAACAGACCGGCCCGGCCCCGCGCAGCGGCAGGCCGGGCCGTTCTTCTGACACCCGTTCCCGCGCCGTCCTGCCTTCACGGAACCTGCCGGCATGTCCTCCTTCGCAAACGCCATCCGCCAGCTCGACCGCCTGCTGACGCCGCTCGCCAAGCTGGTCGCGGTGCTGTCGGGGCTATGCCTGGTGTTTCTCGTCTTCTCGTTCGGCTGGCTGGTCTTCGGCCGCTACGTCCTGAACGCCACGCCGACCTGGGTCGAACAGGTGGCCCTCCTGCTGGTCGTGACCATCGCCTTCCTCTCCACGGCGACCAACGCACGCGAAGGCGTGAACCTCAGTGTCGACATTGTGCCGCTGATGCTGCCGTGGCACCGACGGCGCTGGCTCCTCGCCTTCATCGACCTGACGCTCGCGGGCTTCGGCCTGCTGATGGCCGTCAAGGGCTACGACCTCACCGTCTTTGCGTGGTCGACCAAGGTTCCGCTGATCAACGTGCCGGAAGGGCTGCGCAACCTGCCCCTGGCGGTCGGCGGCGGCCTGCTGGCGCTATTCTGCAGCGTCAACGCCGGGAAGCGCTTCACCGAGGGTGAAACGCCACCGTCGGGAGAGATCGATGCGCCGGTCAAGGGGCTCGAGTAACGGTCCATGGGTCTCCTCCTGCTTCTCGGGATCTTCGCGCTCTGCGTGACCATCGGCGTACCGGTCGCCTTCGGGCTCGCCATCGCCGCCATCGCCACCTTCGCCTACGAGGGCCTGCCGCTTCTGATCGGCTTCAAGCGGATCGTTTCCGGCATCTCGGTATTCTCGCTGCTGGCGATCCCATTCTTCATCTTTGCCGGCGAACTGATGCTGCGAGGCGGCATCGCCACGCGCCTCATCAACCTCGCCGCCGCCGCGGTCGGCTGGATGCGCGGCGGCCTGGGTGTGGTGAACGTCGCCTCCTCGATGCTCTTCGGCGGCATCTCCGGCTCGGCGGTGGCAGACGTCTCGGCGCTCGGCTCCCTGCTCATTCCGGTAATGAAGCGCAAGGGCTTCGGCGCCGACTACGCGGTGAACGTGACCGTCACCTCCTCCATCGCCGGCATCGTCATCCCACCCAGTCACAACATGATCCTCTATGTGGTCGCGGCCGGCGGCGGCATCTCGGTGGAGCGCATGTTCCTGGCCGGCTTCCTGCCCGGATTCATCATGTGCCTTTGCCTGGCCGTCGCCGCCTACTGGGTCGCGGCGCGCAGGAACTATCCGAAGGAGTCCTTTCCCGGCTTTACGGCGCTGCTGGCCACGGCCATCGCCGCCGTGCCGGGCCTGTTCACCGCCGTGATCATTGTCGGCGGCGCACTGTCTGGCGTCTTTACGGTCACCGAGTCGGGCGCCTTCGGCGTCATCTACGCCCTGCTGATCACCGTGCTGGCCTACCGCAGCCTCTCCTTCAAGGACTTCTGCGCCGCCGTCGGCCAGTCGGTGCGCACGACGGCGATGGTGATGATCCTGGTCGGCAGCGCCACCGCCTTCGCCTACCTGCTGGCGCTCTACCGCGTGCCGGATCAGCTCACCTCGATGCTGCTCTACATTTCGGACAACCCGATCATCATCCTCATCATCCTGAACGTCATGCTGCTGGTGCTCGGCATGATCATGGACATGGCGGCGCTGATCCTCATCTGCACGCCGATCTTCCTGCCGGTGGTGAAGAGCTTCGGCATGGACCCGGTACAGTTCGGCATCATCCTGATGATGAACCTCGGCCTGGGGCTGTGCACGCCGCCGGTCGGGGCGTGCCTCTTCGTTGGCTGCGCCATCGGGAACGTGCCGATCGACAAGGCGGTGCGGACCATCTGGCCGTTCTACCTGGCGATTCTGGTCGCGCTGGCCATCGTCACCTTCGTCCCCGACGCCTCCCTGGCCCTGCCGGACTGGTGGGCGCGCACCATGGACCCGTAGGCGGCAGAGGGTAAAATAGGGTGAGGTGACACCGCCCGCCCTTCAGTTGTTGGAGCAGTTCTCATGAAACGACTTCTCATCACCGGTGCCGCCGGCGGCCTCGGTTCGCTGGCCCGCCGCCGCCTGGCCGGCCTGGCCGACATCCTGCGCCTCTCCGACATCGCCGACCTGGGGCAAGCCGCCCCGCACGAGGAACTGGTGCCCTGCGAGCTCAGCGACTTCGCCAAGGTGAAATCGCTGGTCGGGGGCTGCGACGGCATCGTCCACTTCGGCGGCATCTCGGTCGAGAACACCTGGGAAAAGATCCTGCCGGCCAACATTGCCGGCACCTACAACATCTACGAGGCCGCGCGTCTCACCGGCGTGAAGCGGGTGTTCTTCGCCAGCTCGAATCACGCCATCGGTTTCTATAAGCGCGAGACCCGCATCGACGCCACCGACCCAGTACGCCCTGACAGCCTTTACGGCGTCTCGAAGTGCTTCGGCGAGGCGCTGGCGCGCTACTACTACGACAAGTACCGCGTCGAGACGGCGGTGGTGCGCATCGGCTCCTGCTTCCCGGAGCCCAAGGACCACCGCATGATGGCAACCTGGCTCAGCGAAAACGATCTTGTCTCCCTTATCGAGCGGGTGTTCACCGCCGCCAAGCTGGGCTACGTCACGGTGTTCGGCGCCTCCGACAACGAGGAGCAGTGGTGGGACAACCGCTGCGCCGGCTTCCTCGGCTGGCGCCCCAAGGACAGCTCCGAGCCGTTCCGCGAGAAGATCGACGCCACCTGCGAGAAACCGGAGTCGGACGCACCGGTGAACCGTTACCACGGCGGCGCCTTCGCCATCGCGCGGCTGGACTGAGGCGAACCGCTTACACCTAAAGAGAACCTGTCCCGGCCTGTGATTTTCAGCACAGTGCGTGCCGGCGGCGATGCTTACCCTCGGTCCGCGTCGCCGCTTCGCGGCCCTGCTCAGTCCGGGCGGGGCCGCTTCGACAGGAGAGACCTCGATGGTTTGCCGAAAATCGCAACTCGTCCCTTATGCAGCGGGCGCGCTGGTCGTGGCCTTGCTGGCGTGGGGCACCATCGTCTCCGCCGGCGACCGCTCTGCCGGCGACGGCCAGATCCGCTACAGACCGGTTCAAGGTATCCATCAGGACTTCGGCTCGAAATCCATCACCGGGTACTTCATCCGTCGCAACGACCAGTGTCAGGTCGCCCTCCACGTGGCGGAGAAAAGCGATCCGGCATTTCCCACCATGCAAAACGCCGCGCGCCTCCGGCTGGCCCTGGCGCCAGGCGAGATCGCCTGGCTGGACAGCGAGGAGGGGCGAACGCTCAGCGTCACCTGTGGTGCGCGTGCCGCCAGCCTGATCGTCAACAGCGGCAACCGCGAGCAGTTCGCCACGCGGGCAGGCGCAATGGGCTCGGCGGACCGCGCAGAGGGTGCAGCGCAGCAAAGCCCGCAACGATAGCGGTCGCGTTCCGGGCAGCCGGCGTGGGCGCGCAAGTCTGAGCCGTGCGCATGGCTCCCTTGCGCCCCAGCGGGTGTCATTCCGCTGGCCCGCAAGGGCGCGTGCGTGGCATGGTGCGCGCCCGCACCCAGTCAGGTTCCGGATTCCCGGCCCATGCACGCCCCCGCCAGCCCCTTCAAGGCAATCGCCTGGATGATCGGCTCGCTGCTGTCCTTTGCAGCCATGGCGGTGTCCGTGCGCGAGTTGACCGGGGAAATGCATGCTTTCCAGATGCTGTTCATCCGCAGCGGCCTGGGCGTGTTGATTCTGTTGCCGATCCTGACGCGCCGAACGCAGCACGGCAGTGGCTGGAGGCAGATCCGCCCGACCTATCTGGCCGGCCACGGCCTGCGCAACGTGATCCACTTCACCGGCCAGGTTCTGTGGATCTTCGGCATCGCCCTGTTGCCGCTGGCCACCGTGATGGCGATCGAGTTCACGTCACCGCTGTTCGCCGGCGCGCTGGCGGTGCTGTTCCTCGGCGAACGCATGAACCGCGGGCGCGTCGCCGCTTTCGCGCTGGGCTTCCTCGGCATCCTCGTGATCGTGCGGCCGGGCCTGGCCGATGTCGGCGAGGGCGTCATCCTGATGCTGGTCTGCGCCCTCTTCTTCGGCGCCACCGGGGCGACCACCAAGTGGCTGACCCGGCGTGAAACGGCGCTGGCGATCACCTTCTACATGGTGTTGATGCAGGCCGTCCTCGGCGCGGCTGCATCGCTCTTCGTGTGGCAGCCCGTCCTTTGGGAGCACGCGCCCTGGCTGGCGCTGATGGCGATCACCGGCCTTTCCGCGCACTATTGCCTGACCTCCGCCCTGGCCGCGGCCGATGCCACCTTCATCATGCCGCTGGATTTCCTACGCCTGCCGGTCATGGCGCTCGCCGGCTTCCTGCTTTACGCAGAGCCCTTCGAGCTGTGGACCCTGCTGGGCGCGGCGATCATCTTTTCCGGCAATTACTTCAGCCTGCGTTACGAGCACAAGCGCCCTCGCCCGGAGATGCCTTCGGCCACGCCGCCGCCGGGCAGCGGCCCGCTCGGCTGACAACTGCCACCCCGTTTCGTTCGCTGACGGCCTCGGGACGCGCCTCGCCCCGGCGGGCCGAAGTTTTTCTGGAACTTCACCCGGCGGGGTCCCGTTGGCCGTCCAGAAGCAAAGCTACGCATCACAGCGAACGAAAGGAAACATGATGTCTGAGAAGAGAAACAATCTCCTCTCCCTGAATCTCGCTCCGAAGCTGACACTCGCGGCCATTGTCGCCACCGGTATGGCCGCCTCTCCCGTGGCGTTGAGCGGCGCTTCCCTGCTGACCCCGAACAGCGTTGCGGCGCAGAATGCGACACCGGGCGCCTCGACGGGAGGTGAAGGCGCGGCCGAGGAGTTCGTTGACGGCGGTGCCGGTGCAACCACCGACGTCCACGAGAATGTCTATCTCATTCTCGGTACCACGGCCGAAGAAGTGCGTTCAGAGGTAGACCAGGTTTCTGCCAATGCCGACGCCGGACCGCTGGCCGAGTACGAAAGCGCCATGCGCGACGGCAACCTCGATGCGGCCGCCCGCGTTCTGGCCTCTGCTTCCAACCGGCTCATCACGGAGAAGCTGGTGCTGGACCTCAATAACTCGCTGGGTGTCGAGTCGAGACTGACCGCCAAGCAGGTCGCGGACGCTGGGCTTGAGCGCCAGGATCCTGACCTGATCGTGATGATCCCCTATATCGGCGACGGCAGCGACAGCATGCAGCCGCTGAACACCAACACCCGGGCGTTCAACGAATACGAGGAAGAGGCGACGCAGGGCAACCTGGATGCCGCCGCCGAGGCGCTGGCCGAAGCGACCGAGCATCCCATTACCGAAGGCTTCGTGCTCTTCGTGAACCGCGACCTCGGCGTCGAGACGACGCTGACGGCCCGTCAGGTGGCCGAGGTTGCTTCCCAAAAGCAGGACGAAACCTACTGATCCACGCAGGCACAGGTTGCATCAAGATGGCGGCGGGTTCCCACCCGTCGCCTTCTTTCTGCCGGTAATAGCCTGAAATGCCGGGAAGTATAGGCCGTACCTGACGTAGCCGCAGTTTGTCACGAATTGGACCGAAGCTTAGCTGCGTCTTAAGTCACATAGTGGCAAGCTGGAGTGCGAGCCGGGATTCCCACAAGGGGAACGCCTGTTGCTTGCATGCGGAGATCCTCATCGGGAGTTATGTGATGCGCAGACGTCAGGGTGTCGCAATGTCCGGTAGGCTGCTATTGGCCGGCTTCGTCGCTGCCGGCCTGTCGGCATTGCCATTCGAGTTGCAAAGGGACCTAACCTTCGACCCGTCGAGCGCCCTGGCAAAGGGCAATGACAAGGGTGGGGGCAACGATAAGGGTGGTGGTAACGACAAGGGCGGGGGTAACGACAAGGGTGGTGGCAACGACAAGGGCGGCGGCAAGGGCGGCTCGGGAGGCAACAGTGCTTCCGCCGCAGGCCACAACAAGTCGGAAACCGGAACCGCGGCGTCCAATGCCGACCTCGGCAGTCTGAACGCCAGCAATGCGTCGCCGACGGCGCGAGCAAACGCGTCGCGCAACTCCCCCGTCGGCCAGTTGGGCGACTATGAGAACGCCTTGGCTGCCGGCGACCTCGCCGCTGCTGCCGCAGCCCTTGCCAGTGCCGCCAACAAGGAAATCTCACCGGAAACCGTCGCTGCGGTGAACAGGAATATGGATATCGAGTCGACGCCGGAGGAAGAGGCAGAGGTCGCCGCCCTGGCCGAGGCGGCGCGCACCGCGGAACCCGGCGAAACCGAGAGCGAACCGGGCGAAGAGCAAACGACCGATGGCAGTAGCGACGACGCGCCCTCGACGACAACCGAGGACGGCGCAATCACCGCCGCCGCCGAGGAACTGCTCGGCAAAAGCGGGGCAGAGCCGGTGGCTCAGTAGTGCGGTAATAAGGTTCGTTGTCGGAATACGTCGGCATAGAATGATTGATGGCGGGGCCTCGGCCCCGCCATTTTTCTTTCCATTTCCGGCGCTCACGGCTTCGCGCTAGAAAGGCACGATCCAAGCGGCAAACGCGGGAGCGCCCAGATGCCCTATAGCACGCTCGACTACGACCTCAGCGACGGCCTCGCACGGATCACCTTTAGGCGGCCGGAGCGGTTCAATGCGCTCGACCCGCTCATGGCGCGCGAGCTCTGCGACGCCGCCAACCGCTGCAGCAGCGACCGCGCAGTGCGCGCAGTGTTGTTGACCGGCAGCGGCGACCAGGCCTTCTGTGCCGGCGGCGACGTGTCGGTCTTTGCCGAGCGCCTGGACACTGTCGAGCTGCTGGTGAGAGAGATGACCACCTACCTGCACGCGGCCGTGTCGCGCTTCGCGCGCATGCGCGCGCCGCTAGTCGGCGCGGTGAACGGCGTGGCGGCCGGAGCCGGCTTCAGCCTGGTGACCGCCTGCGACCTGGTCGTCGCCGCGGACAGCGCCACCTTTACCAGCGCCTATACCCGCATCGGCCTTGCCCCCGACGGCAGTTCCACCCACTTCCTCAGCCGCCTGGTCGGCCCGCGCCGCGCCATGGAGCTCTACCTCACCAATCGGGTGCTCTCCGCCGACGAGGCCCTGGAATGGGGCTTGGTGAACCGGGTGGTGCCAGCCGCGGCGCTGGCTGGGGAGGCCGCCGAACTGGCCCGCCAGCTGGCGGCGGGGCCGACCGGTGCTTTCGGCGCGGTGAAGGCCCTGCTGCAGAGCGCCGCCACGGAGAGCCTGGAAACGCAGATGGAACTGGAATCCCGCGCCATCGCCGCCGCCGGGGCTAGCGCAGACGGCCAGGAGGGCGTCCGCGCCTTCGTCGCCAAGCGCCCGGCCCGCTTCACCGGAGCCTGAGGCCCCCATCCCGCAACCAGAAATCCTCGCCGCACCCGCAGCCCTCGCTTGACCTCGGCAGTATTGCGAGTCATTCTCATTCTCATCCGAGACGCTGATGGATGCCGATGCGATGGATTCTGCCCTTTCCGCCTTTCCTGCACTGCCCCGCCCCCGCGGGACCGCCCCGCGTAGTGTCGCCAATCTCGCCTTCGCCGAGATCCTGGTGATCTGGGCGCTGCGCCGCTACACAAATTGCCGCCTGGGCCGGGAAGCGCGCACCGCGATCATCGCGCCGGAGTTTTCGCGCGCCCTGGGATTGGCGCGCCTGGAGGAGAACCTCACCACCTTTGCCGACCTGGCCGACTGCCTGGCGAAGGCGGCCCGCCTGCCGCAAGCGCTGTCCGCGGTCGAGGATGACCGCATCAACGCCAGCGAGGAGGCCGTGCTCTCCACCCTGGCGGCCTTCCAGCACGGCGAGGACGCCCAGGCCGAGGCACTCGGCGAATGGTGTCTGCTGCCCGCCGGCCGTGCCGGGTTCATCGCCGGTGCCCGCCGCCTGGCGCTGAGCTTGCGCGAAGCCGGCCACGTCATTCCTTACGAAATGCCGCGCCGGCGCCGCCTCGCGCTGGAAGGGGAAACCGGAAGCGACAGGACGCTGCCGTCGGCGGCCGACATCGCCGGCCTGCAGCCCGTCGAGCGCGGCCTGGTGACGGCCCTGCGCCTGTGGGTTGCCGCCTTCCGTCAGCAGGAGGACAGCCTGGCCGCGGCCCGCCATCACTTCGAGCGCCAGTTCAACAGCTCCGAAGCGCTGTGGGGCGACCGGCGCAGTGGCGGCGACGCGGGCTTGAGCCTGCATGCGGTGCTGCGCAACACCACACTAGCCGCAACGCGCCCGGTCGATGTGCGCTGCCCGAACTGCCCCGGCCTGTCACCCGACGAAGCGCGCCTGCTCGACGCCGTCGCCTGGCTGCAGCGCGACATCGGCGAACCGGCGCAGGCCGCGCTCAGCGACTGGCTGCCGCCGGCGGCGCTGCGACTGACGATGAGCGCAGCGCGTGGTCTAGCCCATTCTCTCCTAGCGGCAGAGGAAATCCTGCCGCTGCGCGACTGGGACTTCGCGGCGCTTGGCGCCGCGGCCGAGCCGGGCCCCGCCGTCACCGCCGGAACCGGCACCGAGCAAAGCGAGGAAGCGCAATGGCAGGACAGTCGCACACCGGCGACACCGACGCTGCACTGATGCACGCCCCGGGCAAGGAGATGCAGGCCATGCGCAAGCCCGGCGATCCTGTGCCCCACGTCATCTTCCGCCTGCGCAGCGACGGTGTCTGGCTGGAGAAGTCCAGCGAGGACCTATTCAAGGGACGTATGGTGGTGGTCTTCGCCGTCCCCGCCGCCTTCTCGACCGCCTGCTCCGCCCGGCACCTGCCGGGCTATGTGGCGCTTGCCAAGAACATCAAGGCCATGGGCATCGATGAGATCTTCTGTGTCGCCGTGAACGACGCCTTCGTGATGAACGCCTGGGCACGCGACCAGGGCATCGACGGCGAGGTCACCCTGCTGCCCGACGGCAACGGCGATTTCGCCCGCGCCATGGGCATGCTTGAAGACCGCAACGACCTGGGTTTCGGTCAGCGCTCCCGGCGCTACGCCATGATCGTGCGCAACGGCATCATCGACGCCCTCTTCGCCGAGGATCCGCGGCGCGGCGCCGATGCCTTCGAGGTCAGCGACGCCATCACCCTGCTCGACTTCCTCGACCACCAGTCCCCGCGCGCCGTCGCCGAGTAACGCTCTTTTCCATTGCGCCGCTTTGAGCCATCTCAAGGAGGCTCTGGCCGGTTGCGCTAGGCTGCCTTGTCCAGGCAGTGTGACGCCCTTGGGCAACCAGCGCGAAGGATGGCCCCTTGTCGAGCAAACCGACCGAGCCGGTCTCAGGCCACAACGACGACACCCAGAACCAAGCGGCAGTCCTGGCGCTGCTCGCCGATCCGGCAACCTACGGTGCCGGGGTCGATGACGTCCAGCGCATCGACACGCACGGCGCCATCGTCTTCCTGGCCGGAGACCGCGCCTACAAGGTGAAGCGGGCTGTCGCCTATCCCTACATGGACTTCTCCACCCTGGAGCGGCGGCGCGTTCTGTGCCTGCGCGAGCAGGAGATCAACAGCCGTACGGCGCCGGATCTTTATCTCGACGTCGTGCCGGTCACTAAGACCGCGTCGGGCCTGGCATTGGGCGGCGAAGGCAAGGCGGTCGAATGGGTCCTGGTGATGCGCCGCTTCGACCAGGACCAACTGCTCAGCCGTCGGGCGGCGGCAGGCCAACTGACGGCGCAGACCATGACCGCGCTGGCCGACGCCGTTGCCCGCTTCCACGACGCTGCCGAGCCACGCCAGGATATCGCCGCCGGCGCCAAGGCGATGCGCTGGGTGATCAGCGAGAACGGCGAAGAATTCGCCGAGCGCGCCGACCTCTTCGACCCGGACGCGGTGCGGCGCGTGACCGAAGCCGCCCTGGCGCAGCTCGACCGTCACGCCGCGCTGCTGGACGCCCGTGCCGCCGACGGCAAGGTCCGCCTTTGCCATGGCGATCTGCACCTGCGCAACGTCGTGCTGCTGGACGGCAAGCCGACCCTGTTCGACGCCATCGAGTTCAACGACGCCATCGCCTGCATCGACGTCATCTACGACCTCGCCTTCCTGTTGATGGACCTTGAGCACCGCGACCTCAGGCCCTTTGCCAACCTGGTGCTGAACCGCTACCTGCAGCGTCGCGACGAAGCGGAGGCGCTGGCGCTGCTGCCGCTGTTCCTCTCCGCGCGGGCCGCCGTGCGCGCCAAGGTCGCCGCCAGCCTGGAGGCCGTGGCCGGCAATGACGGCGACGAAAACAAAGTCGCGCGCCGCACGGAGGCCGCGGCTTACTTCGAGTTGGCCGGGCGCTACCTCGATCCCCCGCCGCCCCGCCTGGTCGCCGTCGGCGGGCTGTCCGGCACCGGCAAGACCACCCTCGCACGCGCCCTGGCGCCGGACTTCGGCGCGGCCCCCGGCGCCCTGCACCTGCGCAGCGATGTGCTGCGCAAGCAACTGGCCGGCGTCGACGAATTGGAGCACCTGCCCCCCGAGGCCTACAGCGCCGAAGCCAGCGCGGATGTCTATGCCGCTCTCGTCGCGCGGGCCTGCCAGGCGTTGGCCGCCGGGCATGCGGTCATCCTCGATGCTGTCTTCGCCCGGCCCGAGGAGCGCGAGACGGTCGAAGCGGTGGCCCGGGCCGCTGGCGTCGAGTTCACCGGCCTGTGGCTGCAGGCCCCGCCGGCCGTGCTGAAGTCCCGAGTCAGCGCACGCAGCGGCGATGCCTCGGATGCCACTGCCGCGGTGGTTGAACAGCAGCTGACCTATGATCTTGGTGTCGTTTCCTGGCATCCAATCGCGGCCGGCCAGCGTGTGGCAAAGCTGCGCGACGAAGCAGGCGAAATCATCAAGAATTCGCCCTAATTCAGCCGATTCTTTGTGGCTTGTTAAGGTTCCGCGTGCTATCCCGCGCGGCGTTTTGCCAGACGGTCCGGCAGGCCCCGGTCATGGAACCATTCAGCCGCCCGCCCGTCGACAAGGTAGAGATTAACAGTGCCAAGGAGGCAACGGGCGGATGACCCCCGATCCCATCGGTTCCCAGTCGGTTTACGAGAACAACGTTCGCGAAGAGGCCAGCAGCACCAAGCGCTGGGCCCAGGGCGATCTGGCAACCCTCGCCCGCGACCTGGTCGACAAAGTCGGCATTGAGGGCGCCATGCGATATTGCCACAGCCTGGGCTGGGGCGGTGTGCTGCGCCAGGTCGAGATGCTGCGCTCGCAGCGCTCCTAGATCGCCGTCACGCAAAGGCAGCGTGGGCGGCTGTCTATCCATGCCAGACACCCATAGTCATACCGCTTAATCGAAAAGGATTGTTAAGCATTTCCTGAGAGGGTCGTGGCGCGCAAGAGCCATCCCGTCCGACAGTCGGAGCCGCGGCGCTTATCAAGGGACATGCCGATGACCGACGCCATGGGCCGGGTAGGCCTCAACCCCCGGCAGGCCGCTGACGGCGGTCGCGACATCGGGACGCTCGCCCACGAAAATCCTCTCCTACCCGACGTTCCCGACCCCTTCCCCTCCGCGGTGCTGGCGCAGATGGTGCTCGACGAAGCACCATCGTTGCCGCTGCTGCAGGGCGCCCTGGCAACCACCGCCGAAGGTCCCTTGGAGACAGCGGCCGTACCGCGCACGGCCGGCGGAGGCGGCAGCCGCTACGACAGCGACTTCAGCGCGGTAATCGCCGGCCTGGAGGCCAGCGAAATCACCGGCACCGCCTCCCCGGTGCCGCCCGTCTTCTTGCGGCTGTTCGTCGACGATGAGGGAGCGCCGCTCTCGCTCACCTTGCCAAGGGCCGTTTCCGGCATACCGGCTCCCGGTGCGGGCCGGGGTGCGACCATCGACCGCACTTCGGGCACCGTCATCACTAGCCCCAACAGCGGCGACAACGGTTTAGGTGGCGAAGACTCCGGTTCCGGCAGCGAGGGCACGGACATCAAAGGCAGTGACTCGGACGCCGTCCTGGGCAGGACACCGGCCGGCCCCGGGGCGGATCGAGCGCTGTTCACCGTGCACTTCGACACGATAGACTTCACCTTGGTCGACGCAGGCGGGTACCTCGATGGCACTCACTATTTCGCGAGAAATGGCGACGACATCGTCATTCTGCCGCCAAATGCAGCAACGGCACAGGCCGCTGGCTTCACCGTAGGAACCCTGTTTCTCGCTGGAGAAGGCAACGACCAGATCACCGGTGGTGAACTCGACGATCGGATCGACGGTGGCATCGGCGACGACAGCCTCATCGGTGGTGCCGGCGACGACACGCTCATCGGCGCATCGGAGAGGGACACTCTCGACGGCGGTTCGGGCAACGACCTGCTCGACGGCGGCAGCAATAGAGACCTTCTGATCGGCGGCGACGGTGATGACACGCTCCTCGGCGGGGCGAAGAGCGATATCCTCAATGGCTGGGCCGGAAACGATTTATTGGACGGTGGCAATGACCCCGACCTTCTGGTCGGCGGCGGCGGCAATGACACACTGCTTGGCGGCAACGGCTCGGACACACTCTACGGCGGCGATGGCGACGACAGCCTTACCGGCGGTCTCCGCCGCGACGACTTCGTCTATTCGCTGACGACCGACGAAGGAAACGACACGATCACCGACTTCCAATCCGGCAAGGGTGGCGACACCCTGGCGATCGCCGACCTTATCGATATGAACGGTGACGGCAGGATCGACACCGCCGATCTGGATGCCAGCGGCAGCGTGACCGGCGCCGACGGAGGAATCGTCATCACCTTCGACAGCGGAACCAGCATCACGCTGGCCGGACTGGACGGCACCGGCATCGACTCCTTTGGGGCCCTCAGCAGCCAGGCCAAAGTGAACATCGATCTCGTTTGACCAGACGGCCGTCACTCTTTCGAGGGATATCCGTCCTCTCCGGGCTACTCCCTCTGCCCGGATTGCCGCGCAGCGGCCGCAAAGTCAAAGTGCTTCTCACGCCGACTCGATGACCTCATCGAACACCTTCATCGGCGTGTCCTATTTGCCAGACACTCCCTGCTTAACGACTGCCCCGGCGCCCAGGCGCCGGGGCATTTCTTTTCGTGCGGGCCAGTTCAGTCCAGCAGAAAGCCGTTGGCGAGGGGATCTTCCGCTTCCAGGGTGAAGCGCGCCTCACCGTGGTAATGCGCCTGGCCGGAGACCTCGACGACGACGGCGCGGTAGGGGCCGGCACGGGTTTCTTCCACGGCGGTCCCGTCAAAGCGCGAACCGACGATGCTTTCGAAGCGTCGCGTCCGTCCGAGGGCGATCTCGCCGCGCGTCCACTGCAGGGCGATGCGCGCAGAGACGCCGGAGCCGGTCGGGCTACGGTCGACTTGGCGCCCGGCGAAAACACACACGTTGCGCGTCGGCGCCTCGTCATAGGCGTCGCGGCCGTCGGTGAAGATGGTCCCGTAGAGAAAGGCAAGGTCATCGTCCTCGGGATGACTGAGTCTCACCTGCGCTGCGGCAGCCCCGGTGATTGCCGCACCGGCGTCGGCGAGAAGGTGTGCCGGCGACTTGTGGACGTCGAGGCCGATGCTGTCCGCCGCGAGGATTGCGTAGAACGCGCCGCCGTAAGCAATGTCCAGCTGTAGCGGGCCCCACTCGGCGGTATCGACCATCAGCTCGCGCGCGAAGACGAAAGACGGCACCGAGCGGAAGCGCACCCGTCCGCTCTTGCCGTTCTGCACCGACACCACCGCACGGACCAGCCCGCAGGGCGCCTGGATGGCGACCTCGGTCTCGGGTTCGCGCACCGTGACGAGACCGGAGTCCACCGCCCAGCGCCCCAGAGCCACGATGGCGTGGCCGCACATGGTGGAATAGCCCTCACCGTGCAGGAACAGCACCGCAAGATCGGCCTCCGGATGGTCGGGCTCCACCAGCACGGCCCCGTACATATCGCTGTGGCCGCGTGGCTCGTGCATCAGCAGGCGGCGGAAGGTGTCGTGGTTAGCCAGCGCATCGCGCCGCTTGTCCAGCAGCCGTCGGCCGGCGAGCTTCGGGTAGCCCGAGGTCACGATGCGCAGCGGCTCGCCGCCGGTATGCATCTCGATGGTGGTGACTTCGAAGGCGCCGGCTAGAAAAGGCGTTGAGGCCACGGCTCTTCTTCCACCGCCACGGGCCGGTCGTAGAAGCCGACCCGACGGCTTTCCTCGCCGGGCAGCGGGGCGGCATGACAGTCGACGGCGCCCAGGGTGCGGTAGCAGGGCCGCTCGGCGTAAATCAGCGTCGGGAAGGGATCGGCGCAGCCGGCCAGGGCGCCCGCCGTCAGCAGCAGGACCGAGAGGGCCGCGCCCGCGCGCAGGAATTTTCGCCTCTCCACCGTTCTTTCTCCTTTTCGCCCCGCTGTTCGATCAGCTTTCCCAGCAGCATAGCCCAATCCGGGCAAGGAGGGGCAAGCGGCGAAATCGGCGGGGTTCGAACCGGAGGGCAAAAATGAGTGAGGCGCACCGTGCATCCTGCCCGGTACGCCTCACCCTCCCCCCAAGTCGCGTCCTCCCAAGTGAAAACCTGGGTCCGGCACTCCGCAGAGCCGCCGGCCGGCGCGCCATGGACCCTAAAAGGCCTCCATCAGATCGCCAGGTACTGGTGGCGCAGATCCTCGTCGTCGAGCACCGCCTGGGCGGTCCCGTCGAAGACAACCTGGCCCATGTCGAGAATGATTGCCCGGTCGGCCAGGTGCAGAGCCGCAATGGCGTTCTGCTCCACGATGATCGTGGTGAGCCCCAGCGACTTGATCTCCTCGACGATCTTTTCGATCTCGCGCACGATGACCGGCGCCAACCCTTCATAGGGTTCGTCCAGCAGCAGCAGCTTCACATCGCGCGCCAGCGTACGGGCCACCGCAAGCATCTGCTGTTCGCCACCGGAAAGCGTTATGCCCTCCTGCTTGCGGCGCTCGGCAAGGCGCGGGAAATGCTCGAAAAGGCGCTCGATGCTCCAGCCGTGGGGCTTCTCGATCTGCGCCAGGCGGAGATTTTCCTCTACCGTCAAGCCGGCGATGATGCGCCGGTCCTCCGGCACCAAGCCGACGCCGACCCGCGCGGCCTGATAGGCCTGCATCTCGTGCAGCGGCTGGTGGTCGAGCCAGATCTCGCCATGGGTGAGGCGCGGATCGGCCAGCCGCGCGATGGTGCGCAGGGTCGAGGTCTTACCGGCACCGTTGCGGCCCAGAAGGGCGACGATCTCGCCTTCGTGCACGTTGAAACTGACGTCCTGCACGATGTAGCTCTCGCCGTAGTAGGCCTTGAGGCCCCAAGCGGAGAAGTAGGCTGGCTGGGCGGCGGCGCGCGAAGCCAGCGCCGCCGACTGGAACTCGCCGAGTGCGCTCATATGTGGGCTCCTCCCAGGTAGGCGTCGCGCACACGCTGGTCACCTTTGATCTCTTGTGGCGCGCCCTCGGCAATGATGGTCCCCTGCGCCATTACCGACACGCGGTGCGCCAGCGAGAACACCACGTGCATGTCATGCTCGATGACGATCTTGGTGATGCCGCGCTCGCCGATGCGCTTCAGCAGGTCTATGGTGTCGTTGGTGTCGGCACGCGACATCCCGGCGGTCGGCTCGTCAAGCAACAGCAACTTCGGGTCCTGCACCAGGCACATGGCCAATTCCAAGCGCCGCTTGTCGCCGCGCGAGAGATGTTCCGCCTTCATGTCCTTCTTGTCGATCAAGTTGACTTCTTCCAGCAGGTGCTCCGCCTTCTCCGTGACCTCCGCCTGACGGTCGACGCGCCGCCAGCCGTTCATCTTGAAGGCGCCGTCGCGCTTGGCGAGAGTCGGGATCAGCATGTTCTCCAGCAAAGAGAGATCGCCGAAGATCTCCGGCGTCTGGAACACGCGGCAGACGCCGGTCTGGTTGATCTGGTGCGGGGCGAGGCCCAGCAGCGACGTGCCGTCGAAGTCGACGCTGCCGGTATCCGGCACCAGGCGCCCGACGAAGCAGTTCAGCAGGGTCGACTTCCCGGCTCCATTGGGGCCGATGATCGCATGGACGCTGCCCTGCTCCACCGTCAGATTGACGTCATTGAGGGCACGCAGGCCGGCGAAGCTCTTGTTGACGTTCTTGACTTGCAGAATGCTCATGATCCGGCCCTCACTCGGCGCTGTGCGGCTGTTGCACCGCCGACGACACCCTGGTCGTGCCCGTGCCACGGCGGAACACGCCTGAAAGGCGGGTCAGGCCCTCGATCACGCCCCCCGGCATGAAGATGACGATCAGCATGAAGACGGCGCCGAGCGTCAGGTGCCAGCCCTCGCCGACGAAGAGACTGAGCACCCCGGCGAGGGGATCGGCCAGCCAGTCGGGCAGGAAGTCGAAGATGCTGCGCAGGGCCGCCTCATGGATCGACGAAAAGATGTTCTCGAAGTACTTGATGATGGCCGCGCCCAGCACCGGACCAAGCAGCGTGCCGGCGCCGCCCAGGATGGTCATCAGCACCACCTCGCCGGAGGCCGTCCATTGCATGCGCTCGGCGCCCGCCAGCGGGTCGGTCGCCGCCATTAGCGATCCGGCGAGGCCGGCGTACATGCCGGAAATGATAAAGGCCGTCAGCGCATAGGGCCGCGTATGCACGCCGATGTAGTTGAGGCGGTTCTGGTTGGACTTGATGGCCTTCAGCATCATCCCGAAAGGCGACCGGGTGATCTGCAGGGCCACGATAAATCCGAGGATCAACAGCACGGCGCAGACGTAGAAGCCGCTATAACCGGACATCTCCAGCCCGAAAAGGCTGGTGGTCGGCAGGCCGGCCGTCGGCTCCACCCCGATTGCGCGGTCGAAGATACGCGGGTCCTGGTGAGCGAGCTGCAGACCGGTCTCGCCGTTGGTGATCGGCGTCAGCACCGAATAGGCGAGGTTGTACGACATCTGAGCGAAGGCAAGCGTCAGGATGGAGAAATAGATGCCGCTGCGGCGAAGACTGACGTAGCCGATGGCTGCGGCGAATACGCCGGCCATCAATGTGCCGAAGAGAATCGCCGGGACCACGTTCATGCTGAACAGCTTGAACGACCACACGGCGGCGTAGGAGCCGACCCCCAGAAAGGCCGCGTGGCCGAAGGAGAGGTAGCCCGTCAGGCCGAAGAGAATATTGAAGCCGATCGCGAAGAGCCCGAAGATAGCGAACTTCTGCATCAGATCGGGGTAGGCCGCACCGATCGGCGCCAGCCAGATTGGCATGGTCAGCACGGCGGCGCTGAAGGCGGCGACCAGGAAGAGGTCCTGCTTTGTATTGCTTGACTGCATGTCAGCTCTCCATCACGCCCTTGCGGCCCAGCAGGCCACGCGGACGAACCAGCAGGATCACCACGGCAACCAGGTAAATGATGATCTGGTCGATGCCGGGGAGGATGCTCTTCACCTCGTTCATCGAGGCGAAGGACTGCAGGATGCCGAGCATGAACCCGGCCAGCACGGCGCCCGGCAGCGAGCCCATGCCGCCGACAACGACGACGACGAAGGACAGGACAAGGAAGTCCATACCCATGTGGTAGTTGGGCGGCAGGATCGGCGTGTACATGAGGCCGGCCAGTCCGGCGACCACCGCAGCGATGCCGAAAACGATGGTGAAGCGCCGCTCGATGTTGATGCCCAGCAGACCGACGGTCTCGCGGTCCTGCATGCCGGCGCGCACTACCATGCCGAAGGTGGTGAACTGCAGGAAGGCGAAGACCAGGGCGATAACCACCAGCGAAAACGCGAGATAGACCAGGCGCCACCAGGGATAGACCACCGCGTCGCCGAGCCCGAAGAGCGCGCCCACCGCGGCACTGCCGGCGACCGCCTCGGGTGCCGGCGTGGGGATCGGGTTGGCACCGAAGAAAGCCTTGACGATCTCCTGCAGCACGATCGCCAAGCCGAAGGTCACCAGAATCTGTTCCGCGTGGCTGCGCTTGTAGAAGTGCCGGATCAGGCCGCGTTCCATGGCCAGACCGATCAGCAGCATGACCGGAATGGCGAGCAGAATCGCCAGCGGGACGGCAAAGTCGATCAGCGTCGTGCCGAGATCGCCGAACCAGATCTCCAGATAGGGAATTTCCTTGTAGGCATCGAAGAAGGTGATGCTCTCATCCTTCACCTGCTTGGAAATGGTCAGCAGCTTCTGCAGCGTCACCGCGCAGAAGGCACCCAGCATGAAGATCGCCCCGTGGGCGAAGTTCACCACGCCCAGGGTGCCGAAGATCAGCGTCAGGCCGAGCGCGATGAGGGCGTAGGCACCGCCCTTGTCGAGCCCGTTCAGAACTTGAAGAAGGATTGCATCCATTGCGGCTCTTCCAGTGTCTTGTCCCCTCCCCAGCGGGCAGCTGCCAGGAAGGGGAACAAGATACGATCTGTGCCGGCTGCCGTTGGGCAGCCGGCACAGACAACGCTAAAGGACCTTAGACCTCGTACGGGCCGAGCTCGCCGCCGAAGAGCGACGGATCGTACTCGACCTGGCTGCGCGGCACTTCCTGCACAACCTCGAGCAGGTCGAACTGGCTGGAGGGGTTCTCCTTGCCGCGCACGACCAGCACGTCCTTGAAGCACTGGTGGTCGGCGGCGCGGTATTCGGTCGGGCCGTTGCCCATGCCGTCGAAATTGAAGCCTTCCAGCGCCTTGATGACTTCCGGCGGATAGAAGGTGCCGGCCATCTCGCAGGCGTTGGCATAAAGAATGGCCTGGACATAGCAGGTCTGCGCGGCCTGCGACGGCGGGAAGCCGTACTCCTGGCCGAAGGACTTGACGAAGGCCTTGGAGCCCTCGTCCTGCAGCGACCAGTGCCAGTTCGTCGAACCGAGGATGCCCTTGATTGCGTCGCCCGCGCCCTGCGCCATAAGGCGCGAGAACAGCGGCACGACGATCTCGAAGTTCTTGCCGTTCACCTGCTTGTCGCGCAGACCGAATTGCACGGCCTGGGTCAGCGAGTTGACCATGTCATTGCCGTAGTGGTTCAGGATCAGCACGTCGGCACCCGAATCAAGCACCGGCGTGATGTACTGCGAGAAGTCACCGGCGCCGAGCGGCGTCTTGACTGCGGCGACGGTCTGCCAGCCCATTTCCTCGGTGGTGTTCTTCATAGACTCTTCCTGGGTCCAGCCCCAGGTGTAGTCAGCGGTCAGGTGGTAGGCGCGGCGATCCTTGCCCATCTCCTTCTCCAGCACCGGGCCTAGCGCGCGACCGGACATGTAGGCATTGAAGAAGTGCCGGAAACCGTAGCGGCGCCGGTCCTTACCGGTGGTGTCGTTGGAGTGGGTCAGGCCGCACATGAAGACGACGCCCATTTCCTGCGCCAGCGACTGCACCGCCACGGCGACGCCGGAGGACGAGCCGCCGGAGAACATGATGACGCCGTCTTTCTCGATCATGCGCTTGGCCGAGGCGCGGGCCGCATCGGACTTCGTTTGGGTATCGCCGGTCACATAGGTGACCTTCTTGCCCAGGACGCCGTTCCCCTTCAGGGACTTCGGCGTCATCGTGTTGAGCATGCCGCCGTCACCCTCGCCGTTGATGTGCTTCACGGCCAGCTGATAGGCGCGCAGTTCGTCGGCGCCCTCGTCGGCGTAGGCACCGGTCTGCGGCACGTTGAAGCCGAAGGGCACCGTCGCGCTGTTACCCGGGTTGTTGCGGAATTCGGCGCCGAAAGCGTGGCGCATGAAGAACGTCGGGACTGCGACGGCGCCGCCAAGGGCGGCACCGCCCTTCAGCACCGTACGGCGATTAAAGCCGGTGGGGAACTTGACCATAGATTTCCTCCCATTTGTTTTTCTTGGGTGCCCCGCCGGACGTTTCCGGCGGGCGTTGCGCGGGGCAAACGCGCGGGTGTTCCGTAAAGAGAACTACCGGAAAACAGTCAAGAGGACAATAAATCCTTGTTATAAATGGGATTTTCTGTAAAAATATTAGTCTGACTGAGCGTGAATGTGTGAAAAGTTTACATTGCGGCGCACAAGATGCCGCGAATTGAGAGACTTACCGCCATGGCCCGCCCCCTCATCGGCCTGAAGATCCGCGAGCGCCGCAAGGAGATCGGCCTGACCCAGACCGAACTCGCCGGACGGGTCGGCATCTCGGTCTCCTATCTGAACCTCATCGAACACAACAAGCGCAGCATCGGCGGTCGACTCCTTAAGCAGGTCGCCGACGAATTGAACGTCGGCCTGGAGGTACTGGACGGCGCCACCGAGCAGCGCCTGGCCAGCGACCTCAACGATGTGCTGGCGGACCCGCTGCTCGACCATATCCGCCTCGATCCGCAAGGCGTCGGCGATCTGGTCGGCCGCCATACGGGCTGGGCCCAGGCGCTGGTGACACTGCACCGTGCCTTCCTGGATCGATCCCAGGCCATGCACGCCCTGGCCGACCGGCTGAACCAGGACCCCTTCCTGGGCGACGCCGTTCACCGCATTCTCACGAACATCTCGGCGATACGCTCGATCTCGGAGATCCTCACGTCGGTCGACGACGTCGATGCCGAGCAGCAGCACCGCTTTCACAGCATCCTCTCGGAGGAGAGCGCGCGGCTGTCCACCGCCGCACAGGGGCTCTCCACCTTCTTCGACAAGGCGCACACGGCGACCCGCTCGACGACCCCGGCCGAGGAGGTCGATGACTTCGTGCTGGAACATCACAACTATTTTCCTGCCCTGGAGAGCGCGGCCGAAGACCTGCGCGCGGCGCTGGCGGCAACGCCGCGTGAGCTGGAAGACCGCATGCTGGAACGGCTCGCCACCGACCACCGCCTCACCGTCAGTCGCGCCGGGCCGGCGGAGGAACGCCTGCTTTCCGCCCGCGCCCCGCTGCACTACAGCCCACACGGCAAGCGGCTGATCCTGTTGGACAGCGGGGCGGCGGCGACACGCCGCTTCGCCGTCGCCCGGCTGCTGGCGCGCCTCAGCTTCGCCGCGGAAATCGAGGAGATCGTCGACGCCAGCACGACCCTGACCACCCCGGCCGCACGCGGCCGTGCCGCCGGGGCGCTGCAGTCCTACGGGGCCGGCGCGCTGCTGATGCCCTACGACGGCTTCCTTGAGGACGCAGTGAAGGCACGCTATGACGTCGATCTGCTGCGCCGCGCTCATGGCGCGAGTGTGGAGCAGGTCTGCCACCGGCTGGTGACGCTGCGCCGGCCGGGCAACGAAGGCATTCCCTTTGCCTTCATGCGCTCGGATCCCGCCGGCTTCGTCACCAAACGCTTCCCGCTGGCCAACCTGCCACTGCCCCGCTACGGCGGTGCCTGTCCACTGTGGGCCGTCTATCAAGCTTTCCAGACGCCGGAGACGGTCGTGCGGCAGTTGGCGGAGTTTCCCAGCGGCGAGCGCTTTCTCTTCGTCGCCCGGGCAGTGATGAAGGGCGAGGCCGGCTACGGGCAGCCGCGCCCGCTGTTCTCGATCATGCTGGCCTGCGATGCCCTCTACGCCGATCAGACGGTCTACGGTGACCGCCTGGACCTGACCGCCGGCGCTCCGGCAGACCATATCGGGGCCACCTGCCGCCTCTGCGCACGCAACGATTGCCCGCAGCGCCAGGAAGATGTGATCATTCAGCGGCAGGTCCTTCCGGCCTGAGGGCAGCCCCCTGCCCGACGAGGCTTGACCCTCCCACGCCATGGCGTGCTAAGGGAGGCACACCAACAATAAGGCGGCCGTCCCCAAGGTCCGGGGCAGATGCCGCCATAGACAGGGAAATGATCTTCATGGGGAAATGGTCCCGATGCGGGTGATGATTGTCGAGGACGAGCCGAATATCGTCGAGTCTTTGAGCTTCATCTTCAGCCGCGAAGGCTGGCAGGTTACGGCGGCGCTGGACGGCGACACGGCTATCGAGCGCCTGCTGAGCGAAGCGCCTGATATCCTGGTCCTGGACGTTATGCTGCCGCCGCACAGTGGCTTCGAGGTGCTGAAGCGCGTGCGCAGCGAACCCGGCCTGAAGCACCTGCCGGTCATCGTGCTGACCGCCAAAGGCCAGGAGAAGGACCGGCATACGGCCCTGCGGCTAGGGGCAGACGCCTTCGTCACCAAGCCGTTCTCCAACCGCGATATCGTGCAGCAGGTGCGTGATCTGGCCGCCAGCAAGCAAGGCGCCGGCGGCGGCGGCGCGTGACGGCTTAGACCGAATGATGGCCGGGTGGCATATCGTCACGAATCCACCCGGTCACACTCCGCTCTAGCCTTTGGGGCCGAACAGCAGCCAGAGCAGGAAGCCGAGCAGCGGCAGAACGAGGATCAGTAAGATCCACAGGACCTTGGCGCCGGTCGAGGCGCCGCTCTGCACCGTCTTCACGATAGCCCAGATGTTCGCGATCAGCAGCAAAAGGCCGAAGAGGCCACCAATTTCAATTCCCATGCACAGGCCTTTCTCAGGAAACTTGTCCCAGATTCTTATGGAACGCCATGCTTATGGCACGGCACCGGCCGGCAGGGAAGTCCTGCCGGCCGGTGCCGAATCCAATGCCACCGACGTATGGTCGGCCTCACTTGCCGGCGATCACCGCGCGCAGCATCCACACTGCCTGTTCATGGAACGCCATGCGGTCAGTCAACATCCCGGCGGTCACCACGTCGTGCTGCTCTTCGGCCATGATGGCCGCCTCGCGCAAACGGCGCACGATGCGCTCGTGATCGGCAACGAGGTTGACCACCATCTCCTCGGCGGAGGCGTTGCCGGTATCCTCGGCGATCTGGGTCAGCGCGATCATTTCGGTGATGCTGGACGGGGCCGGATGGCCGAGAGCTCGGACGCGCTCCGCCAAGTCATCGACCGCCTCGAAGAGATCGCGGTATTGCTCCTCCGTCAGGCGGTGCAGGGAGACGAACAGCGGGCCCACGACATTCCAGTGGTAACCCTGGGTCTTCACCAGCAACAAATAAGTGTCGGCGAGAATGCCGGTCAAATTGCCGGCGAGACGCTTGCGGTTTTCGAGTCCGGTTTCCGGGTTCTCGACATCGGTCTTCATCTGCAGCACTGAGCTGGACATGGTTCTCCTTTCTCGCTGTCGGTTCTAATGAAACAACGGCGAGCAGAGGAAATCGTTCCCCAACGTCAATCAGGCCAAATATGCGCGAGGGCCTCCCGCGCCCGGCTGGCGAGAGCCTCGGCTGCGATCTTCTCGTCGTCGCGCAGCGGTGCGCTCCGCGCCGCCTCGGCCTGGCGGCACACCACCTGCTCCTGTTCGCGACAGTCGTCCAGCAGTGTCTTCCAACCGTCATCTTCGAAAGCTGCGCGCGCGCGCGCCAATGCAGCATCCAGCAGACTGCGCTCTTCCGGCGGACCACCCGGAATGTCGTCTTCGGCGATCATCCGCTCAGCGAAGAAATCGGCGTCAGCGGAGCGCTGGTCCGCAAGTGCCTGCAGGTCCGGCGCACGCGGATCGTCGGCGATCAGCTCGGCAGCGAGCGCCGCGTGGCTCGCTGAAGACCGGCAAGCCGCCACCAGGTCGTGCAGGGCAATCAGACGATCGTCACGCAGAATGCTCACGCATTGCCTCCTCTTCGGCAGCTGGCACCTCGCGGAGCGGTGCGAAGACCTCCAGAGCACCGGGCAGTATTTCAATGACAACCGGCGTGCGGCCGTTCAGTTCCCCATCGACATCGACGTCGCGCGGGCGGCGCGTGCGCAGTTCGACCCGCCTGGCCCACTTCACCTCCGCCTCCGCCGTGCGGCGCAGCCAGCCGAAGCGCAACGCCGGCAGCATCGATAGCATGGCGAAAAAGCCTGCCGGGCGCAGATAGTAGACCCTGAGCCAGCCATCGTCGATTTCGGCCGCCTCGTCCATGGTCATGCCGCCGCCGTAGTGGCGTCCGTTGCCGACAGCAATCTGGGTGCAGCGAATGCGCCGGCGTTCACCGTCGATGACGAGTTCGGCGGCGAAGGGACGGTGGCGGCGAAAGGCGGACCACGCACTCAAGGGGTAATTCAGCACGCCGAGCAGGCGCTTGCGTGCGCCTTCGCCTTCGTGTTCGCGCACCACCTCAGCGCTGAGTCCCACGCTGGCGACGTTGAAGAAGGGCTTGCCGTCGATCAGCCCGAGGTCGATGCGCCGGCTGACGCCGGCCGTGATCACGTCGGCCGCCTCAAGCGGGTCGAAGGGAATGCCGAGGCTGCGGGCAAGGTCGTTGGCGGTACCCAGCGGCAATAGCCCGAAGGGCCGCTCCAAAGTCATGAGCGCCGGCGCAGCGGCATTCAGGGTGCCGTCTCCACCACCGATGATCACCGTCGCCGTACCGGCGTCACGGATATGGCGGCACAGATCGTCGATCGAGTCGGGTGTTTCGTGCAGCACATCGAGACCGCCGTCCACCAAGCGCTCCATAACCGGCGCCAGGTCGCTATCGGCGCCGCCGCTATGTTTGTTGGTGAGGAGCAGCGCTGGACGGCGGACTTGCACCACGGCTGATCAACTCCTGCTGTGGCGGGCGCTGAACAGGGCAACCGCGCCGATCAGGCGAACGTCGACGTCAGCGAACTGCGCCGCCAGTGCCGCGCGCAGGCCGTCGACATCGTCCGCTTCGTTTCCGAAAATCCCGCGCTCGTTATAAAAACGCATCACCCGACGGCCCAGCGCATTGTGGGGCACGCCGCGGCCCAGGATAGTGGCGCCGAATACCCGGGCGCCGTCGCTCAGCAGCGGCTTCAGATATGCGAAAGCCGCCGCCTTGCGGGACAGCGGCCCGGGCAGGCAGTGCAACAGGTAAGTAATCCCCAGGGAGTCGAAAGGTTCCACCGGCAGATCGATGGGCTCCAGCACGTTGGCACAGTAGCGCTCAGGCCCGTAGCGGGCGACACGCGACGCCGCGGTTTCCAGGCACAAGGGGTTCAGGTCGAGCAGGCCGAGACGGGGAGATTCAGTCGGAAATCGACAACGGTCGAGGAAGTATCCTGTAGCTACGCCGGCGTCCAGGTGGTTGGCGCTGACGTTGGCATCGTAAAGTGCCAGCAGCGCGGCCGTCGGGCAGCGCCACAGGAAGCGGTTGGAGAAGCCGAGGACCACCGCATCATAGAGCCTCAGCGTGCGGTGCGTATAGACTGCCTGCCCCGCCCAGGCATCCGAAACCTGTGGCAGAGTTTCCGCCGGCTCAGCCACGGACATCGACCACGACGCGGCCACGGACCTGGCCCTCCAGGATATCGTTGGCGAGCGCCGGCAGGTCCTCCAGCGTTGCGTCGTGGATCATGGCGTCGAGCTTCTCCATCGGCAGGTCGCGGGCGAGCCGCGTCCAGGCTTCTTTGCGTTCTTCCGGTGGACTCATCACGGAATCGATGCCCAGCAGGCTGACGCCGCGCAGCAGGAACGGGATCACGGTGGTTTCCAGTTTGTTGCCCCCGGCAAGCCCCACCGAGGCAACCGAACCACGATAGGCAATCTGCGGCAGCACGCAGGCAAGCGTCGAGCCGCCAACGGAATCGATACAGCCCGCCCAGCGTTCCTTGTCCAGCGGGCGGCCACTCGGCGTGGCGATCTCGTCGCGCGCTATGATGGTCGTCGCGCCCAGGCCCTTCAAATAGTCGTGGGTTTCGGCGCGGCCGGTGGAAGCCGCAACCCGATAGCCGGCGGCGTGCAAAACGGCGATGGCGACCGAGCCGACACCGCCCGCCGCTCCGGTCACCAGCACCTCACCCTTCTCCGGCGTCACGCCGTGCTTCTCCAGCGCCATCACCGCCAGCATGGCCGTGAAGCCCGCCGTACCGATCGCCATCGCGCGCTTGGTGGTGAGGCCCTCCGGCAGCGGCACCAGCCAGTCGGCCTTCACCCGGGCCTTCTCGGCGTATCCGCCCCAGTGCTGCTCGCCAACCCGCCAGCCGGTGAGAACCACCCTGTCACCCGGCTTGAAGGCGGGATCGCTGCTGGCCTCGACGGTACCGGCGAAGTCGACGCCGGGCACATGCGGATACTCGCGCACCAGCCGCCCCAGGCCGTTCAGTACCATGCCGTCCTTGTAGTTCAGGGTGGAGTACTCGACGGCGACGGTGACCTCCTGTTCGGGCAGTTCGGCCTCGTCCAGTTCGGTGATCTGCGCGCTCACCTTGCCGTCGCTCTCCTCCAGCAGGATTGCTCGGAACATCGTCCGTCTTCCTCTCTATTACCGTTGAAACGCTAGGCCGGCAGCCATTCTTGCAGGACCAGCTCCAGCGTAATGCAGATCGGATTGGCGCCGCGCCGGAAGCGGCCACCGTAAACCTGCGCCTTACCGTCGGCTATGGTGCCGCGCAAGTCGGCGCCAGGATGACCCGCCGCGCCCGAGCGCACCTCGCCGCTCAGCGTCAGAATTTCGATCCCGGGCCCCGGCACCTGGATGGTGTGGTTGCCGGCCTCCAACACCGCGTCGACCAGGCTGCCGACCGCCGAACGTACCAGGGCGTGGGAGATCCCGTGCTCGCGGCAGGCCGCCTCGACCGCCGTCACCAGGTCTTGGTTGGGCCGCAGGCGCACCACGGCAATGCGGCCCAGCCGGCCTGCCTCGAACGTCGCCTCGCCGGTCATACGTTGCTCCCGCCCTTGGTGATCCGGGTCGGTTGGAACAGCGGGTAATTCGTCTCGCTGTCGTAGGCCGCGGCGAAGGCCGCCTCGCGCAGCGGCGTCACCACGGCAACCGCACCAGCGTCCCCCAGCAGCACGTCGCCCGGCGGCAGATGGCCGCCGTGCAGACGTCCTGCAGAATCCACCACCACAGCGTGGCAGTGCAGCAGGGTATCGCCGTCCGGGCCCGGCCCGACGATGCCGTTGGCGCCCAGCAGGGTCACCGGCCCTTCCAGCCAGGTCGGCGGACCGTAGGTGGCGACGCGCTGACCGCTCGGGTCCTCGGCGCCCGTCAGGTAGGCCATGCGCGCGATCTCGGCGGCAACGACCTGGACGGCGGCGTGAGTTACCGCGTGCCCAGCCAGCGCCGCCACGAGGCCGCGCAGCAGGTCCTGCCCGCCCGCCAGTCGCACACGCAGATCCTCAGCCGGGGCCGCCCATTCCAGCAGGCGGCGCGGCTGCAACGGAGCGCCCGGCTGGGTCAGCGTCCTCATTGCGCCGCAGTCTCCGCCAGGTCGCCACGTGCGTAGAGTTCGCTGCGGATGAGGTGCTTCGGCACCTTGCCGTAGCCGGATTTCGGCAGCTCGCGCCAGAAGAACACGCGGCGCGGCTGCTTGTAGCGCGCCAGCTTGTCCTTCAGAAAGCCGAGCAGCTCCTCGGCACTCGCCGTTTTGCCGTCTTCCAGCACCACGACGGCGACGCCGGTCTCGCCCCACTCGGGATCGGGAACGCCGAGCACGGCCACCTCCGCCACCGCCGGATGGGTCAGCAGCACCTCCTCCGCCTCGCGCGGATAGACGTTGGAGCCGCCGGAGATGTACATGTCCGAAGCGCGGCCGGTGATGTAGAGGAACCCCTTGTCGTCTAGGCGCCCAAGGTCGCCGGTGTGGAACCAGCCGTCCTTCAGCGCCTTGGCATTGGCGTCGGGATTGTCGTGATAGCCGGCGAAAACGGCGGGCCCGCGCACGCAGATTTCGCCCTGTGCGCCGGCAGCCAGGCGATTGCCCTCGGCGTCCTTGATGGCGATCTCCATGCCGGTGCGCGCATAGCCGCAGGAGCCGACCGGCATCGCGTCGTCGTCGAGGCTGTGATCTTCGCGCGGCAGCACAGTGATGTTGCCGGTCACCTCGCCGAGGCCATAGTACTGCACGATCACCTTGCCCAGCTTCTGCAGCGCCTCCTTCTGGTCGGCGCGGTACATCGGCGCCCCGGCGTAGATGACGTAGCGCAGCGATGAATGATCGACGCGGTCGACCGCCGGGTGGCGCACCATGCGCGTCAGGATGGTCGGCACGGTGAACATGTTGGTGATGCGATGCTGCTCGACCAGGCGCCAGATCTCCTCCTCATCGAACTTCTCCGAGGCCGGCAGCACCGACCTGGTGCCCCGCGCCACCTGCGAGAGGGCGTGCGCGCCGGCGCCGTGGCTGAGCGGCGCCACCACCAGAGAAGCATCCCCCCAGTGGGTGGTGCCCGGCATCAGGTCGGCCAGGTGATTGTTGGTGACGAAGGTGAGCTGGCCATGGGTCAGCACCGCCGCCTTGGGCCGCCCCGTGGTGCCGGAGGTGTAGAAGAACCAGCAGGGATCGGCGCCATCGACTTCCGCCGGCTCCACCGCTTCCCCCACCCCTTCGGCGATCAGGTCCTCAAAAGCCAACTCGCCTTCGCGCGGTTTTCCGACCACAACGGTGAGCCGCAGGGCGGCAGATGCCTGCTTCACCGCGTCGGCATGCTGCGGGAAGGCGTCGTCGACGATCATCGCCTTCGCGCCGGACGACGAACCGAGGTACGCCACTTCGGCGGGTGTCAGGCGGTAGTTGGTCGGCACCCAGATGCCGCCCAGCGCGAAGGCGGCCCACATGCTCTCGAACATCTGGTTCGAATTGCGCGCCTGCACCAAAATGGCGTCGCCCTTGCCGAGCCCGCGCTTTCTGAGCGCCGCCACCAGCGCATCGACGCGCCGGGAGGTTTCGGCCCAGGTCCAGGTCTTGTCGCCCCACACCAGGGCAGGCGCATCCGGCAGGCGGCGGGCCGTGTCGGCCAGCAGCCGTCCCAGGTTCATCGCGTTTCCCATGACCCTGGTCCTTTACGGCGTTCAGCGGCGCAGGGGTTCGAGGATCGAGACATAGTTGGCGACGGCGGCGCCGCCCATGTTGAAGATGCCGCCGAGCTTGGCGTCCTTCACCTGCATGTCGCCGGCCTGGCCGGTCAGCTGCATGGCGCTGAGCACATGCATGGAAACGCCGGTGGCCCCGACGGGATGGCCCTTGGCTTTCAGGCCGCCGGAGGGATTGACCGGCAGCTTGCCGTCCTTCTCGGTCCAGCCTTCGGCGATGGCGCGGGCACCCTGGCCGCGTTTGGTGAGCCCCATGGCTTCGTACTCCAGGAGCTCGGCAATGGTGAAGCAGTCGTGAGTCTCGACGAAGCTGATATCCTTGAGTGTCGCGCCGGCGGCTTCCAATGCCTGGTTCCAGGCCTGCTCGCAGCCTTCGAAGAGGGTTATGTCGCGCTTGCTCATGGGCAGGAAGTCATTGACCTGCTGGGCGGCGCGGAACACCACCGATTTCTTCAGGCCGAGCGCCGACTCGACGTCGCAGAGCACCAGCGCCGCCGCGCCGTCCGAGACCAGCGAACAGTCGGTGCGCTTCAGCGGGCCGGCCACCAGCGGGTTCTTGTCCGAGACGTTGCGGCAGAAGTCGTAGCCGAGGTCCTTGCGCATCTGCGCCAGCGGATTGGCGACGCCATTGCGGTGATTCTTCGCGGCGATGGCTGCCAGCGCATCCGACTGGTCGCCGTGCTTCTGGAAGTACTGCTGCGCGATGAGACCGAAGACACCGGCGAAGCCGCCCTCGATCTCGCCGTCCTCTTTCAGATAGGAGGCCTTCAGCAGGGTGTTGCCGATCTCGTCGCCCGGAATGCCGGTCATCTTCTCGACTCCGACCACCAACACGAAGCGCGCGGCCTTCGACTGGATGGCCCGCAGACCCTGGTAGACGGCGGCCGAGCCGGAGGCGCAGGCGTTCTCCACCCGCGTTGCCGGCTTGAAGCGCAGGCGCTCGTCGGCCTGCAGCACCAGGGACGACGGGAAGGCTTGGCGCGAGAAACCCTCGTTGAAATGGCCAACGAAGATCTCGTCTACCTCGTCCGGGCCGACACCGGCGTCTTCCAGCGCGGCGAGCGCGACCTTGCCGATCAGCGATTCCACGTCGTCGTTTTCGTGCTTGCCGAACGGCGTGTGGCTCCAGCCGACGATGCAGGCGGTCATGTGCGGTCTCCCTTGGACGTTTCTTCCGGACGGTCGCCGCCGCCCCTCATTGGATAGATATTGGGCGCGAGAGTAGCAAAGCTGCCCTCGCCCGTACAGGCGCCGAAAACACTGGAAATTTCCCAACGAAAACCCTGGATCGCAGTGGCCGTCCGTGGCTTTCTGGGCCCTGCAAACGACGATTCTCCAGGCTGCGGGGAACCATCCCGCCAGCCCCGCGTTATAAGCGCGGCTACGTTCCCGATCGGGGGTAATTTTGAGCGTTTTCCGGGGCGAAATGAAGCGTGCGGCTCTTCTGGCGGCGCTCATGACAGCTCTTTCGTTGACGAATCCCGCCGCCGCGCAGAGCGGCGACGATGCAGCGGCCAGCGACCCTGTCACCGATGGCCCCAGCACGGACACGCGGGGCGACAACACCAACCCGGACCCGGGGCCGGATCCGGCCTGGATCGTTTCGCTCCAGTTCAGCAACGACATCTTCGGCGGCTCCGACCGCCACTTTACCCATGGCACGCGTTTCAGCGCTCTGTCGCCGGACGGGGTCGTGCCGGATTTCATCGAGGACGCCGCCAAGGCTTTGCCCCTCTTCCCGGATGACGGCAACCTGCGCGTCACCTACAGCCTGGGGCAGGAAATGTTCACGCCGGAGCGCATTGAGGAACGTGAACTGATCGAGGACGACCGTCCCTACGCTGGCTGGACCTACCTCGGCGTCGGGCTGGTGTCGGAGAACGGCGACCGGCTCGACAACCTGGAACTCAACGTCGGCATGATCGGGCCGGCCTCACTGGCCGACAACACGCAGATTGAATACCACAAACTGATCAATGTGCAGGTGCCGGAAGGCTGGGAGAACCAGCTGAAGAACGAACCGGGCGTGGTGCTGTACTACGAGCGCAAGTGGCGCAACCTCTGGGGCGTGACGCTCAGCGACCTGCCTGTGCTGGACGAGTTGGCGCTCGACCTGACGCCGCACCTCGGCGGCGCGCTCGGCAATGTCTACACCTACGGGGCGGGCGGCGTCACTCTGCGCCTGGGCGAGGATCTGCCGGACGACTACGGCCCGCCGCGCCTGCGCCCCTCCCTGCCCGGATCCGACTACTTCCGCCCGGACGACTGGTTCGGCTGGTACTTCTTCGCCGGCATCGAGGGCCGCGCCGTGCTGCGCAACATCTTTCTGGACGGCAATACCTTCAAGGACAGCCACAGCGTCGACAAGTACCCGCTGGTGGCGGACCTCCAGGCCGGCCTTGCGATCATGCTAGGCGAGCGCGTGCGCATCGCCTACACCCACCTTTGGCGCAGCAAGGAGTTCCGCGAGCAGGACGCGCCCAACCAGTTCGGCACCCTGAGCCTCTCGGTACGGTTCTGATCGGATGCGGGAACCAGCATTCTCAGGACCGGTTGTCGATGCGTTCCAGCGGCGCGGGCCCGCCCGTGAGCCAGCGGGCTTCGCGGGTGAACACAAGGGTTCCCTGCGGCAGCGTCACCAGCACGCGGGTCTCGCCGTCCTCCTCGTAGGCTGCCACGATGGTCTGGCTGCCGGCCGCCGACACGTAGACCTTGCCGCCGTCGGCGAACTCGAGCTTCAGGGAGCCGCCGCGGTCGGCGTAGACACGCCCGCGCAGGGGGCCGCTTTCCGCCTCGGTCAGCTCCGCCAGGATCTCGCCGCGCTTCTCCAGCACCGGCTGGCGGAAGCGATCCTTGTACTCCGCCGCGGAAGCCGGCCAGCCGTTGATGTCGGGCAGCAGGATGGTGTCGATGACGGCAAGCGACTGCTCGCTGTCGTCGAAGCCGTCCAACTCATCGGTCAGCAGGTCGAAGAGTTCCTCGCCCACTTCCGACCGGCGTTCGCCCGCGGCCTCACGGATCCTTGCCACATCCTCCGTGCTCAGCAACCTGAGAGCCCGCTCGTCGGCAAGGCCGTCCAATGCCGCAAAGGCTTTCGATTCCAACGGCACCGCCTCAATCTGCACCAGCAGGTCCTGCGTGACCTTGCCGCCAAGGGCTGCCTGCTTTTCCGCGACGGCCGCCTCGATGGCGGCGAGGTCGGTTTCGGAAGCGAACCCCATCGGCGCCTTGAGCAGTTCCTCGCGCAGCTGCGGCAGGATCTGCAGGCCGCGGAAATCGGTGGACACCGACTCGACCAATGCCAAGGCGACCGCCTGGCGGCGCGCGCTGAGCGCTGTCGTGAAGGCGTCCTTGTTTTGCGGTGACAGTGCGCCGGCCAGTCCTCGGCTCGTCGCCGCCTCGACATCCCGAAGCGTGGCCAGATTGATTGGCCGTTCCTCGAAGCCGGCCATGGCATCGCCGATCAGCGCCTGTTCGATGGCGGCTTTGCGCGCGGCGACTTCCTGCGCCAGGACGGCACCGTCGTCGGATGGCAGCAGCGGCAGAACAGGCTCGACGATCTTGCCGGCGTCCCGGTCGAAGCTGCGCAGCCCCCGCTCGCTGCTGTCGAGGGCGGCCAGTTGCTCGCGCACGTCGGTCAACACCATGCCGCGGGAGGTATCGTATTGCGGGTCCAGGACCGGCAGCACGCGCTCGGTCACTGCCGCCTGGGGCAGGCTCGCCAGCGCGCGGCCGATGCGGTCGTTGATCTTCTTGAAGTCGCGACCGACCCGCCGGACGGCGGCGCTGAATCCGTCGCGATCCCAATTGGCCATGGCGCGGAAACCGGCGATCGAACTCATCTTGTCGAGGCCTGCCGGGGCGGCCGTAAAGTCGGCCAGCGCCTCATCCAGGGCCACCCCAGCCTTCGCCATGGCCTCCAGGGTGCCGCCGGTGCCGCGCGAGAACTCCTTTTCCAGCCCCGCCAGCAGCTTCTTTTCCGCCCTGTCGCTGGCCTGCTTGCCGCAGTCCTTTGCCGCCTGCCGCGCCGCGGCCGCCTCCTCCACGGTGAAGTCCGCCGCGGCCTTGCCGTAAAGCGCGACCATTTCGGAACCCAGGAAGTCGGTCGGGAATCCCAGCACCGTCGAGGGATTGAGCGCCTGACGATCGCTCAGGTCGACGCTGCCGGCCCAGGCCGTCATCGCCGCGCAATCGGGAAGGGTGAACGAAGCCTGAGCGGCCATGGATGCCAAGGGCACCAGCGAAAACCCAAGAATCAGGGACCGGATCGTCATCGGCGGACAGTTCCTCTGCACTGTGGACATCATGCATGGTCTCGGAGGGATCGCGAGCGATCCCCCCTTTGTCCGCGAAAGGATAGGAGGGCCGAGGCGCCGCCGAACCTCCCAATTGGGGGGCAACGGCAAACGGCCGCGGCAAGCAAGCTACACCGGTTCAGAGACCACACCGCTTCAGAGAAAGCTCATTCGCCCCGGAACGAACTGCCGCGGCCCGGTCGCGCCACCCCGGCGAGATCCCTGTGCAGACGGGCGACCAGTTCAGACTGGCGGCCGGTCTGCGTCTTCTGAAACAGAATCTTCAGGTACCAGCGGGCCGTCTCATAGGTCATGCCGGCCGCCGCGGCAGCCTGGCGTAACCCGGTGCCGGCGACCAGCGCCTGCGACAGCCGCGCCTCCGCCGGGGTCATCCCGTAGCGATCAAGCAGCAGTTCGGCCGAGAGCGGATGCGGTGTGTCCGGATCCACGATCAGCACCATCAGGGTTGGCTGCAGCGCTGCAAAGCGGCTCTGTCCGGCGGAGAGCCGGACGGCACTGAGAGTCAGCGGCCGTGACGGCGCGGGGCGGGGGACCGTGATGCACGATGGGCCGCCGCCTTCGTCATCGGTGGCGAAATCGTAGGCCTGCCGCAAGGCGCCGCAGAGCTTGCGCTGCGTTGGCGGGTCGACGGCGACAAGGTGGCCTGAGCGAATCGCCAGTTCCCGTTTCGAGCGGAACAGGCTTTCCGCGACGCCGTTGCAGTGCAGAACCTTGCCCAGAGCCGTCACAAAGACCACGCCGTGCGGCAGGTGATCGAGTGCCTCGGTGGAAACCGCCCGGCTCTCGCTCAGGGTCTCAAGCCGAACCGCCACGCGCAGCGCCCGGCGGAAGTGGGTCTGAAGTCTCTCGAAGCTGTCGACTTCCGCCGGGCGGAAGGGGCCGATCTCCAGCGGGCGCAGCAACGAAAGGTTGAAGACAACCCCGCCTTCCATCAGCGGCGTCATGCCCATGCTGTGCCCGAGGTTTTGCGGCCGCAGCCATTCATTGTAGTAGCGCGACCGGCGCAGGATGCCGGCATCGCTGAAGTATTCGCCCAGACGCTGATCGGTGCGAATGACGCCGGGCCTGTGCAGCGCCAGGGACTGCGTGCAGGGATTGTCGTCGGTAAAAAAACTCGCCTCGAAAGAGCGCATATAGCGCTCGGTGATGCCGCAGACCTGGACCGGCCGCATGCTGCGTTGGGCGTAGTCGAGGGCGTACAAGGTTTCCGCCGAGGTCGAGAAACTCGCTTTGGCAAGGGCCATGACATCGAGCCAGCCACCCGGGTCGACCGCCGCGTCGTAGACGGCTTCGGTCAGTGCGTTGATCTGGTCCTGGCGCATGCCTACCCCCGTTCCTGCGCGGTCCCGGCCCGATACTCTCCTCTTTCGTCAAGTCTAGCCGCAACCGCCCGGATTTGGTACCGCCACGCGTTGGGGCTGCCCCGCGCAAAGGTATCACGAGCCCGAACCAGCCAGCCCGGCCCGCCGGTACCAGGCACCACCCGGCCCTTCGTCAGCGAGAACGTAGTGGTCCCGCAGAAACCGGGCAATCTTGGGACGGGTGCGGAAAAGCGTCAGGGGATCGCGGTTGGTATAGTGGCCTTCGCGGCCGACAAAGACATAGGGCACCTGCTGACGGTCCAGCGTCGTCAGGATGTCGTCGATCTGTTCGGGAAGGTAGTACTCCCAGGACCATCCGTTCGTCGGGTGCGGCGAGACGCGCCCCGAGAACTCGTAGACGATCGCGCTGCCGAAGACATAGATCGGGCCCGGCAGCGCTTCCGGTGACCGCAGGAAGCGGACCGCCCGCAGGCAATTGGCGTAGTAGGAGCTAAACTTCGGCAGCGACTGATAGGAGCGGATGCCCTTGCCGGAGACGGCAACACTGGACAACAGGGGCTGGGCCTTATGGACGAAATCCTCGGCCAGCGGCGCACCCGCGGTTACCGCCAGCAGCCCGGCGATGACGGAAGCGCGGAAGGCCGACACCGCCGGCACCTCGCCCAACCAGGCACAGATCCGGTCGATTCCGGCGATCGCGAAGAAACCGGCCGGAAACAGGATCAGCAAGGTGTGATAGTGCCACCAGGAAAACCGCTGCACGAGGAACAGCCCCACACCGATCACAAGCCACGCGAGCATGAGCGCGCCCAAGAGATCGCGCCGGCGCCACGCCCAGGCGACAACGGCGAAGATCGCGAAGAGCGCCCAGGGTGCGAAGCCCGAGATGAAGAATGCGAAGGCGGTAATCAGGCGGGTCTTGCTGGCGTGCGGCGCGACGGCAAGGGCCTCGGGCGGATAGACGAAGGACGTCCAGATCAGTGCATCCAGATATCCCCAATGGGCGTAGAGAAGGACGACACTGCCAAGAACGAGGACCACTCCGACGCTCGCCGGCAGTACCGCGCGCAAGCCGAGTGCGATGAGGCCCGCGTTCCTTTCCTTGAGATGATAGGCCAGTGCCACCAGCCATAGCCCCACGCACAGCGGTGCGAGAATCAGCTTGAAGAGAACCGCGACACCCGCCAGCAGTCCGCTCAAGAAATACAGCCCGGCCATGGCGCGCGGGCGGCGATGGGCGGCGAGCAGGCACAGAATAAAGACGAACAGCGGGAACGAGACCAGGAATTCCAGCTGGGTCAGTTCAAATTCAGTCGAACTCCCGTAGTAGACGCCGATGGTCGCAACCGGCACGAAAGCGGAGAGCCAGCGCAGCTTGAAGGCATTCCGCAGTGCCGCCATCGTCACGACAGCGAAGGCGAGCAGGTAGAGCAGTTCCAGCAGATGAATGCCTGATTCGGAGAACCCGAAGAGACGTCCCGCAAGCAGGTAGAACCAATACAATCCCGGCTGTTTGTTGTCCCAGTAGCCGGCGTAGTAGATCGCGCCCTGGTCCATCCGCTTGGCGCCATCGAAGATGACGGCCTGATCGGGGCCGAAGGGATAGAAGAGATTGGCGGCGCCGATCGCCGCGACAATGGCGAACGCAAGGCCGTAGGCACAGACTTCCAGAGTCCGTGAATACCGGCCGCCATTCCCGGACCGTATCCAGTCGCCAGTCATTGCAACGATCGTGTTCCGAAATACCCGATTGCGAGCTCGGCCGCCGCGACGATACCCCTGCGGCGAATCCTGGCCCCAGCCATCCAGGATTGCATCTCAATTCGTAAATTATCGTGAACCATGGCGGCGTTGAGCCCCCGGGCCCGGCCTCAGGCGCCGGCGCCCTGCGGCAGAGTCTCCATGAAGCGTACCGGCCGGCCCGTCGGGCCGCCCAGCAGTTCTCCGTCGCGCATGGCGACGTGGCCTCGGATGATGGTGGCCATGGGCCAGCCGGTGATCGGCTTGCCCTCGAAGGGCGACCAGCCGCTCTTGGATTGCAGCCAGTCGTGCTCGATGGTCTTCTTGGCCCTGAGGTCGACCAGGGTGAAGTCGCCGTCGTAGCCCACGGCGATCCGCCCCTTGCCCGCGATGTTGAATATCCGCTGGGCGCCGGCCGAGGTGAGATCGACCAGCCGCTCCAGCGTCAGCTTGCCGGCGTTCAAGTGGTCGAGCAGCAGCGGCAGCAGGGTCTGGACGCCGGGCATGCCCGAGGGCGAGCGCGGATAGGGGGCCTGCTTCTCCTGCAGCGTATGCGGCGCGTGGTCGGAGCCGACCACGTCGGCGATGCCGAGGCGGATGGCTTCCCACAAGGCCTCGCGGTGGCGCGCCTCGCGAATCGGCGGGTTCATCTGCGCGAGGCTGCCGAGTTCCTCGTAACAATAGGGGGCCGCAAGGGTGAGATGCTGCGGCGTCACCTCCATGGTGGCGACGTCCTTGGCGGCAGCCAGCAGAGGTACCTCCTCTGCCGTGGTCACATGCAGCACGTGGACGCGGCGGCCGACTTCACGGGCGATGCGCAGCAGGCGCTTGGTCGAGCGCACGGCGGTCTCGACATCGCGCCACTCCGGATGCTGAGCCACCTTGCCGCCCTCGCGCACCAGTTCGAAGCGCTCTTTCAGCCGTGGCTCGTCCTCGGAGTGCACGGAACAACGGCGGCGAATGCTGCGCAGCGCCCGGCGCAGGGTGTCGTCGTCAGGCACCAGCAGCGAGCCGGTCGATGACCCCATGAAGATCTTGACGCCGCAGCAGCCGGGCAGGCGTTCCAACTCGCCCAGATTTTCAGCATTCTCGGCAGAGGCGCCCATGAAGAAGGCGTGGTCGCACCACGCGCGTCCCTCGGCGCGCGTCAGCTTCTCGTTCAACGCCGCGGCATCTATGGTCGCCGGCGACGTGTTGGGCATCTCGAAGATCGCGGTGACTCCGCCCATCACCGCCGCGCGGGTGCCGCTCTCCAGGTCCTCCTTGTGCTCCAGGCCGGGCTCGCGGAAGTGCACCTGGGTGTCGATGACGCCGGGCAGTACCGTCAGGCCCTTGGCGTCGAACACCTCGTCGGCCTTGGCCGCATCCAGCTTGCCGATGTCGGCGATCCTGCCGCCGGCCACCGCCACGTCCGCCTCGACCAGGCCCGATGGTGTGAACACCCGCCCGCCCGTGATGATGAGATCCCAGTCCTTCGCCATGATTCCCGTACCTTTTCTGCGTCGTCGTCAGGAGGCCGCCGCGCGCCGAGCAGCCAGCAGGCGGTCGAACAGTTCGAGGTAACGCCTGACGGCGACCTCTTCGGTATAGCTTTTTTCGAAGGTCTCGCGGCCGTTCTGCGCCAGGCGCTCCGCCGTCTGCGGATCGTCAATGAGGCGTTGCAGCGCCGCCGCCATGGCGCCGGCATCGTCGATCGGCACCAGCAGGCCGTTCTCGTCATCGGCCATCAGCCACTTCGGGCCCTGGCTCGCCGCGGCCACCATCGGCAGACAGTGCATCCAACCTTCCAGAACCACGCTGCCCAGGGGCTCATGGCGCGACGGCACGACGTAGAGATCGGCGGCCTGGAAATACGGCGCCGCGTCGTGCTGCCAACCGAGAAAGCGCACGCGCGCCGCGACACCCAACTGTTCGGCCTGGCGCTCCAGGGCCGTCCGCAGGGGGCCGTCGCCGGCCAGCCAGAGATAGGCCCGCGGCACCTGCGCGATTGCCTGCAGCAGCACGTCGAAGGCCTTGTTCTCGTGCAGCCGGCCCAGCGCGAACACCAGCGGTGCGTCAGCGGGAGTGTCGAAGGCCGCGCGGTCGGCCGGCGGCGTCGCGCTCAAGTCCTCGACGAAGTTCGGGATCACGTGCACACAGGCCTCGGGAAAGCCGTGCTTCACGCAGTGCGCCTTGATGTCCGGCGTGATGCAGACCAGGTGGTCACAGTGACGGTAGTACTTCATGTTGTAGTAACCGCCGAGCCGCGCCAGGTGCAGGAAATCGCCCTTGGGCATCGCCGCCGAGGCGCGATTCATGTAAGTCAGCGCCAGCTCCGGCTGGAAATCGGCGATCGCGCGCTTCAGGATGCGGCCGGTCTGGAAATCGAAGACGCCGCCGAAAGGGGCGGTCACCGGCTCGATGCCGCCTGCGCGCAGGACCTCCAGGCTCTTGGGATGCGGGCGGATAACGACCCGCTGTTCCACCCCGGCACGCTTCAAGGCCAGGCAGAGACGCAGGAAATGCATCTCGGCGCCGCCTTGCGGGGCGCCCGCCAGGGCCTGCAGCAAGCGCGGCATGGGACCGGTGGAACTCCTCAAGAGACAGGATTCAGTGCGCGGTTCCGACGGGGCGCGCAGGCAATCCGGCCGCACGCCGGGCCAGCACCCGATTGCGGAACACGATCAGATAGAAAAGGATGAAGAGATAGATGTAAAGCTCCTGCACCTCGCTGGCGTTGTAGAACAGCAGCCAGTCCCACAGACCGAGGCCCGCCAGGCGCTCCCAGAACTTCGCCACCTCACCGATCACCGCAACGGGAAAACACACTGCCGGCGGCAGGAATAGCGCAAAGCGCCCCCGGCGGACCGACGGCCACTTCAACGCCAGCAGCGGTATGAGGATGCCGCCGACGATCACCCCCAGTTCCAGCAGGGTGCGCGGCTTCTGGTCCAGCCAGGACGAGGTATTGTGCAGGTTCGTCTCGCCCTGGTCGTTGATCGCCTGCCAATTCTCCGGCGTCAGCCAGCCGGCGTAGTGCTGGCCCCAGCTTGCCTCTTCACCGGCGATGTAAAGGCAGCCGAGAAGGCCGAGCAGAATCCAGATCTGGACCAGCCGATCGCGGCGGGTCTCCGGCATCAGAAGGATGCGCAGGGCAACCACCGCGGAGACCAGCGGCACCAGGACGTGGGTTCCCTCCAGGATGCCGATCTCGCCGACCACGTAGGCTTTGTAGAAGGCCGGAGTCATCTGCCAGGTCAGCATCAGGACGGCGGCAATCACCAGCGGCAGCCAGAGGTACAGCAGCGCGGGAAGCCGCTCGGCATCCTGCAGCTGCAGGGTCGTCTGCGCCTCGGCGCCGCGCGTCGTGGTGTCGCTGGTGTGTGTCATGGTGTCCGACTGCGTCATGATTCGTTCGTCAATATGTCATCTGGAGGAAAAAATTCAAACGCATGACAGGCCGGACGGCTTTAGGCCCTTGCGGCGCGGCGCGGCGGATTTATGGTGCTGCCAGCCCCCTCTCGGCACCGCTGCGGATGGTCCATGCCGGTTTCCTTGCAACGCATCCTCGTCATCAAGCTCTCGGCCTTCGGCGACTTCGTGCTGTCGGTCGCCGGCTTCCAGGCGATCCGCGCCCACCACCCTGAGGCCGCGATCACGCTGCTGACCACCAAGCCCTATCAGCGCATGGCTGAGGCCAGCGGCTGCTTCGACCGGGTGTGGATCGACCGCCGCCCCGCCTGGTGGCAAGCCGGCGGCTGGCTTGCGCTGCGGCGGCAACTGGCTTCCGGCACCTTTCAACTGGTCTATGACCTGCAGCGTTCCGACCGCAGCGGAACTTATTTTCGCCTGCTGCCGGCGCCCAAGCCCGAATGGGTGGGCGTCGTCGCCGGCTGCTCGCACCGCTATAAGCCGCCTGCCGGCAAGATCCTTCACATCTGCGAGCGCGAGGCCCAGCAGCTGGCTCTCGCCGGCGTGCCCAGACCGGGCCTGCCCGACCTCTCCTTCCTCACCGCCGACCTCGATAGCCTGGACCTGCCGCCGCGCTTTGCCCTGCTGGTGCCCGGCGGCTCGGCGCACCGTCCGGGCAAGCGCTGGCCGGCGGAGCACTACGCCGCCCTCGCCCACCGTCTGCTGAAGCGGAACGTCGTGCCGCTGCTGCTGGGCGCCGAGGCGGAGCGCAACGAGATCGCCGCTATCGCCGGCGCGGTGCCGGGCGCCCGCGACCTCTGCGGCCAGACCAGCCTGGAGGCACTGGCTGCGCTGGGGCGAGAAGCGGCGCTGGCGGTAGGCAACGATACCGGCCCCATGCACCTCATCGCCGCCGCCGGCGCCCCGTCGCTGGTGCTCTATTCGAAGGAATCGGACCCGGCCAAGATCGCCCCGCGCGGGCCCGTGGTGAAGACCCTGCGCCGCGACGACCTGAATGACCTCAGCATGGAAGAGGTGCTGGCGGCCCTGCCGGTCTAGCCCGCGCGATTGACCCAGCCCCAGAGGCGGCGTGCCGCCGCCTCCACCGCGTCGACGGTGAGGCTCTCCATGAAGCACTGGCGGGCAGCGAAGTCGAAGTCCGGCGCCCCAGTCAGTTGCTCGAAGCTCTCGGGCGTTCGCACGAAGGACGCTTTGGGCCCCCAGGGGCGATAGCGCGCCTCCGGACTGGGCCCGAAGAGCCCCAGGGTCGGCGTCCCGGCCGCGGCGGCCAGGTGCATGAGGCCGGAGTCGTTGCCGATGAAGAAGTCGGCACGCTGCAGGCAGGCGGCGGCCACCAGCAGGTCGCCGGAGCCGACCAGATCGATGCCGCGGGCGCCCGCCGCCTGCAGCACCGGGCGGGCCTGGAAGACCTCGTGCGGTGCCGCCACCACGGCAACACGGGCGCCGGGCAGGATGCCGTCCGGCGCGGTCAGGCGCTCCACCAGTTCGGCAAAACGCTCGGCCGGCCAGGTTTTGCCCATCCAGTTGGCCGCCGGGGCAACGGCCAGTACCGGCGATCCGTCCGGGATCTTCTCCGCCGCCCGCGCCTTCACCGCCTCGGCCAGCCACAGGCGCGGCGGCGGTGGCGGCGCTATGCCGATGAGGTCGCCCAGTTCTTCGACCCGGTGGCGTCCCGGCCGGCGCTTGCCGATGACAATGCGCTTGCCCGCCGGGATGAGGTAGGAGATCGCCGAGCCGCGCAAGTCGACGACGATGTCCCAGTATCTGAAGGCCGTCCGCCGCCAGAGGCGCAGCCAGTGACGGTTGTAGCGCTGCTTGTCGATAATGACGATGCGCTCCAGCCCCGGCACGGCGGCAAAGAGCGGCGCCGAGAGCCGTCCCACCGCCACGGTCACCTCGATGCCCGGATTGTCCTCGATCAGGCGGCCGAGCAGCCCGGTGGAGAGCACGGCGTCGCCGATGCGGGTCGCGGTGATGAAAAGCAGGCGCATCCAGAATTCCGGCTGACGGGTGCTTCCCGCCTTATAGGGGCGCCTGGCCCGCTTGGCAAAGGCTTGCGGCACCCCTGCCCTTGCGCTCGCGCGCCGGGAATGCCACCTCTAGGGTCCTGGATTGGTAGGGATCGGACCGACGTGACGGCAACGGCAGTCATTCTCCAACACCGCGGTGTCCTCAGGGTCGCAGGCGCCGACCGCGTCGCCTTCCTGCAGGGTATCGTCTCCAACGACGTCGAGCGCGCGAGCCGGAACTCCGCGATCTGGACCGCCTTCCTGACGCCGCAGGGCAAGTTCCTGCACGAATTCTTCCTCGCCGAACAGGGCCCAGGGGAGACCGGCGCCTTCCTGCTGGACTGCGAGGCTGAGCGCGCAGCCGATCTTGCCCGGCGCCTGAAGCTCTACAAGCTGCGCGCCCGGGTGACCGTCGAGCCGCTCGAGGATTTCGCCGTCGCCGCGCTCTTCGGCGCGGGCGCGCTGGAAAAGCTGGGTCTGCCCGCCGAGCCGGGCAGCACCACGCTCTTTGGCGGCGGGCTCGCCTTCGTCGACCCGCGTCTTGCCGCGCTGGGTATCCGCGCGATCCTGCCCAAGGCGACCGCTCAGCAGGTGCTGAGCGAAGCGGGTTTCGCCGCCGGCAATCTCGCCGACTATGACGCCCTCCGGATCGCCGCCGGCGCGCCGGACGGCAGCCGCGATCTGGAAGTGGAAAAATCCACACTGCTGGAAAGTGGTTTCGACGAACTACACGGCGTCGACTGGGACAAGGGCTGCTACATGGGCCAGGAACTGACCGCGCGCACCAAGTACCGCGGCCTGGTGAAGAAGCGCCTCGTGCCGGTGGAAATCGCCGGCCCTGCGCCGGAGGCCGGTACGCCCATCACCTGCGACGGCAAGGAGGCCGGCATCCTGCGCTCGGCGGTAGCCCACAACGGTGGCAGCCTGGGGCTGGCGCTGCTGCGTCTCGATGCGCTGGAAGACGGCGCGCCGCTGATGGCCGGCGAGTCCGCCGTCACCCTCAAAAAGCCCGCCTGGGCGAACTTCTAGAGTCTTCAGTCGACGATGGCGGCGGCGAGGTCGGCGAGGCGCTCGTAGGGCGCGTCGCCGCGGTCGAGGTTCATGCGGCAGCCCAGCATCTCGGCGCGCTTCACGCCCTCGCGGCCGAAACGGGTGGAGAGCGCCTCGCGGAACCACAACTTTGCATTGGTAAGGCGCCGGGCCTCCAGGCGGCCGGCCTCGTCGAGCCAGTCGCCGTGGCGATCCAGCGCGGCGATCAGCGGCGCCACGCCGGTGCCCTTCTGGGCGGAGACCGGCAGGATCGGCACGGTCCAGCCGTCGCGCCGGCGCTGGTGGCTCATGGCGGAGCGCAAGTCCGCCTGGGTGCGCTGAGCCGTCTCGCTGTCGGCCTTGGTGACCACCGCGATGTCGGGGATCTCCATGATGCCGGACTTCATGAACTGCAGGGAATCACCGGAGCCCGGCTGCACGCAGAACACCACGGTGTCGGCGACCCAGGCGACGTCGGTTTCCGACTGCCCGACGCCGACAGTCTCGATCAGCACGGTGTCGTAGACCGCGCGCATCAGCAGCATGCCGCCGACGGTCAGTTCGGCGAGCCCGCCAAGACGGTCGCGCGCGGCCATGGAGCGCACGAAGACACCGTTGTCTTCCGGATCGGTCATCAGGCGCAGGCGGTCGCCCAGCAGCGCGCCGCCGGTCTGCCGCGACGAGGGATCGACGGCGATGACGCCGACGCTTTGCCCCACCTCGCGCAGCCGCGGGATCACCGCACCCAGGAGCGTCGACTTGCCGACGCCCGGCGGACCGGTGATGCCGATGACGCGTCCGCGCGGCGCCGAATAGGCGGCGTCCAGCAGGCCGATGGTCTGTGGGGCGTCGGGCGCCGACTCCAGCACGGCGAGGGCCTCCGCCATGGCGCCCTTGCCGCCGTCGGTGAGGTCCTTGAGGGTCATGGTGCGCCCGAGGCTCATAGGGTCAAGTTGGCCGTGTCTTCCCCGGCGGGTCAAGCCCGAAGATATTAAAAACCCGAGCTTTGCCGCCGCGGAATCGCGTCCGGCACTGCTGCGGGAGCGCCGCGCGGCAGGGTTGATCTGTCTCAAGGCATCTCCCGGCTGCGGGCTTTAGGGTCGTTAAACGTCATCCAAAGACGTCCACAAGAGACAATGGAGGTTAGGAATGGCTCTTAAGGATCTGGCCCCCTGGCACAGCAAGGGCGGCACCACCCCTGCGCTCTCCGAACTGCACCGCGAGGTCGACCGCGTCTTCGAGAACTTCTGGGGCGGCTTCGGCATGCCCTCGCTGCTGCGTGACAATGGCGCCGTTGGGCTTGGCGGCCTGGCCATGGATGTCCGCGTCGACACCAGCGAGGACGACAAGGCCTACCACGTCACCGCCGAGCTGCCCGGCATGAGCGAAAAAGACGTGGAGGTCACCTTCGCCGACAACACGCTGACGATTTCCGGCGAGAAGAAGGAAGAGAAGGAAGTGAAGGAGAAGGACTATCACCGCCGCGAGCGGTCCTTCGGCAGCTTCCGCCGCTCCTTCACCCTGCCGGTCGAGATCGACGAGGCGAAGATCGCCGCCACCTTCAAGGACGGCGTCATGACCATCGAGCTCCCGAAGTCCGCGACCGCGCAGAAACAGGCAAAGAAGATCACCATCTCGCGCGGGAAGTAGGAAGTACGGTTTCCCCTGTTCTTATTGAAGTCCCTCAAGCCACGGGCCGCCCATCAGGGCGGCCCTGATTTTGTGTTCCGTCTGCATTTCTCGATCGTCATCCCGGGCAAGCGAGCGTCCGCGAGCACGACCCGGGATCCACGGACGAGCCGGGCGCCAAGCGGCGCCATGGATCCCGGCCAGCGCCGGGGTGACGATAGGCGTTGATGGCGCGAGGTTGCGCGCAGCACGGAAAGGCGCGCGGAAATCCGTTATCCCGTTAATCTTTGTTAAGCATTCCCGCGCGATACTGCGGCAGCACATGGCTCTTACACCCGAGGGGGACGCCCCCATGAAGTTCAAGCACCTGGTCTCGCAGGACAACCCGGACGGCCAGCGCAGCGAGGAGATCCTCGCCGAGATCCGCGCCGAGATCCTGGTCCGCATGGCGACCTACGGCGACGATCCGCGCCCGGAGGCCAAGGCGGTGATGGAGAACAACCTGAAGATCGCCCAGCTGCTGACCGACGCCATCCACCTGGCCGAGGCCAACACCAAGAAGCTGACCGAAGTCATCTGAGGCCAAGGCCGACCGGAGGAAGACAAACGATGCGCCGCGACCAGATGCCCCGCCCGCGCCGCCAGGGCTTGCAGCCGCAGCCCCGCCGGTGCAATGCTCGTCTCACCGATGAGCCCGTCACCCTCCGTCGCATCGCACTACGCCCGGGAAGGCGAGCTGACCGCCCGAATCCTTTCCGCGCTTACGGCCGCGGGTAAGGACCTCGACCGGCTCACCGCCGGCGACATCGCTCCCTACGACCAGTTTCACAGCCGTGGCCACCAGGCGACGGAAGAGCTTGCCGCGCTGCTGAGCCCGCAGGCGGGCCAGCGGGTGCTCGACCTCGGCTGCGGCATCGGCGGTCCGGCGCGCTGGCTGGCCAGTGAGAGGGGCTGCCAGGTGGTCGGCCTGGACCTGACCGAGGTCTACTGCCGCACCGCCCGGGAACTCAGCACGCGGGTGCGGCTGGAAAAGCAGACCCGTTTCGTCTGCGCCAACGCCCTCCACCTGCCCTTCGCCTCGGCCAGCTTCGACCTGGTGTGGACCCAGCACGCCGCCATGAACATCGCCGACAAGGCAAGGCTCTACCGGGAAGTCTCGCGGGTGCTGAAGCCGGGCGGCCGCTTCGGGCTGTACGACGTCATGGCCGGCGAGGCCGGGGCGCCGCACTTCCCGGTGCCGTGGTCCAGCGCGCCCGAGTGGAGCCACCTGATGCACCCGGCCGCCGTGCGTGAGGCGATCCTCGCCACCGGCCTGAAGGAACGCCACTGGCGCGACCTCACCGCCGAGGCCAAGGCCTGGAGCGAGAAGGCCGTCGCCTCGCAACAGGCAAGCCGGAGTCTGTCCGGCCCGGCCCTCATCCTCGGCCCCGGTTTCATCGAAATGATCGCCAATCTGCGGCGCAGCCTCTTCGAGGACCGCATTACCATCGTCCAGGCGGTGTTCGATAAAGCCGGTTAGGCCGGGGCCGGTTGGGCGGGGCGGTTGGGCGGGCGGTTAGGCCCGAAGGGGATACCCCTTCTTCTCCGCCGCTTCCTCTTCCTCTCTATTGCGGAAACGGCAACATCGGGCGCTAAATGAACGTGTCGAATGAGCGCCTTGCCACCGCTTACTCATCCTCGCCTTGAAAAGGGGGACCGCATCATGGCCCTGCCCGCACATGAAACCCGCCCTTTCCTGCAGCGCGGCGCCCAGGGCGTCGAGGTCCAGATCCTGCAGCATCGTCTGAATCGGATCGGCGCCCTGCTCGACTGCGATGGCGACTTCGGCCGCGGCACCGAATCCGCGGTCGTAGAGGCGCAGCTTCTGGCCGGCCTGCCGGTCACCGGCATCGCCGATGCGGATACCTGGGCCTGGCTGGAAAACCAGCCCGATCCCTCGGACAAAATCCCCGTCGAGGCGGTGACCTTCATCGTGAGCGAAGAGGTCGGCGGCCGGAAGTTCTACGACAAGAACGTTGCCGTGCCGCACTTTCCCGGCGAGGCGAGCGGCGTCACCATCGGCGTGGGCTATGACCTGCGCTTTCAGGAACCCGACGACTTCGAGGCGGACTGGGAGGGCATCCTGACGCCTCAGCAGATGGCCGTCCTGCGCCCGCACATCGGCAAGGCGGGCAGCGCCGCCGCCGTCGCGGCGCTCGGCGATCTGCGCATCCCCTTTCACGCAGCCTGGCGGGTCTTCGTGAAGCGTGCCCTGCCGCGCGGCATCCAGCAGACCGAGAACTGCTACGGCGACCTGTCGCGGCTGCCGCCGCTGTGCCGCGGCGCCCTGGTCAGTTTGGTCTACAACCGCGGCACCAAGCTGACCGGCGACTCGCGGCGCGAAATGAAAGCGATCCGCGACCACATCGATGCCGGCAACCTGGACAGGGTGGCCGCGGAATTCGAGAGCATGAAGCGCCTGTGGCCCGGCAGCGAGGGCCTGCGCAAGCGCCGCGACAAGGAAGCCGAGATGTGGCGGAACGGACTGGCGGAGATCGCCTGAGTCGCGGCTGACCCCCCGCGCCCCGGCCCTCTCCCCTTGGGGAGAGGGCGGGACCGGCGGCAGCGCGGGGGTGAAGTGTTGCTGCTAAGCGTTCTTTCTGGCCAGCGCCGCCTGGGCCGCCGCCAGGCGGGCGATCGGCACACGGTAGGGCGAGCAGGAGACGTAGTCGAGCGGCACCGTCTGGCAGAAGGCGATGGAGGCCGGATCGCCGCCGTGCTCGCCGCAGATGCCGAGCTTGATGTCCGGACGCGTCGAGCGGCCGCGCTCGGCACCGATCAGCATCAACTCGCCGACGCCTTCGGTATCCAGCGAGATGAAGGGATCCTGCGCGATCAGGCCGCGCTGCTCGTAGGCACCGAGGAAGTTGCCGGCATCGTCGCGCGATAGCCCGAAGCAGGTCTGCGTCAGGTCGTTGGTGCCGAAGGAGAAGAACTCGGCACCTTCTGCGATCTCGGCGGCGCGCAGGCAGGCGCGCGGCAGCTCGATCATGGTGCCGACGATGTAGTCGATGGCGACGCCCTCTTCCTTGCGCACGGCTTCAGCGACCTTGTCGATCAGCTCGCGCAGCACCTCGAACTCCTTCTTCACGGAGATCAGTGGGATCATCACCTCGGGCTTCACGGTCTTGCCGGACTCCTTCTCCACGGCGGCGACCGCCTCGAAGATGGCGCGGGCCTGCATCTCGTAGATTTCCGGATAGGTGATGCCCAGGCGACAACCGCGGTGGCCGAGCATGGGGTTGGTCTCGACCAGCTTCAGCGAGCGGGCGCGCACCTGCTCCTCGGACAGGCCGGAAGCCTTGGCGACCTCGGCGACCGCAGCATCCTCGTGCGGCAGGAACTCGTGCAGCGGCGGATCAAGCAGGCGGATGGTCACCGGTCGCCCGGCCATCTCCTTGAACAGCGCGATAAAGTCCTCGCGCTGGTAGGGCAGCAGCTTGTCGAGCGCCCGGCGGCGCTGCTCGCTGGAATCGGCCAGGATCATCTCTCGCATGGCGACGATGCGGCTGGAGTCGAAGAACATGTGCTCGGTGCGGCACAGGCCGATGCCTTCGCAACCGAACTTCACCGCGACCTTCGCCTCCTGCGGCGTGTCGCAGTTCACGCGCACGCCCATGGTGCGGAACTTGTCGGCCCACTCCATGACCTGGGCGAAGTCGCCGGAAAGCTCGGGCTGCACCGTCGGCACGGCGCCCTCCATCACCTCGCCGGTCGAACCGTCCAGAGTGATGAGGTCGCCTTCCCTCAGCTCCAGATCGCGCACGCGCATCACGCCGCTCTTGTGATCGATGCGCAATTCGCCGGCACCGGCGACGCAAGCGCGGCCCATGCCGCGCGCGACCACCGCCGCATGGCTCGTCATGCCGCCACGCGTGGTCAGGATGCCAGCGGCGGCATGCATACCGTGGATATCCTCCGGCGAGGTCTCGGTACGGCAGAGGATGACGCGCGCGCCGTCGGCCGCCTGCGCCTCGGCGGCATCGGCGGAAAACACGATCTTGCCCGAAGCGGCGCCCGGCGAGGCCGGCAGCCCGCGCGCGATGACCTTGCGCTCGGCCTTGGGATCGAGCGTCGGGTGGAGCAGCTGGTCGAGCGAGTTGGGGTCGAGGCGCTTGACCGCCTCGGCCTCGGTGATGAGGCCATCGTTCACCATGTCGACGGCGATCTTGAGCGCCGCCGGCGCGGTGCGCTTGCCGGTGCGAGTCTGCAGCATGTAGAGCGTGCCGCGCTGCACCGTGAACTCGATGTCCTGCATGTCCTTGTAGTGCTTCTCGAGCGTGTGGCGCACCTCGTCGAGCTGCTGGAAGACATCGGGCATGACCTCTTCCATCGCCGGCAGCTTGGAGTTGTTGCGCTCCTTGCCGCGCAGGGTGAGGTTCTGCGGCGTGCGGATGCCGGCCACCACGTCCTCGCCCTGGGCGTTCACCAGGTACTCGCCGTAAAAGGCGTTCTCGCCGGTCGAGGGATCGCGCGTGAAGGCGACGCCGGTGGCGCAGTCGTCGCCCATGTTGCCGAACACCATGGCCTGCAGGTTCACCGCAGTGCCCCATTCAGCGGGGATGTTGTTGAGACGGCGATAGGTGTTGGCGCGCTGATTCATCCAGGAGCCGAAGACGGCGCCGATGGCGGCCCAGACCTGGTCCTTGGGCTCCTGCGGAAACGGCTTGCCGGTCTCTTCCAACACCTTGGCCTTGTAGTCCTCGATGATCTTGGCCCAGTCGTCGGCCGACATCTCGGTGTCGAGCAGGTAGCCGCGGTCCTCCTTGGCCAGTTCCAGGATTTCCTCGAAGTGGTGATGGTCGACGCCCAGCACCACGTCGCCGAACATCTGGATGAAGCGGCGGTAGCTGTCGTAGGCGAAGCGGCGGTCGCCGGCGGCCTTGGCGAGTCCTTCGACCGTGTCGTCATTGAGGCCGAGATTGAGGACGGTGTCCATCATGCCAGGCATCGAGGCGCGCGCGCCCGAACGCACGGAGATCAGCAGCGGGTTCCTGGTGTCGCCGAACTTGGCGCCGACGGTCTTTTCGATCTGCGCGAGGGCGTCGTTTACCTGCTTTTCCAGATCCGCCGGATACTTGCGGTCGTTGGCGTAGAAGTAGGTGCAGACTTCCGTGGTGATGGTGAAGCCGGGCGGTACCGGCAGGCCGAGCGAAGACATCTCCGCCAGATTGGCACCTTTGCCGCCGAGCAGTTCCTTCATGTCCGCGCGGCCGTCGGCAGTCCCGCCACCGAAGCTGTACACCCATTTCGTCATTGTCTGCCTTCCGATCCCTGCCAGTTGCTCAATCGAGACTCGCCTGCTCAATACGGGCTGCTTCCACGCCGCCTCTTCACCTTAGCCTTCGATCTTGGAGAAATCCGCGACTTCTGCCAGCGTCGCACCGATGGCACTCAGCAGCTGAAGCCGATTCTCCCGCAATTCCGAGGCTTCCGCGTTCACCGTCACATGGTCGAAAAAGGCATCGACCGGCTGGCGCAGCTGCGCGATCGCCGCCATGGCGGCGGTAAAGTCCTCGGAACTTAACGCGATTTGCGCACCCTTGGATGCATCGCCGAGGTGAGAAAATAGTGTCTTCTCCTCGGGCTGCTGCAGCGCCGCCGCCGCGACGCCGCCGTCGTAGGCACGCTTATCTTTCTTCTCCTCGATGCGGACGATGTTCGCGGCACGCCGATAGGCGACCAGCAGATTGGAACCATCGTCCGTTTCCAGGAAGCTGCGCAATGCCTCGACCCGCGCGAGCAACCGCAAGAGGTCGTCCTCCGCCCCCGTGGCCATCACCGCGGTGATGAGGTCGTGGCGCACGCCCTGGTCGCGCAGCACCACCTTCAGGCGCTCGCCGAAGAAGTCCAGGAGACTGCCGGAGATGTCTGGGGCCGAGAGACCGGTGTATTCGCTCTGGGCCGCGGCGAAGACCTTGGTCAGCGGCAGGCGCAGCTTGTTCTCGACGATGAGACGGATGACGCCCAGGGCGGCGCGGCGCAGCGCGTAGGGGTCCTTGGAGCCGGTCGGCTTCTCGTCGATCATCCAGAAGCCGGCCAGGGTGTCGATCTTGTCGGCCAGGGCGACGCAGACGCTGACCGGCGCCGAAGGACAGGCATCGTTGGGCCCAAGCGGCTGATAGTGCTGCGCGATGGCGTCGGCCACTGCCGGCGCCTCGCCGTCATTGAGGGCGTAGTAGCGCCCCATGATGCCCTGCAACTCAGGGAACTCGCCGACCATGCCGGTGGTGAGATCCGCCTTGGCCAGGCGCGCGGCGGAGCGCGCCTCGTCGCGGTCGGCGCCGGGCACGTACTTGCTGATCTCGGCGGCCAGAGTCTCGAGGCGCGAAACTTTGTCGGCCACAGTGCCGAGCTTCGCGTGGAACACGATGTCCTTCAGCGCCGGCACCCGTGCCGACAGCGGCTTCTCGCGGTCCTGGTCCCAAAAGAAACGGGCATCGGCGAGGCGCGCGCGCAGCACGCGCTCGTTGCCGGCGACGATGGTCTTGGCCCGCGCGCTGCCTTCCGGTGCCTCCATGTTGGCGACGAAGAGGAATCGGTCGGCGAGGCCGCCCTCGGCCCGCTCCGTCGAGAAGTATTTCTGATGGCTGCGCATCGAGGTGGAAAGCACCTCGCCCGGCAGATCCATGAAGGTCTCGCCGATGCGGCCCATCAGCACCTGCGGCCACTCCACGAGACCGGTCACCTCGTCCAAGAGACCCTGGTCGTCCTTCACCGTCACGCCGGCGCTCTTGGCCAGCGCCGCCGCCTGCTCGGCGATCATACGGCGGCGCTCGGCGGGCTCGAGGATCACCTTTGCGGCGGCGAGCTTCTGCTTGTAGTCGGCGAAGCCCGACACCTCGAACGCATCCGGCGCCAGGAAGCGGTGGCCTTGCGTTGAATTGCCGAATACCACCGCGCGTCCCTCACCCATCGCGAGACTGCCCTTCAGCGGCTTGCCGTCGAAGACCGCGACGATGCCGTGCAGCGGCCGCACCCAGCGTTGGCTGTCGCCGGCCCAGCGCATCGACTTCGGCCACGGCAGCTCGGCAAAGATTTTGCTCAGGGTCTCAGGCAGCACCTCGGCGGTCGCACGGCCGGCGACCTTGCGCACGACGAAATAGAACGGCCCCTTGTCGGTCTCGCGCAGCTCGGCTTCTTTATCCAGCGACTTGATGCCGTTGGCCTTCATGAAGCCCTGGATCGCCTGGGCGGGAGCGCCGTACTTCGGACCCTTCTTCTCTTCGGTCACGTCAGGCTGCTGCGTCGGCAGGCCGCCGATCACGAGCGCCAGGCGGCGCGGCGTCGCGTAGGCTTGCGCCGCGTCGAAAGAGAGGTTGGCAGCCTTCAACGCCTCGGTGACGAGGCGTTTCAGGTCGTCGGCGGCGCGCGCCTGCATGCGCGCGGGGATTTCCTCGGAGAACAGCTCGATCAGCAGTTCGGCCATCACCTGGTCCCGCCGTTTTGCGTCGCCACCCAGGCCTCGCAGCAGGCCTTGGCCAGCGCGCGCACGCGCCCGATATAGGCCTGGCGTTCCGTGACGGAGATCACGCCGCGCGCGTCGAGCAGGTTGAAGACGTGGCTCGCCTTCATGCACTGGTCATAGGCCGGCAGCGGCATCGGTCGCCCCTTGTCCGCGCCGAACTTCAGGATCGCCTGGCATTCCGCCTCGGCGTCCTTGAAGTGCTGGAACAGGATGTCGGTCGTCGCGATCTCGAAGTTGAAGGCGGAGAACTGCTGCTCGGAGGCCAGGTAGACGTCACCGTAGGTCTTGCCGCCCTGGTCCTTTGGGACCCCGTCCCAGTCGAGGTCGTAGACGTTCTCGACGCCCTGCACATACATGATGAGGCGTTCCAGGCCGTAGGTCAGCTCGGTGGAGACCGGATTGCAGTCGATGCCGCCGACCTGCTGAAAATAGGTGAACTGGCTGACCTCCATGCCGTCGCACCAGACCTCCCAGCCCAGGCCCCAGGCGCCCAGCGTCGGGCTTTCCCAGTCGTCCTCGACGAAGCGGATGTCGTGCGCCAGCGGGTCGATGCCGATCGCCCTCAGCGAGTCCAGGTAGAGCTCCTGGCTGTTCGGCGGCGAGGGCTTCAGGATGACCTGGAACTGGTAGTAGTGCTGCAGCCGGTTGGGGTTTTCGCCGTAGCGCCCGTCGGTGGGCCGGCGCGAGGGCTGCACATAGGCCGCCTTCCAGCTGCCCGGACCCAGGGCGCGCAGGGTCGTCGCCGGATGGAAAGTGCCCGCCCCGACCTCCAGGTCGTAGGGCTGCAGGATGACGCAACCCTGCCGCGCCCAGAAGTCCTGCAGGCGGAGGATGAGGCGCTGAAAGCAGGTTTCCGGATCGGCGTGGGACATCGGGGGTTCGGGCGTTTTTCTTGAGGTCTCGCAGCATGCTGCAGCGCGAAACGCGGGCCGCACCTTAGCGGGGCCCCTACCCTGAATCAAGCAAAGGGATCGGCATACAAACAAGGCCGGTGCCGCCCGAAGCCGGGCCCGCGCCATTAACCTTCATGGAGTCTGGAGTGGCGGTGGACCTAGACCTTGCGGCCGCAGCTGCAGGTGCTGCCGGCGCGCACGTAAGCGCCGCAGGAGGGACAGGGGACCAGGTCCTCGACGGCGACCTTGCCGCCTTTCTGCGCGCCTTTGTCGGCCTTCTTGGCCGGGCGGGCGCCCTGCGCCTCGCGCAGCTTCGCCTCCTCCGCGCGCTGCTTCTGCAGCCTGCCGAGGAACTTGAAGCCGTACCACACCGCGGCCACGATGGCGGCGAGAACGATCAGCTTTTGCATGGAGGGCAGTCCGAACATGGCGGCATTAAGCGTGGCGGGAGGGGTGAGGTCAACAGCCGGCTAAACCTAGAGGCCGAAGCGCGACCACAACGCGCGCTCCTCCACCGCGGCGATGACTCCGGAGGCCCAGTCTTCCGGCGCCGGGAAGCCGCCCGCCCAGGGCACAAGGCCGCTGTCGCTGCGCCCGCGCCCGATCCCAAGGCGCCGCAGCAACCGCTTGGGACCCTGGATGCGGCGCAGGCGCACGCGCTTGCCAAAGCGGTCACGCAGCACCTGGCGCAGTTCACCTACGGAATCGGCAAGCCCCAGTTCCACGGCCTTGCCGCCGGCCCAGAACTCGCCGCTGAACAGTACCGACTCCTCGGCCTTCAGGCGGTGGCCGCGGCGGTCGCGCACCATGTCCTTGAAGACCGTGTGCAGATCCTGCTGCAATGCCTTGATGCGGGAAACATCCTCCGGATCTTCCGGGCGGAAGGGATCGAGCATCGACTTGCGCTCGCCCGCGGTGTAGAGGCGCCGCTCGATACCCGCCTTCTCCATCAGCCCCGTGAAGCCGAAACCGGCGGTGATGACCCCGATCGAGCCCACGATGGAAGTCGGCTGCACGAAGATCTCGTCGGCGGCGCAGGCCAGCCAGTAACCGCCGGAGGCCGCCACGTCCTCGCAGAAGGCGAGCACCGGAATCTCCTTTTCCCGGGCGAGGTCGCGGATGCGCTTGGCAATGAGGGCCGACTGTGCGGGCGAACCGCCCGGCGAGTTCACCACCAGGGCGACCGCCTTCAAGTGCTTCTGGACGAAGGCGCGCTCGATCAGCGGTTCGACGCTGGCCAGACTCATGCCGCTGCGCAGCGGGCCGAAGCCGCCGATGGTGCCGGTCAGCCGCAGCACGGCGACCTCCGGCCGCGGCCGGCGCAGCCCTTCGAAGGTCAGGAGGCTCCAGATCGTACGAAACATGCCGGGAGAAACGTCCTTCTCAATTACTTACCTGTTATCGGGTTGGACCCCGCGGACTGCATAACATTCCACGATAAGCTGAGGCCAGCCCGCCGTATGCGGGCCCCATTACTTATGGTCGTGTATTACTTAGGGGCCTGACCGTCAAAGATCGAGCCCCCGGGCGTCGCGCAGCACGGCCTCGGCAGCCGGCGTAAAGCCGCCGCCGGCATCGTGCAGAACCAGCCCGGCAAGAAAGCGCAGCGGTCCGGCACTGCCCTTGCGGGCCTGCACCAGCACCCGCTTGGCGTTTTCCCCCTGGCGCGGCCACAGCGGAAAGACGGCGAGGTCACCACAGGCGGGCGGCAGCAGGGCGAGCAGGCGGTCCAGCCGGTCGGCGCGGTGGATCACCGTCAGGCTGCCGCGCGGGCGCAGCAGGCCCAGGGCGCAGGTGATCCAGGCGGCGAGGTTCGCAGGCCCCTCCACCGTGGCAATCCGACGCATCTCGTGGGCCGAAACCCGCGCCGCACCGGATTCCAGATAGGGCGGGTTCAGCATGACGTGGTCGAAGCCGCCGGGAATTAGCGCGGCAGGCGGCGCCGTCACGTCACCCAGCACCACTGCCAGGCGATCGCTGCATCCGTTGAGGATGGCATTCTGGATGGCCAGATCAGCGAGCGGCGCCTGTAACTCCAGTCCGCTCACCCGGGCCCCCGGCACCCGCGCCAAGAGGCAAAGACCGGCGGTCGCCACGCCGCAACCGAGGTCGGCGACGCTGTCGCCGGCCGCAGCCGGGATCGCGGCGGCGAGCAGCACCGGGTCGATGGCCGCACGGTAACCTGCGGCCGGCTGGCGCAACCGCAGACGCCCGCCCAGGAAAGCATCCTCGGTGAGCGCGGCGTCGGCGAAATCACCGGTATTCCGGCCAGCGGCGTCGCGGGGCGGCAGCAGGGTCATTGGATCAACGCCCCCTCTCCCGCATCGCGCAGCACGCCCTGGGCGCGCGGCAGGTCTTCATCCGCCACCATCAGGCGGCGCGGCAGGATACCGATCGAGCCCTCCAGGATGCTGGTGTGGAGATCCAACACCACGCAGCCGATCCCGGCGTCCGCCAGCAAGGCTTCGACCCAGGAGAGCTTCACGACATCGTTGGTGCGCAGCAATTCTTTCATCGTGGGGTTTCTTATAGCGCGTTTCGTCGCAGCTGTTGCCTATCGTCGCAGCGGGGTATCGGGCTTGACCGTTCCGCGGTTCAACCTATGCTGCCACAAAGGTTTGCCGGGTGCTTGCAGTTTGCCGGCCATGGCCGGTGCGACGAACTTGCGCTGGGCAAACCGCAGCCCCGGCCTAGTTCAATTGGAGGCCGGCGTAGTTCAGACTTGGCCCGTTCAAGCCGGCCAAGAGGTGCGGGCAGGAGGGCGCCGTGGGCCGCGCGCCCAAGGCCCTGGAAAAGCGTGAGGGGTGTGTCTTGGCGCTGGCCGCCGAACTCGACAAACAGGCGAAAGGGCCGGCGAACGGCGGCCTGGAGCCGCTGAGCCGCTTGGTGGCGGACGACCTGCAGGCGGTCAACCGCCTGATCGTCCGCCATATGCATTCACCCGTGGCGCTGATTCCCCAGCTGGCGAGCCATATCATCGCCGCCGGCGGCAAGCGGCTGCGCCCCATGCTGACCCTCGCCTCGGCAAGCCTGTGCGGCTATTCGGGCGAGCGCCATCTGGGCCTCGCCGCCTGCGTCGAATTCATCCACACCGCGACGCTGCTGCACGACGACGTGGTCGACGCCAGCGACCTGCGGCGGGGCCTCGCGACAGCCAACGCCGTCTGGGGCAACAAGCCGAGCGTGCTGGTCGGCGACTTTCTGTTCAGCCGGGCTTTCCAGCTGATGACCGCCGACGGCTCCCTCGACGTCCTGCGCATCCTCTCGGACGCCTCGGCGGTGATCGCCGAGGGCGAGGTGCTGCAGCTGATGACCGCCAACGACATCTCATCCGACGAGACCGCGTACATGCAGGTGATCGAGGCCAAGACCGCCGCCCTGTTCGCTGCGGCTTGCCGTATCGGCGCCGTGGTGGCCGACCGCCCGGCGGCCGAGGAAGCCGCCCTGGAGCGCTTCGGCAGCGGCTTCGGCATCGCCTTCCAGCTGGTCGACGACGTGCTGGACTACTCGGCCCTGCAGGCCGAACTGGGCAAAGCCGTGGGCGACGATTTCCGCGACGGCAAGATCACCCTGCCCGTGGTATTGGCCGTCCAGCGGGCGGACGAGGCCGAGCGGGCGTTCTGGCGGCGCTGCCTGGAGGACCAGGACCAGCGCGACGGCGACCTGGAGCAGGCCATCGACTACATGCAGCGCCATGACGCGCTGGCCGACGCCATGGCGCGGGCCCGCGAATACGGTGCCTCGGCCCGCCAGGCCCTGGAGAGCTTCCCGGACAGCGCGGCCAAGGAGGCCCTGCTCGAGGTGGTCGATTTCTGCGTCGACCGGGCCTACTGACCGGCCGGCCGAATCTCTAGGGCAATAAGCCCTAAAAATCCTCCTGAATGGTCTGCCGCCACTCGCCGAGCCACGACAGCTCGTCGAGGAAAACCATGAGCTTCACGCACAGCGCCACCGGGTGTGGGATCCTTGCCTTTCCCGAGGCCCAGCGGCGCACCGTCCGGTCGTTCACCCTCAGCTCCTTCGACAGCGCGGTTTGCCAGCGCCCCGCTCCGTAGAGGCGGGTGCAAAGCTCGCGCAGCTGCTCGGCCGTCATGGCCTCTTCGTCATCCGTGGTTTCGGGCACCGCGATCCGTCCTCATTTCAGCGTCGCATTCCCAAGAGTATAGGGCAATTTGCCCAGACAGACAAGCCATACAGGGCATTTTGTCCGAGCCCAGAAAACTGAATTGGACATAATGCCCTATTTATTGGCGCGAAATGCGCGATCTAATCCCTATTTCGGCTATTATGCCCTAGTTTTTGAGAATATGCGGTGATGACATGAAGTAAATTTTCTGGCGGATGTATTTTTTCATTGACGAGCTGACTGCGGCGGCGTATATTCTAGTCATCGTTCGGACAGAGAGACAAACCCATATCGCATTCCTGATCTAAGTACTCCGCATCGCACCTTTTGTCTCGCATTCCACGCCGACCGACATCGCATATTCAAGAACTGGGGGTCGATTTATTCGACCCCCTTTTTTTGACTGGAGTTACGACGAGCGACCGCACTTTCGCCGCAGATTTCCATTGGGGGTGAGGACATAGGTAATGACCAAGCTTTCCGAGACGCTGACCCGGGACCGGCCGCCGCAGAAGGTGCTGATCGGTGCCCGCCTGACCGAGATGCAGCTCCGGCCGCTGCTCGATGCCCATGCCCGCTTCCAAGCCGGCCGCGCCGACGGGCGGCGCGCGGTGCTGCTGCGCTGCGACCTGAGCGGGCTCGACCTGCGCGGCGTCGACCTCAGCGGGGCCGACCTCGTCGAATGTGACTTTGCGGGCAGCAATCTGACCGGCGCCCGCCTGGACGGGGCGACCCTGAGCGGCTGCCGATTCGCCGACAGTCTGCTGAACGGCACGCGCTTTTCGGGCGCCGACCTGACGCGGGCAGATTTTCACATGGCCGACCTGCGCGGCGCCGACTTCAGCGAGGCTAAGCTGACCGACACCCGTCTGGAGAACGCCCTGCTGGGCGAAAGCCCGGAAACCGGCCTGCCGACCAACATCGATACCCGGATCCTCGACCGGGCGATCGAACGGCGGCGGCGGCACTAAGCGGGCTGCCCACAAAAGGCGGGGGGTGCGGAGGCGGTGCACGCAACCCTCAACGGCGGGCTTTGTTCCCGCCGCCGCTATGCACGCCACTGTTGCGCCTGCCGATGAGACAGCTAAGCCTTTGAATAAACCTGCGGTTGGCAAATGTCAGCCGGCGTTAATGTCTCGTTAGCGTCCCAGCCCTAAATTGTTGCCTAAAGAATGGTTAACAATTCGGAGTGAGGTTCCATGCGCTGGGTTATGACGGCACTTATGCTCTGCTTCGGTCTGGTTTTGGCTGCCGCCGAGCCGGCAGCCGCTGCCGAGGAAACACCGACACACCTGGATGGTGTGACCATCGTAACGCCCGACGAGCTGCGTCCGCTGCTCAACCAGGGCGTCCGGGTCTACGACCTGAGAAAGAAAGCGTCTTACGCCGATGGCCACGTGCCGGGCGCCGAGTACGCCGCCGACCACTACGACGCCACGGCCACCACCCTGGACACCCGTTTCCTGGGGCCCGACAAGAACGGCCGCATCGTCTTCTACAGCCATGGCTCGACCGGCTGGAAGAGCTATTGGGCCGCCCTGCGGGCAGCCGAGGCCGGCTACAGCAACGTGATGTGGATGCGCGGCGGTTACGCCGACTGGGCGGCGGGGGATCATCCTGTCGCCCGCTGACGCGGGCGCCGTCCCTATCGTCGCCGTTTTCGTCCTTTGACGTTGCCGAGGAGAGGACTGGCAGGTGCTTGGCCGTGCTCGAGGTTGGGGCTGGTTTGGACGCATCAGGACCCAGGCGCAGATCGCCCTGCTGGTTTTCCTGGTGGTTCTTGTCGCCCAGTTCGCGGCCCTCTCCTATGCCTTGCAGCGCGACCACGCCCTCATGCAGGACATCGTCGAGCAAAACGAGTCCTCACGGCGGACCATCGATACCTTTTCCGACGACCTTGCCTCGCTCAGCTATCGAATCATCGGAGTCAGCGGCGGCATCTATGCCGCCCAGAGCATCGCTTACGAGCTGCCTGATTTCGGCAAGCGCTTGATTTCCGGCTGGAATCGGGTGGAAAGCCGGCTATCGAGCTTTTCGGATGACGCAACGCGTCAGCGCGCCGCGCGCGCAATCGCCGGGTTGCCCGCCTTCCTGGAGCGCACCCGCGGCCTGTTCGAAGAGATCGGCCCGGTGCCGACGCCCGACGAGTTGCTGCTGCTGGAGCACAACCACGACGAATGGCTCGACTACCGCACGGCACTCGCGATCTTCGCCGAAACCGTGCGCCATCGCGTGGCCGAACATTCCGCCGCTAATTTCGTCGAGTTGAAGGCGATCCAGGCCAAGCTCTCCATCTGGTCGGCAGCGGCCTTCTTCAGCGGTCTCGTCGCGCTCGGCATCACCTGGTACATCCTTGTCTTCCTCATCGGCCGGCCGGTGACCCATCTGGTCGGTGCGATGCGGCGCATCGCCACCGGCGACACCACGGCACCCGTGCCCAACCTCGGCCGCGCCAACGAGGTCGGCGACATGGCGCGCGCAGTGCAAGTGTTCAAAGAGAAGTCGATCGAGAACCAGGTCCTGCAGCATGAAGAGGCCCGGCGCAGCGCCGAACTGGCCAACGCCCGCGACCAGGCGCAGACGGCCAACCGGGCAAAGTCGGAGTTCCTCGCCAACATGAGCCACGAGTTGCGCACGCCGCTCAACGCCATCATCGGCTTTTCCGAGATCATGCTGCGCGAGCTGCACGGCAGCCTGGGCAGCGACCGCTATAACGACTACGCCCGCGACATCCACCAGAGCGGCCGCCACCTGCTGGAGATCATCAACGACATCCTCGACATCGCCAAGGTGGAGGCCGGCAAGCTGGAACTGCGCCACCTGCCGATCCGCGTGGACGAACTCTTCGACTCCTGCAGCCGCCTGATGGCCGAGCGCGCAGAGGCCGCCGGGGTTGCCCTGGTGGTGGAGCCTCCGCGGGAGGTCCCCCTGCTGCTGGCCGATGATACCCGCGTGCGGCAGATCCTGCTCAACCTGCTGTCCAACGCCATCAAGTTCACCCCCAGCGGGGGCACCGTGGTAATGCGCGCCAGCCAGGCCGACGACGGCAGCTGCGAGTTGCACATCGTCGACAACGGCATCGGCATGACCGAGCAGGAAATTTCCCTGGCCATGCAACCCTTTACCCAGATCGACAACTCCCTGTCGAGACGCTTCGAGGGCACCGGCCTGGGGCTTCCCCTGACAAAAGCGCTAGTAGAACTGCATTCAGGTGAGCTAAGGTTGAACAGCGAACGGGGCGTTGGCACCACAGCCAGCATCCGTTTACCGCAACCGGCAGGAGAAGGACGCCAAACCGCAGAAGCGCAGGCGCACCCGCCAGAAATGAAAGCGGCGCCCCCGGCCCAGCTGGCCCGGGCAAGTCGCTGACCAGGGGGATCGAACTTGCAGGGGGGCAGACAGTGCAAGAGAGGGAATCGCCAGGGCTCTCGCCCGAGAGAACTTGGCGTCAACGTCTGAGAAGCGATTTCGCTACCGCCCTTCTCCACTGGTCCATCGTCGCACTCTTCCTCGTTAACCTTGTTACCGGCCTGCGCATCGCCGGCGATGCCACCGACGCGAGCTGGTCGCACGCGCTGTCGGGCATGCTGCCGCAGGGCAACGTCTACATCCTCCATCTGTGGTCCGCCTGGGCGCTCGCCGCCTTCTGCATCGGCTACATCGCCTTCCTGGCCTTCGCCCAGCTGGCACCGCGCGTCGCCATCGATGGCAGCCGGCTGCGCGCGCTCAAGTCGCACGACCGCCGCACCCGCTGGCAGGCGATCAACGTGCTGGTGTACTGGATCGCCTTCCTGCTGATCGGCGCCGCGGTGGTCTCCGGGAGCCTGCTTTATTTCAACATCGCGCCACTGGATCAGCAGACCCTCACCACGCTGCACCGCGTCCTGGCCTGGAGCCTGGTCGCCTACGTGCTGCTGCACATCGCCGCCCAATGGGCCATGGCCGGCTGGCGCGGCCTGCTGAAGATCATCACGCCGCGCATCGCCTACGTGGCGGCCGCCTGTATCGCCGTGGTCACCGCCAGTGCCGTCGCCGCGGCGATCGTCGCCGTCGACCAGGCGACCCTGCCCGCGCTGGTCATCGCCAAGACCGACAGCCCGCCGCGGCTGGACGGCCTGCGCGATGAGGCCGTATGGCAGAGCGCGGCAACGGCGCGCGTCGAAACCCATAATGGGCAGAACCTGCCGCAGGGCAGTATCCCGGTGCTGATCAGCGGCGTACACGACGGCGAGTACGTCTACCTGCTGTTCGAATGGCCCGACGCCACGCGCAGCCAGAAGCACCTTCCACTGCAGAAAACGGCCGAGGGCTGGCGCGTGCTGCAGAGCGACTATGCGCGCCAGGACGAGAACGTCTACTACGAGGACAAGTTCGCGGTGATGCTGTCGCGTGATTCGCACCTCGCAGCGCTTAGCACTTCGCATCTCGGCCAGCAGCCGCTGGACGGGCGCCCCGGCGGCCCCAACGGGCGCGGCCTGCACTACACCACCGATGGCACCCTGGTCGATGTGTGGCACTGGAAATCGGTGCGCAGCGGCCCGCTGGAGCAGATCGACGACAACCACTTCGGGCCGCCGCTGTCGCCGCCGGACGATCCGGCGACACGCTATACGGGGGGCTACACTCAGGACCCCAAAACCGCCGGCGGCTTCACCATGAACTGGCGGAAGTTCGACGACGGCATCGTCGAGCCACGCTGGCTGCCGCGCTCGCCGGAGATCCTGCAGCAGCGCATGGGAACCATCGATCTCGACCCCGCGGCCAGCGACGAGGGGGCCTGGTGGCTGCCGCGCGCGCTGGTGGTCGATGCGACGCCGGAACTCGACGCCCTCTTCCCCGTCGGCACGGTGATGCCCAGCGTCATCGCCGAAGCACCCTTCGAGGGCGACCGCGGTGATGTAGCGGCGGTTGCCGAGTGGCGCGACGGCTGGTGGCGCATGGAGGTGAAACGCCGGCTGTCGACAGCGTCCGACTACGATGTCGCCATCGCCGACGGTACCTACCTCTGGGTTTCGGTGTTCGACCACACGCAGACCCGCCACTCGTTTCATTTGCGTCCGCTGCAGATCGAGCTTCGTTAAGGACGGTCCGGGGCAGCATCAGGGGAACAGCCGGAAAGACGACCATGCCGAAACTCACCATCCGCCAGTGGCCGCTTCCGATCGAAACCGGCAAGGCAACCATCCTGGATGCCGCCCTCGACGGCGGCGTGCCCTTTCCGCACGGCTGCCGCACCGGAGAATGCGGCACCTGCAAGTGCCTGCTGCTGTCGGGCGACGTGGCGATGAAGAATTACGACAGCGCCGTGCTGAGCAGCGCCGAGAAGGCCGCCGGCTTCGTCCTCGCCTGCCGCGCCCGGCCGCAGAGCGACGTGCACGTCGCCTGGCTGGGCGGCACCGTTGCCGTCGATCTGCCGGTGCGCCGCCTCAGTGCCCAGGTGACCAACGTCGAGCAGGTCAGCCCGCTGGTGAAGCGGATCTATCTCTGGCCGGAGGAGCCTCTGCAATTCGCCGCCGGCCAGTTCGCGCGCCTGAAGTTCGCCGGCCTGCCCGCGCGGGCCTACTCCATGGCCAGCGTACCCGGCGACGAGGTGCTGGAGTTCCATGTCCGCGTGATTCCCGGCGGCCGGGTCAGCGAGCACATCGACCGCCAGCTGAAGCCAGGCGACCCGGTGCAGATCGAGGGCCCCTACGGCAGCGCCCATCTGCGTCCCGACGACGAGGGGCCGCTGGTCTTGGTCGCCGGCTCCTCCGGCCTCGCCCCGGCCAAGTCGATTGCCCGCACGGCGCTCAACAGCCAGCCGGACCGCTCGGTGCGGCTTTATTTCGGTGTGCGCGGCGAAGCCCATGTCTACGACGAGCGCGAACTTAAACTGCTGGCGGCGCACCACAGGAACTGCACCGTCGAGACGGTGCTGTCGGAGCCCGAGGGCGAGACGACGCGGCGCCGCGGCAACCTGGCCGAGGTGGTGCTGGCGGACCTGGAGCGCAATATGGACGCGCAGTTCTACGTGGCCGGCCCGCCGGAGATGGTCGACGCGGTCACGCAGGCACTGACGGACGCCGGCGTCGCCCGCGCGCAGGTGCACGCCGATCCCTTCCACGTGACCGGCCCGCAGGCAGACGACGCGGCTGCCCGGCCCGGCAGCTTCAACAAGCTGCTGGATGGCATGCGCGGCCTGTTGAGCGTGGGCCGCCTGCGCCACCCCAAAAGCCGCGAGGCCTTGTTGCCGGCCACGGTGTTGCCGGAGGCGGCCCCTCTGGGGGCGCTACCGGCCGCCGCCAACGGCCAGCCCGACGATGGCCACGCCAACGGGCAAGGATTGAGTCAGGTCACCGGCGCGGCTCCGGCCGTCATCGGGCGAGCGGCCGACCGCCGGTAAGTCGGCTGACCGCCATCCAGGCGCGATGCCGCGCCCAACTGGCTGCGGCTTCCGGCGTTATCTTTGGGGGTATGAGGACGGCCTGCCCGGGTGGGCTGCCGTCTGTTGCGCCGGACCAATCTCCTGAGGTGGCTGACACTGCCAAGTCCTTGGAAAGATTGGTCGGGGAGAGAGGATTCGAACCTCCGGCCCCTACGTCCCGAACGTAGTGCTCTACCAGGCTGAGCTACTCCCCGGCGCGGCGCGTTATAGCGGCTCCCCAGACGCTTTGCAATCCTGGCGAACAGGGTTTCTGGCAGGCTGTCGCCGGACTGCGGAAATGCCGGCCACCGCCGCGCTTTACCCGGTATTAACCATGGGGATTCCCCGCGCAGCACTTTCTGGTTAGTGCCGGTACTGTCCTGTTGACCTGGGAGCGAGAATGGGGCGGGATGCACCCCGCTTCGGCCCCGGTGTCAGGCGCCGCTGCCGCGCACTCATGCCGCCGATCGCACCGCGGTCCTTTTACTGCCGTCCTTTTTGTGAGGAAGTTATGAGGGCGATTCGACGGGCGGTGGCCACCGCCGTCATTGCGGGTATCTGCGCCGCCGGCCTGGGCTGGTTGGGCGGCGGCCTCGCCGTCCTGCCGGCTGCTGCTGAAGACTTGTCCCTGTTCCGCATCGGCACCGGCGGCATCGGCGGCACCTACTACCCCATCGCCGGCTTGGTGGCCCAGGCCATCAGCAACCCGGCCGGCACCTGCGAGTCGGGCGATACCTGCGGCGTGCCCGGGCTAGTCGCGGTCGCCCAGTCGTCCAGCGGATCGGTCGCCAACGTGAAGGACATCGCCGCCGGCCGCATCGAGTCCGGCTTCGTGCAGTCCGACGTGGCGTTCTGGGCCTATGCCGGCACAAATGCCTTCGCGGACGAAGGCCGCCTCAACTCCCTGCGCGCCATCGCCAACCTCTACCCCGAATCCTTCCATCTGGTCGTGCGGCGCGACAGCGGCATCGGCCGCGTCGGGGACCTCGCCGGCAAGCGCGTGGCGCTGGACCAGGCAGGATCCGGCACCCTGGTCGGCGCGCGGCTGGTGTTGGAGGCCTTCGGCCTGACCGAGCAGACCCTCGAAGTCTCCTACCTGAAATCGGACGACGCGATGGACAAGCTGGCGGCCGGCGAGCTGGACGCCTTTTTTCTGATCGCGGGATATCCCGCCAAGGTGGTGCAGTGGGCCGGCGAGCAGATGGAGATCAGCTTGGTGCCGATCAGCGGCCCCGAGACCGCCACCCTGGTAAAGCTCAATCCGTTCCTGCAGAAGGACAGCATTCCCGCCGGGGTCTACGGCGGCGTCGGAGCGGTGGAGACGCTGTCGGTCGCTGCCCAGTGGATCACCCGCAACGACGTCAGCGCCGAGACCATCTACGGCATCCTCGATGCGCTGTGGCGCAGCGACGCGCGGCGCCTGCTCGACCGCGGCCATGCCAAGGGACGCAGCATTCGCCTGGATACCGCGCTGGAGGGCATCGGCCTGCCGCTGCACGAAGGTGCGCTGCAATTCTATCAGGATATAGGGCTGATTGAGCGGCAGAGAGCAGCGGACCGCGCGCCCGGCTGAGCGCGCCGCGGGCTGAACGCGCAGATCGTTCGTCTGCAGCCCTTCCTGTCTGAAATCTCTATGCTGTAAAGTCGTACTCTGTAATGAATCTAAATACCTCAACTTACTGTGGTTTGAGCTTGTGAGCCTCAGAGCCATGGGCTAGCTTCGGACCGCTTCGGTGAACCTACAGCGGCAACAACTTGCGAGGGCATCGAAGGGGGAAATTAACGATGCCCGCCAGCCGTGCCGGCGGGTGCGAAACGAACGGGAGGACTTTTCTAATGCGCATCCGCAAGACGATGAAGCTCGCCGTCTCGGCGCTGACGGTCGGGGCCGTGATGGCTCTCGGCGTCGCCGGCGATGCCGAGGCCCAGGACAAGACCGTCCGCTGGAACCTGGCGAGCGCTTACGGCAGCAAGCTGAAGCAACTCGGCACCCTCGGCGTGCGTCTCGCCGACCATATGGAGACGGTTTCCGGCGGCTCACTGCAGTTCAAGCTCTACGAGCCCGGCGCCCTGGTGCCGGCACTCGAGATGTTCGATGCCATCTCCGCCGGCTCGGTCGACGCCGGCTGGTCGACGCCCGGCTACTGGACCGGCAAGGACGAGACCTTCGCCCTCTTCGCCGCCGTGCCTTTCGGCCCGCGCGCGGGCGAGTACCTGGGCTGGTATTACCATGGCGGCGGCAAGGAGCTCTTCGACGAGCTCTACGCCCAGTACAACATCAAAGGTGTGATGTGCGGCGTCATCGCGCCGGAGGCTTCCGGCTGGTTCCGCAAGGAGATCAACAGCATCGACGACCTCAAAGGCCTGAAGATGCGTTTCTTCGGCCTCGGCGCCAAGGTGATGGAGAAGATGGGCGTCTCGACGCAGCTGCTCGCCGGCGGCGACATCTTCCCGGCGCTGGAGCGCGGCTCGATCGACGCGACCGAGTTCTCCATGCCAGCCATCGACCTCGACCTCGGATTCTACCAGGTCGCCAAGCACTACTACTTCCCGGGCTGGCATCAGCAGTCGACGCTGTTCGACCTGATGATGAACAAGGACAAGTACGACGCCCTGTCCGACACCCAGAAGGCGCAGATCGAAGCCGTGTGCGGTGACAACATCCGTGCCGGCCTGGCCGAGGGCGAAGCCATCCAGGGTGCCGCGCTGGCCGAACTGCAGGAAAAGGGCGTCACGATCCACCGCTGGTCGCCGGAAATTCTTGCCGAACTGGAGAAAGCGTGGAACGAGGTGGCCGCGGATCTGGCCGCATCGAATCCCAACTTCAAGAAGGTGTGGGATTCGCTCTCCGCGTTCCGCACCCAGTACAAGGTATGGGGCGACCTGGGCTACCTGTGATCGGGATGCCTGGCGTTCCGGACCTGTCATAGGTCTTTGGCTCAAAGAACTTTGATGGGATAGCGCCGGAGACTCGGCAACGAGCTCCGGCGCTATTCCTTTTTGGTTTCCGCCCTGGAGGCGGCTGCATTCCGGACGAGGGGAATCGGCTATGGAACTGCTGATAAGGGTCAGCGACGGGCTGGACCGCGTCATTACCAAGATCGGCAAGATCGCGGCCTGGGCCGGTCTGGCCCTGATTCTGGTCACCATCTTCGACGTGATAACCCGGCGCTTTTTCGTCTTGGGATCGACCAAGCTGCAGGAAGCGGAATGGCACCTGCACACCATCCTCTTCGTCTTTTGCCTCGGCTATGCCTATCTGAAGGATGCCCACGTCCGCATCGATCTGGTGCGCGAGAACCTCAAGGAGCGCACCCAGTGGTGGCTGGAGATCCTCGGCTGCCTCTTCTTCCTGCTGCCGTTCTGCGGCCTTGTCATCTGGTTCGGCATCGACTTCGTCGAGCGCGCTTACAGCACCAATGAAATCTCGGCCTCGGCGACCGGCCTGACCCACCGCTGGCTCATCAAGTCGACCATCCCCCTCGGCTTCACACTCCTGGCGCTGGCCGGCATCGCCACCCTGCTGCGCAAGGTCGTCGAGCTGTTCGGGCCCGAGGACCTGCGCCGCAAAGTTCACGAGATCGAGGAAGCCGAGGTCGAGCACCTCGACGAAATCGTGCCGACCGTCCTGCGCGACCAGGATAGCCCCCCGCGCAACGGGGAGACCCGGTAATGGCGTTCGATCTCGTCTACTACCTGCCCCTTTTCATGTTCGCGGCGCTGGGCATCCTTCTGTTCAGCGGCTATCCGGTCGCTTTCGTACTGGGCGGCGTCGGCCTCACCTTCGGCTTCATCGGCATGATGCTGGATGCCTTTTCCTTCATCCAGTTCTTCAGCCTGCAGTCGCGCATCTGGGGCGGCATCGCCGAAAGCCTCGTACTGACGGCGATTCCGATGTTCATCTTCATGGGGACGATGCTGGAACGCAGCGGCGTCGCCAGCGACCTGCTGCACTGTCTGCAGGTACTGTTGCGCCGCGTACCCGGCGGCCTCGCGCTGTCGGTCACCATCATGGGCACGGTGATGGCGGCGACCACGGGTATCATCGGCGCGTCGGTGGTGATGATGACGCTGCTGGCGCTGCCGGAGATGATCAAGCGCAACTACAACATCCCGCTGGCAACCGGCACCATCGCGTCTTCGGGCACCCTGGGCATTCTGATCCCGCCGTCGATCATGCTGGTGATCATGGCCGAGCTGCTGGCGCGCTCCGTCGGCAATCTCTTCGTCGCAGCGATCATTCCCGGCTTCCTGCTGGCCGGCTTCTACATGCTCTACATCCTGATCCTCTGCAGCTGGAAGCCGAAGCTGGCGCCGCCGCTGCCCGAAGATGAGGGGCCGAGCACGGCCGGCGGCATCGCGGCGATGGTGCTGCGCTCCTTCATTCCGCCGCTGTTTCTGGTCTTCCTGGTGCTCGGCTCGATTCTCTTCGGCTGGGCCACGCCGACCGAGGCGGCCGGCGTCGGTGGCGCGGGGGCGATCTTCCTGGCGATCCTGAAGCGGCGGCTGAGCTTTTCCGTGCTGAAGGACGTGGTGGAACGCTCGGCCCTGACCGGCGGCATGCTGTTCGGCATTTTCCTGGGCGCCACCTGCTTTTCCTATGTGTTTCGGGTGCTGGGCGGCGACTTCCTGGTCACCGACCTGATCGAGCACATGGGCCTCGGCCCCTGGGGCCTGCTGCTGGTCATCATGGGGCTGGTGTTCTTCCTCGGCTTCTTCTTCGACTGGATCGAGATCACGCTGATCGTGCTGCCGGTGTTTGCACCGATCGTCGCCGGCCTGGACTTCGGCGATCACGTGCCGCAGCGCGAGGTCGTCTACTGGTTCGCCATCCTGCTGGCGGTGAACCTGCAGACCTCGTTCCTGACGCCGCCCTTCGGCTTCGCCCTCTTCTACATGAAAGGCGTCGCGCCGCCGGAGGTGAGGATCCAGCAGATCTACAAGGGAATCATTCCCTTCGTCCTGCTGCAGCTTGTGGGCCTCGGGCTGGTCATGGCCTTCCCCGACCTGGCGCTCTGGTTGCCCCGGGTGCTGCTGAACTGAAGCCGGACAATAGAAAACGGCGCCGGCCCCTCAGGACCGGCGCCGTTCTGGCACTCCCCTACCGAAATCTCAGGCCGCGAGCTGGCGCAGCTTGTTCATCAGGTAATCGATGTCGTCCTGGGTCATCTTCGACGCCGGGTCCTCGAACTGAGTCAGCAGGCGCTCGATAATGCGCGCGACGAAACGCTCGCGATCGTTGCGCCCGCCGTCGTACTCACCTTCTCCGCATATCTGGACCGCAGCGCGCACCGCGCTGAACAGCCGCTCGGGCATGCGCGCCTTCTCATAGATCGAGCGCAGGCCGAGGTCGCCGCCATCGTGGATCAGCTTCTTGGCGTTCTTCATCGGTACGTTGGCAAGGCGCGCCATCGCCGCCTCGAAGAAGGCGATGTCGCCCACGCACAGCGCGCGAATGATCAGGGTCGGGGTCAGGCGCCCGTTCACGTGGATCTGGAAGACCAGTTCCTCCAGATCGGCACCCTGGGCACCACGGCTCAGCAGGCTCACGGTCGCCCGCTCGCGGGTCTGCAGGATCAGGTTCGCGGCGGCATCGGCCGGCAGATCATGCTTGCTGACCAGGTAGCTTTCCAGCTTCTTGGCCATGGCCGATACCAGGTGTTCGGAAATTGTCGCCGGCAGGCTGGGACGGCGCGCCATCGATTCGGCGACGGCCTCGCTACCGGTGTATTCGGTCATCACGCGGCCGAGCGCGGCTTCGGTCAGCTCGGCGCCTTCGTTGGCGACCAGGCGGGCGACCGCGGTCTCGTTGCCGGTATCGATCAGAGCGTCGGCGACGGCGGTCGACACCGTCGGGCGCTGGGCGATGGCGACCTGCTTGGCGGCGGCGTTCTCGCTGCGCAGGATCTCGATAAGGTCGTCGTCGGTCAGCACCTCGGAATACTTCAGCACCGGCAGGGACACGCTGTCGACGTCCTTGGCCAGAGCCACGGCCAGGTCGCGGGGCAGATCCGGCGTCGCCTTCAGATTGGCGGCCAGGGCCTCGCGCACCAGCACCTCGGCATCACGCGCCATCCGGCGGAAGATTTCCTCCGCCAGCTTGCGCTCCGCCTCGGTCATGCGCGGGAACTTGCGATCGTACTGTGCCGCGATCTTCGAGGTCGTCTCGGCCCGCACGTCCGGCGAGGGATCCGCCATCAATCGGGCAACGTCTTCCTGGGAAAGGCTTCCTGTCATGTCTCTCTCGGTCAAGCCCGGACGAACGCGGTACCCCGCAAGCGCCATACCGATCGGGCTTGCGCGGTGCCTCAACAGGCGGATTATCCGGGCCTGACGTTAATTCATGCTTAAAATTTACCGGCCCTACCCCATCAAGCGGCAACCCGCCCGGCCTCGCGGCACCTGGCCGCTGCCGGCGTTAACCGGCGGGTAACCTAATCAGGCCGCTAAGCAGCTAGCGACGGGCGAGCAGCGCCGCGGCAACGCCGCTGACCTGGCGGTCGATGGAGATGTCCAGGAAAGAGGTCACTTCGAGGTCGCGGTCTTCGAAGACGTCGCTGTCGGGCGCCAGGTCCAGCCAGGCGGCCACCTTGCGGTCGCGCGCGTGCAGCAGATCGGCGATCTGCGGCTTGAACAGGCGGACCATGGCCCCGATCCAGCGATTCACCGGCCAGGAGGGTTGGGCGTGGTCGATCATGAAGACGTCGAGCATGCGAATGACGTCATCGGCCCTGTACCACACCTCGCCGGTGACCCAGCGGTTCACGGTGAACAGGCGAAACGGCAGCCCCGCGGGCGTCATGGCGATGGCGATCAAGTGGCTGAGGGCGTCATTGGGGTCCTCTGGCGCGACATAGCCAGGCACCTTGGCCGGCTGGATGCCCGCCGGCATGCCCCGCGGGCGCACGAAGGTATGAAAATGGCCGTGCTCGCCCTGGAAGCGCTGATCGGAAGCGTGGGCATGGTAGTAGAACTGGCCGTGGGTTTCATGGTCGTAGACGTCGCCCGGCGGATAGTGGTCCCACTCGTAAAACGTGCCGTTGTGCTTCAGCAACTCGCCGACGATGTTGTCGCCGGTTTTGGCGAGAACACGGTGGACATCCATGACCTCGGCACCCGCCTCGGCCATGTCCTCCAACTGCGCAGTCGGCAGATCTTCCAGCGGAAAATCGGCGTCGAGCGCAGCCTCCTGAATTTTCACGTCACTTCGCATAGCATCGCCAACCCAAACAGCGGCCGGGCCGCCAGCAGTAACCTAGGCAGCGAGCCCCGCTGCCGCCAGCCGGATTCCATCACGTCGCCGTGAGGGCCGCCACGGCCCGTCATTCTAAGACTAGCCGAAAGTCGATGAGAATATGTTTAAGCGTCGCCTGCCGGCCACCTGACGCCCGCACAACCACACGCATCCCGGGCGCTGTCCTTGGCCTGGCGTGACGCTGCCCCCCCCGCTAAGGGCGGATCACCAGGACCGAGCAGTTGGCGTGGCGGGTGACCCGGGCGGCGTTGGGGCCAAGCAGGTAGTCGCTGAGTTCCGGGCGGTGGGAGGCCATGACAATGAGGTCGACGTCGTGCTTCTTGGCAAAACCGAGGATTTCCTCGTAGATCGTGCCGCAGGCGACCACGTGCTGTACCGGAAGATCTTCGGGGATACGCTGCCGCACGAAGGCGTGCAGATGCTCGTCCGCAACCGCCAACGCCTTTTCCTGGTAATCCGCCGGGAAGAAGGAAGAGACGAATCCCTCGCCGAAGGTCGGCACGATGGTCATGACATGCAGGCGGCAGCCGAAGGCCTTCGCCATCTCGACGGCAGTGCTGACGGCCTTTGCCTGCGTGTCCGGATTGCCGATGTCGACCGGCAGCAGGATATCCTTGAACATCTTGGTCACATTCCCCCTCTAGGCGGTCGCCGCCGCCGGCCGGCGCTCCCGGCGCCCGCGCTGCATGAAGACGATGAGCCCCAGCACCAGGAGCGCCGGGATGTACATCAACTCCTTGGGCAACTGGTCCAGCGGCTCCTTCACGGTGACGATTTCCTGGTCGAACTCCAGGCCGGCGGCCTGGGCCGGCGAATCGAAGGCGGCATTGTCGATCAGCACCTTGTCGCCGTCCATGTAGAGCTCCAGGCCGGCAGAACTGAGACGCTCCTCGCCGGTCTCGCCCTCACCCAGCGGCAGCAACGCGACGAAGCTGCGCGGATTGCCGATGGAGTCGACGCCGTCGACGCGGAGCCGCAGGATTTCCCCCGCCGTCATGCGGTCGGCGACCGCAATGATGTTGCTTGGCGCGACGTCGCGGTTGGGCGGCGAGATCATGTCCATCCAGAAGCCCGGGCGGAACAGCGTGAAGGCAATGAGCAGCAGCAGCACCGTCTCGTAGATGCGGTTTCGCGTCAGGAAGTAGCCCTGGCTCGCCGCCGCGAACAGCAGCATCGCCACGGTCGCCACTATGAATACACCGATGCCGCCCAGCCATCCGACGTCGATCAGCAGCAGGTCGGTATTGAAGATAAAGAGGAACGGCAGCGCCGCGGTACGCAGCGAATAGAAGAAAGCGATGAAGCCCGTCTTCAAGGGATCGCCGCCGGATACCGCCGCCGCAGCGAAGGAGGCGAGGCCGACCGGCGGCGTGACGTCGGCCATGATGCCGAAATAGAACACGAAGAGGTGGACGGCGATCAGCGGCACGATGAGACCCGCATCCTGGCCCAGCTGCACGATGACCGGTGCCATAAGCGCCGATACCACGATGTAGTTCGCCGTGGTCGGCAGGCCCATGCCGAGAATGAGGCTGAGGACCGCCGTCCACAGCAGCACCAGCATGATGTTGCCGAGCGACAGAATCTCCACCAGGTCGGCCAGCACCAGGCCGATGCCCGTCTGCGACACCGAGCCGACGATGATGCCGGCGGTCGCCGTGGCGATACCGATACCGATCATGTTGCGGGCGCCGGTCACCAGGCCGTCAAACAGCTCCGAAAAGCCGCGGCCGAAGGTAGCGGTCAGTTCCGTCCCGCGGAAAAAGGCGAAGATGGGGCGCTGCGTCACCACAATGAAGACCATGAAAGCCGTTGCCCAGAAGGCGGAAAGGCCGGGCGACATCCGCTCCACCATCAGGCACCAGATCAGCACGACGACGGGCAGCAGGAAATGCAGGCCCGACTTTACCGTCGGCCCAACCTTTGGCAACGAGACGACCGGCGACGAAGGATCGTCAAGCTCCAGTTCGGGATAGCGGGCGCAGAAGCGGATGAGGCCCACATAGACGGCCGTGAGCAGCACGGCGACGAGCCAGGGGGTGGCATCGCCAAGCAGCGGCTTGACCCAACCGAGGCCGTAGTAGAACGCCATCGAGAGCGCCGCCGTGATCAGGAATCCCAGCAGCACGCCGATAGCGACGCGCACGAGGGGCTTCGGCGCCTCGGCCCGCGGCAGGCCTTGCATATCCGCCTTCATCGCCTCCAGGTGCACGATGTAGACCAGAGCGATGTAGGAGATCAGCGCCGGGATGAAGGCGTGCTTCACCACCTCGAAATAGGAGATGCCGACATATTCGACCATCAGGAAAGCGGCGGCGCCCATCACCGGCGGCATGATCTGGCCGTTCACGGAGGATGCGACCTCAACCGCCCCCGCCTTCTCGGACGAGAAACCGGTGCGCTTCATCATCGGGATGGTGAAAGTGCCGGTGGTGACCACGTTGGCGATGGAGGAGCCGGAAATCAGTCCGGTCATCGCCGAGGCGACCACCGCCGCCTTCGCCGGGCCGCCGCGGTAGTGGCCGAGCAGTGAGAAGGCGACCTTGATGAAGTAGTTGCCGGCGCCGGCCTTGTCGAGCAAGGAGCCGAACAGCACGAAGAGGAACACGAAGCTGGTGGAGACCTCCAGCGCGGTACCATAGACGCCCGAAGTGGACGTCCACTGGTGATAGACGACGCCGGACAACGAGACACCCTGGTGGGAAATCAGCGCCGGCATGTAAGGGCCGAAGAAAGTATAGATCAGGAAGATCGATGCGATGATCGTCAGCGGCGGCCCCAGCGCGCGGCGGGTCGCTTCCAGCAGGATGACCATGCCGATGCAGGCCACGACGATATCCTGCGTGTTGGGAATGCCCGGACGCTGCGCGATGGAATCGTAAAACCAGAACAGGTAGCTGGCGCAGAAAGCACCGACCAGCGCCAGCACCCAGTCCTGGATCGGAATGTAGTGCCGAGGCGAGCGCTTCAACGCGGGATAGGCAAGGAATGCCAGGAAGATCGCAAAGGCGAGGTGAATCGCGCGCGACTCGGTGCTGTTCAGCACGGCCTGCCAGCCGGTGAGTGCGGACAGGACATAGGGCAGCGGCGAGGCGATCCAAATCTGGAACAGCGACCAGGCAACGGCGACCCAGAGGATGATGTGAAGAGGGATGCCGGTCGGCGAGCGTCCGCCGGTGTCGGTTGAGGCAACGAGATCCTGAAGTTCCTCGTCGCTCAGCGGGCGCCCGCCGCCTGCCTGTCCCGCCGCACCGGGCTTGGAATCGTCAGCCATTGATAGTCCCCAGTCTCGCAGCCCCCCGGCCGGCGGCTGCTGTTCCCCCGAAAGCCAGCGTCTCGTCCCGTTCGATCGGGCTTATCGGAAACGCTCGCGATGCACTTTCGTGAAGCCAGCGAAGAAAGGAAGCGGGCGGGAGAGGTCTCCCGCCCGCCGGCTCGATCCTACATCCAGCCGCGCTCCTTGTAGTAGCGCTCGGCGCCCGGATGCAGTGGCGCAGAGAGGTTGTTGGTGATCATGTCCTGTTCCTTCAGGTTGGCGAAGGCAGGATGCAGCTTCTTGAAGCGGTCAAAGTTGTCGAACACCGCCTTGACCACCTGGTAGATGGTTTCCTCGTCCGCCTTGGTGGAGGAAACAAAGGTCGCGCCGACGCCGAACGTCACGACGTCCTCGGCGGTGCCGTCGTAGGTGCCGCCGGGAATGGTCGCCTGGGCGTAGTAGGCGTTCTCACTGATCAGCTTCTCGACCTCCGGCCCGGTCACCTCGACGAGCACCGATTCGCAGGACGTGGTGGCTTCCTTGATGGTGCCGCTCGGGTGGCCGACCGTGAACACGATCGCATCGATCTTGTTGTCACAGAGCGCCGAAGCCTGCTCGGCCGACTGAAGTTCGGCGGCCAGGCTGAAGTCGCTCATCTGCCAGCCGAGCCGTTCCATCAGCACTTCCATGGTGCCGCGGGCGCCGGAGCCGGGGTTGCCCACGTTGACCCGCTTGCCCTTCAGGTCCTCGAAGGACTTGATGCCGGAATCCTTGCGGGCCACGACGGTGAAGGGCTCCGGGTGCACGGAGAACACTGCCCGCAGGTCCTTGTTGGCCTGGGGGAAGGTGTCCGGCTTGGTGCCGTTGTAGGCATGGTACTGCCAGTCGGACTGGACGACGCCCATGTCCTGCTCGCCGGCGGCGATGGCGTTGAGATTGGCGATCGAGCCGCCGGTCGACGGCGCGGTGCATTTGATGCCGTGATCGCCGGAGCCGCGGTTGACCAGGCGGCAGATCGACTGGCCGACCACGTAGTAGACGCCGGTCTGGCCACCGGTGCCGATGGTGACGAACTTCTCCTGCGCGTGGGCCGTCGTCACACCGCCGGCGAGCATCGCCGCCGCGGAGAAGCCCAGCATGGCGGATTTCAAGGAAATCAATTTCATGGGTTGATTGCTCCCAATTCTTTCGTCTGTGGATCGAATTCGTGAGACGCGTGCCCTCGCGGCGACGCGCGGTATTCCCCCAGAATCAGTTTGTCCGGCATCTGTCAGTCCGGAAGGCACAGGCACGATTGCTGACGGCCAAGCGGCAAGGCGGCAACCACGCCCCCCGAACAATGAGGGTCGTCATGCCTTCCCGGCTCGACGTGCAAAGCAAGGCTTGTCAGAACGCAATTCCCTGTGTCTTTGGTTCGGTGATTAGACCACCGTTATTTTTCAGCCTATTGAACACTTCCCGGCGCCGGAATGTCTACCCCCGTTGTTCCGCTCCCCTTGGCCCGGTGCCTTTGGTCAGCCGAGGGCGCACACTGAACCGACCCTCAACAGGCCCACCGGCTCACCGGAGACGCTGGAACGCCCGCAAGGACTGCTCTATGGTCCGCCCACGATGCTTCGACGCCGCCCCCTTTCCCGCTGCCCCCAGCGGCCCCGAGTCGGCACGCTGGTCGCCAGCGCGCTTGCAGGCCTGGGCCTGCTCGGACATGGCCTTGCCATGCTGCTGGTCGCGGCCCTGGCGGGGCCGCCGGACGCGGAAGCCGGCGTCCCGGCAGCCCCATATCCGGCCTATCTCGATATCTGCGCCGCCGACGGCGAGATCCGCCTGGCCCCGGCCGGCATCCCGGCGGAGCAAGCCCCCGCCACCCCGCACCCGGCAGACCACGATACCGGGCACCTGAACGCCTGCCCGGTCTGCACCGCATTCGCGCAGAACGGCCTCGCCGACCTGCCGACGCCGGTGGTCTTGGCAGTGCGCGCCGTCGGCGCCCCTGCCTCGCAGCCCACGGCGGCTGCCGCCCGCGCCGGCCGCGACGGCCTCAGCGCGCTCTCCCGCGGCCCACCGGCGGCCTGAGCGCATCGGCGAAGCGCTCTTCGCCACCCCTGACGCCTTTTCAGAGATCGTGGCCGCCGCCAAGAGCGGGCGATGCCATGCCGCCATGAGGATCCATTCCAATGACTTCGAACGCTTTCTGCTTTCCCGCAGCCGCCACCCGCCGCCAGACGGTTATCGGCGCCATTCTGCTGGCTGCCGCCGTCACCGTTTCCCTGGCCGCCTTCGGCAGCGGTGCCCGCGCCCACGAGTTCACCCTGGGGGCCTTGAAGATCGATCATCCCTGGGCACGCGCCTCCGCCGGTCCGGCCCGCAACAGCGCCGCCTTCATGACCATCCACAATGCGGGCGGGGGCGACCGCCTGGTGGCCGTGGCGGCCGACGTCTCCGAGCGTGTCGAACTCCATACCCACATGATGGAAGGCGACGTCATGAAGATGCGCCAAGTCGAGGCCGTCGATGTGCCGGCGAACGCCATGGCCGAACTGCAGCCCGGCGGCTTTCACGTCATGCTGATCGGCCTCAAGGCGCCGCTGAAGGAAGGCGACCACTTCCCCCTCACCCTCACCTTCCAGAACGCCGGCGAGATCACCGTCGAAGTCGCGGTTGAAGCGATCAGCAGCATGGGCGGCGCCCAAGGTGGCATGGGCCACGGCGGCATGAACCACGGCACCCCTGGATCGTCCAACTGAGCGGACGCTGGAGCAGGTCAGGGCCGAATGGAATCGCCGAAGGTGATCCCCAAGACTCACGCCAAGACGGAACCACTCAGCGGTTCCGTCTTGGCGTGATCCGATCTAGGCGCCGCCGGTCATGATGCGGCGCGCGGTGGCGGCGTCGGCCAACGGACGGCCGATCGCCGCGGCCGCCGCCGCGCCGGCGGCAACCAGCGCCGCGTTGTCTTGCGCCAACGCCCCCGACGGCAGGTAGAGGTTGTTCTCGAAGCCGACGCGGGCATGGCCGCCCAGGGTCGCCGCCGCGGTGACGCAGGCGGTCTCCTTGGGGCCGAAGGCGCAGATCGCCCAGGGCAGTTTCTCCGCCTCCGGCCAGGCCGCGATCTCGCTGAGGTAGGGCAGCAGGTCGTTGGGCACCGAGCGCTGGCCCGGGGTGTAGCGCCCCAGCACGAACAGCAGGAACGCCGGCCCCGGCGGCACCACGCCCTCCGCCTGCAGCCGCCCGAAGCGGGCCACGTCTTCCGGCGCGTAGAGGATGTACTGCGGCAGGATGCCGGTGCCGGTAAGCCAGGCAAGAAATTCGCGCGAGGCATCCTCTTCGGACTCGTCGGGGATCAGTTCACGGATGGCGAGACTGACCGCCTCCGGCTCCAGCGCGCGCACCATGGCACGCTGCTGGTTGGCATTGTAGATGCCAACGGCCTCGCTGGTGACCTGGATCACCATGCGCTCGCCGACGGCCTCACGCACCGCCGCCGTCGCTTCCCTGTAGGCGCCAACGTCGAGGCTGTGCTTCTGCGCGCCGTCGCGCACGTGCAGGTGGATCATCGAGGCACCGGCCGCCTGCGCGGCCGCCGCCGTGGCCGCCAGTTCCGCCGGCGAAATCGGCACTGCCGGATGGTCGGCCTGGGTCTTGCGCGCGCCGTTGGGCGCCACCGCCAGGATCATCGGCGTCCAGTCGACCTGCAAACTTGCATCCGTCACGCGCCGGCCCCCGCCAGCACGGCATCGATCGAGCGGCCCAGCTTGTCGACGATCTCGTCGAGATGCCCCTGTTGCACAATGAAAGCCGGGGCCAGCAGCACGTGGTCGCCGCGCTTGCCGTCGACGGTACCGCCGGCGGGATAGCACACCATGCCCTCGTCCATCGCGCGCTGCTTGATCTTCGCGTTCAGCTTCAGCGCCGGATCGAAGGGCTCCTTGGTCGCACGGTCGGCGACCAGTTCGAGGCCGATGAAGAGGCCGCGCCCACGGATGTCGCCGACGTGGTGGTGATTCCCGAAGCGCGACTCGAGCGCCTCGCGCAGGGCGTCGCCCTGGCGCCGGACGTTGGCCAGCAGGTCCTCGCCCTCGATGGTGTGCTGCACGGCCAGCGCCGCGGCGCAGGCGGTGGCATGGCCGATGTAAGTGAAGCCGTGCTCGAAGGCGCCGGAGCCGCCGGCAATGGCGTCGTAGATGCGCCCTGAACAGAGCACCGCGCCGATCGGCTGGTAGCCGCCGCCCAGGCCCTTGGCGCAGGTGAGGATATCGGGCGCGATGCCGTCCTGATCGCAGGCGAAGAGGCTGCCGGTGCGCCCCATGCCGCACATCACCTCGTCGAGGATCAGCAGCACGCCGTACTGGGTGCAGATCTCGCGGATGCGCTTGAAGTAGCCGGTCACCGAGGGCACCGCGCCCAGGGTGGCGCCCACCACCGGCTCGGCGATGAAGGCGGCGACCTTTTCGGGTCCGACGCGCAGGATCTCCGCCTCCAGGGCGTCGGCGGCGCGGCGGCCGTAGGCCTCCTCACTCTCGTCGTGACGCCGGTGGCGATAGGCATAGCAGGGATCGATGTGGCTGGCGGGGCTCAACAGCGGCTGATAGGGCGCGCGCCGTGCCGCGTTGCCGCCGACCGACAAGGCACCCAGGGTGTTGCCGTGATAGCTCTGCAGCCGGGCGATGAAGTGGGAGCGCTGCGGCTCGCCGTTCTCCAGGTGGAACTGGCGCGCCAGCTTCAGCGCCGTCTCGTTGGCTTCGGACCCGCCGGAGACGAAGTAGACCCGGGCCATGCCCTCGGGCGCCCGTTGGATCAGGTGCTCGGCCAGTTGCTCGGAGGCTTCGGTGGTGAAAAAGCCGCTGTGGGCATAGGCAATCTTGTCGACCTGATCCTTGATCGCCTGGACCACCGCCGGATGGCCATGGCCGAGGCACGATACCGCGGCGCCGCCGGAGGCATCGATGTAGCGCTTGCCGGTGCTGTCGGTAATGTAGGGACCCTCGCCGGCGACGGCGACCGGATAACGGGCTTTGGTGTGGCGCGGGAAGACGTAGCTCACGGCAGATGCTCTCAAGGCCTGGTGGTGAAAAGGGGCTGGCGGTGCGGCGGAACTTCAGTCATGGGAAACCGCGGGTGGGAAATCAGTCTAGGCCAGCTTGGAACCTTCTGTCACGGCACGCGGCCGCGCGGTTCCCGAAAGGCTCCCTTGCGTTGCCTGCAGGGAGAGCGGCCAGTAGGATGCCGCCCGGCCGGGCCCCTTTGAGGGTATGACCCGGCACCGTACGATCGAGCAGGGAGCGCGAGGGGCCATGGACCTGAAAGAGCACATCCGCGGGATTCCGGATTTCCCGACGCCGGGCATCCTGTTCTACGACATCTCGCCTCTGCTGGCGCATCCCGCCGCCTGGCAGTCGACGGTGGAGCGGCTGGCCGAGATCGTCCACCGGCACGAGCCCGATGTCCTGGCCGGCATCGAATCGCGCGGTTTCCTGGTCGCCGCCCCCCTGGCTCTCAGGCTCAACAAGGGTTTCGTCATGGTGCGCAAGAAAGGCAAGCTGCCCGGCGCCACCCTGCCCTACACCTACGACCTCGAGTACGGCACCGACACCATCGAGATCCAGGCTGACGCCGTGCAGCCGGGCCAGAAGGTCTTCCTGGTCGACGACCTGCTGGCCACCGGCGGCACTATGAACGCCGCCGCCCAGCTGCTGCGCTCGGCCGGCGCCGACGTGACCGGGGCCGCCTGCATCATTGAGCTGACCTTTCTCAACGGGCGCGACAATCTGGATATCCCGGTCGAAACGCTGATTGCCTACGACAGCTGAAGCGGCGGAGCGCCGCTCCCCCGGCTTTCCCGGCCAAACCTGCGGAAATCCTGAGATTTTTAGGTTCAATTAACTCTAATCGGCTATCAATCCCTGTTTGCGCGCTATAGGCGAGCGAGGGGTACCCAGGCCGGACGCGACCCGTCCGGCCGGCAGTCCCACCTCGATCGCCCGCGGGCTGTAACGGGATTTTGCCGAGGTCATGCCAGTCGAGGCCACCACCTTCTCCTTCGCCGCGGTGATGCTGGTCGCCGCCATGGCCCCGGCGATGCTGGCCGTCATGGCGCTGACCTCCGCGCGCCAGGCGGACGGCAACCCGGCGCTCAGTTGGTGGGCGGCCAGTCTCGGCATGGAGGCCCTGCGCCTCGGCGCCCTGGCCTTCGCCTCGACCTTCGACCCTGCGTGCTTCCTGGCCATACACGAGGGTGGCCAGACGATCATCGCCCTGCTGCTGCTGGGCGGCACCCTGCGCTTCTTCGGCTTGCGCGATCACCTGCAACTTCTGCTGGTCGCCTGCACCCTGGTGCTGGCCGGAACCTCGACCTGCCTGATCAACCCGGAGGTACCGCTGCCGGTGCTGGTGCTGCTCAGCCTCGGCGCGGCGGGCGGCGTCGGATGCGCCGGCATTCTGTTCTGGCGCCACTATCGCCCGCACAAGCGGCCGATCTCCATCGTCTGCGCCGGCACCCTGCTGATCTTCTGCACCTACCTGCTGACCCAGATGCTGCGCCAGCTGTTCGATCCGCACATGAGTGCCTTCGACCCGAACGGCGACTGGCGCGTCGTGCTGCACACCGGCCTGGTGCTATCCTGCATGATCTGCATGATCTTCGCCGCCCTGAGCGCCGCGCAGCAGGCAAAGGCCGCGGCCGAGAAAAAGGCCGAGCGGCAGGCCCGATTGATGAACGCGATCGTCGAGAACATTCCGGTCGGGGTCTGCCTGTTCGACAAGGACCTGAAGCTGGTCGCCTTCAACAGCGAGTTCACAAAGCTGCTCGGCATTCCGCGCGACATGCTGGAAGAAGGCGCCACCTTCCAGGATCTCGTCCGGTACAACGCCCAGCGCGGCGAATACGGTGCCGGGATGACCGAGGAAGAAGTCCAGCGCCGCACCGAGATTCTGCTGACCAACCTGCAGGCGCGCATGGAGCGGGTGCGCCCCGACGGCACTGTGCTGGAGAACCGCAACCGCCGCCTGCCCAACGGCGGTTACGTGATGGTCTACACCGACATCACTGAGACCAAGCGCATTGAAGCGGCGCTGCGCCAGAGCGAGCAGCGCTATGCCCTCGCCCTCAGCGGCGCCAATGAAGGCATCTGGGAATGGGGTGACAAGGTCGACGGCGTCTACGTGTCGCGCCGCCTGCGCGAGATCGTCGGCATCGAAGGCAGCGAACCGGTGGTCAACGCAGACGAGTGGATCGGCCGCATCCATCCGGACGACGTCGAGGTGATGCGCGAACGCATGCGCCAGCACCTGCGCGGCAAGACCGAGTACTACGACCACGAGTATCGCATGCGCGGCGACGACGGCAGATACCGCTGGGTTCACTCGCGCGGTCTCGGCGTGCGAGACGAAAGCGGCCACGTCTACCGCATGGCCGGCTCGCTCAGCGACGTCACCCAGCGCAAGTTGGCCGAGCAGGAACTGCTGCGCGCCAAGGAAGCCGCCGAAATGGCGAACCGCACCAAGGGCGAGTTCCTGGCAACCATGAGCCACGAGTTGCGCACGCCGCTAAATGCCATCATCGGCTTCTCGGAGCTGATCTTGCAGCAGGTCTTCGGCGCCATCGGCCACGACAACTACCGCGACTACATCCAGAACATCCACGAGAGCGGCAACCACCTGCTCACCATCATCAACGACATCCTCGACGTATCGAAGGCCGAAGCCGGCATGATCGACCTCTACGAGGAAGAAGTCGATCTGCGCGAGGTGATCGCTTCGGGCATGCGCCTGATCGGCCCGCGCGCGCGGGAGAACAACATCACCCTCGAGACCGACTACGCCGAACCGCTATCCCTGGTGACGGCGGACGCGCGCCGCCTGAAGCAGATCCTCATCAACCTGCTGTCCAACGCCGTGAAGTTCACGCCCTCCGGCGGCAGCATCACCGTCGAGGCTTGGGGCGGCCCCGGCATGGGCGCCGGCTTCCGAGTCATCGACACCGGCATCGGCATCGCCAAGGACGAGCAGGCGCGCATGCTGGAGCCCTTCACCCAGGTGGAATCGGGGCTCAGCCGCAAGCACGAGGGTACCGGCCTGGGTCTCCCCCTGTGCCGCGCCCTGATCGAAGTGCACGGCGGCACGCTGACGCTGCAGAGCGAACTCGGCAAGGGCACCGCCATCACCGTCACGCTGCCGGAAAACCGCATCAGCGAAAAGACCGTCGACGCGGCGTAGGGCGCCCCGTCAAATATCCAGGCGCTCTTCCGTCGCGCAGAAGGCCTCGGCGAAGGCCAGCAGGTCCTCGTCGCAGTCGGCCGGCGCGATCAGCGACAGCCCCAGCGGACAGCCCTCCACCTTCGCCAGCGGCAGTGATACCTGCGGCAGACGCGCCAGGCCGGCGATGGAGGTGAGGCTCAGCACTGCGCCGCGGTGGGCCACCAGTTCCTCCGCCGTGCTGGTGGTGCGCGGAGCGATGCCGGGTGCCGACGGCAGGCAAAGCAGCGCATCGTCGCCCAGAAGCTCGGCGAGCCGCTTGGCGAAGCCCTCACGGGCTTCGCGCGCCGACGCGCCCTGGTCTTCCGTTATGGTCGCCGCCCAATCGAAGCGCTCCTGAGTTTCCGGCCCGAAAGACGGTTTGGTCTCAGCGATCCAGGCTCCGTGCGTGGCCATGATCTCGCGCGCCTGAATATGGCGGAAGCGCCACATCCAATCCGCCAAGGTGCCGGTCTCGGCAGCCGCGATCTTCTCTGCCGGCAGCAGACGCTGTTCCAGCCGCCCGACGAAGGGGGCCAGCGCGGCCTGGGCCGCCGGTGTCGCCAGGGCGAAGGCATCCTCGGCCAGCAGCAGGCGCTTCCAGCGCCCGGCGCTGCCCAGGCTCTCGGCCTGCGGGCCGCCAAGCAGCACGCCGCCGACGCGCCGCAGCAGCGCCGCGTCGCGGGTGAACCAGCCGACGGTGTCGAAGCCCGGCGCCAGCGGCATGACGCCTTCCAGGGTGATGCGCCCATGCGTCGGCCGCAGGCCGTAGAGCCCGCAGTAGCTGGCGGGAACGCGGATCGAGCCGCCGGTGTCGCTGCCCAGCGCAAAATCCGCAAGGCCGCCGGCAACTGCCGCGGCGGAGCCGGAGGACGAGCCGCCGGGAATGCGCCCTGGCGCGTTCACATTGGTCGGCGTGCCGTAATGGAAACTCTGTCCGTTGAGGCTGTAAGCCAGTTCGTCGGTGATGGTCTTGCCGACCAGTTCCGCGCCCGCGTCGAGCAGGGTCTGCACCGTCGGCGCGTGGCGCTCGGCCGGCGCATGCCCGCGCGCCCAGTCGGGATTACCGCAGCCGGTAACGAAACCGGCCACATCGAAGATGTCCTTGGCGGCAAAGGTGGAGCCGGCCAGCGGTCCCGTCGCGGAACCGGCGATCTGCGGCTGCGGTGCCGGCACGAATGCGCCCAGGGCGTCCCACGGCGGACGGCCGGCATCCAGCGCGGCAAATGGATTGGCGCCGTCGGTTTCGGCGGCCTGCTTCTGATCGTTCATCGCTTCCCCACTTTCGGCTTCCCCTCCCGGTATCTCTTTCCAGGGCGGCGCTCAGGTCGCCGTCTCGTCGATGTTCGGCTCCGCGTTCTCCGGCCGATCAGAATCGGGTTGAGGATGCTTACGCCGGATGATGATGTCGCCGTTCTCCAGAACCTCAGGCAATTCGTACTGCGGAATGCTCTGCACCAGCAAGCGCAGTGCGCGCAGCATCTGCTCCAGGCCTTCGCGCGCCAGCTCGCTCGGTGATCCATCGGGCGCGTCCTCAGGCTTGGCCGGGGTGGCGCTCTGTGCCTGCGCCTGCCCCAGGAGCAGCGGCAGCGGCGTCACGGCCAGGCAAAGGCCCAGCAAGCCGATGGCCAGAAACCGGGCCGGCCGCTTGAGTTCGGTTCGGATTCTCATTGCTCTGCTCCTCGCTCGCATGGCCTTAAACATTACGTCCAAACTAGCCGTCAATCATGTCCGCTTTGCGGCAGATCCGCCCCCACGGCGACAGGCCACGGCCTCGACAGAATGAGGGCGCCGTGCCAGGAATAGCCGGCCTGGGCAGTCGCCGGGGATTTCCGGGATGCGGCACGTCCTTACCTGGCGTGCCGTGCAACCTCTTGCAATGAAGAACACAGTGGGAGACGGCATGAGCGACGATATCGCCATGATGACGGCAAGCCGCCTGGTGAAACTCTACCGCAGCGGCGCGCTGTCGCCGGTAGAGGCGGCGCGTGCGATGCTTGATCGCATCGAGCGCTACAACGGCAAGCTGAATGCCTTCAACCTCGTCGCCGCCGAAACCGCATTGGCCAGTGCCGCGGAATCGGAAGAGCGCTGGCGCCTGGGCGCGCCGCGCGGCCCGCTGGACGGCGTGCCCACGGCCATCAAGGACGTGCTTCTGACCAAGTGCTGGCCGACGCTGCGCGGCTCCAAGGCGATCGCCCGCGACCAGCGCTGGGACGAGGACGCCCCCTCGGTCGCGCGCCTGCGCGAGCACGGTGCCGTCATGCTGGGCAAGGTGACGACGCCGGAGTTCGGCTGGAAGGGCGTCACCGACTCGCCGCTCGATGGCATAACCCGCAATCCCTGGGACCCGAGCAAGACGCCGGGAGGCTCCAGCGGCGGTACGGCGGCCGCCCTGGCCGCGGGCCTGTGCACACTGGCCCCCGGCAGTGACGCCGGCGGCTCGGTGCGCATCCCCGCCGCCTTCACCGGCACCTTTGCCTTGAAGGCCACCTTCGGGCGCGTCGCCGCCTACCCCGCCAGCCCCTTCGGCATCCTCTCCAATGTCGGCCCGATGACGCGCAGCGTCACCGACGCGGCCCTGCTGCTGAACGTGATGAGCGAGCCGGACCCGCGCGACGCCTACAGCCTGCCCTACGATGGCGCCGACTACCTGCACGGCCTGGACGAAGGTATCGAAGGCCTCAAGATCGCTTTCGCCCCCACCCTGCGCGGCCGTCCGGTCGACCCGGAGATCGCCGCCCTGGTCGCCAAGGCCGTGCGGACGCTGGCGGACCTCGGTGCGGAGATCATCGAAGCCGAGCCCGACACCGAAGGAGCGGAAGAGGTCTTCCGCATGCACTGGTTCGCCGGCGCCGCAAAGCTGCTGCAACGCTTCGACGCCGCCGCGATCGCCGGCATGGATCCGGGCCTGCAGGCAGTCGCCGAAGAGGGACGCAGCTACACGCTGCTCGATTACATGGGCGCCATGGCACGCCGCGAGGCCCTGGTCGTCGCCGCCAACAGCTTCCACCAGACCTACGACCTGTTGGTGACGCCCAGCCTGCCGATTGCGGCCTTCGAAGCTGGACACGAGGTGCCGCCCGGCAGCGGCATGACGCGCTGGCCGGAATGGACGCCCTTCACCTATCCTTTCAATCTGACGCAACAGCCGGCCGCCAGCGTGCCCTGCGGACTCACCAAAGCGGGACTGCCGGCGGGCTTCCAAATCGTCGGGCCGCGCTTTGCCGACGCTCTGGTGCTGCGCGCGGCGCGCGCCTACGAGAAGGCCGCGCCCTGGCCCTTCCCCGATCTCGAGAAAACATTGAAGGAATGACGGCGAACGCTACCAGGCCAGGATGAGCCGGTTGCCGCGCACCTGATAGCTCTCGAGGCGCTTCAGGAAAGTCATGCCGAGCAGCGAAATTTCACTCCGCTGTTCACCCACCGAGGCCGGCAGGTCGAAGAGTTCAAGCTGGCCGATGCGCAGCGTGCGCAGTGTGACTGGGGCGGCCCGCACCTCGCCCGCCGCGGAACTATAGCGCTCGCTGAAGGTAAGGCGCTGCGGCGGCCAGCCGAGGCGCTTCGCATCCTCAGGCGTCAGGTAGATCGCACTGGCGCCGGTATCGACCAGAAAAGTGATCGTCTTGCCGTTGACGGCTGCGTCGACGATGAAGTGGCCGTGCGGGCCGGCCTGCAGGACCAGCTCGGAGACCGGCGCGGCTGGCCGCGGGGCCTGCCGGGCGCTGAGCGTTTCGGCGGCCGGTGACAGCAGCACGGCGTCATCGTGGCCGATGAAGGACACCAGCAGCAGACCGCCGGCGATCACCACCGCACCCATGCGCAGGCTGTGCCCGATGAGGCCGCTCGATCGCGGCACGCTGTCGTCGTGATAGCCGGACATCGCTCGCTTCGCCCAGTCGTGTGCTTCCCGATACCGCATCGCAAGGCCGGTGCCTGTTGCGCCGCCCTGCCCCAATGGTGCCCCGCGGGGGCTTAACGCTTTTCTTAGCTTCTTGGTTAAAACGCAGGTCCGATTTGGCCCGCAGCGTTGCAAGAGCGGCGGAAAATCGCCACCCTCTGCGCTCAACTGTTAAAAATGCGCGGAAGCGCGCGGAACAGGCACATGGGCAACGAGAGTAGTCGGCAACGCCGCGGCGCGGTGGCCTGCGGCCATCCGGCGACGGCCGAGGCCGCGGCTGAGATTCTGGCCGAGGGCGGCAATGCCTTCGACGCCGTGCTCGCCGCCTTCTGTGCCGCCACGGTGGCCGAGCCGGTGCTCGCCTCTCTGGGTGGCGGGGGCTTCCTGCTGGCGCAGCCGGCGGGGCGCGGCCCGCTGCTCTACGACTTCTTCGTGCAGACACCGAAGCAGCGCCGCGATCTCGCCAGTCTTGACTTTTATCCGATCCTCGCCGACTTCGGCACCGCGACGCAGGAGTTTCATATCGGCATCGGCGCCGTCGCCGTGCCGGGCGCCGTGAAGGGCCTCTTTGCCATCCACGACGACCTCGCGCGCCTGCCGATGGCGCGCATCGTCCAGCCGGCGGTGCGGCTCGCGCGCGACGGCGTCGAGCTGCGCCCTATCGACGGCTACCTTTTCGAGATCGTGGCGCCGATCCTGCAGGCCAGCGCGGCCTCGCGCGACCTCTTCCTCGACGCCGGCGGCGCGCTGCTGCGTCCGGGCGCGCAACTGAAGCAACCGGAACTGGCCGACAGCCTGGAAGCGCTCGCCAGCGAAGGCGCGCGTCTCTTCTACGAAGGCGACTTTGCGCGGCGCCTCGTGCGCCTCTGCACCGAGTCCGGAGGACTCGTGAGCGAAGAGGATCTCGCCGGCTACTCGGTCATCCGCCGCGCGCCCTTCGTTTGCGACTACCGCAGCCACCGCGTGGTGACCAACCCGCCGCCGTCTTGCGGCGGCATGCTGATCGCCTTCGCGCTGGCGCTGCTGGCCGCGGAGTCCCCTGCATGCCACGGCAGCGGCACGGACGCCGCGACGCTGCAGATGGCGCGGGTGATGGCACTCACCAACAAGGCACGCATCGAAGCGCGCCTGGAAGATGGCATCGCGGCAGCGGCCGAGCGCCTCTTCGATCCGGCGCTGCTGGAACGCTACAAGCAAGAGGTTCAAGGCAAGGCCGCCTTCACCCGCGGCACCACCCACATCAGCGTGGTCGACGGCGACGGAAACCTCGCGGCCATGAGCCTTTCCAACGGCGAAGGCTGCGGCACGCCGCTGCCGCGAAGCGGCATCATGCTGAACAACATGCTGGGCGAGGAGGATCTCAACCACGGCGGCTTTCACCGCTGGCCGCAGGATTGCCGCCTGTCCTCCATGATGGCGCCGACCCTGGCGACCTCGGCGCAAGGCGATCTCTACGCCATCGGCTCGGGCGGCTCCAACCGCATCCGCACCGCGGTGCTGCAGGTGCTGATCAATCTGCTCGACCACCGCCTGCCGATTGCGCAGGCGATCGAGACGCCGCGGCTGCACGTCGAGGGCAATGTCGCCAACCTGGAAGGCGCCGAAGCGCAGGGCGTCAGCCTGCCCGACAGGCTGACGCTGCTGCAGGACCAGGGGTATCAGGCCGTCGCCTGGCCGATGCACAACCTGTTTTTCGGCGGCGTCCATGGGGTGGCGCTCAGCGCCGCGGGAGAACTCTCGGCGGCGGGCGATCCGAGGCGCGGCGGTGCCGCGCTGGTCAACGCTCCGTCCTGATCCGGTAGGCGGAGCCGGGTGCGGTCTGCCGGCACCCGCAGCCTGCAGGTGCCGGAAGGATCCGCTGAAAGGTCAGGCCGCTTCGGATTCGTTGCGGTGACGCACGATGTAGGCGCGCGCGCAGTGCTCGTCGCAATACGGCTTGCCGGGCACCGCCGGTTCCCCGCAGAAATGGAAGTCCTGGTCGCCTGGATCGCCGATCGGCCACAAGCAGTTCGGTCCCTTGCCGCGAGCCACCGTGCGCGTCGGCCGCGGGGTCGGAGCCGGAGCGGGCCGAGCGGCACGCGCCCCAACCTGCTTCGGTGCCGCCTGAACCGCGGACTGCGCCGGAACGGCGGGCTTGGCGATCTGGGCGACGGCAGGACGCCGCACCTGCGGCGCGGAACCGCGCTTAATGGGCGACGGGCGGGCCTTCAGCTTCATCCGATGGGCCTTGCCGACGACGGAATTCTTCGAAACCCCAAGCAGGCGGCCGATCTCCGACGCGCTCCGTCCTGCTTCCCAGAGCCGCATGAGTTCCGCAACTCGTTCTTCAGTCCAAGTCATGCGATTGCCTCTATGCTTTTGGCTACATGTTGCGGCATATACTATATGTCGTCTAGATGACGACATGATGCACAATATAGCGGGGGCCGCAGAGAGTCTAGGCTGAAATCTGTGGAAAACCGCCGTTTTCTGTGAATCAACCGCCCGCGGCGTTTCATCCCAAGCGGTTATCCGCGCGGCGGTTGCGCGGATCAGTCGAATCTGACGGCCTGCCAGCGTTCGCCGGCGCCTTGGTTGTTGTAGCCTTCGAACTTCACCACCCAGCCCAATTCCGGGGCGTACCAGACCCGCTGCTCGGCGCGCCAGTCGCTTCCGACCTGTTCCGAGCGACGCAGGAGCACGTAGGTATCGAAGGTGCCCGCCGGAACGGTCACCCGCTGGGCGCCCAGCACCTCGATGCGGTCGCGCCAGGCCTGCCCGGCCCAGCGTCGGGTGAAGCCTACCGCCTTGCCGACCTCCAGCGGAAACAGCTGGCCGAGGACACCGCCGTCCGGCGACACGCCGGCGGCGACACAGTCCATGCAGATGTGGGCGAAGCTGGAGAAACTGCGGCCTTCCCAGATCCACGACACGATGAGGCCGTTGGTGCGCCCGACGACGCCCTCGACCCGCTTGCCGCTGTCCAGGTTCTCCCACACCATGAAGGTGCCCTCCGGCAGCGCCTTGAAGGGCGCCGGCGGCAGCGTCAGGGGCTCGGCCCGCGCAGGCAGCGCGGCCAGCAGCAGGGCAAACACCGCCAGCGCCAGCACAAGGCCGTGGCGGAGCCCCGCAAGGCTGCGCCCGCAAAGGGACCGCCCTAAGAGAGCTCGTTGGGACTCTGATTGCAAAGGCAGGACAACTCCCCGAAGCTTGCCGCCGCCGGATTGCGTAGATGCTCCAGAGAGCGACAAGCGGGCCGCGGCGGCTGGAGACTAGCCCATAGGCCGCCGGGGATGAAAGCCTCGCAATGGGTGTAACAATGAGACAGCGGCGGAAGCGACGGCCATGCCTGTGATTCGAACCCTGCTCTGCGGCATGATGATTTTGGCGGCTGTGACGGCCCCCGCCCCCGCGCCGGCCCTCGACGCTGCCGAGGCCCGTCACCTCCTGGCGCGCAGCGGTTTCGGCGGCTCCGCGGCGGAGATCGAAGCGCTCGCCCCGCTGACACGCGAAGAGGCAGCGGCCGCGATCCTGACACGCGCCGGCAGCACCGCCGTTACGCCGCCGCCCGCATGGGAAGCCGACTGGCTGCCGCCGAAACGCGGCAGCATGAGCGAGGCCGAGCGCCTCGCCCTGCGCGATACGCAGCGCGAGCAGGGCCGCGAGTTGAAAGCCTGGTGGCTCGCCGAGATGCGCACGACGCCCAGCCCGCTCACCGAAGTGATGACCCTCTTCTGGCACAATCACTTCACCTCCAGTCTGGCCAAGGTGAAGGCGCCCGCCCTGCTCTATCGCCAGAACGTACTGCTGCGCCGCCATGCGCTCGGCAACTTCGCGGCGCTGCTGCACGCCATCGCGCGCGATCCGGCGATGCTGATCTACCTCGACAACGCAAGCAGCCGCAAAGGAGCGCCCAACGAGAACTTCGCGCGCGAGCTGATGGAGCTCTTCACCCTCGGCGAAGGCCGCTACAGCGAGGCCGATCTGAAAGAAGCGGCGCGCGCCTTCACCGGCTGGAGCCTCGACCGCGAAACGGATGCGTTCCGCTTTCGCGCCGCCTGGCACGACGGCGGCGAAAAGGAAATCCTCGGCCGGCGCGGCACCTTCGACGGCGACGACGTCATTGCGCTCCTGCTCGATCGTCCCGAGACGGCGGAATTCATCGTCGTCAAGTTATGGCGGCAGTTCGTCTCGGAGGCCCCCGACGCGGCGGAAGTACGACGCCTCGCCGCGATCTTTCGCGACGGCGGCTACGAGATGAAACCGCTGCTGGCGGCGATCTTCACCAGCGATGCCTTCTGGGCGCCGGAGAACCGCGGCCGCCTCGTCAAGTCGCCGGTCGACCTCGTCGTCGGCAGTCTGCGCCTTTTCGACCTGCCGGTGAACGACGACCGCGACCTCGCCTGGCTGACCAGGCGCCTCGGCCAGGACCTCTTCGATCCGCCCGACGTGAAGGGCTGGCCCGGCGGCACGGCATGGATCACCGGCGCCAGCCTGCTCGACCGCCAAACCCTGCTGGCGCGCCTCACCGGCAGCGCTGAGGCGGCAACCGCCACACCGGCAGCCGCGGGCATGGAGCGCCCCGTCGAGAGCAACGCCCAGCACCGCGCGGCCTTCTTCGACACCTGGGTCGCCGGCCTTCCCGCCCCCTGGCAGGGCGCCGAGGCGATGACGACGCTGATGCTGGCGATCCCGCCGGTCGATGCCGCCGTGCTGGACCGCCGGGCAAGCGGCGCGCTGGCGCGCAGCCTGCTCGCCGATCCCGCCTATCACCTGAAGTAGGAAAGGCACTGATGCCCGCCCTCACGCGACGCCAACTCCTGACCGCCGCGGCCATCGCTCCTTTCATCGGCACCCTGCCGCGGGCCTTCGCGCGCTCGGCACCGGCGCCGCGCATCCTGGTGCTGGTGGAACTGAACGGCGGCAACGACGGCCTCAACACCGTCATCCCCTATGCCGATGCGCACTACGCCGCCGCGCGGCCGACGCTTGCCATCGCGCGCGACCGGGTGCTGCAACTCGACGAGCGCCTGGGCCTGCATCCGGCGCTGGCGCCGCTGATGCCGCTCTGGCAGGCAAAGAATCTCGGTGTCGCGCTGGGTGTCGGCTACAAGCCGACCAACCGTTCCCACTTCCGCTCCATCGAGATCTGGAACAGCGCGTCCACCGCCGAGGAGACGCTGCAGGACGGCTGGCTGCACCGGGTCCTGACGGAGACCGGCATCGACGGGACAGCGCAATCCGCCATCGAGGATCCCGCCTTTGACGCTCAGGGCATCGTCCTGGGCGGGCCGGAGGGACCGCTAGCCGGCAGCGCCCTCGCCCCTGTGGTGATGCGCGATCCGCGCCAACTGGGCCAGGCCGTGCGTCTTCTGGATGGGCAAGAAACGCCGACCGGCAACCCCGCGCTCGCCCACATTCTGACCACGCGCGCAAGGATGCACGGCGCCGCGCTCGACGTCGCCCGCCGCCTGAAAGAAGCGCCGCCGATCACCACGACGTTCCCGAAATCAGCGCTGGGGCGGCAATTCGAACTTGCCGCGGATCTGATCGCCGCCGGCGTGCCTGCCTCGTTCTTCAAACTCCAGCACAGCGGCTACGACACCCATGCCCAGCAGGCGCCGCGCCATGCCGCCCTGCTGGGCGACCTCGCCGAGGCCCTCGTCACCTTTCGCCAGGCCATGATCGAGGTCGGCGCGTGGGACCGGGTCCTCGTGGTGACCTATGCCGAGTTCGGGCGCCGCGCGGCCGAGAACGCCAGCGGCGGCAGCGACCACGGCACGGCGGCGCCGCATTTCCTACTGGGCGGCCGCCTCGGCGGCGGTTTCTACGGCGAGCAGCCCCGGCTCGACGATCTCGAGGGCGGCGACCTCACGCCCCGCCTGGACTTCCGCCGGCTCTATGCCGCCGTGGCCCAGGGCTGGCTCGGCCTGCCGCCGGCCCCCGGCAGTCTCGGGCGCCACGCGCCGCTGCCGCTTTTCGGCTGAATTCAGGGATTCTCGGCAGTTCTGCTTGGCCCTGGCCTCGGCCGTCCGCATCTGCTACGACAGCGCCGCCACACCCAGGAACATCAGGGCCCTGCCATGAGCGAACCGCGTTTCAAGCTCTCCACCCCCGGCATCGTTGCCGGCATCGTCGCCATGACGGCCGTGGTCGTGCTGTCGAACTATGCCGTGCAGTTCCCGGTCTTCATCGAGGGCTACAGGACCGAGGACTGGCTGACCTGGGGTGCCTTCACCTATCCGATCGCCTTCCTGGTGACGGACCTGACCAACCGCAGCCTGGGGCCCAAGGCCGCCCGCATCGTCATCGCGGCCGGCTTCGCGCTGGCGGTGGCCCTGTCGCTGCTGGTCGACACGCGCATCGCGATCGCCTCCGGCACCGCCTTCCTGAGCGCCCAACTGCTGGACGTCGCCATCTTCAACCGGCTGCGCCAGGCGCGCTGGTGGAAAGCCCCACTGGCGTCCTCCACCCTCAGTTCGATCGTCGATACCTTGCTGTTCTTTTCCATCGCCTTCGCCGGCACCGGCCTGCCCTGGCATCAGTGGGCGCTCGGCGACTTCGGCGCCAAAATGGCGATGGCGGCGCTGATGCTGGTGCCTTTCCGCCTGCTGATGCCGGCGCTGCGCCCGCACTTGGCGAACGGCGACCTGCCGACGGCGACGCGTTAAGGGACGTTCAGCAGACCCGGTTGTCCGGGTTCTCGCAGGGGTGAATCTCGAACGGCTCGAAGGCACTGTCGCGATAAGCATCGAAGGTGCGCTTGTCGATGCAGTGCACCTTGGCGAGCACCACCAGGTCACCGTTCACCATGCGCTCGGCCACCTGGCTGAGAAAGGCCACCTCGCAGTCGTACTCGCGCAGTATCTGCTCGTTCAGCTGCGCCTGCCATTCCTGCGCCGGAACGGGCTGCGCAGGCCACAGCGCCACCAGGGCGATGCCCAGCGCTGCGAGCGGCGCGATCGGTTTACGTGCCATGCCTGCGGCTCCCTTACTGCTGCGGTCCAGGGGAAGCAGGATCGGCGCAGAGCCGCCGGGAGGCATTGACCTGCCTCAATCCGGGCTACAACCGCCTCACGGCCTTGTAAAGCCACGCGGCCACAAAAGCGGTGGCGACCGCCACGGCGGGTTGGGCCAACGGTATCAGCCAGGTTTCCCGCGCCAGCATCACCACAGCGAGATAGCCCCAGCCCGCGAGCAGCAGCACGATGGCCCCGCCGGCGAGATAGGATGCATGCCGGAATACCGCCCACACCGTCGCCAGCGCCAGCAGCGCCGCGATGACGACGACCACGGCGGGCGGCACGCTCTTCACTGCCTCGCGCTGCAGCAGGTTGCGCACCGCCGTCGCGGTCACCACCACCTCGGGCGTCGTGGCCGCGTTGTCGCGGCCGACGAGGCTTTCGATGACATCCAGTCGGCAGCGCGGCGCGTAACGATCGGCGAGATGCAGATCCAGGAAACGCGCTGCCGTCACCCGGCGCACCCGCGGCAGGTCGGTGCGTCCGAAGACCACCACCTTGTCGTCAAAATGCTTGCGGAAGAACCCGTCATCGCCAGCCTCGGCGCAAGCGTAGAGATCGCCGAGCGAGAACACCGGAATGCCACCGTCGCCGCCTTGGAAGTTCAGCAGCATGGCGTTGACGTCAGAGCCGGGAATCGCGTAGCGGCCCAGCATCAGGTCGCTGCCGTACAACAGGTGCGGACGTTCGCCGATCACGCGTGCGGCCAGCTCCAGCGCCAGAGACGGGTTCAGACTGACCGTGCCGCTGCGATCACGGCTGCTTTCGTAGAGCGCGGCATGACGCAGCACGCCATCGGCATCCGAATGGAGCGCGATGTGACGCACGTTGCGGTCGCCGCCGACGGCGTCGGCATGTGCCGGCGTGGGGCCGAGCCGGTCCGGCGCCGGTGCCCGGCGCCCCAGCACGATGCGCCCCTCGGCGCCGGCGCTGCGCAGCAGCTCAAGATAGTCGGCATCATAGCCCGCAACGGCGCTTTCTGCCGAAGCGACGAAGGCTTCCTGCTGGGCGATCACCAGGGCGCCGGCATCCAGCACCCAGCGCATGACCTCGGCCATCTGCGGGGTCCAAAGTTCCTGCGGCAGGCGGTCGAAGGGCGGCCGCAGGGCCGTTTCCTGATCGAGCGCCACCACGATAACGGGTGAGGCCGACGCAGTGGCGCCGTTGGCGGGCGGCAGTCGGGCGTATAGTTCCGGTCCGTAAAGTTCCTGGCGCGCGCGCAGCAGCAGATCGAAGGCCGGACCCTCGAGGGCGCTGAGCGGCGGCAGCGAAACCAGGTAGGCCGCCAGGGCAGCGACCGCCACCGCCGCGAGCCCGTCAAACCAGCGCATTGTCCGCCGTACCCCCTCGCCCGTTGTCGGAACGCAGGTCTGTTTCCCCGTCCCCATGTCTCAGCGAACCCCAATAATCCGAGCGCGGTCAAGTCGCGCACCTATCTGGCCCCAAGATGCCGTCGGGGAGCTTAGCGAAGCGTTACCGGTCGCGCCCCACTTTTGCCTCCGCCAAGCAGGCCGGCCTCTAGGATGCAGGGGGAATAAAGCCGAGAACCATGGGTCTTTATGGGAAAGCGCCTTTGGGAACGGCGGCGCCTTGCGCCGCGCGAAGGCGCCGATAACGGTGAAGATCGACTGTGTCTGGCGATGTCTTCACAAGGTGCCCGAGTCGATGAAATACGGGCGTGCTCTTCCCTCACGGCCCGTAGAGGCGGTCGGCGCAGCTCTCTCCCCTAGCGCCGGCCGCCGCCCCTTCACCTCCCATTATGCGTTTTCGATTCATGCCTTTGGAGGTTTGACCGATGTCCAAGTCCGTTCTTTTCACCACCTTCGCCGCCGCGGCGCTGGCCCTTGGCCTCGCCGCCTGCGACGAGCAGCAGGCCTCAGAGAATTCGTCCGCGCCGATGCAGCAGCAGCAGGGCGCAGTGCCCGAAGGCGGCAGCGGCACCGGCAGCACCAGCACGCCGATGGCCCCGGACAGCAGTGGACCGTCCGCCGCGCCGCCGGAAATGGAGCAGCCCGAAGGCAGCGCTCCCGACAGCACGATGCCGGGCAGCAGCCAATAGGCGATGCCGGTTAGCTTCGCCCGGCGGCAGGTCGACAAGCCTGCGCCGGGCGATCGCCGGAAACACCGGCGGGCCCCTTTGCGCCCTGGCGCGACGACGGCCCGCCGGGCCATCCTCGCGACGTCGGCGCCTCACCTGCGGTAGAATTGGAAGCCCGCGAGTTTTGTCATGAATGCGGCAGCAGCCACCACAATTCGCCACAAATCGGACCCGTTAAGGTTCCAAGACAGGCTGACTCAGCCTGCCTACCTTCGACTCCTGCGCAACGGTATTCGGCCGTTAGCGCCAAAGGCAAGAAGGCAGGAGGCAAAGAGCGTGGCAAAAGCGGAAACGACGGTGCTTGAGCACATTCCGGGTCTCAGGCGCTACGCGCGCGCCTTGACCGGCAACACGGCGGAAGCCGACGATCTGGTGCAGGAGTGCCTCAGCCGCGTCCTGGCGCGTTGCCGTAAGTTGAACGGCGGACAGACGGATGACATCCGCAATCTGCGGGCCTATCTCTTCACCATTCTGCACAACGCACATATCGACCGTCTCAATGAGCGTCGCCGCTGGTCTTATGCGCTGCCCGAAGAAGCACTGGACAACCTGATGGCGCGCCCTGCCCCGCAGTACGGACAGATGGAGTTGCACGACCTCGCGGACGCGCTCACTCGCCTGCCGGAGGAACAGCGCCAGGCGGTGCTGCTGGTTGGCTATGAGGGCATGACCTACAAGGATGCCGCCGCGGTCCTGGACGTGCCGATCGGTACCGTAATGTCGCGCCTGTCGCGCGGCCGCGAGGCCTTGCGCCGTTTGATGAACGGCGCGCCGTTGGCCGACCTGCGCCGGGTGCCGCCGGCGCGCCCCGCAATCGCAGCCAATCTACGAAAGGTGCAATGACGTCCCGTGGGTGTCGCTTCGAACCGATCCAATTCCAGCTTCTGCGACGGTGGTAGCACCGTCGGCGAAGACGAGTTGCAGGCCTACGTCGACGGTCAGCTCGACAACCGCCGTCGCGCGGCCGTCGAGGCCTATCTCGCCGCCGCGCCGCACGAAGCGGCGCGGCTCGCCGCCTACCGCAGCCAGAACATCGGCCTGCACGCGCTCTTCGATCCGTTGGACGAGCTGGGAGACCCCACCGCGCGCAGCGCCGCCGCACTGCCCCCGGGTCTGACCGCTTTGGCGCATGAGGTCGAGGCGCAGCTCGACCTCCGGCGCGCCGTGACGCAGCCCAAAGCTCGAACGACCGCGCGCCGCCTTTCCCGCCTGGCCGCTTCGATTGCCCTGCTGGTGAGCGCGGGCGCGGCTGGTTGGATTGCGCTGGAACAGAACGGCTGGAACCACGATCCTCTCGTCGCCTTCACCCGTCAGGCGGCGCAGACGGCGCCGGCATCCCCTCAGACAACCCAAAAGCTGGGACCGGCACTGTCAGCCGCGACGCCAGTCGCCACCGGAGGCCCAGTTGCCGCCGGAGGCAAGGCCAGCGAGCGGCAAGTGGCCGCCTGGCTGGCCGCGCAGACCGGCAACACCACCGCCTCCGGTGCTGCACCGGCCACCCTCCCGGACCTTGCGGCTCTCGGCTTCGAGCTGATCGGTGAGCGGGTAATCACCACCGCCGGCGGGCCGCCGGCGGCGCAGCTGCTTTACCAGGACGACGCCGGTCAGCGCGTCACTCTCACCATGCGTGCCGGCGGCAAGGCCGGGCAGACCAGCTTCACCTTCGCGCGCGATGGTGCAGCCTCGCGTTTCATGTGGCAGGACGCCCACATGGCCTACAGCCTGGTCGGCCAGATGGAGCAGGACAAGCTGCTGCGCCTCGCCGAGGCGGTCAGCGACAGCCTGCGCCACGAAGCGGCACCCGCAGGGGGAACGGTGGCGGCGCCAGCCGGATCGACGGCCGGCACCGAGGCAACGGAGTCCACGGTACCCAGCGCACCGACCGAAAGCGCACCGGCGGCACCGCTGCCGGGCGTCGATCCCGCCATCGAGCGCAGCCCGCTGATCCCGGTACCGCTGCCCGAAGCGGGCGACACTGCCAAGGAAACCTGAGCCGCCGCGCTCCTTGGTCGGCGCCGTCGATCGCGAACAGGCTTCCGACCGGATCCTGGGCCTTCCTCCAGGAACAACGATCCAAGTTCCCCCTAAATCGACTTCTTTGACAGGCCGCCATGCTGGCCGGCCCACCGCCGGTCCAGGCGAAGGGACACGTCACCGTGCGCCGGCAGGAGAAATGATCAAAAACCTACATTCCATTGCAGGATTGATTTGCATCATGGGAGCTAGATACGCACAGACACAATAATCGGTTTGCTTATACTCGAGCTAGCCAAATTGACCCTTTGGGATCATGCAGCGCCATAAGGATCTCCATCCGGCCAAGCGTCGTAGCGGAGCGTCTGGATGCGCCCACGAGCCGGGAAAACAACAAACACGCCGAAAGGATGCGCTATGAGCCCCAACCCCCGTTCCTTCCACTCAACTGTCCTGGCCACCACCGCACTGGCCACGGCGTTGATCCTGCTACCCTTCACCTTTACCCCGGCTGATGACGGCACGCCGTCCGTGGCCGGTAAGGCAGCAGCCGCGCAGGGCAAGTACGCTGGCGCGGGCAGCGGCAGTGGCCAGGGCGGTCCCACCACCGGCCAGGGGCAGCGCCGGGGCAGCGACGACATCATGTCGGTGCTGGAGGAGCAGATATTCCGCGGCAAAGGCAAGCGGATCATCATCATCCTTGAAGAAGACGGCGAGGAGGATTCGGACCGGCCGGCCTGGGCACAGGGCAACCGCGAACTGAACCCCCATTCGAGGGGCGGCGGCCAGCCCTCCGGCGCGGGCACCACAAAGGGCGACCTCTACGGGGACCTCTGGATCATTTTGCGCGATGAGAACGGCGAACCACTCCTAGACGCCAACGGCCATGTACAGCCGATCCTGGCCGACGGCACCGTCGTCCAACTCACCGAGGACGGCGAACTGCCGGAGCAGTACGAGGACCTCGTGGTCGAGGTCGAACTCGGCCGCACCAGCGTCAGTCGTGCCCCAACACAAGTCCTCACGCACGCGCTTGACGAAGCCCTGACCAAGTTGACCGACGGCAGCGTCGTCACTTTGGACGAGGCTGGGCGGCTGGTGGTCGACGGTGTGGCCATCGACTCGCCGCTGGAAAATCTCGCGCTCTATACCTTCATCATGACCGGCGGCACGGTCAGCAACCTTCCCGACGGTTTCGACGTCGCCTCGCTGCTGGCTGCCTCCACCGACAAGACCTCGGCGCTCACTCTCGACGAGATCGTTTATCTGAACTCCATCCTTGGCATCAACCAGGTGGACGTCGCGACCGGCAACATCGACTACTACGATTTCTCCAGCTACGACTACAGCCGAGCCGTCGCCTATGACGGCGTCACCCTTACCTATCTTGCCGATCCGGACGGCGACGGTACCTACGAGACCGTCACGCAGTCGGTGATGGACGCCGTCTTCGACGGTCAGGACTGGACCGATAGCACCGCCGGGGGTGCCGACGATTTCCTGCAGTCGGCCGATGACTCCCGCGCGGTCATCGAATTCCTCCACGCGGTTCCGGTACCGGTGGCAATGAACTGACTCCGAGGGCCAAGCCTTTCGTACCGCCCGGCAACATCGCGCCTGTCGGGCGGGCGGCGTCTTTCGAAGGACAGCTCAATGAGCAAGATCCGCTGCTTACCGGCAAAGTCGTATCTAACCGTCCCGCTTGCGGCAGCGCTCGCTACTTTTGCACTCGTCCCGTCAATCGGGCAATCGCCGGCTGCCGCCGCGGCACTCATCGCGCAGGAACACAGCGGCGGCCACGGAGGCGGAGGTGGCGGCCGCGGCGACAGCCACAGCGCCACAGGCCACGATTCCGGCGGGGAAAGGGGTGGCGGACCGGACGGCACAGGCAAGGGCCGCGGCCACGCTGACCGGAGCACACCCGGCAGCGGCCATTCGGTGGAAGACCGCGTTTTCCACCGGCCCGACAGCGCTGTCGACGACCACGGCCATAGTGACCAAGAAGGCGCTGACGATCATCCCTGAGGCCCTGGCACGGAGCTTGGCTTTGGTGTCAAGCAAGCGGGAACCGTCCGAGCCGGCAACCCGTGGGATGTATTCCGAGATCAGAGCGGGGGGAAGTATGTTGGTGCGCTATTCTTCGTTGGTCGTAGGAGTCTGGCTGCTGCCGGGCCTCCTATGGCCCGCGGGCGCCACTCTGGCGCAAGAATCTGAGAGCGATCCTTCTCCGCAGAGCACGCCCTCTACGCAGAGTGCCATGGCGGAAGACGACGCCGTCAAGGTCGGACCCTTCGCGCTGGACGCTGGCCTTTCGGTCTCGCAGGGCTACAGCGACAACGTCTACGCCACGCGCAACGACAAAGTTGGCGATGGCATTACCGTCATCACGCCTGAAGTATCGCTGACCACCGGCGCGGACGAACTGCTCAGCCTAGAGCTCTTCGGCTCGGCCGAAATTGGGCGCTACTGGGATGAAACCAGCGAGGACTACGAGGATTTCTCCTTCGGATTCGACGCCAGCTACCGCATCGCACCGAAGAACATGGTGTTCGGCGGCGTCAGTTTCGGGCGCGACCACGAGGAGCGGCAGTCTCCCGACGACGTGGACGGCGACGATCCGACACTCTACTACGATACGCAGGCCTACATCGGCAGCCTCAACCGCTTCGACGACGTGACGCTGCGTGTCGGAGGCACTTACGGGCGGATCGACTTCAGCGACATCGACGCGGCTGGCGGCGAGATAAACAACGACGACCGCGACCGCGACCTCTACACCGCCGGCCTGCGCGCCGGCTACATCGTCAGCCCCGGCTACGAGGTCTTCACCCAGGGCGTCTTCGACTTGCGCGACTACGACACGGCACGCGACGACGCCGGCTTCGACCGCGATTCCGACGGCTTCAGCGCCGCCTTTGGCCTACGCTACCGGCCGGGCCCGATGCTCGACGTCGAAGGCTTCTTCGGTTTGCTCGGGCAGTACTACGACGACCCGGCGCTTGAGAGCGTTACCGCACCGGACTTCGGCTTCAGCCTGGAATGGCGCCCGCGAGGCACCACCACGGTCGAGGCGTTCGTCAGCCGCACGGTGCAGGAGACCACACTTCTCGGCGCTTCCGGCTACCTCAGCACCGGGCTCGGTGCTTCGTTGACCCAGCAGTTGCGCCGCGATCTCAGCATCGACGCTTCCTTCTCCTACTACCAGGCCGAGTACGAGGGCGTGTCGCGCGACGACAATACCCTGCAGGCGGGGCTCGGCGGCCGCTATCATGTGACGCCTAATATCTTCCTCGATACCAGCTACGATTTCGTGCAGCGTGATTCCAGCGACCCCGACGAGGACTACGACGAGCACCGGGTGTTCTTCACCCTGGGCGCGGAACTGGTGCCGGCCTACGATCCCGACGCTCCCGATTCCGGTCCCGACTTGGTTGCCGATCTCGGCGGCCTCTACTTCGGCCTGCAGGGAAGCTTTCCCAACGTCGGCACGGAACTGGAGGGCCCTCGCGGCGGCGGCGGCAGCCAGACCGCCGACTTCTCCGACCGCGGCTTCGGCGGCGGCCTCTTTGCCGGCTATGCCCTGAGGGCGGGCGACTGGCAGTTCGGCCTCGAGGTCGACGCCGAGTTCAGCGAAGCGCACTGGGAGCATACCAATGCACCCGACGGGCGGGTCTTCTCGGTGCAGAAAGACGGCTCTCTCTCCGCCGGCCCGGTCATCGGCTATTGGCTGAACGACTACTCCATGATCTACGGCCGCTTCGGCGTTGTCGAAACCTACTTCGACACCAACTACAGCGAAGGCGGCGACAGTTACGACGACTCCGATGCGATTACCGGTCTGCGCATCGGCCTCGGTGCCGAAACCGCGGTGGTGGACGACTTCTTCCTGCGCCTCGACTACAGCTACACCTCCTACAAGGACTATGACATCACCTACCCCGGCGGCCGCGACAACTTCGCCAACAACGAAAGCATGGTGCGGCTCGGGATCGGCTACCGCTTTCCTAGCGGCGCCAAGAACGAGAAGCTCGAGCCGGAGCCGGAACCCGACGTCGGCGGCTTCTATGTCGGCCTCGGGGCAGGGCACGGCGCCCTGCACAGCCACCAGGGCGGCCCGCGCCAGGCGGGGGCCTTCACCAACGCCGACTCGGGCGACGAAGGGGCCAGTGGCGGCGTCTTTGCCGGTTACGGCGCGGTCTGGCGGCGCATCTACCTGGGTGGCGAGGTCGAGGGTGAGGTCAGCGACGTTACCTGGAACCGCGAACGCCAGCCGACGGGCCGCATCTTCAAGATCGAAAAGAAGGCCGGCCTCGGTGCTGCCCTCAGGGCCGGCTATGTACTGCCGGGCGGGGCCCTCGCCTATGCCCGCGCTGGCGTGATAGCGAGCCAGTTCAGCACCAGTGTGGCGACCACAGGTACATCGGCCCAAGAGGACGAAATTCTGTTGGGTGCCCGCTTCGGCGGGGGGCTCGAATTGCCGATCTCGGAGAGTGTATTCGCCCGCATGGAGTACAGCTACACCGACTACGAGAACAATTCGCTGCAGGTCGGCGGCGGCACCGAGTCCTTCGAGAACAGCGAGAGCCTGTTTCGCGCCGCCATCGGCATCCGCTTCTGAAGCGTCGGGCCGAATTTCATTTGGCTCTAAACGACGCGTGGCCAGAAAGGCGCGAAAGATCACAAAAACTGCGATTTCGGGAAAAGCTTGACCTGGGTCAAAGCTTTCGCCCCCGCTTTCGAGTAATTCCAGTTCCAGACAGACAAGACGCCACCTGCAAAGGGCCGGGTCAACGGCCCCGGTCAGCCCGCCGGTTCAAACGATGCAACAACGCTCGCGAATGTCTGTCCTGGGTATAAGCGAGAGGAGGGCTCCAATGCTTATTCGTACCGCGCTGGTCGCTTGTTGCGCGTTGGTCACCGCAACGGCGGCGCTGGCGGACGACGGTCTTCTGGAGGAAGCCAGGGGACTGTTCGAACCCATTCCGGTCGGCGCGCCGGAACTGGAAGGCAATCCGGCGACACCCGAAAAGGTCGAACTCGGCAAGATGCTGTACTTCGAGTCGCGCCTGTCGGAAAGCCATACCATCAACTGCAACTCCTGCCACGCCATCGGCCTGGGTGGTGTGGACATGCTGGAAACCTCGGTCGGCCACCGCTGGCAGCAGGGCGGCCGCAACGCACCGACGGTGCTGAACTCGGTGTTCAATACCGCCCAGTTCTGGGACGGTCGCGCCAAGGACCTGGAAGAACAGGCCGGCGGCCCGATCATCAACCCGATGGAAATGGCATCCAGCCACGAACACGCCGTCGGCATGCTGAAGGCAATTCCTGGCTACGCCGAGACGTTCAAGGTCGCCTTCCCGGATGATCCGGACCCGATCAACCTCGACAACATGCTGAAGGCCATCGCTCTCTTTGAGGCGACGCTGATCACCCCGCATGCCCCCTTCGACCGCTACCTGCGCGGCGAGGAAAATGCGATGACGGCGGAGCAAAAGGAGGGCCTGCGTCTCTTCATCGACCAGGGCTGCGCCTCCTGCCACAACGGCATCAACATCGGCGGCAGCATGTACCAGCCCTTCGGCGTGGTCGAACGGCCCGGCGCCGATTTCCTGCCGCCCACCGACAAGGGACGCTTCGAGGTCACCAAGTCGGTCGACGACGAGTACGTTTACAAGGTGCCGACGTTGCGCAACATCGCGCTGACACCGCCCTACTTCCACACCGGCAAGGCGTGGGATCTGCGCCAGGCTGTGGCGGTCATGGGCTCGACTCAGCTCGGTGCCGACCTCGGCGATGAGGAGGTCGACAAGATCACCGCTTTCCTGCACGCCCTGACCGGCGATCAGCCCCAGGTGAGCTATCCGATCCTGCCGCCCAGCGCAGCCGACACGCCACGGCCGAAGCCGTAGCGCAGGACTGACTGTCCCGATCCGGGAGGAAAGGAAACCGGGGCCCCGTTGCGGGGCCCCGGTTTTTCTTTGCAGCACTCACACAGTCGCCGTCGCCGCGGCGAGATGCTCACCCAGCTGATCCATCAGCCAGGCGCAGCCGGCCTCGCGCGATTCCGTGTCATCCAGCAAATCCAGAAAGGTGACCTGCTCGGTATAGATCAGCCGCGTACCCTTGGCTGAGGGCAGAAACTCGACCGTCGCCAGCGACATCGAGATCAGCTTGTCGTCGAGCGACATCCTGTAGGTCCAGACGATGCGCCGGTCAGGCACGATGTTCTGGTAGACCGCGTCGCAGACATGCAGGGGGCCGCCCGGCTGCCGGCCGGTGGCCCGCTCCTGCCCGCCGACGCGGAAGTCCATGGCATGCTCCACGTCATCCCAGCCTTCGTCTTCCCCGGCGAACCAGGCCTTCTTGGCGGCAGTCTCGGCCCAGGCGGCGAATACGGCGTGCGGCGCCGCCGCGTAGTCGCGCTCAATCACGAAAGTTGCGTGCTTCACAGAGCGTTCGGCCATCGTCCTTTCCTCCTGCTCTTGTGACCCGGCGCCAGCGTCACCGCCGCACCAGACTGCTTTCATTTTGCAATCAGTTGTAGGCTAGAGAAACTGATGCAATATTGCAATCAGTTTTTGGAGGATACACGACCATGCCCGGCGAGCACCGTTCCGGCTGCCCGATCAACCTCACGCTCGAAATCATCGGCGATCGCTGGTCACTGCTGATCCTGCGGGACATGATGTTCGGCAACCGGCGCCACTTCCGCGAGATGCTGCGCTCGCAGGAAGGCATCTCCTCCAACATCCTGGCCGACCGGCTCAAGATGCTGCAGGACGAGGGGATGATCACCAAGGCCGACGACCCCAGCCACAAGCAGAAGGCCATCTACTCGCTGACCGAAAAAGCCATCGAGCTGCTGCCGGTCTTCGCGCAGATCGGCGCCTGGGGCGTGCGCCATCTGCCCGTCACGCCGGAGCTCAGCATCCGCGCCGAACTGCTGGCCCAGGGCGGCCCGGCGTTGTGGCAGGACTTCATGGCAGAGCTGCGCGAGACGCATCTGGGCAGCGCCCCGGCACGCAAGCTCCGCGGCCCGGGCGTGCGCGAGCGGCTGCAGGCAGCCTACGAGGAAGTCTGCGCCGAACAGGCGGAGCGATAGCCGCGCTAAGCCGCCCTAACGCACCTGAGGCCGCGGCGCCTTGGCGCCGAGCCCGCCGTAGAGGTTCAGCAGGCGGTCGAACCACGCGGCGACCGGATCATCCTCCGCCAGCAGGTCCTGCGGTGAGGAGCAACGCGCCCACTGCAGCGCGCCGAAGACGATGTAGTCGCTGTAGGCCGGTCCTTCATCACCACCGATGAAGGGCTGGTCTTTCACCGTGAAGCGCAGCGGCGCCAGGACGGCGTGGAGGTGCTTCAGGTTCTCGGCCTTTGCCGCGCAGTAGTCCTCCAGCGTCGCGCCCAGGGCCTTCTCGCGGCTTTCGCGGAAATAGGCGACGTCCTTCGGATCGATGACCTTCACGATGTCGGCGACGATGAGACGCACCAGCGCCGGATGCAGCTGTCCCTCGCACCAGCGCTTGATGAAAAGAGCGGCGCCCTTGGCATCGGCGCTGCCGAACAGGGCGCGGCGGTCGGCGTAGGCCGCGTCCAGATAGCAGGCGATATCCCAGGAATCGGAGATGGCCTTTTCGCCGTCGACCAGCACCGGCACGCGCGTCTGGCCGGAAAAGGCGATGGCGTCCTTGTCCGTGAAGCGCCAGGGAACGGTTTCGACGTCCAGGCCTTTATGCGCCAGCGCCATCCTGGTGCGCCAGCAATAAGGACTGAAGCGCAGGAGCGGATCCGCCCCCGCGAGGTCGTACATCTTCAAAATCATCTCCCTATAGTTTTTGCCGACAAACCTGCCGCCAGTCCATCTCTTGCCGAATATGAACAAGTTAACGCCTGGCGCATTCAACGGAAAATTGAAAGTTGCCCATAGCCTCCGGGCTTCGTGGCGATCTTCATAGATTGCCAATGATTCAACTGCAAATTTGCGCACCCTTCTTCTCCCACACGCCGACGGTGTCGCAATCATCATGTCCTTATCGAAAATTTCTGCTGTCCTTAGCAACCTGCGCATTGCGGCACGCATCGGCCTGCTCTCCGCCATCAGCACCATTGCCGTCATCGCTCTCGGCATTGCTTATCTGGTCGGCGACCTACAGATGGGCCGTGCCTTCGAAAAGCAGCAGGACCAGGCCCTCCTCGCCCAACTGTCCCAGCAGATCGAAAACGGCACGCTGCAGCTGCGCCGCAGCGAGAAGGACTTCATTATCCGACGCGAAATGAAGTATGCTGAACGATACGCGACCGCGGCAGCAGACGTCCTCGACGCCCTGACACAGGTTGCCAACATGGCTGTCTCGGCGCCGATCAAGGACGAGATCGCCCGTCTGCGCGAGGGCGTGAGCGCCCACCAGCAGCAGTTCGATGCGATAGTGCGCCGTCACCAGGAAATGGGCCTGGACGAGAAAAGCGGACTGCAGGGAACGCTCCGCGCCGCAGTCCATGCTGTCGAGACCAAGCTGGCCGAAGCGAACCTGGACCCCCTCACGGTGAAGATGCTGATGATGCGCAGGCACGAGAAAGACTTCATGCTGCGTGGCGATCCCAAGTACATCGCCAGCATCGACGAGCGCCGTCAGGAGTTCGACAGCCTGCTCGCTCAGGCGGTTCTTTCCGACTCCTTCAAGCAGGAGGTCTCGGCGCTGATGGACGAGTATCAGAAAGATATGCATACATGGGCCGAAACGGCGGGCGCACTAGTCGCTGAGACGGCCGCGCTGAGCGATATCTTCGCCAAGATGCAGCCAGACTTCGACCGTACCTTCGCCGTTGCGACGGAAGGTGCCGCGGCAGCGGAGGAATCGCTGCAGGCTGCCCGCGACATGACCCGTTGGAGTTTTGCAATCGCTGGGATCGCGGTCCTTGCGGTCGCCATCACCTTCGGGGTCATCATCGGTCGCAGTGTTAGCCGTCCGCTGCTGCGCATTACCGAAACCCTGTCAGGCCTCGCCGAGGGCGACACCACCGTTGCGGTCCCGTCCACGGAGAGTCGGGATGAGGTCGGCGACATCGCCCGTGCCGTGCTTGTGTTCAAGGAAAACGCAATCGAGCGCCAGCGGCTGGAGGCCGAGCAGGCAGAACAGCGTGCTACTCAGCAAAAGCGGTCCAAGCTGATCGAGAAGCTCATTTCCGACTTCGACCACATGGTCGGCAATGCCCTCGGCACTGTGACTGCCGCCGCCGGCCAGCTGCATGAGACGGCCGAGACCATGAGCGGAACGGCACGACTGACCAAGGAGCGCTCGGGCGCCGCCTCCATCGCCGCGCAGCGGGCCTCCTCAAACGTCCAGATGGTGGCTGCGGCGTCCGAAGAACTGCACAGCGCGATCGCCGAGATCGGCCGCCAGGTGACCCGTTCGAACGACGTCTCACAAAAGGCTATGGGTCAGGCCACCAATACCAGCAAGACGATGACCGAGTTGGCGGGCGCCGCCGACAAGATCGGCACCGTGATCAACCTGATCCAGGACATCGCCGAGCAGACCAACCTCTTGGCACTGAATGCCACCATTGAAGCGGCGCGCGCTGGTGAGATGGGCAAGGGCTTCGCTGTAGTGGCCGGTGAGGTGAAATCGCTGGCAACGCAAACCGCCAGGGCGACCGAGGAGATCAGTCAGCAGATCGCCAGCATGCAGGGCTCCACTGGCCAGGCGGTCGGCGCCATCAAAGACATCAACGGCACAATTGAGCAGATCGCCGAGATCGCCACGTCGATTTCCAGCGCCGTGGAAGAACAGGGCGCAGCGACCCAGGAGATTGCCAAGAACGTTCAGGAGGCCGCCAGCGGCACCGAGGGCGTGACTGTCAACATCGCAGAGGTCGATACTGCGACCAAGGACACCACCGAGGCGGCGAGCCGAGTAACCACCCTCGCTTCCGACCTCTCTAGCGAAGCGGCAAAGCTGCGCAAGGAGATCGAAAGCTTCCTCACCTCTGTCAAGGCCGCCTGACGCGATCAGTCGGCCCTGCCGCAGACCAGCAGGGCGAAGGCGTAGGCCAAGGCCACCTCGTGCAGCTTGTCGAAGCGGCCCGAGGCGCCGCCGTGACCGCCGGTCATGATGGTGTTGAGCAGCAACAGGTTGTCGTCGGTCTTGGTGGCGCGCAGCTTGGCGACCCACTTGGCCGGCTCCCAGTAGGTGACGCGCGGGTCGGTGAGACCCGCGGTCGCCAGGATCGCCGGATAGGCCTTGGCCTCGACGTTGTCGTAAGGCGAATAGGCGGCGATGATATTGTAGGCCTGGACGCTTTGCAGCGGATTGCCCCACTCCGGCCATTCCGGCGGAGTGAGCGGCAGGTCCTTGTCGCACATCGTCGTCAGTACATCGACGAAGGGCACCTCGGCGATGATGCCACGAAAGAGATCCGGGCGCATGTTGGCGACCGCGCCCATCAGCATGCCGCCGGCCGAGCCGCCATGGCCGACGATATGCCCGGCACGGGTCAAGCCGAGGTCGATCAGTCCCTCGGCCGCGGCGATGAAGTCCTTGAAGGTGTTGACCTTATGCTCCCGCTTGCCGTGCAGATACCAGCCGTAGCCCTTGTCGGTGCCGCCGCGGATATGGGCAATGGCGTAGATGAAGCCGCGGTCGACCAGGCTGAAGCGGTTCGTCGAGAAGGCCGCCGGAATCGACATGCCATAGGAGCCGTAGCCATAGAGTAGCAGCGGCGCCGAGCCGTCGAGCGGCGTCGTCTTGCGGTAAACCAGCGACACCGGCACTTCCTCGCCATCGTGGCCGCGCGCCAGGATGCGCCGCGCCTCGTAGTCGTCGGGATCGTGGCCGCTCGGCACCTCCTGCTCCTTCAGCAACACCCGCTGGCGGCTGGCCATGTCGTAATCGAAGACCTGCTGCGGCGTGGTCAGCGATGAATAGGCAAAACGCAGGCGAGTGGTGTCGTAGAGGTAGCCCGGCACCAGGCCGAGAGAATAGGCCTCCTCGTCGAAGGCGATGGCATGCTCTTCGCCCGAAGGCAGCGCCGTCACCACGAGGCGCGGCAGGCTGTTCTCGCGCTCCAAGCGCACGAAGTAGTCCTTGAACGACTCGAGGCCGAGGATCAGGCAGCCCGGCTTGTGCGCCACCACGTCGCGCCAGTTCTCGCGCCCCGGCGCGTCGAGCGGTGCCTCGACGATCTTGAAGTCGATGGCGCCGTCGGCATTGGTGAGGATGAGAAAGCGGTCGCCCTGGTCGCTCACCTCGTACTCGAGGTCGCGCTCGCGCGGCGCGATGAGGCGCGGCGCGCTGTCCGGCCTGTCGGCGTCGATCACCCGCACTTCGGAGGTGGTGTGGTCGTGCGTCGAAATGACGATGAAGCGGTCGCTCTCGGTCTTGCCGAGGCCGACGAAGAAGCCGGGATCGGGCTCCTCGTAGATCAGCGCGTCGGCGGAGGATTCGTCGCCCAGGCGGTGGCGGAAGACCTTGGAGGGGCGGTGCTCGGCATCGAGGGTGACGTAGAACAGCGTCTTGCCGTCGTTGGCCCAGGCCAGCGCGCCCTGCGCCTCCTCGATCTCGTCGGGCAGCAGGCTGCCGCTCTCCAGGTCCTTCACGTTGATGCGGCAGCGCTCCGAACCGTTGCGGTCGATCGCGTAGGCCAGCAACCGGTGGTCCGGGCTGTGCTGACAGGCGTGGACGCTGAAGAAGCTGGTGCCTTCGGCCTCGCGGTTGCCGTCCAGCAGGACCTCCTCGCTGTCGCGCTCCGCCCCGTCAGTGGCGGCCCAGTTCCCGGCAGCTCGATTCGCGGTCGTGGGGCAGCGGCAGAACACCGGATGCTGGCCGCCGGTCTCGTAGCGCTGGTAGTAGGCGAAGGGCCCGTCCGGGCTGGGTACCGTGCTGTCGTCTTCCTTGATCCTGCCCTTCAGCTCGGCGAAGAGCTGCCGCTGCAGGGCCTCGGTCGGCGCCATCGCCGCCTTGGTATAGGCGTTCTCGGCCTCCAGGTAGGCGCGGATCTCCGCGCCCAGCACGGCGGGGTCGCGCATGACCTCGCGCCAGTTGTCGTCGCGCAGCCAGGCATAGGGATCTTCCCGGGTCACCCCGTGCAGGGCGACGCTGACGGGTTTGCGGGGTGCGACGGGTGGCCGCAGCTGGCCCGGAGTCGGGGCCGGCGTTTGGGGGGGAGCGGCTTCGGGGGCTCTATTGGACGGCACAGATTTGGGTCTTTCTTTCTAGTCGGGCGCAAATAAACCCCTGGTATCCCAGGAAACACGCGTCTTTCTGTCGCAGAGTGGCTCAGGGTTTAGCATTCTATAAGGACTCCGCGCAAAGCATGGAGTCCAGACGCCGCAGAGCGCTGAGCGCGAAGCCCATAGAAGGCAAGGCTTTTCCGGGTTTTGACCTGGATCAATGGCACCCTCCCGGGGACCTGCCATGAGAAGGGCCGTAAGGGGCTGCCAAAAGGACGGCGACCACCCCGGGACTGTCGCGGCAGCGCAACCTGGGCTGAACGCCATGCGGCACCTGCAATACTGACAAATGGTCTCGAACCTGACTGGGGCATCAGATGAGCAATTCAACCGAGGCATCCGGCACAACGCCCATGACCCTCTTGGCGGGCCTGGTACTGGCGCTGGCCGGCATTATGGGGCTGTTCCTCGTCGCGAATGCGCACGACGGCGCCATCGCGTTCCACGGTTACCTTTTCGTCGCCTTCTGCGCGCTCGGCATCTTCTGGATGATCAAGCGGCACTACGATGAAGCGGAAGGCACGGCGGAAGTCGAGGACGGCACCCGCTACAACAATGCGGTGATCCGGGCCGGCACCATCGCCTCGCTGTTCTGGGGCGTGGTCGGCTTCCTCGCCGGCTTGGTGATTGCCTCCCAGCTCGCCTTTCCCGAACTCAACTTCCATCTGCCCTGGACCAATTTCGGCCGCCTCAGGCCGGTGCATACCTCGGCGGTGATCTTCGCCTTCGGCGGCAACGTGCTGATCGCCACCTCGTTCTATGTGGTGCAGCGAACCTGCCGCGCAAGGCTGGCCGGCGATTGGGCGCCCTGGTTCGTGTTCTGGGGCTACCAGCTGTTCATCGTGCTGGCGGCCAGCGGCTACGTACTGGGTGTCACCCAGTCCAAGGAGTACGCCGAGCCCGAGTGGTATGTCGATCTCTGGCTGACCGTCGTTTGGGTGGTCTACCTGCTGGTCTTCCTCGGCACCCTGATGAAGCGCCGCGAGCCGCACATCTACGTGGCGAACTGGTTCTACCTGGCCTTCATCGTGACCATCGCGATGCTGCACATCGTGAACAACCTGGCCCTGCCGGTATCGCTGTCCGGCACCAAGAGCTATGCGCTCTTCGCCGGTGTCCAGGACGCGCTGACCCAGTGGTGGTATGGCCATAACGCGGTCGGCTTCTTCCTGACCGCAGGCTTCCTCGGCATCATGTACTACTTCGTGCCGAAACAGGCGAACCGCCCCGTCTATTCTTATCGCCTGTCGATCGTCCACTTCTGGTCGCTGATCTTCCTCTACATTTGGGCCGGGCCGCACCACCTTCATTATACGGCATTGCCCGACTGGGCGCAGACCTTGGGCATGACCTTCTCGATCATGCTGTGGATGCCGTCCTGGGGCGGCATGATCAACGGCCTGATGACGCTGTCGGGCGCCTGGGACAAGCTGCGCACCGACCCGGTCCTGCGCATGCTGGCCGTCTCGGTCGCTTTCTACGGCATGAGCACCTTCGAAGGCCCGGTGATGTCGATCAAGGCGGTGAACTCGCTCAGCCACTACACCGACTGGACCGTTGGCCACGTGCACTCCGGTGCGCTCGGCTGGGTCGGCTTCGTCAGCTTCGGCGCCCTCTACTTCCTGGTACCCAAGCTGTGGAACCGCCAGCGGCTCTACTCGCTGGCTCTGGTCAGTCTGCACTTCTGGGTCGCCACCATCGGCATTGTGCTCTACATCACCGCGATGTGGGTCTCCGGCATCCTGCAGGGCCTGATGTGGCGCGCCTACGACACCCTCGGCTTCCTCGAATACTCCTTCGTGGAAACCGTCGAGGCGATGCACCCCTTCTACGTCATCCGTGCCCTCGGCGGCCTGCTGTACCTGATCGGCGCGCTGATCATGGTCTACAACTGCTGGCGGACGATCCGCGGCGACATCCGCGAGGAAGGCCGCATCGGCGCCCCCGCCGGCCGCCCGGCCGTCGCGGCTGCCGAGTAAGGGAGGAACCCGACAATGGCATTCAAGCACGACGTCATCGAGAAGAACTCGATCCTCCTGCTGGTTCTCATCCTGCTGGTGGTGTCCGTCGGCGGTCTGGTCGAGATCGCCCCCCTGTTCTACCTGGAAAGCACCATCGAGAAGGTGAAGGGCATGCGCCCCTACTCCCCGCTGGAGCTGGCCGGGCGGAACATTTACATCCGCGAAGGCTGCTACAACTGCCACAGCCAGATGGTGCGCCCCCTGCGCGACGAAGAGGAACGCTACGGCCACTACTCCCTGGCGGCGGAGAGCATGTACGACCATCCCTTCCAGTGGGGCTCCAAGCGTACCGGCCCGGATCTCGCCCGCGTCGGCGGCCGCTATTCGGACGGCTGGCACGTCGCCCACATGGCGGACCCGCGCAGCGTGGTGCCGGAATCGATCATGCCCGGCTATCCCTTCCTGGCGCAAACCCCGCTGCGGACGGACGACATCGCGGCGCACCTCAGCACCAACGTGCTGATCGGCGTCCCCTACAGCGACGCCATGATTGAAATGGCCAGGCAGGACATCGTGGCCCAGGCGGATCCGGATTCGGACGGCGCCGAGGCGGTGACCGAGCGCTATCCCGGCGCCGTGGTCTCCAACTTCGACGGCAATGCCGCCAAGCTGACAGAGCTCGACGCGGTGATCGCCTACCTACAGGTACTCGGCACCCTGGTGGACTTCGAGGCTTATGAGCCCGAAGCCAACTACCGCTAGGAGGACGTGAAATGTACTACGAACAAGTCGCACACTTCGCCGCCACCTACGGCCTGATCTACCTGGTCATTCTGTTCGCCGGCGCCCTGGCCTACGCCTTCTGGCCGTCGAACAAGGAAAAGTTTGAACAGGCGGCGCGCTTGCCGCTCGAGGAGGACTGAGTCGTGGCACACAAGAAGGAAGTGGATCAGGTTTCGGGCATCGAAACCACCGGCCACGAGTGGGACGGCATCAAAGAGCTGAACAACCCCCTGCCGCGCTGGTGGCTGTGGACCTTCTACGTCTCCTGCCTCTGGGCGCTGGCTTACTGGGTCGTCATGCCAGCCTGGCCGCTGATCAACAGTTTCACCACCGGCGTCATCGGCTACTCCTCCCGCGCCAAGCTGGAAGAGTCGATGCAGGCGGCCCGCGCGGCACAGGCGCAATATCTCGACCGCATCGAGCAGGCCTCGCTGGAGCAGATTACCAACGACCGCGAGCTGCTGGACTTCGCCATCGCCGGCGGCGGCTCGGCCTTCGCCGTGAACTGCTCGCAGTGCCACGGCCTCGGTGCGGCCGGTTCCACCGGCTACCCCAACCTGAACGACGACGACTGGATCTGGGGCGGTAGCCTGGAGGCGATCAGCCAGACGATCCACTACGGCATCCGTTCGGAGCACGACGAAACCCGCTTCAACCAGATGCCGGCCTTCGGCGCCGACCAGATCCTGGAACGCGACCAGATCAATGACGTCGCCGAGTACGTGCTCTCGCTGTCGAGTTCTGCAACCGATGCCGCGGCGGCGGCGCGCGGCGAGACGGTGTTCGCCGAGCAGTGCAGCGCCTGCCACGGTGAGGACGGCAAGGGCATCGAGGATCTGGGGGCACCCAACCTGACTGACGCGATCTGGCTCTACGGCGGCAGCAAGGCCGACGTGGTCGCGACGATCACCCACAGCCGCTCCGGCATGATGCCGGCCTGGACCAACCGGCTGGACGAGACCACCATCAAGCAGCTGGCCGTCTACGTCCACTCGCTGGGCGGCGGCCAATAACGCCCTGGATGAAGGGGAGCCGTGGGGCTCCCCGCTCCTGGGCTTCTTTCGTAGGATTGGGAAACGAGAATGGTCGATCAAGCGGTTGTGCAGGACGCCACCGCGAAGCCGGCAGCCCAAAGAGAAGGCGTAGAACGCTCCGACGCTGAACCGGTCAACAAGAAGGAACGGCGCTCCCTCTACCAGAAGCGGATCAAGATCTATCCGCGCCTGGCACGCGGCAGCTTCCGGCGTCTGAAGTGGATCGTCATGGCGGCGACCCTTGCCGTCTACTACGTGACCCCGTGGCTGCGCTGGGACCGCGGGGCGAACGCGCCCGATCAGGCCGTGCTGATCGACTTCCCGGGCCGCCGTTTCTACTTTTTCTTCATCGAGATCTGGCCGCAGGAGGTCTACTACCTGACCGGTCTGCTGATCCTGGCGGCCATCGGCCTGTTCCTCGTCACCTCGCTGGCCGGGCGGGTGTGGTGCGGCTACACCTGCCCCCAGACCGTCTGGACCGACCTTTTCATCGCCGTCGAACGCTTCTTCCAGGGCGATCGCGCCTCGCGCATCCGGCTCGACAAGATGCCGTTGAGCGTCAACAAGATCGTCCGCAAGGGGGCGACCCATGTCACCTGGCTGGTGATCGGCGCCCTCACCGGCGGTGCCTGGGTGTTCTACTTCGCCGACGCGCCGACCCTGGCGACCCAGCTGGCGACCTTCGAAGCGCCGGCCATCGCCTACGTCACCATCGGCACCCTCACCTTCACGACCTATCTGCTGGGCGGCCTCGCCCGCGAGCAGGTCTGCACCTACATGTGCCCCTGGCCGCGCATCCAGGGTGGCCTGCTGGACGAAGAGTCCCTGGTCATCACCTACCACGAGGACCGCGGCGAGCCGCGCGGCGCCCGCAAAAAGGGTGTGACGGACACCGGCCTGGGCGACTGTGTCGACTGCAACCAATGCGTCGCCGTCTGCCCCATGGGCATCGACATCCGCGACGGTCAGCAATTGGAATGCATCACCTGCGCGCTCTGCATCGATGCCTGCGACCAGGTCATGGACAAGGTCGGCCTGCCGCGCGGCCTGATCTCATACGATACCCTGGCTAACGTGGAGCGGGCGCGTGCCGGCGAAAAGCCACGCCTGCGACTGATCCGCCCGCGCACCGTCGTCTACACGGCGATCATTGTCGTCGTCAGCCTGATCATGCTGTTCACCCTGGCCACGCGCAGTGACCTCGATGTGAATGTGCTGCGCGACCGCAATCCGCTGTTCGTGGCGCTGTCCGACGGTTCGATCCGCAACGGCTATACGGTCAAGATCATCAACAAGCAGCACGACGCGCGCGTCTTCTCGCTGCGCCTGGAAGGGCTGGCGGGCGCCACCTTGGACGTCGTGGGCGCCGACGTGACGGCGGACGACCTGCCGGTCGGACCGGACAGCCTGGAGAGCTACCGCGTCTTCGTCGCGGCCCCGCCGGCCGCTCTGGAAGGCGATTCCACCGATATCCGCTTCCAGGTGGTTGACAAGGCAAGCGGCACCGCAGTCAGCTATGACTCGGTGTTCCGGGGACCGGACAGATGACTATGGAAGATCGCAATCCCGAAGGACTTAACCCGAGCGGGCGGGTGATCCGCGGCAGGCATGTCCTCTTCGCCATGCTGGCTATGTTCGGCATCGTCATCGCGGTGAACGTGGTCTTCGTTGTCCTCGCGCTCGACACCTTCACCGGCGTGACCACCGCAAACCCTTTCAAGGAAGGCCTTGCTTACAACCAGGTGCTGGCCGCCCGCGACGCGCAGCGCGATCTCGGCTGGCAGGGCAGCGTGAGCGCCGGTCCGCTGTCCGCCACGCAAGACTCCATCACCGTCACGATGACCGGCAAGGACGGCGCGCCGCTCAGCGGCCTCGTCCTCAGCGGCACCCTGCGGCGTCCGACCCACGAGGGCGTCGACCAGCCGCTGGTCTGGCAGGAGGCCGCTCCCGGCAGCTACCGCACCGTGGTCGCCCTGCCGGAGCGCGGCAACTGGGACCTTGTGGTCAGCGCCGCCGACGGCCGCAACGCCCCCTTCGAAATGAAGGCGCGCCTATGGCTCAAATAAGGACCCGCGACAGCCAGGAGACGGCGGGCGCGCTCTGCGGCCCGGTCAGCCCCCTGGCGCTCGGCTGCTGTCCCGGCGGCGCGACGGCGGAGGCTGCCGGCGCGCTCGGCGGCGGCCTGCGCCTGAGCGACTTCGCCGACCACATTGTCCACCAGCATGACGGCTGCGACGCACTGACGCTCATCGTGCAGAACCTGCACTGCCCGAGCTGCATCCGCACCATCGAGGGCGCCGTCGAGGGCCTGCCCGGCCTCGCCAAGGCACGCGTGAACCTCGGCACCCGCCGCCTGAGGCTGCAGTGGGACCCCAAGGTCACCACCGCCGAGCCGCTGCTGGCCGCTGTCGCGGCGCGCGGCTACCGCCTCGTTCCCCTCGACCCTGAGCATATGGAGAGCGCCGAGGCCGGGGAGAGCCGTGAGCTGCTGCGCGCGCTGGCGGTCGCCGGCTTTGCCGCCAGCAACGTCATGCTGCTGTCCGTTTCGGTGTGGAGCGGCCTCGCCGAGGACATGGGTCCGGCGACCCGCGCGCTGATGCACTGGGTCTCGGCACTGATCGCCCTGCCCGCCGTCGCCTACGCCGGGCGGCCGTTCTTCCGCTCTGCCTTGGGCGCCCTGCGCGGCGGCGCCACGAACATGGACGTGCCAATCTCGCTGGCCGTCATCCTGGCATCCGGCATGAGCCTCTCCGAGACGCTGCGCGGCGGCGAGCATGTCTATTTCGACGCCTCGATCACCCTCTTGTTCTTCCTGCTGATCGGCCGCTTCCTCGACCTGCAACTGCGCGGGCGCGCGCGCTCGGCGGCAGAGAACCTGACCGCCCTGCGCGCCACCGCGGCAACGGTGGTGGACGGCGACGGCCACCTGCTGAGCCTGCCGATCAACCGCCTTGAGCCAGGCATGACCGTGGCGGTTGCGCCCGGCGAGCGGATCCCGGTCGACGGCCTAGTCTCGCTCGGCCGCTCGGAGATCGACACCTCTTTGCTGACCGGCGAGAGCCTGCCGCGTCCGGCGCTGCCCGGCAGCGAGGTTTTCGCCGGCACCGTGAACGGGGGCGGCGCTCTCAGGATCACCGTCACCAAGTCCGCCGACGCCAGCCTGCTGGCCGAGATCGTGCGTCTGATGGAGACTGCCGAGCAAAGCCGCGACCGCTACGTGCGGCTGGCCGACCGCGTCGCGCGGCTCTATGCCCCGGCCGTGCACATTCTCGCGGGCGGCACCCTCCTGGGCTGGCTCGCCTTCTCCGACCTGCCCTGGCAGGGTTCCCTGATGCACGCCATCGCGGTGCTGATCATTACCTGCCCTTGCGCTCTGGGCCTCGCCGTCCCGGCCGTGCAGATCGCCGCGGTCGGGCGCCTGATGAAACGCGGCGTGCTGGTTAAATCCGCTGACGCGCTGGAGCGTCTCGCCACGGTCGACACCCTGGTGTTCGACAAAACCGGCACTCTCACCGCCGGCCGGCCGGAGCTGCAGAACCTGAAGGCGATCCCCGCCGATGAACTGGCGCTGGCCGCGGCGATCGCCGCCGAAAGCCGCCACCCGCTGGCCCGCGCCCTCTGCCGCGCCGCTGCCGCTGCGGAGATCGAGTCCAAGGCGCTCGATGCCGCGGTGACCGAGCATCCCGGCGACGGCCTCGAAACGCGCTTGGGCGGGACGACCCTTCGCCTCGGCCGCCGCGCCTGGTGTGGCATCGCCGAAGACGCGGACGAGGAAGGGACCGCCGCCATGGAGTTGTGGCTGAGCGGGAACGACCGCCGGCCCCTGCGCTTCACCTTCCATGACGCCCCGCGCCCCGATGCCGCGTCGGTCATCGCCCACCTTCAGCAGCGCGGCTTTGCCGTGGAGTTGCTGTCGGGCGACCGCGCTCCGGTGGTCGCCGAACTCGCACAGCGCCTGGGCATCGCCACCTGGCGCGGCGACTGCCGCCCCGCCGACAAAATCGCACGGCTGGAAGAGTTGGCCGCCCAGGGCCGCAAGACGGCGATGATCGGCGACGGCCTCAACGACGCGCCCGCGCTCGCCGCCGCTTTCGCCTCGCTGTCCCCGGCCGACGCCGCCGACGTGAGCCAGATTGCCGCCGACATCATTTTCCAGGGCGAGCGCCTGACGCCGCTGGTCGAGGCGCTGGATACCGCCCGCCGCGCGCGCCGCCTGGTGCTGCAGAACTTCGGGCTGGCGATGCTCTACAACCTGATCGCCGTACCCATCGCCGTCGCCGGCTTCGTCACCCCGCTGATCGCCGCGGTCGCCATGTCCGGCTCCTCGATCATCGTGACGGCCAATGCCTTGAGGCTGAACCTCGCCAGCGTGAAGCTGCGCGGCATCAAAGCGCCGCAGCGACACCGGCTGGAGGCTGCCGAATGAGCGCGCTGATCTACCTCATCCCGGCCGCCCTCTTCCTCGGCCTGCTCGGTCTCGCCGGCTTCCTCTGGGCGCTGAAGAGCGGCCAGTTCGACGACCTGGACGGCGCCGCCCACCGCATCCTGCTGGACGATGAAGACAAGCCACTGCCGCCGCGCGAAGCGAACGGCAGGCAGCAGTAGGAAGTTTTCGGTACGTAGTAAGGTTCAGCGGCCGACCGTCTCGCGGTAGGCGTGCCACGTGGCGTGGCCGACCAGCGGGAAGGTGACGATAAGACCGACGTAGCAGGTCGCCAGGCCGATGCCGGTCAGCAGGGCGACGAGCCAGGCCCAGATCAGCATCGGCTTGGGATTGCGGATCACCGCCTGCAGGCTGGTGAATACCGCCGTGGCGAAATCGATGTCGCGGTCCATCAGCAGGGGCACGGAGACCACGCTGATCGAGAAGACCAAAGCCGCCAGCACCGCCCCGGCGCAGGTCCCGACGACCAACAGAGCGACACCCTCCGGCGTCAGCAGCAAGGTTGGCACTGCCTCAGCCAGGGGCGGAAACTCGCTCGGCCCGAGGAACAATGCCAGCAGCAGCTGCGCCGCGCGCATCCAGATCAGCAGCAGCGCCATCAGCGTTACACCGACGAAGGCGAGGCGCATGGGCGAGCGGGTGGCGACGAAGAGCGCCGAGAACAGCGATACCGGCTGGCCGCTTTCCAGACGCCGGCTGGTCTCGTAGAGCCCCACTGCCAGCATCGGGCCGACCAGCATGAAGCCAGCGGCCAGCGGGAACAGCAGGTATTCCATGCCGGCGAAGAACACCCCCGCGGTGATCGCGAAGCTGATGGCCGTGAAGATGGCGCCGTAAGCCAGGCTGACTCCAGGCGCGCGCTTGATGTCCGCCCAGCCGGCGGCGAGCCAAGCCCAGGGCCGGTCAGTCGCCAGCCGGTTCACCGGCGGGAATGCATTTAAGGGACTATCGGTAACTGCCATAGGCTTTCCTCCGGACACCGGTTGCGCGCGGGGTTGACCCCGCGTCGTCATTGCTTCGGCCGAGAGTTTCCCCCGTGCCGTCATGGGCGCCCTACCAAGCCCAGCTACAGAATAGCGCAGTGACGCAGGCTTCGGAAGCGTTCTGAAATCCGCCGAATCCCTGCCAGACCAAAAGGTTAACAGGTCTAGATCGATCGTTCTGAACCGTCACCGGGGCCACCGAGACGGAAGGTGCCCTCTGACTGATAGGGCACCGAGCGGCGGGCGAAGCTTTGCAGATAGGCAAGGCCGCTCAGCCGGTAGGTCAGGTCGCCACGCTGGGACAGCAGCAGCAGCTGGCGCACAACCTCGATCAGGGTGGTCGAAGCCGCCACCGAGACCAGCCCGTCACCCAGGCGCGGAATGGTAACCCGCTGGTCGCTGAAGCCACGAACGAATGACTCGCCGTTGACCTCCAGGTCGAAGGTGAGGCCGTCGATCGGCAGGGCGAAGTCGTTCGGGTTGCCGATCCTGAGGTCGATCTCGAAGCGCTGTTCAAAGACGCTGCTCTCCACCAGCCGCAGATCGGCGAGGCGCACCAGCGGCGGCACCGGGTCTCCGGTGACGCCGCAGGTCGCCAGCAGCAGCGGTGCGGCAAGGGCCGCACCGGCCAAGGCGACCGCACGGCGGCGGCCCCAGCGGGCTGGATGACCTTCTGCGGTGTCCGCCCTTGGGGCGCGCTGCCGTGGCGCCGTCAATTGCCGAACAGCTTCTTCTTCAGATCGAGCGGCGACGTGCTCTCGCCGCTGTCACCGCCTGGCTTCAGACCTTCCAGCAGGCCCTTGGCGCCTTCGCCGTCCTGCAGCTGCTCGATGACGGCCGAGGGATCCTTGAGCTGATCCTTCAACAGCCCTTCGAGGTCCGGCTTGTAGGAGATGTCGCTCCAAGGTCCGGAAACCTTGATCGGCACGCCGACACCAGCCAGATCGGAGGTGCTGCCCTGACCCTCGATGCTGCCGACCAGCTTCGGCTTCACGACATAGTCGACGGTGCGCGGCGGCAGCGGCACGGTGCCCTCGCCGGTCATGCGCACCAGCGGCGCGATGAGCGAGAGGTCCTTGTTGCTGACGATGCCTTTCTCGATGGTGAAGCTGCCGGACAGTTCGGCAAAGTCCGTCGCTTCGGCATCGTCGAAAGACTGCTCGATGGCCGTCGTGGAAATGTTGCGCATCATGGCGGCAAGGTTGATGCCCTTGATGGCACCATCGCGAAACACCACCGCACCATTGCCGGCAAGATTCGAGACCAGTTCGCGCTGGCTGGCGCCGGTGGTCTTCACCGACACCTTGCTCTCGGTGGTGCCGAGAATGCGGTCGAACTTCGCAACGTCGTTGAGGAACGGCCCGGCCTGGAAGTTCGCCAGATCGAAATCGGCGGTGATGGACGGCTTGGCAGCACTGCCGTCGACCACGACCTTACCCTTGCCGGCGCCGTCATAGAGCTGCATCTCGGCGAGGTCCGCGGTCAGCTTGCTGTCCTGCAGCACGACGGTCAATTGGCTCTGGCCGATCTTTACGTCCTTGAACTGGATGCCGCCGGCGTTGAAGGCGAGGTCGGCATTCGCCATGCCCAGCGCCGAGACGTCGATCGGCTCGTCGCTCCACTCGCCGCCGCCGGCGCCGCCATTACCGCCTCCGGATGAGCCCGACGCCGCCTGGCCGCCGTCGCTGGCCGCACCTTCCTGTTCCGCCGGCAGGTAGGGGTTGAAGTTCAGCTGATCGACCGTCAGCTCCGCCTTCACCATCGGCTTGGCGCCGGTGGCATCGACCGCGAAGAGACCATTGCCGTTGATCTCGTCCAGCTTGATCGTCGCCTGGGTCAGCGCCACCTTGGCACCCGTCATTTCCAGGTCGCCGGCGATATTGAAAGGCCCGAGCCCGTCGCCGGGGAAATCGAGCGGATTGCCGGTCCAGGCGGCCAGTTCGCGGATCGACGGCACATCGAGTGCCAGCTTGCCCTGCAGACCCAGCGCCTCGGCGTTGCGCGCGGCCCCGTCGAAGGTGAAGTTCACCGGCTCGGACTCCACGTTCATCGCCAGGTTGGTGGTCTCACCGTTCATCAGGGCGCGCGGGTTCTCCGCATCGACCTCCAGCGATACGGTCTTGCCGTTCCACACGGCCGAGCCGTCGGCCGTGAAGGGTTCGGCAAGCGACGGCAGCGACAGCTCCATGTTCACCTCGCTGACCGTCAGCTCCTGCCCGCTTCGGCGGTCGACGTAGTTCAGTGTGCCGTCGATCAGGCGCACGTCGCCCAGGCGCAATTCGCCGACCGCGGCGCCGCTGTCGCCGGCGGCACTACCGCCGCCCGTCCCGCCGGCGGGCGCCGCGGCGCCGTCGGCCATCTGCAACTGCCAGTTCGGTCTGCCCTCGGCGTCGACCTCCAGGTTGATCACCGGCTGTTCCAGGACGAAGCGGTCGATCGCCACCTCGCCGCTCAGCAGCGGCAGGATCTGCAGGGCAACGTCGAGGCGGTCGATAGTCGCCATCTCCGGCGTGGTGGCGCCGGGAGCATTGGCGAAACCGACGTTCTCGACAGACACCGCAAGCGTCGGCAGCAATGAGAGGGAGATGTCGCCGTCGATGCGCAGGTCTCGCCCAGTCTTCTCCTTCACCTGCGCCTGGATCTCGCCTTTGTAGCTGTCCAAGGGAATAAGCATGGGAACGACGACGACGGCCACCAGCAGCAGCACGACGAGGACGCCCAGGCCGATGAGCAGCTTCTTCATGTCTTGTAAAACCTCCGATCGAAGCGCGCGCTACCGCAGCAGCCGCGCCGTTATCCCCCGATAACGCGTCGTCCCACCCAGTGTTCCGTTTCAGCAGCCTGCGGCTGCCTGCCGTTCCCGTTGGTCATTCAGAGCCTTGCCGCCCCATCAATCCACCATGGCACCGACCGTATGGACGGTGCGCTGCGGATAGGGGATGGTGATGCCTTCGGCATCCATTCGGTTCTTCAGGTTCTTCGTCAGGTCGAATTTCAGTGGCCAGTAGTCGGCGGCGTTGCACCAGACGCGCACGGTGAAGTTCACCGAGCTGTCGCCCAGGTCGGTCACCGCGGCCATCGGCTCCGGATCACCCAGCACGCGGGAATCCTTCTTTGCCTCTTCCACGATGGCGGCCAGGGCCTTGTCGATCTCGTCCTCGTACGCGATACCCAGCGCAATGTCGACACGCCGCGTCGGATGAAAGGAGTAGTTCTTGATCGCCGAGCCCCACAGCTGAGAGTTCGGCGCGATGATCTGCACGTTGTCCGGTGTCGCCAGCTCGGTCACGAAGAGGCTGATGCTCTTCACCGTGCCGGCGAGGCCGCCACCGTCTATGTAGTCGCCCACCTTGAACGGCCGAAACAGCAGCAGCATGACACCGGCGGCAACATTGCTGAGCGTCCCCTGCAGCGCCAGGCCGATGGCCAGGCCGGCGGCGCCGAGAACGGCGATGAAGCTGGTCGTCTCCACGCCGAACTGCGACAGCACGGCGATGATGGTGAAGACGATGACGGCGTAGTAGGCCAGGCTGGAGAAGAAGCTGCGCAGCGTCTCGTCGACCTTGCGGAACTTGCTGAGCCCCTTCTCGACGCTGCGACGGACCCAACCGGCGATCACGAAGCCGACGACCAGGATGACGATGGCGCCGATGACGCTGAGACCGTAGCTGGTCACCAAGGCGACGACCATCGTCCAAAGTTCCTCGAAAGACTGCTCCCCCACTCCGATATCCATCCACCCTTCCTTCCTGTTGCTTCCGCTTGGCCTGTTGCTTCCGCTTGGCGCGGCCATGGTCGCCGCTGTCGATTCGCGTCCTCTCTCGCCAGGCGGACCCAGGACCCGCGCGGGAATCGCTTCGGTCAGTCGGCGCTGGCCGGATGCTCGACGGTCATTCTAGACAGCAACCCGCGGAAATTGAATGGTCTGCGTAGGTTGTCCTAGGAGTTTTTGCCTGATCCGCCCCGAATCGAGCCCGAACTACAGCCCAGCGGGCCCCTGCGAACCAAAAACAAAACTGTGTCGTCTTGCAACCCAGGGTGAAGAGTCGCTCCAAATCTCCGCGCGACCGGCCTCAACAGGCTTCTCGGTCGACGAGATGCAGGAAGGAGCCGAAGACGCCGCCGTTACGCTGGCCGACGGCGAGGCTAGGCCCGGCCGAAGCCGTAGCGGGCGCAGCGTCGAACAAAGCGGTCTCCGACGGCCCCTCGGCGCCCAGCACACAGGCATAGTGGAATTCGTGCCCCCGGTAGGCGGTACCGGCCGGACCAAGTGGCCCCGCCGCCCGGGTTACGCCCCGACGGTAGCCGAGGTGGCGCTGCGGTGACTTGAAGGAGCTTTCGAGCGGCAGCAACCCGGCCATGGCGTGGCGCAGTCCCTCGGCGTCCTCCAGCCCCTGCCCCAGCACCATGTAGCCGCCGCACTCGCCGTATATGACGGCCCCGCGCCGCGCAGCCCCTCTCAGCCCGGCGAGAAAGCAAGGGCTACCGGCAAGGTGGCCGGCGTGCAGCTCCGGATAGCCGCCGGGCAGGTAGACCGCATCTGCCGCCGCGTCGGGCGCCTCGTCGGCCAGCGGGGAGAAAGGCACGAGTTCCGCGCCGGCACGGCGCCAGCCCTCCAGCAGCAGCGGATAGGTGAAGGCGAAGGCGATGTCGCGGGCGACGGCGATGCGCTGGCCCAGCGGCGGCAGGGGCGGGGCTGGCGGCGAGGTGGTCGCCCCACTGAGGCGTGCGGGCCGTGCCACCCTGCGCAAAGCGTCCAGGTCAACCTGAGCCGCGATGATGCCTGCTGCCGCCAAGAGGAAGTCGTCCAGGGCGACATCCTCGCCGGCCTGCACCAGGCCGAGATGGCGCGACGGCCGTGCGAGCGCCGCATTGCGGGCGACCGCCCCGAACACCCTGAGCCCGGCGGCCTCGCAGGCGGCGCGCAGCAGGGCCTCGTGGCGGGGGCTGGCAACATTATTCAGGATCACGCCGGCAACCTCGACGGCTTCATGGAAACCGGCGAAGCCGCGCGCCAGAGCGGCAACCGACGCCCCCATGCCCTTGCAATCGATGACCAGGAAAACCGGCCAACCGGTCAGCGCCGCGAGTTCGGCGGTGGAGCCGGCGGCGAGCCCCGCCAGGCCGCCGGCGACCGGCGCGCCATCGAACAATCCCATGACACCCTCGCCAAGGATCAGCTCGGCGCCCTCACCAGCCTGCGCGAGGGCGGCGGCGAGAGTCTCCGGGCGCATCGCCCAGCCGTCGAGATTGAGACAGGGCCGTCCGCCGGCGGCATGATGGAAGGCCGGGTCGATATAGTCCGGGCCCGCCTTCACCGAGGAGACGGCGATACCCCGGTCCTTCAGCGCCCGCAGCAGCGCGAGGGTCAGGGTGGTCTTGCCGCTGCCCGATGCCGGGGCCGCGAGGAGAAGGCCGGGGATCATCCCGTCTCGCGCTGCCGGGCAAGTCCCAGGGGATTGGGGTCGAGCACACGGCCGTGGGCAAGGCCCTGCCAGTCGAGGCCGTTGCGCAGGCGCACCACCTCGCCGATCACCACGATGCAGGGCGGCTCGATACCGGCGGCGGCGATATCGGCCGCGCAGGTGCCGAGCGTGGTCTCCAGGATCACCTGTTCCGGCAGTGTCGCCTGGCTGACCACGGCGACCGGCTCCACGGCCGCTCGGCCGTGCTTCAGCAGTCTCTGCGCGATGGTGCCGATGTGCTTCAGCGCCATGTAAAGCACGATGACCGGCGCGCCCTTGGCCAGCGCCGCCCAGTCGATGCCGTCGGGCACTTCGCCGCCGACGCCGTGGCCGGTGACGAAGGTAACGGTCGAGTTGGTGTCGCGGTGGGTGACCGGGATGCCGGCGTAGGCGAGCCCCCCGATGCCGGCGGAGATGCCGGGGATGATGCGGAAGGGCACCCCGGCGGCGACCAGCGCCAGCGCTTCCTCGCCGCCACGCCCGAAGACGAAGGGATCGCCGCCTTTGAGGCGCAGCACCCGCTTGCCCTCCTTGGCGAGGCGCACCAGACGCTGGGAAATGTCGGCCTGCACCGGCGAGGGCTTGCCGCCGCGCTTGCCGGCATGGATCTTCTGGCAATCGGGACGCGCGAGGTCCAGCACCGCGGCGCCGACCAGCGCATCGTAGACCACCACATCGGCCTGCTGGAGGCCATTCACGGCGTGCAGGGTCAGCAGGCCCGGGTCGCCCGGCCCGGCGCCGACAAGCCACACGCTTCCCGGCTCGAAGGCCGGCAGAGAAAGATCGGTAGGTTCCATGGAGAGCACTCTAGACGCCGGGGGTCCGGCTGTCCTAGTCAGTGAAAAGCCTGAAATTGTAGAATAGCGACATGACTCGCAAACCGGAAGGCGCGTTGCGGCGCGGCTGGACCACAGGAGCCTGCGCCACGGCGGCGACCAAGGCCGCCTATACCGCGCTGCTGACCGGCCGCTTCCCGGACCCGGTGAGCATCACCCTGCCTAAGGGCGAGCAGCCGGCCTTCGCCCTGGCCCGCGAAGCCCTCGGCGACGGCTGGGCCAGCGCGGCCATCGTGAAGGACGCCGGCGACGACCCCGACGTCACCCACCTGGCCACCGTGCAGGCGACGCTGCGGCGCGGCGCGGCAGGCTCGGGCGTTGCCTTCACGGCCGGCCCCGGCGTCGGCACCGTTACCAAGCCCGGCCTGCCGCTGCCGGTCGGCGAGCCGGCCATCAATCCCGTCCCCCGCCGGATGATGCAAGGCGTGATAGCCGAGATCGCCGCCGCCCATGGCGACCCGGGCGACGTCGAGATCGAGATCTCGGTAGACGGCGGCGAGGCCCTGGCGCAGAAAACCTGGAACCCGCGCCTCGGCATTCTCGGTGGCCTCTCCATTCTCGGCACCACCGGCGTGGTGGTGCCGTTTTCCTGTGCGGCCTGGATCCACTCGATTCACAGAGGCATCGACGTGGCGCGCGCCACCGGCATCGACCACGCTGCCGCCTGCACCGGTTCGACTTCCGAGGCCGCTGTGCAGAAGCTCTACGGTCTGCCGGAAGGGGCGCTGCTCGACATGGGCGACTTCGCCGGCGGCCTGTTGAAATACCTGCGCCGCCATCCCCTGCCCCGCCTCACCCTGGCCGGCGGCTTCGGCAAGCTCTGTAAGCTGGCCGCCGGGGCGCTCGACCTGCACTCGGGCAGGAGCCAAGTGGACTTCGACCTCCTGGCCCTGATTCTCGTCGAGCTTGGCGCGCCCGAGGCGCTGGTCGCCGAGGCACGCGGCGCCAACACCGCCAAGCAAGTGCTCGACGCTGCCACCGCGGCCGGGCTGCCGCTGGCGGATGCGGTGGCGGCGCGCGCGCGCCACGTCGCGCTCAGCCTGCTGGCTGAAAAGGGGGAAGCATCCGAAACCGCGGTCGAGGTGCTGGTGTTCGATCGCACTGGCAATCTCGCCGGCAAGGCGGCAGGCTGGCCCGCATGACGAAAGAGACTGCGCACTACCAGGCCGGAACGAAACCGCGCCGCATCCTGCTGCTGGGCGGCACCGGCGATTCACGGGAGCTGGCCGAGCATCTCGCCAGCCGCGACGATGTCGAGGTGATCTCCTCGCTAGCCGGACGCACCGAGCAGCCGGCGAGCCTGCCGGGCGGCCTGCGGGTCGGCGGCTTCGGCGGGGTCACGGCCCTGGCCGACTATCTCACGCGCGAAGGCATCGACCTCGTGGTCGACGCCACCCACCCCTACGCCGCGCGCATCTCCGCCAACGCGGCGGCCGCCTGCCGCGACAGCGGCACACCGCGTTTGCATCTTGCCCGCCCGCCCTGGCGCGCGACCGCAGGCGACAGGTGGATCCACGTCGCCGACACAAAGGCCGCCGCCGAGGCGCTGCCGGGCCTCGCAGAGCGCGTCTTCCTCGCCGTCGGCCGCGGCGAACTGGACGCCTTCGCCGGTTTGCCGGGCATCTGGTTCCTGGTGCGCACGGTGGACTCACCGCGTGAAAAGCTGCCGCTGGAGCGCTACGAAGTGGTGCTGGGCCGCGGCCCCTTCGAGGTGAACGGCGAGCGCGCGCTCTTTGCGCTACACGGCATCCAGGCGCTGGTCACCAAGAATTCCGGCGGCGAGGCGACCTACGCCAAGATCGCCGTGGCGCGGGAACTCGGCCTGCCGGTCATCATGATCGACCGCCCCCCGCACGAGGCCGAGGAGACCGTCGGCACCGTGGAGGAGGCTTTGCGCTGGATCGAGGGCCGCCTGTAAGCCTCTGCAGGCGCGGAGAACCGCCCGTTCCCGCCAAAAAAAGCCCTATTATGTTGCGGTGCAGCAACTTTCCGCCTATAGAGGGCGGATACGCACGGACCCGGTGAGATCCCGGGTGGCTCTGCCGGCCGCTGATCCGCCGGAAAACACTCCAAAACCAATACTCAATCCAGCGGATCCATCGATCCCGTGCGGCCCCTCTTTCCGCGGAATTCCATGAACGTCTTCTTCGCCTACCGCGATCAATGGATCGGCAACATTCGCGGCGATGTCCTGGCCGGGCTGGTCGTTGCCTTGGCTCTGATCCCCGAAGCCATCGCCTTTTCGATTATCGCGGGCGTCGACCCCAAGATCGGGCTCTTCGCTTCCTTCTCGATTGCGGTCCTCACGGCCATCACGGGCGGCAGGCCGGGCATGATATCGGCCGCCACCGCCGCGACGGCGGTTCTAATGGTGACCCTGGTGAAGGAACACGGGCTGCAGTATCTGCTGGCGGCGACCGTGGTGGCGGGCGTGCTGCAGATCGCCGCCGGGCTCCTGAGACTCGGCTATCTCATGCGCTTCGTCTCCCGCTCGGTCATCACCGGCTTCGTGAACGCCCTGGCGATCCTCATCTTCATGGCCCAGCTGCCGGAGCTGATCGGTGTTCCCTGGCTGACCTACGTTCTGGTCGCCGCCGGGCTCGCGATCATCTACCTCTTCCCCTACATCACCAGGTCGATCCCCTCTCCGCTTGTCTGCATCATCGTCCTGACCGCCGCCGCCATGGCCCTCGGGCTCGAGGTCCGCACCGTCGGTGACATGGGCGAGCTGCCCTCCACACTGCCGGTCTTCCTGGTGCCGGACGTCCCGCTCAACCTTGAGACCCTGATGATCGTGCTGCCCTATTCGGCGGCAGTGGCCGCGGTGGGCCTGCTGGAATCGCTGATGACGGCAACTATCGTTGACGACCTCACCGACACCCCCAGCAACCGGAACCAGGAGTGCATCGGCCAGGGCATCGCCAATACCGCGACCGGCTTCATCGGCGGCATGGCGGGCTGTGCCATGATCGGCCAGTCGATGATCAACGTGAAGTCCGGCGGCCGCGGACGCCTTTCGACCTTCTGTGCCGGGGTCTTCCTGCTGTTCATGATCGTGGTGCTGGGCGACTGGGTGAAGCAAATTCCCATGGCGGCGCTGGTCGCCATTATGATCATGGTCTCCATCGGCACCTTCAGCTGGTCATCGATCAAGAACCTGAAGCTTCATCCGCGCAGCTCCTCCGTCGTCATGCTGGCGACGGTGGTCTGCGTCGTGCTGACCCATAACCTGGCGATCGGCGTGCTCGTCGGCGTTCTGCTGTCGGGCATCTTCTTTTCCTGGAAGATCGCGCAGATCTTCCGCGTCACCTCGGCTCTCTCAGAAGACGGCACCGCGCGAACCTATGTCGTCGAGGGGCAGGTGTTCTTCGCCTCGGCCGACGACTTCACGGCCGCTTTCGACTTCAAGGAAGCCCTGGAACGGGTCACCATCGACGTCAGCCGCGCGCACATCTGGGATATCTCCAGCGTCGCCGCCTTGGATATGATCGTCTTGAAATTCCGCCGCGAAGGCGCCGAGGTCGAGATCATCGGCCTCAACCAGGCCAGCGAGACCATCGTCGACAGGCTCGCGGTCCACGATAGGCCCGGGGCGCTGGAACGCCTGATGGGGCACTAGGGGGAAGCATGACCAAACTCATCGCCTTGGTCGACGGTTCGGTCTATTCCGAGAGTGTGTGCGACCACGCCGCCTGGATCGCCGGGCGCACCGGCGCCACGGTCGAACTGCTGCACGTCCTGGGGCGGCGCGAGACCGCCAGCGCCCCGGCCAACCTCAGCGGCAACATCACCCTGGGTGCCCGCACCGCCCTGCTGGAGGAATTGAGCGCCCTCGACGAGCAGCGCGCCAAGCTGGCGCAGCGGCGTGGCCGCGCGATCCTGGAAGACGCGGAGGCGCGCCTTGCCGCCGACGGCAGCGCCGGCGTCAGCTCGAAACTCCGCATCGGCGACGTCGTGGAAACCGTCGCCGAATGGGAGGCGGAGGCCGCGATGATCGTGGTCGGAAAGCGCGGCGAGGCAGCCGACTTCGCCAGGCTGCACCTGGGCTCGAACCTCGAGCGGGTGATCCGCTCCAGCCACAAGCCGGTCTTCGTCGCTGCGCGTGCCTTCAGGCCGATCAGGCGGTTCCTCATCGCCTACGACGGCGGTACCAGCGCCATGAAGGCGGTCGACCATATCGCCCGCAGCGACCTCTTCGCCGGCCTGGAGTGCCGCCTGATCACCGCCGGCGCCGACAGCCCGGAAAACCGCAAGCGCCTGGACGATGCCAAGGCGCTGCTGGAGGCCGGCGGCTACCGCGTCGATGCAGCCATTCTGCCGGGCCAGCCGGAGACCGCCATTGCCCAGGCCGTGGAGTCCGAAGGGATCGACCTGCTGGTGATGGGCGCCTACGGCCATTCACGCATCCGCAGCCTCATCATCGGCTCGACGACGACCGAAATGATCCGCTCCTGTAAGGTTCCCGTCGTGCTGTTCCGCTGAGCCCTGCGAGGGTCGGGCGGGCGACTTGGTTGCCGGCAAGAGCTGGGCTAGGCTCCCCTCGACTGACGCCGATCCGCCGGCACAGCGACGACCGAGCCGACCCGAGCCAACACCAGGAGGACCCAACCGGTGATCCGTCGATACCTGAACGCCGACGGCCGCCTGCGGCTGGACGACCGGCCGGGCGATGCGATTGACGGAATTGTCTGGTTCGATCTGCTGAGCCCGACGGCCGAGGAAGCCGCCGGGCTGGAAGCGAAACTCGGGGTCGACCTGCCGACCCGCGAGGAGATGGAGGAGATCGAGGTCTCCTCCCGGCTCTACTACGAGGACGGCGCGGCCTTCATGACGGCGACGCTGCCCGCGCAGGCCGACCGCGACAACCCGCTGATGGCCCCGGTCACCTTCGTTCTGGCGGCGGACCGGCTGGTGACGATCCGCTACCACGAACCGCGCGCGTTTCAGACCTTTCCCATGCGCGCGGAGAAGGTCGCGATGGGCTGCACCAACGGCGAAGTGGTGCTCGTCGCCCTGCTCGAGGCCATCGTGGACCGCATCGCCGACATCCTGGAGCGGGCCGGCCGCGACATCGACGGCATCTCCCACGACGTCTTCCAGCACAAGGAGGTGATGCGGACCACCAGCCGCAATTTCCAGGCCGTACTCGAAGCGATCGGGCGCAAGGGCGATCTCATCTCGAACATCCGGGACAGTCTGGTCACGCTGGAGCGGCTCATCGGTTTCCTGGGTCAGGCAACCACCCACCGCAAAAGCGACAAGGACATCCGCTCCCGGGTGAAGACCCTCGCGCGCGATGCGCGCTCGCTGACCGATCACGCCAGCTTCCTGTCCCAGAAGATCACCTTCCTGCTGGATGCCTCGCTCGGCATGATCAACATTGAGCAGAACGCCATCATCAAGATCTTCTCGGTCGCCGCGGTCGCCTTCCTGCCGCCGACGCTGATCGCATCGGTCTACGGCATGAACTTCCACTTCATGCCTGAACTGGAGTGGCCCTGGGGCTATCCCCTTGCCATCCTGCTGATGGTCATCTCGGCGGCCCTGCCGCTGTGGTACTTCTGGCGCCGCGGCTGGCTCTAGCCCGGATTTCTCAAACTATCACGGAGCGTCATCGCATCAGCAAGCGGGCGCACCAGGAGAAGCCCGAAAAGCGTAGCAGGGACTACGGTTGAGGGCTTGGACGCCGCGCGCCCGCTTGCTGATGCGACCCGAAGGGCGGGGCGAATTTGACGACAGGCGGCGTCGAGCCGCTCGACCGTATTCCCGATACGCTCTTCGCGTCTCTCCTGGCCTGTCGTCAAATTCGCCTCCGTGACGCCCGCGATAGTTTGAGAAATCCGGGTTAGCCTACTCCACCGCCTCGATGTCGAGGTACTTCACGCCCTGAGGCGTCTCCACCTCGATGCCCTCGCCGGCGCTCTTGCCCATGAGGGCGCGGGCGACCGGCGAGCCGATGGAGATTTCACCGCGCGCCAGATCCGCCTCGTCGTAGCCGACAATGCGCACCCTGTGGCTCACGTCATCTTCGTCGATGTAGGTGACGCAGCTGCCGAAGCGCACCTTGCCGTTCGCCCTCTGCTCCTGCGGGCGCACGACGGTCGCGTTCTTCAGGCGGCGCGCCAGCCAGCCGGACCGCTTGTCGATCTGGCGCAGGCGCTGCTTGTTGTAGATGTAGTCGCCGTTCTCGCTGCGGTCGCCGTTGCCGGCGGCCCAGGACACGATGGCGCAGACCTCGTGGCGCTCTTCCTGCAGCTTCTTCAGTTCTTGCTCAAAACGGGCGAGGCCCTCAGGGGTGATGAGGGTGCGGATATCCTGCGTCATCGATAGGTTTCTGGTTCCGGAAGAGAGGGAAGGATGCCAGCGAGGCGGCATCCTTCCATCGTCGTCAGGCCGGTTCAAGCTGCGAGGTACAGTGGGGGCAGCGCGTCGCCTTGATGGGAATCGGCGTGACGCAGAAGGGGCAGGGCTTCTCCGTGGGATCCGGCGGCGGCACGACCTCTTCCTTGCGCTTCATGTTGTTCACCGCCTTGACCACCAGGAAGATGGCGAAGGCGATGATCAGGAAGTCGATCACGGTGTTGATGAAGAGGCCGATGTTCCAGGTCGCCGCACCGGCTTCCTTGGCAGCTTCCAGCGAGTCGTAGTCGCCGCCGCCGAGCACGATGAAAATGTTGGAAAAATCGACCCCCCCGAGCAGCAGACCGATGGGCGGCATCAGGATGTCGGATACGAATGAAGTCACAATCTTGCCGAAGGCGGCGCCGATGACGATACCGATCGCCATGTCCAGGACATTGCCCCGCATGGCGAATTCTTTGAACTCTTTCAACATTCCCTGGTCCCCCAAGAGGTTGCGCGACCATCCCCCGTCCGGCGCCCCCGGCACGGCAGGGACGCAGGCGATAATCGCTGAGATTAAATCCTTAGGCTAGGAACCGGAAGGGACAATAGGAAGTACGGCCAGACTGACGCTATTCTCCCACATTGCGCCGTAAAATTATTTGGGCCACTATTTTCGCGCTGGGTACGGTCATGAAGACCCGGAACAACGAAAAGGACGTGGGGAGAGACCAATCATGCAGACCCAATTTGCGGGACCGGTGGTGCTTGCCCTAGCGGCGGCACTGCTGTTCAGCGCCGGCAATGCCATGGCGGACGAGCGCCGCGGCGCCATCCTGGCCAACACCTGTTTTTCCTGTCACGGCACCGACGGCCACAGTGCCGGCGCCATGCCGTCGATCGACGGCAAGTCGGCCGACTATATCGTCGAGACCCTGATGCGCTTCCGCGACGGTTCCAAGCCGTCGACGGTGATGGTGCGCATCGCCAAGGGCTTCACCGATGAGGAAATCAGGATGCTCGCCGCCTACTTCAGCGGTGGCAAGTGAGGGGGAGAGCCATGACCAAGACAAGCATCCGCATTGGCCGCCGTCGCTTCAACACCCTGCTGGCCGCCGCGGCAGCCGCTCCCTTCGCTGCGCCCTACGTCGCCAAGGCCGCCACCGCGAAAGTGGTGGTCATCGGCGGCGGCTTCGGCGGCGCCACCGCCGCGAAGTACCTGCGCCGCTTCGACAGCGGACTCGAGGTCACGCTGATCGAGCCCAACGAGACCTTCGTCACCTGCCCCTTCAGCAACACGGTGATTGGCGGCGTCAACCCCATCGGGCGCATTACCCACGGCTACGACGGGCTGCGCCGCCACGGCGTCACTGTGGTCCAAGACCTGGCCGCGGCCATCGACGCCGAGAGAAAAGAAGTCCGGCTGGCCGGCGGCAGCGCGGTGCCTTACGACCGCCTGATTGTCTCGCCGGGCATCGACTTCAAGTGGGGTGCCATCGAGGGCGCCGATGAATCCATCGTCGAGAAGATCCCGCACGCCTGGAAGGCCGGGGCACAGACCACCCTGTTGCGACGCCAATTGGAGGCCATGCCGGACGGCGGCGTCTTCGTCATCTCGCCGCCGGACAATCCCTTCCGCTGCCCGCCGGGCCCGGGCGAGCGCATCAGCATGGTCGCCCACTACTTCAAGACCCATAAGCCGAAGTCCAAGATCATCGCCCTGGACCCCAAGAAGAGCTTCTCGAAGCAGGGCCTCTTCAAGCAGGGCTGGGAGCAGCTCTATCCCGGTATGATCGATTACCGCAACCTGGAGAACGACGGGCGCGTGGTGCGGGTCGATGCGGACACGATGACGCTGCACACCGACTTCGGCGAGGTGGCCGGCGACGTTGTGAACTTCATCCCGCCGCAGCAGGCGGGCAGGATCGCACAGGAATCCGGCCTTGCCGACAACACCCGCTGGTGCCCCGTGCAGCCGGCGACCTTCGAGTCGGCGCTGGTGCCCGGCATCCATGTCATCGGCGACGCCACCATCGCCGCGCCGATGCCGAAGTCAGGCTTCGCCGCCTCGACCCAGGCCAAGGTCGCCGCCGCAGCCATCGCTTCGGTACTGAACGGCCAGGATCCGGCAGCACCGAAGTTCGTCAACACCTGCTACAGCCTGGTGGCGCCGGACTACGGCATCTCCGTTGCCGGTGTCTACAACGTGCAGGACGGCAAGATTGTCGAACTGGAAGGTGCCGGGGGCCTCAGCCCCGGAGACGCCGACCACAGCTTCCGCCAGAGGGAGGCCGACTACGCCCGCGGCTGGTACGACAGCATCACGCAGGATATTTTTGGCTGAGCGAGCTTCTGCAGCCGCCCGGGCCCGGCCGCCGCCTGTACAATCCGCCTCACTCTTATCGTGTGGGGTGGCAAAGCGTGCTAGGCTTTGCCTGGCCGCTGCTGATCCGGGGGGATGCGCATGAAATCCACGATGTTTGAGCGCTACGGTGGTTTCGGAACCGTGCACCAGGTAGTCTTGTCATTCTATGGCAAGATGCTGGATTCTGACGTGGTCGGGCCTTACTTCGACGACGTCGACATGGCAACTCTCGTCGATCACCAGACCAAGTTCATCTCGCAGGTCATGGGCGGCCCCGCTTCCTACACCAATGAAGTGCTTGAGCAGGTCCATCGCAACATAGGCGTTAGCCAGGAGGCCTTCGACACCATGGCTGGCCTGCTGCAGCAGACTCTCGAAGAGTTCGACTTCAAGAGCGAGGACGTCCAGGCGGTTATTGCTGATATCAAAAGCCGCCAACCCTACATCGTCTCCCGAACCTAGGCCCGGCAATGGCCTTTCAGCTCGACACCTTCAACAAGATGTTGCTGGAAACTGTCGGCGTGGGGCTGATCATCGCCAGCTACCCCGACCTGCGCGTGGTCTTTCGCAACAGCCTCGTACTGGCTTGGCTGCCCGAGTTCGACGCCGGCGAGGGCAGCCTGGATGGCGGCATCGCCGGGCTCGATGCCGCGGCCCTGCGCACGGCACTCGATGCAGGCGAGACCTACAAGGCGAACATGGAGGTCAAGGTACGTCGGCGCATTCATGCGCTCTCCCTGGTCGCGACGCGGGCGGTGTTGCTGGAAGGGGACTGGGTGATCATCGAACTGCACAACGTCACCAAGGTGCACGAACTGGAGTCGATGATCTCCTCCTACTCCGGCATGGTTGAGCGACAGAACCGGCTGCTGAAGAAGGAAAAAGAGCGCGCCGAAAAGCTGCTGCTAAACATCATGCCCGAGTCCGTCTACCACGAATTGAAGACCTTCGGCGTCACCACACCACAGCGATTCGACGAAGCCTCAATTCTCATGCTGGATTTCGTCGGCTTCACCCAGATGTCTGTGGAGCACGACCCGGCCACCATCGTCTCCGAGCTGAACGACATCTTCACGGCCTTCGACCGCATCGCCGAGCACCAGGGATGCGAACGGATCAAGACCATGGGCGATGCCTACGTGGCCGTCGCCGGCTTGCCCGAGCCCAATCCGGACCATGCCCCGGCGATTGCCCGTCTCGCCCTTCTGTGCCTGCGCTATCTGAAGCGTCGCAACGAAACGCAGAAGATCACCTGGCGCTGCCGCATCGGGCTAGCACCGGGCCCGGTGATCGGCTCGGTCGTCGGTATCCAGAAGTACGTCTACGACATCTTCGGCCCCGGCATAAATCTGGCCTCTCGCCTGGAGGCCCTCGCCGGACCGATGGAAGTGCTGCTCAGCGAGGAGATGCACCCGCGCCTGCGCGCCCATTTCCAGATCGAGGAACGCGGCGAAGTCGAGCTCCGCGGTTTCGGTCGCCGTCGGATCTACCACTTGCTGGGCGCCGAAAACCTCCAGGTCGACGCCGCGGCCTTTGGCGACTGATCCGATTGTCACCGGCAAACGCCGGAGACATCATGCGGGAGGGTGTCTCAACCTCCGCCCAGCACCAGGACCGTCGGCTGCTTCGGGAGGTTGCGCAGAGACACCTCGATGGTGGCGCTGGCCGATGCCCTGATGTCGAAGTCCGCGGCCATGCCGGCCAGGAAGACGTTGAGGGTGTGACTGCCGAAGTAATGCATGGGGATGACGAGGCTCGCCCGCAGGTCCTGCAGCACCTCGATCATCGACGGCAGATCCAGCGTCATGTTGCCGTCGACGGGGGCGAAGACCACGTCCAGGCGGCCGATCAGGGCCAGTTGCTCGGCCGTCGGTTTGTGGTGCAGGTGCCCCAGGTGCCCGATGCAGAGATCGGCTACCTCGAAGATGAAGATCGAATTGCCGAAGGGCTCGACCGCTTCACCCCAGGACCGGATATCGGTCGGGACGTTGCGGATGTAAACGTCCTCGACCGTCAGCTTGTGGACCGCCGGCCCGCCTTCCGGGTTCCAGCCTTTCAGTACATGCCGGATGCCCGGATCGGGAAACGGCGTGAAGTGCGTCTCGTGGGCGTGGTTCATGGTGGCCACCGTCGGCACAGGACCGGGCCCGGCATAGCCCGCATAGTCCGTCGCGATCACCACGCCCGCCGGCGTCTTCAGACGGAAGGTCGAGTGGGTGATGTAGGTGATCTCCACGGCACCGGAGGTCTGTGCCGTCTCGAAGCGGACCGGCACGACGCCGGGCTGTCGCTCGACATAGGCGACACACTGGCTCGCCCGCGCCGCGTTGGGCAGCAGCACCAGGGACGGCAGGAAGCCAAAGAACAGAACGATGCTGACAAGAATCCGGGCCATACCATTCCTCCCACGCGCGCGTGCCGGTAGAAGCCGGCAAGGCATCGTTCGTAGACAGTGGAATAGGCGGTCACGCCAAGGCAGGCATTGTGTCAGCAGCGCCCGCGACGCGCCAGGGACTTTCCGGAAGCCGCCCGGGTCCTTATGCGCTGCGCTTGGGCCGCAGCACGTGCACGTGGTTGGGGTCGTAGAGCTTGGAGTCTATGAAGTCGGTCTCGCCCAGCACACGGCCGACCAGGATGAGGGCCGTCCGGGTGATCTTGGCGGCACGCACCTTTTCACGGATGTCGCTGAGGGTGCCGCGGATGATCTGCTGGTCCGGCCAGGAGGCGCGGTAGACCACCGCCACCGGGCAGTCGGCGCCGTAGTGGGGCGTCAGTTCGGCCTCGATGTGCTTCAGGTTGCGGATCGAGAGGTGGATGGCCAGCGTGGCTCCCGATTTTCCGAGGGTGGCCAGGTCCTCGCCCTCGGGCATCGCCGAGGCCTTCATGGTGGTGCGCGTCAGGATCACCGTCTGGCTCACCTCCGGCAGGGTCAGTTCGCTTTCCAGCGCAGCCGCCGCCGCCGCATAGGCCGGTACGCCCGGCACGATCTCGAAGGGAATGCCGACCGCGCGAAGCCGGCGGATCTGCTCGGCGATGGCGCCGTAGAGCGAGGGATCACCCGAATGCACCCGCGCCACGTCATGGCCCGCTACGTGCGCCGCCTCGATCTCGGCGATGATCTCGTCGAGGGTCATGGGCGCGGTATCCATCACCTTCGCTCCCTCCGGGGCAAAGGCGACGACCTCCGCCGGCACCAGCGAACCAGCATAGAGGACCACCGGACAGGCGGCGATGCGGTCGCGCCCGCGCAGAGTGATGAGATCGGGGGCCCCCGGACCGGCACCGATGAAATAGACGGTCATGCCGCGTTCCCCGCAATCTTTTCCGAATCCTTTACCGCCTTGCCGGCGTAACCCCTGGGCGTGTAGACCCAGGCCGTGCCATCCGACCGCGCGACCCGCCGCGTCTCGCTGGAGCCGACCAGCACCACGGTCAGCATGTCGACCATGTCCGCCGTCAGCTTGGCGAGATCGACCACGGTGAAGGTCTCCCCCTCCCGTCCCAGGTTGCGCGCCAGCACCACCGGGGTGTCGGCCGGGCGGTGACCTTTCAGAATCTCCACCGCCGCGGCGAGCTGCCGCGTGCGCCGCTTGGAGACCGGATTGTAGAAGGCGATGACGAAATCGCCTTCGGCAGCGGCTTTGAGGCGCCGCTCAATGGCCTCCCAGGGGGTCAGCAGGTCCGAGAGCGATATGGTGCAGAAGTCATGGCCGATGGGCGCACCCGCGCGCGCCGCCGCCGCCTGCAGCGCCGAGACGCCGGGCATCACGGTCACCCCGACACGAGACCAATCTTCGCGCCCGCCGCGCTCCAGCAGCTCGAACACCAGGGTCGCCATGGCGTAGATGCCGGGGTCGCCGGAGCATACCAGCGCCACGTCGCGCCCCTCGGCGGCGAGGTCGAGGGCCACGCGCACGCGCTTTTCCTCCTCGCCCAGTTCGTAGCCGTGGCGCGCCTTGCCGGCAGCAAGCGGCCCCAGCAGGTCGAGATAGAGACCGTAGCCGACGAGATCCGTCGCGCGCAGCACCGCGGCCTCCGCCTCCGGTGTGCGCCAGACAGGATCGCCCGGGCCGGTGCCGATGACGCTCAAGGTGCCGCGCCCGCGCCCGACCCTCTTCGCATCAACAATGGTGGGTGCGAGGGCGACGGCACAGGTGGCGCGCTGCGATTTGGTTTTGGCGACGATCAGCTCCCCCTGCGGTCCGGCGGCGGCCAGCGCGGCGCCCTCGGCGACGCCGTGGCAGCCGACCTCGCGGAACACCAGGTCGGAGGGATTGGCAAGGCGCGGCGTTTCCGCTTCCAGCGTCGCGGCATCGAAGAAGCGCGCCGGCACGCCCAAGCTCTCCGCCAGCGCCAGCACCGCCGCTTCGTCCGCTTTCACGTCGATGGAGAAGACCCCGGCGACCGCCAGCGGCGAGAGCCCGGCTTGTGTCAGCACCGAGCGCACCAGGGTCTGCAATTCTGCCGGATCGGCGTTGCGTTCGCAGCCGACGCCGAGGCAGAGCCGCGCCGGGTGGTAGACGAGGCAATCGGCGGCGGGTGTTCCGACCCGTTCGGTCGCTTCGAGCCTCAGCGCCGCATCGTCGGCGAAGGGCAGACCGCTTTCCGCCAGCCAGGGCGCCTCACCTTGGAGGCTCACCGCTTCGCCGCCCAGCAGGGTGGCGGTGAAGGCCTTGTAGTCTTCCGCATTGCCGAGGCGCCACCCGGCGGGCGGAGCGTCAAGCGCCACCGCAAAGCGGCGGTCGCCGGCGGTGGTCACCGCCGCGTCGATTCCGAGGATCCCGGCCAAGGTCGTTGCAAGGGCGTTGGCGCCGCGATGGCCGCCCAGCAGCGGCACCACTGCGGCGCCGTCCTCGGCGATAGCGATGACCGGTGGTTCGCCCTGCTTGTCGGCGATGACCGGCGCCAGCGCACGAATGAGCGTGCCCGCCGCGGCGAAGCCGACGACAGGCCGGCCTTGCAGGAAAACTGCCTGCACGGTCGCCGTGAAGTCGTCGAAGAGAACGTCGGCGGCATCGACACGCCCGCGCTTGCCGTGTATCAGGGACTGTGGACAGGCGTCCTTGAGACGCTCCGCGAGCGCGGCGCCACCCGGCGTCAGCACGATGAAGGCCGGGGCGAGCTTCAGCATGTCCAGGCCTCCCCGCGGCGGTGGACCAGGATCATCGAGAAGTAGGGCGCGCTGTCTTCCGCCACTTCAGCCAGCGGCAGGATGCGTTGCTCGCTCAGCGTCGCCCGTTCCACGTAGCGGGCATGGTCCAAGAGGCCGAGAATGCGCAGCACCTTGCGCACCTTTGCCAGGTGGCGGCCGACCTTGATGATCGCCGCCGCGTCGGTGTCACGCAGGATATGTGACAGCGCATTGGCCGGCAGCGGGGCCGGGACCACGGTCAGCACGTCATTGCGCGCGGCAAGTGGCGCGCCCAGCACCGCCGCGCAGGCGGTCAGCGACGAAACGCCGGGCACCACCTCGACCTTGTGCTGTTCGGCGACGCGGCCGAAGAGGTACATGAAGGAGCCATAGAAGAAGGGATCGCCTTCGCAGAGCGCCGCCACGTCGCGGCCGGCGGCCAGATGGTCGCCGATCTCCGCCGCCGCGCGGTCGTAGACCTCCTGCGCCGGAAAGCGTGCCGCCACCATGGGCATGCGGATCGCGATCTCGGTCTGCCCGCCGGGCAGGTGCGGAGCCACGATAGCGCGCGCCAGGCTGTCACCGTCGTCCGGCGCCGGATAAGCGACGACCGGCGCCGCCTGCAAGAGGCGTAGTGCCTTTAAGGTGATGAGGTCGGGATCGCCCGGCCCGATGCCGAGGCCGTAGAGGGTTCCGGTCATGATTTCATGCTCTGATACTGGGTCACCGGCATCATCGGCCGCCAGCCCTGGAAGGGGCCGACCGGCTCGGCGCGGGAGATCGCGAAACGGGTGAGTGCGCCGCCGTGCTGCTTCTGCCAGGCGAGCAGCGCCGCCTCGCCTTCCAGGGTGACGGCGTTGGCAACCATGCGGCCGCCCGGCTTCAGCGCGGTCCAGCACACCTCGATGAGGCCGGGTTTGGAAGCACCGCCGCCGATGAAGACCGCGTCCGGCGCCTCCAGTCCGTAGAGTGCGTCCGGCGCCTCGCCGCCGACGATCTGCAGCTGCGGCGTGCCGAGGTTCTCGGCGTTGTCGGCGATCATGGCGCGGCGCTCGGCCTTGCGTTCGATGGCAACCGCGCGGGCGCGCGGCGCGGCGCGCATCCATTCGACGGCGATCGAACCGCAGCCGGCACCGACGTCCCACAGCAGTTGCCCGGCGACAGGCATCAGGGCGGCCAGCGTCGCCGCGCGCACTTCCCGCTTGGTCATCTGGCCGTCATGGCGGAAGGCGTCATCCGGCAGGCCGGGCGTGCGCGGCAGCAGCACGGCTTCGGCACCGGCAAGGCATTCGATGGCGATGGTGTTGAGATCGGCGACGTCATTGGCCGACCATTCCGCTGCGATTCCTTCTAGGCAGCGTTCCTTCTCGCCGTCCAGATGCTCGAGCAGGGTCATGCGGCTGGCGCCGAAACCGCGAGCGGTGAGCAACGCGGCAACCGCCGCCGGCGTCGTGGCATCCTCGCTGAGGACGATCAGTTTGGCGTTCGGTTGGATATGAGGATGCAGCAGCGAGAGGGGGCGACCGTGCAGCGTCAGACAGTCGACTTCTGCCAGGGGCCATCCGATCCGGGCGGCCGTAAGGGTGAATGACGACCGCCCGGGCAGGATGGTTATCTCGCTGCGCCGGATTCGCTTCAGCAACGAGACACCAACGCCGTACCACAGTGGATCGCCGGATGCTAGTACGCAGACGCGGGTTCCGCGACGCGATTCAATTTCGTCGAGCAGTGTTGCAAGAGGTGATGGCCAGGCAAGACGTTCGCGATGGTCCTGCGGCAGCATCGCCAGGTGACGTTCGCCGCCGACGAAAACTTCCGCGTCGTCAACCAGCGCGCGCGCCGCCGGCGTCAGGCCGGCAAGACCGTCTTCGCCGATGCCGACGATGGAAAGCCAGGGTGCCGAACGATCCAACATGACGCTCAAAGCCCCGCGCGGGCCAGCGCATTTACCGCCGCCGCCGCCATTGCGCTGCCCCCGCGCCGCCCGCGCAGCGTCAGGTAGGGCACGCCGAGATCGGCGTGAATAAGCGCTTCTTTCGACTCGGCCGCGCCGACGAAACCGACGGGAAAGGCGAGGATCGCCGCCGGACGCGGCGCACCTGCCGCGAGAATTTCCATCAGGTGGTAAAGCGCCGTCGGTGCATTGCCGATGGCCACCAGCGCGCCCTTCAGGTCGTCGCGCCAGAGATCGACGGCCGCCGCCGAGCGCGTGGTGCCAAGCTGTCTGGCGAGGTCAGGCGTGCGCGCATCATTGAGGGTGGACACGACGCGGTTGCCGGCAGGCAGGCGCGCGCGGGTGACACCGTCGGCCACCATTTCACAGTCGGCCAGCACAACAGCGCCGGCCTGCAAAGCGGCGCGCCCGGCGCCGGCGAGGTCGCCGCCGTATGCGAGGTCCGGCGCGATCTCCGGCATGCCGCAGGCGTGCACCACGCGCAGGGCGATCTCGGCGACATCGGCAGGCAGCGCCGAGAGATCGGTCTCCGCCCGCACGATCTCGAACGACCGCCGGATGATCTCCTGCGGGTCGCGGATGTAATCGTGGAGTGTGGTGGTCATAGGAGCACGGCTCCACAACACAGAAAACCTGTCGCCTTCGCGCTTGACCCGCGGGTCCATTGCGCCACGTCACCCCGTATCGCCATGGATGCCCGGGTCAAGCCCGGGCATGACAATGCGGCAACCGTGGTCACGCCGTCTTCTTCTTCATGCTGACCGGTCCCAGAGGATGGTCGGCATGCGGATAGGGGTGGTGGCCATGATCGTGGGAATGGCCGTGATCGTGGGAATGGCCATGGTCATGGCCGTGGCCGTGGCCGTGGCCGTGCGAATGGCCGTGGTCATGATCTTGGTGGTGGTCGTGGTGATGCCCGTGACCGTCTCCATGATCATGGTCATGGCCATGATCATGGTGGTGCTCCGCCACGCCGGTGCCGACGCCCTCCACGTGGTGGTGGTGGCTTTCCTGGGCCAGGCCGACCTCCGCCTCGAAACCGAGCACCTGGGCGCGGTACTTGCAGAGCTTGCAGTTCATCAGGTTCTCGCCGTCCAGGATCTCCTGCACCCGCTCGGCAAAGGCATCCAGCACCGCCGGATGGTCATTCAGGTAGCCGGCCTTCACGAATTCGATCTCCGGATGGCGCGCGGCCACCAGGTCGGTGTGGTCGTAGATGCGCTGCACCAGAATGCCGGTAAAGAGGAAGTAGGGGAACACGACGATGCGCTTGTAGCCGAGGCGCGCGGCATGCTCCAGGCCGGGCTCGACCAGAGGAAAGGTGACTCCGGAATAGCAGGTTTCGCCCCAGCCGAAGCCGAAGCCCTCCCACAGCAGGCGCATGACCTTGGCGACGTTGGAGTTGGCGTCGGGATCGGAGGCGCCGCGCCCGACCACCATCAGCATGGTCTCGTGGCGCGGCACATCGCCGCCTGCCGCCTGCAAAGCCTGCTCGATGCGCGCGGCGGCCGCCTGCAGCAGCTTGGGATCGATCGCCAGCTCGCGCCCATAGTCGATGGTCATCTCCGGGTGCTGCGCCTGGTAGGTGTTCAGCACCGAGGGAATATCGTTCTTGGCGTGTCCGGCGGCGAACAGCATGCCCGGCACGGCGAGGCAGCGGGTGACGCCCTGCTGGCGCAGCTTGTCGAGCCCCGTGCGGATGATCGGCGTGGCGAATTCCAGGAATCCGCTTTCCACCGGGTACTGCGGCAGGCGTTCGCGGATGCCGCGGGCCACGGCCTCGAACTCGCGCACCGCGCCCTCGTCGCGGCTGCCGTGCCCGCAGACCATCACGCCGATCTTCTCGCCAATCAATTCCACTTCGCTCTCCTTAAACGCCTGCCCTTGCCTGCCCGAAACCTGCCTGGGAAAGGACCTTTTGCTTGGCCGGGACTTTACGGGGCCCGTTGGGGGCGGGGCAAAGGGAAATGCGCCGTCTTGACACCCCTTGCGATATCCAGCACCCGATCGAGGTCCAGGTGCGCTTCCAGATGCGCCGCGAGTTGGTCCAGCACCGTCTCCACCTGGGCGTCATAGGCCAGGCCCGAGGCAGCGCGGTCCTTCAGGCCGGCGAGGAAGGCCGCGCGGAAGCCGTCGGCTGCGAAAAGCCCGTGCAGGTAGCAGCCGGCCACCTTACCGTCGGCGGACACCGCACCCTCCCAGCGCCCGTCGAGATCGACGAAAGGGCGCGCCAGGCCCGGGCCCGTGGTCACGCCCACATGCATCTCGTAGCCGCGGATGGCGGTGGCGCTTTCCAGGTGGATGCCGCGCACGTCCTTCAGGGCCTTGTCGCCGGTCAGCACCGTCTCGACATCCAGCAGGCCGAGCCCTTCGGCAGCCTCCCCGGCCGGGCCTTCGATACCGTCGGGATCGCTGACCGTCTCCCCCAGCATCTGGTAACCGCCGCAGATGCCGAGCACGCGGCCGCCGCGGCGCAGGTGCGCCGCAAGGTCGATGTCCCAGCCCTGGTCGCGCAGGAACGCGAGGTCGGCCAGCGTCGCCTTGGAGCCCGGCAGGATGACAAGGTCGGCATCCCCCGGCAGCGCCCTGCCCGGCGCCACGAAGTCCACCGCCACGTCGGGCTCGGCGATCAGCGGATCGAGGTCGTCGAAGTTGGCGATGCGCGCCAGTTGCAGCACCGCGATCTTGAGCGCGCGGCCCTCGGCAACTTCCGCCCGAGAGAGAGAAACCGCATCCTCTGCCGGCAGCTTCGCCGCCTGGGGAAAGAACGGCACCACGCCCAGCGCGGGCCAGCCCGTGCGCGCCGTGATGATGGCGAGACCGTCATCGAAGAGGCTGACGTCGCCGCGGAACTTGTTCACCACGTAGCCGGCAACGCGGCGCGCCTCGGCCTCGCTCAGCACCGCATGGCTACCGACCAGCGCGGCAATGACACCGCCGCGGTCGATGTCGGCCACCAGCAGCACCGGCAGGTCGGCCGCCTCGGCAAAGCCCATGTTGGCGATGTCGCCGGCGCGGAGGTTCACTTCCGCCGGGCTGCCGGCGCCTTCGACGATAACCAGGTCCACCGGCTCTCCGAGACGCTGGAAACTCTCCAGCACCTTGGGCAGCAGCTCGACCTTCAGGGCCTGGTACTCGCGTGCCTTGGCGTTGCCCCGGATCTTTCCTTGAACGACGACCTGCGCGCCGATCTCGCTCTGCGGCTTCAGCAGCACCGGGTTCATGTCGGTGGTGGGGGCGACGCCGCAGGCGCGCGCCTGCAGCGCCTGGGCGCGGCCGATCTCGCCGCCGTCCGCCGTCACCGCAGCGTTGTTCGACATGTTCTGCGGCTTGAAGGGGCGTACCGTGAGGCCGCGCTTTGTAAATGCGCGGCAGAGTCCGGCCACCAGAAGGGACTTGCCGACGTCGGAGCCGGTTCCCTGCAGCATGATGGCCGGGGTTTTCGTCATCAGAACTCGACCCCGAGAGTCAAAACTCGATTCCCAGTTGGGCCTTCACGTTCTGCTCGCGGAAGGGATGCTTCACCTGGGTCATCTCGGTGACGAGGTCGGCGGCATCGATCAGTTCCTGCTTGGCGTTGCGCCCGGTCACGATGACATGCAGCATCTCCGGCCGGCCGTTCAGAAATTCGACGACCTCCTCCAGCGGCAGATAGTCGTAGCGCAGCACGATGTTCAGCTCGTCCAACAGAATCATGTCGTAGGGACGGTCTTCACCGCGACAGGCATCGATCATCTGCTTGGCCATGTCCCAGGCACCCCTCGCGGCGGCGATGTCGCGCGCGCGGTCCTGGGTGTCCCAGGTGAAGCCCTCACCCATCGCCTTGATGGTCACCTGATCGGCGAACTTCTCCAGCGCATGGCGCTCGCCGGTCTCCCACTTGCCCTTCACGAACTGCACGATGCCGACCTTCATCCCGTTGCCCAGCGCCCGGAACACCAGGCCGAAGGCCGCCGTCGACTTGCCCTTGCCCTTGCCGGTATGGACGATCAGCAGGCCCTTTTCCCTGGTCTTGTCGGCCAGCATCTTCTCCCGCGCGGCCTTGCGCTTCTTTGCCTTCTCGTTGGCGCGGGCGTTGATTTCCTCTTCGTTCAAGTCGGTCATCATTCGGCAACCTCCAACTGTCTCATCGCGTTCAGCTCTGCGGCGGCGGAGTTGGAGCGCGGGCGCCACAGGCCGCGCTCTTGCGCCTCGCTCAAGCGCTCGGCTATTTCCTTCAGCGCCGACGGGTTGTGGCGTTCCAGGAAGTCTCGCACGCTCTCGTCCTCCAGGTAAGCGGCATAGACGGCATCGAAGTGGTGGTCGGCCACCGCACGGGTGGTCGCCGCGAAGGCGAAGAGGTAGTCCACCGTCGCCGCCATCTCGAAGGCGCCCTTGTAGCCATGGCGCATAACGCCGGCGATCCACTTGGGATTGACCACGCGGGCGCGCACCACGCGGGCGATTTCCTCCTCCAGGGTGCGAATCTTCGGGCTCTCGGGCCGCGAGTGGTCGTTGTGGTAGACGACAGGCCGCGCCCCGGAGAGATGCTCCACCGCCGCCGTCATGCCGCCTTCGAACTGGTAGTAGTCGTCGGAGTCCAGCAAATCGTGCTCGCGGTTGTCCTGGTTGTGCACCACCGCCTCGACCTTCTTCAGGCGGTCCTCGAACAGCCCTTGCGCCGCCTGCCCGCCGGCGCCCGCGCCGTAGGCATAGCCGCCCCAGGCGAGATAGGTCTTGGCGAGATCCGCCGCCTCCTGCCAGCCGCGCTCGTCGATGAGGGCCTGCAGGCCCGCGCCGTAAGCGCCGGGCTTGGAGCCGAAGACGCGGAAACCGGCGCGCCGCGTTGCTTCGTCGTCCGACGCACCCTCGGCGATCATCTTGGCCTTGTCCTCAGCGACCTGCGCGGCCAGCGGGTTCTGTTCCGCCGGCTCGTCCAGCGCGGCGACGGCGCGCGCCGCCGAGTCGACCAGATCGATCTGCGCCGGGAAAGCGTCTCGGAAGAAGCCGGAAACCCGCAGGGTCACGTCGACGCGCGGACGGTCCAGGACCGACAGGGGCAGAATCTCAAAGCCGGTGATGCGGCGCGACGCGGTCTCCCAGGTCGGCTTCACGCCCATGAGGGCGAGCGCCTGGGCGATGTCGTCGCCGCCGGTGCGCATGTTGGCGGTGCCCCAAGCCGAGAGCGCGAGGCGGCGCGGCCAGGCGCCTTCCTCCTGCCTGTGGCGCAGCAGCAGTCTTTCCGCAGAGGCCCAGCCGAGCTGCCAGGCCGCGGGCGTCGGTACCGTGCGGGTATCGACCGAGTAGAAATTGCGCCCCGTCGGCAGCACGTCGAGGCGCCCGCGCGTCGGCGCGCCGGAGGGCCCCGGCTCGACGAAGCAGCCCTTGAGGCCGGTGAGCAGTCCGGCGATCTCGGCACTGCCGGAAGCGGCGACGGCCGGGCGCACGACGCTGTCGATCTTCGCCAGCACGGCGGTGGTGCGGGTCCAGGCCGGATCGGCTGAGCGTTCACCCGCCACCAGGGCCTGCGCCAGCTCTTCCAGGCGCTCCACCGTGTCACCCAGGGTGCGCCAGCCTTTCGCATCGCCCAGTGCCACCGGGTGCGGACCGTTCCAGGCCTCGCCCAGGACGCAGTCCAGGGGATCGAAGCCCTCCAGCCCGAGATCTTTAGCCAGCGCGCGGATCAGCGAAGCATCGCCGCCCTCCCCTTTGCCGCGCGGCAGGCGGGTCAAGGCCACCAGCAGGTCGGTGAGCTGGCCGCCCTCCGGCGACTGCCCGAAGATGTGCAGGCCGTCGCGGATCTGCAGCTCTTTCAGTTCGCAGAGATGATTGTCGAGCTTGCCGAGCGCCGTCTCCGGGTCGTCCTCGGCACCAATGCCGCAGTCCTTGTCGAGGCCCGTCGTGGCGGAGAGTTCCAGGATCGAGTCGCGCAGCACCTTCAAGCGGCGCGGGTCGAGGCCGGCGGCGTCGTAGTACTCGTCGACCAGCCGTTCGAGCTCCGCCAGGGGGCCGTAGCTCTCGGCGCGGGTGAGCGGTGGCGTCAGGTGGTCGACGATGACCGCCTGGGCGCGGCGCTTGGCCTGGGTGCCCTCCCCGGGATCGTTCACGATGAAGGGATAGAGATGCGGCAGCGGGCCGAAGACGGCTTCCGGGAAGCAGTCCTCGCTGAGCGCAAGCGCCTTGCCCGGCAGCCACTCCATGTTGCCGTGCTTGCCCATGTGCACCACCGCCTGCACGCCCCCTCCCGCACCCGCCGCCTCGCGCAGCCAGGCGTAGAAGGCGAGATAGCCATGCGGCGGCACCAGGCCCGGATCGTGGTAGCTGGCGACGGGATCGATGTTGTAGCCGCGCGCCGGCTGCAGCCCGATGACGACCTTACCCAACGTGAAGGCCGCGAGGCGGAAGGCACCGTCCTCGACGAAGGGATCGCTCTCCGGTTCGCCCCAGCGGGCGGTGACCGCCGCGCGGACGCTCTCGGGAAGCGTCCCGAAGAAGCGCTTGTAAGCCTTCACCGCATAGCGCTCGCCGCCTGGCCGCGCGGCACGGTCGGTGAGGTCGTTGGTCGGCCCTGCCGCCAGACGTTCGATGAGGGCCTGGCCGTCGGCGGGCAGGTCACCGGTGTCGTAGCCTTCGGCCTTCAGCGCCCGCAAGACGTTCAGGGTGCCCGCCGGCGTGTCCAGCCCGACGCCGTTGCCGAGCCGTCCGTCCCGGTTCGGGTAGTTGGCCATCACGATGGCAAGGCTGCGTCTGCCGATCGGCATCCGCTTCAGCCGCAGCCAGTTGGCGGTCAGCGCGGCGACGAAGTCGATGCGGTCGGCCTGCGGCTCATAGGCAACCACCGAAGTCTGCGTCGCCGGGTCGAATCGCGCCTCGCCCTTGAAGGAGACCGCGCGGGTCAGGACACGGCCGTCGACCTCGGGCAGCGCCACGTTCATGGCGATGTCGCGGGCGGAGAGGCCGGTGGTGCCCGCCGCCCAGGATTTCGCATTGCCGCCGGAAAACACGACCTGCAGAACCGGGCCGTCGCAGGCATCGAAGGGCGTCTCGGCCCGCGCCGCGCCGGGGACCGAGAGCGCGAAGCCGGTGGCATTCAGAATGATCTCGCAGGAGGACTCCGTGAGCAGGCCGCGGACCACCTCGGCGCTCTGCACGTCCTTCAGGGAGTTGCAGTAGAGCGGCAGCGCGTTCACCCCCTGCTGCTTCAGGGCGACGATCAGCGCATCGACGGGAGCCAGGTTGCCGGCCTGCAGCAGCGCCCGGTAGAACACGATGGCCGCCACCGGCGCCGCCGTCTTCCACTCCGCGCGCAGGTCGTCGAGGCCGGGCTGCGTCTTGCCCGGCCAATAGGGTCCGGCGCGCAGCAGCGGGCGCGGCTCCTGCCAGTCGGTGTCCCGGCCGATGAGGCTGGCGACATAGAGCAGGAAGTGGCGGGCGTTCTCCGGCCCGCCCTCGATGCAGTAGCGCCACAGGCGAAAGGCGGCCTCTTCTTCCAGCGTCGTATAGGCCGAGAACGCCGGGTCGGGCTGCTCGTCGCCCGGCAGCACGGCGAGCTTGATGCCCTTTGCGCGACAGGCCGCGTTCACCTGCTCGACGCCGTAGGGCCAGTAGCTCTCGCCGCCCAGCAGGCGCACCACCACCAGCCGGGCGCCGGAGATGACCTGCTCTACATAGAGGTCGACCGACATGTTGTGGCCGAGCTGCATGAGATTGGCGAGGCGCAGGCTGGGTGCCCCTTCATCCAGCGTCGCTTGCGCCGCGGAGAGCGCGGCCAGCTCGGTGTCCGCCGCCGAGAGGAAGACGATGTCGCCGGGGTCCTGGCCCAGGTCGACCGCTTCCGAACCGTCGGTGATGCTGCCGGGGGTCGCCTGGAGAAGATGCATGGCCGGCTAGCCGGCGACGGCCGCGCGGATCGCCGCCTCGTCCAGGCCGGTCTCGCCGATGAACACGAGGCGCGTGGCGCGGGTCTCCTCCGGGCGCCAGTCGCGATCGTAGTAGTGCTGCAGGCGTTCGCCGACACCCTGCACGACGAGGCGCATGGCCTTGCCGGTGACCGCGGCGAAGCCCTTCACGCGCAGCACGTCGTGGGCGGCGATGACCGGGCGCAGGCGCGCCAGCAGGGCATCGGGCGTGTCGGTTTCGCCGAGTTCGACGGAAAAGGAGGTAAAGTCGTCGTGGTCGTGCTCGCCTGATGCGTCATGGTGCGACCAGCGGCTGTCGAGGTCGTCCTCGGCCGCCGCGTCGAGGCCCAGCAGCACGGCGATGTCGATGGCACCGTGGCTGGCGCGCAGGATCTTCACCGCCGGGCGCAGGTGGCGTGCCACCACGGCCTCCACCTCGGCGAGGCGAGCCTCGTCCAGCAGATCGGCCTTGTTGATGACCACCATGTCGGCGCAGGCCAGCTGTTCCTCGAAAAGCTCCTCCAGGGGCGTGTCGTGGTCCAGGGTCTCGTCGGCCGCGCGCTGGGCGGCCACGGCGTCGGGATTGCCGGCGAAGAGGCCGTCGGCGACGGCCGGGCCGTCGATCACCGTGATGACGCCGTCGACCGTGGTGCGGGTGCGCACCTCCGGCCAGGCAAAGGCTTTCACCAGGGGCTTGGGCAGCGCCAGACCGGAGGTCTCGATGACGATGTGATCGGGCGGCTGCGGACGGTCGAGCAGCGCCTGAATGGTCGGCAGGAAGTCGTCGGCCACGGTGCAGCAGATGCAGCCATTGGCCAGTTCCACCACGTCATCCTCGCCGCAGCTCTCGATGCCGCAGCCCTTCAGAATCTCGCCGTCGACCCCGAGGTCACCGAACTCGTTGATCACCAGGGCGATGCGCCGGCCATTGGCGTTCTGCAGCAGGTGGCGGATGGCGGAGGTCTTGCCGGCCCCGAGGAAGCCGGTGATCACGGTTGCGGGGATCTTTCCCGCCGGAATTCTGGGATTTTCTGACATGGCCTACCTGTTTTGACGCATCGCCCGGAGGGTGAACCGGAAGCGGCCCCGGATCAAGCCCCGAACGGGCCGATCCGGGGCCGCCTTCAGCCCGTCAGATTAGGCACCGGGAGCCGCCGCCGGGCTGTCCCGGCAGCGACCGATTCCGGCCTAGCGGCTCAATCCGCTTCCAGCGCCTTGACGATGTCCTCGCACATCTTCTTGGCGTCACCGAACAGCATCATGGTGTTGTCGCGGAAGAACAGCTCGTTCTGCACGCCGGCGTAGCCGCTGGCCATGGAGCGCTTCACGAACAGCACCTGCCCGGACTTGTCGACGTCGAGGATCGGCATGCCGTAGATCGGCGAGGCCGGATCGGTCTTGGCCGCCGGGTTGGTGATGTCGTTGGCGCCGATGACGAAGGCGACGTCGGTAGAGGAGAATTCGCGGTTGATCTCCTCCATCTCGAAGACCTCGTCATAGGGCACGTTGGCCTCGGCCAGCAGCACGTTCATGTGCCCTGGCATGCGGCCCGCCACCGGGTGGATGGCGTAGCGCACGTCCACGCCCTTGGACTTCAGGAGGTCGGCCATCTCGCGCAGGGCGTGCTGGGCCTGGGCGACCGCCATGCCGTAGCCCGGGACGATGATGACCTTCTCGGCATTGCCCATCAGGAAGGCCGCATCGTCGGCCGCGCCGGACTTCACCTGGCGATCGTCATCGCCGCCTCCGGCCGCAGCACCGGCGGTCTCACCACCGAAGCCGCCGAGGATGACGTTGAAGATCGAGCGGTTCATGCCCTTGCACATGATGTAGCTGAGGATGGCGCCCGAGGAACCGACCAGCGCGCCGGTAATGATCAGCAGGTTGTTGTGCAGGGTGAAGCCGATGCCGCAGGCTGCCCAGCCCGAATAGGAGTTCAGCATCGAGACGACCACCGGCATGTCGGCGCCGCCGATCGGCAGGATCAGCAGGAAGCCGAGCGCCAGCGCCAGCAGCACGATAAGCCAGAACACCAGCGGCGACTGGCCGACGCAGAGCCACACGACGAGCGCCAGCAGCGCGATCCCGATCAGCGCGTTCAGCGGGTGCTGCATCGGGAAGACCAGCGGCCGGCCGCTGACCAAGCCCTGCAGCTTGGCAAAGGCAACCAGCGAGCCGGTGAAGGTGATGGCACCGATGGCAACACCGAGCGACATCTCGATGAGGCTCGCCACGTTGATGTCGCCGGTCACGCCGATGCCGTAGGCTTCCGGCCGGAAGAAGGCGGCGGCGGCCACGAAGACCGCGGCGAGTCCGACCAGCGAGTGGAAGGCGGCCACCAGCTGCGGCAGGGCCGTCATCTGGATGCGCAGGGCGATGACCGTGCCGATGGTACCGCCGATGAGGATGCCGACGACGATCAGCCAGTAGCTGACCACACCCGGCGTCGCCAGGGTGGTGAAGATGGCGATGGCCATGCCGACCATGCCGTAGAGGTTGCCCGACCGGCTGGTGGTCGGGTGCGACAGGCCGCGCAAAGCCAGGATGAAGCAGACGGCGGCGACGAGATACAGCAGCGCTGCGAGATCAGCGTTCATGATTGTCCAGGCCCCCTACTTCTTCTTCTTGAACATGGACAGCATGCGCTGCGTCACGATGAAGCCGCCGAAGATGTTCACCGAGGCGAGGATCACCGCGAGCAGACCCATGATCTCGCTGAAGCCGACGTCGGCCGGGCCGGCGGCGATGAGGGCGCCGACGATGATCACCGAGGAAATGGCGTTGGTGACGGCCATCAGCGGCGAGTGCAGCGCCGGCGTCACACGCCAGACCACATGGTAGCCGACGAAGACCGCCAGCACGAAGACCGTGAGGCCGACCACCAGAGTGGCCGAGCCATGGCCCGCGGCGCTCTCGGCCGTCATGCGGCTCGCCTCGACGGCCAGCGAGGCAACGTCGTTGGCAAGCGACTGCGCCTGGTTGGCAATCTCTGCGGCGCGTTCAGAGAAGGTCTCGTTGGCCATGGACGTCAGCCTCCCTGTCCGTCGCTGGAATTATCGGTATTCTCGGGTTCGGGCGCCGGTTCCTGTGCCGGCTCCGCCTCCTTGGGCGCCAGCGCCGGATGGACCACCTTGCCGTCGCGGATGATGCAGGTGTCGGCGACGATCTTGTCTTCCCAGTTTACCTTCAGCTGTTTCGACTCCTTGTCGACCAGCAGTTCGATGAAGTTGTAGATGTTGCGTGCATAGAGAGCCGAGGCATCGGCGGCGAGCCGGCTCGGCACGTTCAGATGGCCGACGATCTTCACGCCGTTGTGGTCGACCACCTTGCCGGGCTGCGACAGCTCGCAGTTGCCGCCGGTTTCGACCGCCAGGTCGACGATGACCGAACCGGGCTTCATGGACTCGACCATCTCACGGGTGATCAGCTTCGGCGCCGGGCGGCCGGGGATCAGCGCGGTGGTGACGACGATGTCCATCTTGGCGATGGTCTCGGCGATCAGCGCGGCCTGCTTCTTCTTGTACTCCTCGCTCATCTCCTTGGCGTAGCCGCCGGCGGTCTCGGCCTGCTTGAACTCCTCGTCCTCGACCGCGACGAACTTGCCGCCCAGGCTCTGCACCTGCTCCTTGGAGGCCGGACGCACGTCGGTCGCCGAGACGATGGCGCCCAGGCGCTTGGCGGTGGCGATGGCCTGCAGGCCGGCGACGCCGGCGCCCATGACCAGCACCTTGGCCGGCGGCACGGTGCCGGCCGCCGTCATCATCTGCGGGAAGGCCGAGCCGTACACGGAGGCAGCGTCCAGCACCGCCTTGTAGCCGGCCAGGTTCGACTGCGAGGACAGCACGTCCATCGACTGCGCGCGGGTGATGCGCGGAATGAGGTCCATGGCGAAGGCGGTGACGCCGCTCTTGGCCAGCGGGTCCAGTTCGTCGCCAGCGCGGAAGGGATCGAGGATGCAGATCACCAGCGCACCGGATTTGAGGCCCTTGGTTTCGCCCGGCAGCGGGCGGCGCACCTTGGCGACCACATCGGCACCGCCAAAGGCGACGGTGGCGTCGGCAGCGATCTTCGCGCCGGCCTTTTCATAGGCCTCGTCGGGAATGGCGGCACGGACCCCGGCGCCTGATTCGACGGCGACCTCAAAGCCGAGATTGATCAGCTTCTTGACCGTCTCAGGCGAGGCCGCGACGCGCGCTTCGTCCGGGCGCTGTTCCTTGGGAATAGCGATCTTCATGCCTTGGATGTCCCTCTTACTGCCCCGTGGTATGCCCCGAGAGTTTCCCCGATACTTTCCAGAACGATTCCAGATTAGGACTTAAGTGGAAGAAAATAGTATGAAATCCGAAAAGGTCAACGCAATTGGCCGTTTGACCTAGTGTGCATGTTAATGACGGGCGCGCCAGCCGGTTTCAACCCTATTTTGCGCATGGACGACGGATCAGACCACTTTAGCGACCACTTGACGCATCCGCGGACTGAGCGCCAGACCGGAGCCAGACCGGAGAAGGTCCGCCACGGCCCGCGCCCGGTAGACATCGCGGGCAAGCGCCGATAAGAGGGACGGCGAAAAGACCACGTCCCCGGCAAGAAGGGGGCGAATCGCAAGCGGGGACCGATCGGGTGAAGCTGCTATCCGAAACCGAAGCGCTTCAGGGGCTGCTGGCCGGCACCGGCAGCTTCATCGTCACCGGCGTCACCAAGTCCGGCACCACATGGCTGCAGCGCATGCTGGACAGCCACCCGGAGATCGCCTGCGGCGGCGAGAGCAAGCTGAACGCCTTCCTCACCCAGCTCGGCCCGGCTCTGCGCGCCTATAACGAGGCACTGACCAAGACCAACGACAAGATCTACAAGGAAGCGGCCGTCTACCAGCCGCTCGGCCAGACCCAGGCCGTCGCCGTCATGCAATACCTCTTCCTGGATCGCCTGGGTGCCGTGCAGCGCCACGCGGCGACGGCCGGCAAGACGGCCCCGAAATGGATCGGCGACAAGGACCCGGACTACAAGCGCGAGCTGGCCTCCTGGCGGCGCATCCTGCCGGAGGCCCGCGTGGTCTCCACCACCCGCGACGGGCGCGACTGCTTCGTCTCGCTGTGGTTCCACCTCTACCCGGACCGCGAGCCGCTGGCCGAAGAGAACCGCGCCGACTTCCTGGCCCGCATCCAAGGCCACGCCGCCACCTGGCGCGACACCATGGCGAAGTTCCGCAAAGATGACGCCGAGCACCCGGGACGCCACTTCGCCATCCGCTACGAGAGTCTCTTGGATGACGCGCAGGGCGAGATGAGGAAGCTGTTCCAGTGGTTCGGCTGCGACGCCTCCGCGGCGACCGTATCCAAGGTCGTCGAACAGAACGCCTTCTCCGTCGCCTCCGGTGGCCGCCGGCCCGGCGAGGCCGATCCGACGAGTTTCGTCCGCAAGGGCATCGCCGGCGACTGGAAGAACCACTTCGACGAGGAGTGCAACCGGCTCTACTGCGAAATCGCCGGCGAGGCGCTGACCGCCGCCGGGTATGAGGTGTGATGCCGCCCCTCCCCAATCCCGTCTACGTGGTCACCGACATCGAGGTGAACGGGCCGACGCCCGGCGAGCACTCCATGCTGGCCTTCGCCTCGGTCGCGGTCGATGCGGGCGGCGGCGAGATCGACAGCTTCGAGGCGGTGCTGGAGACCCTGCCCGAGGCCGGCGAGAACCCCGTCACCATCGAATGGTTCAAAGGCTTTCCCGAGGCCTGGGCGGCGGCCACCACGAACCCGCAGCCGCCGCAGGCCGTCATGGAGCGCTACGTCGACTGGGTCCGGGGCCTGCCGGGCCAGCCGATCTTCGCGGCCCATCCCCTCGCCTTCGACGGCGCCTGGATCGACTACTACCTCCGGCGCTTCCTCGATGTGCGCATGCTGAAGGGACCGTGGGAGGGCGAGCGGCTGTTTTACACCGCCGGGCTCTGCATCCAGGCCTTCGCCGCCGGGCGCACGGGCTGGGACTTCAGCGCCTGCTTCACCGGCGGCTATCCGCCGGAGTGGCTGGGCCACGTGCCGCACAGCCATTTCTCCATCGACGACGCGCGCGGCTACGCCAACCTGCTGCGCACCCTCCTGCACATGAAGGCGCCGGCGGAGGGCGAATGACACGCGGGGTTCCCCCGCCGCTCAACCCATGGCACCATGGGCTCAATACTATTCAATCAAAGGACGGGTTCATGCACCGCCTTCTGCTGATTGCCCTGTTGGGCCTCCTCGCCACCTCCCCCGCGGTGGCCCAGGAGGGCAAAGCCTGCAAAGGCGCCTTGTGGAAGAAGGTGCAGGGCTGGCTGAAGCCGGAGATGACCTTCCAGGACACCGTCCTATACCTGCAGAGCGAAGGCATCGACTACGCGGTCTTCGACGCCCGCACCGCGCCCGCCGCGGCGGAGGGCGAGGTCGACGTCAACACCGACCATATCGGCGCGACCGACTGCAAGCCGCGCAAGGAATCACCCGCCTGCTCCGTCGTGTTCAGCGAACCGAGCGCGGAGAGCAAAAGCAATCCCGCCTCGCCGACCTTCGTCGAGTCGGACGAGTTCATCGCCATCGACTTCGACGCCAAGGGCAAGCAAACCGGCCACGCCTGCGAGGTGGTGGAGACGGGGCTGTAGCCGCCTCGCTGCGGCCAGGCCCACTACGCCGACCGGCACCGGCGGCAACAAACATCTCAATCGTTTCAGACAAACTGTTTCAATTGAAACCTTGTCTCTTTGCCGCGACCGGCAGCAAATAGCGCTAGAAGGCCCGCCCGGCCGACGACTGCGCGACCATGATCGCGCCCGCCGCTGCGGCCTTGCTGAATCAGCGGAGAACATCACCATGCGGTATGAATCCATCCTGGAAACCATCGGCGGCACGCCGGCGGTGCGCATCAACAATCTGGCGCCCGAGGGTGTGAACCTCTACGCCAAGCTGGAGGCTTTCAACCCGATGGGCTCGGTGAAGGACCGCCTGGCCCTCGGCGTCATCGAGGACGCCGAGCGGCGCGGCCTCTTGAAGCCGGGCCAGACGGTGATCGAGGCAACCAGCGGCAACACCGGCATCGGCCTTGCCATGGTCTGTGCGCAGAAGGGCTACCCGCTGGTCATCGTCATGGCAGAGGCCTTCAGCATCGAACGGCGCAAGCTGATGCGCTTCCTCGGCGCCAAGGTGGTGCTGACACCGGCCGCGGAGCGCGGCATGGGCATGCTGAGGAAGGTGAACGAGTTGGCCAAGAAACACGGCTGGTTCGTCTGCAACCAGTTCGAAAACGAGGCCAACGCGGAGATTCACTCCCGCACCACGGCGCGCGAGATCCTCACCGACTTCGCGGACATCGGCCTGGACTATTGGGTGACGGGCGCCGGCACCGGCGGCACGCTGAAGGGCGTCGCCCGCGTGCTGAAGGAAAAAAGCCCGAAGACGCAGATCATCCTCTGCGAGCCGGACAATGCCCAGGTGCTGGGCAGCGGCATCGGCCAGTCGCGCGGCACGGGCGGCGCACCGAGCGAAAGCCACCCGACGGCGCGGCCGCATCCCATGCAGGGCTGGAGCCCTGACTTCATCCCCAAGCTGACCGAGGACGCGCTGTCGGCGAGTCACGCCGACCGTATCGTCCCGGTAAACGGTAGCGAGGCCCTGCGCCTCTCCCGCGCGCTGGCCCTGAAGGAAGGCATCTTCACCGGCATCACCGCCGGCGCGACGCTGGCCGGCGCCCTGGAAGTCGCCCGCACCGCGCCGAAGGGCAGCAACATCCTCTTCATGGCCCCGGACACGGGAGAGCGTTACCTCAGCACCGTGCTGTTCGAGCACGTCGGCGTCGACATGAGCGAAGAGGAGATGGAGATTTCCCGCTCGACTCCCAGCTGCCGCTTCGACCTGCCGGCGCCGGTTCCCGCGCCACAGCCGGCAGCGGCAGCGGCCCCGGCCCGCGAACCCGATGTCGAGGCCGTGGCCTACCTGACCCAGGCCCTCAGCGATGCGGAGCAGCCGGTGATCATGTTCGCCCTGGAATGGTGCGAGTTCTGCTGGTCGGTGCGTAAGCTCTTCGCACGCCTCGGCATCAAATACCGCTCCATCGACATCGACTCGGTGCCTCTGCAACGGGACGATATGGGCGGGCGTGTCCGCGCCGCCCTCAGCGCGCGGACCGGCATCCGCACCATCCCGCAGGTCTTCGTCGGCGGCACCTTCGTCGGCGGCTGCACCGAGACTTTCGACGCTTATCGCAGCGGCAAACTGCAGAAGCTGCTGATCGCGAGCGGCATCGCCTTCGATGCCGAAGCCAAGCTCGACCCCTACGGCTTCTTCCCGGCCTGGCTGCAGTCCCGCCAGACGGTGGCGCAAGCGACGGAAAGAAAGCCGGCCGCCTGAGCCGCCCTATTTCGGCAGCGGCAGGTCGCGGGCCTTCAGCACCTTGGCCTGGCGCTTTTCCAGGTCCTTGACGTCGAAGTCACGGATGAGGTCGTGGAACATCTGGTGCCAGTTGATCTCGGCATCCAGGTGCATGAAGACCGAACCCAGCCCCACGGCGGCGCGGTCCATCAGCACGAACTCGCGCGGCGGCGTCACGCCGCCCAGGCGGCGCAGTTCCTTATGCACTTCGCCGGCCACCTTGGCGCCGTAGAGGCTGCCGTTGTCGCCCATGATCTTCTGCGGCTTGTCTTCCAGCAGCGGCGCGTAGAGGAAGGCGGCCCAGAGGTTCAGCGCCGCCAGCAGATCCTTGCTCAAGTTGGTGAAGCCCCAGATCCGGTAGGCCTCCACCGCCAGCTCCGGGTCGTCGCGCTCCAGGGCGAAGTAGAGATCGATGACCCCCTTCACGAACGTCGGCGGGAAGACACGAATGCAGCCGAAGTCCAGCAGGTTCACCGTGCCGTCTTCGCGGATGGTGTAGTTCCCCAGGTGCGGGTCGCCGTGGATGATGCCGAAGAAATAGAACGGCACGTACCAGCAGCGGAACATGTTCATGGCGACGGCATTGCGCTGCTGCACCGTCACGTCGTCCTTCACGAAGTCGAGCAGGGGCCGGCCTTCCAGCCAGGTCATGGTCAGCAGGCGCCGGGTCGAAAGCTCCGGCACCAGGTCAGCAACGTGAACGCCCTTCTCACCGCGCAGCATGTCCTGGTACAGCTGCATGTGGCGGCCCTCGCGCTCATAATCGAGCTCCTCGCGCAGGCGCTCGGCCAGTTCGTGGTAGATGTTCGAGGGATCGATGGCGCGGTCGTAGCGCCGGTAGATGCCGAAGAGGATCTTCAGCTGCTGCAGGTCCGCCTCCACGGCGGAGAGCATGTCCGGGTATTGCAGCTTGCAGGCAAGCTTACGCCCGTCGAGAGCGACGGCACGGTGCACCTGTCCCAGGGAGGCAGCGGCCGCCGCCTCGCGCTCGAAGGATTTGAACTGCTTCTCCCAGTCCGCCCCCAGCTCGCTGCGCATGCGGCGCTTCACGAAGGGCCAGCCCATGGAGGGCGCGTTGGACTGCAGCTGACGCAGCTCCTCGGCATACTCCTTGGGCAGCGCATCGGGAATAGTGGCGAGGATCTGCGCCGCCTTCATCAGCGGCCCCTTGAGCCCGCCGAGCGCCGCCTTCAGATCCGAGGAATGCTTGCCGCGGTCGAATCCGAGGCCGAGGTAGCGCGCGCCGACCACCTGGGCGGCGAGACCGCCGACCGAGGAGCCGACCTTGGCGTAGCGGCGCACCCGCCCGGAAAGGCGGGAATCGCCCTCCCTGCCAAAGTCCGCCGCTTCGTCGTCTTCCGGGAGTTCACTGTCCTGCTGTGACATGCCCTAGAAGGTGGGCCCGCCCGCCCCGGAAGTCCAGAGACGCAATTGAGGCGGGGTTTGGCTAACTCCCGTTAAGCCTGATGCACGTAGCGCCCCGGCGCGGCGTCCAGCGGCGGATAGCCTGCCTGGGCATTGCCCAGGACGGGCGGCGCTGCCGGCGTGCCGGAATGCTTCGCCAGCCAGGCCTGCCAGGCCGGCCACCAGGAGCCCTTGTGAACCGGCGCCGCCTCGCGCCAGCGGTCGAGGTCGACGTAGCCCTCGTGATCGTGCAGTTCGCCGATCTGGTAGATGCGCCGGGGATGGCCCGGCGGCGTGACGATGCCGGCGTTGTGCCCCCCGCTGGTCAGCAGGAAGGTCACCGGCACGTCGGTCAGCAGCGCGATCTTGTAGACCGAGCGCCAGGGCGCCACGTGGTCCTTCGCGGTGCCCACGGCGAAGATCGGCTGGCGGATGTCGGTCAATGCGACCGGCCGGCCCTCCACTTCGTAGCGGCCCTGCGCGAGGTCGTTGTTGAGGAACAGGCGGCGCAGGTATTCCGCGTGCATGCGATAGGGCATGCGCGTGGCATCGGCGTTCCATGCCATCAGGTCGGTCTGGCTGGCCCGCTCGCCGCGGTAGTAGTCGTGGATGAGGCGTGACCAGATGAGGTCGTTGGATCGCAGCAGCTGGAAGGCGCCGGCCATCTGCGTGGTATCGAGGTAGCCCTGCGACCACATGACGTCTTCCAGGTAGGCGAGCTGGCTCTCGTCGATGAACAGCATCAGCTCGCCGGCCTCGGTGAAATCGGTCTGCGCGGCCAGCAGCGTCACCGTCTTCAGGCGGTCGTCGCCGTCGCGCGCCATGGCCGCCGCCGCAATCGACAGCAGCGTGCCGCCCAGGCAGTAGCCGACGGCCTGCACCTTCTGCTGCGGCACGATGGCGTTGACGGCGTCCAGCGCCGCCATGACGCCGAGGCGCCGGTAGTCGTCCATGCCGCGGTCGCGGTCGTCCTCGCCGGGGTTTTTCCACGACACGCAGAACACCGTATGGCCTTGGCCGACGAGGTAGTTGATCAGCGAATTGTGCGGCGAGAGATCGAGGATGTAATACTTCATGATCCAGGCCGGGACGATCAGCACCGGTTCCGGATGCACCGTCTCGGTCTGCGGGCTGTATTGAATCAGCTCGATGAGGTCGTTGCGGTACACCACGCGCCCCGGCGTCACCGCCAGGGTTTCGCCGGGACGGAAGTTCTCAGTGCCGGCCGGTCCGCGCCCGGTGATGCGCCGCTCCGCGTCCTCCAGCGCGTTCAGCCAGCCGCGGTAGAGATTGGCACCACCCTGCTCCTGCGTCTCCTGCAGCAGTTCCGGATTGGTCGGGACGTAATTCGATGGCGAGAAGACGTCGAGCAGCTGTCGCGTGGCGAAGGACACCACGGCTTCGTGGTGGCGCGAGACGCCGCGCACACCCGTGGTCGCCTCCTGCCACCACTGCTGGGTCAGCAGGAAACTCTGCGCGAAGAGGTCGAAGGGCGGCCGGCACCAGGCCTCATCCTGGAAGCGCTTGTCGCCGTGCGCGGGCTCGATGCAGGGCGCGCAGGTGCCGCCGGCCGCGCGCCGCGCGACATTGAGCCCCAGCCGCAAGGCCGACGACCAGGCCGACTGCGCAAGCTGTGCCTGCTTGCCCGGCGCGGCGGCGAGGTGCATTCCCCAGTCCGCATAGGCAAGACCCAGGGCCGCGGGCGAGATGCCGGCGGTGGCACGCGCCATGCCGGCGTGCAGCATGCGGTCCAGCGCCTCGCCGCCGAAGAGGCCCGGTAAGGGTGGCGGTGAGGGCGCGACCTCACCGCCGGTGGCGTGGCCGGAAACGTCCGGCAGGCGCCCGACGTCGGGCGCCTCGGTGGCGCCGTTGGCCACAACGACCGCCTGGCCGTCTCTTGTCGCCAGTTTCAGGCGTTTTTGCTTTGCCGCCATGACGGCCTCCTGGAAGTCGCCGTGCCGGGTGACAGGCTACACGCAGTAAATGACAGCCCGGCCAGCGTTGCCCTGAGCCAGATCAAAAACACCGATGATCGAACCAGGCCACGGCCTTAGTCCATCGCCTCCAGCTCGGCCACGAGGCCTTCCACCACCCCCAGGCCGCGCTGCCAGAACGCCGGGTCCGAGGCGTCGAGGCCGAAGGGCGCCAACAGCTCCTTGTGGCGCTTGCTGCCGCCGGCGCGCAGCATGTCCAGGTACTTCTCCGCGAAGCCCGCCTGGGCGCCCTCGTAGACCGCGTAGAGCGAGTTCACCAGGCAGTCGCCGAAGGCATAGGCGTAGACGTAGAAGGGCACGTGGACGAAGTGCGGGATGTAGGCCCAGAAGTTCCGGTAGTCGTCGTCGAAGGCGATGGCGGGCCCGAGGCTCTCGCGCTGGGTCTCCAGCCAGATCTCGCCGAGGCGATCGGGCAGCAGCTCGCCCTCGCGCCGCTCCGCGTGCACGCGGGTCTCGAATTCGTGCATGGCGATCTGCCGCACCACGGTGTTCAGCATGTCCTCCACCTTGGAGGCCAGCATCACCTTGCGCCGCTTCGCGTCCTTCTCGGCGCGCAGCATGGCCTGGAAGGTCAGCATCTCGCCGAACACCGAGGCGGTCTCCGCCAGGGTCAGCGGCGTGTCCGCCATCAGATGCCCCTGCGGTCCCGCCAGCACCTGGTGCACGCCGTGCCCCAGCTCATGCGCCAGGGTCATGACGTCGCGGGTGCGGCCCTGGTAGTTGAGCAGCAGGTAGGGGTGCGCCGAGGGCACCGTCGGGTGCGCGAAAGCGCCGGGCGCCTTGCCGGGGCGCACCGGCGCGTCGATCCACGACTTCTCGAAGAACTGCTGGCCGATGGCGGCCAGCGCCGGCGAGAACTCGCCGTAGGCGTCCAGCACCAGGCGCCGGGCATCCTTCCAGGGAATGACGCGGTCGTCGTCATCAGGCAGCGGCGCGTTGCGGTCCCAGTAAGGCAGGGTGTCGCCGCCGAACCACTTCGCCTTCAAGGCGTAGTAGCGGTGGGCGAGCCGCGGATAGGCGGCCTGCACCGACGACACCAGGGCATCGACCACCTCGTCCTCGACGAAATTGGCGAGATTGCGCGAGGACACCGGCCGCGCGAAGCCGCGCCACTTGTCCTCGATCTCCTTGTCCTTGGCCAGGGTGTTGGTGATCAGCGCGAAGGTGCGCTGGTTGCCGCCCAGCACCGAGCCCAGCGATTTGGCCGCCTCGCGCCGCGCTGCGGGATCGCGCTCGGTGAGGCGGTTGAGAATCTCCGCCGAGGTCAGCTGCTCGCCGCGGAAGGGAAAACGCAAGCCGGCCATGGTCTCGTCGAAAAGCCGTGTCCAGGCGGCACGCCCGGCAACGTACTTCTCGTGCAGCAGGCGCTCGATCTCGTCGGAGAGCTGGTGCGGGCGCATGGCGCGCAGGTCGCGCAGCCAGGGCCGGTAGCGCGCCAGCTCCGGCGCCTGCAGCTTGTCCTCCAGGGCCGCCTCGTCCAGGTGGTTCAGCTCCAGCGTGAAGAACACCAGTTCGGTCGAGATCGTCGTACAGCGTTCCTGCATCGACTGGAAGAAGCGGCCGACCTTGGGGTCGCTCATGTCGCCGGAGTAGACCAACTGGGCGAAGCTCATGATGCGCCCCAGCGTTTCCTGGATCGCCTCGTATTCGGCGATGGCCGCGCCCAGCGCCGAACCGTTCAGCTCCTGCAGACGCCCGGCGTAGCGCGCATGGAAGGCCTTGGCCCTGGCCGCATTGGCCTCCAGATCGCCCTTCAGGACCGGCGAATCCGGGGCGGGGTAGAGATCGGCGAGGTTCCAGATGGGCAGCTCACCCAGGGTTTCGTCGACAACGGACTTGGAATCGGGCTGCGCGTGGGGGGTCGCGGTCACGATAGAACACCTGTCTGTCTGAAAGGGGCGATCCGGCCCCGCCTCGGGAAACCGGAAACAGTCTATATCTTGACCCCTTGCGATATAGGCCGCAAATACTGCTTCGCCAAGGGCCACGCCGGCCCGAGGGACCAAAGCCGCGCCATCAAGAATCCGCCCAATCAGCGGCGGCTTTCGGGGAGAAACAATGGATTTCGACGCCTGCCGATCGCTGACCGCGGCCTTTTTCGACCAGGCCGCCGCGGGAGGCAAGGCCCCCTTTCTGTGGCACAAGGTGCCGGGCGAAAAGGGCGGCCGCTACGTCTCGCAGAGCTGGGCGGAGATCGCCGGTCAGGTGAAGGCGATGTCGCGCGGCCTGCGCGACCTGGGGCTGCAGCCCGGCGACCGCGTCGTCCTGGTGGCGGAGAACCGCCCGGAATGGCTGGTCGCGGACCTCGCCATCATGGCCGCGGGGGGCATCACCGTGCCGGCCTACACCACGGCGCTGACCAGCGATCATCGCCACGTGCTGACCGACAGCGGCGCGGTTGGTGCCATCGTCTCCACCACGGCGCTGGCGGATCGCCTGCTGCCGGCGGTGCTGGATGCCCCGGCCTGCCGATGGGTCATCGCCGTCGAGGAGCCGCGGCGCGCCCACGCCGGTGCCGTGCCGCTGCATCGCTGGGAGGCGGTCCAAGAAAAGGGCACAGCCCTGCTCCAGGAAGCCGGCGACGACGTCGAGGAGGTCGCCGCCCGGGCCCAGCGCGGCGATACCGCGTGCATCATCTACACCTCGGGCACCGGCGGCGTGCCGCGGGGCGTCATGCTGAGCCACGGTGCCATCATCTGTAACTGTATGGGTGCCTACAAGGTCCTGGAGCGATTGGGGCTCGGCCACGAGATCTTCCTGTCCTTCCTGCCGCTGTCGCACTCCTACGAGCACACGGCGGGGCAATTCTTCCCCATCACCATCGGGGCGGAGATCTACTACGCCGAGGGCGTCGACCACCTGCTGAAGAACCTCGGCGAGGCGAGGCCCACCATCATGACCGCGGTGCCGCGGCTCTACGAGTCGATGCACCTGCGCATCCGCCGCGGCATCGATAAGAAAGGCGGCCTCTCGGCAAAGCTGTTCTACAAGGCGGTCGCGTTGGGCGAGAAGCGCTACCACGACCCCGGCAGCCTCACCCTGTGGGAACGCCTGCAGGACTTTGCGCTGGAGCGCCTGGTGCGCGACAAGATCCGACGCCGCTTCGGCGGGCGCGTGAAGGCCATCGTCTCCGGCGGCGCCGCCCTGAACTACAACATCGGCTTGTTCTTCACCGCGCTCGGCCTGCCGATCTTGCAGGGTTACGGGCAGACCGAGTCGGCACCCGTGGTCTCCGTGAACCCGCCGTGGAAGGTGAAGCTGGACACCGTCGGCCCGCCGCTGCAGGGCGTCGAGGTGAAGATTGCGGGGGACGGCGAGATCCTGGTGCGCGGCGAGCTGGTGATGACCGGCTATTGGAACGACGAGGACGCGACCTACCAAGTGCTGAAGGACGGCTGGCTGCACACCGGCGACATCGGCGAGTTCGACGCCGACGGCTACCTCAAGATCACCGATCGCAAGAAGGACATCATCGTGTTCTCTGGCGGCGACAATGTCTCGCCGGCCCGCGTCGAGGGGTTCCTCACCCTGCAACGGGAAATCCAGCAGGCCATGGTCTACGGCGACAAACACCCGCACCTGGTGGCGCTGCTGGTACCCGACGACGAGTTCACCGCCACTTGGTGCCGCGGCAACGGCAAGCCGTCCGACCTTGCCCGGCTGCGCGAAGACCCGGAGTTCCGCGCCGCCCTCTCCCAGGTGGTCGACCGCGTGAACGCCAACCTCTCCTCTCTGGAGAAGGTGCGCCGCTTCGCCATCCTCGACGCCCCCTTCACGGTGGAGAACGGCATGATGACGCCGACCATGAAGATCCGCCGCCACAAGATCAAGGCGGCCTACGGCGAGGTGCTGGAGAACCTCTACTAGGCGATCTTTCGAGGCCGTGCAGAGTCTCGAAAGAGTCACATCTCTTCCCCCGGCCGCGACCTGGGCCCAATCCGCTGTGCCCTTCGGATGTCGGCCTTGCCCTCCGTTGCAAATTCGGCAAGAATTCTGTCCCAATAGATCGTCTTCAAAAGTCGTCTCTGATTCGGGGGAATCAACGGTGATAATACGTCTGGCGCTTCTGGCCGCGCTGCTGTGCGCTGCCCTGTTTTCGGCAAGCGATCGCGCGGCCGCGCAGATTGCCCTCAACGAGACCCCGGCGGTAATCAGCGCGGGCGTCGGCTGGTACGACTTCAACCTTTCGGACGACGAAGCAGTGGACTTCCGCCTGGAATACCGCCACGGCGACGACTTCCTGTTCCTGAAGCCCTGGGGCGGCGTCGAGGTTACCTCCGATGGCAGCGTCTGGGGCGGCATCGGCGTGCTGGTCGACATCACCTTTTTCGATGCCGTGGTCCTGACCGGCAGCTTCGCGCCCGGCCTCTACGAAGACGGTGGCGGCAAGGATCTGGGTCACACGGTCGAGTTCCGCAGCCAAATCGAATTGGGCTACCAGTTCGAAAACCGGTCGCGCCTCTCGCTCGCCTTCAGCCACATCTCCAATGCCGAATTGGGCGACGACAACCCCGGCACCGAGGTGCTGAACCTCTACTATCACCTGCCGCTGGACGTGCTGTTCTGAGCCGGGGGTACGCTGGAAGGTCTGCCCCGCCGAGAAGGCGCCGCGGCCGGTTGTGGCGTTTGGGTGGCATTTGGCAACCTTGAACAGGCAGCGCTGTTTCATACTTGAGATTATGCCTGTCCGATTCGGCCCCGGTGGATTGCACCGCCGACGCTCAACTCAGGCAGGGCTCCAGGAGTTGAAACGATGTTCAAAGTATTGATTCTGGTGTGTTCCGTCTCCCTGGCGCCGCAGGACTGCCAGATCAACAGCGCCGCGGCCGTCATCAACGGCCCGGATGCCGCCAACGAGTTGCTCTGCGGCCTCAACGGGCAGGCCTACCTCGCCGGCACCTCGCTCGCCACCCACCGCGAGGACGAGTACGTGAAAATCAAGTGTTCGCGCACCGCAATCGGCCCGACGGTCGGCTGAGGCGCAGCATCCTTCCCCTGCAGGTATGAGCGCGGCTTCGATCCGCACCGAGCCGGGCGCGCCAGTTAGCCGCGTGTGGACACATCGGAAGGTTGTGCTCCTGACGGGCGCTACCACTGAAGAACCGACACACCCTCGAACGCGTAACGCAGGGCCCTTGACTCCCCTCCGCTAGGGGAAGAACCCTATCCGGACAGGAGCGAATACTGCTCCGTCAATCCCGGAGGCGGTTCTATGACGAGTGGCGATTCCGCGACGTGTCGCGCAAAGCTCGGTTGTGCGGCATTCGGTATAGTTCTTCTTGCCCTGGCTGGTGTCGGCGCAAAGGCGCAAGAAGACCTTCCCAACGCCTGCCCGGTGGACGGCTGCGAAGTGAAGATCGCCGCCGTCGACAAGGTCGGCGACGAGTTGCGACTCACCCTTGAAGCCAATTTCAAACCGGACATGTCGAAGAACCATTTTCATGTCTGGTGGGGTGAGCTTTATACGATCGAGCAGGTCAGCAACAACGCCGAGCCGACCTACGGCGTAAAGCAGGGCGATTGGCATCCGACCGACGAGTTTCCCGGTTATGTGACGCAGAGCGCGGCGTCGGTATCGGCGCGGAATGGCGCACATACGCTGTGCGTCTGTGCCGCGGATAGGAACCACGACATTCTCGATCCGAAGGCCTACCAGTGCGTCGATGTCGGTGATCATCTGTAGCGGCACGGATGGCGCTGCCTTCATACGTCGGCCGCTATCGCATTCGCGATGAAATAGCGCGAGGCGGCTTCGCCAGCGTCGTTCGCGCCTGGGATGAAGAGCTCGAATCTTTCGTTGCCATAAAGATTCTACACCCCAACCTCGCGAACGACGCGGATGTGCAAATGCGCTTCGTGGAGGAGGCCCGCCTCCTGCGACGCATTCGCTCGCCCAACGTCGTCACCGTCCACGACGTCGGGAGGCTGAACGACGGCCGGCCTTATATCGTGATGGATTTTGCCGACCGCGCCACCCTCGCCGGGAGAATCCGACCGGAACAAGGTGCCGGGCCGGACCCCCGTGAACTCACGATCCTCATCGATGCGCTGGCAGACGGACTCGGCGCGATTCACGAAGCCGGGGTCGTCCACCGTGACATCAAGCCTGAAAACATTCTATTTCAATCGGTGCGTCGCAGTCCGGTCGACGCCGCGGCAACGCTCGTCGAAAATGTCAGGCGTGAGGTTCACCTTGTCGATCCCGATGAGCGCATCCTGATCGGCGACCTGGGCATCGCCAAGGACCTGATAAAGCACGGACCGATGGCCACCTTGCTTGGCGGCACGCCACTCTATGAAGCTCCGGAGCAGCGCGACGGAACCGCCGGAATCGGGCCTGCCTCGGACATTTATTCGCTAACGGCCTTGCTGTGGCATGTGCTGACCGCGCGTCAGCCGCCGAAGGCCGAGAACCTGGCAAGTCAATTGCCCACCCTGCCCGCTGCCTGGCACCCTGTAGTCGAGCAAGGCATGGCGCTCAGTCCCGAAGACAGGTTTGTCACCATCGAAAGCTGGCGCTCGGCGGCCCACGATGCGCTCGCCGGTGAAATGTCCACAAGCCAGGTCGAACGCTTCGACATCACCGTCGGGCATTCGCCGTGCTGCCCCTACAAGGGACTTGCAGCCTACCAGCCCGAGGACGCAGCGAGCTTCTTCGGCCGTGAAGCTCTGATCGACGAATTGGTCCGTCGCCTACAGCGTGATCGGGTCCTGGTCGTCGGCGGCCCCTCTGGCAGCGGCAAATCGTCGTTAGTGCGCGCCGGGCTGATTCCTGCCCTATCCGCAGGGGCACTAACCGGCAGCGAGAACTGGCGCTCGGTCCTCTTCACCCCCGGCCGCGATCCCTTGGTCGAGCTGCACTACCGCGTCGCGGCATCCCTGCCGTCCGGCCGCTCCGCCGTCTCCATCGAAGACTTGCTGGTGCGACCGACCCTGGCGCGACACCTGGGCGACTCAAGCGAGGCACAGACACCGCTGCTGCTCTGCATCGATCAGTTCGAGGAGCTGTTCACCCTGGCAACGGAACGCCAGCGCAACGGCTTCATTGCCGCGCTCTCCGCCATGACCGACCCGGCCGACAGCAAGGTTCGTGTTGTCATTGCCGTGCGCGCCGATTTCTACGCCGCATGTGCACAGGTGCCGTGGCTGGCCCAGTGCATCACAGACAATCAGGTGCTGGTTGGACCGATGACGCGCGCGGAGTTGCGCCGCGCCATCTGCGAGCCGGCGCGGCGTGCTGGCCTCTATGTCGAGCGCAACCTGACCGAAGCGATCGTCGACGAAGCCGGCGATGAGGCCGGCTCACTGCCGCTGGTCGCCCATGCTCTGGTGGAGACATGGATTCGCCGCCAGGGAAACCGCCTGACACTGGATGGTTTCCGCAAGGCCGGCGGGGTTGCCGGCGCCATCAGCCAAACCGCCGATGCAACCTATCAGGAGGCATTCGGACCACGTGAGCGCAACGCGACCAAGCGACTGTTCTTGCGCCTCGTCGCCCCTGGTGAGGGAACTTCCGACGTTCGCAGGATCATGGCGCGTGCCGACATCGAGCACGACCCGGAGCCGGAGGTCATGCAAAGGGTGGTCGAACGACTGACCGATGCTCGTCTGCTGACAGTCGATAACCGGTCAATACAGATCGCCCACGAGGCACTGCTGCGGACCTGGCCCCGCCTGCGCGGCTGGATCGAGGAGAGCCGTGACGACCTGCGGATGCGCCAGCGCATTGCCCGGGCAGCGGCCGAGTGGGAACTCGCGGCGCGGGACTCGGACTTGCTGTATCGGGGGACACCCCTGCTCACCGCGCAGGAATGGCTGGCGCGCAATCCCGATCTGGCGGGCGAGCCGGAGTCAACCTTCCTGCAGGCCTCAGCCACCGCCAAAGCAGAGCAGGAGGCCGCGGCTACAGAGCGGGACCGACGGCGGCGGCGCGGTCGGCGATTTGGCATCGCGGTGCTGATCGCACTGGCCGTCGGTGCCTCCGGCGCATCGTTGGTGGCCATTGTGGCACTGCAGGAAGCACAGCGGAACGAAGAGATTGCCGAGACGGCGCGGGGTGTCGCCACGGCTCGATTCGCCGGAGCTCTCGGCGCAGCGGCCCACGGCTTGATCAACATTGATCCGCTGCTTGCCCTGTCCCTGGCGTCGGAGTCGGTAGTGCGGAGTGGCATCGCGCACCCGGGTTTCGACGCCCGTGCATCGATGATCGCGGCGCGGCGGGTCTTATCCGGCCGCGGCCCCTTCCTGCTCGGTAGCCCGATCTCCGTAGGGGACGCCCTGTCGCTCGCCATGTCTCCGGATGGGTCCCTGCTGGCTGCAGGACAGCGGGACGGCACCATCGTCCTGATCGATGCCGCGGCTCGGCACCCGATCGGCCCCAGCCTGGACGGACACAAGGGAGGCGTGCAGGATCTCGCCTTCTCCCCCGACGGTCACGGTCTGGTTTCGGCGGGTGACGACGGCGCAATACACTACTGGACAGTAGCCGACGGCCTCGGCGGCAGCGAAAGGGATGTCGGGCAGGTCGCAGACGTGGTCTGGGGCGTCCGCTTCGACCCGCAAGGCAAGACCCTCGCGTCTGCCGGAGAAGACGGCACCGTGCAGCTCTGGGGGGTCGACCCCGGCGCTGCGCTTCAAACGCCGCTGATAAAGCGAGTCGGCGACTTTCTTAGCGTCGCTTTCGCCCCCGATGGCAAAGGCCTGATCGCCGGCAATGGTGAAGGCGATATCTTCGGCTGGGCGCTGCCTTCGGCCACTCCTCTTTTCAAGCCGATCCGCGGCGCCCATACAAGTGACATCTGGAGGCTGGAATTCAGCCCGCGCGGCGACCGCTTCGCCACCGCAAGCAGCGACGCCACTTCCATGGTGGTGGAGTATCCGAGCGGCCACATTGTAGGGCAGGCCTTCACCGGTGCCGGCGGCATCAATGACATCGCCTTCACACCGAATGGAGTAATCCTCATCGGCGGCGGCTCCGATGGCGCCCTGCATCTCTGGGACCTGAGCCACGACCGCCTGCTGAATACGACGGCTAGCGGGCACAGCCAGCCGATCATCGACGTCGAACTGAGCCAGAACGGCCGGGTCGTCGCGACCCTCGGCCGTGACCAACTGATCCGCCTCTGGACCATGGCTCGCGAGCACCCGCTGGCGCAGCAGTACTGGGTTTCCGGACAGGCGGCCAAAGGAGTCGCGATCAGTCCAGACGGCAAACGGATGGCGATCGGCGACGATGCCGGCATCATCCGGCTATCGCAGCTCGGTAGTGAGCACGATCCCCAGTTGCTCTCAGGCCATGCCGGCCAGGTCTGGGCCGTCGCCTTCTCCCCGGACGGCACGTTGCTGGCCTCTGGTGACCGCAGCGGCGAGGTCCGAATGTGGGACGCTGCTGGCGGCACGCTGCTCTGGTCGGCTCCTGGCGGCCAGGGCTCGGTCTGGTCATTGGCCTTCTTTGACGACGGCCGCCGGCTGATCACCGCCAGCAATGACGGCGTGCGCCTTTGGACCGTCGAGGACGGCATCGCCGGGGCTGCGCTCCCGCTACCCCCGGGCGGCCAAGTGACCCGAGCCGCGCTGTCGCCGGACGGGGCGGCATTGGCGGTCGCGCGCACGGATAGCCGTGTCTTTCTGTGGGACCTGGCCGCCGGCACCCTGAGGCGGGAGCTTGCGGCGGATAGCGGCGTCATCTGGAGCGTCGCCTTCAGCCCGGACGGCGATCGGCTGGCAACGGCCTCCAGCGAAGAGATCGTGACGATGTGGGATCTGCGGGATGGTAAGCAGCTGGCGACGATGACCGGGCACAGCGGCGGGGCCACCGATCTGACGTTCCTTGCGGATGGTATCACGCTTGTCGTCACCGACCGCAAGGGCCGCCTTCACCTCTGGGACACCCCGACGGGGCGTCGCCTGACCGAAAGCCAGACCGGCCATCAAGGTGCTAGCTGGCGTATCGCCGTTCACCCTGACGGCCAGCGCTTCGCGACAGCGGGTGACGACGGCCAGGTCAAGCTGTGGGATCAGTTGAGCATCGCTCGGGCCTGCGAAATCGCCGGTACCTCCTTCGACCAGGCGCTGCGCACGCAGTACCTCGGCGCCGGCGAACCGTCCCGGGCCTGCCGCTTGAATTGACGAGCGGTACTCTGACCGTCGCGCCGCTAAGCCGCGCCTGCCTCTTCCTTCGGCGGGAAGGTCGGCGGCAGGGAACCGAGGCGCTTGGCCTCGTCCATGATCGGCACGAGGTCGCTCGACACCAGGTCGTAGAGTTGCCTGGCGCTGTCGATCACGTAGTAGACGGTCTGGAAGATGTCGATGCGGTAGGGCGTGCGGAACACGGTCAACGCATCGAACGGACGGCGCTCCGGCTTGTCGCTCTCCACGGCATAAGGCGTCTCACCGGCCGAGGACGCAATGCCGGCGCCGTAGATGCGGATGCCCTCTTCCGTCCTGATCAGGCCGAACTCCACGGTGAACCAGAACAGGCGCTGCATCATCCACAGATAGGACTTGTCGAGCCGCAATGCCGCCTCTCCGTATTTCTGCAGAAAGTCGGCGTAGGTCGGCAGCGTCAGCATCGGGCAGTGGCCGAAGATCTCGTGGAAGACGTCGGGCTCCTGCAGGTAGTCGAAGTCCTCGCGGCGGCGGATGAAGGTGGCGGCCGGAAACTTGCGCTCGGCCAGCAGGGTGAAGAAGCGCCTGGGCGAGATCAGCGCCGGCACCGGCTCTACGCCGAAGCCGCTGATCTCCTCGAGACGCGCGTTCACTTGCTTCAACTGCGGCACCCTGTCATGGGGCAATTCCAGGGCGTCGATGCCTTTCAAGAAGGCGTTGCAGACGCGGCCCGGCAGGAGCCTGGCCTGGCGTGTGCGCAGGTCGCGCCAGACGGCGTTCTCGTCGCGGGAATAGGGGATGATCCCATTAGCGTCGGGGATCTTCGACTCGTATGTGGTCGTTTTGGCCATGGTCTCTCTCCTTCCCTTTCAATGGGAAGCAACGACCCCCGAAACGGTACCGACCCCGATCCATTCTTTGGAAACCAAGCATGCCAGCCCGGCCCTTACCGAACCTTTAAATCCCCTTCCCCTTTAGCTAGGAAGATCAGCCTTCGGCCTTCAGGACGCCGCGGCGGATCTGGTCCTCCTCGATGGAGTCGAAGAGGGCCTGGAAGTTGCCTTCCCCGAAGCCCTCGTCGCCCTTCCTCTGGATCAACTCGAAAAACACCGGACCGACCACGTTCTTGGTGAAGATCTGCAAGAGGCGCCCGCCGTCTTCCGTGGGCGCGCCGTCGATGAGAATCTTGTTGGCGGCGAGCCGGGCGAGGTCCTCGCCGTGTCCCGGCAGACGCTGGTCGACCTGTTCGTAGTAGGTGTCCGGCACGCCGTCCTGGAAGGCGACGCCCTTCTGCTTCAGGCTCTCGACCGAGCGGAAAATGTCGTCGGTGCCCAACGCGATGTGCTGGATGCCCTCGCCCTTGTACTCGTCCAGGTACTCGGCGATCTGCGATTTGTCGTCGGCGCTCTCGTTGATCGGGATGCGGATCTTGCCACAGGGGCTGGTCATCGCCTTGGACTTCAACCCCGTCAGCTTGCCCTCGATATCGAAGTAGCGGATTTCGCGGAAGTTGAAGAGGCGGGTGTAGAAGTCCGCCCACTCCTTCATGCGGCCGCGGTAGACGTTGTGCGTCAGGTGGTCGATGTAGGTCAGACCTGCGCCGGCCGGCTGCTGCTCGGCGCCGGGAATCGGCTTGAAATCGACGTCATAGATCGAGCCGTTGTCGCCGTAGCGGTCGACCAGGTAGATCAGCGAATCGCCGATGCCCTTGATGGCCGGGATGTTCAGTTCCATCGGTCCGGCGGTCGACTCGACCACCCAGGCGCCCATCTGCCGGGCGCGCTTGCAGGCCGCCGCCGCGTCCTTCACCCGGAAGGCGATGGCGCAGACCGAGGGTCCGTGCAGCAGGGTGAAGGCCTGGGGGAAGCCCTCGCGCTCGGCATTGAGGATGAAGTTCACGTCGCCCTGGCGGTAGAGCGTCACGTCCTTGGAGCGGTGCTTCGCGACGGCGGTGAAGCCCAGGGTCTCGAACAGGCGCCCAAGGGCCTGCGGCTCCGGCGAGGTGAACTCCACGAACTCGAAGCCGTCGGTCTGCATGGGATTGTCCCACAGACCGCCGGAGAGATTGTCGGAACCCTGGTTCGACGACTGTGCTGCCTGTGCCATGTCTCGCATCCCTTTTGGGCCTGGAACCCTTCAAGCTGCGCGGACCTCCGGCCGACGGGGCCGCGCCGTTGCCACAACGTAAGCCCCCCTTAATGCGCCAGCTTGTAACCATCAACGGTGTTCGCTGGCTGTCGTTCCACCCCATGCTAGGACGCAGTACCGGCGCCGCGCAACGCCCGCATGACGTGTTGCAGCGCAACAGAGGCAGGAGTCGACAAAGGCGCCGGCGTTAATCTTTCGTCGCCGCACCGGCTTTGCTTACGATATGATTCGTAACGACCGACATTCCGGCCTTTCCTTGCTTTCTGCGGAGTAATCGCTTTGTGAAATTGTACGGTAGGTCAGTATGAATTACCTTTTTATTTACTGTGTCGGCCGCAACCTTTGACTGAAATGTGGACGCGGACCGAAAAAACCGAGTGCCGCAACGGAGGGTAGGACTTCTGACGATGGCTTTGCAGGCGGTTTCCCTCGACGACAAGTATGCCCTGGAACGCGGACGGGTGTTCCTGACCGGCACCCAGGCGCTGGTGCGCCTTCCGATGATGCAGCGCCAGCGCGACCTCGCCGCCGGCCTCAACACCGCCGCCTACGTCACCGGCTACCGAGGCTCGCCGCTGGGCGGCGTCGACCAGCAGATGGCCCAGGCCCGGCAGTTCCTGCAGAAGCACCACATCCACTTCCAGGCCGGGGTGAACGAAGACCTGGCCGCCACCGCCATCTGGGGCACCCAGCAGCTCGACCTCTTCGGCGACTCCAATTACGACGGCGTGTTCTCCATGTGGTACGCCAAGGGCCCCGGCGTCGACCGCTCCGGCGACGTGCTGCGCCACGGCAACATGGCCGGTACCTCTAAGCACGGCGGCGTGCTGCTGCTGGCCGGCGACGATCATACCGCCAAGTCCTCGACCACCGCCCACCAGTGCGAGCTGGCGTTCAAGGACCTCATGATCCCGGTGCTCAATCCCGCGGGTGTCCAGGAGTTCCTCGACCTCGGTCTCTACGGCTGGGCGATGAGCCGCTTCTCCGGCTGCTGGATCGGCTTCAAGACGATCAGCGAGACGGTCGAGTCGTCGGCCAGCGTCGATGTCGACCCCCAGCGCACGCAGATCGTGCTGCCCGAGGATTTCGCGATGCCGCCGGGTGGCCTCCACATCCGCTGGCCCGACAGCCCGCTGGAGCAGGAAGAGCGCCTGCACCGCTACAAGGTCTATGCCGCCCTTGCCTTCGCCCGCGCCAACAAGCTGGACAAGATGGTGATCGGCGACAACCAGCGCCGCTTCGGCATCATCACCGCCGGCAAGGCCTACCTCGACGTGCGCCAGGCGCTCGACGACCTCGGCATCGACGAGGAACGCGCCAAGCAGATCGGACTGGCCGTCTACAAGGTCGGCATGTCCTGGCCGCTGGAGCGCGAAGGCATCCGCAAGTTCGCCGAGGGCCTGGAAGAGATCCTGGTGGTCGAGGAAAAGCGCGCTGTCATCGAGAACCAGGTGAAGGAGCAGCTCTACAACTGGCGCGCCGACGTGCGCCCGCGCGTGGTCGGCAAGTTCGACGAGGAAGGCGAATGGGCGCTGCCGTCGATCGGCGAGCTGACGCCGGCGCGCATCGCGCGCACCATCGCCAAGCGCATCGCCCGCTTCCATACCAGCGAGGACATCGCCCAGCGCCTGCGCTTTCTGGCCGAGAAGGAAAAGTCGATGGAGGGCGGCAAGACGCCGATGGCGCGCGTGCCCTACTTCTGCTCCGGCTGTCCGCACAATTCTTCCACCAAGGTGCCCGAGGGCAGCCGCGCGCTGGCCGGCATCGGCTGCCACTACATGGTGCAGTGGATGGACCGCCATACCGAGACCTTCACCCAGATGGGCGGCGAGGGCGTGCCCTGGGTCGGCCAGGCGCCCTTCTCCAAGACGAAGCACGTCTTCGCCAATCTGGGTGACGGCACCTATTTCCATTCCGGCATCCTGGCGATCCGCGCCGCGGTCGGCGCCGGCGTCAACATTACCTACAAGATCCTCTACAACGATGCCGTCGCGATGACCGGCGGCCAGTCGGTCGACGGCCCGCTCGACCCGGCGATGATCACCCGTCAGGTCGCCGCCGAGGGCGTGAAGCGCATCGTGGTGGTGAGCGACGAGCCGGAGAAATATCCCCTCGGCGTCGACTGGGCGCCCGGCGTCACCGTCGAGCACCGCGACCACCTGGACCGCGTACAGAAGGACCTGCGCGAGGTCGAAGGCGTCACCGTGCTGCTTTACGACCAGACCTGCGCCGCGGAGAAGCGCCGCCGCCGCAAGCGCGGACGCTATCCCGACCCGCCCAAGCGCGCCTTCATCAACGAGGCGGTCTGCGAAGGCTGCGGCGACTGCTCGGTGCAGTCCAATTGCGTCTCCGTCGTGCCCGTCGAGACCGAGTTCGGGCGCAAGCGCGCCATCGACCAGTCATCCTGCAACAAGGACTTCTCCTGCCTGAAGGGCTTCTGTCCCAGCTTCGTGACCGTGCACGGCGGCAAGATCCGCAAGCAGCAGCCCGAAGGCGGGCGCGGCAAGGCCGAGGCGGTCTGGGAGGCCCTGCCCGAGCCGCAGGTGCCGGCGCTGGAGCGCCCCTACGGCATCGTCATCACCGGGGTCGGCGGCACCGGCGTGGTCACCATCGGCGCCCTGCTCGGCATGGCCGCGCACATTGAGGGGCGCGGCTGCTCGGTGCTCGACATGGCGGGCCTGGCGCAGAAGGGCGGCGCGGTGGTCAGCCATGTGCGCCTGGCGCCGAAGCCGGAGGATATCCATGCCGTGCGCATCTCCGCCGGCAGCGCCCGCCTGATCCTCGGCTGCGACCTCGTCGTCGCCGCCGGCTACGAGGCGCTCTCCAAGATGAACACCGGGCGGACCCGTGCGGTGATCAACAGCCACCAGGTGATGACCGGCGACTTCACCCGCAACCCCGACCTCGCCTTCCCCGGCGCCGAGATGCAGCGTCTCATCGGCGAGGCCGCCGGGCCCGGCCAGGCCGACTTCCTGGACGCCACGCGCATCGCCACGGCGCTGCTCGGCGATTCCATCGCCACCAACCTTTTCATGCTGGGTTACGCCTGGCAGAAGGGCCTGGTGCCGCTCTCCGCCGCCGCCATCGAGCAGGCCATCGAGTTGAACCGCGTGGCCGTCGAAGCGAACAAGGCCGCCTTCCTGTGGGGCCGCCGCGCGGCCCACGACCTCGCCGCCGTCGAAAAGGCGGTGACGCCCAAGCAGTCCGCGGGCGCCGCACCTCAGGCGCACCAGCTCTCCCAGAGCCTGGACGAGCTCATTGCCCGCCGCGTGAACTTCCTCACCGGTTACCAGAACGCTGCGCTGGGCGAACGCTACAAGGCACTTGTCGAGAAGGTGCGCCGGGCCGAGGCGGGCAAGGCAGCGGGCTTCAGCGGCCTCGCCGAAGCGGTCGCGCGCTACTATTTCAAGCTGCTGGCCGTGAAGGACGAGTACGAGGTGGCACGGCTCTACAGCCGGCCGGAGTTCAAGCACAGCCTGCGCCAGCAGTTCGAAGGGAACTACAAGCTCTCCTTCCACCTGGCGCCGCCGCTGCTGGCCAAGCGCGATCCTGAGACCGGCCACCTGCAGAAGCAGAGCTTCGGCCCCTGGCTGCTCGCCGCCTTCGGCGTGCTCGCCCGCTTCAAAGGCCTGCGCGGCACCGCCTTCGACATCTTCGGCTACAGCGCCGAGCGCAGGATGGAGCGCCGGCTGATCGCCGACTATGAGGCGCTGATCGAAGAGGTGCTGGTGAAGCTGACGCCGGACAACCACGCCTTGGCGGTGGAGCTTGCCGAGATCCCGGAGAAGATCCGCGGCTTCGGACACGTGAAGGAAGCCCACCTGAAGACCGCCAAGGCCTGCGAGGCCGACCTGCTGGCCGCCTTCCGCGACCCCACCCTGCCCCAACGCCGCGCCGCCGTGGCGGCGGAGTAGAGGGCCGACAGCCGCCTACACCAGCCGCCAGTAGTCGCCGATATCGTTCCTGCGTCGCTCCTTGTCGGCGACGAAATCCTCGTCCAGCTTGCCGCCCAGCACCTGCAGGATGTCCTGGCGGACACGGGTGTTGTTGCGGAAGTACTGGTGGCCGGTGGGATCGGCGGTCCAGGCGGCGGCACCCTTGGCTTGCCAGACGACTGCCGGCGAGACGTTCACCACCGCAACCTTCGAGGGGCATTGTGGCGTCAGGCAGGGTCCGCTGCGGCCCAGGCGGTCCGGATTGCCCATGGCGTAGTCGCTGGCCTTCAGCGCCAGGTCCTGGTGGTTGTAGTACACCGTGATCCGCCGGCAGCCGCGCAGCAGCGGCGCGACCTTGTAGTTGCTTTGCAGGGTGTCGTCGTCCTCGTCGGCCGCCGCCAGGATCACCTCGTCGAACAGCGGCGGAATGTTGTTGCCGACGAAGGTGCGCATCGCCTGCACCGCGCCGCGCAGGGCCCAGTTTCCCATCGAGTGGCAGAGGAGGTGGATGCGCCCGTTGCAGCGGTCGTTGCGCGGTGTGTTGCGGATGAAGTCCGTTGCCTTCAGCAAGGCACGGCCCAGCGCCGGGCCTGAAATTTCCGCGCGCTTGCGGTCGTCGGCGTAAGTGCGCCGAGACACGCCGGCGCCCGCCGAGGGCCAGGTGAACAGCAGTACGGCCATGTCCTTGCCGCCGGCGGCGAGCCACTGCTGCAACTGCGCGGCGCGGCCTGCGGCCTCGCGGAACTTGTGGTCGTAACCGTGCACGAAGATCAGGGCATCGCCCTTCTTCAGCATCTCCTGGCGCACCTCGTCGAAGATCGCGGTGCTGCCCAGCTTCGACTTCGCCGCGTCCTCCAGGCTTAGCTTCTCCTTGGGGACGTGGACCTTCGCCTTACCGATGAAGGAGTCGAGATCCTTCTTGTAGAGCTCGCTGCCGGTGAAGCTGGCGCGCCCGAAGCGCAGCTCGTCGAAATTCTCGTGGAAGGTCTCGCCGATCTCGGCGTCGTCGCCGTCCTTCAGCACCTTGCGGTTGGTCGCGAAGTAGATGTTGACGGCCATGCCCCGCCTCCCCTGTTGCGGGCGTCGAAACGCCCATGCGGCGTCGCAGCCTAGCAGGATCGCCAACGCGGCGGCAGACGGACGAAGGGGGTAGTGCGGGCGGGGTATACTGACGCTGCCCCGCCCGGCCTACCGGCGGATCGCGCTCAGCTCTAGGTCCGGCAGATCGAGACGCCGCCGTCGATCAGCATCGCGGTGCCGGTCATGAAGCTGGCGCCGTCCGATGCCAGGTAGAGCGCCGCGCGAGCGATCTCTTCCGGCGACGCCGTGCGTTTCAGCGCGTGCAACCCTTCGACGAAAGCCTTCATCTCCGGTGTATTGGCGACGCTGCGGCCCATCGGCGTGTCGGTGCCGCCCGGCAGCAGCGCGTTGACGCGGATCCCCGCCGCCCCGTGCTCTACCGCCAGCACCTGTGTCAGGCCGATCAGCCCCGCTTTGCTGGCCGCGTAGGCCGCCATGCCGGGCATGCCGGCCGTATGTCCGACGAAGGTGGACGTGAAAATCAGCGACCCTCCGCCGCGCTCGCTCATCGCCGGGATCTGGTGCTTGGCGCCCAGGTATGCGCTGGTCAGGTTGGTCTCCAGGGTATCGCGCCAGCCGTCCAGGGAGACTTCCGCCACGGACCCCATCTCCCCCAGCGTTCCCGCATTGTTGAAGGCGATGTCGAGCCCGCCGAACTGCTCCCTGGCCGTCGCGACCAGACTCTCGGCATGCGCAGGATCCTTCACATCGCCGGCAACAGCGACCGCCCGGCCGCCTTGTTCGACGATTTCCTTCACCAGAAGGTCGAGCTCCGGCTTGCGACGCGACGCGGCCACCACCTTGGCTCCCTCGGCAGCGAACAGCAATGCCGCTGCCCGGCCGATCCCCGAACTGGCACCGGTGACGATGGCGACTTTATCTGCCAATGCACTCATGACTTGCTCCTAACATCAGTCTTGGCCGAACCCCATCGAACGGCCCGGAGCGAGAAGAGCAGTTGGCGGAGGGCTCCCTCTATCCGGAGCTTGTGTCCGAATCTTGCGCACGGTGAAACGGCAGGAGCCTGTCAAGATGACGGTTCGCGCGCTTGCGGTTAGGCTCCCGGTCGCCAATCGCTGGAGACGCTCGATGAACCCAGAAGTGATCCTCTACACCAACCCGATGTCGCGCGGGCGCATCGTCCGCTGGATGCTGGAGGAGGTCGGCTGCCCCTACGAGGCGAAGGTGGCCGACTTCGGCCCGGCCATGCGCACGCCGGCGTTCCTGGCGCTGAACCCCATGGGGAAGGTGCCGGTGCTGCGCCACGGCGACCGGGTGGTGACCGAGTGCGCGGCGATCTGCGCCTACCTCGCCGACGCCTTCCCGCAGGCCGGCCTCGCCCCGCCGCCGGACCGGCGCGACACCTACTACCAGGCCCTCTTCTTCGCCGCCGGGCCGCTGGAGCAGGCGACGACCAACCACACCATGGGATTCGAGCCGCAGGGCGAGCGCAACCAGGGCCTCGCCGGCTACGGCAGCTACGCGCGCACCCTGGATGCCCTGGAAAAACTGCTCCCCGCCGAGGGCTACATCTGCGGCCAACAGTTCACCGCCGCCGACCTCTACCTCGGCGCCCAGATCGGCTGGGGCTTGCAGTTTGGTTCGATCGAGCAGCGCCCCGGCTTCGCCGAATACTACGCCCGCGTCGGCGACCGTCCGGCGCACCGCCGCGCCACGGAACTCGACGACGCGGACATGCCCGCGGAAGCGGATTGATCGCGCTTAGGCAGCAGGCCCTTTCGGCCCGGGAGTTTTCGACCCAGGACTCTTCGGCAGCGTGACGCCGATCATGCAGTCGCGGGTGACGAGATCGGCCAGCGCCGCCTCGTCCCAGCCCTCCGTGCCGGCGGGGCGCACCGGCAGCACCATGTAGCGCAAATCGGCGGTGGAATCGTGCACGCGCACCTCGACCTCGTCGGGGATCGTGGTGCCGAATTCCGCCAGCACCTTGCGCGGCTCGCGCACCGTGCGGCTGCGGTAGGCGCGCGACTTGTACCAGTCCGGCGGCAGGCCGATCAGCAGGCGCGGGTAGCAGGAGCAGAGGGTGCAGACGATAACGTTGTGCACCCCTTCGGCGTTCTCCACCGCGCGGATCGGGATACCGCCGGCGTCGATGTCCAGTTCCCGCGCCGCCTTGTTCACGTCGGCCAGCATGCGTTCCTTGAAGGCGGGGTCGGCCCAGGCGCGCGCCACCATGCGGGCGCCGGCCGCCGGGCTCTTGGCGTCGATCGCCTCGACCATCGCGCGCAGCTCGTCGGCGGAGAACAGGCCTTTCTCGATCAGCAGCTCGGCCACCGCCTGGGTCATCGCCTGGTAGTGGGTGAGCGGCGCCTCCTCCAGGTCCGGCTGGAAGGGGTGCGGCTGGTGCGCATTGTCATGACCATGCCCGTGCTCGTGATCGTGGTCGTGGTCGTGGCTCACGGCAACACCTCCAGCCAGTTTTCATAGATGTCGGCCACGGTCGTGTCCTGCGGCGGCCCGTCGTAACCGTCCCACAGCGACGCCGTGGGGAACAGCACGCGGTAGAGCGGCAACGCCGGCTCGCCGCTGCGCCCGTAGGCCAGCTCCTCCGGGTTGCGGTAGGGACCCAGCACCTCGGTGACACGGCCCGTCTTGCCGCGCAGGAAGAAAGGCGTGCGCACGTGGCCCGGCGGAAAAGCGGCGCGCACCGTCACGGTCTCGCCGACCCGGAAGCGCGCCGTCACCGCTTGTTCTCCTCATCGCGGGACGTCTTTGGGGCCTCCACCCCGGCCGGCCAGGCCTCGCTGATGGCGGCCATGCGGCGGCCCAACTCGTCCACCGTGATGACGCCCTTTTCCAGCAGGTTGTTGGTGATCGAGGCGATCCAGCGCTCGTAGTAGCTCATCGCGTCGTAGGCACCGGGGCCCAGTTCCTCGATACCGCGGCGCAGCTCATCCGTCTTGATGACGCCGCGCTTGGGATCGCCCAGCAGGCGCAGGATGGCGTCGACCCGCTTCTCCCAGGGGGCGTAGTCGTGTTCCGCCCCAGGCTTGTATGGGTCAACGGGGCCCGCGGGCAGCCCGCCCATGTCATGGTGGCGCCGCAGCACCTCTTCGTCGTCTCTTTCCTTGCTCATGCCGCCAGTATCGGCCGGGCCGGGCGACAGCGTCAACGGGCAGCAAAAAGAGGTGCCAAGGGGGCAAGGCTTTCCCCCTCCCGGCAGGTTTTGCCGGGTCACCGGCAAGAACCGCCCGTCGGGCCACGCGGAACTCCGCGGCGCCGGCGCGACCAGCGGCTGGCGCGAAAGTTGCACCTCCTTCCCGCAAGCGTTTTGACCCCTACAGACCGGCAAACGAGGGCCGAAGCCATGACCGCCGTCAGCAGCACCTATTCCCAAAGCTACTTGAGCTGGGGCCTCACCAACGCCGCGCCGGCCAGCGGTGCCACGGACTATGGCGACGTGCTGGACAAGATGGCGCTGCGGCTGGAAGAGCATAAACAGCAGAAAGCCGCGGCCGCCCGGGCGGTTCAGGGCGACCGGACCGATGCGCCGGTGAATACCGCTTTCATCGCCCAGCAGCTGGCACAAGAGTCGGCCAAGGACGCCGCACGCGCCGAGAGCGCGTCGGAGGATGAGGCCGTCGCCTCGGTCAGCCTCGAGGAAGACGAGGAAGAGACCTCAGGCGCTGTCCGGGCTTTCCTGGAGTACATGGCCCAGACGCCGGAGGAGCGCTATCTCGACTCCTTCCTCAGGTCGAAAGGCATGACCCAGGCAGACTTCGACGCGATGTCGCCCGACGACCAGCAGGCCCTGTTGCAGGAATTTAAGGAGTTCGTGAAGCAGAAGGTGGCCGAAAAGAGCGCCGAGGATCTCGCCAAGTCGCAGACCAGCGGCCTGCTGTAGAACCGGCCCTTCCTCAGCCCTTCATCCCTAGCCCAGCATGCCCAGGGCCTGCTTGTAGAGGTCGAGAATGGCTTCCTGCTCCTGACGGTCGCCGGTGTCCATCTTGCGCAGGCGGATGACGTGGCGCATCACCTTGGTGTCGAAGCCCTCGCCCTTGGCCTCGGAATAGACTTCGCGGATATCGGCGGTCAGCGCCGCCTTTTCCTCTTCCAGGCGCTCGATGCGCTCGATGAAAGTGCGCAGCCGGTCCGCCCCGATGCCGCCAACATCAGACATGCATAAACTCCTAGATTTCTACTGGGGTCCTGCGGGATTCGACCCTCTTGAAGGGTCGCGAGACTAGCCCCCGAAGCGCGGCCTGACAACGCCGGATCGGCCCGCCGGCGACGGGAAAAGCGGGGATAACCCGTCCGGCCGCGCGGCCCGGCGCCAGCGGAACCGGACGGCTAGCCGTGCTTGTGGCTGTCGACGAAGGCGGCCTTCTGCTCGGCCGTCGCCTCGGTCTGGTATTTGTCCTTCCAGGCCTCGTAGGGCATGCCGTAGACGATCTCGCGCGCCTTGGCGTAGTCCATCTCGATGCCCTTGTCCTCGGCGGCGGCCAGGTACCACTTGGACAGGCAGTTGCGGCAGAAGCCGGCGAGGTTCATCAGGTCGATGTTCTGCACGTCGGTGCGCTCGCGCAGGTGCTCGACCAGGGTGCGGAAGGCGGCGGCCTCCAGTTCGGTGCGGGTCTTGTCGTCCATAACGGTCCTCTTTCCTACTGACTTCTTGCTTCTGACATAAGGAGAATCTGGGGCGCTGTCGGCCCAATTTCCAGGTTGCGGGCTTACACCGTTGCGGGGGCGGCCGCCGGCACGCTGGCCTCGATGAGGTAGTCGACGACCTGGCGCAGGGCTTCGTGCTTGTCCGCGCCGCCGGCCGTGGCCTCGGCATAGACCGCGAGCTGGCGGTGCGCCGAGGTCCCGCGGCGCAGGATTTCACGCGCGTGCTGTACCTGGGTCAGACAGCCCAACGCCTGGGCATGCTCGCCCGCTAGCCCGATGATCTCCTCCAGCAGGGTATCGTAGGGCACCACTTCGCCCCTGCCGAAATCGACCAGGCCTTCGTCGAGCCCATAGCGCTGCGCGCGCCAGCGGTTCTCGTCGATCAGCATGTTGGAGTACTTGCGCCAGCGCTGGTTGTTGCGCTTCAGGATGTAGAGCATGCGCAGCAGGCTGACGTAGAGCGCGGCGATGGTGACGCCGTCTTCCAGGTGGGTGCAGACGTCGGCGATGCGCATCTCCAGGGTGGGAAAGCGCGCCGAGGGCCGGATGTCCCACCAGATCTTGGAGCCGTCCTCCAGCAGGCCGGCGTGCACCATGACGTCGAGGTGGCGCTGGTACTCGCCGAAGCTGTCGAAGGTCTCCGGCAGGCCGGTGCGCGGCAGCTCGTGGAACACCGAGAGGCGGTAGCACTTGAGGCCGGTCACCTCGCCGCGCCAGAACGGCGAGGAGGTCGAGAGCGCCAGAAGGTGCGGCAGGAAATAGCTGATCTGCTGCATCAGGTCGATGCGCAGCTCGTCGTCGTCGAGGCCGCAGTGCACGTGCATGCCGCAGATGACGAGGCGCCGCACCACCGCCTGCATGTCGCGCGCCAGGTCATCGTAGCGTTCTTTGCGCGTGTGCTTCTGGGTGTCCCACTGGGCGAAGGGATGGGTGGAGGCGGCGATGGGGGCGAGACCGTAATCGCCGGCGATGCGCGCGATGGTGCGGCGCAGCTCGGCCAGCTCGGCGCCGGCCTCGGCCACCGTCTCGCACTTGCTGGTGCCGACCTCGATCTGCGACTGCAGGAACTCCGGGGCGACCCGCTCGCCCAGTTCCTGCTCGCAACGGGTCATCAGGCTGTCGGGCGGGTCGACCACCAGGTTGCGGGTCTCGCGGTCGACCAGGAGGTATTCCTCCTCCATGCCGACGGTGAAGCTCGGCTCCCGGCGCAGACTGCTGCTCATTCCCCCGCCTCCCCCTCTGTCAGGCGCCGTCCGCCGGTTCAGTCGTGCCCGATGCGGTAGAGCGCCGGATCGTCCAGCACAGACTCCAGCGCCGCGGCGAGGCGCTCGGCCCAGTCGGCGGCACCGTGCTGGGTGTCAATCAGATCCTGGCGCACCTCGATCAGCACGTTGGCGAGGCCGCGGCGGTCGCCGTGCGTGTGCTGGGTGTAGCCGTGGCCGTCGGCGCCCGAATAGGGCTCGTTGTCGCCCACCGTCAGACCGTCGGCGCGCAGACGGTCCATCAGCGGCCGTGGCAGGCGCGGATCGCGGTTCCACAGAATGCCGATCTGCCATGGCCTCTGCAGGCCGTGCATGATCGGCGTGAAGGAGTGCATGGAGACGAGCACCGGCGTCCTGCCCTTGTCCATCATGGCGTCGATCTGCGCCGCGATGGCGCCGTGGTAGGGCCGGAAAAAGGTCTCGACGCGGGCCCTGCGCGCCGCCTCGCCGAGGCCGCGGTTGCCGGGCACCACGGTGCCGTCGCTGACCTCCGGCATCAGCGTCGGGTTGTCCAGCGGGCGGTTGGGGTCGACGATAAGGCGCGAAAAATGGCTGAGCACCGCCGGTGCATCGAGCCGCCGGGCCAGTTGGCGGGTCACCTCGGCGATGCCGATGTCCCAGGCGATGTGGCGCGTCAGCGCCGCCTCGTCGAGCCCGAGGGACTCCAGCGCCCGCGGGATGAAGCGCGTCGCATGGTCGCACAGCAGCAGCACCGGCGCCGCGCCGGCGCCGTTGAAGAGCTCAAAAGGGCGCGGCTCGTCCGGCGCCAGAAGCCCGGATTCCTGCGGTTCTTCGAGGGAAGAGGTGGTGATCTCTGCGGTCGACATAAGGCGCTGACTATAGCCGCCGGGCCGCTGTCAGGAAAAGCCCCGCCGCGAACGGCGCCGCGGAGGCGGTAAACAGCGCGTCAACCATAAGGTTGCCGCCCGGCAAAGGCCCATTGTCAAGAAGGGGGGCCGCCCCGATACTGCCGGCCATGAGCGAAGCGCCCGCAGCCGGCGACGCCGGCATCCGTCCCAACACCTTCTTCTGCATCGACGGCCACACCTGCGGCAATCCGGTGCGGCTGGTCGCCGCCGGCGGCCCGTCACTGGCCGGCGCGGGCATGAGCGAGAAGCGCCAGGACTTTCTCGCCCGCTACGACTGGATCCGCACCGGCCTGATGTTCGAACCGCGCGGCCACGACATGATGTCCGGCGCCATCCTCTACCCCCCCGGCCGCCCCGACTGCGATATCGGCGTGCTCTACATCGAGACCTCCGGCTGCCTGCCGATGTGCGGCCACGGCACCATCGGCACCGTCACCTTCGCGGTGGAGCGCGGCCTCGTGCAGCCCCGCGAGCCCGGCCTGCTGCGCCTGGAGACTCCGGCCGGCCTGGTCGAGGCGCGCTATTTCCTCAAGGACGGCTACGTCGACTCGGTACGCCTCACCAACGTCGGCTCCTATCTGGCCGCCGAGGGGATCACTGCCGACTGCCCGGAGCTGGGCAGCCTCACCGTCGACATCGCCTACGGCGGCAACTTCTACGCCATCGTCGAGCCGCAGCCGAACTACAACGATCTCGCCGACCTGACGCCGGGCGATATCCTGCGCCTCTCGCCGCTGCTGCGCCGCGCGCTGAACGAAACGATCGAGGTCGTCCACCCGGACAACCCCACCATCCGGGGCGTCAGCCATATCCTGTGGACCGGCAAGCCGACCAAGCCGGAAGCCGACGCCCGCAACGCCGTCTTCTACGGCAACAAGGCGATCGACCGCAGCCCCTGCGGCACCGGCACCTCGGCGCGCATGGCGCAGCTGCACGCCAAGGGCCGCCTGAAAACCGGCGACCGCTTCGTGCACGAGAGCATCATCGGCAGCCTCTTCACCGGCCGCGTCGAGGCCGAGACGCGGGTGGGCAATCATCTGGGCATCGTGCCTTCCATCGAGGGCTGGGCGCGCATGACCGGCCTCAACACCATCACCATCGACGCGCGCGATCCCTACGCGCACGGCTTCCAGGTGGTGTGACTCCCATGGGCCACCATCACGCCGGTCACAGCCACGGTCACGGTCACGGTCACAGCCATGCTCACGGCCACGCGCACGGCGCCAGCAACGAGACGCGCGTGCTCTGTGCCTTCCTGCTCACCGCCGGCTTCATGGGAGCGGAGGTCGCCGGCGGCCTGATCTCCGGATCGCTGGCGCTGCTTGCCGACGCCGCGCACATGCTGACCGATGCGGCCAGCCTGGCGCTCGCCTGGTGTGCCTTCCGCATCGCGCGGCGCCCGGCCGACCCGCGGCGCTCCTACGGCTACCACCGCGGCCAGGTGCTCGCCGCCTTCGTGAACGGCGCCGTCCTGGTCGCCATCGTGGCCTGGATCTTCATCGAGGCCATCCAGCGGCTGATGAACCCGGTCGCGGTGGAAGGTGGCCTCATGCTGGGGGTCGCCGCCCTCGGCCTGGTCGTGAACATCGCCGCCTTCTGGGTGCTGCACGGCGGCGACCGCGAGAACCTGAACATGCGCGGCGCCGCCGCCCACGTGCTGGGCGATCTGCTCGGCTCGGCCGCCGCCATCGCCGGCGCGCTGGTGATCCTGTGGACCGGCTGGATGCCCATCGATCCCCTTCTATCGATGCTGGTCGGCCTGCTGGTCCTGCGCAGCGCCTGGCTGGTGGTCCGCGAGTCGGTGCACATCCTGCTGGAAGGCACGCCGACGCAGATCGAGCCGAAGGACCTGCGCCGGGCCCTCCTGGACGACGTACCCGGCCTGGAGGACGTGCATCATATCCATGCCTGGTCTCTGACCCCGGAGATGCCGCTGCTGACCCTTCATGCAAAGATGACCGAGGCCGCCGATCCTCAAACAACCCTGCTGCGCATCAAGGAGGTGCTGTCCCACCGCTTCGGCATTGACCACTCCACCGTGCAGATCGAGCGCGGACACTGCGGCGATGATTGAGAATTCACCGTGCTGAAAGGTTGCAGACGGCCTCGGCAGCGTCAAATGATGAACCACGACTTGTCACCCTCGGAGAGCCCATGCGTTTCCTCTTTCTTGCGCTGATCGCCGCTCTGCTGGCAGCACCCGCTCAAGCCGCATTCCAGACCGCCCAGACTTCGTCAGACAACCGCGGTGCCGGATCCCTGGGCCTCACCGCAATTTACCGCGCCGATATTTTCCAGCAGAGCCTCGCGGCCGTCGGCAAGCCGACGCTGGTCGGCCTGCCCCCGGCGGTGCCCCAGGGAATCCTCGACAGCCTGTCCTTCGTGCCGTCACCGGAGGTGGAGCGCGCGACGCGGCAGAAGCTGCTGGCCAGCGTGCTGGCGGTTACCGAGGGCGAACAGCTGGAAGAACAAGTCCGGCTGACGATCCGCAGCGATGACCTGTGGCTCCAGTTCACCGAGGTCCTGAACCAGGCCGAGCTCTCCATCGAAAACATGGCCGACATCACCGCCGCCACCTATCTGATCTCCTGGCAGGTGGTGAACAGCAACGACGTCGGCGCCGGCGCCGGCGCAATCCGTGCGGTGCGCGACAGCATCGCCGCCGGCATGGCGGCACAGGGGCAGGTCGCGCGCATGAGCAATGCGGAGAAACAGCAGGCGGCCTCCGTCATGGCGTACATGACCACCGTCGCCGCGAACAGCGCGAACGAGCTGCGGCGTACCGGCAACGACGAGGCCCTCGCCCGCCTGCGCGAACACCTGCACGCCGTCTTCCTCTCCGTCGGCGTCGACCTCGACCGCCTGCGGCTGACCGACCAGGGTTTCGTCGAACGCTAGGCTGCCTGAAACGGCACCCGCTTTACGGCTCACACTGAAAAAATTGACCTCGTCCCGAGACGGCAGCGCAAGGCGGCGTCTTGCGTCCCGCTAAAGCGCTTTGCGGAAGTTCACGTCGGTCGGCCGGGAGTAGCCGGGGTGGCAACCCTCGCCGGTCTTGCGAAAGCCCAGCGCCGTGAAGGTGCGGTGGTTCTCCACCAGCTCGATGCGCGCCTGCAGCTCCAGCGCCGCGAAACCCCGCGTTCTCGCACTCGCCTCGGCCAGCTCGAACATGCGCCGGGCGATGCCCCTGCCCCTGAGGCCGGGCTTCACCGCGATCTTGCCGAGATAGAGCGCGTCGCCGCGCGGCGCGGCGAAGAGGCAGCCGACGAGGTCGCCGTCCAGAAAGGCGAGTATGAGGTCTTCCTCCGCCGCCTTCGCGGCCAGCTTGGCCGCGTCAAAGCTGTGCAGCGACGACGGCGGGTCGATACGCCCGTCCATATAGGCAAAGGCCTCGCGCAGGAGAGCGAGCAGGCCTTCCCAATCGTCGAATCGTTCCGGCCGGGCGATGATCTCGATGCGTTCATCGGCAGTGGGCGAAACCTCCATCGCCGTCACGCCGCCAGCTTCGGCCTTGTGTCGATGGCGCGCTGGATGAGCGCGGTGATGCGTGCCCGCTCCTCGCCCTCCAGCGCCAGGCGCGGCGGGCGGCAGTCCTCGGTGCCGTAGCCGCACAGGGCCTGGGCCAGCTTGATGTACTGCACCAGCTTGGGGTGGCAGTCGAGGTGCAGCACCGGCGTGAACCAGCGATAGAGGTCCAGTGCCTCGGCATAGCGCCCGGCGCTCGCCAGCGTCCACAGGCGCAGCGTTTCTTCCGGGAAGGCGTTCACCAGCCCGGCGACGGTGCCGGCGGCGCCCAGCATCACCGATTCCATCACCAGGTCGTCGACCCCGCCGAACAGCACGTAGCGCTCGCCGCAGGCGTTCACGATGTCGGTCAGGCGGCGCGGGTCGTCGGAGGATTCCTTGATGCAGGCGAGGGTCGGCTCGTCGGCCAGTTCGGCGAACATCTCGGGCGTGATGTCGACGCCGTAGACGACGGGATTGTTGTAGCACATGACCGGCAGGGCCGAGGCGCGCGCGACGCTGCGGTAGTGGGCCATGGTCTCGCGCGCGTCGGCCTTGTAGACCATCGCCGGCAAGACCATCAGTCCGTCGGCGCCCAGCGCCTCGGCGTCAGCGGCATAGCGGCAGGCCTCTGCCGTCGTCGTCTCGGCGACGCCGGCGATGACCGGCACGCGGCCGGCCGATTTCTCCACCGCCGCCTTCACCACGGCGCGCTTTTCCTCCGCCGTCAGAGAGCAGTTCTCGCCCACCGTGCCCAACATGACGAGGCCGTGCACGCCGGCACGGATCAGCCGGTCGAGATGCGCCGTGGTCGCCTCCATATCCACGGCACCCGCCGTGGTGAACTGCGTCGTCGCCGCCGGGAACACGCCCTGCCATTCAACCGTCATGGTACTTCGCCTCCGATTGCCTGAAACACGCCGGGCTCCTAGCATGGCGCGGCCCCGCCGATCTGGGAAGTACCATGGACAGACCCTCCCGTTCCGCCGCACCAGGGCCCCGCCTTTCGGTGCTGGCGGTGATGACGCGCGACGCCGCAGTTCACCACGGCGCGCGCCCGGCCGGCACGCTTGAGGTGCTGCTGGTGCGCCGCGCCAACCCGCCGCAGGCCGGCCACTGGGGCTTTCCCGGCGGCAAGGTTGAATGGGGCGAGGCCGTCTCGCTCGCGGCGCTGCGCGAACTCTACGAGGAAACCGGCGTCATCGGCACCAATCCGCGGGTCATCGAGGCGGTCGACCTGGTCGAGGGCAATCACCACCACGTCATGATCGCCATTCGGCTGGACTGGCGCTCGGGCGAGGCCGAGGCCCGCGACGACGCCCTGGAAGCCTGCTGGGCCGACCCCACCGCCTTGCCGCAGCCGCTGTGCCCCGGCGTCACCGATGTCATCGCCCGGGCTTTAGCGCTAACGCGCTGACTCTTTGGAGTTTCTACCCCTACTCCGCAAATTTTCGGAATGCCTTTCCACCGGCCGCTTGACGGGGTGGGCCGAATGCCGCTTTAATAGGTTCCAAAGTGGTCATACCAAAATGCCAATAAGGCAGCCAACACACGAAGAGGGAGGCCGGTCAAGTCCGCCACTGGGCAGTCCATAGGACCGCCTTGCCGCACGGACGCCGCAGGACCGGTAAAAAGCTATGGACCGTCGATTTCAGGAAATCCCCCGCGAGCGCGTGGCCGACCGCATTGCCGGCGAGCTGCTGCGCATGATCTCCAGCGGCGAGCTGGCGCCCGGCGAACGCCTGCCCGGCGAGCGCCAGCTGGCCGACATGATGGGCGTCAGCCGTGTTTCCGTGCGCGCCGCCCTGCAGCAGCTAAAGGCGCAGGGCTTCGTCACCGCCGTACAGGGCGGCGGCACCCGCATCACCGCGGCCGCCGACCAGCTCGACTCGGCGCTGGCCCGCCTGGTGCGCGCCAATCGCAACAACCTGCACGACCTCGCCGAGGTGCGCGCCAACCTGGAGGTCTGGGCGGCACGCCGCGCGGCCGAGCGGGCGACGCCGGAACAGCTGGAGGGGATCGAGCGCTGCTTTGCCATCATCATGAGCCCCGACCGTCCCTCGCGCGCCAAGGCGGAGGACGACCTGAACTTCCACCTGGCCATCGCCAAGGCCTCCAACTCGGCGGTCTTCATGCACCTGATGTCGGTGCTGGGCGATATCCTGGAGCAGATGTTCGCCTTCCACCGCTACAGCCTGTATGCCAGCCCGGCCGACGACCGCCGCTTCATGGAACAGCATCGCGCCATCTGGGCGGCGATCCAGCGTGGCGACGGCGACGGCGCCGAGGAGGCCATGCGCGAGCACCTGAACACCGTGCTGTCGCGCTACGAAGAGGATGAGGGCGAGAGCGAGGCCGCCGCCGCGGCGGCCGCGCTGCCGCAAGCTGCCGCCCAAGGCTGACCCCGGCACAGGGCCGTATCATGACGGAGTTCGATTCCGGCGCCCTGCTGCGCCGGCTGTTCGACGCGGCTCTGGCCGCCGCCGACCCGGCCAAGGCCGTGCCGCGGTTCCTGCCGCCCCCGCCGCCGAAAGGTTCAGGGGGACGCACCATCGTGGTGGGCGCCGGCAAGGCCGCCGGTGCCATGGCCCGCGCGGTGGAGGACAACTGGGATGGTGATCTGCAGGGTCTGGTGGTGACCCGCTACGGCCACGCCGTGCCCTGCCGGCGCATCGAGGTGGTCGAGGCCGCCCACCCGGTACCCGACCAGGCGGGGCTCGACGCCGCCGGCCGCATCCTGCGGATGGTCCAGGGCCTCGGCCCCGACGACCTCGTGCTCTGTCTCATCTCCGGCGGCGGCTCGGCGCTGCTGTCGCTGCCCGCCGAGGGCATCTCCCTGGAAGAAAAGCAGGCCGTGAACAAGGCGCTCTTGCGCTCCGGCGCCGCCATCGACGAGATGAACTGCCTGCGCAAGCACCTCTCGGCCATCAAGGGCGGGCGCCTCGCCGCCGCCGCGGCGCCGGCCCGGGTGGTGAGCCTCCTCATCTCCGACGTGCCGGGCGATGACCCGGCGGTGATCGCCTCCGGCCCGACGGTGCCCGACCCGACCAGCTTCGCCGACGCCCTGGCAATCCTCGACAAGTACGACATCGACGCACCGTCATCGGTACGCAAACATTTGCAGGCCGCCGCCGAGGAGACTCCCAAGCCCGGCGACCCGCGCCTCGCGTCCTGCGAAACCCACCTGATCGCACGGCCGCAGGACTCGCTGGAGGCCGCCGCCGCGGTCGCGCGCGCGGCCGGCGTGACGCCGGTCATCCTGGGCGATTCCATCGAGGGCGAGGCCCGCGAGGTGGCCCAGGTGATGGCGGGCATCGCCCGCCAGGCGGCTCGCTTCGGTCAGCCGGCCAAACCGCCTTGCGTCCTCCTCTCCGGCGGCGAGACCACCGTGACCCTGCGCGGCAACGGCCGCGGCGGACGCAACGCTGAATTCCTCCTCGCCCTCACCGTCGCCCTGGAAAGCACGCCGGGGGAAGGGATGGACAGCATCCACGCCATCGCCTGCGACACCGACGGCATCGACGGCAGCGAGGACAACGCCGGCGCCCTGATGGGCCCGCGCACCCTGGCCCGCGCCGCCGACGCCGGGCTCGACGCCAAGGCCATGCTGGCGGACAACGACGGCTACGGCTTCTTCTCCGCGCTCGGCGACCTCGTCGTCACCGGGCCCACGCTCACCAATGTGAACGACTTCCGTGCCATCCTGATCGCCTCCGACCCGACCTGCGCCTGATGGTCACGAAAAATTCGATTAGGCCGACACCGAATCCTGGGTAGACTCCGCGCCATGCGACGCCAAAGAAAAGCAAAGATCGTAGCCACCCTCGGCCCCGTCAGCTCCTCCAAGGAGATGATCCGCGAACTGTTCCGCGCGGGGGCCGACGTGTTCCGCCTCAACTTCAGCCACGGCACCCACGACGACCACCGCAAAACCTACACCGCCATCCGCGAGGTGGAGGCGGAGGTCGAGCGGCCCATCGGCATCCTTGCCGACATGCAGGGCCCCAAGCTGCGCATCGGCACGGTGAAGGACGGCGAGGTGACTTTGAAGGCGGGCCAGTCCTTCCGCCTCGACCTCGACGAGACGCCGGGCGACGACAAGCGCGCGCCGCTGCTCCACCCGGAGATCTTCGCGGCGATCTCGCCGGGCACGGCGCTGCTGATCGACGACGGCAAGCTGCGCCTCGAGGTCCTGGACTGCGCGCCCGACTACGCCGAAACCCGGGTGGTCACCGGCGGCCCGCTGCGCAACCACAAGGGCGTCAACCTGCCGGGCGTCATCCTGCCGATCTCGCCGATTACCACGAAAGACCGCGCCGACCTGGAATTCGCCCTTCAGCTCGGCTGCGACTGGATCGCGCTCTCCTTCATCCAGCGCCCGGAGGATCTCACCGAAGCGCGCCGCTTGGTCGACAACCGTGCGTCGATCATGACCAAGGTGGAAAAGCCTGCCGCGCTGGACTGCCTGCCTCAGCTCATCGCGCTGTCCGACGCCATCATGGTGGCGCGCGGCGACCTCGGCGTCGAGATGCCGCCGGAGACCATCCCCAGCCGCCAGAAGCAGATCATCCACGCCTGCCGCCTTTCCGGCGTGCCGGTGGTGGTCGCCACGCAGATGCTGGAATCGATGATTTCTGCGCCGGCGCCGACCCGCGCCGAGGCCTCCGACGTGGCGACCGCCGTCTACGATGGTGCCGACGCGGTAATGCTCTCGGCAGAGTCCGCCGCCGGCAAATATCCGCGCGAGGCCGTCGCTTTCATGGACAGCATCATCCGCTCGACCGAGGCCGACCCGGCCTATCGCGGCATCCTGCACGCGCGCGACGGCGAGCCCGAGGCGACCGGCGCCGACGCCATCTCCGCCGCCGCCTCGCAGGTCGCCTCGACGCTCTCCACCGCCGCCATCGTGAACTACACCATGTCCGGCTCCACCGCGCTGCGCGCCGCGCGCCAGCGCCCCAACGTGCCGATCATGGTGCTGACCAACAACGGCAGCACCGCGCGGCGCCTGGCGGTGCTGTGGGGCGCGCACTGTGTGCAGACCGACGATGTCTCCAACACCCAGGAGATGGTCGAGAAGGCCTGCCGCCTCGCCGTGCGTGAGGGCTTCGCCAACCTCGGCGACACGCTGGTGATCACCGCCGGCGTGCCCTTCAAGACCCCGGGCACCACCAACATGCTGCGCATCGCGCGAGTCCGGCAGTAGCCGAACCGCCCGGCACAGCGGGCCGCCGTCGGTGAGAAACCGGCTCCACTTAAGGAACTCCCCGCGCTTGACGTGGTTGTCGTTTTGAGGAACGCCGAAAAGCGTTCCCGTTAACGCCATCACGGGCGAGGAGTTGACAGAATGGCTGCTGCCGTTATCCGGAGGCCGTTGGCGCGCGCTGCTGTGCTGGCTGGCCTTGCTTTCGTTCCCGCTGTCGTAGCCGGCTGCGCCCAGGCGCCCGTCACCGGTCGTGAGCAGCTCATGCTGATCAGCGAGGAGCAGGCCAACCAGCTGGGGGCCGAGGCCTGGCAACAGATCAAGGCAGAGACGCCCGTTTCCCAGGACAGCGCAGCACAGAACCGGGTGCAGCGGATGGGTGAGAGGATCGCCGCCGCCAGCGGCGCCGAAGGCATCGACTGGGAGTTCGTTTTGTTCGAAGACGAAACGCCCAATGCCTTCGCCTTGCCGGGCGGCAAAATCGGCGTGAACAGCGGCATGCTGAAGATCGCCAGGACCGACGACCAATTGGCCACGGTGCTGGCTCACGAGGTTGGCCATGTCGTCGCCCGCCATCCCTCCGAACAGATGTCCCAGAGTGCCGCAATCCAGACCGCGCTGGGTGCAAGCGGCATCGGCGACGAGGCCGTGGGCCAGCTGGTGCAGATGGCCACAGGTGTCGGCCAGCTTTCGTTTTCCCGCGCCGCCGAGGCGGAGGCCGACCGCATCGGCCTGCAGTACATGGCGCGCGCCGGCTACAACCCGGAAGCCGCCATCGCGCTGTGGCAGAACATGGCAGCGGCCACGGCTGAGGCCGGCCAGCCGCCCGAGTTCCTCTCCACACACCCGAACCCGGAACACCGCATCGAGAACATCCGCGCGGCGCTAACCGAGGTCATGCCGGTCTACCGCGCGAACATCTGACTAGCGCCTAAAGCGGCCGGCGCCCACGCAGGTGCGTCGGCCTGAGCGCGCCGCGGCGGGTCGCCTCGGCGAGCTGCCGTCGCGCCGCCAGCCAGCGCGCATGGATCTCCGGACTGGACACCGCGATGATCCCGTCGCGCAGCGGTCCTTCGATGGCGGCGACCTCCCGGGCCGATACTTCGGCATACCAGGCGTTGCGGTCGACGGTGGAAACCGCCTCGAAGCCCGCATCGCGCATCGCCGCCGCGGTTTCCGCCGCCGTCGCCATGGTGAAGTCCAGCCCCACCAGTTCGATGTAGCTGAGCAAGGCCGCGTCCTGCGCCGCGCCTTCGCCGGCCAGCCAGTCGCTGGCCGCGAAGACGCCGCCGGGCTTCAGCACCCGCAGCACTTCCTTGTAGAGCGATTGCTTGTCAGGAATGTGCAGCAGCGCATCCTTGCTGAAAATCACATCAAAGCGCTCCGCCGCAAAGGGCAGCGGACCGGGCTCGACCAGCTTGAAGGAAACCTTGCCGCCCAGCCCCGCCTCCTCTGCCAGACGGCGGCTGCGTTCGATGAGCTGCGGCTCGACGTCGATGCCGATGACTTCGGCACCCTTCTCGCGGGCCAGCACCATAGCCGGCCCGCCGCTGCCGCAACCGATATCCAGCAAAGCCGCGCCCGCGAGGTCGAGGCCCCGCACGATGGCGGCGACTTCCTCCGGCCCGCCCGGCGAAAGAAAGCCCATGCCCCAGACGAGGTGCAGCCGATCGATGAATTCGTCGGGGTACTGGCCCACGCCCCGCCTCCGCTTGGTTTGTGCGTCGACCGCACGATAGCAAGCGCGGCAAGACCGACCAACACGGAAGCGGTCAGATCTCGCGGTCGCGGATGATCTTGCGCAGCTGCTCGGCGTTCAGCGCCGCCGAGATGAGATTGGGATGGATCGCCAGTGCCGCCTCGAAGGCCTCCAGCGCACGGCGCTCGTCCTGCAGCGCCGTGTAGACTAGGCCCTTGCCGGCGAGCGCACCGAAATGGCGCGGCTCCAGCTTCAAAGTCTTGGCGATGTCGCCCAGCGACGCCGCGTAGTCTCCCAGCAGGTAGTACACCGTCGCGCGCTTGTTCCAGCCCTCGGCAAAGTCCGGCGCGATCAGCACCATCTGGTCGAACTTGGCGAGCGCGTGGCGGTAGTCGCCGCGTGACATCGCATCGAGGCCGTCGTGCATCAGCGCGCGCACCGCGCCGTCGTCGGACTCCAGCCAGATGCGCCAGATCTGGCCCTCCACTGTCTGCGCTTCGGCGGGCGCCGGCGCTTCCAGTAGGCGTACGAACAAAGCCTCCAGCCGGCCGTCGTTCTGGTCGGCCCGCACGGAGGATGGCCCGCTGAGGGTGGCCGCCAGCAGCAGGGAAATTGCGAAGGCTGTGATTGGCAGGCGCTTCATACTGTGGATTATGACGCAATTGTTGCTGGGACCAAAGCTCACCGGAAATGTCGATAGATCACAAGTAATTGAGGGCGAAGAATGTCCGCCGCCGCTTGTTTCTCCGCCGACTACGCCGAGGCCCGCCGCCGTTTCACCGCGGCGGCCGCGGCGGCCGGCGCCGCGCTATTCAGCTACCCCCACCCCGCGCAGGGGCCGAACGGCGAGGATCTCGCCACCGACGTCGCCTGGCTCGGTCCGCAGGATGCCGAGCGCGTGCTCGTCACCGTCGCCGGCACTCACGGAGTCGAGGGCTTCTGCGGTTCCGGCGTGCAGACCGGATGGTTCGAGACGGGCCTCGCCGGCGAACTGGAAAGCGGCATCGCCTATCTGGCGATCCACGCGATCAATCCGCATGGCTTTGCCTGGCTGCGCCGCGTCACCGAGGACAACGTCGACCTCAACCGCAACTTCGCCGACTTCTCCGGCCCGCTGCCGGAGAACCCCGGCTACGACGCACTGGCCGAGGCGCTCTGCCCGCCGACCTGGGACGATGCCACCATCGCCGCCACCGGCGCCGTGCTGGCGGCCTACGCGGAGGAGCACGGCGCGGGCGGCCTGCAGGCGGCAATCACCAACGGCCAGTACAAGCATCCCGGCGGCATCTTCTACGGCGGGCGGCAGCCGACTTGGTCGCACCACACCCTGAAGCGGATCTTCGCCCGCCACCTAAGCAACGCCGGCCGGGTGGCGGTGATCGACTATCACACCGGCCTCGGCCCGCGCGGCCACGGCGAGCGCATCTGCCCGGCCAGTCCGGGCTCGCCGATGATGGCGCGCGTGCGCGACTGGTACGGTGACGACTTCACCTGTCCCGGGCTCGGCACCTCGTCGGCGACCGAGGTGCGCGGCTTCAACGTGATCGGCATGGAAGCGGCCGTTCCCCAGGCGGAAGTGACCGCCATCGCGCTCGAGTACGGCACCCAGCCGAGCGAGGAGGTGAAGCTGGCGCTGCGCGCCGACAACTGGCTGCATCTCCACGGCGATCCCGCCTCGGCCCAGGGCAAGGCGATCAAGGCGCAATTGCGCGAGGCCTTCTATCAGGACGCCGACGATTGGAAGCAGATGATCTGGGATCGCGCGGTCGAAACGCAGCGTTTGGCACTGGCGGGGCTGGCGGGCTAAGGGCGTCCCTCAACCAATTATGGATTGCGCTGCGTCAAAATCACCTCACGCGACACGGCGTTCGAGATCAAGACCTCGCCGCCGCCCTCATAACGGACATAGGCGCGCAGCCGGTAGGTGCCGGGATAACCGCTCACCAGCATCGTCGTCACCGCACCAGGGATTTCCGCACTCTCCGGGCCGAGGCAATAGGGCCCGTCGCCGAGCCCCGTCCAGTCATCGAGCCAGCTGGAAACACCGTTCTCGTCCAGCCAGGTGAAGCAGCTGTGGATGATCCGCACGTCGCCGGTCGCTTCGTAGGACAGCAATACGGGATAGCGTACGTCGGTCTTGGGATCGTCGGCGACCGTGATCTCGGTCAACCGCATCCGGTTCGGCTCCAGCGGATCAGCGGAGGATCCGGCGCAGGCGGCCAGCCCCAAGGCAAGGGCCAACCCGATGAAGGCAAGACTCGTCCGCATGGCAAGCTCCCTCTGGTCGCGAAGGATCCGGCAGACGTCACCGGCTGACTTGAAGATAGGCCATCGCCCGACTTTTGTCAGCCGGTCTGCTGCTCCAGCGCCCGCGGCTTGGGGCCGCCGGTCGCCCAGTCGAGCAGTTCCACCGTGTGCACCACCGGGATGCCGGTGCCGCCGGCGATCTGGGTGATGCAGCCGATGTTGCCGGTGGCGATGAGGTCGGGCCGCGTGCTCTCGATGTTGGCGACCTTGCGCGCCTTCAACCGCTCGGCGATCTCGGGCTGCAGCAGATTGTAGGTGCCGGCCGAGCCGCAGCAGAGATGACCCTCCGGCACCTCCTTCACCGCAAAGCCCGCGGCCGCCAGAAGTGCCTTGGGTTCGCGGCGGATCTGCTGGCCGTGCTGCATCGAGCAGGCGGAATGATAGGCGACGGTCAGGCTCCGCACGTCCTTCACGCCCATGAGGCCGAGCCCGTCCATGTACTCGGTGATGTCCTTGGTGAGGGCCGACACCTTGGCCGCCCTGTCCTTCCAGCCAGCGTCCTCGCGCAGCATGAAACCGTAGTCCTTCACCGTGGTGCCGCAGCCCGAAGCATTGATGATGACGGCATCCAGCCCCTCACCCTCAAGCTCGCGCGTCCAGGCGGCGACGTTGGCGCGGACGGAATCCAGTGCCGATTCTTCCCTGCCCATGTGATGCACGAGCGCGCCGCAGCAGCCTGCCCCCTTGGCGACCACCACCTCGACACCGTGGCGGGTCAAGAGGCGCACCGTCGCCTCGTTGATCTCCGGCGCCAGCACCTTCTGCGCGCAGCCGGTCATCAGCGCGACGCGGGCACGGCGCGGGCCCACGGCCTTGAAGACCTGCGGGCGGTCGACGCCGCTGGGCGGCCGCGTCTCGTTCGGCGCCATGGCGATGAGGCCCTTCAGGCGCCCTGGCATCAGCGCGGCAAACGGCTTGGCGAAGTAGGCGCCGAGCAGTGCGAAGCGGAAGCGCGTCGGATACGGCAGCACCGCGGCCAGCAATCCGCGCAGCAGGCGGTCCGGCAACGGCCGGCGGTAGGTCTTCTCGATGTGCACGCGGGCATGATCGACCAGGTGCATGTAGTGCACGCCGGACGGACAGGTGGTCATGCAGGAAAGGCACGACAGGCAGCGATCGATGTGCGTGACGACCTTGGCCGAAGCATCGCGGTCGTTCTCCAGCATGTCCTTGATGAGGTAGATGCGCCCGCGCGGGCTGTCCAGCTCGTCGCCCAGCAGGGTGTAGGTCGGGCAGGTCGCGGTGCAGAAGCCGCAGTGCACGCAGGCGCGCAGGATCCTGTCTGCTTCCGCGATATTGGGATCGGCCAGCTGGGTCAGGGAGAAGTTCGTTTGCATGCCTTAGAGACCGCCCTTCATAGCCCGGGGTACATGCGGCCCGGATTGAGAATCCCCTGGGCATCGAAGCCGTCCTTCAGGCGCTGAGTAAGCGCAGCAGTAGCGGCATCCTGCGGCTGGAACACCGCTGCGGCGGCGCGCAGCTCCAGCGGCGCGCGCACGAGGGTCGCATGGCCGCCCACCTTGGCGACCGCATCGCGTACGCGCTGGGCCCCGCCGTCGCCACCCGAGGGCAGCGCCAGCCAGATCAACCCGCCGCCCCAATCGTAAAACGCCGCGCCGTGCGCGATCTCCGCGACCACGCCCGCGCCCGAGGTCGGTGCCACGGAAATCTTCCACACCGCATGATCGAAGACGTCGACGAAAGGCTTCACGTCGCGCAGCTCGCGCCACAAGGTCAGCGAGTTCTGGCTGTGCAGTTCCTCGGTCGTTCCGAGGTCGCCAAGCTCGCGGCGCAGCGCGGCGCAGCGGTATTCCACGGACGGCCCGGGCCCTTCCACGCGGATCGCGGTGACGGCGCCCCCGGCGCCGGCGACATAGGAGACGCCTGACTTCGCCGCCAGGGCCGCCGGCAGGTGGGCCGCACCGGAGACCTCGTGCGGCGAGCCCAGGGCGCGCGCCATGGCCCTGGCCGCCGTCGCGTCATCGAGGCCCAGCAGCAGCACCGTGTAAGTCTTCTCCGGGCGCGGCAGCACCTTCACCGTTACATCGGTCATCACACCGAGGGTGCCGTAGGAGCCGCAGAGCAGCTTGCAGAGGTCGTAGCCGGTAACGTTCTTCACCACGCGGCCGCCGGACTTGAAGAGCTCGCCGCGGCCGGATACGGCGGAGACGCCGAGGAAATGGTCGCGCGCGGCGCCGGCCTTGATGCGGCGCGGGCCGGAGAGGTTGCAAGCCAGCATGCCGCCGATGGAGCCGGCACCGGGCGCGCCGCCCAGCAGCGGGCCGAGATCCGCCGGCTCGAAGGCCAGCATCTGGCGATGTTCTTCCAGCAGCGCCTCGATGGCGGCAAGCGGCGTGCCGGCGCGTGCGGAGAGCACCAGCTCTTCAGGCTCGTAGAGCGTGACGCCGTCGAGGCGCGAAAGATCGACGCCGTGCCCCGCCTGCACCGGGCGGCCGAGGCCGCGCTTGCTGCCGCGCCCGACGATCTCCAGCGGTTCGCCCGCGTTCGCTGCCCAGTGGACGGCCTCCACCACCTGATCGGTGGTTTCCGGTGTGAAAACCGTTCCCTTGTCTGCCGTCATGGTCTTAGCGGGCATCAGAAGCGGGGAAGGTCGGGGAACGGCAGCCTGCCGCCGCTGATGTGCATGCGGCCGAGCTCGGCGCAGCGATGCAGCTGCGGAAAGACCTTGCCGGGGTTCAAGAGCGCGTCTGGATCGAAGGCGCATTTCACGCGCTGCTGCTGCTTTAGGTCGATTTCGTTGAACATCGTACCCATGAGGTCGCGCTTCTCGACGCCGACGCCGTGCTCGCCGGTCAGCACGCCGCCGACCTCGACGCAGAGCCGCAGAATATCGGAGCCGAAGTCCTCCGCTTTTTCCAGCTCGCCCGGCTTGTTGGCATCGTAGAGGATCAAGGGATGCAGGTTGCCGTCGCCAGCGTGAAAGACATTGGCGACGCCCAGGCCGTAGTGCTCGCTGAGTTCGCGCATGCGCTTCAGCACCAGCGGCAGCTGCGCGCGCGGAATGGTGCCGTCCATGCAGTAATAGTCCGGCGAGATACGCCCGACCGCCGGGAAGGCTGCCTTGCGGCCGGCCCAGAAGGTCATACGCTCCTCTTCGCTCTCGCTGATGCGGCTGGTGACCGCACCCTTGTCATCGCAGATCCGGGAGACCTCGCCGATCAGGTAATCGACCTCCGCCTGCGGTCCATCGAGTTCCACGATCAGCAGCGCTTCGACGTCGCGCGGGTAGCCGGCATGAACGAAATCCTCCGCGGCGTGGATCGCCAGCTTGTCCATCATCTCCATGCCGCCCGGGATGATGCCGTGGGCGATGATCGCCGCCACCGCGTCGCCGGCCTGCTCGTTGGTCGGAAAGCCGAGCAGAAGCGCGCGCGCCGTCTCCGGTTTCTTCAGGAGGCGCACCGTCACCTCGGTCACCACGCCGAGCAGCCCTTCCGAGCCGGTCATGATGCCCAGCAGGTCATAGCCCTCGGCGTCCAGGTGCTTGCCGCCCAGGCGCAGGATGGTGCCGTCCATCAGCACCATTTCCAGGCCCAACAGGTTGTTGGTGGTGAGGCCGTACTTCAGGCAGTGCACGCCGCCGGAGTTTTCCGCCACGTTTCCGCCGATTGTGCAGGCGATCTGGCTCGACGGGTCGGGCGCGTAGTAGAAGCCCTCCGCCTCCACTGCCTTGGAGATGGCGAGGTTGGTGACGCCCGGCTGTACCACGGCGCAGCGGTTGTCGAAGTCGATCTCCAGCACGCGGTTGAACTTGCCGAGGCCGAGGATGATGCCGTCGGCCAGCGGCAGGGCGCCGCCGGAGAGCGACGTGCCGGCCCCGCGCGGCACCACCTTCACCCCGCGCGCCTGGCAGGCCTTGAGGACCTGGGAGACCTGCGCGGTGGTCTCCGGCAGCACGACGATCAGGGGCAGCTGACGGTAGGCGGTGAGGCCGTCGGTCTCGTAGGCCCGCAGTTCGTCTTCATCGACGATCACCCCCTCGCCGGGCACGATGGCCCGCAAGGCGGCGACGATGTCGGCTTTGGCGGCGATGACCTGCCGGTCCGGCTCGGGCATTTGCATCGGCATCTCTCTCCCTGGCCTGCCCCGCTTGAGAACCGAAGGGCGGCATAATTGGTATTACCAATTTTTGGGAAACTATGGCCCGATGGGCCTGCGGGGTCAATCCTTAGAGGCTCGGGCCGCCTCTGAAGATCGCAAAAGGCTCGGCCGGAGCCCTGAAGGCAGGCAAACGGAAGGCCGCGCTCCCTTGAGGGAGCGCGGCCCAAATCACGTCGATTCCGGTCGGTTGCGCCGCGGCCCTGACCTGGGCCCGGCGCGGACCCTCAGCCCTGGCGGGCCTTGAAGCGCGGATTCTTCTTATTGATGACGTAGACGCGACCCTTGCGGCGCACGATGCGGCAGCCTTTTTCGCGCAGTTTCGCGGTCTTCAGAGAGTTAACGACCTTCATTTCTCTATCCTCTTTGCCGGCCCCGCAGCCAATCGAAGGGGCCGGGCCGGACTTGCCCCGGCACGCGGAAAGCCGGGAAGATAGGCATCGCCGCGGTACCTGTCAACCTTGTCGAGAACGGTGGAAAACAGCCTTTTTTCGGATCGTGTCGCGCCCCCCTGGGGTCGCCCGCCGCGGGGGATGGAGCGGTCGCCCGGCCGCCCCTCCCCAAAGGGGGATAATTTCCTAGATTGCGGCATTTCTAAGCTCCCTCTGCTCTCGATCAGGCCTGGGAGACGGGCGCCGCCGCCCGCCACTCGATGGTGACCCGGAACAGCAGAGCGAACAGGGCGGCTGCCCCCATCGTGAAGGCGCCGACATCGGCAACCAGCGCGATCCATGCCTCCCCGAGGTAGTCGTGCATCATCCAGAAGCAGCCGCCGGCCAGCAGCAGAACGCGCAGGTGGAGTTCATTCATCTGCATGCGCGCCAAGGCGATCAGGATCATCGCGGCCATGCTCAATGCGGAAATCGACCCCTGCCAGAAAAACAGGCCGGCCAGTGCCATCAGGCCGATCAACGCATATCCCAGCCGGTTCATTGCCGCACTTCTGGCGGAGAACAAAGCCGCGGCGGTCTGCACCGAGCCCAGCATGTTGGCCGCCGCAGCGACCGAGATGCCGAGACAGACATAGTGCGCAGAGAAGCAGATTCCGGCCGCGAGTTGAGCCAGCAGAATCATCCGCCGGTCCCGGAATGCCGGCGCAGCGGTCAGGCAGAGCGCCGCGGCAACGCCCGTGAGCGTCGCGGGCAGATCCTGCAGCAGGCCAGCGTCGAGCATGGACATTGTCCGATCTCCCGCTAGCCGGCGCGATGCGGCACCCGACCGGTCGCGGGCCGCTGCTTCTTCAGGGCAAGACGGCGTGCGACGGACGGGATCTGACCGCGGTCCAGCCCGATATCGCGCAGGGCCGCATCGTCCAGCAGGGACAGTTGACGGGTCGTTTCCCGTACGCTGCGCCAGTAGGCGTAGGTTTCCACCAGCGACCCGGCCGTCCAGCGCGCACGCTCGACCGCCGCCGTCGCCTTGCGGGAAGCGACCGCGAAAGCCGGGCCGCCCTCGGTCGAACGGCGGATCGAGTGTCTGCGGGCCTCCATAGCCGGCGAGAAGTTCTCAGAAGAATAGGTCATGGCGTTTTCCTCTTGTTTTGTGGTTGCCGGGCACCAGCCCACTTCGGGCGCGCTCCGGTAATGCCCCACTAATTGAGCCCGCAACGTTTCCAGGCGGCTTCACACAGAGAGGTTTTGGGTTTCCGTTGTTTCAGCCGCGCCAGGCGAGCGGGGCGGGCGCGCGGCTTGTCCGACAAAGGGCAGCTGGACCGCCGATCCTCTTGAAATCATGAGCAGTTCGGCTCGATACAGCTGAGCTTTCCCGGACAGATCCGGCGGCAGGGATAGTTTCGGCGGTAAAAAAACAACGCTTCGGCGGCGTCATTGCCACCGGCGCTACAACGCTGGCTACAACGCACGGGCGGCAGAGTCAGCGTCACGGGCAATGCACCGCCAACCGCAGGAGCCGGTCAGACGCAGACCAGGACGCGGCCTGGGGGCGCTGCCGACTGTTCTTGGGACGCCGCAGGACCCTGAACGACCGATCAGCAAGCACGAGAATCTTCGGACGCCGCACCGGCGAGAAAGCCGGCACGGCTCATGATGCAGCAGGGCCTGGTGGCCCGCGTTCCACCCCTGTGCGTGACCGGGCAAAAGCGCTACCTCGCCCGCCCGGCGCCGCTATCGGGGAACACAAACGTCGATGAATTGACTTTCCGTTCGCATGCCGCGGCGGAGACGACAGCAAACGGAGAGAAGACCATGGCCTATTCAGCAGCAACCCTTTTCCCAAACACCAAGCCCGCCACCGCGGCCGATTGGCGAACCACCGTTGCCACGGCGCTCGCGCGGATCGTCTGCAAGTACCGCGTCTATCGGACGACCCGCATCCTGTCGGCCCTCGACGATTCTGTCCTGCACGACATCGGGCTCGACCGCACCCGAATCCTGTGGGCCGCCCGCCACGCCGCCTTGGTTGCCGGACACCGCACTGCGCGGTGATCGGCAGCCCGGGGAAGCGCGTCCGTCGTGCGGCGCTTCGGGCGCGCTTCCCCAAAGTGGCACTCTGCGTCCTTCGGCATATCAACAATGGAAACAATTCTGCCGAATTGCCGACACCTCCCGGAAACGTGGGGGGCATAGCCAACTGCCGGGCGCGAAACCCATGCCGCCAGATGCCCGTATGATTCGAAAGATCTGCGGACAGTCAGCCGGTTCGGGCGACGCGCCGAGCGACTTCGATTGAAAATTCGACGAAAGGAAATTGGTTATGAGTGCTCTCAGCTACGCTGAGTACATCTGGCTGGACGGCGGCCACCCCATCCAGCGCACCCGTTCGAAATCCCGCGTTGTGAGTGTGCCGGAGACACCTCGTGCGAGCGACTTCCCGGCCTGGAGCTTCGACGGCTCTTCGACCGAGCAAGCCAACGGCGACGATTCCGACTGCCTGCTGGAGCCGGTCTGCGTCGTGCGCGACCCCTTGCGCGGTGCCGGGAATTACCTGGTGCTCTGCGAAGTGCAGAATCCCGACGGCAGCCCCCATGCGTCCAACCAGCGCGCCACGCTGCGCAGCGTGATGGCGGCTGCCGACGCCGGTGTTGCCGCCGCCGGCAGCGGCGAGAAGACTGATCCCTGGGTCGGCTTCGAGCAGGAATACACTCTTTACCGCGACGGACGGCCGCTCGGCTTTCCGGCGAACGGTTTCCCCGGGCCGCAGGGCCCCTACTACTGTGGCGCCGGCGCCGACCGCATCTACGGCCGGCAGATCGTCGAAGAGCATGCCCGCGCCTGCCTCGAAGCCGGCATCCAGATCTACGGCATCAATGCCGAGGTCATGCCGGGCCAGTGGGAGTTTCAGGTCGGCTTCCGCGGCATCGAGGGCGAGACCGGCAACGCGCTGCTGATCAGCGACCACACCTGGCTGGCGCGCTGGCTGCTGCACCGTCTCGGCGAGCGCCACGGCGTCGAGGTCTCCTTCGACAACAAGCCGGTGAAGGGTGACTGGAATGGTGCCGGCATGCACACCAACTTCTCGACCGCGCAGACCCGTGACCCGGCCATCGGCATGGCGGCCATCGAGACGGCGATCCAGCGCCTGGAGCGGCGGCATGTCCAGCACATCCGCCACTACGGCGACAAGCTGGCCGAGCGCCTGACGGGACTGCACGAGACGTGCGACATCAACACCTTCAAGTGGGGCATCGCCCATCGCGGTGCGTCGATCCGGGTGCCCAAGCCCGTGGCCACCAAGGGCTACGGCTATCTGGAAGACCGTCGGCCGGGCGCCAACGCGGACCCCTACGTCGTCGCCGGCTCGCTCATCGCGACCGTGTTTGGGGTCGAGGAGGTCTTCGACTCGGTGCACGGCTTATCGGTCGCAGCCTGATGTCTTCGAGGCCGGGAAGCATTCCTGTCACCCGGCCCCGAGTTCTTCCGCAAACCGGAGCTAATGCAACAGGCCAGGGGCTTCGGCTGGCCGGTGGAAATGGATGATTGCAGCGATGGCTCCTTTGCAGACGTTCACGGGGGTGCAGGCGAAATGGCGGCGCTCCAGCGATCAGGGACTGGCCGAGCGGGAGCCCAACGGGAGCCGGGTAGAGCCTGCGCAGTCAGCCGCTGCCCCGCTCGGCGGCACCAGCAGTGAAGACCTCTTGCGCTATGTCCTGGATTGCTGCCCGGTTCCCATCACGCTGAACCGCGTCGATGACGGCCGGATCCTTTACGAGAGTCCCGCAACGGCCCGGCTCCTGGGGTACAAGGGCCCCCGCGCCGCGCAGAGCGTGCTGGACCGCTGGGCCGACCCCACTGACCGGCAGACCTACCTGCACCGCCTGCGTGAAGCACGCGCGGTAGAGGCACTCGAAGTTCGCTTCCGCAAAGCCGATGGCACGGTGTTCCCCTGCGCGGTTTCATCGCGTCTTCTAAAGTTCCGCAGCGAGGAGGTTATCGTCTCCGGGCTTTTCGACCTCACCGAGCTGCGCACCGCCCAGGCCGAAGTCGCGCAGCAGCGCGAACTGCTGGAGCAGAGCGCCCGGCTGAGCGCCATGGGCGAGCTGCTGGCTGGCATCTCCCACGAGCTGAACAACCCCCTCTCGGTCCTGGTCATGCAGGCGGCCGCGATGGAGGAGTCGGCCGCCGACGAACGCAGTGCGCGCAGGGCTTCGCGCATCGCCCGGGCCGCCGACCGATGCGCGCGCATCGTCAAGTCGTTCCTCGCCATGGCCCGCCAGGAGCCGGCGGAGATGCTGCCCCTGGATCTAAACGCGGTCGTTGAAGATGCCTTGGAGGTCACCGCCTACTCCCTGCGCACCTCGGGCATCGAGGTCACCGCGCGCCTGGCGAAGAACCTGCCGCCGGTGCGCGGCGATGCCGATCAGCTTCGCCAGGTACTGACCAACCTCCTGGTCAACGCCCACCACGCGCTGCAGGGCATCGATGGCCCGCGCCGCCTGACGATCACCTCGTGCTGCCGCAAACAGGACGGCAAGGTCATCGTCAAAGTGAAAGACAACGGGCCGGGCGTTCCTGCGGAGATCCACTCGCGGATCTTCGAGCCGCTGTTCACCACCAAGGAAGTGGGCGTCGGCACCGGCATGGGCCTCAGCCTGTGCCATCGCATCATGGAAGGCCACGGCGGCAGCATCGCGCTGGGGCAGGGGCACGACCGCGGCGCGGTCTTCGTGCTGAAGCTGCCCTGCGCCGAAATCGCACCGCCGCCGCCCGCCCGCGCGGCCGTCTGGGACTGCTCCGCGGTCTGCCGCATTCTGGTGGTCGACGATGAGCAGGATCTGGGCCTCAGCCTTTCGGAGACCCTGGAACATGACGGACACTGCGTCGACTACGTCACCTCGGCCAGCATCGCCCTGCAGAAGCTGAAGCGCCACCGCTACGAGGTGATCCTCAGCGACATCCGCATGCCGGGCATCGACGGACCCAGCTTCTTCCGCACGCTGCGCAACCGGTATCCCGACCAGCTGCGCGGCTTCGCCTTCATCACGGGGGATACTCTCACGCCGCAGCTGAAGGACTTCATCGATTCCACCGAGCGGCCCTGTATCGACAAGCCCTTTACACCGCGCGACGTGCGCCAGGTGGTTGAGCTGATCCTGAGATCGCAATCGCGCTGAAATTGACGCAGCGTCCGCGGCGCTCAATGCGCCGCCAAACCGAATGAGAGAAGAGATGGAAAAGAAAATCCATATCGTCGTCGTCGATGACGAAGAAGACGTGCGGGAAACGCTGAAGGACTACCTCGACGACCGCGGTTTCGAGGTGACGGTGGCGAAGGATGCCGCCGAGATGCGGCGCCTGGTCGAGACCGCGATGCCGATCGACCTCGCCATCCTCGACATCACCATGCCGGGCGAGGACGGCCTGTCGCTGGCGCGCTATCTGCGCGACGAGACACGCATTGCCATCGTCATGGCGACCGCCTCAGGCGCCACCACGGACCGCATCGTCGGCCTGGAACTGGGTGCCGACGACTACCTGCCCAAACCCGTCGACCCGCGCGAACTTCTGGCCCGGATCAAGGCCATCGTCCGGCGCCGTCGCGAATCCGTCAGCGCCACACCCGAGGCGAAGGCGGAGGCAGAGCCGCGCCGCATCGTCGCCTTCGGGACCTGCCGTCTCGATCTCGACTCGCACAAGCTGTTCGACGAGGACAACCAGGAAATTCCACTGAAGGCGATGGAATTCGATCTGCTGAAGCTCTTCGCCAGCCGGCCCAATAGGGTCCTCAACCGCGACCAGCTGCTGGAGCTGGCGCACAACAGGAGCTGGCACCCCCTCGACCGCTCCATCGACATCCGCATCGCCCGCCTTCGCCGCAAGATCGAGGCCGATCCGGGCAGGCCTGAAGTCATCAAGACCGTGCGCGGCATCGGCTACGTCTTCTGCAGCCAGCCGTGCTGAGGACTTGGAAACATTAGAAACCGAATAGCCGCGCAGAAGAAATCCATTGGATACCTCAGGGTCTTAGTCAGCCGGGGTTCGGAAAAAGCTCTGCACGCGGTTCCGTAAAGGCCGCACGAAAGGAAACACAAGCAATGCGGAATCTACGCAAAGGGCTTCCGGGCCCGTTCTGGATGCGGCCCGCGGGGATCGTGGGAGCGGCCCTTCTCATGACGGCGGCCGCGTTGCCGGCCCAGGCCGCGGTCTCGGCGGAAGCCAGCTTCATCTTCAACACCTTCTCTTTCCTGGTGCACGGATTCCTGGTGCTCTGGATGGCCGCGGGGTTCGCCATGCTGGAGTCCGGCCTTGTACGAGCCAAAAGCGTAACCACGATCCTGCTGAAGAACGTGGTGCTGTTCGCGGTGGCCGGGGTCGCCTTCTACCTGACCGGCTACAAGCTGATGTACGACGGCGTCGACGGCGGTGTGATCGGGTCGTTCGGCGTCTGGCGGGCGGACGATGCTGCGGCGCTGGCCGGCGACTTCTCGGCCGGCTATGCCGCGTCTTCCGACTGGTTCTTCCAGATGGTCTTCGTCGCCACGTCCGCGTCGATCATCTCCGGCGCACTGGCGGAGCGCATCCGCCTTTGGGCCTTCTTCGCCTTCATCGCCTTCTTCACAACCCTGGTGTACCCGATTCAGGGTGCCTGGGCGTGGGGCGGCGGCTGGCTCAGTGCGCTCGGCTTCACCGACTTTGCGGGGTCGACGCTGGTGCACTCCACCGGTGGATGGGCGGCCCTGACGGGCGCGATCGTCCTCGGCGCGCGTCGGGGCAAGTACGACGCAGCCGGCAAGGCTCAGCGCTTCCCCGCCTCTTCCCTGCCCCTGGCCACGCTCGGCACCTTCATCCTGTGGTTCGGCTGGCTCGGCTTCAACGGCGGCTCGCAACTCGCTCTTGGCAGCGGCGCGGACGCCATTGCCATCGCCAACATCTACGCCAACACCACCATGGCCTCGGCCGGCGGCGTGCTGGCAGCTGTGATCCTGACCCAGGTCATCGGCAAGAAGATCGACCTTTCCATGGTCCTGAATGGCGCGCTCGCCGGTTTGGTCAGCATCACCGCCGGTCCGGACACACCCCTGGTCGGCGAAGCGATCCTCATCGGCGCGGTGGGCGGCTGTCTCGTCGTGCTGGCCTCGCCGCTGCTCGACCGCTGCAAGATCGACGACGTGGTCGGCGCCATCCCGGTGCACCTCTTCGCCGGCATCTGGGGCACGTTGGCCGTGCCGCTCACGCATCCGGAGGCGGGCTTTCTCACTCAGCTGCTGGGCGTGGGCGCCGTGGGGGCCTTCGTGGTCGTGCTCAGCAGTGCTGCCTGGCTGCTGTTGAAGTTCACGATCGGCCTGCGCCTCAGCCAGGCCGAAGAAGCCCTGGGCATAGACAGGGTCGAACTGGGCACCATGGCCTACCCGGAGACTCGAAAGGCAGGGGCGGAAGCGATGTTGCGTTCCTAGATCGGATCACGCCCGGTGGCGGCGCAGACGCCTCCGCCGGGCCGCTTTCCTACCAGTCGGAGAGCATTTTCTCCGCTTCTTTCTTGAGAGCGTGGAATCGGCAGATTCTGAGGGCTCCGGCATCAATCGCCTTGGTCCGCCGGGTCCACAGCTCGACCGCCTCGGTCACCGCCTCGGCAGTCTTCTTGTCCACCGTCTTGCCCTTCAGGCTGGACAGGAACCTTGCCCAGCTGCCGGTGATGATGCCGTAGACCTCTTCGGTGATGTCTTCCTTGATGCGGATGTCCAGGCGGTGCTCGGTCAGCGCCACCTCGTAGTCGCGCATGGTCCAGGGCGTTGGCTTCTTCGGCTCGCCCTCGGCCCAGGCATAGACCGCCCGCTCGTCCGCCTTCTCGGACAGCACGTAGTCGGTGAAGAGGATCTGACCGCGCGGCTTGATCATGTGGACGATCTCCTTCAGCAGGCGATCTTTGTCCTCCACCATGTAGAGGGCTTCCTTGGAGAACACGCAGTCGGTCGAATTCTCGCGGAACTCGTACTTGTCCATGTCGAAGTAGTGGATCGGCGCCCGCTTGGCCAAGCCGGCCATGGTGGAGAGCTCCATGCCCGCCTCGGCGACCTCGCGGTCGGCCTCCAGGCCGGTCATCCAGATATCGAATTTCTCGGAAATCAGCCGCGTCGCGCCGCCCAGGCCAGCGCCCACATCGATCACGGTATGGGCCGGGTTGAGGCCCAAGGGCTTCACCAGGCGCAGGATGTAGTCCTCGTCGCCCGGTCCGGACATGCCCTTGCCCCAGATGTCCTGCATGACCTCCAGGCGCCGCGACATCGCATCAGCCACGGGTTCATCCTGCGGCAAGTCGGGGACATCCGCGAAGGTCTTCTGCTTTTGCCGGATCGCCAGATCGTAGCCTTCCCACCACGCCTTCAAGCGCACCCAGAAAGGGATCTTTTTCTTGCCCGGCTTGGCAGCTGCTTTGGAGGGCAGAGCCATAGGCACCTTTCTCTTATCGTTCTCACTCGACGATGCGCCCACCTGCTGCGGCGTGGTTACAGGCCGGGGCAGCAATATCGTTAACGCGAAATGACAAACAATCGCTTAATGGCGGAAATCGGTATAATCATTTAGTTGATAGTGAGTCGCGACTGGGACCGCGGCCGTCGCCGTCTTTTGCCCGAGCCCGCCGGCCCCTCAAGCCCAAGAACCGGACACCATGCCTTCGCCCAGCCCTCAAGAACCTGAGATTCTCGCCTTCATCGCCGAGGTGGAGCGCTTCTACCCGGCGGATTCCGCGGATGCCCCGGTCGCCCAGCAGCGCCAGTGGTACGACGCCCTCTGCCGCAACTTCGACGTCCCGCCGCCGGCCGGGCTGACGGCAGAAGCGGCTGTCGCCCGCCATCCAGCGGGCCCGGTGCCCCTGCGCCGTTACCGCCCTGCCGTGCTGCGCCATCAGGCCGCCATCGTCTACTTCCACGGCGGCGGCTTCGTGGTCGGCGGCCTCGACAGCCACAACGCGGTCTGCGCCGAGCTGGCGCAGGCCACTGGAGCCGTGCTCACCGCCGTCGACTACCGCCTGGCGCCGGAGCATCGCTTTCCGCTGGCGCTGACCGACTGCCTCGCCGCCGTGCTGGCAGACGGGGCGGACGGGGTCACCCCCCTGGCTGTGGCCGGCGACAGCGCCGGCGGCAGTCTCGCCGCCGGGGTGGCCATGACGTTGCGCGACGCCGGCCGGGGCGGCCCGGCGGCCATGGACCTGTTGAAGGCGGCCGGCTGGCGCCAGGGCGCCCCCCTGCCCCGCATCGTCGGCCAGGCGCTCATCTACCCCGTCCTCGGTGGCGCCCTGGACGCCGGCTCCTACCTGGAGATGGCCGAGGCGCCGGGCCTCACCACCCACGACGTGCGCTTCTACCGCGAGATCCTCGCGGCGCCGGAGGGCGATCCCTACGGTCACCCGCTGACGGCATCGGATTGGGCTGGCCTGCCGCCGGCCTACATCACCGCCGCCCACTTCGACCCGCTGCGCGACGACGGCCGCCACTACGCCGCCCGCCTCGCTGAAGCCGGGGTCGACGTCGCCTACCGCGAAGAGCCGCAGATGGTGCATGCCTGGCTGCGCGCGCGCCACCGCAGCCCCGGCGCCAAAACGGGCTTCGAGGCGCTGTGTCGGGGGTTGGGGGAATTGCTCGACCGCTGCTGACCAAAGCACCTACATCAGCTCGCGGGGAATTACCTTGCGCCAGGTCTTGCGGTGGATCGATTCATCGCCCTCGAAGGCTTCGACTTCGGCGCTGATCGCGAAACTCTCCGCGCTACACTGAAGCGTCGCGACGCTCTGCGTCCGCACCGACCACGCGCACCGCGACATCTCGGTCGTCCAGCGGCACTCGCCCGAGGCCCTGTCGGGATCGCCGAGCGGCAGGGTCCAGGTCTCCTCGCGGACCTGCCGCGTGGTGAGGCCCGTATCCGGATGCTCGAAAGCGCCGGTGTCCTCCAGAATGCTGTAGCGCGTCTCGCCGGCGGTGAGGTCGCGCGCCACGGCGTGGCGCGTCGCCATGGCCGTGTGCTCGATGTAGGTCGGCAGCGGATCGGGATTGCCCGGCTCCGGCACCGCGATATTCTGGTGCCCGCCCAGCAGCGGCAACGTCAGGACAGCGCCTTCCAGCTGCAGCTGAACCGGCGCCGCCCCCGGCGTCGGCAGCACCTGCGGCCAGTAGGCGTTCGACAGCGAAAGCCGTAGTCTGTGGCCCGCCGGCAGACGGTAGCCGCAGGCATCCAGCGCAAGGCTCACCGCGGCCCCCTTGCCCGGCGGCATCGGCCCGGGATTTTCGCTGCCGCCGCGGTGCGCGAGGTTCAGGACGCCAAGGGCAATGCGCGTCGCCGTGCCGTCGGGATGCACGTCCACCAGCCGCGCGGCGAGCAGCGCGGTCTCCGCTGCCACGCTCACGGTCGCCGTCAGTACCGCCTGGCCCAGAAGCTCCAGCGGTTCGGGCAATATATCCGTTTCGAAGACGATGCTGCCGCCGTCGTCGGGCCGCTGGTCGGCGGGCAGCTCGGCACCCGGCTTAAGAGTGAAGTACTCGCCGCCCATGATTCCGGTGTCCGGCGGCGACGCAATGGTCCTGCTGCCAGCCTGGCCTTCCGCCGCCAGGCGCCCGTCGTCCCGCAGCGCAAGACGGCGCACCGGGCCTCCGGCCCAACGGTCGATCGCGATCCAGCGGCCCGGGTCCGCTTCGCGCCGCGGCGCCGGGCGCGGTGCCTCCAGGATGTAGGCGGTGACCTGCGGGTCATCCTCGGCGCCGTTCTCGACGCCTTTCAGCCAGCGGTCCCAGAAGCGGATCGCCACGCGATGGAAATCCATACGCGGCTTCGGCCAGGCGAAGTGCGGATACTTGTGGACCCAGGGGCCGATGATCGCCTTCGCCTTGCTGCCCAGGCCCGCGACGGCTTTCAAGGGCGTGTTGCGGTAGCCGTCGGCCCAGCCGGCCAGCATCAGGGCCGGCACATCGAAGCCGTCGAAGTCCTCGCAGATCGAGCCGTGTTTCCAAAAGGCGTCGCGGCGCTGATGGGCGAGCCACGCCTCCAGGAAGAACGGCTCGCCCTCCAGCCGCTCGATCCACAGGTCGCGCCAGCGCTCGCCGACCAGCTCGGGGTCGGGCGGGCGCGACTGGTAGGCCAGCATGGTCGCCGCCCAGGAGAGATTGGCCGAGAGTTGCGCGCCGCCCTTGAAGTGAATGTCGTCTGCGAAGCGGTCGACTGTCGAGGCGATGGAGATCACGGCTTTGAGCGCCGCCGGTTTCAGCGCCGCCACCTGCAGCGCGTTGAAGCCGCCCCAGGAGATGCCCATCATACCGACCGCGCCGCTGCACCAGGGCTGCGCGGCGATCCACTCGATCACCTCGCAGCAGTCGGCCAGTTCTCGCGGGGTGTACTCGCCGTCGATGACGCCTTCGGATTCACCAGAGCCGCGGATATCCACCCGTACGCCGGCATAGCCCGCTGCGGCGAAGACGGGGTAGGTACTCTCGTCGCGCGGCGCCGTGCCGTCGCGCTTGCGGTACGGCAGGAATTCCAGCACGGCGGGCGCGGGCACCGTCTCGGCCGCGTCCGGCAGCCAGATGCGCGCCGCCAGCCGCGTGCCGTCGGCCAGCACGATCCATTCGTGCTCGAGAACGCGGAAACCGGTATCGCTCAAATCAGTGGCCCGCGCTGCCCATGCGCCGTGTCGCCAGCACCTCTTCCAGCCAGCCGATGCGCATCTCCGGTACCGACTTCAGCAAGAGGTCGGTGTAGTCGTCGAAGGGCGGCGACAATACCTGGGACTTCGGCCCGAAGCGCACCACGCGGCCCTGGTACATCACCGCGATGGAGTCCGCGATGGCGCGCACCGTCGCGATGTCGTGGGTGATGAAGAGGTAGGAGAGCTGGGTCTCCTTCTGCAGGCGCATCAGCAGTTTCAGGATGCCGGCGGCGACCAGCGGATCCAGCGCCGAGGTCGGCTCGTCGCAGAGGATCACTTCGGGTTCGGCGGCGAGCGCGCGGGCGATGCAGACGCGCTGTTTCTGGCCGCCCGAGAGCTCCGCCGGATAGCGGTCGATGAAGCCCTTGCCCATCTCGATCTGCTCCAGCAGCTCGGCGACGCGCCGGGTCTTCTCACCACCGTGTAGACCGAAGTAGAAGGTCAGCGGACGGCCGACGATGTCGCGCACCGTTTGGCGCGGGTTCATCGCGGTATCGGCCATCTGGTAGAGCATCTGGATCTTACGCAGCTGCTCCTTGCTGCGCTCGGCGAACTTCGGCGGCAGCGTCTCTCCCTTGAACGTCACCGCCCCCTTGGACGGCGGCAGCAGGCCGGTGATGACGCGGGCCAGTGTCGACTTGCCGGACCCCGACTCGCCGACCACCGCCAGGGTCTGACCGCGCGGCAGATGAACGCTGACGTCGTGCAGCACCTTGAAGTGGCCGGAGTAAGCTGCGTCCACGCCGTCGATGCGGATCACGGCGTCCGACTGCTCGGGCGCCTCCTGCTTCTGAATCTGGCGCACTGAGACCAGCTCGCGGGTGTAGTCCTCCTGCGGTGCCTCGATGATCTGCTGCACGGGTCCGTATTCCACGGTGTTGCCGTGGCGCAGGACCATGATGTCGTCGGAGATCTGCGCCACCACCGCGAGATCGTGGGTGATGTAGAGCGCCGCGGTGTGGGTTTCCTCGATGGCGCGCTTGATGGCCGCCAGCACGTCGATCTGTGTCGTCACGTCCAGCGCCGTGGTGGGCTCGTCGAACACGATGAGCTCCGGCCCCGGGCAGAGCGCCATGGCGGTCATCGCGCGCTGCAGCTGGCCGCCGGAGACCTGGTGCGGGTAGCGCTGGCCGAAGCTGTCCGGATCCGGCAGGCCAAGCACGCTGAACAGATACTTGGCCCGCTCCCAGGCCTCGCTGCGACTCATAACGCCGTGGCGTAGCGCCGCCTCGATCACCTGGTCACCCAGCCGGTGCGCCGGATTGAAGGCCGCCGCAGCCGACTGAGCCACGTAGCAGACGCGCCGGCCGCGGACGTCGCGGATGCCGCGTCCGCCGAACGCCAGAATGTTCTCACCGTCCAGCAGCACCTCGCCGCCGGTGATGCGCACGCCGCCGCGCCCGTAAGCCAGGGCGGCGAGGCCGATGGTGGACTTGCCGGCGCCCGATTCGCCGATCAGGCCCAGCACCTTGCCTTTCTCCAGGGTAAAGGAAACGCCGTGGACGATGGTGATGTCCTGCGGCGGCTCACCCGGTGGATAGGCGGTGGCGCCGATCTTCAGGTTGCGAACGTCGAGCAGATCAGCCATCGCCGCGCCCTCCCTTCAGGCTTGAGGTGCGGTTCATCAGCCAGTCGACCACCAGGTTCACGCAGATCGCGAGGCCGGCGATGGCCCCGCCGGGAATGAGCGCCGCCGGGATGCCGAAGATGATGCCGTCCTTGTTGTCTTTCACGATGCCGCCCCAGTCGGCCTCCGGCGGCTGAATGCCGAGGCCGAGAAAGGACAGCGTGGAGAGGAACAGCACGGCAAAGGCGAAGCGCAGGCCGAACTCGGCAAGCAGCGGGGACAGGGTGTTGGGCAGGATCTCGCGGAAGATGATCCACATGCGCCCCTCGCCGCGCAGCCGTGCCGCCTCGACGAATTCCATGACCGTGACGTCCACCGCGACGGCGCGGCCCAGGCGGAAAACGCGCGTGGAATCCAGCACCGCCATCACCAGAACGAGGATCCACAGCTCCTGCGGCAGCACCGCCAGCACGATGAGGGCGAAGATGAGGGTCGGGATCGCCATCATCAGGTCGTTCAGGCGCGACAGCCCCTGGTCGGTCCAGCCGCCCACCACCGCCGCCGTGAAGGACAGCATCACGCCCAGCGAGAACGACAGGATGGTGGCGGCCAGGGCGACGAAGATCGTCGTCTGCGCGCCGTAGATGAGGCGCGACAGCAGGTCGCGGCCCAGATTGTCGGTGCCGAGGATGAAGTCACCGCCCATCGGCAGCCAGATGTCGCCGACCACTTCGCGCTCGCCGAAGGGGGCGATCCAGGGCGCGAAGAGGGCACAGATCAGCGCCGCGGCGATGCCGGCGAGGCCGATCCAGGCACTTAGGGGAATCGCTCGCCACTTCATCGCGGGTGCCTCAGGCGCGGATTGGCGAGGATGCCCAGGATGTCTGCCGTCATGTTCAGCAGGATGTAGACCGCCGCGAAGATGAGGCCGCAGGCCTGCACGACCGGCATGTCGCGCACCGTCACCGCATCCACCATGTATTGTCCCATTCCCGGATAGACGAAGACCACCTCGACCACCACCACGCCGACGACGAGGTAGGCGAGGTTCAGGGCCACCACGTTGATGATGGGCGCCAGCGCGTTGGGCGCCGCGTGCTTGGCGATGATGCGCAGGGTATCGAGGCCCTTCAGCTCGGCGGTCTCCACGTAGGCCGATGCCATGACGTTGAGGATCGCCGCGCGGGTCATGCGCATCATGTGCGCCAGCACCACCAGCACCAGGGTGGCGCAGGGCAGGATGATGGCTTCCAGGCGTTGCCCGAAGGACATGCCTGCGTAAACGGTGGAGGGGAAGGTCACCCAGCCGCCCTGCACGGCGATGAAGAGGATGAGGATATAGCCGACGAAGAATTCCGGCAGCGAGATCGCGCCGAGGGATATCACGTTGATGAGCCGGTCCGGCCAGCGGTTGCGGAAGTGCACTGCCAGCATGCCGAGGCCGACGGCCAGCGGCACCGAGACCAGCGCCGCCCAGAAGGCGAGGAACAGGGTGTTGCCGAGCCGCAGCGCGATCTGCTCGGTGACCGAAGTGCCGCTGGCCCAGGAATTGCCGAAGTCGCCCTGAACCACGCCGCCCAGCCAATCGGCATAGCGGGCGAGAGCCGGACGGTCGAGGCCCAGTTCGGCACGGATGTTGGCGACCGCCTGGGGCGTCGCCGACTGGCCGAGATAGGTCTGTGCGAAGTCGCCGGGCAATGCCTCGATGCCGAGGAAGACGACCACGGAGACGGCCCAAAGCAGCACCGCACTGAGAACCAGGCGCTGGCCGATGAGGGTCGCCAGGGGCATGCGCCGCCGCAGGCCGGCCCAACCGCCCGGCCCGGAGGCGGCGGAGGGGCGGTTGGCCGGCGGCGGGCCGGAGTAGCCCGCCGCCATGCCCGCCTGCGGTTGCCGGTCGCCTACCGCCGGCCCGCTGTCCTGCACCATGGTTACGCCGTCAGCCAGACTCGCGTCGCCGCGTAGCCGTTGGACATGTCGTTACCGATGTCGTGGACATAGCCTTCCACGTTCTTGCCGAGGGCGTTGATGAAGTCGTTGAACATCGGCAGGATCAGGCCGCCCTCGTCACGCACCATGAGGGCCATCTCGCGGTACATGTCGGCACGCTTGGCCTGGTCAAGCTCGGCACGAGCCTCCAGCAGCAGCTTGTCGAAGTCGGGCCGGATGAACCGCGTATCGTTCCAGTCCGCCTTCGAATAGTAGGCCGTGGTGTACATCTGGTCCTGGGTCGGACGGCCGCCCCAGTACGACGTGCTGAAGGGCTGCGCGTTCCACACGTTGGACCAGTAGCCGTCGCCCGGCTCGCGCTTGATCTCGATGTCGATGCCGGCCTTCTTCGCCGACTCCTGGTACAGGACGGCGGCGTCGACGGCACCCGGGAAGGCGACCTCGGAGGTGCGCAGCAGCACCGAGCCGGAGTGGCCGGACTTCTTGAAGTGGAAGGCAGCCTTCTCGGGATCGTAGCTGCGTTGCTCGATGCCCTCGGGGAACAGTGCGTAGGTTTCGTTGATCGGGAAGTCGTTGCCGACCTTGCCGAAGCCGCGCAGGATCGTGGAGACCATCGCTTCGCGGTCCATGGCGTACTTCAGCGCCAGGCGCAGATCGTTGTTGTCGAAGGGCGCCGTGTTGCAATGCATGATGAACACGTAGTGGCCGCGCCCGGAGGTGTTCTCGATCTTGATGTTCGGCCCGCGCTTCAGCAGGTCGACGGTCTTCGGGTCGATGCGGTTGACGAAGTGCACCTGGCCGGAGGACAGCGCCGCCGTGCGTGCGGTGGCGTCGTTGATGACGACGATCTCCACCGAGTCGACGTAGCCGCGGTCGTCACGCCAGTCGTTCGTGTTCTTTTCGAAGGTCACGCGCACGCCCGGCTCGAAGCTCGCCACCTTGTAGGGACCGGTGCCGATACCGGCATTGGGGTCGTCGTTGCCGCCGTTCGGCTGGATGACCAGATGGTAGTCGGAGAGCAGCAGCGGCAGGTCGGCATTGCCTTCCGGCAGGCTGACCACGAGGTTGCCGCCGTCGGCCTTGACCTCGCTGATCGAGTTCATGATGCCGAGGGCGCCGGACTGCGAGTTCTCGTCGCTGTGGCGCTTCAGGGTCGCCACCACGTCGTCGACGGTCACCTCTTTGCCGTTGTGGAACTGCACACCCTTGCGGATCTTGAAGGTCCATACCTTGGCGTCCGGCGAAGCCTCCCAGGACTCGGCCAGTGAGGCGACCGGCTGGCCACTCGTCGGATGGCTCTCGACCAGGGTGTCGCCCCAGTTCCGCCCCGTCATGAAACAGACCTGCGAGGTGCACTTGGCGGGATCCAGCACGTCGCTGCTGGCGCCGCCCTGCAGGCCGCACTTCAGGTGGCCGCCCTTCTGCGGGCCCGCCGCCAGGACGCTGCTGCCGAGCAGGCTGCTCGCCAGCGGCACGGTCACGCCCAGTGCCGCGGCGCGGCCCATGAATTCGCGGCGCGAGAGCCGCCCGAGCGCCGCCTCGCGGCCAAGATATTTCAGATAGCTGTCCATTTTTTTACTGCCTCTCTGTTCCCTGCTGTTGGTCGTTGCTGCCGGGAAGGCTCCCGGTTATTCAGTGAAACTGATGTGTTCCGCGCCCTGCTCCCACGCAGGCGCGAAACAGGACGCGACGGCAACGGCGCGCCGCCTGCGCCGCCATCCAGAATCGTGCCGCCGAAAATCTTGTCTATGTGTCTGAGGGGACGTCGAATAGCAGCCGTCGCCGCCAGCGTCAAACGGACACCACCCGGCCGCGAGAGTGCAGCCGGGGCCATGCACGCGATCCGATTGGAATCCTGCGAGCCCTGTTTCACCGCGGTCCCTGTTCCCCGCGTTCTTGTCGTTATTTGCATTGTGGCACGCTCCGGCGGCGGCCGAGATATCCCGGAACGGCCACAATTTGCGAAATCCCGACAACCTCCTGACAGCATCCGGCGGGCCGGCGCGGGCGGCGATATGCGGATGGCGAGGCTCATGCGGCACGGTCCCGCGGCAAATTCAGCCACTCGGCGACGAGATCGACTTCGGCGCGCTGCTGCCCCTTGCGGCGCAGCAGCCAGTAGCCGCGCGGGCTGCCCAGAGTGCAGTCGCAGGCCCGCACCACGGCGCCGGAGGCCAGCAGATCGTCGACCAGCCCCATCCAGCCGAGCGCGACGCCCTGCTCGGCCAGCACCGCCTGCATGACCAGGGTATAGGTGTTGAAGCTGAGGGCGCTGGCGGTCGGGTGCCGCCTCACCCCGGCCTGGTCGAACCAGCTTTCCCAGGTAAACCAGCGCCCGCCGCTGTCGCTGTCGCTGTCGAGATGGACCAGCGGCACGTCCAGCAGCTGCTCGACGCGCTCGAAGGGGCCGTAACGCTTGAGGAATCCCGGCGCGCAGACCGCCGTCGCGCGCTCCGGGATTAGCAGGCTCATGCCGCCGGCGAACGACTCCGCGAAGTCGTCGCGGTCGCCGAACAGCACCGCCAGGTCGACGTCGTCGGCAATCTCGGGGTCCAGCGACTGGGTGGCGACGATGTGGATGTCGACCCCGGCATGGGCGCGGCGGAAGTCAGCGACATGCGGCATCAGGCGGAAAGCGGCGAAGGCGAAGTCGGTGGCCAGGCGCACTGTCGGCGTGCCGGCGCGCCGGGCGATCGACTGCACCGCCTCGTCGATGCGCTCCAGCCCCTGGCGCACCGCGGTCTGCAGCACCTCCCCCTCCGGCGTCACCTCCAGCCCGCGCGGCCGCCGGCGGAACAGCGCCACGCCCAGCTGCTCCTCCATTTGGCGGATCCGGTAGGACAGCGCCGGCTGGGTCGTGCCCAGCGCCTCCGCGGCCCGCGACAGATTGCGGTGGCGGGCCACGGCGTCGAAGGAACGCAGGCAGCCGATATCGAGGGGATTACGAGACATAAATGCTCTTTATATCTGTCATCAGCCGGACACCTCTTTACAGTAAGGCAAAATCCTCCATAGAGTCTCGTATAAATCGGCTCCCGCCGGTATTCGGACAGCGTGCCTCGCCACTCAAGCCATAAGCGGATTGAGTGGCTCTCGGCGTCGCCTGCGATCCGGCTGCGGCCCCCTGCGGCGATGCGGCGCTGCAATTTCCCCGACAGAGCGAGGCAGAGATGACCCGGCGGCCCAATTTCCTGATCCTGATGGTCGACCAGATGACCGGCACGCTCTGTCCCGACGGGCCGGCGGATTTTCTGCACGCCCCGCATCTGAAGGCGCTGGCCGCGCGCTCGCGCCGCTTCCGCAACGGCTATACGCCGAGCCCGCTCTGCCTGCCCTCGCGCGCCTCCTTCATGAGCGGCATGCTGCCCTCGCGCACGGGGGTCTACGACAACGCCGCCGAGGTGACGGCTTCGCTGCCGACCTTTGCGCACTATCTGCGCGGCGCCGGCTACCGCACCGTCTTGAGCGGCAAGATGCACTTCGTCGGTCCAGACCAGCTGCACGGCTTTGAGGAGCGCCTCACCACCGACATCTATCCTGCCGACTTCGGCTGGACGCCGGACTACCGCAAGCCGGGCGAACGTATCGACTGGTGGTACCACAACCTCAGCTCCGTTACCGGTGCCGGGGTCGCTGAGATCAGCAACCAGCTGGAATACGACGACGAGGTCGCCTTTCACGGCGAGGCCGAGCTCTACCGCCTGGCACGCCTGAAGGGCGCGCAGCCCTGGTGCCTGACGGTGAGCTTCACCCATCCACACGATCCCTACGTCGCACGTCAGGAATTCTGGGATCTCTACGAGGACTGCCCGGCGCTGCTGCCGGAGGTCGCGGCGATTCCCTACGAGGACCAGGATCCGCACAGCAAGCGCCTGCTGGAGGCCGTCGACTTTCGCGGGCTCGAGGTGACGCAAGACCATGTGCGCCGTGCGCGGCGCGCCTACTTCGCCAACATCTCCTATCTCGACGACAAGATCGGCCGCCTCCTCGCCGCGCTGAAGCGCTGCCGCCTGGAAGACGACACCGTGGTGATCTTCTGCGCCGATCACGGCGACATGCTGGGCGAGCGCGGCCTGTGGTTCAAGATGAGCTTCTTCGAGGGCTCGGCGCGCATCCCGATGATGATGGCGGGACCTGGCCTCGGCCAGGGGCGCATCGACACGCCGGTCTCGACCCTCGACCTGCTGCCGACGCTCTGCGAGATGGCCGGCGTGCCGGTGGAGCGGGATGCTGGCGATCTCGACGGCGAATCACTGCTGCCGATCGCCGCCGGCAGCCCGCGCAAGCATCCGGTGACGATGGAATACGCCGGCGAGGGTTCCTCCGCGCCGCTGGTCTCCATCCGCGACGCCCGCTTCAAGTTCAATCACTGCGAGCTCGACCCACCGCAGCTCTTCGACCTGGAGAACGATCCGCAGGAGCTGACCAACCTCGCCCGCGACCCGGACCAGGCGGCGCGCGTCGCCGCCTACATGGATCAGGTGCTTGCGCGCTGGGACCTGAAACAGTTCGATGCCGAGGTGCGCCGGAGCCAGGCGCGCCGCTGGGTGGTCTACGACGCCCTGCGCCAGGGCCGCTACCAGCCCTGGGACCACCAGCCGGAGCTGGACGCCGCCCAGCGCTACATGCGCAACCACATGGACCTCAACGTGGTCGAGGAAGAGGCCCGCTTTCCGTGATGCCTGGCGCTAGTGATCCAGTGGCACCCAGGCCGCATTACGCTTCGCGGACTTCACGCAGGCCGAAACGAACTGCACGCCCTTCAGGCCATCGCGCACGCTGGGATAGATGATGCCGTCGGGTGTTGGCTTGCCGTCGCGGGCCGCCAGGATCGCCGCGGCAGCCTCGCTGTAGATCGTCGCGAAGGCTTCCAGGTAGCCTTCGGGATGACCCGGCGGGATGCGGCTGGCCCGCGCGGCCGCGGCACCCGCTCCAGCACCGTTGCGGGTGAGCAGCCGCTTGGGTTCGCCGAACGGCGTGTGCCAGAGGTAGTTTGGATCCTCCTGCGCCCACTCGAGCCCGCCCTTCTCGCCGTAGACCCTGATGCGCAGCGCATTCTCGTTGCCGGGCGCCACCTGGGACGACCACAGCATGCCCCGTGCGCCCCCCGCGAAACGCAGCATCACGTGAGCATTGTCATCGACCCGCCGCCCCGGCACGAAGGCCTGCAAGTCCGCGGCGAGACTTTCGACCTCCAGGCCGGAGACGAAGCAGGCCAGATTGAAGGCGTGGGTACCGATGTCGCCCGTCGATCCGCCGGCCCCGGACTGCGCCGGATCGGTGCGCCAATTGGCTTGCTTGAAGTCCTGCTCGATGGTGAGCCAGTCCTGCGGATACTCGACCTGAATCACGCGGATCTTGCCGAGTTCACCCTCCTGCACCATCGCGCGTGCCTGGCGCACCATAGGATAGCCGGTGTAGTTGTGAGTCAGAATGAAGAGGGCGCCCGAAGCCTCCGCCGCCTTCACCAGCTTCTTGGCATCCGCCAGCGTCGACGTCAGCGGCTTGTCGCAGATGACGTGGATACCGCGCTTCAGGAACTCGCGCGCCGCGGCAAAGTGCACATGGTTCGGCGTCACGATGGAGACCGCTTCGATGCCGTCCTTGCGCCGGGCCTCGCGCACCGCCATCTGCTTGAAGTCGTCGTAAACGCGCGGAAGGCCGAGCGCCGCCCCGCTGGCCTGAGACTTCTCGGGCGTCGCACTGAGCGCCCCGGCCAGCAACTCGTACTTATCGTCGACGCGCGAGGCGATCCGGTGCACCGCGCCGATAAAGGCATCGTTGCCCCCGCCCACCATGCCGAGACGGATGCGGCGCCCGCGGTCTTCTGTGCTGCCTGCGATCGGCATTCGGTACCTCCTCTTGGCTTTCCGCGCACTGCTCCCCGATGGACCGGCCGGCGCCGGCGTCAGCCGATGCCCAGGGCGCGCCGGTTGGCGGCCTCGTCCGCACCGCCATCCGCGAAGTCGTCAAAGGCGCGCTCCGTCACGCGGATGATGTGATCGGCGACGAAGCGTGCGCCTTCGCGCGCGCCGTCCTCGGGATGCTTGAGGCAGCACTCCCATTCGACCACGGCCCAGCCTTCGAAATCATTGGCCGCCATCTTCGAAAAGATCAAGCCGAAGTCGATCTGTCCGTCGCCCAGCGAGCGGAATCGCCCGGCGCGGTTCACCCAGGACTGATAGCCGGAATAGACACCCTGCCTGCCCGTCGGATTGAACTCCGCGTCCTTCACATGAAACATCTTGATGCGGTCTTTGTAGATGTCGATGTGATCGAGATAGTCGAGGCACTGCAGCATGTAGTGCGAGGGATCGTAGAGCATGTTGCAGCGCGCATGGTCGCCGAGCCGCTCGAGGAACATCTCGAAGGTCACCCCGTCATGCAGGTCCTCGCCCGGGTGAATCTCGTAGCAGACGTCGATGCCGCAGTCCTCGGCGTGATCGAGGATCGGGCGCCAGCGCGCGGCCAGCTCGTCAAAGGCGGTCTCGATCAGGCCGGCCGGGCGTTGCGGCCAGGGATAGACGTAGGGCCAGGCCAGTGCCCCGGAAAAGGTCACATGGGCACTGAGCCCCAAGTTCTTCGAAGCCGTCAGGGCCTTCATCACCTGGTCGACGGCCCAGGCCTGCCGCGCCTTGGGATTGCCGCGCACCGAGGGATCGGCAAAGCCGTCGAAGGCCGCATCATAGGCCGGATGCACGGCAACCAACTGGCCCTGCAGGTGGGTCGAAAGCTCCGTGACCTCGATACCGTTCTCACGCGCCTTGCCCTTGAAGCTGTCGCAGTAGTCCTTGCTCTCGCAAGCCTTGTCGAGATCGAACAGGCGCCGGTCCCAGCTGGGCACCTGAACGCCCTTGTAGCCGCAGTCGGCCGCCCATCTGGTGATGCTGTCCCAGGTGTTGAACGGCGCCGCGTCACCGGCGAACTGCGCCAGAAACAGCGCAGGGCCTTTGATCGTTTTCATCTCTTTCCTCCCTCTCCGCGCCCGTTACTCCGGGGGCAAGTTTTCGTTCAGATAGATGTCGATGCGAATGCGTTCCTGCGTGGGATCGTAGGGGACATCGTCGGCGGTCGCCTTCAGCAGGCGCACCGCCGAGCGGACCAGATGGCCGGTGTCCTGCGAGATCAGGGCATCGAAGGTGCCCGCGCTGAGCGCGGCGCGCGTCATCGGCGTCAGTTCGTGGGCGATCACCACAAGATCCTTGGGGACCCCGGCTTCCTCGAGGAAACGGACCAGGCCGGCGTTGCCCGCCGCCGAGGAGTAGATGCCGCAAAGGTCAGGGTAGCTGGCGAAGACGTCGGGCAGCAGCCGGTGGATAAGGCCGGGGTCGTCGCGCCCCTCGATCGAGGCGACGACCTCCAGTTCCGGGTAGGCCTCCTGCATGACCTGATCGAAACCGTGGCGGCGCTCCAGGTGGTCGCGCGCGAGGCGGGATCCGGTGATCACCAGAATCTGGCCCGCCCGTCGGACGAAGCGGCCCATCAGGCGGGCCGCCGTGCGCCCGGCCGCGACGTTGTCGATGCCGACGAAGTGATCGCGCGCGGAACTCGGCAGGTCGGAAACCAGCGCGACAATGGCAATACCCTTGTCCCGCACGCGCCGGACCGCGTCGCGCACGGCCGGCGTTTCGGGACTGAACACCGCGACGCCGTCGGTGTCGGCGGGCGCCAAGCGGTCGAGGATGGCGACGATCGCCTGCGGGTCGAAGGGAGTCGCGGTGATCGTGTGCAGGATGGTCCGGTCATGCGCGAGCTTCTGGCCCTGCAGCAGGATCTGGTCACGCAAGGCGAGGACGAACTCGTTATCGGTCGCCGGAAGAACGAACAGCAGGTTGTATACCCGCCGCCGGGCAAGGTTGGCGGCGGCCGTATCGCGGATGTAGCCCAGCTCGGCGATCGCCCGCTGGACCTTTTCGACGGTCGCCGAGCGCACGCCGGGCCGGGCGTTCAGGACGCGGTCTACCGTCGCAAGGCTGACCCCGGCCACACGGGCAATATCGTTGACCGTCGGCTTGTCGGAGGTTTTCAGATCGGCTGGATCCAAGACGGCTTCAAACCCTCATATTCTCAGCAAGACCTTCCAGCAGCAGAGCGACGGCCTCGGCGCCCGGATCGTTGTAACCCTGCAGGTTCTTCTCGGGCACATAAGCCGCCCGTCCGGCCTTGGCCCGGTGGATCGCGGCCGTGCTGTCGGCGCCGGTCCGCGCCGCAGCGGCGGCAGCGGAGAGGCCATGCTCCAACGCCTCCAGCGCCGGGGCCAGGGCATCGATCATCGTCCGATCGCCGACCTGGGCGCCGCCCACTTCGCTGACACGGCGCAGCCCCTCGCGCAAGGCCTGGTGAACCGTCTGGCCGTTGGCGCAGGCATCCCCGGCCGCATTGAAGTAGATCGCCAGAATGACGCCCGACGATCCGCCCATCGTCTGGCTCAGCTCATTGCCGAGCGCCGGAAAGAGTTGGGTCAGATCCGCCAGCGGCATGCGGTCCAGACTGCCCTTTAGCGCGCGCGCGGCGGTGGCCAGGGTGCTGCCGGTGTCGCCGTCACCGGACTTGGCGTCAAGTTCATTCAGCTTTGCTTCGGCCGCGATCAGCAGATCCGCCACGTGCTCCAGGGTGGCGCGGATGCGGGGGTTGACGGAAGGGATCGGCTCGATCGGCGTCAGGCCGTCCGGCAGCGGAGCGACCGGCACGGCGACTACCTTGTTCATGCCCGGCCACGCCGCCATCGGCACGGGGGCAGCCAGCGCTGCAAGTTCGGCATCGTCGGCTTCGATGATGGAGACGGAGAAGCCGTGCATATCGAGCGACGTCATCATCGGGGCAGGCCCGATGACCTGCTGCGCAACGCCAGCCTCGGCCAGGGCATGGGCGAGCACCGCCATCTCGAGCGGCGTGGTGGAGCCGAGATTGTTCAGCAGCGCCACCCGTGTTCCCCCGCCCGCGCCGTCGAGATACGGACGCAGCTTCTCGAGCACGATGTCCACCGCTGACTTGGCGCCGGTGAAATCCACCTGCTCCACGCCCGGCTCACCGTGAATGCCCAGGCCCAGCTCAGCCTTGCCTTTCGGGATCCTGTCCTCCTTCGGCGAGCCGGGGACCGTGCAGGTGTCCAGGCTCTTGCCGATGGAGGCGATTTTGGCGACGACCGCCCGCGCCTTGGCGGCGACCTGCCCCAGGCTTTCCCCGGCCTCCGCGGCGGCGCCGGCGATCTTGTGTACGAACAGGGTCCCCGCCACACCGCGCGGCTGCGGCAGATCGGGCAGCGCGATGTCGTCGTCCACCACCACCATCTCGACCTTGCGGCCAAGGGCGCGGGCGCGCTCGGCCGCCAGCCCGAAGTTCAGCCGATCGCCGGTGTAGTTCTTGACGATCAGCAGGCACCCCGCTTCGCCCGTCACCGCCAGGATACCGGCGAGCACCGCCTCCACCGACGGCGAGGCGAAGACCTCGCCGCAGACCGCGGCCGTCAGCATTCCGGGGCCGACGAAGCCGGCGTGGGCCGGCTCGTGGCCGGAGCCGCCGCCGGAGACGAGCGCGACTTTCGTGCGCTCCCAGTCCGCCCGATAGACCACCTTGATGTGCGGATAGCCGTCAAGCCGGGCCAGCTTGCCGCCCGCAGTGGCGAGAAGGCCGTCGAGCGCCTCGGTTACCAGCGCTTCCTTGGCATTCACGAACTGCGCCATTCTCTCCCCTCCCTCACCGAATTCTCAGGCCGTCGGCATCGAAGAACAGCGGGTTCTTCGGCGCGATGGCGATGGATTGCCCTGATTCGAGCGACGTATGCGGATCCGTCAGAGTCACCACGTCGTATCCTGCGAACTTCAAGTGCAGGCGCGTCTGATCGCCCAGGTGCTCGACCCGCACGATCTGCGCGTCCTTGCCGTCACCGATGCCGACGTGCTCCGGCCGCAGGCCGATCTGCACCGCCCCCGGCGGCGCCGCCTCGCCGAACAGCCCTGCCGGCAACAGATTGATCCGCGGCTGGCCCAGGCGCGCGGCGACATAGGTCGTATGGGGGCTCTCGTAGACTTCACGGGGCGTGCCGAACTGCACCAGCCGCCCGTGATCGAGCACGCCGACATGGCTGGCCATGGTCATCGCCTCGATCTGGTCGTGGGTGACATACAGCAGCGTCGCCGCCATCTCCGCATGGATCCGCTTCAGTTCGATCCGCAGGTCGGCCCTCAGTTTCGCATCGAGGGAGGAAAGCGGCTCGTCCATCAGGTAGACCGCCGGATCGCGTACCAGCGCCCGCCCGATGGAGACACGCTGCATTTCGCCGCCGGAAAGCTCCGTCGACTTGTTGTCGAGCTTGTGGGAAATGTGCAGCACCTCGGCCACCTCCGCGACCTTGCGGGCGATATCGGCGGCCGGGGTCCTCAGCACGGGTGACTTCAGGGGAAAGGCGAGGTTCTCGCGCACACTCAGGTGGGGATAGAGCGAATACTGCTGAAACACCATCGCCACGTCGCGTTGCGCCGGCGTCTTCCGGTTCACCCGCCGGCCGCCGATGCTGATGTCGCCCGCGTCGGCCTTCTCGAGCCCCGCGATCAGCCGCAGGGTCGTCGTCTTGCCCGCGCCGGTCGGCCCCAGAAGCACCACGAAACTGCCGTCGGGAACCGTCAGGTCGACGTCACTGATTGCCTGCGTCTGGCCGAACGACTTGCTGACGCCAGCGAGCACGACTTCAGCCATCGCCCAGCACCCCTTCATTCAGTTCGGAACGCAGGGCGCGTCCCGTGGCCGCCTCGAAGAGCGATATAGTCCTTGCATTGAAGCTGAGGCCAACGGTCTCGCCGGTCCGCACGGGCTGGTCCGAACTGATCCGCGCCTTGAGATCGCCATTGTGGGACCGCAGAGTGACGATCTGCGTGGTGCCGAGGTACTCCGTTGCCAGCACCTCCGCGCGGTAGCCGCCGTCGTCAACCAGGCGAATGTGTTCCGGCCGCACGCCGAACAGCAGATCCCCCTGGGCGCCCTCGCGCAGCACCGGCACGGCAAAGCTGGCGCCATTCAGCGCGACCCTGTCGGCGCCCGCCGCGAGCCGGCCGCTGAAGGGCAGGAAGTTCATCGGCGGCGAGCCGATGAAGTCGGCGACGAACACCGTCGCCGGTTTGTCGTAGATCTCCTGCGGCGGCCCAAACTGCTCCACCACCGCATTGTTCATAACGACGATCTTGTCACCCATCTGCATGGCCTCGAGCTGATCGTGCGTCACGTAAACCGTGGTGGCGCCCATGCGGTCGTGCAGTGCGCGCAGCTCCTCGGCCATCTGCTCACGGAACTCCGCATCGAGCGCCCCGAGCGGTTCGTCCATCATGAAGGCCTTCGGTTCACGGACGATGGCCCGGCCCAGCGCCACGCGCTGGCGATCGCCACCGGAAAGCCCTCCTACCGGGCGGTCCAGGATGTCCTCGATACCGAGTATCCTGGCCACTTCGGCCACCTTCTCTCGTATCTTCGCCCGCGGCATTCCCTGACTGACGAGAGGATAGGAGATGTTCTTGCGCACGTTCATGTGCGGATAGAGCGCGAACATCTGGAAGACGAAGGCGATGTCGCGTTCGCGCGGCCGCTTCTGGCTGATTTCCTCGCCGTCGAGGTAGATTTCGCCGCTGGTGGGAAGCTCCAGGCCCGCAATCATCCGCAACGTCGTCGTCTTGCCGCAACCGGACGGCCCGAGCAGCATGAAGAACTCGCCGTCCTCGATTGTGAACGAGCTCTCGCGCACGGCCGTGAAGTCGCCGAACTGCTTCTTGAGATTCTTTATGACGATCTGCGCCATGGCCTACTCGCGAAAATGGCTGACGACGATGAACATCACCGTGCCCAGCAGCGTGACGAAGAACGAGTAGGTGAAGGCCCACAGCACGAACGACTGCATCAGCATGAATACGCCAAGCGCGATCAGGATGGTGGCAACGATCTCCCACGGTCCTCGCCGCAGCCGCAACAAGCCTCGGATAAAGCCGCTCATTTGCGCACCGCGCCGAAGGTAATGCCGCGCAGCAGGTGCTTGCGCAACAGGATGGTGAAGATCATGACCGGCAGCAGGAACAGGGTGGCGCCGGCCGCGACCGCCGGCCAGTCCAGGCCGCCGACACCGATGATCGTCGGAATGAAGGGCGGCGCGGTCTGCGCCGTGGCCGAGGTCAGCAGCACCGCGAAGGCATATTCGTTCCAGGCGAAGATCAGGCAGAAGATCGCGGTCGAGGCGATACCCGTCGCCGCCTGGGGCAGCACCACCTTGTAGAAGGCCTGGAACCGCGTGTAACCGTCGATCAGCGCGGCCTCTTCGTACTCCCGCGGGATCTCGTCGATGAAGCCCTTGAGCAGCCACACCGCCAGCGAGATGTTCACCGCTGTATAGAGCAGGATCATACCCAGATGCGTATCGGAGAGTCCGAGCTGGCGGTACATCAGAAAGATCGGGATGGCCACCGCGATCGGCGGCATCATTCGGGTCGAGAGGATGAAGAACAGAAGATCGTCCGCCAGGGGAATCTTGAACCGGCTGAACGCATAGGCCGCGAGTGTTCCTAGGAAGATCGAGAGGAAGGTCGATCCGAAACCGATGATGACCGAATTGAGAAAGCGTTCGCCGAACTTTGACGGCCCGACGATGACCATGTCGTACTGGCGGACGATCTCGTCATACCATGTCTGCGGCGGATTGCTTGCGAGGAAATCGTCGGTCTGCCGCGTGCGCTGGGTGAAGAGATTGACGTAGCCTTCCAGCGTCGGCTCGAACACCAGCTTGGGCGGATAGGCGATGGCGTCCGACGGTGACTTGAAGCCCGTCATCAGGATCCAGAGCAGCGGGGCGAGGGTGATCACCGCGTAGAGAACGACCAGCGTTCCGGCGGTCCACTTCGCGCGCCCCGACGCTTGCGTGATAGAATGGCCGCTCATCGCTGCTTCACCCGGTTGAGTGCTTTGACATAGATGCTCGCGAGACCGAAGACGGTAACGAACAGGATGATCGCATAGGCGCTGGCGTAGCCAGTGCGCCACTTTTCGAAGGCCTCGCGCTTGAGGTTGATCGAGGTCAGCTCGGTCGTGGAGCCGGGACCGCCGCCGGTCAGCTGGACCACGAGGTCGAACATCTTGAAATTCTCGATGCCCCGGAACAGGACCGCCAGCATCAGGAAGGGCAGCACCATCGGCACCGTGATCGTCCAGAACTGCCGGAACCTTGAGGCGCGGTCGATCTCGGCCGCCTCGTAGATGTAGTTCGGGATCGACCGCAGGCCCGCGAGGCAGATCAGCATCACGAAGGGCGTCCACATCCAGGTGTCGACGATCACGATGGCCCAGGGCGCCAGGTTGACCTGGCCCAGCATTTCGAAGCTCGACGGCTCGGCGCCGCTGAAGAAGGCGACGACGTAGTTGAAGAGGCCAATCTGCGGCTGATAGAGGAATTTCCAGAAGTTGCCGACGACCGCCGGGGACAGCATCATCGGCAGCACGATCATCGTCGTCCAGAAGGCATTGCCTCTGAAGTTGCGGTGGATCAGCCAGGCCAGCGCGAAGCCGAGCAGCACCTGCAGGACGATCGTCCACAGCAGGAAGTGGGCGGTGGCCTGCATGTTCAGCCACACGTCGCTGTCGGTGAGAATGCGCTCGTAGTTGCGCAGGCCGACATTCTCGACTTCGCGGCCCAGCCGGTTCGCCTTGTAGTCGGTGAAGCTGAGCTGGATGGTCCAAATCAGCGGAAAGATGTTGATCGCCAGCAGCAGGCCGATGGTCGGCGCCACGAAGATCCAGGCGATCGCACGATCCGACAATCCGCGAATGCGGCGCGCGACCCGCTGTGGCGTCGCCGCGGCGACGCGATCGAAGGCTCCGATGGACATCTCGTCTATCCGCTTCCCGGTTTCGATCAGTTCCCGGGGAAATCGCGTCCCCGGAGGAGAAGGGGCAAGGCCGGACCCGGCGGACCCGGCCTTGCCAGGATCGGTGCTACAGCTTGCCTTCGTCCTCGAAGACTTCCGTCCAATCCTCGATCAGCTTGTCCAAGGCTTCCTTTGCGGTGCCCTGATCGGCCACGACGTAGTCATGGATGCGCTTCTGCATGGCCAGAAGCAGTTCGGCATAGGCTGGCTCCTGCCAGAAATCCTTTACGTCATTCATGGCCACCAGGAAGTCGCCGGCGAAGGGGGCGCTGTCCTTGAAGCCGGGGTCGTTGAGCACGGCGTTGTGGGCCGAATAGCCGCCGAGTTCCCACCACTTGGCCTGCACCGAGGGCTGAGCGAACCACTTGATGTACTCGAGGGCCGCATCCTTCTTTTCGGAGTAGGTGACGACCGAGATGCCCTGCCCGCCGAGGGTGCTGCCGGCCACGTTCTGCGGCGGATTGACGAAGAAATCGATCTTGTCGCCGCCGGTTGTGGGATCGGCATAGAGCCCGGGGAAGAAAGCGAACCAGTTCATCGCCATCGCCACCTGGCCGGATTTGAAGGCGTCGAGCGACTCGCCCATGTAGGAGTTGGTGTAGCCCGGCGGCGTCGCGGTCTTATAGAACTCCTTGTAGAATTCCAGTGCCTCGACCGCCTCGGGCGAGTTCACCGCGCCTTCCATCTTGTAGGTGCCCGGCTCGGACTCGTACTGGAAGCCCCAGGGATAGAGCGCGGAAGTCACCCCCATGGTGATTCCTTCGGAACCCCGCTCGGTGAAGATGGCTGCCCCGTAGACGGTCTTGCCGTCGATCTCGCGGCCCTGGAAGAACTGCGCGATCTGCAGGAGTTCCTTCTGGGACTGCGGCTCGCGCAGGTCCTGGCCGGTCTTTTCCTTGTAGGCCGCGCGGATGTCGTCGCGCGCGAACCAGTCCTTGCGGTAGAACCAGCCGTTGGCATCGCCCATCGCCGGCAGTGCGTAGTAGTTCGGCGTCCCCTTGGGCCAGGTCGAATAGGCATAGACGGTGGCCGGCGCGAAGTCGTCCATGCTGATGCCGCTGGCATCGAAGAAATCGTTCAGCTTGACGTAGTGGCCGTTCTCGGCGCCGCCGCCGATCCACTGGCTGTCGCCGATGAGAAGATCGCAGAGCTTTCCGCCGGAGTTCAGTTCGTTGAGCATGCGGTCGGCAAAGTTCGGCCAGGGCACGAACTCGAAGTTCATCGTGTGGCCCGACTCGGCCTCGAATTCCTTGGAAAGCTCGACCAGGGCATTGGCCGGATCCCAGGCTGCCCAGCACAGCGTGAGAGTGTCGGCCGAGGCGGCCGTGGGCAAGGCTACGGAAACGGCAAGCAGCGCGCCGAGACCGGCGGCTTCCATTCTTTTCATCATTTCCTCCCTGTTGCGGCGCATGTGTTTCCTGCGCTCATCCCAGAGACGTTAAATGCGTTACGTACCTCAAGTCAACGAACTTTTGAGGTGCGTACATCAGAATGCAGCTGGGGCAAGCCGGCCCGAGACCGTTTCAGGAAGACATCGGGAAGATTGCCCAATGGAAACGTCGGATTAGAACAGGCGCCAGCCCCACTTATTGAAATATCGAGCAGCCGAGCGGATGAAGTTCAGAACGCCACTGAGACTCTTGTGAGCCTCCCGCTGCCAGCCATGCAGCACCAGAGCATCCGGGCAGTAGATGGTCCGCCATCCCGCCCGCTGCAGCGCGCGTGACAGGTCGGCGTCCTCGAAGTAAAGGAAATAGCGCTCGTCGAAGCCGCCGACGGCCTTCAGAGCGCCCGTACGGCACGCCATGAAGGCACCGCTGGAGAACGGCACGTCACACGGTTTGTCGTAGCCGACATCCAGCATCTCGTACCGCTCCATCCGCTTCCGGAAGACCGGGCGCAAGGGGCGGGGCATGAAGCGGCGCAGGAACAGATCCCACAAGGTCGGGGGGCGCCGGTTCAGCGGTTGCAGGCGGCCATCCTCGAAATGCACACGCGGACTAACGATGGCCACGTCCGGCTGGTGCCGCAGGACGTTGACCAAGGCGTCGAGCGCCCCCGGCATGACCGTGATGTCGGGATTGCAGAAGACATGCCATGTGCTGTCGACCATAGCGAGGATCTTGTTGTGGCCTCCGCCGAAGCCCGCGTTGCTGTCGTTCACCACCGCCGTGACACGCGGATCGCCCGCCGCCAGCCGGGCATTGACCTGCGCGGTGTCGTCAGGGCTTTGGTTGTCGATCAGGATCACTCGCCCGTCTACGTCTTCCGGCATTGCCGCCAGGGCCGACAAAACCGCCGTTTCCACCAGGCCAGCGCTGCGGTAGGTGACGATGCCTATGGTCAGACGTTCCCTTTCCGGTGTCATGCTCGCTCGAACACCCCATAGACGCAGTACTGGCTCATGCGCGCTTCGAGCCAACTACTGCGAAAAGGCATATGGAAGACCGTGCGGGTGGTAAAGCCATAGGTCTCGACCGTGCGGCGCAGTGCCCCCTCGTCATAGAAAACTTTATGGTCCGGATCGGCGGCGAAACCCCGCCGGCCCGGGACCCCGCAAACAAACGTGCCGCTGGGTGCCAGTACGCGGCGGACCTCGCCGAGGATCGGACCGGGCTCGGCGATGTGCTCCAGAACGTTGTCCATCATCGCGCCATCGAAGGCCGCGTCGGCGTAAGGCAGGCGGTCGGGAGCCATCTCCCGCGCGTGCAGGCCGCGCTTCCGGCACAGCGCAACGGTGTGCGGGTTGACGTCGACGCCTTCGGTATCCGGGCGGAAGGCCAGCATATCGCCGATGCCGCAGCCAATATCCAGAACATGCCCGGTCAACTGGCGGCAGAGGCGGGGGTAAAGGACATACCGGCGGTATAGCAGTCCCTTCCAGCTGCGTTGCTTGAGATAGTCGGCGTAGTCGAGTTGAGAGTCGGTCACGTCAGGCCTTCCGAATTTCGGTTTCCGCGGCCTCGGCGGCGGCGCCGTGGCCGGTCTCGACCAAAGCCAGCATGCGGCGGGCGGCCTCGCTCTGGCGGCAGTTCGCCGGCAGCAGACTCTTGCGGCCCGGCGGCAACGAACGGGAGAGGATTGCCGCCCGCTCCATGGCGGCGGCACACTCCGCATCATCGGTGAACAGGGTGCCGTTGACTCCGGGCGTCACGACCTCGGCGTTGCCGTCTACATTGCGCAGGACACAGGGAACGCCCAGATGCAAAGCCTCCAGCACCGCGCGCGACATGCCCTCCGATAACGAGGGCAGGACCATGGCGTCGGCAGCCGCAAGCAGCGGCCAGGGCTCGGCGAGGTGGCCGTGCAGGACGGCACGATCCCCGAGGCCCAGGCTGCGGATTTCCGCTTGCAGATCCGCCCGCAAGGGGCCTTCGCCGATCAGGTCCACCCGGACGTCGTGCCCAGCGCTCAGCAGGGCGGCGGCGGCATGCAACACAAGGTGGGCCTGCTTGCGCCGCGACAGGCTGCCGACAAAGGCGAAGCGCCATTCCCCTGCCCTGGCTTCTGTGGCGCGGAAGCGCTCCACGGCGGGCTCGTCGATGAAGTTGCCGATGACCACGGGCATCTGGCCGCAGAACGGAGCGACCTGCCGCGCCATGCTGGCGGTCATGGCGGCAACGTGATCGAGTCCGCGCAGTGCGGTCAGATGGGCCAGTGCCAAGGGCAGGCCCTTGGGGCCATAGTCCATGCGGTAGTTGCGGGGCAAATTGCCGCGCACGCTGGAGCAGGTAACGGCCGCGCGGCGACACATCAGGTTCACCGCGTCGGCGGACAGACAATAGGAAATGGACGCGACGGAAGAGCGCCCGCCGGCCTCCTCCAGCATCGCCCGGTAGGCGCGCACCGCCCGCACGCCACCGCCCAATGTCCGCACCGCGACGGCCGGATTGATCGGAGCCTCGACGCCAGGACCGGGCTTCACCGCCACCAGCGTCGTCGGCCGCTCCGTTGCCAGCGCATTGGCCAGGGCCACGGCCCCTTTCACGGGGCCGGTCGGACTGAACGACGGCACCAGGATGAAGATTTTGCGCATCAGGCCCCCGCCGCCTCCAGTATACGCTTGGCGCGGACCGTCCAAGTGTGGTGCTCCGCGTAGTCGGCGTGTCCGGCCGCCCCCAAGCTCCGCGCCAGAGAGGGGGAGGCACACAGCCGGTCGAGGGCGGCGACCCAGTCGTCGACCACGGCCGGAGTCACCAAGAGTGCGTTCTCGCCATGGCGCAGGACCTCGCGCAGTACCGGGAGGTCCGAAGAGATCAGCGGCGTGCCGGAGGCCAGGTATTCGAACATCTTCATGGGTGACATCCAGCGGGCGGTATCGCGTCCCGCAACGCCGATAGAAACCTGCCGCTGGTAAGGCATCAGGAGCACGTCGCATGCTGCCATGGCTCGCTGCGCCATGGCATGAGGGACAAAACCCATGAAATGGAGGTTCGGCAAGCAGTTGGCGTCCCGGCGGGCAACAATGTCACCCTCGTTGCCGCCGAACACCAGGAAACCGGTCTCCGGCCGAAGGCGAGCCATGCCTTCGATCACCTCGATGCCACGGCCCGGATAGAGATGGCCGAAGTACCCGCAAACCGTTCGGTAACGGCTCAGGTCAACTCCCGGCGTCACGTCCTGCAGTGCGGCACGCTTCTCCGCCGCCGCCAAGGGCGTGATCCCCTCCGGCGCGGCGTCGTGCAGGACCAGGGCGTTGGCCGGCGCGATACCATGATGCTCGGTCAAAATCTCGCGCAGCTTCTCAGAGATCGTCAGTGTGAGGACTCTGGGATGCGCAATAATCGCCCGTTGCAAGCGCCGGCGGACGCCATGCTCCAGGTCGTGAACTTCGTAGACAAGCTGGCGGCCACGCAGGACCGCCAGCGCGTAGGCGGCATAGAGATTGCGCGAGAGAACGACGTCGGGCGGCGGTTCCTGCCGCGCCGCCACGGCCAAGGATTTGAGGGCGATAGCAACCGTATCGCCTCGCGTAGCCTTGCGGAAGAAGGTCTCCAGCCGCACCCGGTCGAATGCAACGCCGTAGGCCTCCCGCACCGCCGCCGGCAGCGCCGCCGCATCCGCGAGCGTGCGCTTGGCGACCAGGGTCACCTCGGCCCCCAGCCGCGAAAAGCCGTCGCACTGATGGGCCACATGAACGGAGTTAGCCGTCCGTGAGGGCAGCGTCGACGGGGAGAGATAAAGGACGCGTGTCATGCACCCAGTATTCCAAAAACCTCGGTCTGGCCCAATGCGGGATGCAGCCGACCCGCGAAACGGTGCAGGACGTGCCGAGGGAAGTAAGGGCTGACCGTGGTGGCGCGCAGGGGGCGGAAGCCCGCCGCGCGAATCAGCGCCTGGAGCGAACGGGGCGTGAAACCGTGCAGGTGCTCGAAGGGCGCCATTATGTGCGGCCGCACGCCGTCGTAGGGCCAGTCGCCCCAGACGTTCGACCGCATGGCTTCCTTCGCCAGGTTTGGAACACGCACAACCAGAAGCGTCGTAGCCCTGCACAGGGGTCGCAGACGGCGCAGTAAGAGCTGCGGCTCGGGGACGTGCTCCAGCACCTGCTCCAAGTGGAGGACGTCGAACTGCCGGCCCAGAAGCGCCCCCTCGTCCGTGACGACCTCGAAGTCCTCATCCTGTTGCTCCACGCGGTGTGCGTGGGGTTCCAACGCCGTGGCGGTGAAACCGGCACGGACCGCGGCCGTTGCCCAGCGCCCTGTGCCCGAACCGTAGTCCAGGAGTGCGAGCCCGCCACCCGCCTCCGCCGGGACCGCCAAGCGTGCGGCGATGGCGCGTATACGCGCCATTCGGTCCACCATGGAGGGCGTCGCTCGGCCGTAGCTTTCCACCGCGGCCTGGGTCGCGTTGCCGAAGGGCACGGCAGCTGCGTACATGCCGGAGAGCATCTCGCTGTCCGGGATTTCAGCATACCAGCAATGGGTACAGCGATCGCACGTCAGGACACGCAGATCCATGCTCTCCGCGAGGACGTTCAGAAAGCCGTTGTAGCGGCGTTCCGAGAAGGCGAGCAGCCGGCGCCACACCTCAGCCGAGGGCCCGGCCACAGTGCGGGTCTCGGCGCTTTCGCAGGCCGGGCAGGTGTCCAGGCGTATCACCGATCGACGGCCTTTACCTCCGGCGCCGCGTCATGCGCCGCCGTTCCTGTCCGCAGAGCCGGATGCCAGCCGATCCCGGGATAGTCGATGAACCCCCAACGCTGCGCCGCTGCCGGTTCGAACGCCGCTTCAATGCGCGCCAGCGTCAGCATGCGGAACCAGGAATCCCACAGGTCGCTTTCATGCCACTGGCGCTGGTAGCGGCTCCAGTGCGTATTGACGCGGTCGTGCGCCGGTCTCTGAAGCGCCAGAGCGTAACGCGTTCGCTCTTTGAGCAGCGCAGGATTGCCCAATGCGCGCCGGATCTGTCCGGCGAAACGCAGGAGATTGGCGGGAGAACGGGGCCGCACGTACAAGGACTCGCAGAACCCGCCGTCGGGACACTGTTCCGAAAGCAGGGTGGCGGCAGTCTTGCGCAGGAGAGACGCTGTCTCGGCGTTGGGAATGCTCCCGTTGGGCGTCAGCACGAAAACGGCGTCGTAATCGTAGCAGCCGCCGCCACCCGGGTACGGGGCGAAATGGCCTTGCGGGTCGGCCAACGCGCTCACAGCATCCACGGCGCCACGCTCGCGCGGATTCTCCACCGCCAGATATTCCAACACCTCGTACTGATGGTAGCCATTCTGGAAGTGCAGGTGAGTCGGCCCGGCGTCCGATCCCCAAAAACCCCAGCGGTTCATCGACCGGAAGTGCAGATCCACCCACTGCTTCAGCAAGTGGTCAACGTCGCGCCCCAGGCGATCACGGGCATGGCAGAGGAAGATCGCCAGGAACAATGCCTGATTGCCGCTCTGTGCCTTGCCGCCGAGGGCACCGACCGCGTGCAGGGCCTGTTCCATATCGGCGGGCAGTTGCTCCACCACCAGGTCCGCCAGCACTGCATCGTCGAGGGCCTCAAGCACGGCCAGCGCACTCAGGGTGAAGGCGAGAAGCTGGCGGTAGGCCTTGCCGCGGGGGACGTCCTCGTGCGCGGCCCGCGCACGTCGGATATTGTCGACCAGCGCCGTAACGCAAGCGTTTCGTTCCGCGTTCAGGGTGCTTTCGTCCCGCAAGAGGTGCAGGCCGAAAATGCCGAAGCAGAGGGCATACGGCGTGGCTTCAGCCCGGGGGGTGAGGCGGAAACCGGCCGGGCCCTCCCGGCACGCGTCGAGAAACGCCCTATAGGCCGCGCGCGCCGCGTCGGGCACCGTCACTACGTCGAGGGATGTGCACGGGGTGGTCATTCGGGCTGGCGCTCGGTTTGGTACAAGCCACGGCCGAGAGCACGCGCCGTCATAGCGAAGATGCCGAGGAAGATGCTGCCCAGCAGAATGATGACGATATGGCGCGGCTCAATACCGGCGGTCTCTACGGTCGGGCTCCAGGGTGCAATCCGCGTCATTTCCCACTGTGTCTTCGCTTGGTTCAGGACGCGGATTTCCTGCCCGATTTCGTTGAGCTGGACCCTTGCCAGCACACGAACAAGCGCTTCTTGTCGTGGAAGTCCTTCTTGGACATCGTCGGTGGGCGGGTCGGCCTGCCCAGCGAAGAGTTCCAGCGCCTCCCCAAGAAGCTGCGCATTGGCCGTTTTTGTTTCTAAAACACTGGCCATCCAGGTCTGAAACTCATCCAAGCTGGCGCGATGATATTCAAGAACGACGTCGGCTACCTTCTGCAATCGGGCTTCTGCCACTTCCAGTGTGTCACCACGACAACCGAGGCGAAGAATATCCCGCTCGCGAACGACCAGCAGAGCGGAGCAGTGTCTCGCAAGTCCCAGTTCGCTCAAGGCTTGCTCGTTCAGAAGGTGCTCCAACATGTCCCCGTCCGGCGGAAGGTACATTCGCAACAGGTCCGGCTCGTCGGAACGGGTAAAGCCAAGAAGACGGGTAAACCCCAGAAGATAGTCGGCCTCAACCCTCGTTTCCGACCTCGATGAAGCCACCCAGGCAATACTGATCAGCGCGACGGCTGCAGCCACACCCAGACCAAGAAGCCAATGTGAGCGCACGGCGCGCAGGGAAAAATAAATGCCTGTGTACTCAATGCGCTTCTCAGCCATGTTGAACTCCGAGTTCACTCGCGCTTCGGGGTGACCCCACGTTGTGAGCTGCTACCGCCATCAGCAGCCCCATCCAGGCCCATAGATCGTTGGTCACCGCCAGCATGCCCAGAAAAAAGAAGGGTATCAGGATGGACAGGCGCGGATCATATCCCCGGCACTGCCTCAAAAAGAACAGCAGCGCAATTAAATAGGGTACCACGCCCAAGATGCCGTATGCCGCAAAGGGAAAAAGAAGATAGGTGTGAGAAATGTACGGTCCGGACCTGCTCTCTTTGACCACCTGGTAGCCCTGCCCAGTGATCGGCGCACGCAGGAACTCCTGAAAGAGAATTCTGTTCGCATCCTGTCTATAGTTGAGGCTGGCCCTGTCATCGTTGCCAAAAGGTGCCGCATCGCCGTCGGAATCCAGTGCACGCATCTCGAGTGCCATCGGATGCGCGGCGACAGCAATCACGCCGACGACGGCGCAAACGAAAGCCAGAAGCCTCCGCTGAAGATTTACGAACACCGCAGGGACAGTGCTGACGGCAGCCAGAGCCAGAAAAATGACCGCCGCCGCACGCGCCTCGTTTAGCCAAATGTGAATGATCACGATACCCGGAAGAAAAAAGTACCTCCACTTGGCACTGCCCACTGGCCAGACGAACCAGACCAGAAAGAGAACCAGCAATCCGAGAAGGGACAGCCCATTGCGACTGCGCACTTCGGCCATGTTCAGGAGGGGAACGGCAAAGCCGACGTCATCGAGCGCCAGCACCAGGAGATGGCCGGAGACCACGACAGTGAGCACCGCGACGGCCGTCTGCACGAGGGTATGGGCGCCGAAAACCTGCACGTGCTGCCGAATCACGATGTACCCAACGAACACCACAAGATTGGCTGTGACAAGCGTGAAGTCCGCCGTCCGTCCCTCCCCGGGCAGGAACGTCTCAAGGAAAATCCAGAACCCCATGACGCCAATGAACAACAGGTCGAAAGTGTCCGGAAAAATACGTACACTACGCTCTCTGAGCGCCGGCATGTACACCATAGGCAGCAGCAAAACCATCGGCATCAGATAAGGCGGCTGCCCGCCCAGCAGGGGGAGCGGCAAACTCATCATCTCGATGACTAACCTCGGCAGGTCCAGCGCGAAGATCACCAATAGCAGCGATAAGATCGCGTCGGCATGGCGTCGGGAAATGACCATCAGGCCGCCCCGACCCGCGCTGCGCACCTCAGATCCCCTTCCACTGCCGCAATCAAGTCTCCTTCCCGGTCCTGCGCGGTGACGATATCGGATCCACGTGCGCCGCGGGCAGGATCTCCATCGCAATACGGGACCGCAAAAAACTTCAGATTCAAGTCGAGCAGCGAAGCGGACCGCGGGCGCTCTTCAAGGTCTCGCGCGCGGGCATCAGGGTTCACGCAGTTGAAAAATGGCAAGCCAAAGTAAAGCGTGCTCCAGATCGTATTGCTGAGCCCCCCTATCACACCTTTGCGCACGCCAGGCAGAAATGCCTCCAGTGAAAATTCGGCATGCGGCGAGAGGGCACTCATCGGCTGCACGCGGCGACGGACCGCGGCGAACAGCATGGCGGTGTAGAGGCAGTCCAGACTTTTTCCCAGCCTGCCCCGCAAGCGCCCCGTCAGCGTGCGCAGCAATGATTCGGCACCTGGCAAGTGCTGCAGAATTCGGCCGAGCTGGGTGTAGCCATTCGGCTCAAAGTAATCGCGTTCTTGGCCGTTGTGCGGCTTGTAGGCGATCCGGTCACCGGCGGGAATGCGCGAGAGCAGGCGCAACACGGTTTCAAGAAAGGTATGCTTGTGGTGTTCGGTGGGAAAACTAAAGCTCGTCGGCGCCACCACCAGCCAGTCCACCGCGAACTCCGGGAACACGGGGTGCGCCGCGAAGGGAAGCCCCACTTGCACGATCTCGACGCTGTCATAAACGTCGGTACCGCCCCGCTCAGCAATGAGGAAATCCATGAAGCGGCGACATGGGATATAGACACGCTGCAGGTCGAACTGACGCACGAAGGCATCGTGTACCGGGAGACCGACCATCGCAAAGTTCATCAGGCCGACACGCCGACGTGCCTGAATCAGGTTCATGACACGGCGAGATGTGTCGTCGGCATATATGCGTTGCTGAACGATCAGAAGACCAGCTTCAAGCGGGCCCGCGTGGTCGTTCACCAACTCCGCCCCCAGGTTTCGGCAGACCTCAATGAAGCTGTCCTGGTTCCCGCGGTTTTTTCGCGCCAGATCTGGGTCCATCGGTGTAACGTACAGGCCGATGCGCCGCTTTCCCGAAAAACTGGCCAGAATACTCAGATAAGCCGCAGCCGACCGGAAGTAATCCAGCACGAGGATAATGTCATACCGTTCGGCGGTCACGGTCGGGGCTCCGTCTTTTCCGAGGCTCAGGCAGCTTCCGGTACGATGAGTTCACCTTGAGCATCGAATACATCATTGACGTCGAACCGCGGGATTTCCAAGAGATCACATTGCTGGTCGAGGCGATGAATTCTGCGGCCCAGACTGAAGGCCACGCCGATTCCGAGATCCGTGAGTACGCTCTTGGTCGTGGCGTTGAAACTGCCGCGAATGCCGTAAGGATAGGACATGGTGAACGTCCGCTCCCCCAACAGGTCCTGGAACAGGTTCAGCGGCGTCTCAATCTCCGCCCGCTGAGCGCCGGCATCGAGGCGGCTTAAAAGTCGGTGCGCGTGGGTGTGAACACCGATCTCGAAGCCCATGTCGGCAGCCCGGCGAATGTCATCCTCTGACATGTAGACATGGCGAACGATCTCACGCTCGTCACCGAATTCCTCGGCGAACATGCGTTCAAGAACGCTGCTCAGAAGGTGATAAGGTAGCTCGACGTTGAGCAGGAATTTGAACCGCCGCGTCTCCGGGTCGTCGTAGCGGTACATGTAGTCGAGGCCAAGAGCAGAGGGATCATCGCGCTCGCCGCCGTTCGGCAGTTCAGCCAGGAGGTCAAGGAACGCCCTGCGGAAGCGTTCGCGCCCCAGGCGGCTCTGCAGCATGTGCACCTTTTGAACGTCGAGAACCCGACCCTCTAGCACCGGCTGCGAACAGCAATAGATCACCGCCGGCACAGCCGCCGCCTTGAGGATGGGCAGAGCATGCTCAAACACGTCACGCGTGCCGTCGTCAAAGGTTATCAGAAAGCCCGACTCTGCGGCAGGGAGATCGCTCGCCCTCAAAGGGCGAAAACGGGCGCGCATGCTATCCACCTGGGCCGCGAACTTATCCGGCCGCACGCTCGTCATACCGGAAAAGACACCATTATCGGGGGGCTGGCAGTAGTGATAGTTGACGACGAGAACGCCGTCCCCCGCTCCGCTCATTGCTGCAGCCCGGACAGGTGGAATTCGGCCTCGCCCCGCGCGCCCGCAAGGGCATCGACAGCGTCGTCGGCGGGAACCGCATGGCGGAACAGCTTCTTGACGTGCACCTTGGACAGGATCCGCCCGATGGCCACGGTGGAATCGCCGTAGATGCCGATATAGCGGTCGACCAGGGCACGTTGAGTCTGGTCGAGGACGAACCGGAATCGATTCGGCGTGTCCAGCTTCACGTCGGCCACACCAGCCGCGCGGTTACGCAGGAAGGCATCCACATCAAAGGACAAGTCGGCTTCCGGCGCAGTGTCCATGTCGCGGAACAGATTGCGGGCACGCAGCAGATGATAGGTCAGTGCATCGTCAACGAAACGCAGGGTATCGGCGTCGCCATGTCCGTGGTCCGCCAGCACCTTGCGCAAGGTGCTGCGGGCCAGATCAGCCAGGCTGTCCAAGTACTGGGTAATGCCCAGGGTCTTGTGAACGAACAACAGATTGTTGCCCAGCTCACCGGCGATGAACTTCTCAACGATGCCCGGCTCGTGCACGAATGCACTCAACTGCTCATGGTTGTCCCACAGTTCTTCGCGGGTTTCGGTGAGGAACGAGTCGAACAACGGCCGCAGATCATCCGCCGGCTCGGCCCGCACCAACGCCTCCATCCAGTCGTAAACCGGGACATCGAGCCCGCGCAGCAACTTGAGCAGAGCGCTGAAGATGCCGTCATTGTAGAAGATCGTCACCACCAAGTGGAAACGGCGGGCGAACAGGTAATCGTCGAATCCGAGGGTTGTGTTGGCTACGCAGATCTCTTCGATCTCGGCAGCGACGATACGCTCTCCAAGCACCTCGTAATGTCCGTAGCACCGCGGCAAGACGCGATAGCGTGTGTCCATGCCGTACTGCTTCTTGCTGACATCGGTGGCCATTTCCGTCCCCGGCAGCAGCATGAGCTGGAACAAGAAGATGTTTGTGAAGTTTGCATTCATCACAGTGCGGACTGTGCCCATATGCGCCTCAAGCGAGTCGCCGGGCAGAGCCAGAATGATCTCGGAATAGGTATTGGCGCCCACTTCTTCCGCCGCCAAGCCAAGGGCGAACAGACCGTCGACATCGATGTTCTTACGCTTCACGTTCTCCAGCACGCCAGGATCCAGGCTCTGCACCGAGCCCGACAGACGCAGCGCGCCATCGATGATGCGCGAGGCCTCGAGCACGCGCTCCTTCTGGTTCTTGCCGGTGGCCACGTTGATATATTCGGGCCAGCCGTACCGCTCACGCGTCTTGGCCAAGGTGCGGGCGGTGTCCAGATCCTCGCGGTACATGCCGAAGTTGGAGTCTGCGATAAACAGGTCGTTGCGGCCGCCTTGGGCGCGCAGTGCCTGCATTTGGGCGCCGATATAATCCAGTTCTGCGCTGACCTTCTCCGTAGCGTTACGCCGCACCTTGTTATAGTAGCCGACACCCTCAACGCAGAAGGTGCAGGTAAAGGGGCAGCCCCTGTTGGTCTGCACGATCGGCAGCAGACGACCGTCGAAAAACTCATCCAAACGGCCCGTTGTGTAAGGCGATGGAATGACGGTCAGATCTGTCAGGCGCTCGATGGTCGGCGTCAGATAGGCCGTCCCATCCTGGCTCACGGCGTGCACCGAAGGAATCTGCCGGGATTTGACCGCCTCGACGTCGCCGTCCTGTTCGATGAGTGCCTCGACCAGGCGGGCGAAGGCCAGTTCGCCTTCCTTGATAATGTAGAAGTCAACGACCGGATGCGCTCTCAGAAAGCGCTCCTGCTCACTTTCCGACGTGGGATAGTTGGGGCCGCCGAACACGACGACGGTGTCGGGCGAATGCTTCTTGATGACTTTGGCGATTTCGTAGGACAGATCCTTGTTCCAGACGTAATTGCTGAAGCCGATAATGTCGGGCATATCCTCGCCATTCAGCGCTTGCGCCAGCTTTTCCGGATACTTGAACAGACGGATCTGATGACGCAGCGGAACCTGCGTCTCGGTAAAGGTCGCGATTCCGGCAACCGCATTCGGGATGACGTCGGCCGCCACAGTCTGCTGGGTGTACGTCAAATCGGCTAGCCAGATCCGCAGGTCGCTTGGAGCGCTGGGCGAAGCATTCTCGACGATGGGGGATTCGGCATTCATGGGCAGTTCCAATCGCGGTCCGTGTGATCAGGCGTATCAAGCCTGAATGCTGCGGAGATATGCGGCCTCGGCCACCTCGAACTCCATTCGATCGTTCACGTCATAGCTTTCGTCGACCGGAATTTCGACCAAAGCAGGGTCATTTCGAGTGAGCGTCCAGTACTGATAGTCCTTCAAGAAAAAGGCTTTGTTAATGATGTGGAAACCATGCGCCACCTTGTAGAAGGTGCGCGAATGAGCGGACGACAGCATGGAAGCCTGGGTATTGGTGACGGGGTTGCCGTCGCTGTCGAAGATCCAGTCCGTCGTCGGAATCACCGAAGTGTACGAATTGTGCCGCGTTTCCCTGACATGATCGGCGGCGCGCTTGAGCGTATCCAGGCTGAGCAACGGGTGGCAGGCATTCAGCCACATGATGTACTCGCTGTCGCAGCGTTCGTAGTGGGCGAAAACCTTGCGATGATCGTTGTATCCGGGCTGCACCGCTTCCGGGTCCCGTTCCAGGAGCTCCACGTTCCGATATCCACTGACACGCTCCTTCAGTTCGTCCTCGGCCACGGCGAAGTAGCGGTGGTCGAGGAAGTCCATGCGGTTGAGCTTGTCCAGCGCAATGTCGATCAGCGTGCTGCCCGCGAACGGCAGAACCAGCTTGCGCGGAAGGCGCGAGGACTTGGTACGAGCATTGATAAGGACTGAGATCGTCGTCAAAGCGGGCGTCCCTCTTTTCATTAGGCGGGGAAATTGCCCTTATTAACAAACCGGCAGCACGGCTTCGATGGGATATCGAGCGTCACGGTGAGTTTTTTCCCGCATATATCGGTCAATCATGCCCTCCGCAATGTTACGCTGCATCAGCTGCAATGCGTCGGGGGCGAAGTCGGCGCGGCGACAAAGCTTGCCGCCTTTTCTTTGGGCATGGCCAGGCGGCAGGCCGTGGGCCGCAAGGGCCAAAACTTCCACCAGCAGATCGGCGCCGGCGATGATGGTTTTGCAGCCCAGATCATGAGCATCGTCGCCGAGGGCGACATCAGGGCGCGCCTGCGCCAGAATGGCACCGCCGTCCACTTTGAGGATGGCATGGTGCACCGTAACCCCCACACACTCAGGCAGGCCATCGACGAGCGGCCAAAAGTTCGTCGCGCTGCCTCGGTAGTAAGGCGACAGTCCAAGGTGCATGTTAATCATGCGCCCGGCATGTTGCCCAAGCAGGGGCTCCTTGATGATGCAGGAGCCGAAGAGGACGATCACATCCGGCGCAAGGTCGGTGACGAAGCTCGCTGCTTCCGGCGCGTTGGCCCCTCCCCAGGGAACCCGCAGCACGGGGGCGCCCAGGGCTGCGTAGTCGGGGGCATCCGAAAAGTAGCGGCGTTCGGCCTTGTCGCGCGCACGGAAGTAGCTTTGGACGGCGATATCGGAGTTGGCCGTGGATGATGGCGATGCCGCCGGCTTGCGTTCCGCCACAATGCCGACGAGACTACCCGCCTGGGCAAGCCGGGCCGCCACCCAGCGGTGCCGCCGGTGATCTGATGTGATCATCACGATGCGCGGGCTCGCCATGGCTCGCCTTACCACTCTAGGTTTCACGAATCACCGGGCCGTCCGCGAGACCCTGCCCGCGGACGCTACCATATCGTGCAGGAGGGCGACAATACGCTGTGTTGCCAGCCCGTCCGAGAAGAATATGCCCCGCGCGCGGAGAGCGCGCTGGCAATCCCCCATATACTCCCGCTCCCGCCGCGGGTCAAACGCAGCCAGATAGCGATGGAGTTCGTCGCCGTCCATGAACAGCCGGGACAGCCCGACACGGTCAACCACATGGTCTTCGAGACGAGGGCCGCCAATACGCACCGACGCGCAGGGAACCGAATAGTATGCCGCCTCATATGCAATCGTTGAGTGGCTGGTGACCAATAGGTCAACATGAGCTAGGACCGCGGCACCGCGCTCCCGGCCGACCACGACTTCCACACCTTTCGGTTGTGGTAAACGGTCCCGATCCCAGCGCGCCTTATCCTCGGCCGGATGGGGCCAGATGACGACCCGCCATCCCGCAGTGGGCGGCAACCCGTTCAGCACAGCCTGAAGGATGGTGTCCTGGGAATAGGTCCAGCCGCGAAGCGCCGCGTTCTCGGCCAAAGGCTGCGAGGCGAAGAGCAGGACGGGCCCGTCACTTCGCACCTCCTCGGCCGGCGGTGGTGGGCAGGCAGCCTCGGCGACGACCGCGTCCATCCACGGATTGTGAGTAACGGCCATATGCTCCGTCGGAACGCCCAAGCTCAATAGATCATCGCGCGACAACGTGTCGAGTACGCATAGCCGATCCGGTATCAGCGCCTGGTCCAGGGCCGGCGCCGAGGTAGCGGAAACGAAGCGCTCACGATACATGCCCCAATAGTCGAGGATCGCCACGGTCGGCACTCCCGCAGCACGGGCCGCCATAGTCAGATATTGCTCCGGGGTTTCCGGTGCTTCCCCCTTGGCCGGACTGGAGCCGGACAACACCAGATCGGGACGCACGCTGCGCAGCAGATCCTCCATGCAGCCTGGCGGATTGTGCATGAAGGCATCTTCGTCGAGTGCCCGGGAGGCAATGCCCTGATGCTCCAACAGGCCCCGGGACACTGCCAGAGAGACAACATCCAGATCGATGTCGCCGCCTGCAGCCAGTGTCCGCACCACGGGAAGCGTGGTCTGCACGCTGCCCTGGTCGCGCGACAGCACCAGGATACGGGGGCGCGCACCGGACGTCATGAGCTCAGGGCCGGTCCAGCGTCACCTTGCCCGCGGCCACGAGCCACGAGGCGTAGTCCAGATCCTCGGCGGTATCCACGTCCAACGCGTGGCTGCGCGGGATCTCCACCGGCGCCGAGATATCTCCGAAGCAGTCCTTGCCGGCCAGCAGCGCCGCTGACCGTGTCACCACCAGGTTGCCGAACAGGTAATGCGCGGGTTTACGCTGTTTGTTGTAGGCTTGGCGGCGCTCCTCCAGGAAGCGGAAGCGCACCCTGCCCTCTTCCACAACACGCTGATTGAAGGCATGGGCATTGTGGAACACCGGCGTAATGGTCTGCGCGCTGTCGGCGTCGGGTATCTCGGCGAGCCTGTCGATGCAGGCGTCCACCTGCGCCCCGAGCAAGAACGGCGACGTCGGTTGCAGCAATGCCACCGCCCACGGCGCGGCACCATCGCGCGCAGCCAAGGTCCGCAACACATGACGCATGACATCGGCAACCGGCGTGTCGTCCTGCCCCAGTTCCTCGGGCCGCCACAGCACCTCGACGCCGGCGGCGCGGCAGACGGCCGCGATGGCATCGTGGTCGGTCGAACAGGCCAGCATGCTGAGGCGGCGCGAAGCCTTTCCGGCGGCGATGACGTATTCGATCATCGGCCGGCCGGCGATCGGCGCGATGTTCTTCAGCGGAATGCTCTTGGAGCCGCCCCGCGCCGGAATAAGGCCAAGCACGCGGCTGTCGTCCAGGCGGACATCGGCGGCGGTCATGACGGCCTTTCCTGCTGTTCCGGCTCGGCGAGGGCAAGCGCTCCGACGTCCTCAGCAATCGCGCTCCAGGGGCCCTGTGCGGCGACGCGCCCCTGCGAAAGGACGATCACATTGTCTGCGGAAGGCGCCGTCTGCAGACGGTGCGTGATCTGGATCACGGTCAGGTCCTGCCGAGCCTTGCGCAAGTCCGCAATCATCGTGCGCTCCATGGATTCCTCGAACGACGTGGTGGCCTCGTCGAGGATCAGCACCTCGGGCCGCCGCATCATGGCGCGGGCAATCGCAATACGCTTGCGTTGCCCCCCCGACACCGCGAATCCCCGGTCCCCGACCGGCGTGTCGTAGCCCTGAGGCAGCCCCTCGATAAATTCTTGGGCACCGGAAAGGCGGCAGGCATTCTCCATCTCCTCCGCGCTGGCGTCGGGCGCCCCGCGCAGAAGATTCTCGCGGATCGTGCCGTTGAAAAGGGCCGCATCCTGACTGACGTATCCAAACAAGCGACGCCAGTCGATGAGGTTATACTCCTCGATATCGCGACCGTTGGCCGTGATCCGGCCCGTTGCCGGCCTGTAGAGCCGCATGAACAGATCCAGGAGCGTCGACTTCCCGGAGCCGGACGGGCCGATGATGAAGGTGACGCGTCCGCGCGGGATAACGAGGTCGAGGCCGCTCAATATCGGGGAGCCTTCGCCATACTGGAACGACAGGCCCTCCACCACGAGGTCGGTCTCAAGCCGTTGAACTGGCAAACCGCTCTCACGATCTTCCAGGCGCACGGCATGGTTGGCCATTCGGTGCACCTCCTCCAACCCCCGGAGTTCATGGAGCGCCTTCATGCGGGCCGTCATTGCCTGGCTGCCCGCGGTGATGATGCGGTAGAAGGTCACCAGAAAGAAGGCCAGGAACGGCACCAGCGTCTGAGGGTCCATTCCCATGACACTGACCCCGATCACGACGAACGCCATGAGCGCGGTCACCCCAAGGAACTCACCGACACCGTTGGGAAGCTGGGCGAGGATGGCAACGCGGACGAAATGGGACCGCAGACGCTCGGCGTCCGTGGCAATGCGGGCCAGCCAAACGGGCTCGATCGTCAGCAGCTTCAAATCCCGCAGGTTGGTCAGAGTTTCCGACATCTCGCGTGTCATGCGTTGATACAGCGTTAGTTTACGCTCGCCCAGGTTTGTCGCCCAATTGAACGCGCTGCGGCGCAAAGTCAGCAGAATCACCATGGCACCCGCCAATAGCCCCAGCATTGCCTGCCAGTTCGCTATCATGCCGACCGCGATCAGGGCGAGAACCTGCAGCGTCTGGGTCCAATAGGTCAGGTACGACTGGAGAAAACGAGAGCCCGACTGGGTTTCTTGGACCCAGACATTGAGCAATTCACCGTGTTTCTGGCTCGCCGTCCAGGTGTAGGGCCCCATCATATAGGCGCGGCCGATCTGTTCGATCCAGGTGCGCCGCATCGATTCTGCGAAGTTCCGGACAAGCGCTGCCCGTGCGACGCCTGCCAGTCCCTTGACCGCGAAAACCACAACGGTCAGGCCCGCCAGGAAAGGAAGCACCCGCTCCACGCCGACAGCGTCGGCGAGCAAGCCAAGGTGGCGAAACAAAGCATTGTCCGTCTGGGGATCCATGAGCGCCTGGAACACCGGCAGGATGAGGCCGATACCCAGGCCCGCCATCACGGCGTCAACCAGGGCGACGAGCATCACCACAGGCAAGCGCCGCCGTGCCGGCCCCAGAATCTCCAGTATCTTGCGGAGGTCGGAGGGCCGTTTCATGGCCGTGTTTCCGGGCGGGCCGATAGCGCGGCCTCCACCATGTCGATGGTGTGGGCCTCCGTTTGGGCCCAGGCGTCGACGGTGGACCCGCCGATGTGCGGGGTCAGGATGAGATTGTCGTTTTCCCGCGCGTAGCGCAGCACCGGATGCTCGGGGAAACGAACGGCGAAGTTCGGCTCGAATTCTCCCTCAAAGACGTCCATGGCGGCACCCGCCAGATGTCCACTTTGCAATGCGTCGAGAACGGCCTGCCAGTCCAGGAGCTCTCCGCGCGCGGTATTGACGAGCCAGGCGCCCGGCTTGAACGCGGCGATCACCGCTTTGTCGAACATGCCCTCCGTCTCGGGGGCATGGGGCACGTGGATGGAGACCACGTCGCTCAGGGCCACGAGTTCGCGCAGGCCGTCGACGCGCTCCGCACCTTCGCCTGATGACGGCACGTAAGGGTCATAGTAGCGCACCGTCATCCCGAATGCCCGGCCGTACCGAGCGACCATTCCCCCCAGCCGCCCATGCCCGACGATACCCAGGCTCATATTGGAGAGCATGCTTGGAGCGCCGAAGGGGCGGCGGTCCCATGCACCCGCCAATGCGGCCCTGTGCGCCGGCAGGACATTGCGGGTCAGCGCGATGATGAGACCCCAGGTCAACTCCGCCGTGGATGTGATACGACGCAGAAAATCCGGAGCGAACTTCAGGCAGGCCACGGCAATGCCCTTTTCGCGGCAGCACTCCACGTCAATGTGCGGATGGCCGGTGGTGTTGGAGGCCACGACCTTCAATCGGGGACACGCGTCGATCTTGATCCGGTCCACCTGATACCCCAGCGGCGCGAAAAGCACCTCGACCCGCGCCAGGATATCGGGCGTGTCATCGGCCGGGGAATCCAGCGTGATAACCTCGAAAGCGTCGTCCAGACGCGCCAGGTTCTCCGGCTGATATTTCAAGATGCTGTAGTAGACGGCGATCGGCTTGTTCATACCGCGGGCTTTCGGCGAAACACGCTGTGCTCGGCGAAGCTCAGTGCATCGCGCCAGCGTCCACGGCGCACGCAGTAGACGTAGGACGGCGCCAGTTCATACTCCGCGCCGGCCGGATGGGCGCGGATCAGATCAACGGTATCGATGCGCCCATCGACAACGATACACTGGGGACGGCCGCCGCGGTCAAGCAGACGCACAACATCGTCGTTGGGCAGTTTGCGGCCGTCGCGGATCGGACACGGCGGCCCGTCCACGTAGAAGAAATCGGCGTCATCCGGAACATCCTCGACGAAACCGGTGCTCGGCCGGGCACTGTCCTCACGCATGGGGACACATTTTACCGGCGCATCCTCCGCGCCGATGACGTTGGCGGCCCGAAGGCAGTCCAGGGTCACCTGGCACCATTCGGGATGGTGCTCGAAGGCCACGTACGCCGCATCATTGCGCCTGGCGTAGAGGGCGAAAACCGCCGATGTCGTTCCGGAGCCGAGCTCAACGATCTTACGCGGCTTCTCAGCGAGGAGGATTTTCCACAGATCCCATCCCTTGAAGGGCTGGCGGACCGACCCCGATTGCTGGCCGCGCGCGAATGCCGCGTATGCCGCCAGCAATTCCGGCTGACCGGCCGCGGTTTCTTGCTGAGCACGTCGCATCTCTGCCTTGCGCTGGCGAGCCAGCAGGCGGTCCAGAACGATCTGCTGTAAGGATCGCGACATACCTTTGTTTCTCCGTCCGACTTACTGGCGCAGACTAGTACGTTATCGTCTTCTGAATCCGGAAGTCGATCGCGCTCAACACCTTCACGATTTTCTCGGCGGCGAAACCGTCTCCATACAGGTGGTCGGATTCGTAGCGTCCGTGGGCCAGGTGGCGCCGCACGGCGTCGGCGATCTCACGGGCATCGTAGCCCACGTCGATCACGTTGCGGCCGCGCTCGCGGCCATGCTGACGCGAGCCGATGTTGACAGTCGGGGTGCCCAGGTAAGCCGCTTCGCGGATGCCACTCGATGAGTTGCCGACGATGCAGGCGGCGTTCTTCAGCAGCGGTGCGAACAGCTCGATCGGGATACTCTTGAAGAAGTGAACGTGCTCGGGCCGACTCTGCTCGCGCCACATGCGGATACCCTTGTTGATACCGTCTGAACCTGCGTCCATGTTGGGCAGGATCCAGGCCGTATTCATGCCCAAGGTCTCCAGCGCCGAGATGGTTTCGCGCACGTGGGCGAGGTTCTCGTCATACTCCGTCGTCACGGGGTGCTGGATGACGATCAGGTATTGGCCCGGCAGCAGATCGATCAGCGGCCCAACCCCGTAATCGCGCTGGTACTGGCGTACCGGTTGCAAGTCGTCCAGGTCCAGGATGCGGATGACGTCCATGCTGGTGCCGCCGACGGCGAAAATGGTGTCTGGGTCCTCGCCCATGCGTTCGATGCGCTTGCCCGCCTCCATCGAGGCCGGGAAGTGCAGGTGGGCCAGCTTGGTGATGGAATGGCGGATGCTCTCGTCGATGGAGCCCGAAACCTCGCCCCCCTCCACATGGGCCACGGGGATGTTCATGTAGCTGGCCGCCATGGCGATGGGCAGGCATTCGAAACGGTCGGCTACGACGATGACCACATCGGGTTTCAAATCGTCGAAGGCGGTGGCGAACTCGCTGACGGCGACGCCGGATGACTTCGCCATGGTCACCGGATTTTCCCCCTCGATCACGAAGTGGATATGGCGGTCCACCACGAGGTCGTTGTCCTGCAACTGGTTAAGGATGCGCCCGTACTTCTCCAGGATCACCATGCCGCCGAGGACGAGTTGAAGCTCCAGGTCGTCCGAGGCCCGGATGGCCTGGATCACCGACTTCATCTTGGCATAGTTGCCCCGTGTCGTAATGATGACGCAGACCTTGCGCTTGCTCACGCCAGATGCTCCCACTTGATGACACTGTCCTTGCCGATGTCGCAGGCGGCGCGCCGGCCGGCCACTTCCGCAATGCGCGACGGCGGGATCCCGGTGCCCGGCCGCTTGCCGGCCAGGTCGGTGGCGGCGATGACCTCGCCGGCAGCGATGTCGCGCAGCGGCACCAGGCTCTTGCTAGCCCACACCAGGCTTTCGCTCTCCCCCACACCCAGCGCCTCGCGCGCAGACATGGCGACTTCGATATCTCGCAGCTGGGTGATGAAGGCGGCCAGGTCGTCCGGGCCGCAGGATACCTTCCAGTCCTGGGCATTGGGCACGTCGTAGTCCAGGGTGATGTGCTTCTCGATCACCCGGGCGCCCAGCGCCACCGCCGCCAGCGGAATGTGAAAGCCCGCCGTGTGGTCGGAATAGCCCGTGATCGCACCGAAGCGCTCGCGCAGCAACGCAATGTTGCCAAGCCCGGCCTCCGCCGGCGGGGTCGGGTAGCGGGTGATGCAGTGCAGAACGGCAACGTCGGGATTGCCGGCTTCGGCAATGGCGGCCAGGGCCTCTCCCACCTGCTCCAGCCGGTACATGCCGGTGGAGAAAATCAGCGGCTTGCCCAGGCTGGCGACGCGCTTGAGGAAGGGCCAGTTCCCCACCTCGCCGGAGCCGACCTTATAGACCGGCACGTCCAGTTCCGCGAGAAACTCCAGAGACGGCTCGTCGTGGGCGGTTGCGAAGAAGGTGATCCCCTTGTCACGGCAATAGGCCTGGAGACGCCCGAAGGCGTCATAGGGCAGGCTGCGCGATCCCAGGCGTTCGCGCCAGTCGGGCAGCTCGGTGCTGATCAGGGCATCGACGTCGAAGATCTGGAACTTGACTGCGCTCGCCCCCGCCTCGACGGCCAGATCGATCAGCCGATAGGCTTTCTCCTCGTCGCCGAAGTGCGCCACGCCCGCCTCGGCAATGACGTAGACCGGAGCGCCGTAGCCGACCGTCGTGCCGTCGATCTCGAAAAGCTGACTGAACTCGTTCATCGCCGCCGGCCCGTCACGACTTCCAGCGCACGCGCGGCAGGACGCGACGGGGCTCGATCGCATCCTTATGGTGCAGCACAGTTTCCAGCATATCGGCGACCACGGGGTCGGTCATGTAGTGGGGTTTGAGGCCCAGCTCGATCAAGCCGCTATGGGCCGGGTTATAGTAGTGCTCCTCGGCTTCCTTGCGGGGGTTGTCGACGGTCTGAATCTCGACCTTCAGGCCCATGCCGTTGCCCACGCGCTGCACGGTAGCGGCTAGATCGTTGACCGAGAACTGTTCGGTGAACTGGTTCAACACCCGCAACTGGCCGGCACCGGGCGCGTTGTGCATGGCCAGTTCGACGCATTGCAGAGTGTCTAAAAGGTTCAGGTAACCGCGGGTCTGGCCGCCCTTGCCGTAAACGGTCAATGGGATGCCGGCCACGGCCTGAGTCAGAAAGCGGTTCACGACGGTGCCGAAAATGTCGTCGTAGTGGAAGTTGGGAAGCAGCCGCGGATCAACATCGGCCTCGGGAGTGCGCAGACCGTAGACCGGGCCTTGCATCAAGTCGGTCACCTGCAGGCCGAAGGTGCGCACATAAAACCACAGCATGTCAGTGTCGAGCACCTTGGTGGTGTGGTACAGGCTGCCCGCTTGGCGGGGGAACAGGAACCTGTCCTTGCGGCCCTTGTGCTCGATATCGATCCAGCCTTCCTCGATGTCGATGTTGGGGGTACCGTACTCGCCCATGGTACCCAACTTGATGATATGGGCTGATGGAGCTTTCTCCATCACCGCCCAGATGACGTTGAAGGTGGCGGAAAGATTGTTGTCGAGCGTGCGCCGGGCCGAGCGATAGTCGCGCATGGAATAGGGCGCCGAGGGCTGCTCGGCGTAGTGGATAATCGTTTCTGGCTGGAAACTGTGCACGACATCGCACAGCAAGTCGTAGTCGCAGCAGTCGCCGATCACGACATCGATCTCGTGCCCCGTGGCGGCCTTGAAGATCTCCGCCCGCAGCTGGAGATTCGGCGTTGGGATGAGGGCCTCGGAATCGGTCTCCATGGCGATGGCGCGGCGCAGGTAGTTGTCTACCACCGTCACCTCGTGCCCCTTTGCCGCAAAGGCCATGGCGGTGGGCCAGCCTAGATACCCGTCGCCACCCAATATCAGTACGCGCATGTCACCCCGTCAAACGATCTTGTTGCGGCGCAGATACTCGCGGAGGTCATCCCGGCTCATGGCCGGCTCCACTGCGGAGTTGTAAGGCTTTGCGACCTCCCGGCCGAGATAGCCCTCGTAGCTGTATTCGATCTGCTGGTAGACGCTCTTGAACGCCGGCAGCACGCAGAAGAAGTCGTCCAGCTCCAGCGTGCGGCGGACTTCTTCGTCGTTCAACAACTCCTCGTAGAGCTTCTCGCCCGCCTTGACGCCGATCTCCTCCACGACCACGTCCTGCGGACGCAGGCCGTGGCGGGGCGCCAGTTCGTCGATCAGCACGGCGGCCAGATCCTCGATGCGGGCGACCGGCATCTTGGTCACGAAGACCTCCCCACCGCGCGCCAGTTCCACCGATCGCAGGACCAGGGCCGCGGCTTCCTCCAGTGTCATGACAAACCGGGTCATGGTCCGGTCGGTCAAGGTAACCGGACCGCCGGCGGCGATCTGTCGCTGGAACAGCGGTACCACCGACCCCCGCGATCCCAACACATTGCCGAAGCGGGTGGAGGCGAAGATCGTGTCGTGGGCATTGCGCCGATACACGTTGGCTGCCGTAATAAGACGCTCGCCCATCAGCTTGGTGGTCCCCATGACATTGGTGGGGTTCACCGCTTTGTCGGAGGACGTGAACAGCACGCGCTCGACATTGTTGATCTCGGCCGCGTCGATAACGTTGATCATGCCGTCAACATTTGTCTGGACGGCATCGCGCGGCGATTCTTCACACAGGATGACGTGCTTGAGTGCGGCGGCGTGAAGCACGACGTCGATGCCACGCATCTTGCGCCGCAGCTTTTCACGGTCCCGCAGATCCCCTATGAACAACCGCACGTTGTGATGTCGGGCGTAATGCTGAGACTGAAAGAACAGCTCGCTTTCGTTGTTATCGATGCCCACGACGCGGGCGCAGGGCATGGCGGACAATTGACGGAGAAGCTCGCTGCCGACGGTTCCACAGACGCCGGTGATCAGGACCGAACGGTCGGCCCAGAAGGTCGATTGATCGTCTGTCATGCAGGAATGACGGTCCTCCGTGGCTTCCGTCAGGAAAGGGCAAATGTGCGGACAGGCCCAATGGATATGGCGCACTACACGCCAATTTGTCCGCCCGCCACGCCTCAGCTTATACTAGAACCTATCGGGCGTGCCAACCCTGGGCGCCGAGCCCTGGGGGCTGGCCGGCCTCGCGGTCGATGAAGACACAAAACCGCCTGTCCGGCATGGTCCGTGAGACCACCTGAATGCCAGCCCATGCGGCACACGTTTTTCTCCCCCGAGGCGCTCTTCGGGCACGGCCTGAGCCCCCTGCCCATCGTAGCGCTGCCGGCGGAACAGAGAACGCCCTACGCTTCCACACCCAGCCGTGCCCGCTCTTCGGCGATGCGGCGGCGCGTGTAACGCGCCAGTTCGGCGTACTGGTCTTCCCGCGACAGGCCGTCGTCCATGGTCTGCCGCCCGCCCTTGCCGAGAAGGTCGGTGAACAGATTGAGGCGAATGCTGGACGTCATATGTGCGGCCAGGAATGCCACGACTTCTCGATCATCATGTTTGTGGTTCTCCAGGAGGTCGCGGATTTCCGCGGCCATCCCCCAGGAACGATCGAGGAAACGGACCATGGACCGCGGAAATACACCGTAGGGAGTATTGCACAGGACAACCACCGGCTTGCCTTTGATCAGAGCCTCCAGCCCGATGGTGCCGAACACCACCGCGACCAGACCCGCACCAAGCATCAGCTTGTCCGTGTCGAGAGTAGGACCAGCCAGGACCACGTTGGGGATCGCCCGGAGCTTGCCGTAGTAAGCGGCACTACGATAGCCGTAGGAATTGGGATGCTCCTTCACCACCAACTTCCAACCTACCGGCAGGGAGGCAGCGATGTTACGGACGCTTTCTATCTGGTTGCGGTAGGGACGCCCAAAAGCCAGCAGAGCGACTTCCGGTTCCGTGTTCAGCGGATACAAGGCGTAACGGCCAGCATTCTGTTCTGCGAATGCTCCGGCATCCGGAATGTCAAAAAGCCGCGTGGCCAGCCGACGCCGCAGCGGCTTGAGCACTTTTGTCTCATAGGCATAGCGCAAGGGCGCCGGATAATGCCGGTCCCGGTTGCGGCGGTCGCGGACCAGCCGTTCAGCAAGTGCGGCAAGACGTGCCGGCAGACCAGGCCGCCGAGCCGCCTTCCGCACTTCGTTCGGCCGTTTGATTGCACCTTCATAGACCAGGCGTTTCTCGCGGATCTCGCTCAGCAGCGCTTGCGCGTCCGCTAGTGCCGCCGTCTCGTCGCCCGTGAGGTCGCGGCCCCTGCGCATGCGCTCGAAAGTCTCGCGAATATGCGGCGAAAGGTCGAAGGGATCGGTGTATAGCGAAACGTAGTTGCGCACTCGCGTCAGCTTGAGCTGCATAACGGGAATGCCACGGCGCCGGGCCACCAGGTAGTAGAGGTAGTCATACAGGGTCACCGCATTGAGACCCATGACGGCGTGCGGTCGCACACGGTCGAAATGGGCGTCGATTGCCTGGAGAGACACCTGGAGCAGGCGCAATAAATCTTCGTGGCTGTAAGCGGGCTTGTAGCTCTGCACGAATTGCGCACGCAGATGGAAGTTGAGACGCCGGTCAATAATCAGCGCATTCCAGAGGGTGGGGTCGGCAATCTCCTTCTCCCAAGCGGCTATGTATTCCAGATCGGGCGCCGGCAGACGGTGCGCTTGATCAAGAAGCTCCCACTCCGTAATGACGTCAGCAGCGGATGCTGCGAAGTCGGGATTGGCATCATTGAAGCGCGCGTACTCTGGGCGGTTGGTGACGAAAAAACCAGCCGCCTCGATCCCGCCTTCCTCTTGCAGTGCCTTGTGAAGGGACCAGAACACGCGCAGGCCGATTGACTGGGTAGAGAATAGGAGGCGCAGGGGCTGATCTCTGTTCATGACGCCGGAATCTTGAAGTAAGTATCCGCGACACTCTGTGCGATCATAAGATCCGCGGGCACATCCACATCAATGTCCAGCCAGTCGGCCGGCAGGGAAACCGGCAGCACCTCTTCGCCCAGAAGCACGCCCATGTCCAAGGTCCTCCGGGGCCGCAAGATGAAGACATGACCGGTCAGTGCATAGCGTTGCTCGGTGGCCTTCATGCGCGTACCCCTCGCCGGTCCGGGATGCCAGCGGGCACCTTCGATGGCACCGGAGAGACGATTGATCGGGGCCACGGTCACCAGAGAACTCGCCTCATGATCTTCGCGCAGGCGCCCGATCATCTCCGCCAGCGGCCCAGGCGACCGAAAGGGAGTCGTTGGCTGTAGCAGCACCAGCAGTTCGGGATCGGTCCCCTCGCGCCGCAGGGTGGCAAGCAGGTGGCGCAACACGTCGAAATTGGTCGCGTCATCCTTGCACAACGCCGGCGGCCGCGATTCGGCTCGGACACCCTCCGCGCGGGCCAGTTCGATTATCCGGGCGTCGTCTGAGGAAACCACGATGGCGTCGATGGTGCGAACGGCGGCGGCCACACGGATCGCATGGCAGAACATCGGTATTCCACCGACCATCGCCAGATTCTTTCCCGGCGCACGTCTGGAAGTGCCCTTGGCCGGAACCACTGCCACAACTTGGCCCATGTCGCCGATGCTCATCGCTGGGACGCCATCGTCAGTCGACCTCGACCTCAAGCCTCAGGCCGTCGATGCTAAATGTGACATGGTGTTCATCGGCGCCGAGGCGCCGCGCCACGAGCGGGCCCTGGATGTAGACATCTCCCGCCGACAGGGTCATGAACTGCGACATGAACGTAATGATGGCCTCGGGATCATAGGCGTAGGCTGAAGCCGGAGCCCCCTCAGACGTGCCGCCCCCCGTGCCCAGGCGAGTCGGGCGATCCACCATCGCCGCGAAATCGGCAGATGGGATCAGGTCACCCAGTCTATGGGTCGCTTCGCGCCACAGACCATAGAAAATCGAAACGCCGCGGTCCCACATTTCGATTGTGTGGGTGCGATCGCGCAGCTCGTCGAGCAGAGCGTCATGGAAGACGCAGACCCATGGCCGACACCCGGCAACATGCCCGGACGCATCTTCCGCGCGAATCACCTTGCCGCCTTGAGCGAGCTCCATGGCAAAACCACCCATGGCCCAGACCTCGCCATTCGGTTTCGGTCGCTCCAGCGGCTTTCCGCTCGGCGCGAAGGCACCCGGCGGAATATGGTAACCGCAAGGAAAGTCGATCTGGCTCAGACCCCAGATTTCCTCCGAGGCCGGCGCCGTACCGAGCAACACCCAATGCTGGTTTTCCGGCGTGCGAATCATTTCTGGAACGGTCCTCTCAGGTCGGTGATATAGTTCCGCAGCACGCCGACCGTTTCGTACTCGATTTCAAAGTAGTCTTCGGTGCCGAACCGCATGTCCGGTTCGACGGTGTAACCGTCGATCCCCATGGTTCCCATATGAAAGATCATGCCCGGTCGCAGCGTGAAAATGCGCGACAGGAACGAAACGGTGCGCTCGATTCCGTTCACCATGGCTTGGGTGTAGGCCCGCTCCCGCTGCACTCCGGACAGGCGGTTATAGACCATCAGGTTGTACGGGTCCGATACCTCCTCCTTGGTGACGAGGTAAGGACCGATGGCGGCAAAGCTGTCGGTCGAACGCGAGTAATAGGAGGTCGACGCGCGCTGGGTAAAGATGGTCAGATCCTGGTGCATCAGAGCTTCGTCCTGGCCGCGCAGGGCCACGACCTTCCAGGAATCCGAGCACATGTCGTTGACCAGGGTATAGCCGAAGACGTAGTCCATGGCCTCCGCTTCCGAGACGTTCCGCCCGGTCTTTCCGATGACCACGCCCAACTCCGCGGAAGAACGCATGGTGGAGTAATGCGCGGGAATGGTAACCCGTGCCCGGTGGCCGATCAGTGCATGGTGGTTGGTCGGCCGCAGAAAGCCGCGCGGATAAGCTGGAATCTGGAAGTTCTTGTCACGGAAAAACAGGGGCGAGTTGCCGCCGATACCATAGACCGCGGGCGGTCGCGTGACGGGCGGCAGCCACTCGATGTCTTCCTCGCGTCGCCGGGCATTGCGCAGCACCCAGGGATCAGCCGATTCCGATGCGATCCAGCGGATGTAGCGTTCGGCAGCGTCCAGGGCCCGAAGGCCCTCGTCGCCCATTTCCATCAGATCGATCAGCGTGAGCCCCTCGACACTTTGGTCGAACAGTCGGGGCTTGGTAATCGCCTTGACCTCCCTTAGCGACAAGCAGACTGCCTCTAGGTCATAGAGCGCGCTGTTGACGGAGAGTCCGAGCCGCGCCCGTCCGTCTTCCCTGAAGGTGAATATCCTCATGATTGGTCCAGTCGTTGGGTGCGCTACCGTGTATAGGAATCGACATCGAAGTGATGCATGTTCCGCTCGATCCACCGCACGGTGAGTTCCAGCCCTTCACGGAAGGGCACCGTGCTTCGCCAGCCGGTCAGGCCGGCGATTTTCTGGTTATCCGCAAGCAAGCGGTTGACTTCGCTCTTTTCCGGGCGGATCCGGTCTTCCTCCGTGACGATCTCCACCTCGCGGCCGACGATCTCGCACAGCATATCGACCGTCTGGCGGATCGACCATTCCTGGCCGGATCCGATATTGACCACCTCTCCCTCGGCCTCCGAACAAAGCGCGAGGGCGATCATGCCCGCAGCGGTGTCGGCGGCGAAGTTGAAATCGCGGGTCGGCGTCAGCGCGCCCAGGCGCAGACGATCTCGTCCAGCGACCAATTGGCTGGCGATGGTCGGGATAACGGCGCGCGCCGTCTGCCTCGGCCCGAACGTGTTGAAGGGACGAGCGATCACGACCGGCAGCTCAAAGGACAGATGGAAGCTCTCCGCCATCTTATCGGCGCCAATCTTGCTCGCCGAATAGGGCGACTGGCCGACGAGCGGATGGTCCTCCGAAATCGGAACCTGCTGCGCCGTGCCGTACACCTCCGAGGTGGAGACATGGACCAGCCGCGTCAAAGCGTCGGACTCGCGGCACGCCTGGAGGATGTTCAGGGCACCGGTTATGTTGGTCTCGACATAAGAGCGGGGCGCCTCGTAGCTGTAAGGGATGGCAACGAGGCTGGAAAGATGGAACACGTAGTCACAACCGGCCACGCCCTGGCGCATCCGTTCGCAGTCCCGGACATCGCCGGTCAGGATCTCCACCTGCTCCAGCAGACGCGGGTCTACGTCCGAAAGCCACCCCTTGTCGTTCCATGAATTGTAGTAGACCAAGGCGCGTGTTCTCGCACCGGCGGCGACGAGGGCCTCGACCAGATGGCTGCCGATAAACCCGTCGGCGCCGCTGACGAAGACCGATTTGCCCGCAAGAGTTTCGGTCATTTCTGTTTCATCCTCGCAAAGGCGGCGCGGGCCTTCTCCAGGTCTACCGGAGTGCCGATGTCGCTCCAGTACTCATGGACCGGAAACACCGCGACCTTGCGGTCCGCCTTCAAGCAGTCCTCAATCAGGTCGGTCATGTTGTAGAAACCGGATGGCACCATCTCCACGGCCTCGGGTGTAACGGCATAGATGCCCGCATTGCACAGAAACTGTTGAGACGGCTTCTCCTCCAGTGCCCGTACGTAGGCGCCTTCGGAGCGCAGCACACCGTAGGGAATCTCCACGCGGTAGTCGACGGCGGCGACCGTCACTGTTGCCCCGTGGCTATGGTGGAAGGCGGACAGACTGCGGAAATCCGAGGTCGTGAGGATATCGCCGTTCATGACCACCAATGGGCCGGCGGGGCGCTCCTTTAACAGCGACAGAGCGCCGGCAGTGCCCATTTTGTCGGTTTCGCGCAAGTATACTATGTGCGTGCCGAGATGCGAGCCATCGCGCAGATGGCCCTCGATCAAGTGGCTGAGATAGTTGACGGAAATATAAACCCGCTCTACTCCGGCGGAGGCCAGGCGCCGCACCAGGCGCTCGAGCAACGGGATGCCGTCGATCTCCACCATGGGCTTCGGGATAGTGTCGGTCAGCGGACGCAGCCGCCTGCCTTCTCCACCGGCCATAATGACGGCGGCGGCAAAGCCGCTCGCCCCGTGCATCTCTGCGGCATCGCCGCCCAAGTCGGTCACATGGACGAGGTCGACATACCGCCCCTCGGCATCGACCACCGGAACGGATTGGATGTTCGCGCGCCGCATGCGGTCAATGATGATACTGTCCGGCGTGCCGACGTCGACCCACACGGGGTCCTTGTTCATGGCATCGACCGCGCGGGTGTCGAGACTGCCACCAACGAGAAGGCTGCGGCGCACGTCACCATCCGTCAGCGTCCCCAGCAGCCGCCCCTCGGCGCTGACGACCACCGCGATGCGCCGCCAGCTACGCTCGATGGTGCGCACCACATCATAGAGCGTGGCGGCCTCGGACAGGGGAGGGTCGATCATTGAAACCAGCCGTTCTCCGCAATGCCTTTCAGGGTCATGCGTTTGCGCAACAGCGCCGGGCCGAGATCGACGGAGGCCAGCACGTCCGCCACCTTGCGGCCGGCGTTGCCCAGATAATAGGGGTTGTCTGCAGCCCGGCAGGCGGCGCGGAAGTCGTCGTCGAACAGGCAGCGGCGGGTGGCGTCAACCAGGGCATCGACGTCATAAGCTGCATCGACCACATTCTCGGCCCGAAGACGCCCGTCCTGGCGCGAGCCGATATTGACCGTGGGACAGCCGAACGCCGGCGTTTCCTTGATGCCCGATGAAGAGTTCCCGACGCAGGCGACCCGGTGTGCAGGATCGGCGGCCAGCGCCAGGACCCCGTGATACAAGTAGCGGCCCAGCGAGCGGTGCACCTGTATGTCGGCACGGCCCTCCGCGCGCACCGCCTCCAGCCGCTCGATGATGGCACGGCCTCCGGCGTCGTTGTTGGGATAGGTCAAGATCACTTGCACGCCTTCGCCAGCCAGGCGCTTCATGGCGGCCAACGAGGGCGCCACTTGCTCCGCCGCCCGGTCGAACTCGGTGGTGACCGAGTGTTGCGTAAACAGCACCACCGGGCGCGCCAGGTCTAGCCCCAGTCGCTCTATGATCTCGCTGGGCGTGGCGTAGCGGTCCTCCGAGATCATGTCGATGGCCGGGAAGCCAACCGTGTGGACACGCCAGGCTTCTTCACCCATGCCGAGGATGCGGTTGGTGGCCTGCTGATTTGTGGTGAAGTGCAAGTGCGAGAGTTTAGTCATGGCGTGGCGCACACTGTCATCCAGCGCCCCGCCTTCGGTCAGGTCACCGCCTTCGATGTGGGCGGTTGGGATGTTCATTTGGGTGGCAGCAATGACGGCGGCAAAACCCTCGAACCGGTCGGCATAAACCACCATCAGGTCGGGCTTCAGCTCCGCGAGAACCTTGCTGATCTCCAGCACACCCGAACCGATGGCTTGGGCTGTTGCGAACAGCGAGGTTGCGTCCATCTCAATTTTGACTTCAGCGTGCACCGTGAAGCCGTCGTCGCTGATCTCGTCCAGCGTGTGCCCGAAATTGGAATCCAGGTGCGCCCCTGAAACCAGCAGCCGGTATTCCAGGTCGGGATGCGCGTCAACGGCCTTGAGGATAGGATACTGAAGCCCGTATTCGGCCCGGTTGCCGGTGAAGATTGCCACGGTCCGCGTCATGCCCGACCTTTTTCCCTCTTGCCTATCAACTGCCGGAGCCCGTCGGCGAGGCTCGTACGTGGCGTCCATCCGAGACGCCGTCGCGTGTCCTCAATGTCTAGCACCAGGTGCGAGCGCCTGCCAGAGGGCTTCGTCGCCACGACAGGGCGGGCCTCGTCACCCGCAATGGCCAGGGCGGTGCGGGCCACGGCTCCAATGGAGTTCCCTTCGCCCGAACCTACATTGAAGATGCCCTTTTCAGAGCTCAGGGCCATGCTTGCGATGGCCTCCGCCGCGTCGTCTACCCACAGGAAATCGCGCACAGGCTCATCGTCCCAGACCTCGACCGCCCCCTCACCGGGGATCTGCGCGAGAATGGTCGATATCGCGTTGCTGGAAGCCATCCCCGGTCCGAACAGGTTCGCGAGACGCGCCACGGCTCCCCCTGCCGCGGAGACTTCGGATTCGCACCGGCGCTTGGCGCGGGCATAGGGATCGTCCGTCGGTGTCGGATCCCCGACGCGCCGGGGGGACGGGCTATCGTCTTCATAGACCACGGCGCTGGAGGCGTAAACGGTTTTCCCGTAGCCCTTGGCGAGAAGCGTCTGCAGCGTCAGCGCGGTCCGGTGGACATGGTCTGCCCCCAGTTTACGGGCCGCAGCGCGATCACTCGGCTCGGCCAGGTGAACGAGCACATCCCCTCCCGGCGCGTCGGCATAGTCGGCAACGGTCACACCGCCCGCCAACGACTGCCGCGAGACCGCCGCCACGGTCACGCCACGCCGGCGCAGTTCCGCCACGACGGCTCGACCGACAAAGCCAGACGCTCCGGTGACGACGACGGCGCTCATCGATACTGGCGCGCGGCGCGAGCGTCGGCAGTCGGCGTCATATATAGACGGGTCTTGGTCACAGCCCTGAAGCTGGAGACGAAGTTGGCAGACCACAGCTTGGTTTCCAGAACGCCCAAGTCCGCCTGCGTGCAGGGGGCGACGAAACCCAGGTGGCGGACCGGATCGTAGCGCACCTTCTCGCAACCCAGGATCTGCTGAAAAGCAAAGCAAGTGCTGACCCGCTTGTCCACCAGGGCGCGGACAGGCGACGAGGACCTGCGCAGCACGTGAAGATAGTCAAAATCGAAAGTCGGTGTACCATCCTGCGGCGAGACGTAGCTTGGCCCGTCCACGAAGACGAAATCGTAGGGGCGCTCAGGGATGGCCTCGTAACGAACGCCGCGGAACAAGGACAGGCAGTCATCCGTGCGGCCACTCTGGCGAAAGTCGACAAGCGACTGATAGGCGGCCGGCAGGAGGGCGCGGGACATCTCCAAATAGTCCGGGACTTCCTCCATGGAGGTGACGCGGCCGACCTTGCCGGTTTCGGCTGCATTTTCATGCAGGGCATGAGCGATCACCAAAGTCGAGACACCTGTGCCGCATTCAAGTACCTCCACCGGCTTGTGGCGGCGAATCTCCCTATAAAGGACCCAATAGTCCGTCATGTTGCAGCCCGTGGATTTTGTCTGCTCCAGATAGGAAGAAAGCTCCCGCCACAGGACCGCATTCGCCTTGATTGCGGCGCGCGCTCGCCATTCGGCAAGGCGACGGCGCTCGATGAGGATTCTTCTTCTTACCTTTTGCAACATCGCGGCCCCGCGGCTCAGGCAATGTCTTCAGGCGTCAGGTGCGTATCGGCGGCTACGTCGCGGCGCGCGGTTCGGCCCAGGATGTCATCCAGCCGGTCCGCCGGTATGGGGCCGACACCGGGCCGCTTCACCCAAATGTTACCCTTGGTAAATATCTCTCCCGCCTTTATGGGGGCAACGGAGACGACCGTGGCATAGGCAAAGTCGATGACCGGCTGTTCGTCCTCCAGTCGCGTCTTTTTACCGCCGCGCGCCTCCCACACGGCACGAGAACCCGCAACGAGGTCCCGCAGTTCGTCCGGCTCTATGGAGATGGGGGTGTCCGGGCCAGGCCACGCGCGGGAGACGGTAAAGTGCTTCTCCAGGACGCTGGCACCCAGCGCCACGGCACCCAGGCAGGTCCAGATGTGCAGGGAGTGGTCGGACAGCCCGACGGGCAGGCCGGGGAAAGCCTCACGAAGGTCGGTGACCCCCCCCAGGCGGACTTTGTCATAGGGTGTGGGATACATGCTGGTGCAGTGGAGAAGCGCCAGAGGCACGTCGTACTCGCGGATCGCCGCCACCGAGCGCCGCACCGAATCGAGATCATTCATGCCGGTCGACAGGATCATCGGCTTACCCATGGCGGCAATGTGCTGCAGCAACGGGATATTGTTGCACTCGCCCGAGCCAATCTTAAATGCTGGCACACCCATATCGTTTAGCCGGTCGGCCGCCTCGCGCGAAAACGGCGTGGACAGGTACATGATGCCCTTTTCGGCGCAGTGGGCTTGGACGCGGCGCTCCTCATCCTCCGTCAACTCGCAGCGCTTGATGATGTCCCACAGGCGCTCGGCCGAGATTTCGCCGGGCTTCATGTCCGTCGGGATCATCTCCTTCTCGGTGATGTGGCACTGGAACTTGACCACCTCCGCGCCGGCGGCCACTGCGGCATCGACCATTTGGATGGCTTTGGCGAATTCGCCTTCATGATTGATGCCGACCTCGGCGATGACGAAGGGCGGATGGTCGGGGCCGATCTTGCGGCCGGCGATCTCGAACTGCGTCATGGTGTCCTCCTGTTCGGCGCCCGCCACACCGGATAATCAACCGTGCGGGGCAGTTTTGACGGGCCGATATTCTTCAGGAGGAACGGAAATACCCCCTCCTGAAAGCGCGCCTCGGTCCGGCTTTCGAAGAACGTATCTCGGGGTGCGCCGAATCCAGGGGTTGGGCACTCAGCACCCCTGGGAATGCCGTCTCGATGACCCGTGAGAATGCATCCCCATGAAGCCGGCGACCCGGCAATGCAGCCCTCATTGCCAACCCGCGACCCAGGTTGTATACACGCCACAGCTTCACGACAAGATCGGAATACAAGGGATCGAATGCCAGCCAACTCGGTCGCACGCCTAGAGGAAGCGCATCGAGAGTGTCATCCGCGCGCGCCGATTCGCCTTGGTCTTTCGCACGAATTTCCCGGTAAGGTTGCCACGCCCTCCTCGCTCGGCACAGAGCCCGCAGCCCTCCCCAACGGGGTCGCTAGCATCGACCCATCGCTGCCGCCGCCTCCGCAAGATGGCGGAGCGGGGCTACCGCTCCGTGGGGCGCCGGCCATGCCCGACGCCGGCGGAAACTGAAGATGGGACCCGCGCTGGACGCCGGCGCGGCTAGGGAGGAGGGCACGCGCTCATGAAGCTCATCGTTACCGGCGTCACGGGGTTTGCCGGCCGAGTGGTGTGCGAACGCCTGATCGCAGGCGGTCACCGTGTCACAGCATTGACGCGCCGCGCCACCAGCGCGGCAGAAGCCGGTCTCCCGCCGGCGGTGACCGTGCACGCCGTCGGCAACCTGGAAACCTATGTTCCGGCGGGTGAACTGGCAGGCGCGCAGGCGGTCATCCACTTGGCCGCCAAGGTGCACGTGATGACGCCGACCGCCGCCGACGAGGCGCAGTTTCACGCGGTCAACGTCACGGCAACCGAGCGATTGGCGCAGGCCGCAGCAGAAGCGGGTGTTGGACGCTTCATCTTCGCCTCGACCATCAAGGTCAACGGCGAAAGTACCATCGGGCGATCACCCTTTACCGCGGACGATCCACCCGCCCCGACGGACAGCTACGCCCGCTCCAAGCAGGCTGCCGAAGAGAGCCTGCTCGCCATGAGCAGCGAAATGGAAGTGGCGATCCTGCGGCCGCCGCTGGTGTACGGGCCGGCAGTCAAAGGAAATCTGGCGGCGCTCATGCGTTTGGCGGCGCTGCCTCTGCCGCTGCCGTTGGGCGCGCTGTCCAACAGGCGCAGCCTGGTGGGCGTGACCAACTTGGCCGACGCCCTGATTCACCTGGCAACGGCACCGGCGGATTCCGTGGCAGGACGGGTGTTCCTGGTGCGGGACTGCGATGTCTCGACCGGCGACTTGGTGCGCGCCCTGCGCCACGCCATGGGGCGGCCGCCGTTATTGCTTCCCGCCCCCGAGGCGCTGATGGGCGGCGCCCTGTCCCTCTGCGGCCTGGGGCGTTATCGTGGCAGAATATTCGGCGACCTGCGGGTCGACGACACGGCGCTGCGCGCAACAGGCTGGCGTCCGTCGGTCTCCATGACCGACGAAATAGGACGTATGGTTGCGGCCGCTGGGAACTGAGCTGCCAGGCGGGTGCGGTATGACCGCGCCATGCACAAGGCCGGGCCGTGGGGGCCCTCCAATCCTATGAGGGGCTGGCCCGACGCAGGGGAACCTCCTGCGCCGCCAGCAGGGCGATCGGCAGCCACAGGGTGATCCATTCGCGGCCCAGGTTCTGCACCAAGCTGCGGGTGTCAAAGAGCGAAGCCACCAGGCCGAAGGCCAGCAGCACGAGATAGATCGGCTCACCGGCTCGCGCCGACCGCCAGCTTTGCCGGGCCGCCGCCAGCAGCAGGCCCGCGAGGAGGATGGTCGCTGGCAGGCCGCCGTAGAACTGGTTGGCCAGCGGCAGGTTGTGCGGCGACCGGAAGGAGCCGGTGCTGACCTCGAAAGTCATGTCCGCCAGGCTGCCGTAGCCGAACCAGGGGCGCTCCGCAATGGCGGCCAGTACCTGCTGCCAGATACCGAAGTGGCCGCTCTGCTCGCGCTGGTATAGGAGCTCTACCGGCTGAAAGTTGAAGAGCACACCGATACCGATGCCGCAAACCACCAGAACCAGCACGAGAACGGCCGCCCGCCGGTGGGCGATCGCGAATCCGACGGCCAGCGCAGCCGCCAGGGCAATGAGCGGGCCGCGGCTTCCTGAGAGCACCATGAAAGCCGCGCACAGCGCGATAACCGCCAGCCAGGCTAAGCGTAGGCGCCAGGTGGTCGCGCGCGGCAGCAGCGCGAAAGCGCTCAGCAGCAGCGCCACGCCATAAAGCGTGGCGCCGATGATTGGGTGGGTGGCAAGACCGACACCGGTAAAGCGCTCGCCGAAGGGGAGCAGTCCAAAGGCGGCGGCGCCGAAGTCAACTATAAGGCTGACGCCGGCAATCACCGCGTAGCAGAGGAAGAGGCGGTCTGGGAAATGAGGGTTGCGTACCCCCATCTGCAGGGTCGTCACGAGGAACAGCAAGACCAAGACACTGACCCGCAGAAGATCGGTGATGCTCTGCCACGTCAGACCGTCGCTCCAAAGTGCTGAGAGTAGGAAATATCCGAGATAGGTCAGCGCCAGCTGCGCGATGACCGAGTCCCTGAGCCAGCGCCAGTCGAAGCTGCGCAGGTGCAGCAGGAACAGCGGCACGCCGAGGACATAGAACAAATTGCGGTGGGCACGCGTCTCCAGCAGAAAAGCAGCGCAGAGGATCGCGATGTAGACGGCGGCGAGAACCTCGACCCGGGTCAGGAAGCGATAGAGCCTCTTGCCGAAGGCGGCTGGCTGCTCTGCGCTGTGGTCTCGATCGCCGTCGGCCAAGGATAGGTCTCGGAAAGGGGTTCGTCGAAGCTGCGCTCCAGGATGTACTTCGCCACCCGCTGCGAGGCAAACATTGAGTGGGCGGCGCGCCAGCCCGCCTCGGCGACGTGACGGCGAGCGTCGTCGTGACGCGCGAAGAAGTCGAGCCTGTCCACCAGCTCGTCCAGGCCGTCGTAGAACGCGATCTCATCGTCGCCGAAAATCTCCTGGAAGCCCGTCGAGCGGGCGACAAAGATCAGCAGCCCGTTGCCCAGAAGCTGGCTCATGCGATCCGAGGCATAGAGATGGACCGTGTCGGGGCGGCTGATGCTGAGCGCCATGCGCGCATTGGCCAGGGCGTCCAGGTAGGCGCAGCCCCTGACGGCCGGCCGGCCGGGAAGGCCGCGGAGGTCGGCGCGCAGCGCCGGCAGGCGTTGCAGGGCGGCCTGCACGAAGCGCAGGCGCTCGTCCGGCCGGCCGACGGCAAAGAAAAGGTCGAAGGGCTGGTCGCTGCGAGCGAAGGAACGCCCGACGTCGATCGCCGAATCGACCGGGTTGGGCATGAAGTACACCCGCGCCGGGCTGTCGGATGGGATGCCGTGGATCGGTGAAGCCGCGGTGAGGAAGACCGCATCCACCGCCGGAGCGCGCCGCTGAATGCGCGCGCGGTTCGCGGCGTCGGGCAAGGGGTCGACGTTGCGGTAGGCGACGCGCAGGCCGGGAAGGGCCGCCCTCGCCTCCTCGATCGTCGAGTTGTCGATCAGCTCGCAGTGGCCCAGCAGCAGCAGGTCTGGCCGGAAGTTGCGGCAGGCCTTCAACAGCCGCCGATTGGCCGCGCGCCGTCCGGCAGCGCTACGCAGGAGCGGGGTCGCGCCGCGCGCCGTCTCGCGATCATTGAAGACCTGCACATTACAGCCAAGCCGGATGAAGCCGTGCAGCAGCTTCGGCATAATCATGTAGAAGTCTTCGCTGAGATCCCGCCCGAAAATATTGCCGACGAGCAGGACTTTTCGCCCGAGATGCGCGGACAGGTCTAGATCAACCATGGGGCTCGGTGGGGTCGGTTGTGCATGGCTGAACTTCTAGGTGGCTGGCTGCCATGTGTCCAACCGGAAAGAAATCGATGATCCCGCTCCCGGCCAGTAGACACGACGGGTGTGCGCTCTCAGCAGCCATCGAATCCGGTTTTCCCGCACCGCTGAGGCAGTGCCATCTCCTTCTGCGGTACCAAATCTGCCCCCTCGTGACCGCATCAAGCCGCGAACACGGCCCCCCAAGTTCGACCGCTCGCACCACCCAGCCACGCAGATTATCTCAACCGAAGCGCAAGCTCTACCTGTCGTGCGCATCGGTTTGCACCGGAAAGCGCATGGCGCTGCCAGCTCAAAACCATGCTAAGTCATTGAAAGGAATGGTGGGCGTACCTGGGATTGAACCAGGGACCTCCTCGATGTCAACGAGGCGCTCTCCCGCTGAGCTATACGCCCTAACGCATTCAGGATCCGGCCCCGCAGGGGGCTTCCGGGGGCGGGCCCGGAGCGGAAAATGTCCGGCCGATCCGCCGGAGGCAGGCGAAGTACCACTATCCTCCGCGTTTTTCAAGACTTCCCATGCCGGGAAATGGGCGGGCCCGGCCGAAAGCCTCGAACGGCCGCAAACCCGCCAAAAACCGCGCCTTAAGCCGCGAGGCCCTAAGCGGAGAGAATGGAATCAACCTCTTCCACCAGGTGGCGCAGGTGGAAGGGCTTGGAGAGGATGCGGGCGCCCTGGGGCGTCTGGTCCCGGTTCTTCAGCGCCACGGCGGCAAAGCCGGTGATGAACATGACCTTCAGGCCCGGCTGCAGCTTGGCGGCGCGGCGGGCCAGCTCGATGCCGTCCAGGCCCGGCATCACCACGTCGGCCAGCAGCAGGTCGGCCCTGAAGCCGTCCAGTGATTCCATCGCGTCCAGCCCGTCGCCGACCGCCACCACATGGTGGCCGGCATTGCGCAGCGCCTTGGCCAGGAACTCCCGCATCGAGGCATCGTCTTCGGCAAGTAGGATTTGCGCCATGACCCCTAGTATTCGGTCCGTTGTTCTGTCGCCCCGTCCGGGATCGGCAATCCGCCGGAATCTCCCTACGCCGGACGCAGTGCAACCCGCCGCCGAGGCAGTATAGACTACCGGCAAAGCCCCAAGTAGACCTTAATAAGACGGCACCAGGGGAAGGGACGGGCGAGCGGCCCGGCCGGCCGGGCGGGCCCGTAGGATGCCTTCGCGGCCGCGGCCTTGAAACGGGCATGACACGGCCCGGCCTTTGTCCTAGAACTGTAGTGGAAACAAGCTCCCAAGAGATATGGACGCGATCGCGCCGAGCGCCCAGGCCCCGAAGCCTCACGAGATCATCGAGCCGGAGCGGCAGACCCTGCCCCTGGTCTTTGCCTCGCCCCACAGCGGCAGCGACTACCCGCCGGCTTTCCTCGCCTCCTCCCGCCTCGATCCGATCAGCCTCAGGCGCTCCGAGGACAGCTTCGTCCACGAGATCTTCGGCTGCGCGCCGGAAATGGGCGCGCCGCTGCTGCACGCCCTCTTCCCGCGCGCCTTCGTGGACCCCAACCGCGAGCCCTACGAACTCGACCCGGCGGTGTTCAGGGACCGCCTGCCGCCCTATGCCAACACCTCGTCGCCGCGTGTCGCCGCCGGGCTCGGCACCATCGCGCGCGTGGTCGCCACCGGCGCCAACATCTACCGTCGCAAGCTGAGCCTGGAAGAAGGGCTGGAGCGCATCCGCAGCTATTACTGGCCCTACCACGAGGCGCTGCGCAGCCTGGTCGAGATCACCAAGGAGCGCTTCGGCTACTGCATCCTGATCGACTGCCATTCCATGCCGTCGGGCAGCCGGCCCCCGCGCGGCGCCCCCTACGGTGGCGCGCCCCAGCGCAATGCCGCCCACCGAGACGGCCCCCAGGGCGTCCAGGGGGCCGCCTTCGTGCTGGGCGACTGCCACGGCACCACCTGCGCGCCCGTCGTGACGCAGACCGTCGAAGAGGTGCTGTGTGCCAAGAACTATACGGTGGTGCGCAACACGCCCTATGCCGGCGGGTTCGTCACCCGCCACTACGGCAAACCGCACGCCCGCGTGCACTGCCTGCAGATCGAGATCAACCGGCACATCTACATGGACGAGTCGCGCATCGAGCGGCGCCCGGCGCTGCAGGCCCTGGCCCAGGACATGCGCGATGTGGTCGCCGCCCTGGGCGCGCTCGACCCCCGAGAGTTCACGGCCTCCCAGACAGCGATGCCGGTGAACGGCGCGGCGCCGAACGGCAGGCCGGGCGCGAAGGAGAGAACCCAGTGAGTGCGGCAGTCGGCGACAAAGAGAACGAAACGGTACGCCGCGGCGACGGCCTGACCATCCGCCCGGCCGAGGAGGGCGACGTGCCGGCCATCCAGGCGATCTACGCCCACCACGTGCTGCACGGCATCGCCTCCTTCGAGGAGGAGCCGCCCGACCAGGCCGAGATCGCCCGCCGCATGGCCGACGTCCGCGCCCGCGGCCTGCCCTACCTGGTGGCGGAGGACCGCCCGGGCAGCGGCGCCATCCTGGGCTACGCCTACGCCGGCACCTACCGCGCCCGCCCGGCCTACCGCTTTACCCTGGAAGACTCGGTCTACGTCCTGCCCGGCAAGGGCGGCAAGGGCATCGGCTCGGCCCTGCTGAGCGAGCTCATCGAGCGCTGCGCCGCCCTCGGCTACCGCCAGATGATCGCGGTGATCGGCGACAGCGCCAACCACGGCTCGATCCGCCTGCACGCCCGCCACGGTTTCCGCGAGGTCGGCGTGCTCCACTCGGTCGGCTTCAAGCACGGCCGCTGGGTCGATTCCGTCTACATGCAGCGCCCGCTCGGGTCCGGCGACGGCACCCTGCCCGACTGACGGGCCCGGCGCCCTCTCCCCGGCGAAATTCGTTTACCTGGTAAACAAAAAAAGGGCCGCGACAAGCGCGGCCCAAGTTTAGGGAGGAAATGCCCTATGGAACTGCGGCAGGGCCCGGCGAAGCCGTTCCCATACCGCAGTGCACAATATGCTCCGGGTCCCTCCGCATTTCAATGGGAAAGTTCTCAATTCATTGATTTACCAATAATTTCCGCGTTACGCCGTTAACAAAGCTGTCACGAAGCCAACACGGATATTGCGTTGCAATAGAGTTTTGGGCCGTCCTGCAACCGCTGGGAAGCCCGCTGGCACGCGGCTTGCTCTTATTTCGGGCAGATCCTCCTGCCCGTGGAGCCCGAGACTTGCTTCGACACTTGCCCAAAGCGGCCTTTTTGGCCCTGATTCTGGCCATTCCGAGCGGTGGAAAAGCCCAGGAACCCATTGATGTTTCTGATTCTTCCTGGAGTCTCTGCCGCCAGGCGACGGCCGCTGCCGAGGCCGCCCGCGACCTTCCGCCGCACCTCTTAACCGCGATCTCCAGGACCGAATCGGGCCGCCGGCACCCCGCCAGCGCGGAAACTCTTGCCTGGCCGTGGACCGTGATGGCCGAGGGCGAGGGGCGATTCCTGCCCAGCAAGGCCGCCGCCATCCAGGAAGTGCGCCAGTTGCAGGCCCGCGGCGTCAGGAACATCGACGTCGGCTGCATGCAGGTGAACCTGCATTACCACCCCGAGGCCTTCGAGGACCTCGATGCCGCCTTCGACCCGGTGGTGAACGTCGCCTATGCCGCCAGTTTCCTGCTGGAACTGCGCGAGGAGGCGCGATCCTGGACCCGCGCGGTCGGGCAGTACCACTCGCGCCAGGCGATTCGCGGCAACGGCTACCGCGCTAAGGTCTTCAAGGCCTGGCGCGACGAGCGCCACCGCGCCAACCGCGAGCGCCGGGCGGCCCTCAGGGCGGCGCGGGAAGCGGCCCGCAACGACAGCGAATCCTGAGCGCCGCTGACACGGCTTCCTCTCCACCGCCCCGCCGTGGCATCATTTACATACCAGTAAATGCCGTGGCGGCTGCCATGAAAGAGCTTCTCGAGGATATCCAGGCGGCGAAGCTGGATCTGGACGAAGATCTGCCGCGTTATCCGGATCTCTGCTTCGCGCTGGAATACTGGAAGAGCAAGAAGGGGGACGGCCTGGCACCGCCCCGGGCGGCCATCGATCCCATCGAGATGCCGCAACTGCTGCCGCGCGTCATGCTGGTGGACGTGGAAACCGCCGAAGGCAGCGAAGAACCGGATTTTCGCTACCGCCTCAGCGGCACCGGGATCCGGACGGTCCACGGCTACGACCCAACCCGCCTGCGGCCCACCCAGCTGACTCCCAGGATCTACGGTCAGCTCATCGATGCCCACTACCGCGCGGCCGTCGCCGCCCGCGAGCCCCTTGCCCACGTCATCGTCATGATCACCAACATGAAGCAGCGCTCGTACGCGCGGATCATCCTGCCGCTGTCCAACGACGGGGCGACGATCAACATGCTGATGACCGTCGACAGCGAAAGCCAGAACCTGCTGCGCGAGTTCCTCGACATGATCGAGGCCATCGGCAAGCGGCGATAGTCAGCGCTTCGGCTTGTCGAAGAACTCGACCGGGGTCATCAGCCGATTGCTTTGCGCGACCAGGGCGCCCAGCTCCTTCGAGCGCTTCAGGTAGTCCTGCCAGTCCGGGTCGGCCTGCATCGCCGCGCGCTTCTTCTCGCGGTCGGCGGCGCTGTCGTAGACCCAGATGTGGAGGTACTCGTTCACATCGCCGGTTTCGGTGCGCAGGAAGGCCAGCGGCGGGCCCAGGTGGCGCAGCTGCGCCGGCTTGCCGTACTTTTCATAGAGCGCGAACTGGTCCTTGATGTGATTCGGCTTCACGCGGTAGGTGCGCACATCGAGCAGCATTTTTTCGTCCCCGTCTTTTCGTTCTTCGTTTTCGTCACAGATCCCAATCCACCTCGCCCTGCATGGCGAGATGGCCGTCGGGGTCCTCGACCCAGAGATCGGCGTGCTTCGCGCTCGCGTCAGGCGCGCCGCAGACCGTGAAGGGCCGGGTATCGAAGACCGGCCGTTTGGCGCGGAAAGAAAAGCGTGTGGCGCGCGCCTCAGGCAGATGGCGGCGCAGCTGGCCGATCATCATGGTCGCGAGCAGCGGCCCATGGACGATGAGGCCGGGATAGCCCTCTTCCTTCGTGGTGTAGGGCTGGTCGTAGTGGATGCGGTGGCCGTTGAAGGTGAGCGCCGAGTAGCGGAACAGCAGCACCGGCGAGGGCACAACCTCACGCCGCCACGCGCCCCCTGAAGGGGGCGCTTCGCCCGGCGGGAGCGGCGCACCCTTCTCGCCCGCCTCGCGATAGACGATGTCGTGCTCCTCGACGATGGCCGGGCCCTTGTCGTCTGAGATCACGTGCTCGACGGTGACGAAGGCGAGACGCCCGCTGCGCCCGCTTTTCTCCGTCACGGATTCGATGGTCGACTTGCGCGTCACCGCCGCGCCGACCGGCAGCGGCTTGGGAAACTCGACGCGGCTGCCCGCCCACATGCGGCGCGGCAGATCGATGGGCGGCAGAAAGCCGCCGCGCGCCGCGTGACCGTCGGGCCCAAGGCCCGCGGTCGGTGCCAGCGACCAGAAGTAGGCCCAGTGCCACAGCGGCGGCAGCGCGGCGCCCGCTGCGAGCGGGTCTGTCGCATCGTCGAGCGTCGCCTGCATTGCCTGCGCGCGCGCCACGTCGATGCTGTCGTGCAGCGTCTCGCTGCGGCCGACCCACTTGCTAAAGTCCTCGCCACTCATGCCGCGAACTCCTTCCTGAGCGCATCGCTGTGCTCGCCGATCGCGGGCACGGCGCCGAGGTCCCAATCGCTGCCGCGCCGTTCGACCGGCGGCGCCACCAGCTCGACCGGCCCGCTCGGCGTCGCCACGGTGACGCGGCGCAGCTGCGGATGGTGGCTCAAGTCGGCAGGCGTGTTCACCGCGCCGTAGGCGATGGCGGCATCGAAGAGGCGCGTCGTCAACGTGTCGCGGTCGAGCGCGCTGAAGACGGCGTCGATGATGGCGTCCAGCGCCGGCCGGTTCTCGACCCGCGCGGTGTTGTCGGCAAAGCGCGGATCATCCAGAATCTCGGGACGCTGCAGCACCTCTTCGACCAGGCGCTTCCACTCACGCTCGTTCTGGATCGAGAACACCACCTCATCGCCGCCTTGGCAGGCGTAAACGCCGTAGGGCGCGATGGAGGGGTGATTGAGGCCGACGCGCTTGGGCGCGCCGGGGCCGTAATCCTGGTGTAGCAGCGGCACCGTCATCCAGTCGGCCATGCCGCTGAACAGCGAGGTGGCGAGTGCCGAGCCCTCCCCCGTCCGCCCGCGCAACAGCAACGCCTCCAGCACGGCCTGGTAGGCGTACATGCCGCAGGCGATGTCGCAGACCGAGACGCCGACGCGCCCCGGCCCCTCCGGCCGACCGGTGATCGAGGCGAGACCGCTTTCCGCCTGCACCAGGAGGTCGTAGGCCTTCATCTTTGCGTAGGGGCCCGCCTCGCCGTAGCCGGAGATGTCGCAGGTGATGAGCCGCGGATGCGCCTTGCGCAGCACGTCGTGACCGAGGCCGAGACGACCCGCCGCGCCGGGCGCGAGGTTCTGGATGAAGATATCGGCCCGGGCGAGCATGCGCTTAACCAGCGCGAGGTCGTCCGGCTGCTTCAGGTCGACAGCGAGGGACTCCTTGCCGCGGTTCAGCCACACGAAATAGGCGCTCTCGCCATGCACCACGCGGTCGTAGCCGCGCGCGAAGTCGCCTTCGGCACGCTCCAGCTTGATGACCCGCGCGCCGGCGTCGGCGAGACGCGAGGAGCAGTAGGGCGCGGCGACGGCCTGCTCCAGGCTGACGACGAGGAGACCTTCAAGGGGCTTCGTCATGCGGCGCCCATTCGCTCGCAGGCCACACGGACGGACTCACGTCCGCCAACCCGCGCCCACCAGCCTGCCAGCGGCGCCTGCGCCTCCAGAAGGTCCTCCCCTTCCGGCGCTTTCACGAAATAATCGAAGATCGGCGCGGCCTGCGCATCGGCGAGGCTGAAGCCGGCGCCGCCGAAATAGTCGCCGTCCCCCAGGATCTCCGCCAGTGCCGCGAGGCAGCGCTCCGCCTTGGGCAGTGCCGACGCGATCACCGCTTCGTCGCTCTCGCCGGTCTTGCCGCGGCTGACCCGCTGGACATAGATGTCCCACACCATCGGCCGGTAGCCGTGACCGTCGAGCACGGAGATCGCCTGCTCCATGCGGGCGCGGCCCTGCGGACTGTCGGGCTGCAGAGACGGCCCCGCAAAGGCCTCGTCAACGTAGCGCGTGACGGCGCGGGTTTCGTAGAGCCGGAAACCGTCGTGCTCGAAGGCCGGCACCTGGCCGAAAGGCTGGCGCTGCGGCCAGTCCGCCGGCCAGTCGTTGTGGTCGAAGACGTCGAAGGCGACCTGGTCGTGGTCGACGCCCTTCTCCGCCAGCACGATCTTCGCGATGCGCACATAGACCGAGTAGGAGGGCCCGAAGAGAATCGGTTTCATGCGCCCGCTCAATAGCTGCGCGGCATGCCGAGCACGTGCTCGGCAAGGAACGCGAGGATGAGGTTGGTGGAGATCGGTGCCACCTGGTAGAGCCGCGCCTCGCGGTACTTGCGCTCGACGTCGTACTCCTCGGCAAAGCCGAAGCCGCCGTGGGTCTGCAGGCAGGCCTCCGCCGCCGCCCAGGAGGCTTCCGAGGCCAACATCTTGGCCATGTTGGCTTCCCTGCCGCAGCGCTGGCCGGCATCGAAGAGGGCCGCCGCCCGCTCCACCATGAGGGCCGCCGCCTCGCTCTGCGCGTAGGCGCGGGCAATGGGGAACTGAATGCCCTGGTTCTGCCCGATGGGGCGCCCGAAGACCTTGCGCTCGGTCGCGTAGCTGCTGGCCTTGTCGATGAACCAGCGCGCGTCGCCGATGCATTCGGAGGCGATGAGGATGCGTTCCGCGTTCATGCCGTCCAGGATGTAGCGGAAGCCCTTACCCTCCTCGCCGATGAGGTTCTCCGCCGGGACCTCGAGATTGTCGAAGAAAACCTCGGTGGTGGAGTGGTTCATCATCGCGCGGATCGGCTTGATGGTGATGCCCTTTCCTTTGGCCTCACGCAGGTCGACGATGAAGACCGAAAGCCCTTCACCCTTCTTCGTCACCGCATCCTTGGGCGTGGTGCGCGCCAGCAGCAGCATGAGATCGCTGTACTCGGCGCGGCTGGTCCACACCTTCTGGCCGTTCACGATGTAGCGGTCGCCCTCGCGCCTGGCCATCGTCTGCAGGCTGAGGGTGTCGGTGCCGCTGGTCGGCTCGGTGACGCCGAAGGCCTGCAGGCGCAGGGTGCCTTCGGCGATGCCCGGCAGGTAGCGCTGCTTCTGCGCCGCGTTGCCGTGCCTCAGGACCGTGCCCATGGTGTACATCTGCGCGTGGCAGGCGGCGCCGTTGCAGCCGGCCTTCTGGATCTCCTCCAGGATGGCGCAGCCGGCGGCCAGCGGCAGGCCGCTGCCGCCGAACTCCTCAGGCACCAGGGCGGCGAGGTAGCCGGCCTCGGTGAGCTCCTTCACAAAAGCCTCGGGATAGGCCCGCCGCGCATCCAGCTCGCGCCAGTAGGCGCCGGGATAGTTGGCGCAGAGGGCGCGCACGCCCTCGCGAATCTCGGGAAAGCTCTCGGTGGTTTCGACGGTCGGGCTCAGGGTCATGGCCTCTCTGCGGCGCTTCAGGTGGGGCGCCAGCCTACCCAATTGTCGACAATTCGCAAGGCACCCCCCGGGTATTGCTGCTATGCCCTGAGGGGGCAGCTTCCGCCGCGGCGAGTTCCCGCCGCAAAAGGCCCGCCGCCCTCGCCAGGTCGGCCGCGCAGGCCCCGGCGTCCTTGTCGGCGCCACGGCGCCGCGCGGTGACGTCACCGGCCGACAGCAGCGGCACCACCTCAAGCTGGGCGTGGGGGCCGCAGGCAGGGGGGCGGGTGTGAGGCTCGCCCCCGGCCGGAAACAGGAACCCGACCCGATCCACCTTGAAGACGGCTCTTTGGGCCGCGGCAAGCCGCTGCCCCAGGTTCAGCATATCTTCGGCCAGGGACGGCGGCAGGGCATTGAAATGCGGATAGTGGGCGCGCGGGACGATCCGCAAGTGGCCCGGGCGGATCGGGGCGGGGTCAAGAAAGGCAACGAATTGCGCCGTCTGGAGGACGACGTGGGCAGACTCCCCTGCGGAGATGGCGCAGGACGGACAGCCGCCCCGAACGGCGGGACTTTCGGCGGAATCAGGGATCATGAGCTTCGGCTCCGGAATGCGGGTTGGGGAAACAAAAACACCCCGACCGTTCCCGGCGGGGTGTCCGCAATTCCGAAGAAAGTCTCCGAAGAAAGGCGCGTGCGCCCGCGTTACCCCGCGTTGCCGAAACGGCCGGGGTGGGGCATTCGCTGGAAGAGTCCGCTGCGCCAGTTCATGGCGGCGAAGATAGCGGCAATGGACGCCCAGGGGGAGTCCTTTTCGACGGTTCGAAGGCCGGGCGGGAGCGCCCTTTACCGGCGTCGGGCCGGACCCGGACCCTCTAGGGACAGGTGCTGCCGCCGGCGAAGCCGACCGAGCCGGTGTTGCCGCCGGAATCCTGGCAGGTACCCGACACGGCGACATTGCCAGTGCCGGCGACGTCGGTGGCGTTGACCAAGCTCATGACGCGGTTGATCCCGCCGCTGGCGTCGATCGTGTTGTCGCTGACCGTCGTATTAGCGGCGTTGGAAATGACGATGCCGTCTGACGAGCTGCCGGGCGTGTTCACGGTCCTGATCGTGTTGCCGATGATGGCGTTGTCGCTCGAGCCCGTGTCGAAAATTATGCCGACGGCGAAGTCGCCACCCGCATCGGCGGTGGCGGTGACCGTATTGTTCGAGACGGTGACGCCGCTCACCCCGCTGCCGCGGATGGCAAAGCTGTCGCTGGAACTGGAGCTGGTGCGATTGACGGTAAGGCCCGTGACGGTGGCGTCGTCTGCGAGCATGATGGCCGGAGATCCAGACCCGCCGGCGATGGCCGCGGCCAGGGTCGCGGTCGGCGTCGTCAGCGTCGCGGTGTGGCCGGAGGGGGTGCGTACGGTGAGGCCGCCGGCGCCCATCAGGGTCTGGCCCGCCTGCAAGGTTACCGTGGCGGTGGTGTTGAAGCTGCCCGAGAGGATCACGGTGCCGTTCGCGCCCGCTGCCGCAATCGCACCCGGCAGGGCCGCACCCGTGGTGGAGCCGCTGTCGAACACGGTGAGGCTGCCGCCGTCCGCCGTCGCGGTCGCCGTCTCGATCATCGCCGGCCTCTGTTCGGTCCTGACCTGGGCGACGATGTCGATGTCGCGCACGACCGGCACCGTCATGCGCCGCTCCTGAACGCTGAGACGCGACGGCACGGCGGTATCGAAGACCTGCAACGGCACGCGCAGGCGCAAGGACGCGAAGGCCTGGCCGCCGCGAACGTCGTCATGCTGCCACTCGACCCCGAGGGTGAGCCGCGCGCCGTCCCAGAGATAAGGCACTTCGTAAGCGGTGAACTCGGCGCGCAGGCGCGGCCCGGTCACGTCCTCTACCTCGCTGTCGTCAAAGGTGAAGGCACCCGCATAGAGGCGCAGGTCGAGCGGCCCTTCCGCCGCGAAGACCGGCAGGCGCCAGCCGGCCTCGACGTCGAAGCCGCGCAGCGCCCGCTCCTCGCGCGTCACGCCGGTGGTCACTACCTGAACGGCCGCACCGTTGAGGGCGGCGGTGCTCTGCGTACTGCCGCCGAGATTGCGCGCCTTGTCGCCGACCGGCCAGTAGGAGTTGGCACGGAAGTCGACGTCCCGCCCCAGCAGCTCGGCACCGAAGGTCAGCTGGTGATAGGACTCGTCGTTCTCGCTGCGGCGGTGATCGTAGTAGCCGTAGGCGCCGAGGTTCCAGCCGTCGTCCAGCATATGGCGGGCGCCCAGGCCGAAGTTGCCCTCCAGCGACTCCTGGTCGTCGAAGCGGAATTTGGCATTGCCGAAGAACAGGGTGTCAGCGTCCTGGGCAAGCGGCAGGAAGGCATCCGCCTCGCCCAGGTTGCGCTTGGTCCCCGCCTTGCCCTCGAAGTCGATCCAGGGACCCCACTTCGCCGCGCCAGCCGCCGGATCGGCCGCTTGGCCGGCCACCGGCCCGACATGAAACGCCGCCGCCACGACAATCGCGACGGCGGTCCGCCTGCCCCAAGTCCGCACGCTACTCTCCCGCTCTGCACTGCCCGCGCCTTACCCCTCAAGGGGTCTTGGGCACCGAGGCCATAGTGAGAAAGCGCAGACCACGCGCCAGCGACAACGGCGCCGGCGGCGCACTTGGCCGCGTTTCGCGGACAGGTGCTGCGCTTTCAGGACAGCGCGATGGCGGCAAAGAGAACGCGGCGGGCTCAGCGCCGCGTCCGCAGGGTCTCCGTGGGGCTGCAGCCGAAGCGGCGGCGGTAGTCGACGGCGAAGCGTCCGGGATGGCCGAAACCCCAGGCGCGGGCGACGGCGGCCACGCTGTCCTTCGGACCGGCCGCCGCCAGGGCCTCGCGCGCCGCCTGCAGCCGGATTGCCTTCAGGTAGGCCATGGGCGGCAGGCCGGTCGCCTCGGCGAAGGCGACCTGCAGCGTGCGATAGCCGCAACCGGCCGCCGCGGCGAGGTCGGCGAGGGTCACCTTCTCAGCGGCGTGGGCGTGGATATGGTCGCGCGCCCGCTTCACGTGATAGGGCAGGATGCGGGCGCGCCGGCGGCCTTCGCCCTCGGCGGACCAGTCGTTGGGCATGGCCTCGAGCAGCAGGGTGAGGATCAGGTCCTCCCAGGCCGCCGCCGCCAGCGATCCGCCGAGGCCTTCGTCGGCATCGAGCTGTGCCGCGACGAAGTGCAGGGTGTCGCGGAAGCGCCGCCCCGCCGGCGTGCGCAGGTCGTAGCCGGAGTCGAAGCGGCCCTCGCGGGCTGCCGCCGCGGGGCCGTAGAGGGCTTCGGCCTGGCGGCGCAGGCGGGCCAGGGGCAGCTTCAGGGCGAAGCAGGCAAAGCCGTCCTGCGACGCCGCCGCCGGCCGGCGCAGGTCGCGCATGACCGCCCGGTCGCGCGAAATCTCCCACGCCGCGCCGCCCTGTTCGAAGCGGCCCGTGCCGGCGGTCGGCAGACAGAGCAGGAAAGCGTCCTCCCGTTGCTGCCCACGGCCTCCGAACCGGGTGCGTACCGCCCCGTAGGTCACGTGCAGCAGCGAGAGGGTGTCGAGCGGCGCCGCCGAAAAGCGCGCATCGAATGCGCCGCTGCGTCCTTCGACCTGGAGATCCAGCGGAGTGCCCTGCCGCGCCGCGCAGGCGCGCAGCTCGTCGAGGTCCTGCGACTCGAGGACGCTGTATCGCTTGAGATAATCCACGTGGCTGCCTGAGATGCCCCTGCTCTTCCGCGGTACGCGAGTCTAGCGGCTTTTACACGCTGCGCGAAGCCTTCGGAGTCTTCTTCGAGATGCTTGCCGTCTCAGCGGTAGGCCACGCCCGGCAGCACGCAGAGCATCTCGTAAAGCAGGTTGGCGCCTACCAGTGCCGTGTTGCCGGAGGTATCATAGGCCGGTGCCACCTCCACCAGGTCGCCGCCGACGATGTCGAGGCCACGGCAGCCGCGGATGACCTCCAGGCCCTGGGTGATGGAGAGGCCGCCGACCTCCGGCGTGCCGGTGCCCGGCGCGAAGGCCGGGTCGAGGCCGTCGATGTCAAAGCTGAGATAGACCGGCCCGGCGCCGAGCTGCTGGCGGACCTCTTCCATGAGCGGCGCCAGGGAGCGGTACCAGCAGTCCTCCGCCTGTACGACGCGGAAGCCCTGCGCCCGCGGCCAGTCGAAATCGTCGGCGGCATAGCCGCTGCCGCGCAGACCGATCTGCACGACACGCTTGCAATCCAGGAGGCCCTCCTCCACCGCGCGGCGGAAGGGGGTGCCGTGCGCGATTCTCTCACCGAACATGTGCTCGTTGATGTCGGCGTGGGCATCGACGTGGACGAGGCCGACCGGGCCGTGCTTGCGCTTCAGGGCACGCAGGATCGGCAGGGCGATGGTGTGATCGCCGCCCATGGTCAGCGGCTTGCAGTCGTGGGCGAGGATCTCGTCGTAGGCAGCCTCGATGATGCCGATACTGGCCTGCAGGTTGAAGGTGTTGATCGCCACGTCGCCGATGTCGCCGACCATCAGGCTGTCGAAGGGCGCCGCGCGCGTCGCCATGTTGTAGGGCCGCAGCAGGCAGGATTCGGCGCGGATGGCGCGCGGCCCGAAGCGGGCGCCGGGGCGGTTCGAGGTACCGGTGTCCAGCGGCACGCCGACGAAGCCGACATCGAGGCCTTCGGCGCTGGCGTGCGCCGGCAGGCGCATCATGGTGGCCGGGCCGCCGAAGCGGGGCATCTGGTTGCCGCCCAGCGGTTGGTTCAGGATCGGCTGGTTCGGGTTACGCGTCATGCGGGCTGCCTCATGCGGGAGAGAATGACCTTCATGGCCGCAGCGCCTGCATCAGCGGCTTAAGCTGACGGGCAATGGCGGCCTTCAGATCGACGAGCGTCATGGCTTCGGTCTTCACGAAGACGGTAAACATCATGTTGGTGTTGTTGAAGATGGTTTCGCCGGCGGCGCGGGCATCGACCTCCGGCTTCACCAGGCCCTGGACCTGCAGACATTCGATCAGTTCGCAGACCTGCGCGGCCAGGCGCTCGTCGAGCGCGCTGTAGTGCCGGCCGTACGGCGTGTCCGGCTGGCGGATGGCGATCGCCATGGCCTGGCGCCACATCTCCTTGCTCAAGTAGACCAGCGAATGGTCGAGGTAGATGGAGATGAGCGCCTGGACGGCGTCCTCGACCTTCTTCGGGGGCCGGGCGATCAGCCCCGCGCCGGCGCGCAGCACCTCGTTCACCTCCATGGAGACGATGGCGACCAGGAGGTCGCCCTTGTTCTCATAGTAGTTGTAAACAGTGCCGATGGAGACCTTGGCCTTGGCCGCGATGGTCTCGATCTTGGTGCTGTCGTAGCCGGCATCGCGGAACAGGCGGGTCGCCGCCTTGAGGATGCGCTGATCCCGGTCCGCCTTCTGCTTTTCGCGCAAGCCGCTCATAAGCCATCCATTGCACAACAAATGAACTGCCTCAAGTTTATAATCAGTTCATTTTTTTGTTCCCCGCGCAAGCCCGCTGTTGCTATGCTTTTTTGGGCGATCCGCAGAACGGCGGATCACGAACAAAAAACAGGGAGACTGGGATGACTTCTTGCATTCGGGGCCTGCAGCGCCGCCCCGCCGATCTGCGGGGCGCGCTCTTGGGCCTGACCGCACTGAGCGCCGCGCTGGCCATTTCGAGCGCCGCCGCCGCGGAAGAACTGAACGCGCTGGTGTGGTGCGACCACACCGACCCGGCCTTGATCGCGCCCTTCGAGGAGGCCAATGGCGTGACGGTCAATCTGAAGGAATACGAAGGCACCGGCGCGGCGCTGGCCATTGTCGAGCAGTCGCAACCGGGCGACTGGGACGTCTTCGTCATCGACGGCGTCGACGTGCCGCGTGTGGTCGAGGCCGGCCTGTTGGCCGAGCTGCCCGCCGACCAGCTGCCGCTCGCCGACACCTTCGACCAGGTGCGCATGACCGATGTCACGCACAAGGACGGCAAGATGTACGCCATCATGGAGAAGTTCGGCTACAACGTCGTCAGCTACAACAAGACCAAGGTCGATCCCGCCGACATGCGCGACCTCACGACCCTGTGGTCCGACAAGTACAAGGGCCGCATCGCGGTCTACGACTACTACATTCCGCTGATGGATCTGGTGGCGCTGAAGATGGGCATGAAACCCGACGACATTAGCGCCGACACGCTGCCGGCCATGAAGGAGGAGCTGTTCAAGCTGAAGGAGAACGCGGCCATGGTCGGCGAGGTGGTGTCGTCCACCACGGCGCTGGCGACCGGCGAGGCCGACATCCTGATCGGCGGCGGCGAGTGGGCCGTGGCGGTGATGCAGGCGGAGAACCCAGACCTCGACTGGGTGTTGCCGGACCAGGGCGGCATTCTCTGGGCGCAGTCACTGGCGGTCTTCAAGGACTCCAAGAAGAAGGACCTGGCGGTGAAGTTCGTACAGTACATCATGAGCCCGGAAGGCCAGGCGCGGCTCGCCACCTCGTCGTGCTTCTGGGGCATGCCGGCCAACAAGAAGGCAGGTGCCGTGCTGACCGATGCACAGAAAGCCGCGCTGCGCTGGGACGAGCAGGAGGGCTTCCTCGCCAAGTCCTACCGCTATTTCATCCCCGATGCGGAGCTGGACGCCCAGATGCTGGACGTCTGGACCGAGTTCCTGCAGCACTGAGCGCACCACCCGCGCCTATCCAGAAGCAGTGACCATGCGTGCCAGCACCCCCGGGCCCCGTTCGAGACAAGGCATCGAACGCACCAAGGCCTGGGGGCTGCTGCTGCCGGCCTTCCTGTGGACAGCGGCCTTCTTCCTGGCACCGCTGGTCATCATGGCGCTTTACAGTCTGTGGCAGCGCGCCGGCAGCAGGCTGGTCACAACCTTCTCGCTTGGCAACTACCAGGACTTCTTTGCCAAGGGGTTCCTCTTGGAGTCCCTGGTCAACTCCATCGAGGTCACCGTCATCGTTACCCTGGTGAGCCTGCTGCTCGCCTATCCGCTGGCCTGGATCCTGGCCGAGCGGGTGCCGCGGCGCTGGCAGCGCCTGGCCCTCATTCTCGCCATCCTGCCGTTCTGGACCTCCTACGTGGTGCGCTCCTACAGCTGGCTGCTGGTGCTTTCCGAGGGCGGCATCCTCTCCAACGCGCTGCTCGACCTCGGCCTCACCGCCGAGCCGATTTCCTTCGCCAACAACCGCGGCGCCACGGTGGTCGGCTTCGTGCACTTCTTCGTCATGCTGCTGACGCTGACCATTTACGCCAACCTGGTGCAGCTGCCGCCGAGCTACCGCAAGGCGGCGGCGGACCTCGGCGCCGGGCCGATCCGCAGTTTCTGGCATGTGACCCTGCCGCTTACGCTTCCGGGGATCATGGTCGGCGCCTTCCTCACCTTCGTGCTGTGCATCGGCGACTACATCACGCCGCAGATCCTGGGCGGCAGCAAGGAACTGCTGCTGCCCCAAGCGATCATGCTGCAGATCGCCCGGCGCTCCGACTTTCCCATGGCCTCGGCAATGGCGATGATCCTCATGGCCGTGGTCAGCCTCGTCTACCTCGCCTGCGCGCGCTGGCTGAAGATCGACCGGGTGTAAGCGATGCGCGGCACGCTCCTCCCTCTTCTGCGCAGCCTGCCGGTCTGGCTCTACGTGTTGGCGCTCTACGGCTTCATCTTCCTGCCGGTCGGCGTGCTGGTGCTGTTCTCCTTCCAGGACTCGCGCATTCCCGTGCCGCCGTTCAACGGCCCCTCGCTGCGCTGGTACGAGGCCGTTTTCAGCGACGCGCGCCTGCTGGATGCGCTCACCAACTCCATCCTGGTCGCAGCCCTCTCCTCGCTGATCGCCGTGGTGCTGGGCTTTCTCGCCGCCTATGCGCTGGCGCGCCACCGCCTGCCCTTCGCCGGCCTGCTGCAGGGCTTTCTGACCGCGCCGCTCACCGTCAGCTATCTCATTATCGCCATGGGCCTCTTGATCACCTTCAACGCGCTGGGTGTGCCGAAGTCGCTCTTCACCATCGGCATCGGCCACGTGGTGATCAACCTGCCGCTCTGCTTCGCCATCCTCTACAGCCAGATGGGCGCGCACCAGGCCACCATCGAGCGGGCCGCCCGCGACCTCGGCGCGCAGGAATGGCAGGTCATCACGCTGATCACCGTGCCGATGCTGTGGCCGGCGCTTTTCGCCAGCTTTTTCCTTTCCGTCACCTTCTCCTGGGACGAGTTCATCATCGCCTTCATGGTCAGCCGCTTCGACGTGACGCTGCCGGTCGAGATCTGGTCGATGCTGCGCAGCGGTCTCAACCCGAAGACCAACGCGGTCGGCAGCTTCGTCTTCCTGATTTCCATCGCCACCGTCCTGGTCCTCGACCTGGTGGTCTTCCGGAGCCGCAAGTCATGACGCCCGCCGCCGTCGAGTTCCGCGACATCGCCATGCGCTTCGGCGACAAGGTCGCGCTGCAGGGCATCAACCTGGCGATCGAGGAAGGCAGCTTCGTCGTACTGCTGGGCCCCTCGGGCGGCGGCAAGACCACGCTGCTGAACATCCTCGGCGGCTTCCTGGAGCCCTCCGGCGGTCAGGTGCTGATCAAGGGCCAGGACGTCACCCAGGTGCCGCCGGCGAAACGCCCGACCACCACGGTGTTCCAGGACTACGCCCTCTTCCCGCACATGTCGATCGCCGGCAATGTCGGCTTCGGCCTGAGGATGCGCGGCGTGGCCAGGGCCGAGCGCGCGGCGCGGGTCGAAAAGGCGCTGGAGATGGTCGGCCTCGGCCACACGGCGCTGCGCCGCGTGCACGAGCTTTCCGGCGGCCAGCGCCAGCGTATCGCGCTGGCCCGCGCCCTGGTGGTCGAGCCCTCAGTGCTGCTGCTCGACGAGCCGCTGGGCGCGCTGGACATGAAGCTGCGACGCCAGATGCAGGAAGAACTGAAGGCGATCCAGAAGCGCGTCGGCACCACCTTCGTGCACGTGACACACGACCAGGAAGAGGCCATGGCCATCGCCGACGTCATCGTGGTGATGAACGAGGGCAGCATCGAAGACCTGGGCACGCCCGAACGGATCTACCTGCAGCCGGCTTCGCGCTTTGCCGCCAACTTCATGGGTGAGAACAACCTGATCGAGGGCCGCGTCGCCGGACGCGAGAGCGACACGGCAAAGATCACGACGCCGCTGGGCGATTTCGCCGTCGCCGGCAAAGCGGAAATCGGTGCTTCCGTCGCCCTGTCTCTACGCCCCGAACACCTGCACCCTGAAGCCGGCGACGGCCGCGTCGCCCTGGGCCAGGGCACGGTGATCGAAGCCGGCTTCTTCGGCACGCATCATCAGTGCAGCGTGGCACACAAGGGCCACGACACGATCTTGAAGCTCCGCCTGCCGCAGAAGCGCATCGTGGTGCCTGGCGAGACGCTCAGCCTCTACGCCGACCCCGCTGACATGGTGCTGCTGTCGCGGTGATCACAACGTAGCGGTCGTTGCCGGGCTTGACCCGGCCATCCATGGCGGTGGCGGACACCTGGGCAATTCTGCGGGCGCAGCGCCGCTGCGCGCTGGACCCTCGGGTCAAGCCCGAGGGTGACAGTGAAGGGGATGAGACCGCCGGTGCGAGCGCCGAATCAAACTCCCTTGGCGTCAAGATACTCCCGGATCAGCGCGCGGTACCGGTCGCCGCCGAAGCTGGGGAAGTGGCCGCCATGGACGACGCGCACCGGCAGGTCGTGGATGCGCTTCATGGTCGCGATGTAGACGGCGACGTCGGAGTGGTAGGCGTCGTCGATCAGCGGGCCGTCGTAGACGGTGTCGCCGGAGATCAGCACGCCGCTAGCTTCCTCGAACAGCATGATGCCGCCCGGCGAGTGGCCCGGGGTGTGGATGATCTCGAAGTGCCGGTCGCCGAGGTCGATGACGTCGCCCTCTTCCAAAAGGCGCGTGGCCGGCGCCGGCGCCACCTCGTAGCGCGCCGAGTCATAGTCGCCCGGCGGCAGCGCGGTGAAGATGTCGTCGGTGACATAGGGGTCGGCCAGCACCGCCTTGCGGTCCGGATGCGCCATGAGGTCCGCCTCTTCCCGGTGCACGGCGCGCTCAGCGAACTCGTGGTGGCAGCCGATGTGGTCGAAGTGGGTGTGGCTGGCGACCGCCGTCAGCGGGCGTTCGGCCAGCGCTGTCACCTGCTCGCGCAGGCTCACCACGCCCATGCCGGAGTCGACCAGCATGTCGCGGTCGCGCCCGCGCACATGCCACATGTTGCAGCGGTAGAACTCCTTGATGTACGGCTCCCAGATGTGGGTGATGCCGTCGCCGACGCCCGCCGTCCGGTACCAGTTCTCCGCGGTAATGATATCCATGCCCTGCTCCTGCTGCCCCCTTCAGATAGCAAGCGGCGGGACCTCCTGGCAATCGCCCAGGGTCAATGCGGCAGCCTCTTGTCAGGGGCATGGCGGCATTCGCACCCTGCCCCCTGGCAAAAGCCCGCCGCCAGGGCCTAGAATGCGCCCGCCATGACCCTTGCCGCGACCGAAGCCCCCCTGCTCAAACACACCGACGTGCTGCGCCAGCGCCTGGAACTGCAGGGCGCCCGGGTGGCCGACGTCGGCTGCGGCGACGGCAGCCTTGCCCGCGTCATGGCGCGCGCCGGCGCCCAGGTGGTCGGCATCGATCCCGGCCCGCAACAGCTCGCCCGCGCGGCGGCGGCCGAAGCCGCCGGAGACGAGGTCTACGTCTGCGCCCTGGGCGAGGCGCTGCCGCTAAGCGACGGCTGCCTCGACGCCGTGGTCTTCTTCAACGCCCTGCACCATGTGCCGGTCCCTGTACAGGGCGCCGCTCTCAGGGAAGCCGCCCGGGTGCTCAGCCCCGGTGGCCTGGTCTATGTGCAGGAGCCGCTGGCCGAGGGCAGCTACTTCGAGATCATGCGGCCGGTCGAGGACGAGACCGAGGTACGCGCCCGCGCCTACGACGCCGTGAAGGCCGCCGGTAAGGACCTCGGCGAAGAAGCGGAGTTCGTCTACCGCGCACCCTTCCGGGTGAAGAGCGTCGAGGCCTTCCTGAAGGGCCTCGTCGCCGTCGATCCGGCCCGCCGGGATGCCGTGGCCGGGCGGCAAGAGTCGTTGCGGGAGGCCTTTCTGGCGGCGGCGGAACAGCGCGACGACGGCTTCTGGTTCGAGATTCCCTCCCGGCTCAATCTCCTGCGGCGGCACTGAAGAATATGGCGATCCGCTACCTCTCCGAACACGACTCCCCCGACGATCCCGGCGGCCTCATCCGCGAGGTGCTGCAGATGGGCGACGAATTCCCCGGTCCCGCCGAGGACGTGATCCTGGCCTGGATCCTGCGCCTGGGCCAGGACCGCGACCCGGCCGAGGCGGCCCAGCGCCTAGTCGACGACTATCACCTCAATGACGACATGCTGCCGGGCGGCGCCTGCGGCCGCCTCATCGCCATGGTGAAGGAAACCGCGGCCTATCCCGCCCAGCGCATGACCCGCCACCTCTGCCAACCACGCCGGCGCGGCGGCTGGCGCCGCAACCGGCCGCAGACCGACAAACCGTGACGGCGCCCTCCGTGCGGGCGCGCCGCATCATCGACAACAGGACCGCGCGGCGGATGTTCCTGCAGCGCCAGGGCCTTGCCTTCCCGCCGCACAGAAAGCTCGACGACGCCGGTCTGCTGGCCCTCATCGAACACCTGGGCTTCGTGCAGGTCGACTCGATCCAGACGGTGGAGCGCGCCCACCACATGATTCTCTTCGCGCGCAACCAGACCTACCGCCACAAGCAGCTGAAGCGCCTCCATGAGCGCGACGGCGTGCTGTTCGAGAACTGGACCCACGACGCCTCGATCATCCCCAGCCGGTTCTTTCCACACTGGAAGCTGCGCTTCGCGCGCGAGGAGGCGCGCCTGCGCCAGCGCTGGCGCGATTGGCACGGCGGCAAGTTCGAGGAGGAGCTGGAAGGCGTGCTGCGGCACATCGCCGATAACGGCCGCGTCATGGCGCGCGAACTGGGCAACGACGACGCGGCCAATCCGAAAACCAACGGCGGCTGGTGGGACTGGCACCCTTCGAAGACCGCCCTGGAATACCTCTGGCGCTGCGGCCATTTGGCCATTGCCGCGCGCGACGGCTTCCAGAAGGTCTACGACCTGACCCCGCGCACCCTGCCGCCGCACCACCACGATCCCGTCTTCGACGAACCGGAAACGATCGACTGGGCCTGCCGCGAAGCGCTGGAGCGTCTGGGCGTCGCGACCTCCGGCGAGATCGCCGCCTTCTGGAACCTGGTGACGCCCGAGGAGGCCAAGGCCTGGTGTCAGGCGCGCAAAGGCGGCGCGTTGGAAGAGGTGTTCATCGAAAACGCAGAAGGCGGCCGGCCGCGTGCCGCCTTCTGCTTTGCCGACGCCGACCCTTGCGCGAATGCCCCCGAGCCGCCCAAGCGCCTGCGCGTCCTCAGCCCCTTCGACCCGCTGATCCGCGACCGTAACAGGACGGAGCGTCTGTTCGGCTTTCACTACCGCATCGAGGTTTTCGTACCGGCACCCAAGCGGCAATACGGCTACTACGTCTTCCCGCTGCTGGAGGGCGACAGGCTGATCGGCCGCATCGACATGAAGCACGAGCGCAGCAAGGGCGCGCTCGCCGTGAAGGGGCTGTGGCTGGAGCCCAAGGTGACACTCTCACCGGCGCGCCAGGAACGCCTGGAAGCCGAGCTGGAGCGTCAGCGCCGCTTCACGGGCGCGGAGAAAGTCACCTTCGCAAAAGGCTGGGTGAAGCGGACCGGCTGATCAGGCCGGGTGACCGTCAGGCTTCTTCATGGTGCCGACAGGCCTCGCGGATTTCGCCCAGCTGGTCGATCAACATCTGCACCAGGCCGACCGACAGGACCAGGCAAGGATAAGGTTCACGTAGAAGAGGTTGCGCAGGCGGACCGTCGTCGCGGTGAGACGGTCGATCAGCGTCGCGTGGTGCCTGTCGTCATCCGGCAGCATGGGGCCCGAGCCTGTGCGGGGCGCATGAACGCCCCGGCTAGCGGTCGAGATTAGCCGAACCGGGGGACCGGGGGCGAGGGTGGCAAAGGGGTTACGCCCGCCAGCGCAGCAGCGCCATCATGGCCAGGCCGCCGAGGAGGCCCCAGAAGGCGCTGCCGATGCCGAAGAACGACAGACCCGAGGCGGTGCCGACGAAGGTGATCACCGCCGGCAGGCGATCCTCCACCCTCGCCATGGCGTCGGTGAGCGCAGAGCCGAAGGCGGCAAGGAGGGCGAGGCCCGCCACCGTGAGGAACAGGTAGGCGGGAATGGCGGCGACGAAAGCGGTGATCGCGCCGGCCAGCAGACCCAGCACCACGTAGCCGATGCCGGCGATCACCGCGGCCCAGTAGCGCCGGCCCGGGTCCGGATGGGCATCCTCGCCGGCGCAGAGCGCTGCCGTGATGGCGGCGAGGTTTACCGCGTGTCCGCCGAAGGGCGCGGACAGCAGGGAGAACACGCCCGTCGTGGCGAACAGCGGCCCCGGCTGCGGCCGGTAGCCGTTGGCGTGCAGGACGGCGATGCCGGGAATGTTCTGCGAGGCCATGGTGACGATGAACAGCGGCAGGGCGACGCCGACCAGCGCGCCGACGGAGAACACCGGCGTGATGAAAAGCGGCTGCGGCAGCAACGCATCGGGCGTCACGGCCGGCATGTCCGTGGTCAGTGCGATGGCGACGACGGCGACCAGCAGGGCGACGGGGATCGCGTAGAGGCGCTTGAAGCGCCAGGCGAGCGCCCAGGCGATGATGACCGGCAAGGTCAGGGCGGGTCCTTCGGCCAGTGCCTTCACCGGCGCCAGGCAGAAGGTGAGCAGTACGCCGGCCAGCATGGCGTTGGCGAGCGAGACCGGGATCGCGCTCACCCAGCGCCCCAGCGGCTTCCACAAGCCGGCGACGACGATCAGCACGCCGCAGATGAGAAACGCGCCGACCGCGCCGGCGAAGCCGCCTTCGACGACGCCGGTGGTCGCCAGCAGCGCCGCGCCGGGAGTCGACCAGGCGACGGAGACCGGCATGCGGGTCCTCAGCGAGAGCCAGATGCCGCTGAGCCCCATGACGACGGAGAGCACCATGAGGCCCGAGGCCGCCTCGGCCTGGGTCGCACCGATGCCGGCCAAGCCCTGCAGCACCACGGCAAAGGAACTGGAAAAGCCGATGAAGGCGACCAGAACGCCGGTGCCCACGGCCTGCAGCGAAAAGCCGCCGCCCTTTGCCGCCGTCACATCGCTCATGCGTTCCACCTGCCGAAAGTCATCATCGTGCGGGTCAGACTATAGAGCACCACCGCGTTGAAAAGATGCCAGAAGTAATGCGTGCCGACCGGCAGGGCCGCGCAGAGCGGCTCGTCGGCGGTGCGCAGGGCCAGCGACACGGCGAAGATGCCGGCGGCGGTGAGAATGCGTGGCCCGGCGGGATGGCGGCGGCCGAAATGCAGGAAGCCGCCGACGCCCAGCATGGCAGCCAGGGCGACGCCGTAGGTCGAGACGCTGAAGCCGAAGGCGAGCGGCATGACCACGGTGAGGAACAACACGACGGCGACGCCCACTGCGCAGCCCCACAGCGGCAGCGCGACGAGGCGCCGCAGCGCGAGATACATATAGAGCAGGATGAAGAGCGCGATGGGCACGACGTCGGCCAGCATCGCCCAGACCACCGCGAAGGTATGGAACAGCCCACTGCCGACGCCGATGACGAAGACAAGCGCGACCAGCGCGAGGATCGACGGATCGCGGCGCACCGCCGGCTCGCAGCGTCGCAGCGCGTCGACCAGCAGAACCCCCGCGGCGATGAAGGCGAGGTTGCTGACGGCGTTCAGCGGCTCGGCCCAGAGGCCGGGGCCGAGGCGCTCGCAGTAGATGTCGATGGCGCGGTCCATACCCGGCCTAGGCCAGCATTCTCGCCGCAGTCCGGGTCCTCGACGCGCCGATCATTGCCGCGGCGCGCCCTGCCGGGCGAAGGCGTCCTCGATGTACTGCACGACGTCCTTCACCGGCAAGGTGAAGACGCCGGTCTGGCCGCGGCCGAAGGCGAGCCGCCATTCGGAATAACCTTCGCCGATGTTCGGCATCGGAGCGTCAGACGCCAGCAGCTCGACGACGCTGGCGTCGAGAGTCTCCTGGCTGACCGCCGCATACGGCAGGGTCTTTTGCACACCGCCTTCCATCAGGGCGTTCTTCAGCGCGAGCCCGTCGAGGTAGATGTGGAAGATCGGCCGCGTGCTGAGTTCGCGGTCGATGCGCACGATGTAGAGGCGCGAAGCCTCCTCGCCCGGCCGAGTCCGGTAGCTCCAAATCTGCCCGGCCTGGTAGTCGGCAGCGAGCGCGGGAAACGCCGACAACAGCAGGACGACGGCAAGGGCGGCTTTCTTCAGCATCGGCTGCACTCCAGTACGGCTCACCCCCAGAGGGCGGCGGCGGGCGGATGGACCAGGCTGTTCTCGATTTTCAGCGCCGGGTCGCGGTCCTTAGCCAGCAGCAGCGGGCCGTCGAGGTCGACCACCGCGGCCCCCTGACCCAGCAGCACGCCAGGCGCCATGGCCAGCGAGGTCGCCACCATGCAGCCGACCATGACGCCGAAGCCCGCGGCCTCGGCGGCGGCCTTCAGCTTCAGGGCCTCGGTGAGGCCGCCGGTCTTGTCGAGCTTGATGTTGATCATGTCATAGCGGCCCGCAAGGCCCGCCAGCGTCGCCGTGTCGTGGCAGGATTCGTCGGCGCAGACCGGGACCGGACGCTGGATGCCGGCCAAGGCCGCGTCGTCGCCCGCCGGCAGCGGCTGCTCGATCATCTCGACACCGAGCGCCTGCAGCTTGGGCGCCAGCGCCGTGTACTGCTCCGCCGTCCAGCCTTCGTTGGCGTCGACGACGATGCGCGCCTGCGGCGCGTTGCGGTGCACCGCGGCGACGCGGTCGAGGTCGTCCGGTCCGGCCAGTTTCAGCTTGAGGATCGGGCGATCGGCGTTGGCCGCGGCATTGGCGCCCATGTTCTCGACGCTGTCGAGCGACAGGGTATAGACCGTGGTGACCGGCCCCGGCTCGGGCAGGCCCGCCAGCTCCCAGTGGCGCTTGCCGCTGACCTTGCACTCCAGGTCCCAGAACGCGAGGTCGACGGCATTGCGCGCCGCGCCCGCCGGCAGCAGCGCTTGCAGCCCCTGGCGGTCGAGACCCTCGGCCATCGCCGCGTGCAGGCTTTCGATCTGTGCGATGACGCTCTGCATCGATTCGCCATAGCGGGCGTAGGGCACCGCCTCGCCCCGACCGAGATCGCCGTTCTGGGCGAGTTCGACCACCACCACGTCGGCGGTGGTCTTGCTGCCGCGCGAGATGGTGAAGGTGCCGCGGATCGGCCAGGATTCGGTACGGACCGTAAGAACCGTCATGCCACCCCGCCTCAGGCCAGCGCGTCGACGATCGGCGCGACGCCGGTGGCGAAGGGATCGACCGCCGGCAGTCCGAACTGGTCCGACAGGCCGGCCAGGTAGCCCTCGATCTTGGCCTTGTCCATCTGCGAGGTGTTCACCGCGATGCCGACGAAGCGCGCCTCGGGATTGGTCAGGCGAGCGGCGGCAAGGTTCGCCGCCATGCAGGCATCGAGGTCCGGCAGCTTGTACTCGGGCAGGCCGCGCATGTGGGCGCGCGTCGGCTCGTGGCACAGCACCAGCGCATCGGCCTGGGCGCCGTGCAGCAGGCCCATGGAGACGCCGGCGAAGGAGGCGTGGAACAGCGAGCCCTGGCCCTCGACGAGGTCCCAGTGGTCGGCGTCGTTGGCCGGCGCCAGGTACTCCACGGCACCGGAGATGAAGTCGGCCACCACGGCGTCGATGGAGACGCCGGAACCGGCGATGAGGATGCCGGTCTGGCCGGTGGCGCGGAAGTCGGCCTTCATGCCGCGCCCCTTCATTTCCTTTTCCAGCGCGAGGGTGGTGTACATCTTGCCGACCGAGCAGTCAGTGCCGACGGCGAGCAGCCGCTTGCCGGGCCGCTTCTTGCCGTTGGCGACCTCGAACTCGCGGGTCGGATGCCGCACGTCGAACAGCTGGCGGCCGTGCTGCGCCGCCGCCGCCTTCAGCACCGGCACGTCGACGAGGCGGTTGTGCAGCCCGGCAGCGAGGTCGTAGCCCAGCAGCAGCGCCTGCTCCAGCAGCGAGATCCACTTTTCCGAGAAGACGCCGCCGCGGTTGGCGACGCCGATGATGAGGGTCCTGGCGCCGGCCGCCTTGCCCTCTTCCAGCGTCATGTCGGTGAGGCCGAGGTCGGCCTTGCAGCCGTCCAGCCTGAGCTGGCCGACGCACCATTCCGGGCGCCAGTGGGCGACCCCTTGCGCGGTCTTGGCCGCGAGCTGGTCCGGCGCGTCGCCGAGAAAAAGAAGATACGGATGTTGGATCGCCATACGCCCCTCGGAAGTCTGTCTTGCCGGCCGTCGTGGGGGACCTGGTGCGGTCCCGGCCGATCGTTGGTTTGCCTACTGCCTGGCAGGGCCGCGCACACTCTCAAGCTTTCGAGCGGCGGATCGCCTTGCGGCCGGCATCTTAGTGATACCGGCGGGGCACGCCAAGCCGGGCAGGCGCGCAGTCATTGCAAGGCTGCTCCGCCTTCCAGACCGCGCCGCAAATCCCTATGATCCCTGCCCCCGACAATCCACAACCAGCGCGATACGCCTGCCTCGACCATGACCGAGCGCCGATGACCGAGCCGTCTTCGTCCCCCCATGCCGCCGCCACGCCACGCGGCGGCTGGAACCGCCGCGTGTGGCAGCTGGCGGGACCGATCATCCTTGCGAACCTAACGACCCCACTGCTGGGTGCGGTGGATACCGCGGTGGTCGGCCACCTGCCGGATGCCAGCTACATCGGCGGCGTGGCGGTGGGCGCCGTTATTTTCAGCTTCCTGTTCTGGGCCTTCGGCTTCCTGCGCATGGGCACCACCGGATTCACCGCCCAGGCGCAGGGTGCCGGCGACGGCGAGGAACTGCGCGCCTGCCTGTTCCGCCCGCTGGCTCTGGCGCTCGGCCTTGGTCTTCTGCTGATCCTGCTGCAGGCGCCGGTGAAGCTCGTCGCGCTGTGGGCCATCGACGCCAGCGCGGAGGTCAGCGCCCACACGGCCGTCTACTTCGACATCCGCATCTGGAGCGCGCCGGCCGCGCTGGTGAACTACGTGGTGCTGGGCTGGCTGCTGGGGGTGCAGCGCGCCCGCACCACCCTGGTGCTGCAGCTTTTCCTGAACGGCGTCAACATCGCGCTGGACCTGGTGTTCGTCATCGGTCTCGGCTGGGAAGTGGCCGGCGTGGCCTGGGCGACGCTGATCGCCGAGAGCGCCGCCGCGGTGCTGGGCGTCGCCTACATCTTCCACCGGCTGGGCCGCCTGCCTGACGCCGGAAACTGGAGGGCCGACTGGGTGCGGCTGAAGGATCCGACCCGCCTGATGGCGTTGGTCCGCGTGAACGCCGACATCTTCCTGCGCACCCTCTGCCTGCTGATGGTCACCACCATCTTCACCGCTGAGAGCGCGCGCTTCGGCGACGTGGTGCTGGCGGGCAACGCCATCCTGAAGCAGTTCTACGCCTTCATCGTCTATGGTCTGGACGGCTTCGCCCACGCCGCCGAAATCCTGGCCGGCAGCGCGCTGGGCGCGCGCAACCGCGAGACCTTCCGCCGCGCGGTAGTGGCCTGCACCACCTGGGGGGTGGCCTGCGCGGTGCTGACCAGCGCGGTGCTCGCCCTCGCCGGGCCGCTGCTGATCAGGCTGTTTACGTCGCTGCCAGCGGTTCAGGACAGCGCCGAGGCCTATCTGTGGTGGATCGTGGTAACGCCGATGGTGTCGGTGTGGAGCTTCCAACTGGACGGTATCTTCATCGGCGCCACACGCACCGCGGCGATGCGCAACGCCATGATACTGTCGTTCGGCGCCTTCCTGGCCGCCAACTGGCTGCTGCTGCCGGCACTGGGCAACCACGGCCTGTGGCTGAGCCTTATCCTCTTCCTCGCCGCCCGCGCCGTCACCCTGGGCCTTTACTACCCGGCGCTGGAGAGCAGCGTCGGTACCGACAGCGGGCCCGCCCGCGGCAAAGCGGTCTGAGCGGGACAGAGAGGCAAAAGGGAAGCGCGCGACCCGCGTATCAGGCGGAAACGGCCTGCGCGGAAATCGCGGCAGCAAGCAGCGGGCGGCTGGGCAGGTTCATCAGGAGGTCACGGGTCGCGTCGCCCTCATCGATGGCGGCGGCATCGCAGTGCATGACGGCGATCCTCACCGCCCCCAGCGGCAGGCCGCTGTGACGCAGGGCCTGTTCCAGGCGGGTCGAGATGCCGCTGTCCGCCGCCTCGTCGTCGACTCCCGGGGGATGGATGAAGATGACGATCAGCGCGCCGTCGGCGGCCAGTTCGGTGATCAGCGAGCAATCTTCGATGCCGGGGAGCCGGCTGTCGCAGCCGGGGGCCAGGGAGACGCGGCATAGCGAAAGCCGCTGGCGCAGGCCCTTGAGGCGCCTGAGGCTGCTGACGATGGCCGCCGGCAGCCTGCAGGGCGCCTGCCCTGAGGTGATGGAGAAAGAGGAATTCGCCGGCCGGGCTTTCGGGCCACCCGGCCGGCGACGGGGAAGCTCGGGGGAGTACCCGAAGGGAGGGGCCGTCAGAATGCTTCCCCTTTCCCACCTCATGTCGTCCGTCCCGTTCCCCAATGGGCCTAGGGGATCGTGACCGATGTCGACAACATGAGACGTCTGTTTGCTCCGCATCGGCATGAAGATAGCGCCGGACCGCAACCAATGGGTGCGTCAAAGTTGTGGCGGCGAACTCAACAAAATAATTAGCTGTACGATAAATCGGTAGCCGGCGGGCTGCCCTGCCAACAAAGACGCAGCGCGGGAATAGGGCCAAAATTGGGGCGAAAAGCTTAACCGGCTAGCGGGAAGCGCAGCACCATGGCGAGGCCGCCGTCAGGACGGTTTTCCGCTCGCACCGAGCCGCCGATCGCCTGGAGGTTGCGACGTACGATCCACAGGCCGATGCCCATGTGCGGGTTGCCCTCGCCGTCGTCGCCCTCGCCGGTGCCACTGGACTTCGGCTTGGAACGCAAGGAAACGTAGCGTTCGAAGATGCGGGTCAGCTCGCCGTGCGGCACGCCGGGCCCGCGATCCAGCACGGAAAGCTCCGCGCGTCCCTGCAGCGAGCGCAACTCCACGATGATCTTGGAGCCATTCGGCGAGACCTCGATCGCGTTGTCGAAGACGTTCTCGAGAACCGTCTCGATGAGGTCCTCGCCGGCCAAAACGTTAATATCCGGCTGCAGGCGCGCGTCGAGGATCAGCCGGCGGCTGGCGAAGGTATCGGCATAGGCCGACAGCATGCGCTCGACGATGCGGGTGAGGCAGATGCGCTGGCGCGGCGGATCGAGGAGCTCGGCCGTGGTCTCCTCCAGCCGGCGCGCGTAGGCGACCAGGTGGTCGAGACGGTCGATGGAGACCTCCAGCACGTCGAGGGCCCGCTGGCCGCGCACCTCGTCCGGCGCCACCATGCGCCTCAGCGGCTCCAGCGACTGGCGCATGATGGCAATGGGAGTCTTGAAGGCATGGGCATTGTCTTCCGCCGCAAGCCGGATGCTTTCGGCCGAGTCCTGCAGCGCCACGGTCATGCGGTCGAATTCTTCGGCAACGGGGGCAAGCTCCGGCACCCGGTTCTGCTGGGCGAAGCTGACATGGCTGGCACCGGTGCGGATGCTGCGCGCCAGCCGCCGGAAGCGCATGAGGCCGCGCCAGATCGACACGAAGAGGCCGATCGTGAAGATCGCCATGGCGAAGTAGATCGCCGCGGCGATGCGCACCTCGATGGTCTTCCAATAGGGCTGGTCGATCGAAGTGCCGAGGAACTCGGTGGTCGAGTGGGTGGTGATGACGGCCCAGCAGCCGGCGCCGGTGTTGATCGGCGTGATCGAGGTCAGGAGTTCCTCGGCGCCCGACGGCCGGCGGTGGCGCAGCGCCATGGAGAGCTCGCCCCAGCAGCTCTGCGCCAGGTTGTCGAACACGCCGCGCTCGACGAGGCGGTCGCGCTCCTCAGCCAGGTCGGTGGGGGCGATGGTCGGCTGGGAAGCGACGAAGAAGAAGCTCTCGGCGCCGAACTCGCCAGCCGGACGGAACAGCACCTTTACGCCGGTCTGCTTGGTGGCGAAGCGCGCCACCTCGTCGTTCAGCAGCGGCAGCGAGGAGATCTCCTGCTGTTCCAGCAGCGGCCGCAGACTTTCCGCCACCATGCGGCCCTGCTCGCGCACGCTCTCCATCAGCAGAAAACGCTTTTCCGCGTCGGCCTCGCGAAACTGGATATAAAGGATGATCGGAACCGCGCAGAAGATGACCAGCAGCAGCACGAGCTTGCTGATCAGCGAGCGGAACGGCAGCCCGAAGTAGAAGCTGTTGGAGACGGGCGGTGACGCCGGCCCCTCTACCCGGGCCACCATGACGCTCAGGCCTCGCCCTTGTCGCTCTGGTCGCGCCAGCGGTAGCCGAAGCCGGGATAATTCTCGATGCCGTCAAAGTTGTCGTCGACGTCGCGGAACTTCTTGCGGATGCGTTTGATGAAGGAGCGCACGTTGGCGCGGTAGCCGTCCGGCCCGTAGCCGGCAACGAAATCCTTTCCGCGCACGATATCGTAGATCTGTCGATAGGAGACATCGCCGCCCTGCTGCGACACCAGGAACAGCACGATGGCGAACTCGGTGAGCGTCAGGTCGACCTGCTGGCCAGCCCAGAAGGCCCGGCTGATGTCCGTCTTCAACTCCAGCGGGCCGTTGCGGATCACCGCCGGCGTCGGGCCGCCACCCTCCGAGGACGGCTTCACGCCCTCGGTGATCAGCTTCAGGCGCTGCAGGATGATGGGCAGCCGGCGCGACTTGTCGATGAAGTCGACGGCGCCCCACTTCAGGGCGGCTTCCTCGTAGATCTCGTCGCTGAGGACGGTGAGGAAGATGACGGGGGTCTGGATGCGGCACTCCCGCATGCGCCGCAGCACGGCGAGGCCGTCGAGGCCCGGCATGCGCCAGTCCAGCAGCACGGCTTCGGCCTCCTCCCCGGACATCATGAACTCGAGGGCGCTCTCGCCGTTGGCGAAATCGACCACCTCGTAGCCTTCTTCGGCGAGATTCAGTCCCAGGGATTCGCGGAAGAGGTCATCGTCGTCGACGATGAACACTCGGTTGAAGTTGGTCTCTGTCACGACCGGCTGAACTGCCATCATTGCATCTGCGCCATCGGCGCCCCCTTGTTGTTTTTCCTGCACCCCGCATCCCAACAGGTTTCAGCTGCCACCGTTTATCCCTTCTGCGGCCGGAACGGGCACAGTCGAGTCGGCCGCCCGCTTGGCCTCGGCCTGTGCCAGAAGTTCGCTAAAACATTGACGGGCGAAGTCTTTCGCCTCGGCGGATTTGGCCGCCTCCCCGGCCTTGGCGACCTCCCCTTCGGGGCCACCCTTCACCTCATAAGTCAGCACCCGAAAATCGGTTCCACCAACTTTGGGGTAGAAAAACACATGTAAGGCACAGTCGGGGCCGTTGTAGGCCCAAATCTTCGCAGGCGGCTGGTCGATCAATAGGGCGGGGTCGCCCAGAAGTGCCGTCGTGAGCTCGAAATCGAGCCCGACCAGCGAGTCGGGTTCGACCTGCGGCGCGCGCATGGCCTCGATGGCGGCCTGGGGAACTTCCGGCTTACGGATCGGCAGCGGCGGCGGCGGCTTCAACTGGGCCACTTCGTCCGTCACATCCTCAGGAAACCTGCCCGCGTTGCTCAGTGCCTGCTCGACAGGTACCTCGCTTGCGGTCTCCGCTGCCGGACCGCGAAGATCGGGGAACTGGACGCCCAGTTCCGCGCACGCGGAAAGACCCAGCAATGCCATCCCCAGGACCCCGGTTAGGAGTCTCATTATCATTTTCCTGATCTTCGCACCGTCCCGGCAGTACCCCGGAACCTCTCAATCGTGAACCCCAATTTCTTAACGAAATCCTAAGTTTGCTGTGGGGGAGCAATGCCGTGCCCAGTCCGCTACCTCAAGATACGACGCCAAGTGCCTAATCTGCAACGCATCCACCCGGGTGTGACAAATTTGGCACTGCAGCATTCCCGGTCTGGTGGAAACGTAAAGCCGCGGCCGACGGAGGGCTCACAACTACCCAGAGTTGCTTGCGAACAGCCCCAGGGTTGTCAGCCTATCGCCAAGTACCGGCCAGCCTCAACCGTCATGTTTTGCCGACAACCGCAGAGGAGACCGGCGCCGGGCGCCCTGCCCGGCGATGACCTGCCGGGTGGGGATGCGGCAGGATATGTGCCGGTCAAAAAAGGCGAAGTTAGGGCAGACCCGCCGTTGCCGCGGCCCCTGCGGCAGAAGCCGCCAGGCGGTTCATCTGGGATTGACAAGCAACGCCGGGACGCTTGATATCAAAGGAGGTATGGCCCCCAAGGGCCCAAAGCGGCGCAAACGAGCCACTCGAGAAGTCACGTCAAACAGGGAAGCAGGTATGAACAAATCCACATTTCTGGCCCCGGCCGGTGCGCTGATCGCGCTCGCCGCGGCTTTTGTCCCGGCACAGGCGCAGGAAAAAGTCGTCAACGTCTACAACTGGTCCGACTATATCGACGAGTCGATCCTCGAAGACTTCGAAAAGGAGACCGGAATCAAGGTCGTCTACGACGTTTTCGATTCCAATGAAGTGCTCGAGACCAAGCTGCTGGCCGGCGGTACGGGCTATGACGTGGTGGTGCCGACCGGCACCTTCCTGGCCCGCCAGATCCAGGCCGGCGCGTTCCAGAAGCTGGACAAGTCCAAGCTGCCGAACCTCTCCAACATGTGGGACGTGGTCGAAAAGCGCACTGCCAAGTACGACCCGGGCAACGACTATTCGGTCAACTACATGTGGGGCACCACCGGAATCGGCTACAACGAGGAGAAGATCCTGGAGCGCATGCCCGATGCGCCGGTGAACTCCTGGCGCATGCTGTTCGATCCGGAAGTCGTGTCCAAGTTCGCCGACTGCGGCATCCACGTGCTGGACGCCCCGACCGAGCTGATCCCCGCCGCCCTCAACTACATCGGCGAGGACCCGGACAGCCAGGACCCCGAGGTGATCGCCAAGGCCGAGGACGCCCTGATGGCGGTGCGCCCCTACATCCAGAAATTCCACTCCTCGGAGTACATCAACGCCCTGGCCAACGGCGACATCTGCCTGGCGCTCGGCTGGTCGGGCGACGTGCTGCAGGCCCGCGACCGCGCCGCCGAGGCCAACAACAACGTCACGGTGCACTACGTAATCCCCGACGAGGGTGCGCTGATGTGGTTCGACCAGATGGCGATCCCCGGCGATGCCCCGCATCCCGACAACGCGCACGCCTTCCTGAACTACATCATGCAGCCCGAGGTGATGGCCAAGGCGTCCAACTACGTCTACTACGCCAACGGCAACAAGGCCTCCCAGGAGTTCCTGAACGAGGACGTGATCGGCGACTCGGCGATCTATCCGAACCAGGCCGCCCTGGACAAGCTCTACACGACGTCTCCCTATGCCCCGAACGTCCAGCGGGTGGTCACCCGTTTGTGGACAAAGGTAAAGAGCGGCCAGTAAGGCAGCCGCCGGCCCCGCCCCCGCCGAATCGGGAGCGGGGCCGATTGCTTTTCTCAGAAGCATCTTGCAGGCTATGCCTGACGGTCGGCCAAGCAGGTCACTGGCCGCCAGGGCGGCAACCCGGGGGGACTACCGAATGAGTGATGCTGGAGCCGCAGGCAGCGTGGCGCGCAGCGGCAGTTCCGCCGCGCGGCAGCGCTGGGCCCCCTGGAACGATCCCAACGAGAAGCCGCACGTCCAGATCGCCGGCGTGACCAAGCGCTTCGGCGACTTCGTCGCCGTCGACAACGTCTCGCTGGACATCTTCAAGCGTGAGTTCTTCTCGCTGCTCGGCCCCTCGGGCTGCGGCAAAACCACCCTGCTGCGCATGCTGGCGGGCTTCGAGATCCCGTCCGACGGCAAGATTCTGCTGGAGGGCGAGGACATGTCCGGCGTGCCGCCCTACGAGCGGCCGGTCAACATGATGTTCCAGTCCTACGCCCTGTTCCCGCACATGAATGTGGAGAAGAACATCGCCTTCGGCCTGAAGCAGGACGGTGTGCCGAAGGCCGAGATCGACCGCCGCGTCGCCGAGGTCATCGACATGGTGCAGCTCAACGCCTTCGCCAGGCGCAAGCCGCACCAGCTTTCCGGCGGCCAGCGCCAGCGCGTCGCCCTGGCGCGCAGCCTGGTCAAGAAGCCGAAGATGCTGCTGCTCGACGAGCCGCTCGGCGCGCTGGACAAGAACCTGCGCACCCAGACTCAGTTCGAGCTGATGAACATCCAGGAGGAAACCGGCATCACCTTCGTGATCGTGACCCACGACCAGGAAGAGGCGATGACCGTGTCCAGCCGCATTGCGGTGATGGACCATGGCCGCATCGTGCAGGTCTCGACGCCCGGCGAGCTCTACGAGTATCCGAATTCCCGCTACGTCGCCGAGTTCATCGGCGAGGTGAACGTCCTGGAGGGCCGCGTCGCCGCGCGCGAGGGCGACCACCTGCTGGTGCAGAGCCCGGAGGCCGGCTGCGAGATCGAGACCGGGCCCAGCGGCGACGAACCGCAGGGGCGCCAGGTGTGGATCGCGCTCCGGCCGGAAAAGCTGATGATCTCCAAGGAGGCGCCGCCGCCCGGCACACGCAACTGCGTGACCGGCGAGGTATGGGATATCGGCTACCTCGGCAACATGTCGATCTATCACGTGAAGCTGGACAGCGGGAAAATGGTCACGGTGACCCAGGCCAACATGGCCCGTCTCATCGAGCGGCCGATCACCTGGGAAGAGCGGGTTTACCTGACCTGGGCGCCCAACGCCGCCGTCGTGCTGCTGAACTAGGAAGGCCCGACGGGGAAGGCCCAAGGGGGAAACGGGGAACGGGGATGGCGCAGCCAGGCGACAGCGAGACCGGCAGCAAGATCGCCTTCATGAGCGGGCGCAGCGCCAGCGCGGGCGCGCTGGCCGGTCTGCACGCCCGCCTGCTGATGTTCCCGCCCTACAAGATCCTCTGCGCGCTGCTGAAGCGCCTCGGCTTCTCCGGGCGCAGCGCCGTCATCGCGATCCCCTATCTCTGGCTGCTCGCCTTCTTCCTGGCGCCCTTCCTCATCGTGCTGAAGATCAGCTTCGCCGAGGTCCAGGTGGCGATGCCGCCCTACACGCCGCTGGTCACCTTCATCGAGGACGGCTGGATCGCCTTTCACGCGACCATCGGCAACTACCTCTTCCTGCTGGAAGACAGCCTCTACATCAATTCCTATCTGAGTTCGCTCAAGATTGCGGCGGTTTCCACGCTGCTGACCCTGGCGATCGGCTATCCCATCGCCTACGGCATGGTGCGCGCGCCGCGGCGCTGGCGCTTCGCCCTCCTGATGCTGGTCATCCTGCCGTTCTGGACATCCTTCCTGATCCGGGTCTACGCCTGGATCGGCATCCTGAAAAAGGAAGGCCTGCTCAATTTGGCGCTGATGAACCTGGGCGTCATCAACGAGCCGCTGACCATTCTCAACACCGATACCGCGGTCTACATCGGCATCGTCTATTCCTACCTGCCCTTCATGGTGCTGCCGCTCTACGCCAACCTGGAGAAGCTGGACCTCAGCCTGCTGGAAGCCGCGGCCGATCTCGGCTGCCGGCCGATCAAGGCGTTCTGGGTGGTCACCGTGCCGCTGTCGCTTTCCGGCATCATCGCCGGCTGCTTCCTGGTCTTCATTCCGGCGGTCGGCGAGTTCGTCATCCCCGACCTGCTGGGCGGCTCGGAGACGCTGATGATCGGCAAGACCCTGTGGAGCGAGTTTTTCAACAACCGCGACTGGCCGCTGTCGTCCGCCGTCGCCGTCCTGCTGCTGCTGGTGCTGGTCATTCCGATCGTGCTGTTCCAGCGCATGCAGGAACGCAATGCGCGCGCGGAGGCGTGAGGACATGCGGCACGGCCTGACCTGGTTCAACATCGCCTCGCTGATCCTCGGCTTCCTGTTCCTCTATCTGCCGATCGCGCTGCTGATCATCTACAGCTTCAACGAATCGCGGCTGGTCACCGTGTGGGGCGGCTTCTCGACCAAGTGGTATGGCGAGATGCTGCAAAACGAGGGGCTGCTGAACGCCGGCTGGGTGACCCTGAAGGTGGCCTTCACCGCATCCTGCTTCGCCACCGTGCTGGGCACCATCGCCGGGCTCATCATGTCGCGCTTCGGCACCTTCCACGGCCGTACGCTGTTCTCCGGCATGATCTATGCGCCGCTGGTGATGCCGGAGGTGATCACCGGCCTGTCGCTGCTGCTGATGTTCGTTGCCGTCGCGCTGGATCGCGGCTTCGTCACCGTCACCATCGCCCACATCACCTTCTCCATGTGCTATGTCGCGGTGGTGGTGCAGTCGCGCCTGGTCAGCTTCGACCGCTCCATCGAGGAGGCGGCCATGGATCTCGGCAGTCCGCCGGCGCGCACCTTTTTCCAGATCACCCTGCCGATCATCGCGCCGGCGGTGGTCGCCGGCTGGCTCCTGTCCTTCACCCTGTCGCTCGACGACCTCGTGATCGCCAGCTTCACCACCGGCCCGGGCGCCACCACCCTGCCGATGAAGATCTACAGCCAGGTGCGCCTGGGAGTGACGCCGGAGATCAACGCCGTCTGCACCATCCTGGTCGGCCTGGTGGCGACCGGGGTGCTAGCCGCCTCGCTGATCACGCGGCGCCAGGAGATGAAGCGCGAATCGGAAGAGCGCATGGCGGCGGCAGGCGGCTGACGGAGGGCGGCTGACGGCTTGCGTTCGGGCGGTTTTCCACGGCCCGGCAATCTTCTGGTGCGGGGGCTCTTCGCCCTGCTCCCCGCGCCCTGGACCTGCCCGCCGCGCGTGGACCGGTAGGGGGCCCGGAGCCCCCGGCGCAATGGCTGCGCGGGGAGCTCCGGCCGACCGCTATTTCTTTCCCGCCTCGCCCTTTTTGAGGGTGAAGGCTTTTTCGATGTAGCGGATGATCTGCTCGACGGATGCGGCGATGCTGTCGCTGGCGGTATCGACGACGAGGTCGGGTGCCTCGGGGGGCTCGTAGGGGGCCGAGACGCCGGTG
>NZ_JBBKAH010000004.1:0-424924 GCF_037652055.1 Pelagibius sp. 7325
CTGGATGAGATCGCCGGCGACGAGCTGCGCCTCGTCGGCCTCAACACCGACGACCTCCACGACAACGACTTCCTGTTCAACGTCGCCTGACCGGCGTTACCTGGACCAGCGCTTTCTGATGCAAAAGGGCGGCGGCGCCGAGAAGGCGCCGTCGCCCTGCGTCTATCTAAGCAAAACGAAGAAGACGAATCAACAGCGCATCTAGCGGCGCTGCGAAGCAGAAAAAGCGTCACAGCTCAATCACATACCCGGTTGTACGACTGTCATCGCGCTTCCCGTTAATCGCTCTCTGTTCACCGGACCATCGCCGGTGGATCGCCGCGCCAAGAGGGGGGTGACGCGGGGGCTTGTTTCGTCCGGGGCCGATCCGCGCGAGCGGAGACACCGGGCGCCTCTCGCCTCGCACGACGCCTCCCACGGCAACGCATAGATCAACGCAAATCCGCGAGGAAACATGACACAAAAGGCAATTCTGGTCGGCATCGACGGCGCACAGCTGGAAAAGCTGCTTCTGCTCGGCCTTCAGGAAGAGGTCGAGGCACTGCTGGGTCTCGACATCGTCGAGTCCTATGTCGGCGGCGAAGTCGGCAGCGAAACGGAGCAGGCTACCTCCAGCGGCCCGGGCTGGTCGACGATCCTGACCGGCACCTGGGTCGATCAGCACGGTGTCGAGAGCAACAACAACGCGCCGGTCGAAGGAGGTGTCGACAGCATCTTCGAGCGGATCGACGCCGCCATTCCCGATGCCAACATCGCATCGGTCGTTCATTGGGCGCCGATCAACAATGGTCACTTCTCCCGCGAAGCTGGACTGCTGGAAGACGAGGCGGTCATCGACGAGGTCGTCAGCGGGATTTCCGACCAGGCAGTGACCGATACGGTCGTTGATCTTATCCTGGACGAGGCGCCGGACTTTACCTTCGTTCACCTGGACGATGTGGACGGTGCCGGGCACGGCTACGGCTTCGGTGAGGAATACAACGACGCCCTGGCGACGGCCATGGCCCAGCTGCAGGCCATCAAGGACGCGGTCGACCAGCGCATGGCGGAAAACCCCGGCGAGGACTGGCTGATCCTGGTCACGACGGACCATGGCCGCGACCCGCTAACCGGCAGCGGCCACGGCGGTCAGACGGACTCGGAGCGCCGGACCTTCATCGCGGCGAACAAGGAGCTGGAGGAGTTCGACGAAGCGGTGCCGGCGACATCGGTCGTGACCACCATCCTGGACCATCTGGGGATCGATTTCGAGTTGTCCGAAGACGGCCTGGTCAGCGGTTCCTTGCTGGAAGGAGCGGCCGATCCACTGGTGCCGACGCTTGAAGACATCCTGCTGCCGGAAGACGACGCCGGCAACGTGTCGGTGGGCACGGATATCTCCATCCGCTTCAGCGAGAACATTCAGGCCGGCAGCGGCAACATCGTCATCAAGCAGCTGTCTGACGATGCCATCGTCGCGACCATCGATGTTACCTCGGCGGCGGTGACCGTAAACGGCGACACCGTGACCGTCGATCTGCCGGAAGATCTGGCCTACGAGACCCAGTACTATGTCGAGATCGACTCCGGGGCCTTCACCGACGGCACCAACGACTTCTACGGCCTGTCGGGCAGCACCGCCTGGAACTTCACCACGGAGGCCGACACGGTGGCGCCGGAAGCGGTTTCCTTCGGCCCCGCTGACGATGCCGCGGCAGTGCCGGCGGACGGCAACCTGACCATCGAGTTCAACGAGCCGATCGTTGCTGGTAACGGCAACATCGTCATCTACCGGGCGAGCGACGACTCCGTGGTCGAGAGCATCGACGTCACCTCAGACCAGGTGACCATCGACGGCAAGACAGTGACCATCGATCCTTCCGCCGATCTGGAGCCTGGCACTGCTTACTACGTGCAGGTGGATGCCGGCGCCCTGCGGGACACCGCCTCCCTGACCACCCTGTTCTCGGAGAACTTCGAGGGGCTGACGCTGGATCCCTTCGTGAACGAAACCGGTGGTGACGGTACCGACTTCACGGCCGAAGCACCGGAAGGCTGGACACATGACAATACGACGCCCGGGGGCGGGGTAACCGAGTTCTTCGGCTGGACCTTCATGGACAAGAGCTCCTGGGTCAATGCAGCGGCGGATCAGGGCCGGTCCGGCTTCGTCAATGGGAGCGGTACCGTCATGGTGGCGGATCCGGATGAGTATGATGACGGCGCCGTCGGCATCGATCCGAACCTGTTCAACGCCTACATGCGGACGCCTGCGATCGATATCAGCACTGTCGCGGCGGGCAGCCTGACGCTGACTTTCGACTCGAGCTGGCGCTATGAAGACAGCCAGAAGGCGGTGCTGACGGTCTCCTATGACGGCGGCGAGTCGGTCGAGGTGCTGCGTTTCTCCTCCGATCCGAGCGATCCCGATTTCAAGGAAGACGCGACCAACGAGACCCTCACGATCAACCTGGATAACCCCGAAGGGGCCAGCAATGTGGTGATCTCCTTCGGCGTGATCGAGGCCGGCAACGACTGGTGGTGGGCGATCGACAACATCCTCGTTCAGGGACAGTCCGATGGCGGTGCCACCTCGGGCAATCCCTACGCCGGGATCAGCGACAGCACGACCTGGAACTTCACCACCGAAGGCCCCGACAGCGGCGGCGAACAGCCGGGCGAAGACGATGGCCTGCTCCTAGAGGGTACCCGCGGCAACGACTTCCTGCTGGGTTATGGCGGCGACGACACGCTGCTGGGCGACCGGGGCGACGACACCCTGGACGGCGGCGACGGGGATGACAGCCTTGACGGCGGTCGCGACGACGACGTCATCCTGGGCGGCGAGGGCTTCGATACGATCTCCGGCGACCGCGGCGAGGACAGCGTGCTGGCCGGCGAGGGCGACGACTGGGTCGACGGCGGTCGCGACGACGACCTGCTGTTCGGCAGCGACGGCGACGACACCCTGATCGGCGACCGCGGCGACGACAGCCTGGACGGCGGCGACGGTGACGACGTCATCGATGCCGGCCGCGGCGACGACTACGTGGCGGGCGGCGACGGGGATGACCTTATCCTCGCCGACCGCGGCGACGACGAGGTCGACGGCGGCGACGGCGACGACACCATCGACGGCGGGCGTGACGACGACTACCTGGATGGCGGCAACGACGACGACCTGCTGCTGGGTGACCGGGGCGACGACACCCTGGTGGGTGACGGCGGCGACGATACGCTCGACGGCGGCTACGACGACGACAGCCTGGACGGCGGTGCGGGAGACGACCTGCTGCTGGGCGGGCGCGACGACGATACCCTGGCAGGCGGCGAGGGCGACGACACCCTCACCGGCGGCCACGGCGACGACCTCTTCGTGTTCGACGCCGGCACGGGCTTCGACGTGGTGACCGACTTCGAGCCAGGCGACGACATGATCGCGTTGAACGGCTTCTCGTTCACCGACTTCACGGCGCTGATCTCGTTGGCGGTGAACGACGGCGGCGACGTGGTCTTCAGCCTGGATGCCGTCGCCGGCGACGAGCTGCGCCTGGTCGGCGTCCAGACCGACGACCTCAGCGACGACGACTTCCTGTTCAACGTCGCCTGACCGGTGTGACCCGGATAAGCGTTCCCTGATGCAAAAGGGCGGCGGTGCCAGGACGGCGCCGCCGCCCCGTCTTTTCAGGCCATGGCCCGGTCGCTTCCGGAAAGCGTCATATTTCGGCCACACGGGTGTAACGGCCTTGGTTGCTAATCAGGCAATCAACGGCGAACGCGCAAATGAATCGACCCTGTCCGATGGGCGGGCGGCCGGTAGGGCGTGTCCAGGCGACAGGGCAAGGACCGAGTATTTATGACGGATAAGCCAGCCAAGGGGCCCGAGAACCCGCTGTCGGAAGCCTTTCAGGACGTGCGGGCCGCCTTCGGCTCCGTCGGTCTGTTCAGCTTCTTCATCAACCTGCTGATGCTGACGGGACCGCTCTACATGATGCAGGTCTACGACCGCGTCCTCACCTCCGGCAGCTCTCATACGCTGGTCATGCTGACGGTGGTGGCGGTCGGCATGATCCTCACCTCCGCGCTGCTGGAGCTCGTGCGCGCGCGCGTTTTCGTGCGCATCGGCTCACGCCTTGACCGACGGTTGAACGGCCGGCTGTTCGAGGGCATGCTGCGGCGCCACCTGCAGCACAGCGAAAGCGTCGAACCGCAGCCGTTGCGCGACCTCGAGACGCTGCGGGGCTTTCTCACCGGCAACGGGCTGCTCTCCTTCTTCGATGCGCCGTGGACGCCGCTGTTCCTGGCCATCATCTTCGTCCTGCACCCTTACCTGGGTCTGGTGTCACTGGCCGGGGCGGTGGTGCTGTTCGCCCTGGCGGTGCTTAGCGAGCTGGCGACGCGCGGGCCGCTGCGCGAGGCCGGGCGTGACAGCGCGGCCGCCCACGGCTTCACCGAAAACACCCTGCGCAACGCCGAAGTGATCGAGGCCATGGGCATGCTGCCCGGCCTGCAGCGTCGCTGGCTGGCGCGCCACCAGGCCGCGCTGGCCGCCCAGGCCAAGGCCAGCGACCGCGGCGGCATCCTCACCGCCGGTGCCAAATTCGTCCGGCCGGTGCTGCAGGTGGCGATCCTCGGCACCGGCGCCTACCTCGCGCTGCAGCAGGAGATCACGCCGGGCGTGATGATCGCGGCCTCGATCATGATGGGTCGCGCGCTGGCGCCGGTGGAAGGCGCCATCGGTAACTGGCGCAGCTTCGTCCTGGCGCGCGCCGCGCGGACGCGCCTCAAGTCCTTCCTGGAAGACGACAGGAGGCCGGCACCCTCCATGCCGCTGCCGCGGCCGAAAGGAACGATCGCCGTCGAGAAGCTAGTCGCCGCGCCGCCGGGCGTGACCAAGCCTGTGCTGAAGGGCATCTCCTTCGGTCTGGAAGCCGGCGAAGGGCTCGGCATCATCGGGCCCAGCGCCGCCGGCAAGTCGACGCTGGCGCGCCTGCTGGTCGGCATCTGGGCGCCGGCGTCGGGCGCCGTGCGCCTGGACGGCGCCGACGTCAGCGAGTGGAATCACGTCGAGCTGGGCCCGCACCTGGGCTATCTGCCGCAGGACGTGGAGCTGTTCGACGGCACGGTGGCGGAGAACATCGCACGCTTTGCGGAGCCCGATCCCAGGGCGGTGGTGGAGGCGGCGCAGCGGGCCGGCGTACACGAGATGATCCTGCACCTGGGCGAGGGCTACGATACCCGCATCGGGCTGGGCGGGGCGGCGTTGTCCGGCGGCCAGCGGCAGCGCATCGGGTTGGCGCGCGCCCTCTACGGCAACCCGGCGCTCGTGGTGCTCGACGAGCCCAACGCCAACCTCGACAGCGAGGGCGAGGAGGCCTTGCGCCGCGCCGTGAAGGCGATGAAGGCGCAGGGGACCACGGTGGTGCTGATCGCCCACCGGCCGGCGATACTCGGCAGCATGGACAAGCTGCTGGTCTTGCGCGACGGGCTGATCGAACACTTTGGCGCGACGCCGGAGGTACTGCCCAAGGTGACCCGCGCGGTGCCCAAGCCGCCGAAGCCTGCCAAGGGCGCGCCGGCGGCAGAAGTGCAGCGGCTTGCCGCTGCGTCCCGGCGCGCGGAGGCGGCGCAGGCATGACCTCGGAATCCAACCTGCCCGCCGAAGCCCCCACCAGCACCCGCCGCGTGGTGCTGGCCGGCCTTGCCGTCATCGTGCTGACCTTCGGCGGCTTCTTTGGCTGGGCGGCCACCGCCGATCTGTCAAGCGCCGTGATCGCCTCAGGCACTGTCATGGTCGACAGCAACCGCAAGGCCATCCAGCACCTGGAAGGCGGCATTGTCCGCGAGATCCTGGTGCGCAACGGCGACGCGGTGCGGCGTGGCGACCTGCTGCTGCGCCTCGACGAAACCCAGGCGCGCGCGTCGCTGGCCATCGTGCAGATCAAGCTGGACCAGGCGTTGGCCGCCGAGGCGCGACTGCTGGCCGAGCGCGACGGCGCCGAGGCCATCATTGTGCCCGATGCCCTCGCCGACCGGGTGAACCGGCAGCACATCCGCGAGATCCTGCGCGACCAGGAGAGCCTGTTCATGGCGCGGCGCGAAACCCTGCGCGGTGAGACCGAAATCTATACCCAGCGCATCGGCCAGATCGAGGAGCAGATCGCGGGCTATCGCGCCCAGCAGGAGTCCAAGGGCCGCCAGATGGACCTGATCAACGAAGAACTGGCGGCAAAACAGTCCCTGCTCGAAAAAGGCTACGCGGAAAAGCCCAAGGTGCTGGCACTGGAGCGCGAGGCCGCCCGCCTGGGCGGCGAACGGGGCGAACTGATCGCCGAAATCGCTGCGGCGAAGACCTCGATCAGTGAGGCCAAGCTGCAGATCCTGCAACTCGGGAAGGACTTCCGCGAGCAGGTCGAGCAGGAGCTTAGGGAAACGCGGGCGCAGATCCTGGACCTGCGCGAGCGTGTAACCGCGGCCAGCTTCATCCTGAACCACCTGGAAGTGCGCGCGCCGGAAGACGCCATCGTCGTCGGCCTGCAGGTCTATGCGCAGGGGCAGGTGGTGCGGCCGGGACAGGCGGTCCTGGAACTGGTGCCGGTTGGCGACCAGCTGATCGTCGAGGCGAAAATCCGGCCGGTCGACATCGACAACCTCTTCGCCGGCCAGGAGGCTGACGTGGTGTTCACCGCCTTCCCGCAGCGCACGACGCCGCGCCTGCTGGGCTCGGTAATCTACATATCCGCCGACCGCTTCGAGGACGAGCGCAGCGGTGAGGCCTACTACCTGGCACGCGTGGTGGTGCCAGACAACGAGGCGGCCCGCCTGGGCGACCACAAGCTGCAGCCCGGCATGCCGGCCGACGTGATGATCAAGACCGGCGAGCGCACCCCGCTCGACTACCTCGTCCAGCCGCTACGCGACAGCATCATGAAGGCCTGGCGGGAAACCTGACCACTCAGCAAGCTGGCCCTGAGAACTGAGGATCAGGTTTCGGGACCGCCGGAAAGCGCCGCAAAAGTGATTGCACCCTTTGCACAGAGAGCGATACGGCGCCCTGCAATTGACTGTTCTTGCGGAAGTTTTCTGGGGAGTGGCTGGGGGGCTGGATTCCAAGCCGTCAGTTTTATCCAACCAAATCAGAGGCTTGCAGGGCGCGTGAACAGGAATGTGCCACAATCCGGTTAAGGCGGCAAGCGCCCAACCCTTACTCGGGGTTGCCGTCACGCCGGGCATTTGGGTGGGTAAGGTCGGCTCAATTCTCGAAAGCGAACATGCTCTAAGCGGCCATGAACTTCTCTTCGTGGCATAAAGGCGGAGTCAACGGCCTGTCGGCGTAGGTCTGGTCTACGACTGTAACCACCTTTAGCACCGGTCCTGGCGTGGAGAGCGGCGCCCAGCCAGAACCTAGCACTCAAATCAGTGCTTTAATTGAATGTCGGTATCGGTGACCTTCGTCGGACGGTCACAATCTTGACAACCATGTGACGTCTTTCTTGCGCTGCCGCAGCCACCAGTTGCCTCAATTTGGTTTCTGGCCTTCCGCTCGTCGTGGCCCGAGCCTTGCGAAGGCAGACCAAAGCAACTGGGAGAGCTGAGATGGCACAGGCCAAGGGAAGCGACGGTTCGGCTGGGTGGGCCGAAACGGGTGCGGACGACGAGCCGAACACCCGCAGCGCGCTCGGGGTGGCGGTTCTGTCTCAAGACTTTGGAGCCTTTTTCGTACTGTCAGGCGGGCCGGGGCCAGACACCCTGGCCGGGACGGCTGATGACGATACCTTGCTCGGGGCGGGCGGCGACGATCTGCTCGCCGGCGAGGCGCTCCAGGCCGCGGCGCTCGCTGTCGCCACTGCGGCGAATCAAGATAGCGCCGATACTCTGGCACCAAGCGGCAGCGACAGTCTCGGCGGCGGCGGCCACGACGACCATCTGGCGGGGGAGGCCCTCGCCGCGGGCACCGACCTCGCCGTCGCCGAGGCCGACAACCGCGCTGACTTTGGCGGCCGTGCCGGCGTCGACCGCGTCCACGGCGGTGGCGGTAGCAGTACCGGCGCCGATCGCCTTGCGGGTGAGGCCCTAGCGTTTGCTACCGCCGGGCCCGCCGCCGCGCTTGCCCGCAACCTCACTTCAGACGGTATCGCCGGCAGCGACAGTCTCGCCGGCGGCCCCGGCACGGACAGCCTCGCCGGCGACGCCCTCGCTGTCGCGCCTCTGGATCATCCTGAGGGTGCGGCCCTCGCCCGCGCGGTGAACGGGACCCGAGGCGGCTGGGCGGGCAACGATGTTGTGGAGGCCGGCTCCGGCAGCGACCTAGCGGCCGGCGACGCCTTGGCCAGCGGCCGCATCGCCGAAGCGATGGCGGAGAACAGCGGCAGCGGGCTCACCGTCGATGGCCCCAACCCCTCGAACGGTGGTGCAGGTAACGACAGCCTCACCGGCTTTGACGGCCACGACAGGCTGGCCGGCGATGCCCTGGCCGAGGCTGCCGGTTTTGCGACCGCCACGGCGGCCAACCGGATCACGAACTCTGTGATCGACGCTGCCGTCGGCGCCGACAGCCTCGACGGTGGCACGGGGGCAGACAAACTCGCCGGCGATGCGTTGGCGATCTCCCACCGCCGCAGGGCCGAGGCGTCGGCCGACAACACCACCGATAGCGGCAAGGCCGGCGATGACACTCTCCACGGCGGCGAGGGTGGCAACTTGCTGGTCGGCGACGCCCTGGCCTGGGGTGAGACGGACTCGCTCGCCGTGACGGTGAACCGCGTCATGGGCTCCGGCGCGACGGCCGGCAACGACGTGATTATCGGTGGCCATGATCGGGACCGCGTTGCCGGCGACGCGGCCGTGATGGGCCCGGGCATCGCGCGCGTGGAAAACTTTGCCGAGGGAACCGTCCTCGCGTCCGCCGGCAGCGACCTTATCCTCAGCGAGGGGGGCCTCGACATCCTGGCCGGCGATGCTCTGGCCCTCGGTGGCAGCCGCGCCGAAGTGCTGAATCTCGCACAGGATGGCGGGGCCGGCGGTGACACAATCCAGCTTACGGCTCCACGCGGGCCCGGCAGCCACACCGTCGCTGGTGATGCCCTGGCGACCGGGACCGGCGGCGAGGCAGACGTGGAGAACAGCGTCGCGGTCATCGGTGTGGCGCGCGGCCCCGGCGGCACGGCGGCGGCCGGCACCGATACGGTTACCGGCGGTGACGGGCCCTCGACCAACATTGTCGCGGGCGATGCCCTGGCAAGCGGTGCGGCCGGTGCAGCCACAGTGGCCAACAGCGCGGCCGTGGACGTCGTCTTCCAGCCGTCCAGCTTCACCACCGGCAGCGGCACAGCTGGCAGCGACCTGATCGATCTCTTCAGCCACGACAACGACAGCGTCGCCGGCGATGCGCTGGCCATTGGGGCGGGCGGGACCGCCACCGCTGAGAACTTCGCGCGGGCCAGTGCTGTCGGCGGCGAGATCGGCCGTGCCGAGGCCTTTGCCGGCAATGATACCATCGACGGCTACGCCGGTACCAACGTGTTGGCCGGCGACGCTGCGACCACTGATCCTTCCGGGGGCGACGCCACCGTGACCAATACGGCTCTTGCCGCAGCAGCGAACTGTTCGGCGCAGGCCGGCAACGACGCACTTCAGGCTTCGCCCTCGTCCGGCCGGGTGCCCACCAGCGATAACCTGGTGGCAGGTGATGCCCTGACGCTGGCGGCGGAGGCGCGCGCGCTGGCGGGCAACGCCGCCACCGCTGACGGCAGCGGGCTCGCCTCCGCTGGCGATGATACCCTCGGGCTGTATTGGAGTGGGTCCGACAGCCTGGCTGGTGACGCGCTGGCCAGCGGCGACGGAGCCGAGGCCGTGAGCGACAACCTTGCCGAAGCTTTCGCCGCTGGGGAGGCTTCCGCGGGTGGCGACGATCTGCGCTCGGTGCAGGGCGGTGGCCTTGCCGCGGGCGAGTCGCTCGCCCTGGGAACGGCCGGTCGGGCGGCTTCGGCCAACACGGCGCGAGCGGAAGAGACAGGTCTGGCCGAGGCTGGCGGAGACTTGATTTACGGCGGCTGGCCCACGCATGTGATCTCCGGCGGCGCGCTCGCCGCAGGTGCCAGCGGCGCGTTGGCCGAGGTGATCAACAGCGCCGAGGCCGGCGGTACTGCCTGGGCGCTAGCCGACGCCGACACCCTCAACGGCGACATTGCTGACCACTACGGCGGCGGCGACGACACCATGGCCGGGGACGTGCTGGCCGCGGGCGTTGGTGGCGTGGCGCGCGTGACCAACAGCGCCACGGCGTCGGAGGGCGCACAAGCTAATGCGGGCGGTGATGTGGTCATGGGTGGCCAGTGGAACAATCTCCTGGCCGGCGACGCGCTGACCACCGGCGAGGCAGGACTCAGCGAGGTGGTAAACGAGGCGGCCGGTGCCGGAGCCGGGGCTGGCAACGACACCATCGGGGCGGACAACAGCGGCACCAACATCATCGCCGGCGACGCCTTTGCGAGCGGCCGCAACGGCACTGCACGAGTCACCAACACGGCGGCGGCGCTGGCAGTGGCGGGCAGCGACGTCATCGATGCCGTTGACTCCGGCGACAATATCATTTCCGGTGATGCCCTGGCTCTCAACGGTGGCGATGCGGTCGTGGTGAACTTGGCACCAACAGACGCTTCCGCCGGCGACGACTTCATTCGTGGATCCTACAATGAGGACACTCTTGCCGGCGACGCGCTCTCGCTCGGCGGCACGGCGAGCGTCACCCACGGCGGCGACGACACGCTCGACGGCGGGGCGGGCGATGACGTGATCGTCGGCGACGCTGCGGCCTTTGACGGCGGAACGGCGATCCTCGTCGACTCCGCCGGTGATGACTTGCTGCTCGGTGGCGGTGGCGCCGATGTCCTCTATGGCGACAGTACCGATCCCGACGACTCCCTCGGGGGCGCCGACAGACTGGAGGGTGGGGCGGACGCCGATGTGCTCTATGGCGGTGCTGGCGCCGATACGCTCATCGGCGGTGATGGCGACGATACCCTCATTGGCGGCGACGGCGGTGACTCCTTCGTGTTCGGCGGTGATGCGATCGGCGACATCGACGTCATCCTTGGCTTCGCGGTCGGCCCGCCGGGCGACGGCGACCTGCTCGACCTGCGTGGTCTGCTGACGGGCGTCGCTAGCGAGGACGGCGCGGCGCTGGATGCCTATCTGGACTTCAGCTTCGCCGGCGGCAACACGACGATCACCGTCGATGCCGACGGTGCCGGGGCAGGAACAGCGACCGCGGGCATTGTCCTGCAGGGAAGTGACCTCTCGAGCCTGGGCACCAGCGATGCCGAGATCATCGATTCCCTGCTGAGCCGGGGAAGCCTCGACGCCAGCTAGTTGCGCTTGCGGCTGCCGCGGCCCATCTCTGCGAGTCACCGACAGCAGGCAACTGCACACGTCGATAGTCGAGGCACGGCTGGTCGGGCAGCGCGCCGGAGGCGACGTCGACGCCCTGCTGAAACAGCGCGTGCCGCGCATTTCCCTCGGCTTCATGGGCGACGGCCGCGACACCGCCAATGCCGCGCTCTACCGTGCTTCCGACGAGGCGAGCTTCGTCACCGGCACTGAGATTGTCGTCGACGTCGGCATGATCGCGCGTTGTGACTAGAATTGCTTAGGGGGAGGAGCGCTCCTTTAAGAAGGCGGTGTCGGCTGCTGGCACAACCCCGACATCGAGGTTTAGGCAGGGCATGTCCCCTCAGCTTCGGTAAGGCGAAATTGGAGCGCAGGTTGCCGAGATTGTCCGCTGAGGTTTCTTGAGAGGACCTTGAGAACGAGCACAGTGAGGGCGGCTTCTGACCCTTTGCGGACGGCAACTGCCAACGACAAGCTTTTTGCCGAGAGGAGGCCGAGAACTGGGCTAGTGGTTTAGGCCCGCAGCCGCGGCTGGCTGCGTCGCAGTCAGGTCTTTTCCGCTGGTGGCGGCAATGAAGGCATGAGAGGAGCCATCCGGGCGCATCTACCCGCGGTGACGCTGTCAGATCCCGCCAATGGACCCGACTGAACCTCCTCCAGCCCGGTGGTGGCTGAATAGGCGATTTCCCGGATCGGCGTCAAATTGTTGATCCGGTCAGCACGAGCCCGTTCCGCGGCAGGAATTTCCACACGACCAAGACCTGGAGCGGACGAGTAATCCCTTTTTGGGCGCCGGCCTGCCGGGCGACTACTTGGGTAGTGCTCGGCAGGCCCGGGAGATCTAAGGCAGATCCGCCTCCTGCGACCCGAGTTGCCAAAAGAACGGATAATCTCCGACTTGACGTGTCCTTAAGCGCCCGCCTTTATAGCGACAATAATAAATGTCTCTGGGGGGACAAACGCCCATCATGGTTAAGGCTGGCGCAACAGACCGGCAGATGGTGGGATCAGGGTGGAGAACAGTCTTTCCACGATGAAGATCGCGGTGGTTGACCCGCAGCGGGAACGCGCGGACGTCATCGAGCAAGGCCTGCGCGAAGCGGGTTACCGCGACATTCACCATATTTCCGAGATGTCCGGCGTGTTGGAGCGCCTCAGCGAGCTCGCGCCCGACGTCATCCTCATCGACCTGGAAAACCCCAATCGTGACGTGCTCGAGCAGATGTTCGAGGTCTCGCGCCTGGTCCGCCGGCCGATCGCCATGTTCGTCGACGAGAGCGACATGTCGATGATCGAGGCGGCGGTCGAGGCGGGGGTCGGCGCCTATGTGGTCGACGGCCTGAAGAAGGAGCGCATCAAGGCGATCCTCGCCACCGCCATCACCCGCTTCAACACATTCTCGCGGCTGCAGTCGGAATTGCAGGCGACCAAGGCGGCGCTGGCCGAGCGCAAGGTGATCGACCGCGCCAAAGGTATTCTCATGAAGGCCAAGGGCATCAGCGAGGAAGAGGCCTATGCCCTGCTGCGCAAGGCGGCGATGAGCCAGAGCCGGAAAATCTCGGAGATCGCCCAGAGCGTCGTCACCGCCGCGGAGCTCCTCTCTTGAGCCGGCGCCAGGTCCGTATCGGCTTCATTCCCCTGGTGGACGCGGCGGTACTCGTCGCCGCGCGGGAGCTGGATTTTGCCGCGGCCGAAGGTGTTGAACTGCAGCTGAGTCGCGAGACCTCGTGGTCCAACATCCGCGACAAGGTGGCTTTCGGCCTGTTCGAGGGCGCCCACATGCTGGCGCCCATGCCGATCGCCATGCGCCTCGGCCTCGGCTCCGTGGCACATGAGGCCGTCGCCCCATTTGTGCTGAACGTGAACGGCAACGCCCTCTCGGTCTCGCGCGAGCTGGCGGGCATCATGGCTGACGCGCCCGAGGGCGGGGGTGCCTCCGCTACGCTGCAGGCGCTGGACCGGCTGGCGGCCGGCGTGCGCGCGCTGCATGCCCGGCGCGGGGCGCCGCTGACCTTCGGTGTGCCGTTCCCTTTTTCCTGCCACGCCTACGAGCTGCGCCATGCCCTCGCCCACGCGGGGCTCGCCACCGGCAACGAGGTGGAGATCGTCGTGGTCCCGCCGCCGCTGATGGTCGATGCCCTGCGCGCCGGCAAGCTGGATGGTTTCTGCGTGGGGGAGCCGTGGAACAGCGTCGCCGTCGATGCCGAACTGGCGGAGATCGTGCTGCCCGGCGCGCGGATCTGGCAGTTTGCGCCGGAGAAGGTGCTGGGTCTGCGCCAGGAATGGGCCGAGACCCACCGCGACACGCTCTTTGCCCTGCTGCGCGCCCTGGCGAAGGCGGCGGTCTGGGCCGACCGGCCGGAGAACCACGTGACCCTCTCGGAAATCCTGGCACGCGAGGCTTACCTCGACCTTCCGGCGGAGGTCATCGAGCGCTCGCTGAACGGCCGGCTCACGCTCTCGCCGGGGGGGCGCCAGGGCTTGGTGGAGGATTTCCTCGTCCTGCACCGTAAGGCGGCGACCTTTCCCTGGCGCTCCTTCGCGCTGTGGATCTATGCCCAGATGGTGCGTGCCGGGCAGGTCGAGCACAGCGCCGAGCGTCTTGCCGCGGTGCGGCAAACCTTCCGTCCCGACCTCTACCGCGAAGCGCTCGGCCCGGCCGGAGTCGACCTCCCGGGGGCCAGCGAGAAGGTCGAGGGTGCTTTGGCGGCCGAGACCCCCGTCGCGTCTCGCGCCGGCAAGCTGTATCTCGGGCCAGACCGCTTCTTCGATGGAACGGTGTTCGATCCCAACGGCTTGGAGGATTACCTGGCTTCCGCCGGGCCGACCGGACGGGGTCTCCTGGGCAGCAAGTAGAGGCCTTGAGCCGCCGGTGAGTATGCGTGCCCAATTCATAGGCACGCATAGGACATGCTTAAAATTTAGACGTTTTCATTGACAGGCGCGCCTGACTGGCTTAGCGTGCACTGCATCATTCGGGAACAGGCCAATGGCGGCCGACCCTCCGAATAATCGAATTCTGTGACCGCTCCGCCGCAGGAGCACCCGAGCACAGCCGCTCGACCTCAGCCCCGATTTTGGGCGCGACAGGTCGGGCGGTTTTTTTTTGGCCTCACGGCAAGCGGGCGAAAGCCGGCTCAGGACAACAGGGGACAAGCCATGCAGATCGTTTCCACCTTACGCGGATTGATGCTCGGCCTCGGGATTTCCTTGGCCGGCGCCGCGGCGCCGGCCCAGGCCGAGATGCTTGACCTGGAAAAGGACGAGCTGAAGTTCGGCTTCATCAAGCTGACCGACATGGCGCCCTTGGCTATCGCCTACGAGAAGGGCTACTTCGAGGACGAGGGCCTCTTCGTCACGCTGGAGCCGCAGGCCAACTGGAAGGTGCTGCTGGACGGTGTCATCACCGGCCAGCTGGACGGCGCCCATATGCTGGCCGGCCAGCCGCTGGCCGCCACCATCGGCTTCGGCACCCAGGCCCACATCATCACCCCCTTCTCCATGGACCTGAACGGCAACGGCATCACCGTGTCGAACGAGGTCTGGGAGATGATGAAGTCGCACATCCCGCACGAGAACGGCAAGCCGGTACATCCCATCAAGGCCGACGCCCTGAAGCCGGTCATCGAGAAGTTCAGGGCCGAGGGAAAGCCCTTCAACATGGGCATGGTCTTCCCGGTCTCGACCCATAACTACGAGCTGCGCTACTGGCTGGCTGCCGGCGGCATCCACCCGGGCTTCTACTCGGAAGACAACATCACCGGGCAGATCCAGGCCGAGGCGCTGCTCTCGGTGACGCCGCCGCCGCAGATGCCGGCGACCCTGGAGGCCGGCACCATCAGCGGCTACTGCGTTGGCGAGCCGTGGAACCAGCAGGCGGTCTTCAAGGGTATCGGCGTGCCGGTGATCACCGACTTCGAGATCTGGAAGAACAATCCGGAAAAGGTCTTCGGCATCACCAAGGAGTTCGCCGATCAGTATCCGAACACCACGCTGGCGATCACCAAGGCGTTGATCCGTGCCGCCAAGTGGCTCGACGAGAACGACAATGCCAACCGCCGCGAAGCGGTCGAGATCCTTGCGCGCTCGCAGTACGTCGGCGCCGATGCGGAGGTCATCGCCAACTCGATGACCGGGACCTTCGAGTACGAGAAGGGGGACAAGCGGGCGGTGCCGGACTTCAACGTCTTCTACCGCTATTACGCGACCTACCCCTACCTCTCGGATGCCGTCTGGTACCTGACGCAGATGCGCCGGTGGGGCCAGATCACCGAGCACAAGTCCGACGACTGGTACCTTGACGTCGCCCGCGAGGTCTATCGCCCGGACATCTACCTGGAGGCCGCGCGTCTGGTGGTCGAAGACGGCAACGCTGCCGAGGCCGACTTCCCCTGGGAAAGCGACGGCTTTCGCGCACCGCAGAGGGAGTTCATCGACGGCATCACCTTCGACGGCCGCCAGCCCAACGCCTATCTGGAGCTCTTCCCGATCGGTCTGAAGGGCAGCCAGAAAATCGCCCAGAACGCGGTGGTGGGCGGCTGAGGCCATGGACGCGACGGCACTTCCACCTTCTTCAGTTGTCACCCTCGGGCTTGACCCGAGGGTCCAGGGGCAAGCGACGGTGTGGTTGTTCTGGATCCCGGCTCGCGCTCGCTGCGCTCGCTTGGCCGGGATGACGGCCTGAGCAAATGCCCGCGATTTCAGGCACCCCCAAGGAGAGACATCCCCTCATGACGGCCACCGACATCGACAGCGTCCCCCGGCTTGATGCCGCGGAAGCCGCCGCCGAGCGGCGCGCGCGCCTCTTTGCCCTCATCGGCAGGCTCGACCTCTACCTCAACCTGGTCGCGCTCGGCTGGGTGACGCCGCTCTTGAAGATCGCCGCCGGCGAATCGGCGCGCCATAACCTGAAAGAGGTGTGGCGCAGCTTGGTGCTGCCGCTACTCGGCATCGGCCTCTTTCTCGCGCTCTGGGCGCAGACGGCACCAATGGTGAATACCTCGCTGGGGGCTATTCCCGGCCCGGCTGCGGTGTGGGAGCAGGTCGAGAACCTCTATGCCGACCACCAGCGCGAGCGCGCGAAGGCGGCCGCTTTCTACGAACGCCAGGACCAGCGCAACGCCAAGCTGGTTGCTGCCGGCCGCGCCGAGGACGTTAAGTTCCGCGAGTTCACCGGTCATCCAACCTATCTCGATCAGATCGTCACCTCGCTGCAGACCGTTGCCATGGGCTTCCTAATCGCCACCCTGGTAGCGGTGCCGCTCGGCATCTTCTGCGGTCTCTCGCCCAGCGTGAACTCGGCACTCAATCCGCTGATCCAGATCTTCAAGCCGGTTTCGCCTTTGGCTTGGCTGCCGCTTGTCACCATGGTGGTCTCCGCCCTGATGTCGAGCAGCGACGGCATCTTCGCAAAGTCCTTCATCGTTTCGGCGGTGACGGTGACGCTCTGTTCGCTGTGGCCGACCCTCATCAACACCGCCCACGGCGTTTCCTCCATCGACAAGGACCTGATGAATGTCGGCCGCGTGCTGAAGCTGTCGTGGAGCAGCAAGATCTTCAAGGTCGTGCTGCCATCAGCCCTGCCGCTCATCTTCACCGGCCTGCGCCTCTCGCTGGGTGTCGGCTGGATGGTGTTGATCGCCGCCGAGATGCTGGCGCAAAACCCCGGCCTCGGAAAGTTCGTGTGGGACGAGTTCCAGAACGGGTCGTCTTCCTCGCTTGCGAAGATCATGGTGGCGGTGCTCACCATCGGCGTCATCGGGGTGCTGCTGGACCGCATGATGCTGGCCCTGCAGACGATGTTCACCCATTCGGCGACGCGCTAGGAGACTTCCGATGGCATTTCTCGAACTGAAGGGTGTCTCCAAGGCCTACGGTGCAGGCAGTGGACGCACGGCGGTGCTGAAGGACATTGACCTCACGGTCGAGGAGGGCGAGTTCGTCGCCATTCTCGGCTTCTCCGGCTCCGGCAAGACCACGCTGATCTCCGCCATCGCCGGCCTCATCGCGCCGGATACCGGCGAGGTGCTGCTGAAGGGGCGGCCGGTGAGCGGTCCCGGCCCGGACCGCGGCGTGGTGTTCCAGAGTTACTCGCTGATGCCCTGGCTCACCGTGTACGGCAACGTCGCCCTGGCCGTCGATGCCGCCTTCAAGGCGCTGCCGAAGGCGGCGCGCGCCGCCAAGGTGCGCCATTACATCGACATGGTCGGCCTCGGCCACGCCCTGGACCGCCGCCCGGCGGAGCTATCCGGCGGCATGCGCCAGCGCGTCGCGGTGGCGCGCGCCCTGGCGATGAACCCGGAGATCCTGTTGCTCGACGAGCCCCTTTCGGCGCTCGACGCACTCACCCGTGCCAAGCTGCAGGACGAGATTGAGCGCATCTGGGAGGACGACCGCAAAACGGTGGTCCTCATCACCAACGATGTCGACGAGGCGCTGCTGCTGGCCGACCGCATCGTGCCACTGAAGCCCGGGCCGGACGCCACCTTCGGGCCGGCTTTCAAGGTTGATCTGCCGCGCCCGCGCGATCGCGCCGCCATGAACCATGATGTCGCCTACAAAAAGCTACGCGGTGAGATCACCCAGTACCTCATGGGCGTCGGCCTGGAGCGCGGCGCCGAGTCGGAGGTGGTGGTGGAACTGCCCAAGGTGGCGCCGATCACCCAGAGTGATCCGCCGCCGCCGGCCTGGCGAGAGGCGGCGCAGTCGCCCATCGATCGTGGCTACGTCGAGTTCTTCCGGCTGCAGAAGGTCTACCCGACGCCCAAGGGTCCGCTGACCGTGGTCGACTCCTTCGACCTCAAGATGCGCCAGGGAGAGTTCGTGTCCCTCATCGGCCATTCCGGCTGCGGCAAGTCGACCGTGCTGTCGATGACGGCGGGTCTGACACCGGTCACCGACGGCGGTATCGTGTTGGACGGCAAGGAGATCTCCGATGCCGGGCCGGACCGTGCCGTGGTCTTTCAGGCGCCCTCGCTGATGCCCTGGCTGACGGCGCGGGAGAACGTCGCCCTCGGTGTCGACCGCGTCTATCCCCATGCCAGCGCGCGCGAGCGCCGTGACATCGTCGAATATTATCTCGCCCGCGTCGGGCTCGGCGAGGCCATGGACAAGTCGGCGGCCGAGCTCTCCAACGGCATGAAGCAGCGCGTCGGCATCGCGCGCGCTTTCGCACTCTCGCCCAAGCTGCTGCTGCTCGACGAGCCCTTCGGCATGCTCGACAGCCTGACGCGCTGGGAGCTGCAGGAGGTGCTGATGGACGTCTGGCGGCGCACCGAGGTGACGGCGGTCTGCGTCACCCACGACGTCGACGAGGCGATCCTGCTGGCCGACCGCGTGGTGATGATGACCAACGGCCCGCGCGCGACCATCGGCAACGTCATGACGGTGGATATCCCGCGCCCGCGCACCCGCAAGGCCCTGCTGGATCATCCGCAGTACTACGCCTACCGCGAGGAGCTGCTCGACTTCCTCGAGGCCTATGAAGGCGGCGCCAAGCCCGCCCCCAAAGAGAAAGAAGACGTTTCGGCGGAGGATGACGCGACAGCAGAGGAGGAAGCCGCCTGATGAGCGCGTCCCGACAGAAACTTGTCGTGGTCGGCAACGGCATGGCCGCCGGTCGCGTGGTGGAGGAACTGGTGACCAAGGCGCCGGGTCTCTACGACATCACCATCTTCGGCGCCGAGCCGCGGGTGAACTACGATCGCATCATGCTCTCGCCGGTGCTCTCGGGCGAGAAAGAGTACGAAGAGATCGTGATTCACGACGACGCCTGGTACGGGAAGCACGGCGTGACCCTGCTGAAGGGCCGGCTGGTCACCGCCATCGACCGCGCCGCCAAGACCGTGCGCAGTGCCGACGGTGGCGAACTGGCCTACGACAAGCTGCTGATCGCCACCGGCTCCAGCCCCTTCGTCCTCCCTGTGCCCGGCGCCGGGCTGCCCGAGGTGCTGACCTATCGCGACCAGGGCGACGTGGAGAAGATGCTGGCCGCGGCGGCCAGAGGCGGCCGCGCGGTGGTCATCGGCGGCGGCCTCCTCGGTCTGGAAGCGGCGGCGGGCCTGAAGGCGCGCGGCATGGAAGTGACTGTGCTGCACCTCATGCCGACCCTGATGGAGCGACAGCTCGATCCCAGCGCCGGCTACCTGCTGGAGCGTGCGGTCGAGGCGCGCGGCATCCACGTCATCACCCGCGCCAACACCAAGGCGATCCTCGGTGGCGGCCTAGAGGGGGGCCAGGTCACCGGTGTGCTGCTGGAGGACGGGCGGGAACTGCCCGCCGACCTGGTGGTCATGGCCGCCGGCATCCGCCCCAACGCCGGCCTTGCCAAGGAGGCGGGCCTCGCGGTCAACCGCGGCGTGGTGGTGGATGATGCCATGGGCACCGACGATCCCGATATCTTCGCCGTCGGCGAGTGCGTCGAGCATCGCGGCGTCTGCTACGGCCTGGTCGCGCCGCTCTACGAGATGGCCAAGGTACTGGCCGCGCGCCTCATGGGTCATACGGCAGCGGTCTACGGTGGCATGGCGATCTCCACCAAGCTGAAAGTCACCGGCATCAACCTCTTCTCGGCCGGCGACTTCGCAGAGGGCGAGGGGCGCGAGGAGATCGTGCTGCGCGACCCTTCCCGCAATGTCTACCGCCGACTCATCTTGGCCGAGAACCGCATCATCGGCACGGTGCTCTACGGCGATACCAGCGACAGCGCCTGGTTCTTCCAGCTGCTGAAGGACGGCAGCGACATCTCCGGGCTGCGCGACACCCTGATCTTCGGTCCGGCCTATGCGGGAGGGTCCCCGCTGGACCCTACGGCGGCCGTTGCAGCGCTGCCGGCTGAGGCAGAGATCTGCGGCTGCAACGGCGTCTGCAAAGGAACCATCGTCGCCGCCATCAGCGACGGCGGCCACAGCAGCCTCGACGCCGTCAGGGCCCACACCAAGGCCTCCGGCTCCTGCGGCTCCTGCACCGGTCTCGTCGAGCAGCTTTTGGAGCTGACCCTTGGCGACGGCTACGCGCGTGATGCGGTATCGCCGGTGTGTGGCTGTACCGATCTCGGCCACGACGAGGTGCGCCGCCTCATCGTCGCGCACGAACTGCGCTCGATGCCGGCGGTGATGCAGGAGCTCGGCTGGAAGACCTCCTGCGGCTGCGCGAAGTGCCGCCCGGCGCTGAACTACTACCTGCTGGCGACCTGGCCCGGCGACTATCTCGACGACAGCCAGTCGCGCTTCATCAACGAGCGGGTGCACGCCAATATCCAGAAGGACGGTACCTACTCGGTGGTGCCGCGCATGTGGGGCGGCCTCACCTCGCCGGCCGAGCTGCGCGCCATCGCCGACGTGGCGGAGAAGTTCGCCATCCCGACCGTGAAGGTGACCGGTGGCCAGCGCATCGATCTCTTGGGTGTGAAGAAGGAAGACCTGCCCGCCGTCTGGGCCGATCTCAACGCCGCCGGCATGGTCTCCGGCCACGCCTACGGCAAGTCGCTGCGCACGGTGAAGACCTGCGTCGGCACCGACTGGTGCCGCTTCGGCACCCAGGACTCCACGGGGCTGGGCGTGAAGCTGGAAAGGTTCCTATGGGGGTCCTGGACGCCGCACAAGGTGAAGCTCGCGGTCTCCGGCTGCCCGCGCAATTGCGCCGAGGCGACGTGCAAGGACTTCGGCGTGGTCTGCGTCGACTCCGGCTACGAGCTGCACTTCGCGGGCGCCGCGGGCATGCACGTGAAGGGCACCGATCTGCTCTGCACCGTGCCGGACGAGGACGACGTCATCGAGTATTGCGGCGCGCTGCTGCAGCTCTACCGCGAGCAGGGCCGCTACCTGGAGCGGGTTTACAAGTGGGCCGCCCGGGTCGGCGTCGCCACCGTGCGCCGTCAGATCGTTGACGACGCGGCCAAACGCAAGGCGCTCTTCGCGCGCTTCGTCTTCTCGCAGAAATTCTCGCAGAGCGACCCCTGGGCCGAGCGGGTGCAGGGGCTGGACGCCCACGAGTTCAAGCCGATGGCCGAGCTGGCCCTGGAGGATGTGGCGTGATGGACATGCCCCTATGGACATGATGGTGAGCCGCTGGATCGACGTCGGCGCGCTGGACGACATCCCGCGCCGCGGCGCCCGGGTGGTGAAGACGCCGGCGGGCTGCATCGCCGTGTTCCGCACGGCAGCCGACGATGTCTATGCCCTCGACGACCGCTGCCCGCACAAGGGTGGGCCCCTCAGCCAGGGCATCGTGCACGGCCGTTCGGTCACCTGTCCGCTGCACAACTGGGTGATCGATCTCGCTACCGGCCAGGTTCAGGCGCCGGACGAGGGGCGTGTCGCCACCGTGCCGCTGCGCAGCGAGGGCGGGCGCCTGCTGCTCGACCTCGCCCGCATGGCCAGCCGCGCGGCCTAGGACCAGGACCATGCCCGACGGTCTTGCCCGAAAGAAGACCCGGACGACCTGTCCTTACTGCGGGGTCGGCTGCGGCATCGTCGCGATCGAGAGCGGCAACGGGCAGGTGACTGTCGCCGGCGATCCCGATCACCCGGCCAACAAAGGGCGCCTGTGCGGCAAGGGTGCGGCGCTCGCTGAGACTCTGGGGCACGACGGCCGCCTCCTGCATCCCATGATCGGCGCCCGGCGCGTCAGCTGGGATCAGGCGGTCGCGACCGTGGCGCAGAATTTCCACAACACCATCGCCGAGCACGGGCCGGACTCCGTTGCCTTCTATGTTTCCGGCCAGCTGCTGACCGAGGATTACTACGTTGCCAACAAGCTGATGAAGGGCTTCATCGGCTCGGCCAACATCGACACCAACTCGCGGCTCTGCATGGCATCCTCGGTGGCCGGCCACCGCCGCGCCTTCGGCAGCGACACCGTGCCCGGCTGCTACGAAGACCTGGAGCAGGCCGACCTGGTGGTCGCGGTCGGCAGCAATTTCGCCTGGTGCCATCCGGTGCTGGCCCAGCGCCTGGCCGATGCCAGGGCGGCACGGCCGGGAATGCGCATCGTTCTGATCGATCCGCGGCGCAGTGCCTCTGCCGAACTGGCCGACATGCATCTGGCCATCAAACCCGACTCCGACGTCGCCCTCTTCAACGGCCTGCTGCGCTGGCTGCAGGAAAGCGGCTGTGTCGACCAGGACTTTCTGGCGCGCCACACCAGCGGGTTCGACGAGGCCCTGGCGGCGGCGCAGCGGACCAGCTTCGGCGAGACTGCTCGGCTGACGGGCCTGAGCCTGGCGGAGCTGCTCGCATTCTACCGGCTCTTCGCGCTCAGTCCCCAGGTGGTGACACTTTATTCCCAGGGCGTCAATCAGTCGGCGGGCGGCACCGACAAGGTGAACGCGATCCTCAACTGCCACCTGCTGACCGGACGCATCGGCAAACCGGGCACGGGACCTTTCTCGCTGACCGGCCAGCCCAACGCCATGGGCGGGCGCGAGGTCGGCGGCCTCGCCAACCAGCTCGCCTGCCATATGGAGATCGAGAACCCGGCGCACCGCGCGCTGGTGCAGCGCTTCTGGCGGGCCCCGGCGATGCCCGAGCAGCCGGGCTTGAAGGCCGTCGAGTTGTTCGACGCCGTGGCCGAAGGCCGCATCAAGGCGCTGTGGATCATGGCGACCAACCCGGCGGTGAGCCTGCCGCAGGCCGACAAGGTGCGCGCCGCGCTGAAGACCTGTCCCTTCGTGGTAGTGTCCGACGTTGAGGCCCGTACCGACACCACGGAACTGGCCGACGTGCTGCTGCCTGCGGCGGGCTGGGGTGAGAAGGACGGCACGGTTACCAATTCCGAGCGCCGCATCTCGCGCCAACGTGCGTTTTTGCCGCCGCCCGGCGAAGCGAAGCCGGACTGGCGCATCCTCTGCGATGTCGCGGCCGCGCTGGGCTGGGGCGCGGCCTTCGCCTACGATTCTCCCTGGCAGATCTTCCGCGAATACGCCGCACTCACCGCCGCGGGTAACGACGGCGCCCGCGATCTCGACCTTTCCGGCTGCCTCGAGTGGGAGGCGGAGACCTACGACGTGGCGGCACCCTTCCAGTGGCCGCTGCGCGCAGGCGAGAAGCAGGGGCAGCAACGCTTCTTCGCCGAGGGCGGCTTCTTCACGGAAGACGGGCGCGCGAGGTTCGTCGCCGTGAAGCCGCCCGAACCGCGGTCTTCAACGCTGCCGTTCCTTCTCAACACCGGGCGTGTGCGCGACCAGTGGCACACCATGACCCGCAGCGGCCGCTCGCCGCGCCTCGCCCAACACGTCGCCGAGCCCTTCGTGGAAATTCACCCCGACGACGCGAAGGTGCTCGGCGTCGTACCCGCCGGCCTGCTGAAGCTCTCCAACCATCGCGGTGACTACCTCGCGCGCGCGGTGGTGACCCGACGCCAGCAGCCCGGCCAGCTTTTCGCCCCGATGCACTGGACAGCGCAGACCGCGAGCAGCGGCCGCGTCGATGCTCTCGTTTCGTCGCGCCGTGACCCGCACTCGGGTCAGCCGGCGCTGAAGATGACGCGGGTGGCTGCCGAGGCGGTGGACCTAGTCTGGTACGGCTTCGCCGTGGTGGCGCTCCGTCCCGCCGGCATCGACGCCGACTACTGGGCGGTGGCGCGCACCGAGTCGGGCTGGCGCCTCGAACTGGGCGGCAGGGCGCACCCGGCCGACTGGCAGGCCTTCGCTGGGCAGCTCTTCGGCCTCGGCGATGGCGAAGACGTGGAACTCCTCGCCTACGTCGATGCCGACAAAGGCAGCCACCGCTTCGCCGCCTTCGCGGGCGCGCGGCCGCTGGGACTTCTCTATGTCGCGGCCGAACCGGTCGCCGCATCGCGTGCCTGGGTCTGCCGGCAGTTCGATAGAGGCCAGCTCGAGGGCACCGGACGCTGCAGCCTGCTGGTCGGCCGGCCGTCCCAGGCCGCTGCCGATCCCGGGCCCATCGTCTGCTCCTGCTTCGCGGTGGGCCGCAACGCCATCCTCACCGCGCTCGCCGGCGGCGCCGGCAGTGTCGAGGGCGTCGGCGCGGCGACTTCCGCCGGGTCCAACTGCGGCTCCTGCCGCGCCGAAATCCAAGGACTGATCGATCATGTCAGCGTTGCCGCCGCCGAGTGAAACGCACCTGGAACCGCGCCCCGCTGTCTCCGATGTGGGAGGCCGGGCGCGCATCGACCCGCTTGCCGTGCTGCCGGTCTTCTTCTCCCTGCGAAACCGCAGCGCGGTCGTCGTGGGCGGCTCGGCCGCGGCGGCCTGGAAGGCAGAACTCCTGGCCGCCGCGGGTGCGCGCATCGTCAGTGTCGCGTCTCTCGAGGCGCTGCGGCCGGACGATCTCGCCGGTGCTGCCCTCGCCGTCGCAGATATCGAGGGCGATACCGGAGCCGCGCGTTTCGCTGCCGCTGCCCGCGCCGCGGGTGTGCCCTGCAACGTCATCGACAAGCCCGCCTTCTGCGACTTCCAGTTTGGCGCCATTGTGAACCGTTCGCCGGTGGTCGTCGGCATTTCCACCGGCGGCGCGGCGCCGGTGCTGGGTCAGGCGATCCGACGTCGCATCGAAACCCTGCTGCCCGACGGCCTCGCCGCCTGGGCTGCCGCTGCGCAGGCTTGCCGCGCCGGATTGAAAACGCTCCTGCCGAGCGCCGATCGCCGCCGCGCCTTCTGGCGCAGCTTCGCCGAACTGGCCTTCACTGAATCACCCTCCGGCGACACGGCCGCGCGGCTGCGCAGCCTCGCGGGCGGCATCTGCGAAGACGCGATGCCCGGCGTGACCCTGGTTGGCGCCGGACCGGGCGATGCTGGTCTCCTCACTCTGAACGCGGTGCGCGCACTGCAAGGTGCCGACGTCATTCTATTCGACGACCTGGTGTCCGACGAGGTGCTGGCCCTGGCGCGCCGCGAGGCGCGACGGATGCTGGTCGGCAAGCGCGGCGGGCGCATCTCCTGTAAGCAGGAAGAGATCAACGCCCTGATGGTGAAGCTCGCCCGGCAGGGCAAGCGCGTGGTGCGCCTGAAGGGCGGCGATCCGATGATCTTTGGGCGCGCGGGGGAGGAGATCGCGGAACTGAAGGCTGCCGGTATTCCGGTCACGGTGGTGCCCGGCATTACCGCCGCCATCGGCGCCGCCGCTCGGCTCGGTGTCTCGCTCACCCACCGCGACTGCGCCCAGTCGCTGCAGTTCGTGACGGCCCACAGCCGGATGGGCGGGCTGCCGAATGACATCGACTGGCAGCGCCTCGCCGACCCGCGGAGCACGTTGATGCTCTACATGGGCGCGCGCACTGGACCTGTGGCGGCTGCGAAGCTTGTCGCTGCGGGTCTCGCGCCGGAAACGCCGGCCGTTGTCATGACGGCTGTCTCCCACCCCGGGGAAAGGATCGAGACTCTGACCCTGGAAGCGCTGGCCATGCGGGGAGAGATCGCCCACGAACAGCCGGTTTTGATCGGAATAGGTCAGGTCTTCGCCCAGGTGGCAGGCGCCGCCATCTGTCCTGCGCCCGTCCGGCAGAGGCGGGCCGCAATGTCGGAAAGCGGCGGCATGCTCGCGCGGGCCGCTGTGTAATGGCTTCCCTTCGATGCCGGCCGCAGCAAGGTCGCCGAAAGTCCCCTCCTGGCACGACCCGAACGTTGGGAGGAGGACAGAGCGTATCCGCTCTGCGTCGGTCAAGAGACACTGGGGAGCACAGTAACTCCGATTGTCGCCTGAGGCACTTACAGCGGACCTGATTTCTCGGCACGGCGAGGACGCCTGGTGACCCTGGCTGTGTGAAAACGCGGTGCGTAATACGATTCTTCGCAGGCCGGCAGCTTTGTAATTGCGATCAGCTCTCTCGTATTTTGTCGACTGTGAGGGACCGATGCTCGCCTTCAGACACTGGAATTGACCCAGGAGAGAGAAGGGGACGGCTACAGCGAATGTCGCCTCTGGTGCTCCTAACCGACTTCGACAGATGCCATCTGAAGATTACATAATGACCCTTAACGGACATTTTTCGATTTATCAGCTGGGAAGAGTCTAGGCCGTCAGGCGCATGTAGAGCAGCGGCAGCTTCTCGGGCAGGCGCTCGATGCGGTCGATGTGCAGCAGGTTGCGCCGTCCGAACACGCGGTTCAGCGCTTCTTCATGGCCGCGACCCAGGGCAACGCAGAACACGTCGATGCCGCGCGCGGCGAGGCCATGGATCGCTCGGCGGGCATCCTCGATCAGGTAGCGGCGCTCCGGGCAGTCGACGTCGGAGGGCTCGCCGTCGGTCAGCAGCAGCACCAGTCGGCGGTAGCTGCGCTGGCGCTGCAGGTCGGCAGCGGCATGGCGCAGGGCGGCGCCCATGCGGGTCGAATAAGCCGGCGCGAGGCCGGCCAGCCGCGCGTGTGCCTCGGTGGCGAAACTCCGCTCGAATTCCTTGATGCGCGTGTAGCGCACCTCCTCGCGCCCGTTGGAGCAGAACGCGCTGATGGCGAAGGGATCGCCCAGTTCCGCCATGGCGTGGGCCAGCAGCACCGTCGCCTCGCGCTCCAGATCCAGGATCGTGCTTCCGCTGCCGGGCACCTGGTCCGCGGTCGACTGCGAGACGTCGAGCACGACCTGCACCGCCAGGTCACGCTGGCGCCGCTCCATGCGCTGATAGACCCGGGTGTCCGGCATCTCGCCGCGGCGCAGGCTGACGGCGGCCTCGATGCAGGCGTCGAGGTCCAGGGCCTCGCCGTCGGGCTGGCGCTTCAGGCGCTGGGCGCGGCTGACCCGCGCCGAACGGATCAAGCCAGAGATGCGATTGGCCAAGGCGGCGTGGCGCTCCAGGATGCGGGGGACGAGCTGCGGCGCGCCGGCTGGCGGATCGTATTCCACCACGGTGGTCCACTCGCTGCGCTCGCGACCGGTCTGGTAGTCGAATTCCGGGTAGCGGGCAACGGGAATGCCCTGGTCGGCGAGGGTCTCGCGGGCCAGCGGCGCGGACTCGCTGTCGTCCTGCGGCTCCTCTTCCTCCTCCTCCCGTTCGCGGTCGGGCTCTTGGTCGTCGCGCTGCTCCAGCCGCGCGGAATCGAGCACCACCTCGACCTCCTCGTCGACGGTGTTCTCCTCGCCGAAATCCCACAGGCCCATATTGTCGTCGCGGTAGGGCGGCTCGACCACGTAGGTCTTGGCGTTGAACTGCACGCGCATCTGGCCCAGGTCGTTGCCCAGCAGGTTGCCGATGTGGCGGCTCATCGCCGGGTTGTCGAGTTCGCCGCCCAGGTCGTTGAACATCTCTCGGCCCTTGCGCACCCAGGCGCTGGGATCGTGGAAGTCCGGGTCGATCAGGGCGCGCGATAGGCGGGCGAACAGGCTGGGCGCCGTCTCGGCGCCGCTCGCCTGGGCGATGTGGAAGGGCAGCCAGAGGCGCGCCAGGCCGGGAAAGTCGCGCATCGCCAGGCGTTCGACGCGGGCGTCCTCGATCAGCGACACCAGGGAGACCTGCAGGGGTTTCAGCTGGCCGATCGGATAGCGCGGCCCGCCGTAGGTCATGTGCGCGCCGGCATGGGCCAGTGCCGCGCGGAACACGTCTTCGCAGCGCTGGCCGCGATAGCCGGGATAGCTCTGCGGCAGGCGGATGATCCCGGCACCGAAGGAACTGCGCCGGCGCGAGGCTTCGGGTGCGGAGGCCGACGGCTCAACCATGGGCACGCGGATGCCGAACAGCGCGGCGAGGTAGGCCTTCATGCGGCGTTCGACATCGGCGAAGACAAGATCGCCGGCCTCACGCAGCAGCCAGCGCTCGGCGTCCGGGTTCTCCATGGTGAAGAAGGCGTAGCGCCGCTCGGAGTCCCCGCCGGCAAGGCGCACGCCGGCCAGCAGCCAGGACTCCAGCGCGGAGACATTCAGCTGGCCGAGCAGGAATTTCATGCGCTGCAGCACCACCCAGGCAGATTCCGGCGCCATCGCGGCAAAGCGCTGCATGAGGCTCAGCCAGTTGCGGAAGCGCGGCAGCTCGCCCAGCCGGCGGGCGGTCATCGCCGCTGCCTCGCAGAGCGTCTCCGCCGCCTTGCGGCCGCTCTTGATGGCGACGGCGGAAACCGCGTCGGCAAGGTCGATGGCGGCATCGGGGCCGATGGCCTGGGCGCAGGCGATGCCGTGGCGCTCGTAGGCGCGGGTCACGGCCTCGCCGTAGCCGGCCCCCTCGATGCGCCGGCAGGCGCGCAGCCAGGGTGCCATGTAGGGCTCGGGGAACAGCATCTGCAGCCCCTTATCCTGCTGCATCGTGGTGCTGTCTTCGTCCGAGACCAGCTTGAGGAAGGGTTTGCTGTCTTCCGCCACGGGTGCGTCACAGGCTGGCGGCGATGGCGTGGCCGAGGGCGTCGCGCATGTCCGGGTCGTCGGTGATCGGCAGCACCAGGGCGATTTCGCAGGCTTCGCCCAGTGGCACGCCGCGCGCCACCAGCTTGCCGGCGTGGATCAGCATGCGGGTTGAGGCGCCTTCTTCCAGCCCGTGGCCGCGCAGGTTGCGCGAGCGCTCGGCGATGCGCACCACTTTTGCCGCTTGCTGCGGGTCCAGCCCGGCCTCGCGGGCGACGATCTCCACCTCGATGGCGGCGTTGGGGTAGCGGAAGTCGAGCGCGCAGAAGCGCTGCTTGGTCGATTCCTTAAGGTCCTTGAGGACGCTCTGATAGCCCGGATTGTAGGAGATGACGAGCTGGAAGTCGGGATGCGCCGTCACCAGCTCGTTCTTTTTTTCCAGCGGCAGCACGCGGCGGTCGTCGGTCAGCGAGTGGATCACCACGGTGGTGTCCTGACGCGCCTCGACGATTTCATCGAGGTAGCAGATGGCACCGAAGCGTACCGCGCGGGTCAGCGGGCCGTCGTGCCAGACCGTGCCCTCGGGCTCTAGCAGGTAGCGTCCCACCAGGTCGGAGGCGGTCATGTCCTCGTGGCAGGAGACGGTGATCAAAGGCCGGCCCAGACGCCAGGCCATGTGCTCGATGAAGCGTGTTTTGCCGCAGCCCGTCGGGCCTTTCAGCATCATCGGCAGGCGTCCGGCGTAGGCGGCTTCATAGAGAGCGACCTCGTCGCCGGTCGGGCGGTAGTAGGGTTCTTCGGCGATCCGATAGGCGTCGAGGGAGCCGCTGTCGGTCGTGGAGGTCATGACGTCTCCGGAAAAAGGGGCCGGTGCGGGGAGGGGAAAGAAAGCCCGCACCGGCAGTCGTCAACAGCAGGAAGAACGAAGACCTCAGCGGTGTGCGGCGGTCTTCTGATTCGGAATGCCCTCCATCGGGCATTCCTCGGTGCCGACCGTCTTGCGGGTCAGCGCCTCCACCATTTCGCGGGTGCCTTCGGGATCGGTCGCCCACTTGGTGTAGAAGTCATAGGGGCAGGTCGCCACGCCGCGGTCGCCCTCACCGGAATTAATCATGCCAGTGTAGCCGCGGTGCAGCAGCTTGAAGAGGTGGTTCTGCGACTGGCCGTTGGCACGTGCGTCGCGGATCGCCGAGACGGAGAGTTGGGCGTACTGGATGCCCATCTCCTCTTCGCCGCATTCGCCCAGCGTGCGGCCGTCGAAGCCGACGATGGCGGAATGGCCGAAGTAGGAATAGACGCCGTCGAAGCCGGCGGCGTTCGCCACGGCGACATAGACGTTGTTCGCCCAGGCCATGGACTTCGCCATGATGACCTGCTGCTCCTTGGCCGGATACATGTAGCCCTGGCAGCGCACGATCAATTCGGCGCCCTTCATGGCGCAGTCGCGCCAGATCTCCGGATAGTTGCCGTCGTCGCAGATGATCAGGCTGATCTTCATGCCCTTGGGGCCTTCGGAAACGTAGGTGCAGTTGCCGGGGTACCAGCCCTCGATCGGCACCCAAGGCATGATCTTGCGGTACTTCTGCACGATCTCGCCCTTGTCGTTCATCAGGATCAGCGTGTTGTAGGGCGCCTTGTTGGGATGTTCCTCGTGACGCTCGCCGGTCAGCGAGAAGACGCCCCAGACCTTGGCCGCGCGGCAGGCGGCGGCGAAGATCTCGGTTTCGTCGCCGGGACAGGAGGAGGCGGTCTCGTACATCTCCTTCTCGTCGTACATGATGCCGTGGGTCGAATATTCCGGGAAGATCACCAGGTCCATGCCCGGCAGGCCGATCTTCATGCCCTTGATCATCTCGGCGATCTTGCCGGCGTTTTCGAGGACCTCGGCCTTGGTGTGCAGGCGGGGCATCTTGTAGTTAACGACTGCAACACCGACCGTGTCGTTGCTGCTGGAAATATCGCCGTGATACATGGGCTGTCTCCTTCTGGTTCTTAGCGATTGAGGATGCTGACACCGCCGCTTCGGGGAGCGATCGCGGCGACTGCGGGGAAAGCGGGGCGGAAGCGTCTCACGGCGCGCGGCCCTACCCGGCCTGCTGGTAGGCGTGGGCGACGCGCAGCACCGTGGCGTCGTCGAATCGGCGGCCGGTCAGCATGAGGCCGACCGGCAGGCCGTCGACGCCGTTCACCGGTACCGAGACCGACGGATGGCCGGAGAGGTCGAATGCGGCGGTGTTCGCCACCATGTTGAGCGCCTGGCTGATGTGCTCGACGCGGTCTTTCTCGGGCGAGGCCGGCATGCTGTGCGCGGTCTGCGGCGTCGTCGGCATCAGCAGCAGGTCGGCCTCCGCAAGCACCTTGTCGTAGGCAGCCGTCAGCACACGCGCCATGTTCTGGGCGCGGGCATAGAAGGCGCCGTGATACTGCTGGCGCATGTAGTGGCCGACGACGGCGCCGAGCTTCGCCGTGGGTGAGAAGTCGCCGGCGTTGGTCCGGACGGCGCGCATCATGGCGCTGATGAGGCGCGGGTTGTAATAGCCCTTGTGCTGGTACGCCGTGTGACCGTGGTAAAAACTGTCCAGGCCGCCTTCGATGGCGATGCAGTTCCAAAGCGGCACCACGCGGCGGTGCAGCGGGATCGAGACTTCCTTCACCTTTGCACCGAGGCCTTCCAGCTGCTTTGCCGCGGCCTTGACCGCCTTGTTCACCGGCTTCATGGCTTCCGGCGTCTCGAAGCCTTCCTTCACCACCGCTATCTTCAGGCCCTTCACCTTGCCGGTGAGGGCGGCGGCGTAGTCCGGCACCTCGATGCTGGAGGGCTGGCGCGGATCGATGGCGGTGTCGTCGACGCCGGCGATGACGCCCAGCAGCAGCGCCACGTCCTCGACCCGCTTCGCCATGGGACCGATGTGATCGATGGTCTGGTCGAAGCCGACTATGCCAGTGTAGGGCACCAGGCCGTGGGTCGGCTTGTGGCCGACGACGCCGGAGAACGAGGCCGGAATGCGGATTGAGCCACCTTGGTCGCCGCCGAGAGCGATGTCGACCTGCCCCGTCGCCGGAGCCGTGGCCGACCCGTTGGAGGAGCCTCCCGGCACGTGCGCGGGATCGACCGGGTTGCGGCCCGGACCGTAGGCGCTGGTGTGGCCCCCGCCGGAAAACGCGAAGTCGTCGGTGTTCAGCACGGCGGTGATGTGGCCGCCGGCCTCCAGGACGCGCTTGACCACCGTCGCATCTATGTCGGAGGTGTAGTCGTAGAGCAGGCGGGAAGCGCAGGTCATCGGCAGGCCGGCGACGCAGATGGTGTCTTTCACGCCGATCGACTTGCCGGAGAGCGGGCCCTTCTTCACCTCCGGATAGGCCTTCACGCTGCAGTTCCGCACGATGCCGTTCAGCGGATCGTCTTCCGGCTCCGGCCGCGCGCCGGGGATGCGCACGGCGGGCGTCACCGCGCGCAGCGGATCGGGATACTGGTCCATCAGGTCGTAACCGGCGATGACGCCGTCGACCAGCGGCTTCAGTTCGGCAACCTCGGCCTCGGTGAGATCGAGGCCGTAGGTGGCGCTGATATCGAGGATGTCGTCGATGGCGGGGCGGCGCAGGGTCATGGGGTGTCCTCGATTGGGCTACTTGTTGCGGGGGGAGGGCAGGCGGCCGGTGAGTGCCACGCGGGCACCCTGCCAGACGGCTTTCAGTGCCTTCGACAGCGCGGCGCCGTCGCGGCACAGCAGGCGGGCCCAGACGACGCCGCGCTCGCCGAGTGCGTTCACGCCGCCGTAGCAAGCCGCGCGGTCCAGGCCGCTGTCGGCCAGCGCCTGCTTCATCGCGGCTGCGATGGCGTCACCCGCCCTGTCGTGCGCGACGCAGAGGCTGCCGTGGCAGGCGTGGGCGCCGAGATGGCGGTTGGCGGCGGGCGGCCAGTCGGCGCCGCCGAGGCGCAGACGCTCGATGAGCAGCGGCAGGCTCTCGCCGCGCCGCCGCACCACGATGTCGTTGTCGAAACGCTCGAAGGGGGCCGCGCTTGCCGCCGGGTCGTGTGCGAGGAAGCTGTCGGCCAGTACCAGGATCGCGCCGCGCTCGATCTCGGCGGTCAAAGTCGTCTGCAGCCGCGCCCCGGCGAAGAGGATCAGCGGGTCGGGCAGGAACTCCAGCAGGCTGTCGCGGGCGCAGGTGAGGCTCACTTGCTGGCGGGTCAGGCCGCCGCGCGCGGCGTGTACGACCGTGGATGCCTGGGTCGTCACATGGGCGGCGGCGCCCTCTTCCAGCGCGATATCGAGATGCAGGTCGTCGTCGCCGTAGAGTCCGCCGGAGGAGGACTGCAGGTACAGCGTCGCCATGCCGGCGGGGTCGTCCGGCAGGTAAAAAGGCCGCGTCAGGTGGAAGGGGTGCGGCGTCATCTGGCGCGCGAGGAAGCTGCGTCCGCCGCGCTGGCGGAAGGTCAGCGCCGCGGTGCTGCGCCGCCGCTGGGGCGCGCTGCCGGCGGGCAGGGCGAGCGGCGCCGTGACGTTCATGCCGTGGCTTCCTCCGCGGTGAAGAGAACCTCGCGCCGGATGGTCGCAACGATGGCAGCGAGGCCGGGATCCTTCTCGTCACCGCGGCAGCGGCAGGCGATGGTCGGCCGGCCACCGCGGATCTGCTTTGCCTCGGCCAGCACAGCATCGGCGTCGACGCCGACGTAGGGGGCGAGGTCGATCTTGTTGATGACCAGCAGGTCGGCCTGCAGGATCGCCGGGCCGCGCTTCCTCGGAATGTCGTCGCCCTGGGCCACGTCGATGACGAACATCCACCAGTCGACCAGGTCCAGCGAGAAGGTGGAGGCCAGGTTGTCGCCGCCGGACTCGATGATCAGCAGCTCCAGGCCGGGAAAGCGCCACTCGCATTCTTCGGCGGCGGCGATGTTCAGGGTCGGGTCCTCGCGGATCACCGTGTGCGGGCAGGCGCCGGCCTCCACCGCCATGACGCGGCGCGGGTCGATCAGGCCGCTGCGCTGCAGCCGCTCGGCATCCTCCTTCGTCACTAGGTCGTTGGTGATGACGGCGAGGTCGACGCCCGCCGCCTGGAAGCGCGGGATGAGGCATTCAATCAGTGCAGTTTTGCCGGAGCCGACCGGTCCGCCGATGCCGATGCGTGCCGCGCCGGGCGCCGCCGATCCGCCTGTCGTCTGCATCTTCGCGCGTGCCGTCATCGCAGCATGTACCTCTGGGCCAGGGGCAGTTCCGTCGCCGGGGCGCAGGTCGCCAGCTCGCCGTCGACGAAGACGTCGAAGGTGGCCGGGTCCACCCGGATGCGGGGACAGGCGTCGTTGTGCAACATGTCTGCCTTGCGGAGCATCCGGGTGCCCCGGGCCGGCAGCAGCGGCTTTTCAAGGCCGAGGCTGGCGGCGAGGCCCTTGTCGATGGCGAGGGGGTGGACGAAGCAGGCGGAGAGTGCCTGCTTGGCGCGCCCGAAGGCGCCCCACTGCGGGCGCATCCGCAGCGGCTCGCAGGTCATCAGGCTAGCGGCACTGTCGCCCATGGCGCCCCAAGCGATGAAGCCGCCCTTCACCACCAACTCGGGCTTGATGCCGAAAAAGGCCGGACGCCACAGCACCACGTCGGCCATCTTGCCGTCTTCCAGGCTGCCGACGTGGGCGGCGATACCGAAGCAGCGCGCCGCGTTGATGGTGTACTTGGCGATGAAGCGCTTGATCCGCGCGTTGTCGCCGCGGGCCGCGGTCTCCTCCGGCAGGCGCCCGCGCTGCAACTTCATCTTGGAGGCAAGCTGCCAGGTGCGGCAGATCACCTCGTTGATGCGGCCCATGCCCTGGCTGTCGGAGCCCAGCATGGAGATCGCGCCGATGTCGTGCAGCACGTCCTCGGCGGCGATGGTCTGCGCGCGGATGCGGCTCTCGGCGAAGGCCACGTCCTCGGGTATCGCCGGGTTCAGGTGATGGCACACCATGGTCATGTCCAGGTGCTCATCGAAGGTGTTGACCGTGTAGGGATTGGTCGGGTTGGTCGAGGAGGGCAGGCAGTAGTCCTCGCCCGCCACGCGGATGATGTCCGGCGCGTGGCCGCCGCCGGCACCCTCGGTGTGGTACATGTGGATGGCGCGCCCGGCGATGGCGGCCAGGGTATCCTCGACGAAACCGCTTTCGTTCAGCGTGTCGGTGTGCAGCTGCACCTGGAAGTCCAGATCGTCGGCGACCGAGAGGCAGCAGTCGATCGCCGACGGCATGGCGCCCCAGTCCTCGTGGATCTTCAGGCCCAGGCAGCCGGTCTCCATCTGCTCCACCAGCGAGGCCGGCTTGTGCGAGTTGCCGCGACCCAGGAAGCCGAAGTTCATCGGCCAGGCCTCGGCTGCCTGCAGCATCTTGCCTGTGTTGAAGGGGCCGCCGCTATCGATGCCGACGGTGATCGGCCCCAGCGAGCCGCCCAGCATGGTGGTGATGCCGGAGGAAATCGCGTGCTCCACCAGCTGCGCGCTGTCGAAGTGGACATGTACGTCGATGGCGCCGGCGGTGGCGATCAGGCCCTCGGCGTCGCGCACCGTGGTAGCGGCGCCGACGATGAGGCGCGGATCGACGCCGTCCATGATGTCCGGATTGCCCGCCTTGCCGAAGCCGACGATCTTGCCGTCCTTGATGCCGAGGTCGCCCTTCACGATGCCCAGCACCGGGTCGATCACCACGACGTTGCAGATGAGGAAGTCCAGCACGCCGTCGCGGCTGGTGGCGCCGGCGACCAGTCCCAGGCCGTCGCGCAGGGTCTTGCCGCCGCCGTGCAGGCATTCGTCGCCGGGTACCGCGTAGTCGTGCTCGATCTCCGCCCACAGTTCGGTATCGCCGAGGCGGATGAGGTCGCCGGTGGTCGGGCCGTACATGGCGGCATAGGCCGCGCGGGTCATCGTCGCCATGGTGTCAGGCTCCCTTGAATCCGGCGGCGCGGGCACGTTTGAGCGCTGCTTCCTTGGCACCCGCCGCGGCCGTCTCGCCGCTTGTCAGGCTGTTGAGGCCGCCCACGGCCGAGCGCCCGCCGAAGGGCACCAGGGTCACGTCCTTGCTCTGGCCGGGCTCGAAGCGCACGGCGGTACCGGCGGGGATGTCGAGGCGCAGGCCGAAGGCGGCGGCGCGATCGAAGTCCAGCGCCTTGTTCACCTCGAAGAAGTGGAAGTGGCTGCCGATCTGCACCGGGCGGTCGCCGGTGTTCACCACGCTCAGCGCAGTCTTGGGGCGCCCGGCGTTCAATTCGATCTCGCCGTCCGGCGCGGCGATGGCACCGGGCTCCGGCGCCTCGGCGTCGAAGGCTTCATCGCCCGGGCGGATGGGGTCGTGCACGGTGACCAGCTTGGTCCCGTCCGGGAAGGTCGCCTCCACCTGGATCATGTGCATCATGCCGGCGATGCCTGGCATGACGTCGTCGGTGGTAAGAATGGTCGAGCCGTAGGAGATCAGCTCGGCGACGCTGCGCCCCTCGCGCGCGCCTTCCAGGATCTCGTCGCAGATCAGCGCCACCGCCTCCGGGTGGTTCAGCTTCAGCCCCTTCTGGCGCCGCCGCCGTGCCATCTCGGCGGCGGTGAAGATGGTGAGCCTCTCCATTTCGGTCGGGGTCAGCAGCATTGGCGGCGGATCTCCTTCAGGCGGCGAAAAGTCGGGTGGCGTGGTCGGCGTGGCGCATGGCGGCGATGTCGCCCAGCGGCGTGAAGGCGTGCGGTTCCGCCGGCGGCGCGGCGAGCAGAATTTCGGCGAGCCGCGGTGCCAGCGCTGTGTAGACGCTCTGCGCTTCCAGCGCGCCGAGGCGGCCCAGCCGCACCGCCGCGGTCAGGCCGGCGCTGACGAGCTGATAGAGCGCCGAGGCCTCGGCGGACGCGCGCGGCAGCTCGAGCGCGTCGGCGATCAGCCCCTGGACCACCGGCAGATGCCCGGGGACCGCGCCCTCGCGCAGGGCGGTCAGGTAGGAGACGGCGAAGGGCGTGCCGATGCGCTGGTGACTGGACAGCATGGCGCGGCCCATGCGGCGGGAGGCGGCGGCCAAGCTGGCGACGCTGCTCTGTGCCTCGCAGAGCCAGTCCAGTTCGCCCAGCGCGCCGATGTCGTCGCCGGCCGCGTGGGCGGCGGCGAGGAACCAGCGGTCGAAGGTGGCCCAACGCGCGGCGAGCTGGTCGCGCAGATAGCTCTCGATGTCGGCGGCGTCGCGCAGCGCCTCTTCGTTGGCCAGGGTCTCCAGGCCGTTGGAAAAGGCAAAGCCGCCGGAGGGGAAGTTGCTGTCGGAGAGCTGCAGCAGGCGCAGCAGGGTGAGGGCATCGCCGGTCATCCGCCGCCTCTCTGTCTTTCCGGCTCCACCACCCGGACGCGGCCGTCTTCGATGAAGCCCAGCACGCGCTCGACGTAGCTCTCGACCGGCCCTTCCAGGGCCACCATCAGGCGCGCACCCTCGAAGCGCACGCGCCAGTGCAGATTGCCGGCGTGATAACCCAGCGCCAGGGCGGCGGCGGGATCGCGCGGCTGCAGGCCCAGCCACTCTTCCGCCTCGACGCGCAGCACCACGGCGCGGTCCCGGTTCAGCAGCAGCACCGCCTTGTCGTAGAGCGCGGTGTCGCGCGGCAGGGCGATGGCGATTTCGCTGCCTTTGTCGGTGGCCGCGCGCAGGCGGCGCCGGGCCAGGTCGTTGCGCGGCAGCACCAGCCACTCCAGCTTCCCGGCGTGCTCCAGGCGGTGCAGTTCCCGGTGCAGTGCCGGTTCGTCCGCCTTGCCGATGAGGGAGGTGATGAGCTGCATGGGCATCTCAGATCGTCATGTGCTTGGCGATCAGATCGTCGCTCAGCGTGGCGATCGGCCCGGCGGCGACGTTGCGGCCATTCTCGATCATCGCGAAGGCATGGGCGGCCTCGCGGGCGAAGCGCACGTTCTGTTCGACCAGGATGATGGTGAGGTTCAGGCCGCGGTTCAGACGGACGATGCAGTTCTCGATCTGCTCGACGATGTTCGGCTGGATGCCTTCGGTCGGCTCATCCATCAGCAGCACCTTCGGATGCGCCGCCAGCGCGCGGGCGATGGCGAGCTGCTGCTGCTGGCCGCCGGACAGCACGCCGCCGGGACGTTCCAGATTCTCCATCAGGTAAGGGAAGAGTTCCGGGACGATGTCCGGAATCTTACGGCCCTTGCCGTTGGCGGCGAAGCCCCCCATCAGGATGTTCTCGCGGATCGTGAAGTCCGGAATGATCTGGCGGCCCTGCGGCACGTAGCCGATGCCGGCGCGTGCCCGCTCATGGGTCAGGGTCTTGGAGATGTCCTTGCCTTCCAGGCTCAGGCTGCCGTCGGCACGGTCGGTCAGGCCCATGATGGTGCGCAGCAGCGAGGTCTTGCCGACGCCGTTGCGGCCCAGGATCGCCAGAATCTTCGCCTTGTCGGCCTGGAGCGACAGGTTGTGCAGGATGTGGCTGCGGCCGTAGAAGGAATCGACGTTGCTGAGGCTGAGCATCAGTGGATCCCTCCGCTGCCGAGATAGGCTTCCTTCACGGCGGGGTTGGTCTCGATCTCCGACATCGGCCCTTCGGCAAGCAGCTTTCCCAGGTGCATCACGGTGATCTTGCTGGCAATCTCGCGCACGAAGGCCATGTCGTGCTCGACGACCAGGATGGTATGCTTGCCCTTCAGTCGGTTGATGATCTGCGAGGTCTTCAGGGTCTCAGCCTGGGTCATGCCGGCGGTGGGCTCGTCCAGCAGGATGACGCGGGCGTCCTGGATGATCAGCATGCCCAACTCCAGCCACTGCATCTGGCCGTGCGACAGGTCGCCGGCGCGCTTGCCCAGCACGTCCTCCAGGCCGGTCAGTTCGATGACTTCTTCGATCCGCGCCTTGGCCCCGGCGGAAAGCCCCAGCCGCAGGTTCTTCAGCACGCTGGGTTCGCCGGTGCCCGCGACCTCGAAGTTCTGCGCCACGGTCAGCTCGCGGAAGATGCTGGGGATCTGGAACTTGCGGCCGACTCCGGCACGGGCGATCTGGTGCTCTTCCCAGTTCGTGATGTTCTTGTCGTAGAGATAGACCGAGCCGCTGGTGGAGCGCGTCCGCCCGCTGATCAGGTCCATCAGGGTCGTCTTGCCGGCGCCGTTGGCGCCCAGCAGAACGCGCAGTTCGCCGTCGTTGACGATCATGGTGAAGCCGTCGACGGCCTTGAAGCCGCCGAAGTCGACGCCGAGCGCGTCGACGGTCAGGGCGGCGCCGCGGCCTTGGTTGGGGGTCGTGTCCATGGCCGTCACTCCCCGGCTTCCGAAGCGGCTATGCCGGGCTTGGCGGCGGTCTTGCCGCCGCGTCGGCTTTCGAAGAAGCCGACGATGTCCTGCGACAGGCCGGCCAGGCCGCGCGGCAGGAACAGCACCACCAGGACGAACAGCAGGCCGATGATCGCCTTCCAGGCTTCCTTCAGCATCTCGCTCTCGCTGACGGTCGCTTCGATCGTGTTGATCAGGATGGCGCCGATGCAGGCGCCCAGCAGGGAGCTGCGCCCGCCGACCGCGGCCCAGACCACCATGGAGATCGAGAAGGCGAGATCCATGAAGGTCGGCGAGGCGAACTCGGCGGAGAGCACGTAGAGCAGCCCCGCGAAGCCGGCAATGCCCGCCGAGACCGTGAAGAAGAACACCTGGTAGGCGGCGACGCTATAGCCTAGGTAGCGGGCGCGGTTGGCGTCGTCGCGGGTCGACTGCAGGATCAGGCCGGCGCGGGTGGCGACCAGCCAGCGCGCGGCCAGCAGCACGACGATCAGCGAGCCCGCGATCAGGTAATAGGTCTCGACCAGGTAGGGATCGAACTCGAAGCCGTTGATGGTGAGCCAGCCCAGGTCGGTCAGGCCGTTGAAGCCGTTGGTTAGCGGCTGGGCGTCGATGATCAGCAGGCGCACCAGCAGCACCAGCGCCAGGGTGATGATCGCCACGTAGACGCCGGAGATGCGCAGGCGGAAGATCGCGCTGCCGACCAGGTAGGCGACGACCGTTGGGATGATCACCGCCATGACCAGGCCGAACCACTGCGCCTGGAAGGGAATCCACAGGAAGGACGCCTGGCTGATGCAGCAGAGGTCGGTGACCGCGCCGGGCTCGGCGTTCCACAGCATGAAGTCGGGCACCGGCGTGTCGGAGCCTTGCTGCAGCGAGGTGTAGGACTGCAGCTTCAGCGACATGGCGACCATGTAGGCGCCCAGGCCGAAGAACAGGCCCTGGCCCAGGTTCAGAATGCCGGCGTAACCCCAGGACAGCGAGATGGCGATGCCCAGCATGCCGTAGACGAGATACTTGCCGATGCGGTTCAGCCAGAAGGCGTCCATGAACGCCGGCATGGCCAGGACGACGACGATGAAGAGTCCGTAGGCGGCGATTTCCAGCAGGCGCCGGTGATTGAGAGTCGCGGTCATCGCTTCAGCGCCCCTTGAAGGAGAACAGGCCCTGCGGGCGCCACATGATGATCAGGATCACCAGGCCGAAGACGATGGCGCGGGCCAGGATGTCGTTTGTCCAGGTGGCGAAGAGGCCGTTCACCTGGCCGAGGAAACCGGAGGCGGCGACGGTGCCGAGCAGGCTGCCGACGCCGCCGACCACGACGACCAGGAAGCCGTCGACGACCAGCGAGGAGCCCATGTCGGGGGCGACTGTCTTGAAACCGGCCATCATGACGCCGGCGACGCCGGCCAGGCCCGAGCCGTAGGCGAAGGTGTAGGCGGAGACGCGTTTCACGTCGATGCCGCAGGCGGCGGCCATCTGCGGGTTGCGCATGATGGCGCGCACCTGAATGCCCAGGCTGGTGCGGTACAGCAGGAACCAGGTCACGACGGTCAGGGCGATGGTCAGCAGGATGATGAAGCTGCGGTAGGGCTGCACGGTGAAGTCGCCGATCATCCAGGCCTGATTCAAGAAGGCGGGAATGGCGAGGTTCTGCAGGCCGGGTCCGAGGCCTTCGATGTGGATGTCGAAGAAGCTGAGGCCGAACTCCAGGCGAATCATCTGCTGCAGCAAAATGGCGATGCCCCAGGTTGCCAGCAGCGTGTCCAGCATGCGGCCGTAGAGGTGGCGGATCACCAGGCGCTCGATCAGCAGGCCGAGGCCGCCGGCGACGATGAAGGCAAGCGGTAGGGCGACCAGCAGGTTCACGCCCAGATAGATGCCGGCCATCACCGCAGTGTAGGCGCCTACCATGACCAGTTCGCCGTGCGCCATGTTGATGACGCCCATGGCGCCGTAGGTGATGGTCAGGCCGAGGCCGATGAGCAGCAGGATGGATGCCAGCGACAGCCCGATGAAGATGACGTCAGCCATAGCCCGAGAAGACTCCCTGGTTCTGCGGGAAGGGTGGGAAGGGGCGGCCGTGCACCGCCCCTTCGCCGCTACGCGGTCAAAGCTTCGAGGTGTCGAGGCCCTTTGCGGTGCAGAACAGGTTATCCGCCGTCTCGCCGTAAGCGACGTAGGGCAGCGGCTTTACCGGCGCGGCATACTCGTCGATGATGCTGCCCTGGCCGTCGGCGCCCCACTGGGCGATGCGCGGCGTCAGGAAGGTGTGCAGGTTCTCCGGTTCTACCGTGACGGTACCGTTCGGCGCCTCGAAGACCTGGCCCTTCACGCCCTCGCGGATCGCTTCCGGCGTCGCCTCGCCGGCCTTTTCCAGGGCCTGCTTCCACAGGTAGACCTGGAAGTAGCTGCTCTCCAGAGCGTGGTGGGTTACCGCCTTGGGATCGTTTACGTACTTGCGGTAACGCTCGACGAAGGCCTGGTTGCGGTCGGTGGCGATGGCCTGGAAGTAGGGGAACGAGGTGTAGCTGCCGACGGCGAACTCGGCACCCATGGCGGCGATCTCGATTTCCGAGGTGACCGTGGCGCAGATCGGCAGCTTGTCGTGGGTCAGGCCCTGGTTCTTGTACTCGCGATAGAAGGCGACAACCGAGTCGCCGACTACGTTGGACAGCACCACGTCGCAGCCGCTGTCCTTGATCTTCTTGACCATGGCGCCCCACTCGGAGTGGCCGAGTTCCAGGTACTCGTCGGCGATCCACTCGCCGCCGTTCTGCTCGATCAGGATCTTGGAGACCTTGGCCATCTCGCGCGGATAGATGTAGTTCGATCCGACGATGAAGAACTTCTTCTTGCCCAGGTTCTTGATGATCCAGGGGATGAAGTTGGAGAGCTGCTGGTTCGGAACGGCGCCGGTGTAGACGACGTTCTTGGAGCACTCGAAGCCTTCGTAGTAGGTCGGATAGAAGTAGAGATTGCGGCGCTTCTCGAACACCGGCAGCACCGCCTTGCGGCTGGCCGAGGTGTAGGAACCGAAGACGGTGGGCACTCGGTCCTGGATGACCAGCTTGGAGGCCTTTTCGTTGTAGGTCTTGGGATCCGACGCGCCGTCCTCGACGATCGGCTTGATCATCATGCCGTTCACGCCGCCTTCGGCGTTGATCTCGTCGATCGCCATCTTGGTGGCATCGGCGAGCGACTTCTCGACGATCGAGAGGCCGCCGGTCAGCGAGAACAGCACGCCGACTTCCACGGCGTCCGCGGCCTGCGCGGCGCGGGTGAAGAAGTAGGGCGCGGCAAGACCGGCGGCACCGGCGGCGGCCGAGGTCTTCAGAAGCTTGCGACGAGTGATAATCATGGTCCCTGTCTCCGAAATCTTGATTGTTTGCCTGGCACAGGACCCGCCGTTCTCCCCAACGACCCCGAGCAAAGGGTGGTAGGTGGTAGAGAGGGTGCGTTTCGCGGTTCGGAGCCGAAGCTCCGCTGTCGAAAGCCGTGGGGAAGCCGGAAGCTGTGCCTGGTGGTCCGGCGGCGTCAGTGCCAGGTGGAGCCGGGCGGGCCCGGCTGGACGGTGCGGCTGTCTAGGGCAGCCGCGTCAACGCGTGCCGCGGAGCAACGATGATCCGCCCACAAAAAAACCCACGTCGCCGCCGCTTCTCGCGGGTGGCTCGGTGGGCTGTCATTGCCTCGCGCTGGTCAACGTCTTTGTTGCAGCGCAAGATGATCTAATCATCCTTCACTCGGAAACTCAATAGCTCATTTGCATGGATGATCGCCGCGGCGATCTGTTCCATGGAAACACGCTTTGCCATTGCCTGTGCGCGAATGGACTTGTAGGCCTGCTGTTCCGTCAGGGCCTGGGTTTCCATCAGGATCGACTTCGCCTTGGCGATGCGTTTCTGCCCGGCGATCTTGCCTTCCAGCTTGGCGATGCGATCCTGCTGACGTTGCTGGCGCAGCCAGATGTTGCGGCTGATCACCAGGTTAGTCAGCAGACCGAAGGGCCGCACCGGCTTGCCGATGACCGCCAAAGATTCGCTTTCCAGAACGAGCTGCAGCGTCGCCGGGTTTTCATAGTCGACCACGGCGATGACCGCCGGCTTCGGGTCCGGCGCGCGGCGCAGCAGCTTGGTGATGCGTTCGTGCAGGTCGCGGTCGATGGTGGTGAAAAGAATGTCCACCGAGGGCGGCAGTTCGGCGGGGGCGGGCCAGCGCGGCTCCACCTTGCAGCCGATGCGTTTCAGATGTTCGACCAGGGACTCGCCGTCGGAGTCCGGCGGGTGGATGACCACCACGCTGAGGTCGCGCAGATCTTTGAGGAAGGATCCGGACATCTGTGCTCAGCCGCCGTTCCCCACGATGGACGTGGATTTCGTATCGGGACTGCGCCCGGCGGCCCAGGTTTCGTCCTCCGGCGTGATCAGGTAGGGGTCCGGTTTGATCGGCACGGCGCTCTCCTCCACCACGTCGAACTGGCCGCTGGCGGCGACGCGTCCGATGCGCGGCCAGAGGTAGGTGTGGTTGTTCTCGCGGTCGATACGCACCGGTCCCTGGGGCGCCACATAGAGGCAGCCGGGCAGGGCCTCCTTCACGTCGGGAATGGCGGCGCTGCCGGCGCGCTCCACCGCGCGGGCGAAGAGATGGACCTGGAAGTAGGCGGCCTCGGTACAGCTCGACATCGGCGCGTCCGGGCCGAATTTCGCCTGGTAGGCGGCGACAAAGCGTTCGTTTTCGGGCGAACGGATGGATTGGAAATAGGGCGCCGAGGTGTAGTGACCCTCCGCCGCCTCGGCGCCGATGGCGGCGACCTCCGGCTCGCAGGTGGTCAGGCTGCCGATCGGCATGACGGCCGGGTCGAAGCCTGCCTTGCGGTAGGCGCGGTAAAAGGCTGCCGTCGCCTCGCCCACCACGGTCGAGATGATGACCGAGGGATTGCACTTGCGGATGTCGGCGATGATCGGCGCGATGTCCTCTTCGCCGGCGCTCAGCGGGATGTAGCGCTCTTCCAGAACCTTGCCGCCGTGGCTGGAGATGTAGTCGCGGATGATGCGGTTGGACTCGTAGGGGAACACATAGTTGGACCCGATCAGGTAAAAGCGCTCTCCGTAGTTCTGCATCAGGTAGCGGGCGAGGCCGATGGAGTTCTGATTCGGCGCAGCGCCGGAATAGATGCAGTTGGCCGAAAACTCGAAGCCTTCGTAGAGGGTCGGATAGAACAGCAGGCCGCCGCGCTGCTCGACCACGGGCAGCACCGCCTTTCGGGTGGAGGACATGTAGCAGCCGAAGATCACCTCGACTCCGTCGTTTCCCAGCAGGTCCTCGGCCAGGCGGCGGAACTTGCGCGGGTCGGAGGCGGGATCATAGACGACCGCTTCCAGCGAGCGCCCCAGGACGCCGCCGGCCGCGTTCAACTCTTCCAGCGCCAGTTCCACGGCGCGGCGCTGGGTCCGCTCCACCAGCGCGGTCACCCCAGTCTCTGAAAACAGAACGCCGACCCGGATGGGCGGCGCAGCGGACGAACCTGACATCAAACGCTCCTCGTCAGACTGCAAACAAATTTGGGTGCATAAAAAAGCAGACCTGCAATCTTATGGCGACCCAAGACGAGAAACGCGACCCTCTTCTCTACGGTGACGATGCTATCCCGAAGATTTCACCCTGTGCAATCCGATAAGGGAGGGTTCCTCTGGCAACATGTAATGATCAGGGGCTCTGGGGGCGCAGGGGTTCCAGCCGAGTTATCTCTTCCTGGCACTTCGGAGAAGTCCTTTGCTGTTCCGCGCAAAGTCTGCTTTGGGGGAACATCTGCTCTTGGGCGAGTATTCGTCGCCCGGCGGCCGCGCCCCGCTCACGCCGTCAGACGCAGTCCCTCCGCCATGCCGTTTGGCGCTTTGTGGAACTTGCCGTCCTTCATGATGGCGATGAGTCGGCTCTTGTCTTGCAGAACGCGGACATCGCTGGCCGGGTCGCCGTCGACCAGCAGTAGATCGGCGAGGTAGCCCTCGCGGATCAGGCCCAGTTCGTCGCCCATCTCCATGATCTGCCCGCCATAAGCGGTGGCCGCGCGGATCGCCTCCATGGGGGAGAAGCCGAGCAGGTCGACGAAGTATTCCAGGTCCTTGGCGTTGGTGCCCATGGGCGTCCAGGCGAAGCCATAGTCGCCACCGGCGAGCACGCGGATGCCGCGACGGTGCATTTTCTTCATGGTCTCCACCGCGTTTTCCAGTTCGCGCTCGTAGGCGATGGTGATCGGCGTGCCCGGTTTGATGCCGTAGTCGCCGGCGTTGCGCGCGGTGTTGATCAGCCAGGCGAGCCCAGGCGCGACGAAATGCTTCTCCTTGTTGGCTTCCAGCATGTCGAGCGCCTCGTCGTCGCAGAAGGACGCGTGGTAGATGAAGTCGATGCCGTGACGCACACACTGCTTGATGGAGTCCGAGGAACGGGCGTGAGCGGCCAGCTTCTTGTTGCGACAGCGCGCCTCGCGCACCGCCATGGCAACCTCTTCCTCTGACATCGGCGTCTCCTCCGCGCCCATGCCGGTGATCTCTTCGCCGGAGAGGTTCAGCTTGATGGTGTCGACCCCGTACTTAATGAGTTCGCGCACCTTGCGTCTGATCTCCTCGGGACCGGAGACCACGATGCCCAAGTTCATGCCCTCGTGCGGAATGTGCGGCGGCGCGGTATCACCCAGACCCCCGACGGTGGTGATCTCCGGTCCGGCGGCGGTGTAGCGCGGGCCGGGGATGCGCCCGGCGTTGATGGCATCGCGCACCACGACATCCAGGCGCGGCTTGGCGGCGGCGGCGCCGCGCCCAGCGGTGAAGCCGGCGTCGATCATCACCTTGGCCATCTCGATGGTGGAGAGCATGTGCTCCTCGACCGGCATCATCTGGATCGGCGCGATGCCCGGTGCGTTGTTCCAGCTGAGATGCAGGTGGGCGTCAACCAGGCCGGGCATGAGGGTGGCGCCGCGCCCGTCGATGCGGCGCTGACCGGTGGCGCCCCAACTGAAGCCGCCGTTGCCCTGGCGGCTGACACGTTTGATGCGGTTTCCCTCGACGGTCACCTCGCCGGCGTAAGGCGCTTCCCCGGTGGCATCCAGGATGCGCACGTTGGTGAAGGTGATCTCGTTCTCACCCCCGGCGGTGCGGCTGCCGCCCCAACCGGAAAATCCGTTGTCCGACATCGTCAGATCCTCCCTTTTCCCCCGGGTGGGTTCGCCGGGTCATTGCGTCGTTTCCTTCAGGCAGCCGTCCAGCAGCCGCAGCGCCGCTGCCGGCGCCTCCATGGTCATCCAGTGGCCGCAGTCCGGCAGGACCTCAACTCGTGCGCGGCCGAGGAGCGAACCCAGGCGCCGCGCCATTTCCGGCGGTGCCACCGGGTCTTCGGCGCCGGTCGCCAGCAGTGTCGGGCAGGCGATGGCGGTGTGGTCGGCGGGTTTCGCCTCTGCCAGCGCTTCGCAGTGAGCGGCGTAGCCGGCGGGATCCTGACGCAGCAGGCTCTCCCGCACGAAGGCGACGGCAGCCGGGTTGTTCCGCTGCGTGGCCGCGGAAAGGCTGGCACGCGAAACCGCATCGGCAATGCCGGCCATGCCGTCACGCCGGGCGGCCGCCGCGCGCTCCTTAAGGCCGCTGCGGGCGGCCTCGGGCGGCTCCAGGATCGGGCCGTAGAGGGTCAGCCCGCTGACCAGCTTCGGCTCCGCCGCGGCAAGGTACTGGCAGATCAGTGTGCCCATGGAGTGGCCCACCAGATGCGCCGCGGTAACGCCGCAGGCGCGCAGCAGGTCGCGCAGGGCCTGGCAGAGACCCGTAAGGCCCGGCGTGCCGGGTTTCAGTGCCGAGCGGCCGGCGCCCGGCAGGTCGGGGCGGATCACGCGGCGATCGCCAAGCGCCGGCATCAGCGGCTGGAAGGTGTTCGAACTGCCGCCCAGGCCGTGCACCATAACGACGGCAGGACCTTCTCCCGCGACCTCCGCCACCAGGCTGCCGAGTCGAAAGTCCGTCACGGTGTCTTTTCCTTCGGGATCAGGATGGTGGCGCCCAAGGTGCGGCGGCCTTCGAGGGCGCGGTGCGCCTCCGCCGCCTCGGCGAGCGGAAAGCGCTGGCCGATCTCGGCGGAAATGACGCCGCGCTCGAGGGCCTGGAACAGGCGCGCCGTAATCGCCGCCACCTTTTCCGGCGAGTCGGTGTAGTGGCCGAAGTTGGGTCGCGACAGCGTTGCCGAGTTCGACGCCAGGGCACCGATGTCCCGGCTGCCGATGTCGCCTGAGGCCTGGCCAAAGCTGACCAGGTGGCCGCAGTTGGCGAGGGCGTGCAGGGAATGGTCGAAGGTATCGCGGCCGACGGCATCGTAGATCACGTCGGCGCCGCGCCCGCCGGTCAGCCGCTTGACCTGCGCCTCCAGGCTCTCGGCGCCGGGCACGATGACATCCTTGGCGCCGGCCCTGCGCGCCGCCTCGGCCTTCTGCGGCGAAGAGGTCGCGCCGATGACTCGGGCGCCCAGGTGGGAGGCCCACTGACACAGCAGCCGGCCCACGCCGCCGGCCGGCGCATAGACCAGGACCGTCTCGCCGGCTTTCACCGGGTGGACGCGGTGCAGCAGGAACTCCGCCGACATGCCTTTCAGCAGGATCGCCGCGGCGACCTCGTCGCTGACGCTGTCGGGCAGCGGCACAAGCAGGTCCGCCTTCATGGTGCGCAAGGTCGTATAGGCGCCGACCGGCGGGCAGGCATAGGCGACGCGCTGGCCGGCACGAAGGTGGGGCACGCCGGGGCCGACGTCGACGATCACGCCGGCGGCTTCCATGCCCGGCACGCCCGGCGGCTCCAGCAGCTTGAAGTAGCCGCTGCGGCAGTAGACGTCGATGAAGTTCACGCCGATCGCGGTGTGGCGCAGGCGCACTTCGCCGGGGCCAGGGCGCAGCGCTTCGATCTGCGCGAGCTGCAGTTCGTCCGGCCCGCCGTGGCGCGCGACGACGATAGCTTGCCCGGTCATCGCGCCAGATGTCGAGACCGCGCGTGCAATCGCCGGGCGTGGGGTCGCAGCAGGGGCCGCCCGCCGCTCGACCAGCGCGCGGATCGCAGAGAAGCCGGCCTCGTAGACGCCTTCGGCGACGAGTTGGGCGAGTTCGCGCTCGCGGCCTGCCGGCGGGCGGAAGCGCGAGGTCCAGCTCCAGAAGGTGCGATTGCCGTCGGTGACGGGCTTCAAGGCCACTTCGGCGACGTAGTCGTTCAGCGGCACGTCGCTCTCGACGATGGTGTAGCGCAGGCGGTGGTCGCGGTCGGAAAGGCTGAGCAGCTGTTCGCGCACCCGCTCGCCGCCGGTGAGGCGGAAGTCGCGCACACAGCCGACCTGGTCGGTGCGGCGGCCGTCCTCCAGTCGGCTGGTGGTTACCGCCGGGTGCCAGCTGTCGTGGCCGTTGAAGTCGCGCAGCACTTCCCAGACCGCCGCCAGCGGGGCATCGATCACGGTGGAGCGCTGAACCCGGACCACGTCAGCCGCCGAACTGCTGTTTCAGGGCCGCGAAGCCGCCCTGGAAGACATTGCCGCCGATGTCAGCGGTCAGCTCCGCTTCGCGCTCCGGCGGGCAGTCGAAGCTGGCCGACCATTCGGCGAAGGTGCGGTCGCCATCGGTGACCGGGGTCAGCTTCAGGGTGGCGACGTAGTTCTCCACGCCCATCGGCGACTCAAGGATCGCATAGGTGCAGGAGAGGTCGTAGTCGGAGAGCGCCAGCAGTTTTTCCCGGATGAAGCCGCCGTCCTTCAGGCGGAAGGCCCTGACGCAGCCCACCTGGTCGGCGGGAGCCCCGGCCTCGATGCGGCTCTCGGCGATCAGCGGGTGCCAGTCCGGCAGCCCGTTGAAGTCACGGATGCGCGCCCAGATGCGCCCGACCGGCGCGGCGATGACGGAAGAGGTATAGACCTCCGCCACGGCCTAGCTGTCCTTCTTGCTCTTCTTGGCCTCGGCTTCCTTCGCCAGGCTCTGGGCATCGCGTGCCGAGCGGAAGATGTCGCCCATGCGCGACACGCCGGCGTTCTCGACCCCGATCTCTTTCATCATCTCGTCGATCAGCGGCGCCTGCGCGCGATAGCGCAGGGCGCTCTCTATCACCTCGTCGGTCGGCGAGCGATGGCCACCATTCCCTCCGTTGCCCGCCAGACCTTCGACGTGGAGAATCTTGATGCCCTCTATTTTCTCCATCGGCCGTACGCTCTCGCGCACGATGCCTTCCAGGCGGTCGATCATCTTGCCGCGCAGCAGCGCATGGCGCGCATCGGCGCTCAGCACGTTCTCGGCCTCGTTCCTCAAGCGCTGGGCCTCCGCAGCGGCGGCGGCAGTGATCCGATCTGCTTCAGCGGCGGTCTTCGCGGTATCGGCGTTCTTGGCGGCGATCAGGCGGTCGATGGCGGCCAAGCGCTCAGCCACTTCGGTCTCGCGCAGGGTCGTGACCTTCTCCGCGGCGACCGCGGCCTTGGCGCGCGCGGCCTCGGTGGCGACTCGGGCGTCGGCCTCCTCGACCTGCTTTTCCAGCAGCGCGATCTGGCGTTCCATCTCGGCCAGTTCCAGGGCCTGGCTGCGCTCGATCTCCAGGCGCTTCAAGTCACGCTCCTGCAGGATGCGCGCCTCGTCGAGGCCGCGTTCCGAGGCGATGCGGGCACGTTCGATCTCCTCGCGGGCGGAGATCTCAGCCTCCTCGATCGATTGGCGCTGGGCGATCTGCTGCGAGCGCTGCAGGCGGTCGCGTTCGATACGGGCCTTGTTCAGCACCTGCTCTTGCGCCACGCGGGCCGATTCGATGGACTGCTGGGCGCCGATGCGCGCAGTTTCCACCTGCTGGCCGCGCGCCGCTTCGCGCACCTCGGTCTCTTCCTCGGCGGCGATGCGCGCCTCGCGCAGTTGTCGTTCGGAGACGATGCGCGCCCGCTCGACGTCTTCGCTGGCAGAGATCTCAGCTGTCTCGCTGGCATGACGCTGGGCGATCTGGGCATCGCGCAGGGCTTTCTCGCGCTCGATGCGGGCCTTCTCCAGGGCCAGTTCCTGGGCGATGCGCGACTGTTCGATGTCTTGCTGCGCTTTGATCTCGGCGCTTTCCAGGTTGCGCCGCCGGGCGATTTCCAGCTCCCGTGTCTCCTGCTCTGTGGTAATGCGGGCGCGGGCGGCCTCGGCCTCCCGGGTCGCCTGGTCACGCACGATCTCGGTACGCTGGGCTGCGCGCAGGGCCTCGATCTCGCGCTCCTGGGCCAGGCGCGCGCTTTCGCTTTCGCGCTCCAGGTTCAGGGTTTCCTTCTCCGCTTCCAGGTTCCGGCTGCGGATCGCTACCATGGAGCTCTGCTCGATGTCGTTGCGCGCCTTGCGCCGCGTCTCGATGGCCTCGATCAGCTGGGTCAGGCCTTCGGCGTCGAAGCGGTTGGCCGGATTGAAGAACTCCAGGTCGGTCTGGTCCAGGTCGGTGATGGCGACGGATTCCAACTCCAGGCCGTTGCGCGCCAGGGCGTCGGCGGCACGCGCCTCGACGGCGGAGACGTAGTCGCCGCGCTTTTCGTGCATCTCGTCCAGGGTCATCTCGGCGGCGACTGAACGCAGGGCGCCGACGAACTTGCCGGAGAGGAGATCGGCAAGGCCCTCGGTGTCCATGGTGCGGCGGCCCAGGGTCGACGCGGCGGCGGCGACGGCCTCCGGCTTCTGTGCCACGCGCACGAAGAACTCCGCCTCGATGTCGACGCGCATGCGGTCTCGCGTGATCACCGCCTGTTCGCGTGCGCGCCCCACCGGGATACGCAGCACGTTCATGTTGACCGGTGTGACCTCGTGGACGATCGGCAGCACCAGGGCGCCGCCGTTGATCACCACGGTCTCGCCGCCGAACCCGGTCCGCACGAAGGAGACTTCCTTCGTCGAACGGTGATAGAGCCAGTTCAGCAGGTAGACCACCACCGCGATGCCGATGATCGCGACAATGAGCCACAGAATGATGGCTCCAATGAGTCCGCTTGTCATTGTTCTTCTCCCTTCAGCGACCGGCGATGGCCTTGAAGGCCCTGGTTTGCTCGGTCAGTGCCACTTCTGTCGGCAGGCGCTCCATGGAGGAAGCGCCGTAGAACCCGTGACAGATCTTGGTGTTCTTCATCACGTAGGTTGCGTCGTCCGGCATGGAGACGGGGCCACCGTGCACCAGCACGATGATCTCCGGGTTGATCTTCAGCGCGGCTTCGGCCCAGGCATCGACCAGCGCCGGGCAGTCTTCCAGCTTCAGCGACGTTTCGGCGCCGATGGAGCCGCCGGTGGTCAGCCCCATGTGGCAGACCACGATGTCGGCGCCGGCCTTGGCCATGGCGGCGGCGTCCTCAGGCGAGAAGACATAAGGTGTGGTCAGCAGATCCTTCTCGTGCGCCAAGCGGATCAAGTCGACTTCCATGCCGTAGGACATGCCGGTCTCTTCGAGGTTCGCCCGGAAGGTGCCGTCGATAAGTCCCACCGTGGGAAAGTTCTGCACGCCGGAAAAGCCGACCGCCTTCACCTGATCGAGGAAGCTGTCGAACATGCAGAAGGGATCCGTGCCGTTGACCCCAGCCAGCACCGGTGTGTTGCGTGTGACCGGCAGCACCTCGCGCGCCATCTCCATGACGATCTCATTGGCATTGCCGTAGGCCAGAAGGCCGGACAGCGAACCGCGCCCCGCCATGCGGTAGCGCCCGGAGTTGTAGATCACGATGAGATCGATGCCGCCGGCCTCCTCGCACTTGGCGGAAAGGCCGGTGCCGGCGCCGCCGCCGATGATCGGCGTGCCACGGCGTTTCATGTCCTGGAATTTCTCCAGCAGGTCTTTCCGCTCAAAGCGCGGCATGTCTGTCTCTTCCTCGCGTGCTCTCGATTTCCATAAGGGCGGCGACGGCGGCTTCGGCGAAAGCCGGGTCGTTCACGTGGTGCGGCAAGCGCAGCAGGCGCCGGTTCGGCGTCTCGTTGAAGATTCGTGCGATGGCGTCGAACAGCGCGCGGTCCGCGGCGGGGTCGTGGAACGGCTGGCCCGGGACATCGAGCGCAGAGACGCCACCTTCGGGCAGCAGAAAGCGCACCGGCCCCTCCATGCGGTTCAGGCGTCCGGCGATCCATTCGCCCATGCGCGCGTTTTCCTCCGCAGTGGTGCGCATCAGCGTCACCTGCGGGTTGTGCTCGACAAAGGTCCGGTTCCGGTACTTCTCCGGCACGCTGTCGCGCGGCCCGAAGTTCACCATGTCGAGGGCGCCGACCGAACCGACGTAGGGAATGCGCGTGCGGATGAAGGCGCCGAAGCGGTCCTCGTCGGCGGCGAAGACGCCGCCCATCATCATGTCGCAGATCTCTGTGGTGGTGAGGTCGATGGCGGCGCTCAGCAGGCCGCTGTCGGCCAGCTTCTCCATCGAGCGCCCGCCGACCCCGGTGGCATGGAACACCAGGCAGTCGTAGCGGTCCTCAAGCTTTGCCACGATCTGCTGCACTGCGGTGGTGGTGACGCCGAACATGGTGAGACCCAGCCCCGGCTTGTCACTCTCGCTACCGCGGATGTGGCGGGCCTGTTTCACCATGCCGGCGAGTGCAGCGGCGCCATTGGCCAGCACCTCGCGGGAGATGCGGTTGAGGCCCTGAACGTCGGTGACCGAGTACATCATCATGATGTCGGACGGTCCGACGTACTGGCCGACGTTGCCGGAAGCGACGGTGGAGATCATCACTTTGGGCAGTCCGATGGGCAGGCGGCGCATGGCCGGCGTCACCAGGGCGGTGCCGCCGGAACCCGCGGCGGAGATGATGCCGCCGATGCCGCGCTGGCGGACGATCCAGTTCTCGAAGGCTCCCGCCATGGCACGCACCGAGGCGCCGCGGTCGCCGCTGAAGACGCTTCCCGCGCCGCCGCGGTGATAGGCGGCGACGACATGGGGCGGCACGTCGGCGGAGGAAGGCTTGCCGGAGGTCGAGAGATCAACCGTCCGCACCTTGATGCGCTGTTCGGCCAGGCGGTCGCGGAGGTAGAGCAGCTCGGCGCGCTTGGTGTCGAAGGTGCCGGCGACCAGGACCTCGTCGCCGCGTAGCGCGTCGGGTAGCGTTGCCGGCGTGCTGAGCGCGGTCTCGCTGTAGAGCGGGGCCGGGCGCTGGTCGAAGGGCCGCGCCGGGCTCTCAGCGGCGGAAGATGCCTGTCGCTGGCCCGGGTCGGACTCGCGCCAGGCCGCGCTGGACCAGCGCGTCGGCGGCACGTAGACCACCTTGCGGCGCGGCTCCTGCGGCACCTTGGCTGAGTCCGCCGGCGCTTCCTCGGCCGGGGTTGCCACCGCCTCGTCTTCGTCGTTCCGCGCGAGAGAGGGTTCTGCGGCGGGTTCAGGCGCCATTGCGAGGTCTTCGTGGGAATGCCGCCCGACACCGAGGAGACGTTCCTGCAGGTTACGGTCCGCTGCCAGCTGGCGTGCGGGCATGACCCGCGTGATGCGACCGTTGACCATGATGGCCACGTCCTCGGCGATGGCGGTCGCTACGGCGATGTTCTGTTCGATGAGCAGGATGGCGACGTCGCCTTCTCCGGCCAGCGTCGCCAGCAGTTCCTCCACCTGGCGCACCACCACCGGGGCGAGCCCCTCGGTCGGCTCGTCCAGCACCAGTAACTGCGGGTCCTGCAGCAGCGCGCGGGCGATTGCCAGCATCTGCTGCTCACCGCCGGAAAGCTGCGCACCGCCGTTGCCGCGCCGCTCGGCCAGCCGTGGGAAAGTCTCGTAGACCCGCTCGATGCTCCAGGCGCCGCCCCGCGTGTCGGCCAGCCGCAGGTGCTCGTTCACCGTCAGGGACGGCCACAGTCGGCGCCCCTGGGGCGTATAGCCGATGCCGCGGGCGGCAATCTGGTGCGGCGCGCGGCCGGTGATTTCTTCGCCGTCGAAGCGGATCGAGCCGCCGGCCACCGGAACCAGACCCATGATGGCATTGCATAGCGTCGTCTTGCCCATGCCGTTGCGTCCGACGACGGCATGGACCCCGCGCTCCAGCGTCAGGTCGACACCCTGCAGCGCGTGCGACTGGCCGTAGTAGACGTGCAGGCCACGGACCTGCAGCACGGCCGAGTTGTTCTGGCGGCTGTTGCGGCGCTCAGGCATGGCCGTGGCCCAGGTAGAGCTGCTGCACTTCCGGATCGCTTTCGATCTCGGCCGGCGTGCCCTCCTTGAAGACGCGGCCGTTGTGCATCATCGTCACGCTCTCCGCGACGCGCAGCGCGACGTCCATGTCGTGCTCGATGATGATGAAGCCCATGTGCGGCGGCAGCGATTGCAGGATCTCGATCAAGTCGCGCCGCTCGCTGGGCGACAGGCCCGCCGCCGGTTCGTCGAACAGAATGAGGCGCGGCGCGCCGGCCAGCGCAAGGGCAATCTCCAATTGCCGCTGTTGCCCGTGGCTGAGTTCGGCAACGAGCTGGTCGCGCACATCTTCCAGGTGCACGGCCTGGATCAGAGTCTCGGCGGCCTCCATGAAGGCGTCTTCGCGGCGCGGGCGGCGCAATGAGAAGCGCCCGCGGCTGACGCCGCGGCAGGCCAGGTAGATGTTGTCGATGACGCTCAGCCCGCCGAAGAGCTGCGAAATCTGATAGGTGCGCCGCAGGCCGCGACGGACTCTCTCGTGGGTCGCCAGATCGGTGACGTCTTCGCCGAATAAGCGCACGCGCCCGGTGGTCGGCGGAAAGTCGCCGGTGATGGCATTGAACAGCGTTGTTTTGCCGGCGCCGTTCGAGCCGAGAACAGCACGCCGCTCCCCCGCCTGCACGGCGAGATTGATGTCTGCCAGGGCCACCAAGGCGCCAAAGTGGCGGCTGACGGCCTCGAGTTCCAGCGCGAAACGGCCGGTGCTCTGCAGGCGGGAGAGGGCGTCGCTGTCGGACAAGGTCAGATCACTCCTTAGTGCGCTGGTCCTATTCGCACTTCGGGTTTTCGCGGCTGACCGCGCCGTACTTCAGGAACTCGTCGTAGGAAACGCCGAGGGTCTGATCGACCTGAGGAATGACCTTGATGGTCTTATTGACCAGGTTGCCTTCCGGCCCTTCGATGACCTCCGTCAGGAAGATGTCCGCCACCGCATTGCGGCGCGGATCGAGGCTGACCATGCCGGTCGGCGTTTCGAAGGAGAGGTTCGTGAGTGCTTCGCGGAAGGCCTTGCCGCCGTCGGAGAGATCGCCGTTGACCTCGTTGAGCGCCAGCAGTGCCGCCTTGGTATTGACATAGTAGGCATGCGCGAACAGCGAGGGCGAGGGGAAACCGTCGGGGAACTGGGCCTTGTAAGCCGCGACGAACTCGTTCCAGTTGGCGTTGTCCCAGGTATCGGAGATCGGGCCGGCCGAAGGCGTGCCGATCACGAAGTCGCGGGTGCGGCCCTTGGAGCCGAGCACCGTCTGGTCAACCGTGATCGAGCCGCCGATCAGCGGCAGGTCGCCACCGGCCTGCTCGTACTGGGTCAAGAAGTTCACCGCGTCGGCCCCGCCGAGGGCGACATAGATGGCATCGACATCATCAGGCAGCGCGGCGATGACCGAGGAGTAGTCCTTGTTGCCGATCGGTACCCAGAAGCGGGCGTCGACCGGGGCCTCACCGCCCAGGCGGCAGAACGGCTCGAGGAACCCGAAGACCTGCGTGTAGGGGAAGGAATAGTCCTCCGCCAGCACGGCCAGCTTGCGATAGCCTTTTTCGTTGTAGACGTACTCGCCGAGGCCGGCCATCCACTGGGCGCCATCCGTGTTGAAGCGGAAGAAGTTCTCCGCCGGCTCGCGCAGGGTGGTGTCTTGGGCGGCGGAGGAGCCATTCAGGAAGGTGACGTCCGGCTGGGTCTTGGCGTAGTCCTTCACCGCCAGGCCTTCCGAGCCCGACAGCGGGCCGATCAGCACCTGCACGCCGTCCTGCTCCACCAGCTTACGGGTGGCGCGGATTGCGCTGTCCGGCGATGCGTCGGAGGAGCCGGTGACCAGTTCGATCTTCTTGCCGCCGGCGGTGTAGTCGAATTCTTCCAGCGCCAGTTTCACGCCGCGCATGGAATCCTCGCCCAGCACGGTGAAGGCGCCTTCCAAGGTGGCCAGTGCCCCCATCTTGATGCTGTCCTGCGCCGCGGCCGGACCGGCCAGCCCCGCGGCAACGACAGCGGCAATTACGGTTCTCACTCCACTTTGCATTACTTCCTCCCATGGTTTCTTGATTCTACCGGCCGCGCGTATTACTGCCGCGCGACCCCACGTTCAGTCCGCGCCGCCGGCCTCCAATCGTTCCAGCCGCGCAGGCCGCCGGAATCGCAGCCTTGCGGCAAAGCGGTTCCATAGTCCCAGGATGCCGTCCGGCGAGAACAACACCACCAGCAGGAATGCGAGGCCGATCACCGTGTTGAAACGTTCGTGGTCGATCAGGTCGATGGCGAAGTTCTCAAGCAGGACAAAGGCGATGGCGCCGATGAAGGGGCCCACCGGATGGCGCAGGCCGCCGACCACGGCAATGACCAGGATGTCGATGGCGACGTCGACGCCGACGGAGCCCGGCGAGATGCGCCCGTTGAACCACACCATCAGCACACCGCCGCTGCCGGCGATCAGGCCGGCCAGGAAATAGGCGGCAACGCGGTGCAGAGTGACGTCGAAGCCGATGGCGCGCATGCGCCGGGGGTTGTCGCGGATCGCTTGCAGGCTGAGCCCGAAGGTGGAGCGTGCGCTGTACAGCACGGCGATGAAGAACAGGCCGGCGACGGCCAGGCTCAGATAGTAGAACGGCACCGGGTCGCGCCAGTACACGCCGGCAAAGGTGGGCGGCGCGACGCCGGCGAAGCCGGTGAAGCCATTGAAGAGGTCGTAGTTCTGGCGCACGAAGTAGAAGAAGGCGACGGCGATCGCCAGGGTGATCATGATGGTGTAGATGCCCTCGGTGCGCACCGAGATGAAGCCGATCAGGGCGGCGAAGACCGCGGCGGCGAGAATCGCGACGGGCACGGTGACCCACCACGGCCAGCCGAGTCCCATGACGCCGACCGAGTTGTCGCCCAGCATGGCGACGAGATAGCCGGCAAAGCCGGCAACGGTGAGTTGGGCGAGGCTAACCATGCCGCCGTAGCCGGCCAGCATCATCAGCGACAGCGCGATGGTGCCGAGGATCAGGGAATAGGCGCCGATCTGGAAGGTGAAGAAATCGGAGGCAAAGGTCGGGTAGGCGAGCAGGAAGACGGCGACCAGCCAGACCGCCGGATGCACCTGGGAGAGCGGACTGCTGCCGAAGAAGAGCGAGCGCCGGTCCATGCTACCGCTCCCTCAGGCCTGGCCCATGATGCCCTGCGGACGCACCGCCAGGACCACCACCATGATGAGGAAGGTAAGCACCACGCCGTAGGTCGGGAAATAGGCGAGGCCGAACTGCTCGGCGAGACCGATCAGCAGCGCGCCGATGGCGGCGCCGGTAACCGAGCCGAGGCCGCCGACGATGACCACCACGAGCGAGGCCAGCAGATAGCGGATGTCCTCCCCCGGGGCGATGGAAAGCGCGGTGCCCCCGATCACGCCGGCGAAGCCGGCCAGGCCCGCGCCGATGGCGAAGACCAGGGCGAAGACCAGTTGCACGTTCACGCCGGTCGCCGACAGCATGTCGCGGTCGTTCACGCCGGCGCGGATCATCATCCCGATGCGGGTGCGGTTGAGGAAAAGCCAGAGGCCGATGCCGACGGCCACGGCGACGCCCAGCACCGTCAGGCGGTACAGCGGGTACTTGATGTAGACGGCATCGCCGTTGGACCGCAGGGTGGAGACCACCGGCAATTCGGCGGCGCCGAACAGCCATTCCGGCGGGGTGAACTGGTATGTGGTGCCCGACCAGACCGCCAGCATGAGGTCGGCGGCGATAATTGAGATGCCGATGGTAACCAGGGTCTGGCGCAGGTCCTGCCCCTCCATGCGGCGGAAGATCAGGGTCTGCAGGGCGATACCGGTGGCGGCGATGGTAATGAAGGCGACGGCCAGGCCGATAAACCAATTGCCGCTGGCCTCGGCCGCCTCGTAGCCGACGTAGGCGCCCAGCAGGTACATCGACCCGTGGGCCAAGTTTACGTTGCGCATTAGGCCGAAGACCAGGGTGAAGCCGCTGGCGACCAGAAAGTAGAGGCCGCCCAGGGTCACCCCGTTGAGGAAGGTGTTCACGAAAGTCTTCTTGCGGCCGAGGACCGCCTCCAGCCACTCGGGCCAGACGGCGAAGATCAGCCAGAGGAAGACCCCCAGGGCGACCAGGATCACGAAGGACCAGAAAGTGTGGCGTTCGATGAACTGTCTCATCGGGGGCGCGTCCTCAGGAGCGCTGGCGTCCCCAGGAGACCCCGACGGGCCGCTGCCACGGCCGCTGAAGGCGCCTGATCTTGCGCCATCGCCTGCTTCCTCCCTTGGCAGGCCCCTTCTGTTGCGGAGGGCCTTGCCTCGACGCCACCTGCCCTCCTGTGCGAAGCGGACCGGGGGATGGCGCCTTGTTCGTTGTTTTGTTGGAAGAAAGCTTGTCCCGATATTGACTTGCCCGCAAGCGGCCTTGCGGCGCATTCTGGGTAAAAATGGGTAAATTTTAGAGGTTAAAGTTGAATCTCTTGATTTGGAAGGTGGTCCGGCGCTCCTCTGCCGGGGCGGGAAATCCGCCCTTGCCGGACAGCATCGTGACCGCCGGCCCGCCCTTCCGGCACGAAAGCATGCCGCCCGAAGTCGCCCTCCTGCTGCCCAACTCCGGCGGCGCTTCCGGGGTCATCGCCGCGACCGCTCGCACCGCCGCCGGCCCGGCCGATGGCGCCGGCAGACAGGCCCTCGGCCTGTTCCTCGCCGACCCTTTTCTCAACCTTGCCGCCGAGACAGGTGAACTGCAGCGGGCCGGGATCAGCTGTCTGGCCAACCTGCCCAGCGTTCAGCAGCATGACCCGGATTTCGCCCAGCAGTTGGAGGATGTCGGCCTCGACTTCGCCCGGGAGGTCGATCGCCTCGGACAGCTGAAGGCTGCCGGCTTCCAGGTGATTGCCATTGTCGCTGGCCCGGGTGCCGCGGCGGCGGTGGCGCCGCTCGACCCTCTCGCGGTGGTGGTGATTCCGCGCGTGGCCGACTTCGCGGCAGGCTTTCCCTCGTTTCGCCAGCGCGGCGTCGTCGCGCAGCAGGTTGCCGCGGCGCTGGCCGAAAGTGAGTGGCGCGGCAACCTGCTGGGTCTGGCCAGCGCCGGCGAGGGGGCCCACGAGACGCTCTGGCCGGACGTGCTGGACGCTGTGCTGTGCCGGCCCGAGCCGCTCGCGGCGGCGGGCACCCTCAGCCCCTGAGCCCGAAGCGCTGCATCTTGTTGTAGAGGGTCTTGCGCGACATCCCCAGGCTCTCGGCGGTGCGGCTGCGGTTGAAGCCGTGGCGCCACAGGGCATCGACGATACGGTCCTTCTCGCCGCGGGTGTCACCGCTGCCCGGGTTCGCTCCCTGCACCAGCGGCAGCAATTGCTTCAGCTGGATCGGCCCGTTGTCGCGCCGCCCGGCGAGCTGGCCCAGCAGGTTGTGTAGTTCGGCCTCGTTCTGTGGCCAGTCGTGCGCGGTCAGCCGTTTCATGGCGGCCGCGGTGAAGTCCTTGCGCCGAGGCAGGCCACCCCCTTGAGCCTCCGCGAAGTCCTCGATGAGGGCAGGCAGGTCGTCGACACGGTCGCGCAGGGGCGGCGGCGCCAGGGTCCAGCCTTCGAACAGCAAGGCCAGCTCGGGAGCTAGGCCGATGCCGGCGGCGCCCTCGCTGCCGCGGCCCCGGCTCACCAGTACCAGGCGCGGGGCCACCTTGTATTGCCGGCGCGATCCGAGTGCGGCGAAGGTGCCGTCGCGCAGCGCCGCGGCAAGGCGGCGTTGCAGGGCGGTCGGCAGCTGTTCCGGCGCCTGCAGCACCACCAGGTCGAGATTGTCATCGGCCAGGGCCGGCCGCGCCGCGGCACCGGACTCGCCCGGGCCGAACAGCAGGCGACGGGCCTTGGCGGGGTAGTCCTCACCTTGTGGGTCGATGGTCAGCACGGCGGGGCGGCCGCGGCGTGTACCGCGCTGCGCCAGCGCGGTGAGGCTCGGGCGGGTCGGACTGCCGGGCTCCAGCAACAGCAAAAGAGGCGCCGTGGTGCCGGACAGTCCCTGCAGGCGACGCAGGTAGTCCAGCTGGACCGGCGCGCGACCGACAAATCCAAAGCGCTGTCCCCAGGCGACGAGACGGGCGCTTTGGCTTTCCAGGGCCGCCCGCCGGCGGCTGGCCTGCCGGTAGCCGCTGATCTGGTCGGCGACCGAGACTTCGAGGGGCAGCCGCTCGATCGTCGAGCCGCCGACGTAGCCGTCGATCGGCGCGAGGTTGGTGATGCGTCCCAGATCGTCGGCGGTGACGATAGGCCCTCCCTCCAGCAGAAAGCGGACGCCGGGATGAATGCGCTTGATCAGGCGGCCGATCTCGCGCGCCGCGCTGGCGACTTCCTCCAGGGAGGAGCGCGTGCGGTGGCCCATGGCGCCACCGACGTTCCAGCCCAGGTTCAAGCAGATAAGGTCTAGCCCGGCGTCGGCGGCGAGGCGCGCCTGGGTGCGGGTGGCGCAGTAGAACATCGAGGTCAGACCGCGGTCCTGCACCGCCCGCAGCACCTCGACCTCGCGTTCGATGCCACGGCCGGCGCGCGACAGCAGCTGCTGCATGGCATGGGAAAAGTGCATGCAGCTCGGGAAGTTGACGGCACCGGCAAAGCCCATCTGCTGCACGCGCGCGGCGATGGCATCGGGGTCGCACTCAGCCTCCCAGACGTTGACGCCCAGCAGAATGGGGATACGGCAGAGGGCGAGCAGCTCGCGGCGCGCGAAGTCTTCGGTAAGCGGACCGGCATCGAAGATCGGCAGCATGCAGGCGATGGAGGGTGCCCCCATGTTGCGCAGCCGCCCGGCATTGATCGCCAGCAGGAAGTCGGCGCCGCCGCGCTCGGCGGCCAGCGCGGTATTGCCTGAACCGATGGCCGCACCGATCAGGAAACTTCCCGCAGGAATGGCTCTTGTGGACAGGTTGGACCCCGTATCAGTGGTCGCCACCGGCAAGTCGCGCTTCCCCCTCTTCCGCTGCACCTGCGCCGACTACGAGAATAGCAAACCGTGACCGGGCTCCAACAACAAGCCGCGCTGGGACGCTCGGAAATTGGCTTGGGTTCACACTGGTTTCCACTCTCTCTGATAAACTATTGGAATGATTGAGATGGAATGAGACAGTAAAAGTGGAAACCACGCTTTGTTAACCCATTGAAAAAAATGCAAAATGCGATTTCTCGGTTCTCCCGCCTCTGACTACGGATCAGAAGGTTAGGAGTTCGAATCTTCTCGGGCGCACCATAACTCCCTGAAAAACAAAATCGAATTAGCCCAGGAAGATAAGTGGTTTCCACTTTTTCCTGCAGTGGTTTTCTTATTTCCCGATTCAGCTCCGTGCAGATGGCGGAGCGGGTCTTCGCTCGACGACCTGGGCTTTGCAGGCGCGGGGCGGTCGTGGCCGTGAACGTACGGTCGTAGGGTGCGCACTTCACTGGCCGATGGGTATCAAAGGAAGCCGCGCCGACTTGTGAGATCCTATCAAGGGCATCAGCGCTCTGCGGCGAACACCCGGGTCGGGACGTCCGCTTAACTGCCCGAAGCGGCTGCTATGCCGCGCTGTGTCGAACCGCCGCTTTTGACCCAAAGCGGAAATTCCGGACAACCATTAGTCTTTTTGCCGCGACGTTTGCCAAAGAACTCTCTTACTTACCGGAGTTCGGCTCGAACTTCCGTTTAAGTTCGAGATAGGTCTCGCGTTGCATTTCGAGGATCTCTTCATCTGTAAATGGATTTTCTTGAACCTCCCGGTCACTCCGGTAACGCTTCTTCGGAGCATCCGCTTTTGAGACATCAAGCAGTCGGATGGTTACCTCGTCGCCAACGGAAAGGCGCAATCTTTCCCACCGCACGTGTTCGCGCTGCCCTTCGACTTTAATCAAAGCAAGACCACGGACACTTATTTCAAGGTCGTCATCTGCGCTCTCCTCTTGAGCACGACGCGCAGATAGAATCGCACTAAGGATCTCCCAGTCCTCAAAGCCGGCGAGCACTTTGGTTTCGCCGTTCAGAAGTATTTCGAATGCAAGCATTGCGGCCGGCTCTCTTTGTTCAACGTCAACGAACTTAAAAGCTTGACGAACCTTACGGTAAGCGAGGCAACCCAACAATCATGGGATCTTGATGTCTCCTCCTGGCACATCCCGGACATCAGGGTTCAGGCAGGGCATGTCCGCTCTGCCTCGGCAAGGCGACATTGGAACTCAAGCTACCGAAATTATCAACTGAGGCACCCTTAGCGGACCTGGATAATCAAGTGCGAGGGCGCTTCGTGACGCTCAAGCGACAATGAGTTGTCCACTTGTCCGAAGAAGAGAAGGGCGTAACGCAAAGTAACGTATCCATTGCGCGGATACTCTGTTGAGTACACCTCTGCGAATCCGCCCGCGGCTTCGGTTACCGATCTAGTCGACGACAATGTTGTCGCTCAAGCTGGCCACACTCACGTTCTCGAATGTTACGATCTGAATTCCGTCGAAGGGGTCGCTGCCCGCGGCGCTGCCATCGAGGTCGACGAAGATGTCGACATTGGCACCGTCCTGGAACAGGTCGACATACCCCTGCGCAATCGCCTCAGACAAGGTGGTGCCGGAAAAAGTGCCGGTATCGAGCAAGTCCGACAGGCTGATCAGATCGCCGCCGGCATTCGGAGCAGAGGTATCGAAACCGGTGACGGTGTCACCTGCGTCGGCTGCGTCACTGAAAGCCACGGTATCGGTTTCTCCATCGCCCAGCAGAAAGATTCTGTCTGTACCGATGCCGCCGCGGATCAGGTCGCTACCGGTGCCGTCATGGATCGTATCTGGGCCGGTCCCTCCATCCAGGGTGTCGTCGCCGCTGCCGCCATGGAGGAGATCGCTGCCAGCGCCGCCAACTATCATATCGTCGCCACCCTGGCCCAGGATGCTGTCGTTGCCTTCGCCGCCTTCAATCCAGTCGGACTCGCCGAATGTGCCGATCGCAAGACGTGCACCTTCAGCATCGGGACCTTCACCGAACAGAACGAGCTCAACGTAGGCGAGATCGCTGCCGTCGAAGTCCGGATCCACCAGGAGGGTGTCGCCGAAAATGTAGTCGTCGCCGCTGCCGCCGAGAATTACGTCCTCACCGAAGCTTTCGTCGCTTGGAAAGAGGCGGGAGAAGATGAGGTCGACCTTGCTGACGTCGTCGACCACGGTCACTTGGCCGCCGTTGCCGATTGCTCCTGTCTCGACTTCACCGAGCTGGTCCGCGGAGAAGGTCGATCCGCTGCCGAAGCCGAAGGCTTCGATGGTCAGGTTCGAGATCTCCGGGGGCACCGTGCCGTTGGGGCCGTGGTCGTAGAGGTCGGCAAAGAGCGAAGCCGAGGGGTTGTAGCCATTGCTGTCGACACCATCGCTGAGGACGAGGATGAAGTTCTCCGACCCAAGATGGCGTTCGTTTTCCAGCAGCCAGCTCGCCGCGGCGGCCAGCGGCGGCTCGAACTGCGTACCGCCCGAAGTGGTCAGGCCGCTGATCGCTGCCGCCAGATCGGGATCGTCTGCGCGGGCGAACTCCAGACTCTGGGAATTGATGGCCGCACCACTGAACGGGACGACCTTGATATTCACAACCCCCGCGAAGCCGGCGTCGATGATCTGCTGATTGAGGGTGAGGAAGGCTTCCTTGGCCAGGTCCAGGCGGGACTTCTCCCCAACCTCGGGGTTGGTGCCGTCGATAGCGAGGGACATCGAGCCGGAAACGTCGATCGCGTAGACAAGATTGAAGGACGGAATCGGGCCAGCGACGACGTTGTCGCCAATCAAGAGATCGCCGGAACCGTTGAAGATCGCCACGCTGCCTTCGAGATGCTCCTGGCCGCCGATCAGGATGTCGTCGCCGGAATTGCCGATCAGGATGTCTGATCCGTCCACATCGACCAACAGGTCAGCGCCCTTGCCGCCTTCGAGACGGTCATTGCCGGCATCGCCGAAGAGGAAGTCATTGTGGCCGCCACCCCGTAGCAGGTTGCTGTCGGCATCGCCGAAGAGAAAGTCCTGGCCGCTGCCGCCGTTCAGGGTGTCTCCGTCGCTGTCGGCCTCAAGGGTGGTCTGACCGGCATCGGCGGCGTTGGTGCCGGCACCCTGCGCCGGGTTAAGATCGTCGGTAGTGTCCTGGGGATTCAGATCGTCGATTCCCGGCGCGGGATGGTTGTCGTCGTTCAGCGAACTTGCGAAGGTGGTCGGGAAATTGCTCGTCGTCCAGTCCTGCGACTTGTTGGTGTCGGACGGATAGGGGTCGCCCGAACCCTCGTCGCCCGCTCCCTCATCGGCAAAGATGCGCGAGAAGATCCGCGTGCCTTCGTCATCGACTTTGGGGTCTTCATCGATGGCGATGTCGGCGCGGCCGAGGCTGGTGAGCAGGCCATCCTGGTCGCCGATCAGACCGGAATAGGTCTGCAGATTCACCAAGGCCCCGAACAATGCCGCAGCTGTGGGCGTCCCCGTGCCGGCCCCCGTCCAGGCGCCGGCTTCCGGAAATGCAGCGCCATTGGCGACGAACATGTCGACCGAGGCATCGCCCTGTCTTACGTGGACGCCGGCCTTTGCCGAGGTGTCGCTGCCGAAGCCCCAGGGGGCGCTGACCAGATAGGTGCCGCTTTGTTGAACATCGCCGCCTGGCGTCGAGGTTGCCCAGGTACCGTCTTCGAAGACTGTGAGGAAACCGTGTGGCGGGATGTTAATGCTTCCGCCGGTTGCCGTAGAGAGATCGACGGTTGTCGTCCCGCCGTCGGCGCCAATGATCTGGATGGTAAGCGATTTGACCTTCGAGGTGCCGATCGCGCTGTCGATGATATTGCGCAACTCGATGTAGCTTTGGTTCTCTGCACCCCCTGGGCTGGTGCCAATCCCCAGGCCGATCTCATTGATACAGACGAGCCCCACGATCTCGTTGTCGATCGCGCCCGTGCCGCTGTCGCCGGAGAGGCCCTCGGCGGCAGTGGCGCTGCCGGCGGGATCGACCGTGAAGGGGCCGGCGGCGGTGACCGTCAGGCCCTCGAGCCCCTCGAAGCCGTCGCCGGTAACCGTCGCCAGGCCGAGGGTCGCCGCAGCGGCAAGCCCGGTGCCGTCAACCACCAGGTCGATGAAGGCCGGCAGCGGCGCGATGAAGTCGCCGGCCACCGCCTCGCCGCTGTAGCTGAGCGGCACCCGCACCACGGTGCCCGGGGCCAGCGAGCCGCTGGTGAGCGCCAGGCTGACGTCGAAGTCCAGGCTGCCACCCTCGCTCACGGTGCCGGCGTCGTCGATCGTGATGGTGCCGTTGAGGTCGGTGATCGTGGCGCTGCCCGAGGCATCGCCCAACGTCACCGCGGCGGTGTTGGTGCCGGTCAGCGTCACCGTGACGCTCTCCGGGCCCGGCTCCACCGCGGCGTCGTCGAGCAGCGGCAGCACGATCGTTGCGCTCTGCGCCCCGGCGCCGATGGTCACCTGGTAGGTGCCCGCCGGCTGGCCCGGCGCCGGCGTCAGCCCGGCGGTGTCGTAGTCCACCCCCGCCGTCGCCGCGCCGCCCAGGGTGTAGGTGACCACCACCGGCTGGCCGCTGGCATTCACCTCGCTCAGCGACACCGTGAAGGTGAGGCCGTCGCCGCCCGGCAGGGACGGGCCCTCGAAGGCGTTGCCGCCGGACAGCGCCGCGTCGTCCACCGAGACGACCACGCCGTCGCTGATCGCACCGAAGCCTTCGGCGCCGGAGAGGCCCTCGGCGGCAGTGGCGCTGCCGGCGGGATCGACCGTGAAGGGGCCGGCGGCGGTGACCGTCAGGCCCTCGAGCCCCTCGAAGCCGTCGCCGGTAACCGTCGCCAGGCCGAGGGTCGCCGCAGCGGCAAGCCCGGTGCCGTCAACCACCAGGTCGATGAAGGCCGGCAGCGGCGCGATGAAGTCGCCGGCCACCGCCTCGCCGCTGTAGCTGAGCGGCACCCGCACCACGGTGCCCGGGGCCAGCGAGCCGCTGGTGAGCGCCAGGCTGACGTCGAAGTCCAGGCTGCCACCCTCGCTCACGGTGCCGGCGTCGTCGATCGTGATGGTGCCGTTGAGGTCGGTGATCGTGGCGCTGCCCGAGGCATCGCCCAACGTCACCGCGGCGGTGTTGGTGCCGGTCAGCGTCACCGTGACGCTCTCCGGGCCCGGCTCCACCGCGGCGTCGTCGAGCAGCGGCAGCACGATCGTTGCGCTCTGCGCCCCGGCGCCGATGGTCACCTGGTAGGTGCCCGCCGGCTGGCCCGGCGCCGGCGTCAGCCCGGCGGTGTCGTAGTCCACCCCCGCCGTCGCCGCGCCGCCCAGGGTGTAGGTGACCACCACCGGCTGGCCGCTGGCATTCACCTCGCTCAGCGACACCGTGAAGGTGAGGCCGCCGCCGCCTGGCAGGGATGGGCCCTCGAAGGCGTTGCCGCCGGACAGCGCCGCGTCGTCCACCGAGACGACCACACCGTCGGATACCGCGCCGGCGATCTCGGCATCGGCGGTGAAGGTTGCATTGGTAGCGGCAGTGATCTCGAGGCTGAAATCCTCCAAGCCCTCGAAGAGGTCATCAGCGGCGGTCGTCACGCGGACGAAGACCTCTGTCTCACCAGCAGGAATGTCGACCGCAGAACCGGAGTCAAGAAGAGTTCCATCGGCCAGGAAGAAGTCGAAGCTGGTGCCGTCGAAGTCAGCCGGAGCGGTCGCCGATCCGTCATTGCTCTTCAGCATGACGGAGGCCGGCGAGAAGATCGTCTGACTTACCACAAGGCGGAACCAGGCGCCGTCGCCTTCCTGGACTGCGGAACTGAGCGGCGATCCGCCGTCCAGCGCGGGTGCGCCGGTGAACCCGGCGAGAGACTGCAGTGTGACCGTCGGCAGCACGATGGCCACGGTCTCCTGCACGCTCTCCTCGGCGACATTGTCGCTGACATCAGTCTCGGCGTCGCCCGGCTGTTCCTCCGCCCGGGCGGTCGCGGTGAAATCGTAGTTGCCGCCTTCGGTCAGCACTGCTGGCGCGACCACCTCGAAGGTGAAATCGAGGGGCGCGCCCCCGCTGCCGAGCGTAAATACGACGTCACCGTTGACATCCATCACCGCGTCGACGCCGGCCGGCACAGCGTCCAGCGACCCTACGCTGAATCCCTCGGGGATATCGACGATGATCGTATGGACTTCGGATCCATCGACGGCATCGCCGAAGCTGGCGAGCAGCTGAGCGGTACCGGCCTGGCCCGGTGCAAATGTCCCGTCCCCGGTTGTGCTCGTCACATTCAACGCGACCGTGACCGGGTCGGCCACGGCGTCGACGACCATGGCACCCTCGAGGCTGGCGGAGCCGGTGGCGTCGTCGTTTGAGATGTCTTTGGCAAATGCTGTGACCTTGATCCCGGACAGGTCGAGGTCGCTGTCGGCCAGCGGCGTATTGAGCGCGAATGAGCTTGTGAAGCCCTGCACGTCGAGCGACTGATTGAACGTGATGGTGATGGTCGTGACGCCACCGGGCGTCGTCACCGTTGCACTGCCGATGGAAGGGGACCCGTTCAGGTCGGTGAGTATCTGTGTGATGTCGACGTCGTCCGCAGCAATCGCCGGCAGCTCGAAGACGACAGCGGTCAGCTCATCCGTTGCATCACCGGCCCCGATCGAGAACGGGATGATGTTGCCTTGGGAGTCTTCCTTTATCGTGAGGATCTGAATCGGCGGGTCCTCGACTGCGAGGACGGCGAAGGCAGGGGCGAACTGCCCGATGGGACCTTCCTCGCCATCGCCGCCATCTCCGGGGCCGCCTTCGCCGCCCTCGCCCGGCAGGCCACCCACGGCATCGCCGAAAGAGATGCTCGGCGAGACCGAGCCGCCGGTCAGCGCCACCGAAAATTCAGTGGTCACCGTCTTGCTATTGTCGGCAGCGTCCACTTCCTCGCCGTTGGGTGCAAACTCGGCCGTCGTCACCGAAATCGAACCGCCTATCGTTCCGTCCAGGCCCGCCGGGACAAGAAGCTGCAAGGCCGCGATGGCGGCCCCATAGTCCGCCGGATCCGCTACGCTCAGCGCAAAGCTGCCGCCGCCGTTGTCTGTCACTAGAGCGCCTGCCGGCGCGCCAGCGCCAAGGGTCAGCTCACCGGCGGAGAGCGTCACGATGACGCTGGTAACCGCCTCCGAGGCGTCGATGTCCGGTCCCGCGGCGCCAAAGCCCGCGTCGGCGAAATCCAGGATCAGATTCAGGGGAACTTCCTGTGCCTCGGCCGCCTCTGCCAGGGCCGGCTGCGCAGCCTGGACGGCGAAGCCGGCCTGATCCAGCACGGCGTCCAGGACGAGAGTTCCGCTCGCGCTGACTGTACCCGTCATGGAGGGGTCAAGGATCGACTTGGCGTTCGCGGTGATCTGCAGTCCCGCCAGGTCGTTGTCGCTGTCGGCGACCGGCGCATCCAGTGTGAAGGAACTGCCGAAGGTCTGAACGTTCTGTGCATCCTGAAAGGTGATGACAATCGTCGTGACGCCACCTGGTGTGGCCACCACTGCGGTGCCGAGCAGCGGCGGACCGGCGAGGTCGGCGATGATCTGGGAAATGTCGATATCGCCGGGTGCGAAGCCGGGCAGGGCGATCTCGATCGAGGTGAGCTCGTTCGCCGCACCGCCCGCCTGCGCCGCGAAGATTGCCAGGTTGTCGCTGGAATCCTCCTTGATGGCGGCGAGGATGCCGGCGCCGCCTGCGGCAGCCCCGGGCAGGCCGAAAAGCGCGCTCGGCGCCACGGGCGTCTCGGCGGGCGGCGTGAAAATCACGCTGAAGGTAAAGCTACCGGGGAAGTTCAGCTCGGGACTGGTGACTTCGCCGATCACACCCTGGGGAACCAAGCTGCGCAGACCGAAGTCCTGGCTCAGCCAGGGTGGCAAACGGAATTCCGCTCCCCCGCCCAACGGCTGGTCTCCTCCGGCGGCGGTTTCGATCGGCCAGTCCTGCAGCAGGGCCTCGATGATTTCCTGCGGCACGTCCGGTTGGACATTGCCTTCCTGGTCGCCGCTGTCCTCGGGCCTGCTCGGCGGCAGGTCGCCGTTTTCCTGATCCGAGCTCTCGTGGATGCGGACGGCGTTATTCAGGTTGCGCCCGAAAATGTCGCCGACGGTCCCGCTTGGCGCCACGCTGGGCATCCCCGGGAGGTCGCTGGCGCTGCGGATCTGCAGGAAGTGGTTGGCCTGCGTGAACTGCGCGCTGCCACCGCCGTTGGTGAAAATGAAGCTGCCGACTTCGCCGGTTTCCGGATTGACTAGGTTCACGATACGTGTGCTGCCGCCGAGGGTGGCGATCTGCACGCCGACGGTTGTGCCGCGGATGCCGATGGTTCCGGTCGGCGTTTCGACATCCATGCCGCCGCTCGGTGCGACTTGGCCGGTGACGAAGACGAAGGTTCCCTGGATCAGGGAGACGCCCATGGAATTCGAGGTGCCGCCTGGATTGTAGACCAGTTCGTCAATCACCATCCGCGCGTTGGACGAAAGGGAGAAGACGGTGTTGTCTACGAACTGAATTCCCAGATCGGAGCCGACGCCGGTGGAGACGACATCTCCTTGGAAAATGGGATCGCCCTCGGAGAGGTCCTCGCGGCTGCCGTCCGACCGCTGCACCCTGGCAATACCGTTGAGGGCGCTGACCTCGCCGATGGACTGTTCGAGCTGAACCCCTCCGGCCTGGGCATAGGCGGTGGGGATCTCGGGGCCGGCCAGGGACTCGACCGTACCGGGCGTGAGCCGGGCACCCTCCGGCGTTTCCAACTGTGGCGGCTGCTCCTGTGCGAAATAGTCGCGCAGGAGGAATTCCTCGCCATGGGTGGTGTTCAGCAGAAGATCATCGCCGGCACGAGAGAACTCGGCCGAAAACAGGCTTTCCGCATCGAAGAGGATGCTTTGCTGGTCCGCAGTGTAAATGACACCGATACCGTCATCGACCGACTCGGACGCCGTCGCGATCTTTTCGACCATAACACCCCTCCCATTCACAAGAATGGCCGGGAGCGGCGACTATAGGTTCCTAGATCGATTTAGACTGGAACACGAACAATCCCGAAAGGCTCACCACTCCATTCCCCGATTGATCACAGTACAACAGGGAAATATTCCATTGATATGGAAAAGAAGGGCGGATCGCTTACTATTGTGGTTAAAATTCAATACCTTACTTAAGGTTATTTCCCTCCGGCCAAAGAAAGTCAGAGCTGTAAAATTACGGGTAGTCTACTGCAAAGTTGTGCGTTTTCTTTGTTAATATGCGTTTTCTACGCTCTTTCTACCTAGAGATCAGAAGTGACTATCGCCGTTCCCTCAGGACGGGACCCAGAACCCCCTGTCAGGCGGTCGGCGACGAGGGAAGCTGCGTTCCAGGTGTTTTGGATGGCGGTTTGGCGTCGATGCGGTTCTGACCATCGTCCGCCGGCAAGACCGTCTCCCCAAGAGGATCATGGTGGTAGTCACCGGCAAGGGCCTCCAAGGCGGCCGCCGATGCTCTTCATTCAATCGGGTCTGCCCTGCGGATCGGCGAGGCAGATCGATTCTTCGAAGTCGACCTAGAGCAATCAGCCGCGATCGCCTAGGCTGTGACGATACGGGCCCGCGGGAAGCGGTGATGAGGGGGAGAGCAGGCGGGTGACCGGCGAAGGGGCGGAGCGTCTAGGTGCCCGGTGGGTGGGCAGGTTGAGGCGCATGCTGCGCGTCGTCGGTCTTAGTCGTGCACTCGGCCTCGCGCTGTTGGTGCCGGTACTGGTGCTGCGGGTGTGGGACCCGGCTCCCCTGGAAGCCCTGCGCCTGAAGATCTTCGATCTCTATCAAACGGCCATGCCGCGCGAGCCGCTGGAGCAGCAGCCTGTGGTGATCGTCGACATCGACGAAGAGAGCTTGGTCGAAATCGGGCAGTGGCCCTGGCCGCGCACCGAGGTCGCACGGCTGATTGACCGGCTGCGCAGTTCCGGTGTCGCAGCTACGGCCTTCGACGTCGTCTTCGCGGAGCCGGACCGCACCTCGCCGGGACGTTATGCCAACTATCTGGGTCACCTGCCACCCGATCTCCTGGACGCTATGCGCAACCTGCCAAGCAACGACGAGCTGATGGCTCTGGCGCTGCGGCGCACGCCGGTGGTGCTCGGTCAGGCCGGCTATCATCGTAAGTTGGGTGCGGCAGGCAATTTCGAACGGTCGCAGGTGCCCCTGGCGGTGATCGGCCCGGATCCGAAGCCCTACCTCTTTCGCTTTCCCGCGCTGGTCCGCAATATCGCGATGCTGGAGCGTTCCGCCGCCGGCACGGCGATCTTCAACCTGGTGTCGGGCAGAGACGGCGTGGTGCGGCACATGCCGGCCTTCATCGTCGCCGATGACCAGATCCGGCCGTCACTGGCGGTGGAACTGTTGCGCATCGCGACCGGCGGTAATGCCGTGCTGATCAAGACGGACGCGGCGGGGATGCGCTCCTTCGTGGTCGCCGGCATCGAGGTGCCGACCGACCGCAACGGGCGACTGTGGGTGCACTACGCCACGCCGCGGCCGCAGCTCTATGTCTCTGCCAAGGACCTGCTGAGCGGTGCCGTTGGGCCGGAACGCATGGCCGGCAAGCTGGCGCTGGTCGGAACCTCCGCGGCAGGGCTGTTCGACATCAAGGCGACGCCTCTTCAGGACCGTGTCCCCGGTGTCGAGGTGCATGCGCAGGTACTCGAAATGATTCTTTCCGGCCAGCTGCTGCTGCGTCCCAACTATGCTCTGGGCGCCGAGCTTTCCATTCTGGCGGTGATCGGCCTGCTGCTCATTGTCATGGTGCCTCTGATCGGTGCAGTTCTCACCCTGTTGCTCGGCGCTGTGGTGGCCGGCGGCTTGGTGGCCGGCTCCTGGCACCTCTTCGTCAACGAGGGGCTGCTGATCGACGTCGCCTATCCGCTGGCTGGTTCATTCTCGGTCTTTGTCCTTCTTATCTTTACGAACTACCTGCGCGAGGAGAACCGGCGCCAGCGGGTCCGCGGCGCGTTCAGCCAGTATCTGTCGCCGACCCTGGTGGATCAGCTCGCCAACGATCCCAATCGTCTGGTGCTTGGCGGTGAGAAGCGGGAGATGACGATCCTCTTCAGCGACGTTCGTGGTTTCACCCAGATCTCCGAAGGTTTGCAGGACAGTCCGGAGGAGCTGACTCGTCTGATGAACCGGTTGCTGACGCCGTTGACGGAGGTGATCATGTCCAACGCCGGCACCATCGATAAATACATGGGCGATGCGATCATGGCGTTCTGGAATGCGCCGCTGAGCGATGCAGCGCACGTCGATCATGCCTGCTGGGCCGCGCTTGCGATGCAGCAGGCGCTGGAAGATCTCAACCGCGAGCTTGCAGCGGAGGCTTCCGCAGGGCTTGCCGACATCGATCAGCTGAACATCGGCATCGGCATCAATACCGGGCTCTGCGTGGTCGGCAACATGGGCTCGCGGCAGCGTTTCGACTATTCGGTGCTGGGCGACGTTGTAAACCTGGCCTCCCGGCTGGAAGGTCAGAGCCCGATCTACGGAGCGGACATCGTTCTTGGTGAGGCGACCGCGACGGCGCTGGACGGCGCCGGCGTTTGCACCCAGCTGGACCTCATTCGGGTGAAAGGGAAGCGTGAACCACAGCATATCTATGCGCTGCTCGGCACCTCCGACTTGGTCAAAGATCCCGGTGTGCGCGCGGCAATGGCCGCCGTCGACTCAATGCTGGCTGCCTACCGCGCGCGTGATTGGCCGCGCGCGGAAGAGATGCTGGATGCGCTGGGCGACTATCACCTGGCGCGACTGAACCTCAGGGTCTTCGTGCGGCTCTACCGTCAGAGGATCGTGGAGTTCGCCGCCCACCCTCCGCCGCCTGACTGGGAGGGGGTCTACGTCGCTACGACGAAGTAATGTCTTTCTTGCGGAAGACATTCGCTGCAAGGCCTGACTAATCGGAGTGTTGCTGACCGTATCATAACTCCTCCCCTTGCTCTAAAGGCATTCAGCCGGCTTATAACACCACTCAGGACTTACTTCTCTCGAAGACGAGCTGGGATGCCTTGATATGGCACGACCCTGACATCGGGTGCTGGGCAAAGGGTGTCCGCTCGACCTCGGTGAGGCTACATTGGGTCTCAACTTCCGAGGTTCTCACGTTAGGCCCCCTTAGCGGATCCGGAAGTTAGCCTCGGGGAAGGCTGATCGTGAGCCTGGCCGGACAATGAAGGAGAGCAAAAGGTCGCCTCACGCGATAGAACGCGATTGCCGATTCTCCTCGCAGACTTGCCCGCCGCAGCGGCCTCTAATAGTTGTCCGAAGGAGTCGAAAGCAGAAAGTCGTTGAGGATCTGGTTGAAAAGGTCCGGCTTCTCGAGGTGCGCGTTGTGGGCGCAGCCAGGCAGGATCGCGAGCTGCGCGTCGGGCAGCGTGGCGGCGAGATACGCCATCTCCGGCAGGCTGTAGGAGCGGTCGCGGTCGCCGCCCATCACCAGGGCGGGCATGGCGAGACCCGGCAGCGCCGCGGTGCCGTTCCAGGCCGGCATGGCCTTGAGGCCGGCCAGCGCCGCCTCCAGGGTCGTGCCGGCGCCGGAGTTCTGGCACAGGGGATAGTAGGGTGCCCGCTCGCCTTCAACGAACCAGGTCTTGCCGATCCGGGCGCCGGTGGTCTCCACGCCTTCGGCTGCCATGGTGCGGGCGGTCTCGCTGAAGGGCTCGAAGCGCCGCGGCATCTCGCCCGAGCAGGCGGTGCCGTAGAGCACCAGCTTGGTGATGCGCTTGCCCTGGCTGGCGGCCATCTCCTGCACCACCATGCCGCCCATCGAGTGCCCGACCAGATTGAAGTCCCCGACGCCCAGGGCGTCCAGCAGGTCCACCACCGCCGCCGCCATGCCGGCGACGCTGTCGGCCGGCGGCAGATGGGCGCTGCCCGCATAGCCCGGCAGGTCGGGCGCGATGACGTCGAACATGCGCGAGAAAAACGCGATCTGCGGCATCCACAGGGAGCCGCCGCCGAGAAAGCCGTGCTGCAGGACCAGCACGGGCCCCTGGCCCCGGCGATAGTAGTTGAGCATGCGGGGGGGCTTCCTTTTAGCCGTAGATCAAGCGGGGGACCCAAAGCGTGATGCTCGGAAAGAACACCATCAGGACGATCGCGGCCATCAGCACCGCCACGTAGGGCAGCGCGGATTTCGACAGGCTCTCGATGGAACAGCCGGTCAGGCGCATGGCCACGAAGAGGTTCACGCCGAGAGGTGGTGTGAGGAAGCCGATCTCGCAGCACAGCACGAAGATGATGCCGAAATGCACCGGATCGACGCCCAGTCCCACCACGACCGGCAGCAGGACCGGCGTCAGCAGGATGATCTGCGCGATGGTATCCATCCACATGCCAATGAAGATCAGCACCGCGCAGATGATGAAGAGGATCACGTACTTGTTGTCGGACAGGCCGGCGATCCACTTGCCGAGGTCCTGGGGAATGTTCTGCAGGGTCAGGATCTGCCCGAAGATCGTTGCCGTTGCGATGATCACCAGCACGGAGCCGCTGATCGTCGCGGTGAAGACGAAGACCTCCCTCAGTTTCTGAAAGGTCGTCTCGCGGTAGATGAAGGTCGACACGAAAAGGCCGTAGACCACCGCCACGACGGCGGACTCCGTCGGCGTGAAGACGGAGGTGTAGATGCCGCCCAGGATGATGATCGGCGCCAGCAGGGCCCAGAAGCCGTGCCGCAGAGCCACCACGAAGGCTCTGAAATCGACCCGCGAGTCGGCGGACCTGTAGCCGGCCCGCCGCGCCAGCAGGTAGGCGGTCAGGGTCAGCATCAGGCCCACGACGACACCGGGCACGATGCCGGCGGCGAAGAGGCGCGGGATCGAGGTCTCCGAACTCACGCCGAAGATGATCATCGGCACCGAGGGCGGGATCAGGATTCCCAGCGTCCCGCCCGAGGCGGTCACGCCGCCCGAGAAGGTCGCGGAGTAGCCCTGCCGCAGCATCGACGGGATCATGATGGAGCCGATGGCCGCGACGGTTGGCGGGCCGGAGCCGGAAATGGCGGCGAAGAACATGCAGGCCAGGATGGTCACCACCGCGAGGCCGCCGTAGGCGCGCCCGATCAGCGGCATGAAGATGTTCACGATGCGCTGCGACAGGCCGCCCTTTTCCATGATGCCGCCGGCCAGGATGAACAGCGGGATGGCGATCAGCGGGAAGGAATTCAGCGCCTCGAACATTACCTGCACGAGGAAGGTGATGGGATAGCCGGCGATCAGGATCGCGACCACGGCGGCCGAGCCCATGGCGACCGCGATGGGCATGCCCAGCAGCAGGCAGGCGACGAAAGTGATGCCGATGGCCGCCCCGACGCTCATCGGGCGCCTCCGCCGGGCTGGGCCAGCTCCACCTCTTCGCCGGCTTCGCGCTCCGCCTCGCTCATGCTCCGCTCGAAGTACGCGGGGTCCAGCAGGTTGTAGGCGATGCGCAGCGTGAAGATCAGGAAGGTCACCGGGATCGGCAGGAAGATCCAGAACATGTTGATGTCGGTGATCATCGCCCGGTAGGGGTACTGCAGGATCGAGTCCAGATAGAGCACGCCGCCCCACAGCACGACCAGGTTGAAGGCGATCCAGGCGAGGTCGCCGAGGCGCAGCAGCCAGAGCGCCAGCCCCCGCGGCATGATGCGGAAATGCGCGGTGATGCGGATGTGATGGTAGCGCACCGTCGCATAGCTGCAGCCGATCCAGCAGAACCAGATGAAAATGAAGCGTGCCATCTCTTCCGACCATTCGATCGGAAGCTTGAAGACGAAGCGCGAGGCCACCTGCAGGAAGACGATCGCGACCAGCAGCGCCAGCAGCGCGATTACGATGGTCTCGTCGAAGCGGTGAAGCCAGAGCATGAACCGTTTCATCGCTGCCTCATGAAGCAGGAGGGGCGGCACGGCGCGGGGGGCCGGACAGCCGGCTGTCCGGTCCCCACGCGATTTTCCGGGAAAAGTCCCCGCCGGTTACTGCGGGGGCCCATGGCGAAGTCCTACTGTGAAGCCTCGACGAGGCGGTCGATCAGGTCGCGGCCGCCGACACGCTCCTCGAACTCGGTCCATACGCCCTGGGCGGCATTGAAGAAGGCCGCACGCTCGCCGGGCTCCAGCAGGACGACCTCCATGCCGACCTCCTTGGCCTTGGCGATGCCGTCCTCGTCGCACTGGGCGGTGAGGCCCCAGGAGTATTCGCCGGCCTCGCGGCCCGACGTCAGGATGGCCTGCTGCTCGGCCTCGCTGAGGCTCTGGAACTTGCGGTCGTTCATCACCACCATGCCGAAGCCCGTAAAGAGATTCGACGTCGTGAGGTGCTCCTGCACCTCGTAGTACTTCAGCGACAGCACATCGCAGGGCGACATGTCGGCGCCGTCGACCGTCTTCTGCTGCAGGGCGGTGAACAGCTCGGCAAAGGCCACCGGCGTCGGGTTGGCGCCGAAGGCCTTGTAGGTCGCATTCATCACCGGGCTGCCGGGCGAGCGGATCAGCAGGCCCTCCATGTCACTGGGCTTCTTGATCGAATTGCGGTTGTTGATCAGCGAGCGCGAGCCCCAGGCCGTCGTATAGACGACCCGCATGCCGGTGGCCTGACGGAAGTTCTCAAAGATCTCGTCGCCCACCGGCCCGAAGACCGCTTTCTGGGCCGAGGGGATGTCCTGGAAGAGGGCCGGCAGGCTGAAGATGTCGATGCGCGGATCGAACTGGGCCAGGTTGTTGCTCGATACAATCGCCAGGTCCTGCGCGCCGAGCTGCACGGTTTTCGCCTGTGCGACGTCGTTGCCGAGCTGCGCGCAGCACAGCGTATCGACGCTCACGGACCCGCCGGTCAGTTCCTTCACCCGTTCGGCGAAGCGCTCGGCACCCTTGTGGTAGACGTTTTCAGCGCTGGAGACGTGACCCAGTTTCAGAACCGTCTCGGCCGCGGCCGGGCCGCCGGCCAGTGTCAGCGCGACGGCAGATGCTGCCAGTACCTTCGTTATTCCCATCGTACGCTCCTGTTCAGTTCGTCTGTTGTTTGAGTGTTTTTGGTTTTTGTCGTTATGCGGCAGGGAGAAGAATCTCCTGGTACGCGAAGAGCGCTGCCGATCCCCCCGTATGTAGAAAAACCACGTTCTGGCCCTTGTCGAAGCGGCCGGCGCGGATCAGGCCGATGAGGCCCGCCATGCCTTTGCCGGAATAGACCGGGTCCAGCAGGATGCCCTCGTGGCGCGCCGTCAGGCCGATGGCCTCGATCATCTCGGGCGTCGGCCGGCCGTAGCCCGGCCCGACATAGCCGTCGTCGGCGACGATGCGCGCGCGCGCGATCTCGCCGCTGACACCGATGCGCCCGGCGGTTTCGCTCGCCAGCTTGTGGACCGCCGCCTCCTGCGGCTCCTTCTTCTGGCGCACGCTGATGCCGATCACGTCGATGCCGCTGTTGACCCCTTCCAGCCCGGCGACGAGGCCGGCCTGGGTGCCGGTGCTGCCGGTCGCGACGACAATGCTGTCGATCGCCAGCCCCATCTGCTCCGCCTGGTGAACGATCTCGTGGGCGCAGCTCACGTAGCCCAGCGCGCCGACCCAGTTCGATCCGCCGCCGGGAATGAAGTAGGGCCGCTTGCCCGCCGCGCGCAGGGCGTCTGCCTTCTCGCGGGCGAGCTGGTTCATGTCGCCGCCGGTGGGATGAAAGCTGACCTCCGCCCCGTACAGCCGGTCCAGGAACACGTTGCCGGTGGTTTCGTAGTCGCCGGCGGCGTCGGGCACGCGGCGCTCCAGCAGGATGTGGCAGGCAAGTCCCAGCTTGGCGGCGGCGGCGGCCGTCTGGCGCGCATGGTTGGACTGCACCGCGCCCTGGGTGACGACGCAATCGGCGCCCTGCTGCAGGGCCTCGCCCATCAGGAAATCCAGCTTGCGCGTCTTGTTGCCGCCGGTCGCCAGGCCGGTGCAGTCGTCGCGCTTCACAAACAGGCGCGGGCCGCCCAGCAGCCTTGTGAGGTTCTCCATGGGCTCGAGCGGGGTGGGGCTGTGGCAGAGCCGGGCGCGCGGAAATCGCGAAAGCAGCATCGGTTCAGTCTTCCCCCTCGGCCATCCGGATACGATCGCATGAGCTTGACGCACTCGCGCCGTATGGCCAGTGTTATGTTTGCCAAACATGATGCAAGAAACGCATTGTTCGCATGAATACGGAATGGATCAGCGATCTGGCGAGCCTGGCGAAGACCGGGAATTTTTCCCAGGCGGCGGCACAGAACAACATCAGCCAGTCGGCCTTCAGCCGGCGGATCAAGGCGCTGGAGAACTGGGTCGGGACCGATCTCATCGACCGTTCCAGCCATCCGGTGAAACTGACCGGCGCCGGAAAGCAGATGCTGGAAGCCGGCCAGCAGGCGCTGTCGCGCATCGAGACCGAGCGCGCTCAGATCCGCGAGTCGCTCTCCCGGCCCGACAAGTACGTGGTCACCTTCGCCGCCCAGCATTCCATCGGCTGGCGCTTCTTCCCGGCGTGGATGCAGGCCTTCGAGGTCGCCTTCGGCCCCATACTTTCCCGCCTGCGGGCCGATGACCTGCCGAACTGCATCGCCGACCTGCGGCGCGGCGAGGTCGACTTCGTTATTTCCTACGAAAGCGCCTATGCGACCTGCGTGGAGGTCTCCCCGGCGCTGCAGTCGCTGAAGATCGGCATCGATCAGCTGGTTCCGGTCTGCAAGCCCGACGGCGACGGCGCGCCGATGTTTCGGCTTGAAGCGGAGGCGGACGCTACAATTCCCTATCTCCAGTACAGTCCGTCGGCCCCGATCGGCTGGCATGTGGCGCCGATCCTGAAAGCGCGAAACGTCTTGCCGCGCCTGGTCCCGATCTACGAGAACTCCATGGCCGGGGCGCTGCGCATCAGGGCCCGCGACGGGCTCGGCGTCGCTTGGCTGCCCTGGAGCATGGTGCAGCAGGACGTCGAGTCCGGGCTGCTGACCCGGGCGGCCATGGAAGACTGGGCGGTTGATGTCGAGATCCGGCTGCACCGCCTGAGCCAGAATTCCAACCCGGTGGTCAGAGACATCTGGCACTTCCTGAGCAATAGGCGAGACCAGTATCTGATCTAGTGGAAACTTACTGGCGCCGGATCGGGCCGGATTCGAAGACCGCTTCTGGCACGACCCGGACGTTGGGAGGAGGGCAGAGCAGGTCCGCTCTCTCCTCGTCAGGCGACATTGAGGGGCTGAGTACCAGAGGCGGCGCCTCAGGCGTCTTTGGCGGACCTGGACCATTGGAGCGGGCAAGCCGGCTCCTGAACCCTGGCGAACGTTCCAACAGGAGGTGTCCTGGTGACAAGTCGGTTCGGAACTCGGAGGACCCTGCTTGAAGGAAAGTGGCCATCAAAGCTGCCGTGATCTCTGCAGCTGGGTGCCGAATGCCTTGGCGCGCGCGACCTGCGCGCCTGTGAGTTGCGCTTGCGCACGCGCCAAGTCGTAGTGTGCCTGAAGGTTCAGCCAGAACTCCGGTGTGGTCTGGAATATCCGCGCCAATAGAAGGGCGGTCTCGCCGCTGATGCGGGTGCGGCCCTGGGTGAGACGGGTGAGCCGGCCGTAGGGAAGACCCATTGCACGCGCCAAGCGCGCCCGGCTTAGGTCGTGCGGGATAAGGAACTCCGCTTCTAAGACTTCGCCGGGATAAGTGGGCGCAGAGCCAGATATCTCAGTCACGGGCGCTCCGGACGTCAGTGGGGTTGCTGGCATTCTAGACCACCAAATGGGGACTGACGAGCCGCCCCTCGGCTAGAGCTGCTGCGCTTATTCAGTTGCGCATATCCGGCACCAGCCGGGCCGCCCCAGCCACCTTGGATGAAGTGCGAAAGGATGGCATCGGTTTGAGCGCCACAGCCCGAGATTTCGGCTTTCAAGCCAACTCAGACGTTTCGCGCCTACGCCCTAAGGACGAAATGTCCCAACCTGACCCTAAGGCGAAGTTCACCGGTCCGTCCGGAGTCTGTTTTAGGAGCAACGCGGAGCCAACCAGGACCCTCACAATGGACGAGGAACCGGAGGGCAGCAGGCCCGGTCTTCTGTCCGCTGGTTTGGCTCTACAGATGCGAATGTGGCTGTGGTGCGGAGAATGGATGAGTGGCGCTTCTATGGTCGCTGGCGGAATGCCGGCTTGAACTTCAGCGCCAAGCGCCGCCGCTCGGGGTGCAATGGCCCTTGGCGCCTTACGGTATGGTGAGCCTGGCGATGCAGGGCCGAAGAAACGCCGCAGTTCCTCCGGACGATTCGCAAAGAGCGCCGGCACAAAGGTAGCCGGAGTCCTCTGCTGCAGTGGACGCGAGTGATCTCACCCCTTTCCCGTAAGTCCCTACAATTGTGGCGCGAAGACAGCGCAAATGCTCAATCCGATTTGACCGATCGGCGCACCGGACAACTTTTTCGCAATAGAACTGTCTGCCAACCGTCAGTTCCTCGGAACATTGCGAATGGCCCACGTGACAATTCTGTGGTGGCGCCAAGCGACCGGAACCATTCAACGAAGCTCGAGTCAGTAGGAGTAAGCGCGGTCGGGCGCCGGAGGGGGAATACGTCTCATGCGACAGGGAGCAATTCCTCCACGAAGGGAGCAAACATGTACAGCATCCACTACTTCATTCGGCCGTCGCGAGTAAGCAACGCGAGCCCGTGTGCTGACTGCTTTCAGCCGCTCTTGCGGCGCCCCAGAGGTAATCCGCCACCATCCACAAATCGCTTTGGCAGAGCCCGGCCGTCGCAGATCGCCAACCCGTCCCCCTAATCGATCATACCCTCGTCAGGTGTCGCGGTACTCGGCCAAGACGAACCAAGGATCAGAACTGATCGCCTGTGATGAGACACGCCGACAAGAAGAAGCTGTTGCAACAGAACGCCGCTTCACAGCTGGTGGGCAGGAATGAATCTGGGCGCACGTCGGTGAAGGCGGCCCTGGCGGACCGCTTCGAGCCCACCCGGGCCACTTGGCAGACCTCTCTGGTGGTTGCCCTGTTCTATGGCGGCGCACTATGCCTTCTCGTCGCCTACCTGCCCAGTGGCGTCTTTGATTCGACGTCGCATATCTTCCTACTCTCCATCGGCGTCATAGGCCTTTGGCGTTACACGTGGTGGTTCACTCACTACTTTCGCGGCCTGATCTACGGCAGAATTGTCTTCCCCAAGCTTCGGCACGCCGCCGATGCCGTCAACGAACAGGGGCACCGACCGGGGCATGTCTATGTGCTCTGCACCTCCTATCGGACAGACCCGGCGGTCACCTATGCCGTCTATGAGGGACTGCTGCGCAATGCCGCGGACTACGGCGTGCCGACGACGGTGTTCGCTGCGATCAGCGACCGTACCGACGTCGACGTGCTAAACCAACTGCTGGCCGACCATGAACAACCCGATGGCTTCGAGATCCGCTACATGTTTCAGCGCGGCGACGGCAAACGCGGCGCCATGGCTGAGGTACTGCGCGCTATCGCGCGTTGCGAGCCGGGGCCAGACGACCTTGTGGTCTTCATGGACGGCGATATCCGCTTGCCGGCGTCGACCTTCCGGCGCTCCTTGCCGTTCTTCCTGCTGGAGGACGATCTCGGCGCGCTAACCACCAACAACCGCGCCATGGTCGACGGTGGCGATGTGGCGCGAGAGTGGTACGATCTGCGCTATGCTCAGCGGCACGTCCAGATGAGCTCACTTTCGCTGTCGCGCCGGGTGCTTGTGCTGACCGGACGCTACTCGGTCATCCGCGCCGACCTTTGCACGCGTCCGGATTTCATCCAACTGGTCGAGCGTGACCAGTTGGCGCACCGCCGGTTCGGCACCATCACGTTCCTGTCGGGCGACGATAAATCGACCTGGTATTGGCTACTGAAGAACAACTGGGCGATGCGCTATCTGCCCGATGTCATGGCCTATGGCTTCGAGGAACTGCCCGACCGAAACCGCTTCTTTGTCAGTACCACGGGGCTGATGCGCCGCTGGTTCGGCAACATGTTCCGCACCAGCGGGCGCGCCATCGCGCTAGGGCCGCGCCGAATGGGCCTGTTCACCTGGTGGTGCCTGGTGGATCAGCGGCTGTCGATCTGGACGACGCTGATCGGCCCCACGGTGGCGATCTCAATGACCTTGCTGGTCCGACCATCGTTTGGCTTGGTCTACCTGTTGTGGGTTATGTCGACGCGTCTCATCGCTTCTGGCCTGCTCGGTCTCGCCTGGGGGCGTATGAACCCCTTGTGGCCAATTCTGCTCTATTACAACCAGATTGTCGGTGCGGCCCTGAAGAGCTCGGTGAACTTTCGCTTCAACCAGCAGAAGTGGACCCGCCAGGGGATCTCATCATTGGAGGCCGCCGATCCGCGTCAGGCCCTGCGTGTGCGGCGCGAGAGCGCGGCCTTGCATCTGGCCTCGCTTCTTGCCCTGGTCGCTGCCGTCAATTTCGCGACAGGTGCGCTGGCCTTTCCCGACCTTCGGGTCTGGCAATCGATAGTGCGCGCCAGCGAGGCCGCCGTGGACGACTTTTGGCTCGCGGCCGCGCTGGAGCGCCGCACGGTCGGCAGCCCGATACTGCTGCCCCCGGAACAAATCACAGCGCGCTGGCAAACCTTCGATAATGGGGAGGATATCCTCATGCGCGGCGCAGGCGCGGATCGGACACAGCTGCGCCTCGTCGGCTTGCCGGATAACGACGGGTCGGTCGCTCGCTACCCACTGCGCTGTGGCGACGGTCCGACAGCCTGTCGCATCGATGGGCGCGTGATCCTCAGCAATCTCACGTTACTGGCCGGCAGGTCCCAAGAAAGGCATCCCGGAGGGAAGTAATGCGCAAGAAACACAGAAACGAACCGATCGAGCCGCGCTTGGCTAGGCCGGGCGAAGAACCGGAGGGTGATGACGATGACCTCGACGAGGCACCGCCGGCGGAATCGGCGACGCGGGCGCCCCTGCACAGCGAGGCGCGCAATGAGCGACTGCATGTGCGCGTCGCTCTTCCATTCCTGGCTGTAGTTGACGGCCGGCGCTACACCGGCCACGACATCTCCGTCAGCGGCTTCAGCACGGTTAAGACGCCGCCGCTCGAACCGGGCGAGACGATCTCCTGCGATCTCTACATACGCTGCAACGGCTTTCGCGCTGCGATCCCGGCATCGGCACGGATGCTTGGACAGCGCGGCGACGGTCGCGGCGGCCGGTTTGAGTTGACGGAGATCGGCGATCCGGAGGCCGCGATATTGCGGCGCCTGATCCGCGCCCACCTTGCCGGAACGCACCTTACCTTGGAACAGCTCTCCGCAAAGGAGGACCCGCAAACGGTACGCGAGCGCGTGAAGAAGACGGTGCGTCCGCCCAACCCGGCACCGAGCCTGCTGCGCTTCGGTACGACGCTCGCGGCGATCGCGGTTCTGCTCGCGGTTCTAGGCGCGGCGCTCTACGAGCGGCTTTTCGTCATCGAGCCGGACTTCGCGGCGGTGACGGCGCCTGAGATCAGGATCTACGCACCGACCGATGGCGAACTGGCACCACATGACTTCGACCCTGGTGATTTGGTCAAGCGCGATGAAGTGCTGGTTACCGTGCACGACCCGGAGGCCGAAGCACAGCTCGTCCTGGCGCGCGCAACGCTGAGCTACAGCGAACGCATGCTGGAGAACATGCGCGAGAGCTTGAATGCCGGCCGCAGCGCGACGGTCGTGAGCGGCGGCAATGATGGTGAGCCGGTCCTGACCAAGCTCAGTCCCCTGGAACTGCGCGCGCGGATCAAGGAGTTGGAGTCCAGCTACGGCTTCGCCAAGGCCAAATTACGGGCGCTGGAGGCTCGTAATGCTGCCGGCGTGGTCTATACGCCCTGCGATTGCATCGTCCACACGATCCGTTCGGGGGCTGGCGGCTACTGGGTGCAGAAAGGCGCTCTGATCGCACAGGTGATCAAGAATGGCGCCAAGGACGTCAACGTCGAGGCGCTGGTGCATCTTGGTGAAATCAGTGCCATCGAGCCAAATGAGCGCGCCGAAGTTGTGATGCCGACCACGGGCGAAACCCACACTGCGCGGGTCACCTCGATCCAGTTGGAGCCGCAGAACATCGAGCGTGCCGGCTTTCCGGACTGGGCGCGGCAGGACATGAGCCATGGCAGTGTGATCCTCTCAATGGAGGACCCGCTACCGCCTAGCCTGGTCGGTCATCCGGTGGAGGTGCGCTTCATCGACACCGACTCACTGGGCGGCGAGACCTTGGCTGCTGTACTTGGAAATCTGAAAGACCTGATGAACGAGGTTATCGGGCCGCTATCCGCGTCCTTTGCCGATGCGAGCCCGGGGGCGACGACCGAGGCGCAAGTGAGGAAAAGCGAGTAGGCCCGCGGAACCCCGCGCATGGACCCCAGATACGATGGAGATGGTTATGAGGATTGCAGTTGTAGGTACTGGCTACGTTGGGCTCGTTTCAGGCGCCTGTCTTGCCGAGTTGGGATTCGAAACCTGGTGCATTGACAAGGATGGCCAAAAGATCGAGGGCCTGAAGCAGGGCATCATGCCGATCTTCGAGGCCAACCTGGAAGACGTGGTCGTCAGCAACCACGAAGGTGGGCGGCTGCACTTCACAACCTCGATGGTGGAGGCCATCCCCGAGGCCGACGTCGTCATTCTTGCCGTCGGCACGCCGGACAACCCGGACGGCAGCGTCAATCTGGAGGCGGTCTTTGCGGCCGGCCGGCTGGTTGCCGAGCATTTGCAGGGCTCGACCGTGGTGGTCACCAAGTCGACGGTGCCGGTTGGCACCTCGCGAGCGCTATACAAGGCGATGCGAGCGGTCAATCCGGACGCCGACTTCGAAACCGCTTCCAATCCGGAGTTTCTGCGCGAGGGCGAGGCGGTGAAGGACTTCATGTGCCCCGACCGCATCGTGATCGGCGTAGCATCGCCGCGCAGCGCCGCGGTGCTGCAGCGACTCTACCGCCCGCAGCAACTCGCCGGCGTTCCGCTGGAAATCGCCGATCCGGAGACGGCGGAGTTGACCAAGTACGCCTGCAACAGCTTCCTCGCGACCAAGGTGGCCTTTATCAATGATGTCGCCGATCTCTGTGAGGCGGTCGGCGCCGATGTCCGCCAGGTCGGGCGTGGTATGGGACTGGATACGCGCATCGGTCCGAAGTTTCTACAGCCTGGACCCGGCTATGGTGGATCCTGTTTCCCGAAGGACACCAAGGCCTTTGTGCGCATGGGCGAAGCCTGCGGTCGGCCCCAGCGCATCGTCGAGGCGGTGGTCGAGGCGAATGGCGCGCGCAAACGGAACCTGATTCATGCGGTGCGTCGGGCCTGTGGCGGGAGTCTCGCGGACAAACGAATCGCCGTCCTGGGGCTGGCCTTCAAACCGGATACCGACGACGTGCGCGAATCGCCCGCGCTAGATCTGGTGCCCGCGCTGGTGCAGGCGGGTGCGGAGGTCCGGGCGCACGATCCCTGCGCCATCGAGATGGCCAAGTCGGCTCTCGAAGGTACAACCCTGGCCTACTGCAGTGATGTCTGGACCTGTCTGGAGGATGCCGACGCCGTCGTGCTGCTGACCCATTGGCAGGACTACCTAACCCTTCAGTGGGGGAAAGTGGCAGCGACCATGCGGGGCAAGACGCTGGTCGATTTCCGTAACGTGCTCGATCCGGTTGCAGTCACGGGCAGCGGGCTGGAATACAATTGCATCGGCGCGGGGCCGCTGCCCGCCGCCGATCCGGCACGGCAAGCCATCGCCGCCGCCGAATGATGGGGCGGGCGCACACGATTGCCGTGGCGGCCATCGCGCTATCCGCGATCGCCATTCTCTTCTCCAGCAACGGCATAGCGGAGGAACGCAGGCCCTATGCCGAGAAGAAGGAGGTAGAGCCGCGCTCGGGATCCGAAGCCTGCTCGTCGCGGCTGCCTCTTGTTCGCTCAACCGAGCTCGATCCCGACAGACCGGCTGAGGAGGCGCTGAAGGCGTCGCTTGGAGCAGAACGTCATCTCGGCGTTGAAGAGAACGTTGAAGTTCGCGAAGAAGAGGGCGGGGTATTCCTGCGCGTGCGCTATCCCGAAGGCTCGTTCAACTTTGGTTCGGCCGACGAGGATACCCCGCTGGGCGGGGCCTCCTTCTATGCGCCCTTCTCCTCTGCGCGAGCGCTCTGCCTTCACTACAAGCTGCGCTTTCCCGACAACTTTGCTTTCGTGAAGGGCGGCAAGCTGCCGGGCCTCTATGCCGGCGAAGCCCCATCCGGCGGTGAGAAGGTAAGCGGGCGAGACGGATGGTCTGTGCGCCTGATGTGGCGCAAAGAAGGGCAGGGCGAGCTTTACGAGTACATCTACAACAAAAAGGGCAAGTATGGGCTCAGCGTCGGGCGCGGCCAGTTTACTTTTCCGACCGGGCGCTGGATCTCCGTCGACCTCGAGGTGGTACTGAACGAGCCCGGCGCGCGCAACGGCCAGACACGCTTGTGGATTGACGGCAATCCGGTCATCGAACAGGAGGATATTGTGTTCGTAACCGGCGGTGATGACGATACCGAGAGCGGCCTGATGTTCAGCACATTCTTCGGCGGCAGCAGCAAGGACTGGGCCTCACCCAAGGACCAGCACATCGACTTCGCGGACTTTCGCTTTTATGCCGGGAACGGCGAGTGATGAGTGTCTTGCGAAAGTCAGCGCGGTTGGTGGTCGTCGCAACCATCGTCTTGGCAGGACTATCCGGTCCCGCGCAGGCCTACCTTACACCCAGGGAGCGTCAGGCCCTTGATCTGCCCTATGAGGTGCGGGATCCGAATGAATCGTTCTTCGATGTCGCCAAACGCATGGCGCTGCTCAGGGAGACCGAGGACCCCATGCTGCAGCGTATTGGCGACTCGCTGCAGATGGGGCTCAGTTGTCGCAGCCTGAAAGCGAGGCCGGTGCTGGATGGGCAGGTGACGCTCCCTTCGTTCTACGACAATCCAGAGGAGTGGGACCTGACGGTGGAGCCTCTGCTTTTCTTCGAGGAGACGATGAGCGATCTCGCGGGTGCCTGGGTCGCCAGCGGGGATCGCTACTACGCCGATTGCCTGTTAGACATTCTGGAATCATGGGCGAAGAAGGACGCGCTGTATGAGTTTGACTTCGACCCCAGTCGGCCGCAGGCCTGGTACGGCATCGAATCGATGATCTTCTCAGCGGCCTTGGCGCTTTCGACCGTAACCGGTCAGGTCGAGATCGATCCACAGCGGCGTAAGCTGATCAACGACTGGTTGGTGCGCACCGCCAAGAAGCACTTCGATACGCCCGCGAGCAACCCGAGCTGCTGCAACAATCACTACTACCGAAGGGCTCTCTATATGACGGCCGTTGGCGTCGTCGCCGACAACGATGCGATGTTCCGCACCGGGCTGCGCTCAGTGCACTCGGCGCTCGACGACATCGGCGAGGACGGCGCGCTGCAGCTCGCCATGCGGCGAGGATGGCGGGCGATTCACTATCAGAACTATAGCCTGCTCTATCTGACGATGACGATGCAGATCGCTTACCGCCAAGGCTACGACCTCTTCTCACTGAGAGATCACGGCCGCGGCTTTCAGCGGGCGGTCGCCTTCCTGCTACGTAGCCTGCAGAACCCCTACGCGATCGATACCTTGCCGCCCGGCGACCAGGATATGAGCTTCACCAATGACAATCAGTACTTTGCCTGGATGGAGATCTGGCTGACACACTTCGACAATCCGCCGATGGAGCGCCTCGCAGAGGTCTACCGCCCGATGTTCAACCGCGGCGCTGGCGGATACCTGACCCTCTATTTTAAACGGCCCTCCGCGCCGCAAGGCATCGATGCGCGCCAGGTGGCCGATTTGGACAAGCTGCACATGACGGTGGCGGGAACCACTGGCCGCTATCCGCTGCTCGAAAAGTGGAGACGTTCGCAATGAGACGCATTCCCTTAGGCGGATACGGCCGCCCGCTTCGCCCTTCCCTCGTGCTGGGGTTCGTCACCGTATCCATGTTGTTGGTCGCGGGCTGCTCAACGCAGCCGGTTCGTCCAATGCCCTACGACAGGGCCAACACCGCGCTCTGGTTCTCAGGCCCTGGCAGCCGCGATCTTGGCGACTCGTACAAGGCCGCCTACGAGGAGGGTCGCGAATCGTATCAGCAGGGCGACTATACCGAGGCGGTCAACGAATACGGCAAACTTGCCAAGGATGGCGTGCCCGAGGCGGCCTATGAACTTGGCAAGGCCTATCGCTACGGCAATGGCGCGCCGCAGGACGCGAAAAAAGCGGCGGAATGGTTCATCGCCGCAGTCTCGCAGCCCAACAGCCGGCGGCCGCATGCCTCCTACCACCTCGGCAGCATGTTCGTCGATGGTGAGGGTGTTCCGCAGGACCGCGAGCTTGGCCGGCGTCTACTCGAGCAAGCCGTTGAGAACGGCTACGCCCGCGCCGGGTTACCGCTGGCCAGGTTATATGCTGAGGGACAGGGGGGCAGTCAGGACATTCCGCGTGCCGTCGAGTTGGCGCAGGCCAGCGCGGAGTCCGGCGATATCGAAAGCTATTTTTGGCTGCTGCAGGAATATCGCCCCGGAGGGCTTCTCGGAGAGAACCCGCCGCGGTCGGCGCTGCTCGCGGATCAGGTTTCCGCCCTGCTGCGCCAGCGCATCGACGAGCAGAACGACCCGCGCGCCATGCGGGATCTTGCCATCATCCATTACCAGGGCCTGGGCGTTCCCACAGACCGCGACACCGCCATGCGGTGGCTGGAGCGTGCCGCGGAACTGCAACACCCGGAGTATCTCGCACAGGTCGGCGAAGATATTGTGAAAGGCAACAACGGATTTGAGGCAGACCCGGCGGAGGGCTTTCGCATCCTGCGTATGGCAGCGAGCCGCTACTGGTCACCCGAGGCGATGGCCATGCTGGCGGAGGCCTATCGCGATGGCCTGGGCACACAGCGAGATGCGATCGAGGCCGAGAACTGGTTCCGCCGCGCAGTCGATGCGGGATCGCGCCGGGCCAAGCTGGAATATGGCCGTATGCTGGCCGACCGCCGGGACGACCCGGCCGCGGTGCAGCGCGGCGTTGCCCTGCTGGAAGGCGTCGCCGGGCCGGATACGCCCTATGCCTGGGCAACCCTGGGATCACTTCATCTCGATGACGCCTTTCCTGGGGCGGATCCGGCTAAAGGCGCCGACTACCTGCTGAAGGCTCACGACGCCGGGGTCGCCTCGGCGAGCGCGAAGCTGGGTGAGGCCTACTTGGAAGGCCGGGGCGTGGCGCGCGACCCGGAGAAAGCCATCCCCCTGCTTGAACGGGCCGCCGAGGCGGGCCAGCCGGGTGCCATGATGACGCTCGGCAAAGGCTATCTGGAGGGCAATGGATTGCCCAGACGCCCCGACCTGGCAAAGCAGTGGCTGGAAAAGGCCGACGCGAACGGCGAAAGTTCTGCGCGCTTCATGCTGGGCCGCGCGCTGCTGAGCGGCGAAATTCCGGGAGACCCGGCGAAGGGCTTGCGCATTGTAGCCTCCTTCGCACAGTCCGGCGACACGCTGGCGATGATGGATATGGGCCGCGCAATGCGCGACGGCAAAACGGTTCCGCGCGACATGGTGGCGGCACGGCGCTGGTTCGAAAATGCGATGAAGGCGGGTGATCCTGATGCCAAGCCGGCGCTGGCCTCCATGCTCTACGACGAAGCGGACGAAGGCGGGCAATTCCGCTTCGCCGAGTTGCAGAAGGCGGCCCAATTGGGACATCCGGGAGCGATGTCCCAATTGGGCCGTGCCTACCTGATGGGTGAGGGGCTGTCGGCCAACCCAATAAAGGGAAGGATCTTGCTCGAGCGGGCCGTGGAAGCCGGCAACCCGAACGCCGCTCAGACTCTCGGCGCAGCCTATCTGTACGGCGACCACGGTTTGGAGCGCGACCCGGCCGAGGCCTGGCGCCTGCTGGAAATCGCTGTCGCCAGCGGTGACCCCAGTGCCGAGCGCGACCTCGGCTATGCCCTGGTCGAGCCGGGCGACGAGGGATTCCCGCCCAACCCCGAACGCGGCCTGCGGCTGCTCACCCTCGCGGCCCGTAAGGGCGATACCTACGCCATGGAATTGCTGGGCCAGATCTACCTGGACGGTGGCGATGGTGTGAAGCCGAACCCTGAAAACGCCCAGATCTGGCTAGAGCGCGCCGCCGACAACGGCGACGTGTCCTCGATGACGGTGCTGGGCTCGGGCTATCTGGACAACACGCTGCCGGGCGGGGATTCGCAAGAGGGAATTCGATACCTGCAGCGCGCTGCTGCCGCGGGGGATGACACTGCCCGCACCGAACTCGGCAACCTCTATCTTTTCGGCACGGAGGAGATCGCCGCCGAGCCAGAGAAGGGCGAGGACATTCTGGAGGCCGCGGCCGCAAACGGCCATGCTGGCGCCATGGCCGCACTTGGCCGGGCCTACCTTGGCGGCACCTTGGGTGAGCGACGCATCGACGCCGGAGCGAGGATGCTGTTCCGCGCCGCCCGCGCCGGCCATCCCACTGCGCGCTATGTGCTGGCAGAGGCCTTTCTGCAGTCCCAAGGCCTGGAAGGGGCCAACAGGGACTATGCGGAAGCCTGGCTCGATACCGTTGTCGCCGGCGATTCGGATGTTGCCGTGGCAACCCTGACGCAGATGCTGCGCGAGGCGAAGGTGGAGACAACCAACCCAGGCATGCCGTCTGCAGAGAATGAGGCAGTCCGGCCGTAATTCAGCGTCGCGCCCGCGGGATATCCGCTCGGCATGAAAAAGCGGACGCCGCCGACGTACCTCCAAAACTTCGGCTCGTAACCCGTAGGCGAAGTCCGTCGTTGCTGTACACAAGGTCTTCTGAGAAGGGGCCCTGGGCAGCCGTTTTGTGGTCAGCCGCGTGGTACACCTCTGTGGTACAGAGCGTCTCCGCATCTGTAAGCGACTGATTTTGCAGATAAATCTGGAAGCTTTGGCTGGGGGACCTGGATTCCAAGTCGCCAAAGTTATTCAGTTAAATCAGATGCTTGCAAAGCACGTGGACAGGAATGTGCCACAATCCGGTTAAGGTGGCAAGCCGCCGAGGCCGCCCCCCTTGGGCCCTCCAGAGGGGGGCGAATGATGTGCTGTTTGCAGGCCTCCTTATGTCAGGCCAAGGCCGCCGTCGGCGGTTACGATCTGGCCGGTGATCCAGCCGGAAGCCGGATCGGCCAGGGCGAGGATCCAGCGGACGATGTCGTCGGGTTTGCCGCGGCGCTTCAACGGGATCCGTTCGCGCTCCTGGGCCTCAACGGCGGCCGCCTGTTCCCTGGAAAGACCCATCATGCCGGTCAGCGCACCCGACTCGGTCGGTCCCGCTGCGACAGCATTCACCCGGATGTGCTGGGGTGCCAGCTCCAGTGCCCAGCAGCGGGTCAGGTGTTCCAGCGCCGCCTTGCTGGCTGCGTAATGCGACAACATAGCTGCCGCCTTATGGCCGTAGGTGCTGGAGACGTTGACGATCGACCCGCCCGACGCCGCCAGATGGGGTATGGCGGCCGCGGCAAGCAGGCTCGGCCCCACCACGTTGACGGCGAAGATGCTCTGTATTCTTTCGGCGGAGGCGTCGGCAAGGGGCATGATTGCGCCCGCTCCGGCGTTGTTCACCAGCACGTCGAGACGGCCATGCAGGCTTATAGCCGTGGCAACGGTGCTCACCGCATCCTCAGGCGATGCAGCGTCCGCGACCACCCCGGAAATGCCGGGATGATCGCGGGCCGCCTGCTCCAGTGCGTCGGCCCGGCGGCCCGTGATCAGAACCTTGGCCCCAGCCTCGGCGAAGCGTAGAGCTGCCGTGCGGCCGATGCCGGAGCTGCCGCCGGTGACGATCACGACCTTGTTTCTCAATGTGTTCATCGCTTGTGATAACCCTGCTGTCGGTCTCGGATCTTGCGCGGGCACTCACGCGGCCCGGCTGCGGTCCTTCGGGTGCTGGCCGCGGAACCCGATCGCCATGCGATTCCAGGTGTTGATGGCGCCGATGGCGAAGGAGAGGGCGATGAGGTCCTCCTCGGAGAATTCCTTGCTCACTTCTTCGTAGTCCGCGTCCGGCGCATGGCCATTGGTGATCAGAGTGAGCGCCTCGGTCCACGCCAATGCCGCGCGCTCCCGCTGGGTATAGAGATTGGACTCTCGCCAGGCGTTCAGGAGGAGCAGGCGGCTGTCAGTCTCGCCCTCCTTCAAGGCCTCTTCCCGATGCATGTGCAGGCAGAAGGCGCAGCCGTTGATCAGGGATGCGCGCGTGCGCACGAGTTCCAGTAGTTTGCGGTCGAGGGTGCTGTTAAGCCAGCTCTCCAGTCCGATCATGGCCTCGAGCCCTGGGGTCTGGCGGGTCATGTAGTTTAAGCGTTTGGTCATCGTGTTCTCCTGTGGTTCGAGGGAAGGCGTGGGGATTGCAGGCTCAGTAATCCCAGAACGCCGCTACCCAGCGGAAGGCGTCACCGTTGGCGGCCACCCGGCCGACCGACGGGAAAGGCAGGTGCGTGGCTACCAGGAGTTCGCCGGTCGCTGCGGCCTCTTGCAGCAGGCGGACCCGGACGCGCACCGATTCTTCCGGGTCGTGCTCGAAGCCGTTGTGCCAGTCCGGATGGTCGAAACCGACTGGGAAGATGGCATCACCGGCGAAGGTCAGTCGCTCGTCGCCGGCGGTCACGCGGACGATGCTGTGCCCTGGCGTGTGGCCGCCGGTGCGTAGCACGGTCACGCCAGGAATCACCTCGACCTCTTCCGCGAAAGTTCGCAGCTGGCTGCCGTAAACCTCCAGGAACCGCAGCGCGACCGAGCGCAGCACCGGCGGCACCGGTGACGGCATGGTGGTGTGCGAAAAATCGGGTGACGCCCAGAAGTCGACCTCGGCGGCGGCGACATGGATCCGCAGGCCCTCCCGCAGGCGGTCCCTCATGCCTTCGACCAGTAGGCCGCCGACATGGTCCATGTGCATGTGGGTCAGCACCACGTCGGTCACTGAGGCAAGATCGATCCCGGCGGCGGCCAGCCGCTGGGGAAACTGCCCGGCCCGCGGAAAGCCGGGAAACTCGCCGCCCAGCCCGGCGTCGACCAGGATGGTCCGCTCGCCGCTGCGCAGCACCAGCACATTCAGCGGCCAGTCGAAGGCATCTTTCGGCAGGAACATCGCCTGGAACCATGCCGCCCGATCGGCTGGATCCGCATTGGTGGCCAGAGTCGACGTTGGCAACGGCAGCACCCCGTCGCTGACAACCAGCACATCGATTTCGCCGATCCGCAACGCATAGCGCGACGGAACCAGTTCCTCGGTTTCGGGTCGGCTGATATTGTCCTCCAAGGGTGCGTCTTCACTCTTCCGGGCAAGGGCATTCAGCGTCGTTGCCATGGTTATCTCCTATGATTTGCAGGGACGATTGGTGGGCGGAATCAGGCAAATGACGTCCTTTGCGTGCGCGAGCGGCGCACCGCCCAGAGCGTGAGCGCGATGCCGATGAGCGCTGGCAGCGTGACGGCGGGAAAGTCGCGTGGGATGGCCGAAGCGGCGCAGATGCCCACAGCGACCTCCCAGAAGTGGAAGAGGGCGTGCGCCGAGAGCCACAGTGTCGCGGCGGTCCAGAGGCCGATACGGCGTTCCGGCTTTATCAGGCCGGCGATGAAGGCAATCCCCAGGAACAGCTGGATGATGCCGATATCGCGCACGAAGTGCTGATTGAAGAAACCTGTGTCGGTGACGCCCGGTACCAGCTCGTACCAGGTCAGCGGTGCGACCAGCATGAAAAGACCGTTCAACGACAGGAACAGCCCGTTGAACGCGGTCATGAGCAGCACTCCGGCGAGTACGGTGCGGTTTTCGGCGAAAGGGGGCATGATATTTCTCCCGGCTTTCAGGGAAGGAACGTGCTCAGGACGCGGCGCGGTCGAGCCAGTCGGCAATGCGAATAGCGCCCAGGCGCGGCTTATCGCCGGGGGTGAGCGTGCGGTCGTTCAGTGCGGCTCCGAAATAGCGGGCATGCACGTCGGCGATCACCTCGCGCTGGTCGCCGCCGGCGTCCAGGAACTTGCGCGCAAATTTGTCGATTGGGCAGGCCTCCGGGCCGGCCACCTCGACAGTCGCGAAGAGGGGTTTACCGAGGGTGAGGTCTGCCAGAACGGCGGCAACATCGTCGGAGGCCACGGGCTGTATCAGGGCCGGCGACAGGCGGACCACATCGCCTTCGGCACCCGACTCGATAATGCTGCCGACGAACTCGAAAAACTGCGTAGAGCGCAGGATGGTATAGGGAATATCTGATCCCTTGATCAGGTCCTCCTGGACCATCTTTGCCCGGAAGTAGCCGCTCTCCAGCAGGCGATCGGTTCCGACGACGGAAAGGGCAAGGTGATGCCTCACACCGGCGGCCGCCTCGGCAGCCATCAGGTTGCGTCCCGCGGTCCGGAAAAACCGCATCACCGCTTCGTCCTCGAAAGACGGTGCGTTGGCCACGTCGACGACAACCTGGGCATCCGTCAGCGCGTCCGCCAGGCCTTCGCCGGTCACGGTGTTGACGCCGCTGTTGGGCGATGCGGCCACCACATCCTGGCCCGCAGCGCGGAGCCGCTTGACCAGCTTCGTTCCGATGAGGCCGCTGCCTCCGATGACGACGATTTTCATGGCTCTCTTCCATTTCGTAGCAGGACGAATGACCGAAGAGTGCCATCTCAGAGCATGGGAATCCTTGCAGCCGTCTTGAATTCCGTTGTGAATTTTCCTGATTAACTGTCCAAATGGGCGGCAGAAGGCGGTCGCGTCAGCTTGGAAAGGCCGGATGGAGGCCCATATTGCGCTTTATCGTTGGCTGCCCGGGGGGCGCGATGATCCCGCCCAAGGGGAGCGCGCAGGATCTTGGCTGGGCTGAGAGGAAGATGAGGTGGGCTATACCTTCGAAGAGTTTGTCCTAGACCCGGAGCGGCGGGAGCTGTCTCGCCGCGGCAAAGGGATCCCGGTGGGGCCGCAGATCTTCGACCTTCTGCATTTTCTGCTCGTCAATCGAGACCGTGTCGTCAGCAAACAGGACCTGCTGGCCGCGGTCTGGAGGGGGCGTGTCGTTTCAGAGTCCACGCTGGCGAGTCACATCAATGCAGTGCGGAAGGCCGTTGCCGACGATGGCGAGCAGCAACGGATCATTCGGACAGTTGCCCGAAGAGGGTTCCGATTTGTGGCGGAGGTGCGGGAATCACAAGTCGTTGGCGCAGACCTTAAAGCCGGCCCCGTTACCGGCCTTGCCGAAGCGGCCACCGCCGACTGGCCCGACCTTCCGGACAAGCCATCGCTTGCCGTGCTGCCGTTCTTGAACCTCAGCGGGGATGCGGAACAGGACTACTTCATCGACGGCGTGGTTGAGGATGTTATTTCTAGTCTTGCGCGCAATCAATGGCTGTTCGTGATCGCCAGAGACTCCAGCTTTACCTATCGATCCCACCCGATCGACGTCAAGCAGGTGGGGCAGGAACTAGGCGTTCGCTATGTCCTGGAAGGCAGTCTGCGCAAGGATGGCAACCGCGTGCGCATCACGGGAATGCTTATCGATGCAACGACCCGCGGCCACATATGGGCTGATCGATTTGAGTCTGTCCTGGAAGACATATTCGAGTTGCAGGACCAGATTGCCTCGGCCGTTGCCGCGGCGATCGCGCCGCAAGTAGAGCGTGCGGAAATTCGGCGTGTCGCGATAAAAACACCTGAAAATCTCGGGGCTTATGACTACTACCTGCGCGGCATGGCCCGTTTTCACCAGGGAGGGCGGCAGGCCACGGAAGAAGCACTCTCGCATTTCTATAGGGCGTTGGAACAGGATCCGGACTACGCACCGGCCTGTGCCATGGCCGCCTGGTGCTATGCATGGCGCAAGGTCAATGGCTGGACTGTCGATCGCCATCGGGAGTTCCCCGAGGGAGCCCGCTTGGCGCGGCATGCCGCCGCCTCGGGCCCGGAAGACGCGGTCGCCTTAGCCCGAAGCGGCCACGCGCTCCCGCATCTGGCAGGCGATGTAACCGGTGGGTCTGATCTGATACAGAGGTCCCAGAGGCTCAATCCAAACCTTGCGGCCGCCTGGTATGCCGGTGGGTTCTCCAAGCTGTGGCATGGCAAGCCCGAAGAGGCTATCGAGCAGTTCGCCCGGGCTATGCGGCTCAGCCCCTTCGATCCGGAGATCTGCCGGATCCAAGGCGGGGTCGCCTTGGCCCACCTGTTGGCGGGACGTGTCGATGCTGCGGCCGAGTGGGCGGAAAAGGCGGTGAGGGCCTTGCCGGATTTCGCCCTGGGACTAAGCGTTCTGGCGGCCAGCTACGCCCTAGCCGGCCGTGGGGAAGAGGCGGCGAAGGCTGCCGACGCGTTGCGGCGGGTGGTGCCGGCCCTGCGGGTCACCGAATTGCAGGATTGGACTCCGATCCGGGACCCGCAGCATATAGCGCCGTTTTCGAAGGGACTCCGTCTGGCAGGAATCCCCGAATAGGCCGGTTTTCTTCCATGAGTAGCTGAGTGACATAAGGGCCCTTTGGACGAAATTTGAAGCTTCCGGCAAACGAAAATGGGCCGGCGCACAAAGACTTTCGACCAGCCTTCTGTGATCTTCCATCTCCTAACAGCGCTTCCGGCCGACGAATTTCGGCGGGGGCCACCGCAGGGATGTGCCGGCGAGCGGTGCCGTCCTCTCAGCGATGGCAGCGGTGCCGCAATAGGAGGATTGGAAGATGGGACGGATCTCTGCAGCCATTCTAACGGCAGCTATTTTCCTGAGCTGCGCTCTACAAAGTCCTGCTTTCGGGCATGATGTTCCGGGCAAGAAATCAAAAGTGACGGTGGTGTTCGAGCAGGAACTGCCGAACGCTCCGGGCAAAAAAATGAAGGTTGTCCTGGTCGAGTACGGACCGGGCGGCTATTCGCCCGGCCATACGCACCCGGCCTCGGCCTTCATCTATGCGAGGGTTCTCGAGGGCGCGGTGAAAAGCCAGATCAACGAGGGGCCGGTCACGACTTTCCACGCCGGCGAGGCTTTCATTGAACTTCCGGGCAGCCGGCACGGTGTCAGCGCCAATGCCAGCGAGACTGAAGACGCGAAATTGTTGGCCGTCTTCGTGCTGGACAGTGACGAGCAGGGGCTGCTTACGCCATTCGGCGAATAACGAGGGCTGCCGGCCGGCGGCCCCGATCCACCGATGTGAACCGTCTTTGCTGAAGCGCAAAGACCGGACCGGCGTATCGGGTTAACTCGTGCGGGTGATCCATCAAACCCAAGGGGAAACGGCCCGGCCGGACACCGGCGGGCCGAGGCAGGCACAAAATGAACTCCACTAAGAAGCTCTGGATCGTCCTGGCGATCCTCCTGATCTCCAGCTTTTCCGTCCTGCTGTGGTCCGGCGGGCAGATCTATCAGCAGGCACCACCGATGCCGGAAAGAGTCGAGGTGGTCGGAGGTCAGACCCTCTACACACGCGCCGATATCGAGACCGGACGTCAGGTCTGGCAGTCGATCGGCGGCATGCAGCTCGGTTCGATCTGGGGGCACGGCGGCTACGTCGCGCCGGACTGGAGCGCCGACTGGCTGCACCGGGAAGCCATCGCCCTGATGGACATCTGGGCCCAGGAGAGCGGCGCGGCTGACTACGCCAGCCTCAATCCGGAGGAGCAGGCGGGACTGGAGCGGCGGCTGAAGAGCCAGCTCAGGGTCAATACCTACGATCCGCAGACCGGCGTCGTCATCATCAGCATGGAACGCGCCGCCGCGGACAAGGCGGTCTCCGCTCACTATGAAAGCCTGTTCGGCGTCGATCCCGCTACCGCGGATCTGCGCGAAGCCTACGCGATGAAGAACGACACGATCCCGGATCCGGAGCACCGCCGGCTTCTGGGAGCCTTCTTCTGGTGGACCGCCTGGGCGGCGGTTACCGAGCGCCCGCAGAGCGACATCACCTACACCAACAACTGGCCGAACGAGCCGCTAGTCGGCAACCATCCGCCGACCAACACCTATCTCTGGTCGGTCTTCAGTGTGCTGTTCCTGCTGGCCGGCATCGCGCTGCTGGGCTGGCACTACGCCGTGAATGCGGACCACCGGGACGGACACATGCCGCCGGCAGAGGATCCCTGGAACAAGGTCTGGGTGACACCCTCCATGTCGGCGACCGCCAAGTACTTCTGGCTCGTCATGGCGTTGTTCCTGGTGCAGATCCTGTTGGGCGCGATTACCGCTCATTATCAGGTCGAAGGCCAGGACGCCTACGGCTTCGCGCTTTCCGAGGTGCTGCCCTATTCGCTCAGCCGGACCTGGCACACCCAGCTCGCGGTGCTGTGGATCGCCGTCGCCTGGCTCGGCACCGGCCTCTACGTCGCGCCGGCGGTATCGGGACATGAGCCACGTTTCCAGCGGCTGGGCGTCAACTTCCTCTGGACCTGCCTGCTGGTCATCGTGGTTGGCGCGTTCTCCGGCCAATGGCTGGCGGTGATGCAGACCCTGGGGTTGGACCTGAACTTCTGGTTCGGCCACCAGGGTTGGGAATACGCCGACATCGGCCGCTTCTGGCAGTGGTTCCTGTTCATCGGGCTTATGCTCTGGCTGGTTCTCGTGGGACGCGGACTTTGGCCGGCGCTGCAGAAGGGCGCGGAGTCCCGGTCGATCGTCGGACTGGTTTTCCTGTCGACGGTGGCGATCGGCGTGTTTTTCGGCGCCTCGCTGATGTGGGGGGAGAAGACGCACCTGTCGATCGTCGAGTACTGGCGCTGGTGGCTGGTCCACCTGTGGGTCGAAGGCTTTTTCGAGGTCTTTGCCACCGCGGTCATCGCCTTCCTGTTCACGCGTCTGGGGCTGCTGGCGATCCGCACGGCAACGGTTGCGGTGCTGTTCGCCACCATCATCTTCATGGCCGGCGGTGTTCTGGGCACCATGCACCACATCTACTTCGCCGGAACGCCGACGGTGGTGCTGGCCCTGGGAGCGAGCTTCTCGGCGCTGGAGGTGGTGCCTCTCGCCTACATCGGCTTCGAAGCGCATCACATCTATAAGCTGAGCGGCGCGACGCCCTGGGTGCAGCGCTACCGCTGGCCGATCCGCTTTTTCATCGCGGTGGCCTTCTGGAATCTGGTGGGGGCCGGCCTGTTCGGTTTCCTGATCAACCCGCCGCTTTCGCTCTACTACATGCAGGGCCTCAACCTCACGCCGCTGCACGGCCATACGGCTCTCTTCGGGGTGTACGGCATACTGGGCATCGGCCTGCTGTTGTTCTGCCTGCGTGGGCTGAAGCCGCAGGCGGTGTGGAACGAGAGCCTGCTGCGGATCGGCTTCTGGGGGCTCAACATCGGCCTTAGCTTGATGGCGCTGCTGACGCTGCTGCCCCTGGGAACGATCCAGCTGTTCGCATCCATTGAGCATGGTTACGCCTATGTGCGGTCGGCCGAATTCATGCAGCAGCCCTTCGTCGATCTGCTGGTGTGGCTGCGCATGGTCGGCGATGTCATCTTCAGCATCGGCGCCCTTTCCCTAGCGGCCTTCGTGGCCAGCCTGTGGCTCGCCCCGCGTAGCGAAGGCAAGCATCCGGACCCCAACCTGGCCCGGCGTCTCGGGGATTCCCCCGCGGCGGGCCGCTAGGGCAGGGCAGGGTCAGGTGGTATCGCCTCGGCGGTCTACCTGACCCTGTCAGCCGGGAACGCATCCGGTGAACGCATTCTATCAGCAGATCCACCTGATTCATGTCGTGGCGGTGGCTACCAGCGGGACGCTGTTCCTCATCCGGGGCTTGGCGCTCAACCTCGGCGCGGCCTGGCCGCGTGCCGCACCGCTGCGTTATCTCAGCTACACCATCGACACGGTACTGCTGACCGCGGCACTGATGCTGACGACGATCATTGAGCAATACCCTTTCGTCGACGCCTGGCTGACTGTGAAGGTGGGACTGCTGATACTCTACATTTTCCTGGGCGTCATTGCCTTCCGTGAAGGGACCGCCCGGTGGTTCCGTTGGGCCGCTTTCGGCACGGCCCTGCTGACTTTCGGATTCATCGTATCCGTCGCCCGAAGTCACACACCCTGGGGCGTATTTTCGGGACTCGCCGGCGGCTGACCGCAGCCCGCCGGGCGGCGGGTCTTGGGTGCCGATCAAAAGAAGCATATAATATGCTGGAAACCAGCATTTACGGCTCTCCAGGTGATACCTGCCCATGCGCTTGACCAGCTATACCGACTTCACCCTGCGGACCCTGATCTACCTGGGCCTGAACGGCAATGAACGGGCAACGATTCAGGAAATCTCGGAATGCTACGGCATTTCCAGGAATCACCTGATGAAGATCGTTCAGGATCTCAGCCACCAGGGCCTGATCTCGACCGTCCGCGGCAAGAGCGGCGGGATGTACCTGCTGCGGGACCCCGCGGAAATCAACGTCGGCGCGCTGGTGCGGCGGACCGAGGCGGACTTCAGGCTCGTGGAGTGCTTCGAGGCCGGGCCGAACGGCTGCCGGCTGACGGGCGGCTGTGTGCTGACGTCGGCCTTGCGCGATGCCCTGGAAGCTTTCTTCGAGGTTCTGGACGGTTACACCCTTGCCGATCTGCTGAGGCCCCAGCGCAATCTGCGCCGTCTCCTGGGGATGAATTCCGCGATTTCCTGAACTCTGCCGCGCCCCGCGACAGCCTGTCGCACAAAAGAAGTATTTTAAATATTGCTTTAAGGGGGCGGACGCCTAGATTGGTGGTACGGAGTTTCGCAGAGTTTCGAGGCAGCGATGTCACAGCCAGCAGATCCCAGCGCACCAGGCCGGCCGCTCAGGCACCCCGTCCACGAGGACGTGGACGAGGCCATGGTGCGCCGGGTGGTCTTAACCTTCTACGCAAGGGTGCGCGCCGATCCCACCCTCGGCCCGATCTTCGACACGGAAATACAAGACGGTTGGGATCACCATCTCGCCAAGATGTGCGACTTCTGGTCATCGGTGATGCTGATGACCGGGCGCTACAAGGGAAAGCCCATGGTCGCGCACCTGCGGCTGAAAGACGTCCGGCCCGACCATTTTGAGCAATGGCTGACCCTATTCCGCGAGACGGCGCGCGCTGAATGTCCGAGACATATCGCGCAGCTGTTCATCGACCGAGCGGAGCGGATTGCGGAAAGCCTTCAGCTCGGCATGTTCTTCCAGCCCCATGCAGGGCAGGCGGGCGCCGTCCGGCTGCCCAGATCGGAGGCGTCATGACCTACGTCGTCACGGACCTGTGCATCAAGTGCAAGTACATGGATTGCGTCGAGGTCTGCCCGGTAGACAGCTTCTACGAAGGCGCAAACATGCTGGTGATTCATCCCGACGAATGCATCGACTGCGGCGTGTGCGAGCCGGAATGTCCCGCTAAGGCAATCCTGCCCGACGCGGACCTGCAGGCGGAGCCCTGGCTGGATCTGAACAAACGCTTTGCCGAGGTCTGGCCGAACATCACGCTGAAAGGGCAGCCGCCGGCGGACGCGGATGCCTATCGGGATGAAGCGGGAAAGTTCGAGAAGTACTTTTCTGCGGAGCCAGGCGGCGAGCCGGATGATCCAGGTCCCAAGGCCGAAGCCGGTGCCGTTGTACAGGGCCGCTAGGTCGTCCTGTTCTGAGGCGAGGTGTGCATGATGTTTCCGACAAAGAACATTGATCCGACGCAGTTGGATGCCGTCTGCTTGTTTTCCGGCATAGACCACGCCGTGCGGGCCGAGGCGCTGCGGTCCGCCGAGTGGACGCGGGCGGACGCCGGGCGTCAGGTGTTCGAACAGGGCGGGCCGGCCGACGCGTTGTACGTCCTCGCCGTCGGCCGCATCAAAGTAATCCAAGGGACCGCAGCGGGGCAGGAGGTCCTGCTGAACTACGTGGGGCCGAACGAGGTCTTTGGCTGCGTCGCTGTCTGCTCGGACGACAGCTATCCTGCCACAGCCACGGCGGTCGTGGATTCCTGGTCGCTTCGCTGGCGCCGCCAGGACATGGCAAAGCTGGTCGCGGATCACCCTGTCATTGCTCTGAACGCCGTGCGCTATCTGACAGGACGCCTGACGGAGACCCAGATGCGGCTCTGCGAATTGCAGACCGAGCGTGTCGAACGGCGGATCGCGCACAACATTGTGCGCTTGATCTCGAAGGCGGGCCGCAACCATCCGGAGGGGATCGACGTGGATTTTCCGGTTTCCCGGCAGGACGTCGCGGAGATGGCCGGCACCACGCTTTACACGGCCTCGCGCATCCTCTCCGGCTGGCAGCAGAGGGGGCTGGTGGAACTGGGCCGGCAAAGGGTCACTGTAGTCGATCCCCTTGCCATCGAAGAAATTGCCGAAGATGCGGCAAAGCGCACCTCGCCGTTCGGGCAAGCCTTCAAGGCAGGGCGCAGATCGGCTGATCCCCTATGCGCCAAGTGACTCGCACCGTCCGGGGCGCGGCCGACGGGGCTTTCTTCAGCGAAGGACTGCGTCCGTTCTTCCTGGGAGGCAGCCTCTATGCCGTCGTCGCCTTGACGACGTGGATGGGGGCCTTGGCCGGCTGGTGGCGTCTGCCGATCGCTACGGATGCTCTTGCCTGGCATGCCCACGAGATGCTTTTCGGCTTCGCCCTGGCGTCCGTTGCGGGCTTTGCGCTGACGGCCATGCCGAACTGGACGGGTCGGCCGAAGTTGCAAGGATGGCCGCTTTGCATCCTGGCGGTTCTGTGGCTGTCGGGGCGCCTGGCCATGAACCTGTCTGAGCCGGCCGGTCTCTGGCTTGCCGCCGCGGTGGATCTGGCATTCCCCCTCGCAGTCGTGGTTTTCGCCGCTCATGAAGTGACGGCGGCCCGGTTCTGGCGGGGTATGATTCTGGTGACGCTCCTCACTCTGTTTTTGGCGGCGGACGGCTTGGTGCAGTGGGGGATTCTTCATGATCTTCCCGAATGTATCGCCGCCGGTGAGCGGTCCGGTCTTTCTGTCCTGGTCCTGCTGATCTCCCTTATCGGGGGACGCGTGATCCCCGCCTTCACCGGAAACTGGCTGGAGGCAAGGAAACTGCCGCGCCCGCCGGCGCTCGGCTGGGTTGACCGGGCAGCGCTGGCGGCTACGGCAGCCGCTCTGCTGCTGTGGACCGTGCTGCCGGCGCAGAATGTAACGGCTGGCGCGGCGGGCCTTGCCGCGCTGCTGCAGGCCGTGCGCCTGTCGCGGTGGGGCGGTTTGCGAAGCTTGGCTGAGCCCCTGGTCTGGAGCCTGCATCTGGCGTATCTCTGGGTTCCGGCCGGCCTTGCCCTTGTCGCAGGATCCATCCTGTTTCCGGGCGGTGTGTCGGCGGTCGCGCCCGTGCATGCCCTGGCGGCCGGAGCCATCCTCGGAATGATCCTGGCGATCCAGACCCGGGCGACCCTGGGGCACACCGGGCGGCGGCTGCACGCCGATGGTCTGGTGGCCGCCATCTATATTTCCGCCCATCTCTGCGCCGTGCTGCGCCTCGTGGCGGAGGTCGTCCCCGGATACTACACGGCTTTTCTCTCGGCTTCGGCGCTGTTGTGGATCGCCGCCTTTTTCCTGTTCCTGGTCCGGTTCGGCCCGATGCTGCTGCGACCGAGAGCAGATGCGAAGGTGGGGGTACCAACCGCCGTGCGGGCTTGACCTACTCCGGCAGGCCCGCACGACGCAGACCGTCGGCAAAGAGCGTGAAGGACGGCGGATGATAGAGCGGGATCCAGCCGGTCAGATTTGAAATGCGCAGCGTGGGATCGAGTTTGCGAAGCCGATCCATTTCCTGGCGTGCTTGCGGCAGTCGTCCGGCAAGCGCGTGGCCCGCGGCGATGATACTCGCGGCGATCAGAAAGCTGGGCAGGGCCGCAGAGGCCCTTTCGGCCCAGAGGATGGCGTCGTCGGGCCGCCCGGCCAGCAGATGGGCCATTGCGGTGCCCGCCTGCATGCGGAACATCTCCGAATCCAGGGGGCTGAGACGCATGGCGCGCTGAAACCGCTCAATGGCATCGTCGGGCTCATCCTTCCAGATCCTGAGGAATCCGCTGAGGAACCATCCGACGGCAAAATTGGGGTTCAGAACGAGAGCGCGGTCCACCAACTCTATGCCGCCGTCTATGTCCCCGATGAAGTGAGCCAGGGCATGGCCGCCCCTGGCCAGCGCGACGGCATCATCCGGACCGAGTTCGATGGCGCGGCGGGCCAGTTGAACGCCCTCTTCAATCTCGTGGGGCCGATTTTCCATCCAGCCGTTGAACTTGCGCCAGAAATGACACCATGCCGCCATGGCATGGGCGGAAGCGAAGTTCGGATCCGCATCGATAGCCTTGCGGAAAAGGGGCTGCGCCCTGGTCACCCCATCGCGCGTTCCCTGGTGGATATCGGCCATGCCGCGCAGGTAGTAGTCGTAGGCGTCCAGGCTTTCCGTCGGCTTGTGCAGGGCCCGCTCAATTTCCGCGCGCTCCAGGCGGGGTGTAATGGCGCCCACCACCCCAGTGGTGACCTGGTCCTGCAGTTCGAAAATGTCGCCGAGGACACCTTCGAAGCGTTCCGCCCAGATGTGCGCGCCCGAATGCGCATCGATCAGCTGGCCCGTGATGCGAATACGGTCTGCTGACTTGCGCAGGCTGCCTTCCAATACGTAGCGGACGCCAAGTTCCCTGCCGACCTGCTTCACGTCGACGGTTCGGTCCTTGTAGGCAAAGCTGGAGTTGCGCGCGGTGACGAAAAGCCACCGCATCCGTGCGAGCGCTCCGATGATGTCCTCGACAATGCCGTCGGCAAAATAGTCCTGCTGAGGGTCGCCGCTGAGATTCAGAAAGGGAAGAACGGCAATCGAGGGTTTGTCCGGCAGCGGCAAGGGAAGCGGGTTGACCACCGCCGCATGGCGGGCGGGGGCTGTGGCTTGCCTGTCGGCCTGTTCTTCCATGACCGAGCCCACAAAGCGAAACCCCTTTCGGGCGACTGTGCGAACCAGGCGTTGTTCTCCACCGCTGTCGCCGACCGCGCGTCGGACGGCGTTGATGTGACTGCTGAGCGTGGCCTCTGAAACGATGCGGCCATCCCAGACGGCATCGAGCAGGAGGTCCTTGCTGACGACGTGACTGCGGTTTTGCACCAGGTAAGTGAGCAGGTCGAAGGCAAGGGGGGTGATCGCTATGGCCGCGTCACCCCGAACCAGCTCCCGGCGGTCCAGGTCGAGGGTGAAGTCTTCGAAGAGATATCGCACGTGACAGCTCCGCAATCGACGGCCTGCGCCGCCCGGCTCGCCGGAGGTCTCACCGCCCGGAAGACCCTCGCAAGGCACGCACTTTGGACAAAGATTGAGTGTGAAAACAATAGAAATTCAAGCTCCCCGCAAAGCTTTCGAAGCACGCATTCAGCAAGGTTAGCCAAGAAGACGGCGAGAGCGTTTTCGCGGGCTGGAGAGCATCTCTTGAATATTCTGATTATCGAAGGGGTCGGGCCGATCGGTCCCCATCTGGCGGAGCTTCTCGGCAATGGCGGCCACAGTGTGGAAGCCGCTTCGCCGGCTTCCATCGGCGGTACCGCCAAGAGCGAAATCAGTCCCCGCTTTGCATGCAAAGATGTAGTTATCGATATCTCCGATACACCACCGATTGTACCGCCGGCTTTTGCGGACGAAGCCACCCTGGCTTTCTTTGCCCCTCTTGGCGCCAACCTGCTGGCCGCCGAACGGAACGCGGGGGTGGGCCACCACCTGTCTCTGTCCATCGTCGGCGTCGACCGCTTTCCTGACAGTCCGAACTTGGCGGCGCGTACTGGACAGGAAAGTCGTCTTAGGGCGTCGGGGCTTCCCTACACGATTCTTCGGGCAACCCCCCTGTTCGAGTGCATTGCCGCCTTTGTCGAGGCCGGTGACCGGGGGGCGACGATCCATGTCTCCCCCGCTCTCATCCAGCCGGTGGCGTCTGCCGACGTGGCTGCGGTTCTGGCAAGGCTGGTAACCGAGCCGCCTCTCTATGGCACTCGAGAAATTGCCGGCCCGGAGCGTCAGCCGCTCGACGTGTTCGCGCAGCTTTATCTGGAAGCGAGGGGGGACGGCCGCCGGGTCATTGCCGACGTCCGGGCGCGCTACTACGGAGCTGTCCTGGATGACCGCTCTCTGCTGCCCGGCGCGGATCCGATCATCGGTTCAATCCGCTTCCAGGACTGGCTCGGCGGCGATGCGTCGCCTGCATGATGGGCCGCCTCTTGAACATGAGTCTTCCCGCAACAGTCAGCCTACGCAAGATCCGCTGACACGATCAAAGGAGTGAAAAGATGTGTGACGACCATCCATCGCCGGACAGACGCCGGTTTCTGACAGGTGCCGTGGCGATTGCTGCGGCGGCCCCGGTCGCGGCCATGGCTGCTGGAGGCGCCCAAGCCGCGATGAGCGACTACGCGGATCCGGAGAAGCCGGCGCTGCCCGATCCGGGCATGGAACTCGATCTGCCGAGAACCGCCCTGGTGGTCATTGATCCGCAGATCGATTTTCTCAGCCCGCAGGGCGCGGCCTGGCCGGTGCTGGGCGAGAGCGTTACCGAGCAGAACACGGTCGGTAACTTGGGACGCCTGTTCAAGGCGTCCAAGGAGGCGGGGATCACCGTCGCGATCTCGCCTCACTACTACTATCCCTACGACCACACCTGGAAGTTCGGCGGTCCGGCCGAGATCTTCCAGCACGACATCGGCGTTTTCGATCGGCCCGGTCCGCTCACTCTCGATGGCTTCCGCGGGTCTGGGGCGGATTTCATGCCGGAACTGAAGCCCTACATCGAAGACGGCAAAACCATCATCTGTTCGCCGCACAAGCTCTACAGCCCGCGCGTGAATGACATCGGTCTGCAGCTGAGAAAGCAGCGGGTGGATCAGATCATCCTGGCCGGCATGATCGCAAACCTCTGCGTCGAGTCTCACCTGCGCGACTTTCTGGAGCAGGGGTTCGAAGTGGCGGTGGTCCGTGACGCCGTCGCCGGGCCTAAGCTTCCCGAGGGTGACGGGTATCTCGCCGCAGTGACCAACTATCGTTACATCGCCAACGCGCTGTGGACGACCGAGGAGGCCGTGCGGCGGCTCCAGGCAAAGGGCTGAGCGATCTCTCGTTTCAGACGGCCGCCGGCCTAATCGTCCCACACCAGAACACAGAGGATACGAAAGATGCACACCACCAATCACCCGACCATGCTGGAGGCAAGCCGACGCGCCCTGCTGGTCGCCGCCTCCGGGGCGGCCGCCGCCCTGCCGCTGGCCGCGGCCGTACCGCTTGCCGCATCCGCGGCGACCGGCGCGGCGGCCTCCCTGAAGGCCGAGGGCAGCGGCTTTGTCACGACCAAAGACGGCGTTGAGATCTTCTACAAAGACTGGGGTTCCGGCCAACCCATCGTGTTCCACCACGGCTGGCCGCTCAGCGCCGATGACTGGGACGCGCAGATGCTCTATTTCCTGGAAAAGGGCTACCGGGTCATCGCCCTTGACCGCCGCGGCCATGGCCGCTCGACCCAGACCGCCGCCGGCAACGATATGGACCACTATGCCGCCGACGTGGCGGCGCTGACCGAACACCTGGACCTGCGCGACGCCGTTCACATCGGCCACTCCACCGGGGGCGGCGAGGCGACACGTTACGTGGCCCGCCACGGCAAGGGCCGCGTTGCGAAGCTGGTCATCATCGGTGCCGTGCCGCCGATCATGGTGAAGACTGCCGCCAATCCGGGCGGCCTGCCGATCGAGGTCTTCGACGGCTTCCGCAAAGCGCTCGCAGCCAACCGCGCGCAGTTCTACCTCGATATCCCCAGCGGGCCGTTCTACGGCTTCAACCGGGAAGGCGCCGAGGTCTCGGAAGGCGTCATCCGCAACTGGTGGCGTCAGGGCATGATGGGCGGCGCCAAGGCGCACTACGACAGCATCAAGGCGTTCTCGGAGACCGATTTTACCGAGGATCTCAAGTCCATCGAGGTGCCGACGCTGGTCATCCACGGCGACGACGACCAGATCGTTCCGATAGCCGACTCAGCGCTGTTGTCCGTGAAGCTCCTGAGGAATGGCACCCTGAAGATCTTCGAGGGTTATCCGCATGGCATGTGTACCACTCATGCGGAGACCGTCAATCCGAGTCTCCTTGCATTCATCCAAAAGTAGCCGCGGTTGACCTTTCGACGATGAGAGAGGACGCAAATTGAACCAGACAGTTTTGATTACAGGATGTTCTTCGGGCATCGGAAGGGCGGCGGCGATGTACTTCGCCACCGAAGGATGGAATGTCGTCGCGACCATGCGCGACCCGTCGGCAGCATCAGAGCTTGGTGACCTACCATCGGTGCTGATCGCGCGCCTCGACGTCCAGGATAACGGCAGCATCCAGGCAGCGGTCGAGGCGGGCATCGCGCGCTTCGGCAGCCTGGATGCCGTAGTGAACAACGCGGGCTATGGCCAGTTCGGACTGTTTGAAGCCATCAGCGACAGCCAGGCGAAGGCGCAATTCGACGTCAATGTCTTTGGCGTGATGAACGTCCTGCGGGCGGTCCTGCCACACTTCCGCCGGCAGCGCAGCGGCGTCGTCACCAATGTGAGTTCCGGTGCCGGCCTATTCACTCTGCCGATGATTTCCCTCTACTGCGCCAGCAAGTTCGCTCTGGAGGGTTTCACCGAGGCTCTTTCCTACGAGCTGTTGTCCCAGAACATCCGGACAAAGCTGGTCATTCCGCATGGCGGAGTCACGGAGACAGCCTTTTCCGAGCGCCAGGCGGCGGCAGCCGCGAGAGGCGCGGCATTCGAGGACTATGGTGACTTCGTATCTGAGGTCGAGCAGGCCTTCGCGAAGATGACGGCGGCCCGGACGATCAGCGCGGAGGAGGTGGCGGGGGTTATTTTCGATGCCACCACCGATGGCACCGAGCGGCTGCGTTACCTCATCGGCGACGATGCGCGGGGCTTCGTGAGAGCCAGACGGACCTTGAGCGACGACGATTATGTTGCCTTCATGCGCAGCCATTTCGCTAAACAGGAACGTTCGTAATGCAGACCTTCTCCCGGGCTTCTGAAGCGAGGTAAGGCCGGCGAGAGCCCCATGAGGCAGGCTAGCAGATCAAGACAGCGGTGCCGCTTCCTGCCGCAAAACGGGCGACAAGTGGAACTTGCGTTCCCTTGCGGGAAAGTGGCTCGGAGCAGGGCCTTGCAGCCTGCCGGGTAACCAGTTTCCGGCGAGCCTTATCTCGCTGCAGTGCTGGCGTCCCTATCCCGACATAGGTGTTCTATTTTCCCTCGTCCCGGCTGCCCAAGTTGGCCAGGGAGGGAAGGCGCGTGATCGTCCGCCCTGCCGCAGCAAGCTTGTCGAAGGTGCCCCATGGATGCCAGCGCAAAGATGACGGAACAGGAGAACCCGGGCTGTTCGGGTGACTTGGGGGAAGGCAACATCGCCCGCCTGCAGCCGCCGCCGGTTCCCTTGGGCACCGGGTCGAGACCTCAGCCTCAAGGCCGCGAAGGATCGCCTTCCGAGACCGAGGCACCGAGTCATGTGCCCAATGCGGCCGAGCCTGCTATCGAACGGCGCCCGGCGGGCCGCCTGGTACGCCGGATTGTTGTCGCCGTTCTCGCATTTATCGTCCTTGGCGCCGCCGGCCACGTCGGCCGGCAGTACTGGACGGTCGGCCGATTCCAGGTGTCGACCGACGATGCCTACGTGAAGGCCGACAGCACGACGATCGCGCCGAAGATTTCCGGCTACATCAGTAGCGTGCTGGTGACCGACAACGAGCCGGTGACGGCGGGGCAGGTGCTGGCCCGCATCGATGATCGCGACTATAGAACCGCGCTCGATCTCGCCAGGTCGAATGTCGCCCAGGCGCAAGCCGCCATCGCTAATAAGCAGGCGGCTCTCGAGGCGCAGCAGGCGGAAATCGAGGCGGCGAAGGCGACCGTTGCGGCGGATGAGGCCACCCAGGCCTTCGCCGCGCAGCAGAGCGAGCGCTACGCGGCACTGGCGGATAAGCAGTTCGGCAGTGTCCAGCGAGCGCAGCAGACTGCTGCGGATCTTGCCTCATCTCATGCCGCTCTCGCCAGGGACAAGGCGGTGCTGGCCAGTGCTATAAAGCAGTTGGAGGTCTTGCGGGCTGAGCTGGCGGAGGCGCAGGCTGCTCGCGCGGCGGCTCAGGCGGCACAGGATCAGGCAGACCTCAACCTCTCGTACACCGCCATCGTTGCACCGGGCGATGGTGTGATCGGTAACCGCACCCTGCGCGTCGGCCAGTATGTTGTGCCCGGCACGCAGCTGATGGCGCTGGTGCCGGTACAGAAGGCCTACATCGTGGCGAACTACAAGGAGACCCAGTTGACCGACGTGCGGCCTGGTCAGCCGGTGGCGATCGCTGTCGACATGTTCCCCGGCCAGGTCTTCCACGGCCGGGTGGACAGCATCGCACCCGCCAGCGGACAGGAGTTCGCTCTGCTGCCTCCTGACAATGCCACCGGCAACTTCACCAAGATCGTGCAGCGCATTCCCGTGAAGATCTTGCTGGTGGAGGATGAAGGAACTGGCCTGGCGCTGCGCCCGGGTATGTCGGTCACGCCGACCATCGACACCCTTGCGGAAGCCGCGGGGCCGGCGCAGGCATCGCTGCCGGCCTTGACCCGCCCCGGGGAGTAGTAGCCTTGGGCAATGACGGACGAGCGCCGGCGGCGGGCCAGCATGTCTCCAGGGCCGACAATGACAGGGCCGACCTGGCCGCCTGGATCTCCGTTCTGGCGGGCATGATCGGCGCCTTCATCGCCATTTTGAACATCCAGATCACCAACGCCTCACTACTGGACATCGAAGGCGGGATCGGTACCGGCGTCGACAACGGCGCCTGGATATCCACGTCCTACCTGATCGGCGAGATCGTCGTCATTCCCCTGACCAACTACCTGAGCCAGGTCTTCTCGTTCCGCCGCTACCTGCTCTTCAACGTGGCGCTGTTTCCTGTCTTCTCCATCGGCTGCGCCTTTACGCATGATCTCAGCAGCATGATTGCCATGCGCGGCCTGCAGGGCTTCGCAGGTGGCGTCCTGATCCCAATGGCGTTGACGATGACCCTGACCAGGTTGCCAAAGCCCCAGCAGCCGTTCGGCCTGGCCCTGTTTGCTCTGTCCGCTACGCTGGCGCCCGCGATCGGCCCGACCATCGGCGGGTACCTGACGGAGTCATACGGCTGGCAGGTGATCTTCTTTGTGAATGCACCGCCGAGCATCATCATGTTCGTCGCGCTCGCGATGACGCTGGAGCGTACCCCGCCGCGGCTGGCACTCCTCAAAGACGGCGACTGGGCCGGCATTGCGACCATGGCGGTTGGACTTGCCGCACTACAGACCGTTCTGGAAGAGGGTAACAAGGACGACTGGTTCGCATCTCCGCTGATCCTCCGCCTCGCGATCATTGCCACGATCGCGCTCAGCGCGTTCATCGTCATAGAACTGACAGTCGATAAGCCCTTAGTGAATCTGCAGCTGTTCAGGCAACGGAATTTCGCGACGGGCGTTTTGGCCAATGTATTCGTCGGTTTTGCCCTTTACGGCAGTGTTTACGTCTTGCCGCAGTACCTGGGCCAGGTGCAGCGCTATAACGCGGAGCAGATCGGCGAGGTCCTGGCCTGGACCGGCTTGCCGCAGCTGATTTTGATCCCCCTGGTTCCTCTGCTGATGAAGCGCTTCGGACCAAAGCAAGTCGGTATCGTCGGGACGTGCATTTTCGCGGGCAGTTGCTTCATGAATATGACATTGAGCCCGGACACGGCGGCGGATCAGCTGCTCTTTCCGAACATCGTCCGGGCCGTCGGGCAGGCGATGGTACTGACACCGATCACGGCCATCACGATGGCAGGGATTGCGTCCAACGATACCGGAACTGCGTCTGGGCTTTCGAACATGCTGCGCAACCTGGGTGGCGCCGTCGGGACAGCCCTGCTGGCGACTATCCTGACAAAGCGCGAACAGTATCACTCCAACATCATCGGACAGTCGATCACCCTTTTCCGAGACGAAGTCCGCGATCGACTTTCTGCCTTAACGGCGCACTTCCTATCGCTGGGTGAGACCGATCTCGTGGCGGCACACCACAAAGCGGTGATCGAGCTGGGCCGGATCGTCAGGAGGCAGGCCCTGCTCATGGGGTTCGGCGACACCTTCGCTGTGATCGGTGTGGTTCTGATCCTCGCTGCCGTCTGTCTGCTGTTTGTTCGAGACACCCGAGGCGCGGGTAAACCTACCAGCGGGCATTGACGCCAGCGACACAGAAATCGACGTGCATGATAACTGCTCTTGGGGTGGTTGAGCACCGGCCCAAGGCATGAAACGAGGATAGAAACATGGAAGCATTCGAAGAAGATCCGCAATCGGGCCTTAACGACGTATGGAACCGGGTTTACCCCTATCGCCGCTGGCTGATGGCCTACTGTGGGACCTGCGGTTTTCTGATTGCCGTGGCCTTGCTGGCGCTGTGGGCCGGTAACGGCTTTCACGGGCTCGGCATCTCCGGCCACGGTGTGGTGGCGGTAATGCTGGGCGTGGTCGTCAGCGTGGCGCTGGCGATCGGGCTGATGGCGCTGGTGTTTTTCAGCGACCGGAGTGGCTACGACGACACGCTCTATCATCTGCAGGACGAGGCGCAGAAGGACGCGCAGGAAAACACGGATGATCGCGCTTGAGCCGTTGCGACGCAGACAATGGCAAACAAAGCGGCACCGCCTGGGCGGTGCCGCTTTAGTCAATGAATGCAGGTAGCTTTTACTTTGGGCTTGCCGTCGTCGGACGGGGAAAGAGGCGGCCTCTCAGCAGGAGCCACAGGCTACCGAGCGCGATGGCGGCGACGAGGGCGGTCGCGGCGGCGAGCAGGATCGGTGCTAATGCAGCCAGAGGGCCTTCCGCACCGCGGGCGACCATGCGCAGCGGGGCGGCGGCAAGCGAGGTAGCGCCAAAGGTGAAGGCCCAGTAGGACGCGGCAAAAGGTTGCCGGAAGATCCAGGGAAGCAGACGCAGCAGAAAGAGTGACTGGAGCAGGCCGTAGCCTATAAGGGCATGAATGAAGATGTCGGGCGGTCCACTGGTGACGCTGACATAGCAGACGGCACCGACAACCGGCGGGGCCATCTGGATCCCCAGGGTGGGGCGCAGCGCCGGCAACAGGCTGGGGGCGGTGAAGAGCCTGTGGACCAGGATCGACTCGATGGCGAACCACGAGAACAGCCCGGCGCCGAAGGCCAGCTGGCCCCAGTCGGGGCGACCGAGCGCGGCAGCGGTGGTGCCCGTTACAAAGAAGCCGGCGACCGTCGGCAAATACAGCACGGCCGTCGTATCGCTGTCCTGGCGTCCGCCCTGCCACAGCAAGCCGGTGCGCCAGATGGCAAAGCCAGCGGTGAAGAGGCTGCCGGCGGCGAAGAGCGCCACCCCGACCGTCCGGTCGTACGGCAGCGCGCCGATGGCCACCAGCATGGTGGCCACGCCGATCAGACCGACAAAGCAGCACTGCACCGGATGGTGGAGTTCCGCGATGGCTAGCCGCGGTGTCAGCCACCACTTGAATGCGTAGAGGCAGAGCAGAATGGCCCAGACGGCTGCGGCCGCCGCCATGATCGCCTCGCCAACCGCAGCGGGCAGCTGATAGGCGTCATGGGCGGCGCGCCAGGCGTTGGCCAGACCGGCCAGTCCGAGAACCATTCCAAAGGCGGCGGCCGGAATGACCGGCAGCTTCGCTGCCAGCCCTGCCCGGGGGATGCCCGGACTTCCGTCCGCCGTGCTGATGCTCGATTCCGATAACATAGGGCTCCTGCACTTCCTTGGGGTGGGCCGGAAGCGGGATGATCCGCCGGGTCAGATGGCGGCGACCAGCCGTTTTTCCGGCTCCGCGGCGGCGAAGGCCGCATTGAGGCGCTCGATAGCCGTGTCTGTGGTCCAGAGCGCATTGGCCAGCCAGCGGAAGTTCGTCAGGGCGGCGAGATAGCCGTCGCCCTCCGGCACCTTGCTGGCAGCGGTGGCATCGCGCACCACCGCGACCTCGAAGCCGTGTTCGACGAAGTCCCTCAGGTGGGACTCGACGCAGAAATTGGCAGCCATGCCGGCCAGGATTACCTGGTCGACCCGGTGCTTGCGGAGCTGGAACAGGGTATCGTTGGTCTGTGGGCCGGCAATCTTATGCGGCGAACAGACAATGGTCTTGCTGTCCTCGATAAACTGCTTGTACTCGGGCATCCAGTCCGCGCCGGACCCGGCAAAGCCTTCCAAGGAAAGTGGGCCGCGGCGATCGAACATATGGATTTTATGCATCAGGGCTTCGCCCGGTGCGGCGAAATCCCAGGTGTGATCGTGCGGGTAGTAGTAGTGAGGCGAGATGACCACGGGGATGCCGACTGCCTTGGCTGCGGCGAACAGCCGGCCAAGGTTTGAGACGGTGTCGTGTTCTGTCAGGCTCTCGCCGAAAGCGCCCCAGGCGGCGCCCTGGACGCTCATGAAGTCGATCTGGGGATCGGTGACGACGAGCGCAGCGCGGGTCAGATCCAACGCGACGTCGGTTTTCGGCAGAACCCCATTGATGGGGTCGCTGTAGGGTGAGGCGGGGGAGGAGGGCCTCGCGGACCCGGATTTGTTGGTCATGATACTTCCATGGAATGGGAGTGGAGGGAATGGCAGGAGCCGGCTCGCCGGACCGCTCAATGGGCCGTCCAGCCGCCGTCGATGGCGAGGGCGGCACCGGTAATCGACTGGGCCGGCGGGGAACACAGATAGGCGACCAGCGCGCTGATTTCCTCGACGGTGACGAAGCGCTTGTTCGGCTGCGGTGCCAGGATCACGTCCTGGACGACCTTCTCGCGGGAGATGCTGTGGGCTACTGCCTGCTCGCCAATCTGCTTTTCAACCAGTGGGGTCCAGACGTATCCCGGGCAGATGGCGTTACAGGTGACTTCAAACTCGGCCGCCTCCAGGGCCGTCACCTTGGTCAGTCCGACGATGCCGTGCTTTGCCGCCACATAGGCGGACTTGAAGGGAGACCCCACCAGGCCGTGCGCGGAGGCAATGTTGACGATCCGGCCCCAACGCCGCTTCTTCATGCCGGCCAGGACGCCGCGGGTGGTGTGGAAAGCCGAGCTCAGGTCGATGGCCAGAATGGCGTCCCACTTTTCAGCAGGAAAGTCTTCCAGCGGCGCGACGTGCTGGATGCCCGCGTTGTTGACCAGAATATCGACCTTTCCGAAGTGAGCCTCGGCGGCTTCGATCATGCCGGCGATTTCTTCCGGCCGGGTCATGTCTGCGGCAGAGTAGAGGACGTCGACCTCGTGCTCGTCGGAGATCCCCGCGCGCAGCGTCTCGATCTCGCTGGCGTCGCCAAAACCGTTGAGCAGCAACCCCGCCCCGCCGGCGGCCAGTCCGCGGGCGATAGCGAGGCCGATGCCGCTCGTCGACCCTGTCACGATGGCGGCGCGGCCCGCCAAGGGCCGCGGGGTATGCTGGGCTGTCTTGTTTTCGGTCGGCGGCAAAGTATCGGGCATGATCGGTCTCCTGGATTGATCCTGGGAAAGGGAGGCAGCCCGGATGTGAGCAATCCGGGCTGCCTCTAGGTCACTGCCTGTCAGGGAGGCGTCCGTCGAGCCTTGGGGGGAGGGCATCGACGCCAGGCAGTGATCAGGCCGGCGACGGAGATTGAGTGTCGCGGGTTCGGGAGCTCTATCCTGCCGCGCCGTCTGAATGGCCAAAGCATGCCTGCGATGGGTGATCCGGTCTTTTGCGCTTCATCCGTGTTTGGACGATTTCACTCATCGCCGATCGCCTGGAGCAGAGCAGATCAGGCGGTTTTGAGTGAAGCGGAATCGATCGGCAGGGTCCGTAGCCGCTTTCCCGTCGCAGCAAATACGGCGTTGACCACCGCGGGTCCGATACAGGCCGTGCTCGGTTCGCCGATGCCGCCGGGGGCCTCGCTGCTTTCGATCCTGTGCACGTCGATCTGTGGCGTCTCGTCGATGCGAAGAGCCTGATAGCTGTCGAAGTTTGCCTGTTCGACCCTGCCATTTCTGAAGGTGATGTTGCCATAGAGGGCGGCAGTCAACCCGAACACGATGCCGCCTTCGATCTGGGCGCGAACCGTGTCGGGATTTACCGTCATGCCACAGTCGACCGCGCAGACGACGCGTTTGACCGTCACACCGCCATCATCATCGACCGCCACTTCCGCGATCTGCGCGAGGTAGGTGCCGAATCCGAAGAGAACGGCCACGCCGAGCCCACTGCGCGGTCCGGCCGTTCCCGGCCAACCCGCCTTTTCGGCGGCGAGATCCAGGACCGCACGGGCGCGGGGGGCATCCCGCAGGAGATCGCGACGGTAGGTGACGGGGTCGCGCTTCGCCGCGGCGGCGAGTTCATCCATGAACCCTTCCACAACGAAGGCGTTGTGAGTAACGCCGACGCCCCGCCAGAACCCTGTGGTGAGACCGGTAGGCGGCTCGTGGCGGACGTACTCGACTTTCGACGCCGGAAAGCCATAGGGGCCGGCTGCCGCTTCGACGGCATCGGGATCGAGGCCGTTCTGAAAGACCGGCGGGGCCCAGCGAGCAAGGATGGAGGAACCGGTGACCTTGTGATGCCATGCGAGGGGCTTTCCATCGGCATCGAGACCGGCGTGGACACGGTCGTAGTAGTACGGCCGATAGATATCGTGCTGAATGTCTTCTTCGCGGCTCCAGATGACCTTCACCGGACCGTTCACTTGTTTAGCGATGCGGACCGCCTGGGCGACGCCGTCGACCTCCAGCCGGCGGCCGAAGCCGCCGCCCAGAAGATGGTTGTGCAGCACGACTTTGTCCGCCGGCAGCCCGCAGATCTCCGCGGCAACCGCGCGGGCCCGGCCGGCCACTTGAGTGCCTGTCCAGACGTCGCAGCCATCGGGCCGGACATCGACCGTGCAGTTCATTGGCTCCATCGTCGCGTGAGCCAGAAGCGGGAGCTGGTAAACCGCCTCGATCCTGGTCGCCGCTGATGCCAGCGCTGCGTCGAGATCGCCATGGGTTGCTTCCTTGCTGATGACGCCCGGCTGCCGGGAAGCCTTGTCCATCTCTTCAATCATTTCGTCGGTGGAGAATCCGGCATTGGCGCCTTCCTGCCACTCGATCTTCAGGGCGGCGAGGCCTTTTCTGGCGGCACCTGTGTGGTCCGCGATAACGGCGACGGCGTTGTCGAGGCGAACCACCTGGCGCACGCCCTTGACGGCGAGCGCGGGCGCATCGTCGACGTCCGCCAGGCGGCCGCCGATCACCGGGCAGGTAGCCAGGGCTGCAACCTTCATGTGGGGGCGCTGTACGTCGATGCCGAATACGGCGGAGCCGTTGACCTTTGCGGGCGTGTCGAGTCGCCTGGCAGAGGTGCCGATCAGCGTAAAGTCCTTGGGGTCCTTCAATGGCACCTGCTCGGGAACCGGCAGGCGTGCTGCGCTGTCCGCGAGCGCGCCGTAGGCAAAGCGCCGCCCGCTGCTGGTATGGGTGACGTATCCCTCCGCCGCCCGGCACTCGGCAGCCGGCACCCGCCACGCCGCGGCGGCAGCGGCGATCAGCATGGTGCGCGCGGTGGCACCAGCCTGGCGCATGGGAGTCCAGGCAGCGCGGATCGATGTCGAACCACCCGTCACCTGGAGCCCAAGAAGGGGATTTTCATAGAGTTTCTCATCCGGCGGCGCGTGCTCCAGCCGCACCTGGTCGAGCCGGACTTCGAGCTCTTCGGCGATCAGCATGGGTATGGAGGTGTAGGTGCCTTGGCCCATTTCCACGTAGGGCATGATGAAGGTGACGGCGCCGGCGCGGTCGATCCGCAGAAATGCGTTGGGCTGGAAGTCAGAGGCAACGGTGCCGGCTGCCGCTGCCCGGGTGGGCAGATGCAGGCCGAGCAGCAGGCCGCCGCCCGCTGCGGCTGAAGCGGTAAGAAAGCTGCGGCGGGAGAGCCCGGCAGGCGCTGTCGGCACCTTCTCAGCGGTAGTGATGAGGTTGATGACGTCCATAGGGTCAGCCCTCCTTCTGAGCAGCAGCGGCCTGTTTGATGGCGGCACGGATGCGGACGTAAGTGCCGCAGCGACAGATGTTGCCCGACATGGCGTCATCTATGTCGGAATCGGCGGGATCCGGGTTCTGCGCCATCAGGGCAGCGGCGCTCATGATCTGGCCTGACTGGCAATAGCCGCACTGCACGACTTCCGCCTCGAGCCAAGCCTTCTGGATCGCGCTTCCGCTCGAGCTTTGGCCGACGGCCTCTATGGTGGTCACGGGGGAGTCGCCAACGCTATCGATCGGCGTGATGCAGGAGCGGACCGCGACACCATCCAGATGGACGGTACAGGCGCCGCAGAGACCCTCGCCACACCCGAACTTGGTGCCGGTCATTCCCAGGACGTCACGCAAAACCCAAAGCAGCGGCGTATCCGAGTCAACATCGACCTCTTTGGGAAGGCTGTTGACGGTGATCCGGTATGACATGAGAACCTCTCTGATCTGCCGGTTTGTGCAATACGGCCTCCAGGCTAGGGATGACGTCGGGCAGCAGCTTGATCGAACTGCGCACCGATTGAACAAATCCTCCTGTCATCGCTGAGCTTCGTCATGGCATTCCCACAGCCATTCCAAAAGCAGGAGGGGCGTTCAATCGTCTCTGGGAACGGCTGGCTAGGATCACGGCCGCAGGGGCTCGAAGTCGAGCGTCGGCCCTGCTTTTCCTGAATCCCTGTGCAAGGAGTTTAAATGTCATGAACGATTTACAGTCGGTCTTCGGCTCGATGCCCTCCCGCCGTTCCATCCTGGCCGGTACCGCCGGCGCCGCCGCCGCCACGGCTCTGGCTTCCAGCAGCATCCCGGCGTCCGCCCAGACCAAAAGCGCGGCGGCGTCTCTAAAGGCGCAAGGCAGCGGATTTGTCACCGCCAAGGACGGGGCGCAGATTTTCTACAAGGATTGGGGCAAGGGTCAGCCGATCGTCTTCCATCACGGCTGGCCTCTCAGCAGCGACGACTGGGATGCCCAGATGCTCTACTTCCTGGACAAGGGCTATCGCGTGATCGCCCACGACCGCCGCGGACACGGGCGCTCCACCCAGACGGCCACCGGCAACGAGATGGATACCTACGCGGCGGACGTCGCCGCGCTCGCCGAGCACCTGGACCTGCGCGATGCCGTGCATATCGGCCATTCGACGGGTGGCGGCGAGGTGGTGCACTATGCCGCCGGGCCGGGCAAGGGTCGGGTCGCCAAGGTGGTTCTGATCAGCGCGGTACCGCCAATCATGCTGAAGACCGCCGCCAATCCCGGCGGGCTGCCGATGGAGGTCTTCGATGGATTCCGCAAGGCGCTGGCCGCCAACCGCGCGCAGTTCTACCTGGACGTCGCCAGCGGGCCTTTCTACGGCTACAACCGCCCGGGTGCGAAGGTCGATGAGGGCGTCATCCGTAACTGGTGGCGTCAGGGCATGATGGGCGGTGCCAAGGCACACTACGACTGCATCAAGGCCTTCTCCGAGACCGACTTCACCGCGGACCTGCAGGCCATCGACGTCCCGGCCCTGGTGATGCACGGCGATGACGATCAGGTCGTGCCGATCGCGGACTCCGCGCTGCTGTCCGCCAAGCTGATGAGGAACGCCACGCTGAAGGTCTACAAGGGCTATCCTCACGGGGCCTTCGCCATCCATGCGGATGTGATCAACCCCGACCTTCTGGCATTCATTCAGTCGTGAGGGCCTGGCGGAGCATCCGGCCAGCCGTTGGCAAAGCCATCGACGGCCGGATCTCCGCGGCGAGAGCCGCCGCTATCGGATAGAGCGGGCAGGCATGCAAAAAGGCAGGGAGCATAGTCATCCCTGCCTTCTTCGCTTCTGCGCACCCGGTAGGAAGCCGGTGTCTTTAGCCGAAGTCCTGGGTGGCCGGGGCATCGCTTGCCGGGAAGCTCTCCCTGAGCGCTTCATCCAGCAGAGCCTCCTGGTGACGCCGTTTTCCGTCGGATCTCTCAGTCGTGCCGCCGATGGCCCTTTGTGCCGGCGCTTGCGGTCCTTCTGATCTCATTCGGGTCATGTGCTTTCCTTTCTCCACGTCGGCGCCCTCAGGCTTCAGCTCCGACCTCGGCCAGAAACCAGATGCGCTGTTCCGCCTCGTCGATCCAGTTCTCCAACAGGCTGGCGGTGGCCACATCGCCGATTTCGTCGCAGCGTGCGTGTGTTTCCTTCATGTAGTCGCGGAGGAGGCGGTTGTCATCACGCAGTTCCTTGATCATATCCTGCGGACGGAGAGCATCCGTGTCATTGTCACGCAGGCGCTGAATGAGGCCGATGTGCCGCACTGATCGCAGCGTCGTGCTGCCGAGCTTGCGGACGCGCTCGGCAATGGCGTCGGTGGCGGTGAATATCTGCGTTGCCTGCTCGTCGAAGAGGCGGTGATAGTCGCGAAAGTGCGGGCCGGAAGCGTGCCAGTGGAAGTTCTTTGTCTTGATGTAGAGGACGAAGAAATCCGCCAGCAGCGTCGTCAGCTCGGAGGCGACGCTTGCCGTGGAATTCGGGCGGCGGGACGCAGGATGAACAGGGGTCGCGTGCTGCTGCCTATGCATCTGACCTTCGGTCATTTTACGGGGCTCCTTCCGGGAGTGAGGCCAGGTTCGGCCTGGGGGAGTCCGATACTTAGTCTTTCGGCTGCCGCCCGCCTTGACGATCTGCTTCGGGCGTTGAACGTTTCGCTCACGCCGAGGTGCCGGTCAGGCTGTCGGTCAGGGCTCCAGGGTCCGGGTGTCCGCCCAGGCGAGGCAATAGTCTGCGATGTCTGGCCAGCCCGGTTCGGTGACCAAGAGATGGCCTCGACCGGAGAAATTTCGGAACGACGTTTCCGAACGGCCGCGAAGTTGCAGCTGATGGTTCTGCTGAACCATGTCCGGTGTCACCACCCTGTCCTGTGATCCGGCGATCAGCAGAAGGGGCGGGCGCCGGTCGTTCGCGGGCCTGATCGCGGTGTGGCGCGAGAACAACGCCTCGGGCAGCAATCCGGGCAGGTTCTGCAACGGGAGATCCGCCGGAGTGGACACCAGCAGGCGGAGTGCGGCCCTGAGGGCAGCGGTGCCGGGGATTCGTTTGCGGGCCCTGGGTGACCAGCCGGCCAGGCTGATCCCCGCCTTGCCGAGCCCGCGGTCAAGCAGCGACTGGACGATCAGGCCGCCGAACGAATGCCCGATCAGGACAGGCCCCTCCGCAAGCCCGGCGATCCGCGCGGCATAGGCGTCGATCAGCGATCCGAGGTAGGGCGCAGCTGTGTCCCCGGGGGCAAGCGTCAGAGGCTCAAGGCAAGTCTTGCCGGCGCTGACATATCGGGCGCGCCAACCAGCCCAGCAGTCCCCGGGCAACCAGGGACCTTGGATAAACAGAATGGGAGGGGGCATCTGCGGTCCTCGGGACGACGGTCCTATCTGGGCCGTCCAAACAACCAATCAACCCGAAAGAGGGCAGCGTGCCTTGAACGTTTCCGCCATTGTTGCCCGCCAAGCTGCCATCCATATGCCTATGGCCGTTCGGAGGTGCCGCTATTGGTGCCCGTCCTGCCGGCGGATGCCCAGTGCCTCCGCGTAGCGCACCAGGTCGGCGATCGAGCGCGCCTCCATCTTCTGCATCACACGGCCGCGATGAATCTTGACGGTCACCTCGCTGACGCTCAGTTCGGCGGCGATCTGTTTGTTCATCATTCCGGCGGTCGCGAGTTCCAGGATCTCCCTCTCCCGTGGGGTCAGGCTCTGCAGCCGTCGGCGCAGGTCGGCGAGGCCGGCATCCGCTTCGCGGCGCTGCAGATCCCGTTCAATAGCCGCGGTGACGGCGTCCAGCATTTCCTGCTCCCGGAAAGGCTTGGCCAGGAAGTCGACGGCCCCGGCTTTCATTGCCTGGACCGACATCTGAATGTCGCCATGACCGGTCATGAAGACGATGGGAATGCTGATCTGGCCGTCATTGAGCTGCTTTTGAAGATCCAGGCCGCTGGTGATTGGCAGCCTGATGTCGAGAACCAGGCAGTTCGCATCCTCGGGGACCCCCTCGGCCAGAAGGTCGTGCGGCGCCGCATAGGCCGTCACCCGGTAACCGACGGAGCGGAACAGGCTGCTGAGGGCATTGCGCACGGGGGCCTCGTCTTCCACGACGACGACCAGGGGAGCCTCTGAGGCGGTCGCCGGCCCGTTTTTTTGGCTAATACTCACGCTACTGCCCCTCTGCTATCGGCAGGGTTACCCGGATGGTTGCTCCCCGCTGCGGGTTATTTTCCGCCCGGATCCGGCCGCCCAAAGTTTCTACGATCGTGCGGGAGATCGACAGGCCCATGCCCATGCCTTCCAGCTTGGTTGAATAAAAGGGGTCGAAGAGGCGGTCCATGGCGGCTTCCGCGATGCCCGTTCCGTGGTCGCAGACAGCAAGGCCGATCCAAGCATCTTCGACACCATTTGCGGTAAGCAGCAACTCCCGGCGCCCCGGGGGCGTCCGTTCCATTGCTTGTATACCGTTGATCGCCAGGTTGATAATGACTTGCTGAAGCTGGATACGATCAGCCCTGATCTTCGGGAGCTGCGGTGCGATATCCAGGCGGATCTCAACCCCGTGGTCGAGGGCTTCTCGCTGCAGCAGGTCTGCGGCCTCCCGCACGATGGTGCCCGGATCCATCAGCGCGAACTGCGGCTCCGACTTGGTGGCGAGCGCCCGCAGGCGCTTGATCACCTCGCCAGCCCGGCGTCCCTCGGAAATGATCTCCTGGATGCAAACCCGAGCCTCTTCGAGATCGGGCGGAGTTCTGCTGATCCAGCGCAGGCTGGCATCGCCGTTCGTCACCACGGCCGCCAGGGGCTGATTCACCTCGTGGGCGATGGAGGCGGTCAGCTCGCCCAGCGTGGCCACGCGCGAAACATGCGTCAGCTCCGTCTGCGCTTGCCGTAAGGCGGACTGGGTGCGGTTGCGCTCGGTAATATCGAAAACACTCACCAGGACGCTGCCGTACATGTCGGAGTCGCTGGGGAAGGTGGCGCTCATCAGGATGGAGCGCGTTTCGCCGCTGACGGTTTGAATCACGGTCTCGTACTCGAAGGACCGTTTGCCTTCGAACATTGCAGAGATCAACTCGCGAAAGGATTGGACCGTCTCCGGAAGAAAGAACGGCTTCAGGGACGAAGTTACCTCGTCCTTGCTCTCGGCATCCAGCAGCCGGACGGCCCCGACGTTAGCGTCAACGATCTGGACCATGGCGATGCAGTTCTCGACAAACTGCGGGTTTCTTTCGAGATAGCGGCGAATGTCGACCACACCGCGGTCGGCCAGACGATCGAGGGCCTGCTTCACCTGGCTGAGGTCATGCTCCCAGATCGCCACGCCGGCAGACTCGAAGATGTTGCGGTACCGCCGTTCACTGCGCGCCAGCACCTCCGTGGCGCGTTTATTGCGCAGAGCCAGAAAGGTAGTGATACCAATTGCCGAGAGGCTGACCAGGCAGCGGAGGGCCGAAGAATCGAAATAGTCCTCACTGTGGCTGGCCAGGTAACTCAAAACTGTTAGAGCGCCGCAACCGGCCGAAACCAGGACGAGGCCCTGCCTGCTGGTCAAGTCCATCAGCATAAGAATAACGACGACGTAGAGGACCGCGACGGCGATGCCCGCGGGGCTCAGGGTGTCGAAGAAGAAGATGGCGATCGCCAGGACGCCCGCGAGCAGGGCGCGCACGCCGGGCAGACCCCTGCCAGTTGGCACATCGGCGGGCAAGGGGGCTGAGGCCTCGCGACCGGCTTTTGGAGAGAGAGCGGATGGCATCGGGGGTGGCTCGTCAAGCACCGGCGGGGGACTGGTTGGTGTCTGGTCCGTGCAAGTCTAATCCGGCAGCGGCGAAGCGCGAAGAGGCAACTGCGACCAGGCTGGCCGATCCCGGAGCGCGGCTCTTCCGTGAATTCGTGCCTCTATAATACCTTGGTATAGTCTGCCTTCCGAATGTCGTATCTGCTTTTACCCCCGTAGAATTGTTCGGTTTCTTGCCCTGATGGAAGCTGCTTGTACGGCTGGTGGCCATTGAGATGAGCCTAGCGGCCGATGCGAAGCCCAAACCCAAGCCAGGGGGCAAGACATGCTTAATCATTCGAGCCAGCTTCACACGAACAAGGGAACCCCGGCGTTCCTCGTGGCCGAACACGCCGCCACCGTAGAGGGGCTTCTCGTCAGCGCCCGCGGCATGCTGCGCGCCGACCGGGATGCTGCCCGCCGTTACATCGAAAAGGCGGCCGCGCTGCTTGATGAGGTTGTGGCGGTGGAGAACGCCGGCAAGCCGCCCGCAGCCGCGGCCAATGCCGCTCTGGTCAGGGGCGGTCTTGCTCCCTGGCAGATGAAGCGGGTCCGCGCTCACGTCGAGGAGCGCCTCGGCGATTCCATTGCCATTGAAGAACTCGCCGAGGTTTGCCGGCTGAGCGTCAGCCACTTTTCGCGCGCCTTCAAGGCGAGTTTCGGTGAGCCGCCGCACGGTTACATCGTGACCCGGCGTGTTGAGGCCGCGAAGCGTGCCATGCTCACCAGCGATGAGCCGCTGAGCCAGATTGCCGCGGCCTGCGGATTTGCCGACCAGTCCCATTTCTGCCGCCACTTCCGGCGGGCAGAAGGCAAGAGCCCGAACCTTTGGCGCCGCGAGCGCGCCGTCGGACCGGAACTGCTGGCGGCGGAATGAACGCTGCCCTTTTGAAGAAATCTTGAACGGGGAGGGGGCGGTCATGACGAGGTACGTGCACGCTGACCGGTGTCGCAATGATAGTGGCTTCGGCCAGCGCCAGGCTGCGACCGGAGAAGCCATGACGGTGCCGCTGGAGTGGAGACTGCTTCCCATACTCTTGCTCCTCCTGCTTGAACTTTTCTCTCTCGGCGTTCATGTCGTCGAGCTTTCGTTGGCGCTGCTTCTGCTCGCCATGCTGGCCGCTGTTGTCCTGCTGCCCGGACTTTCCAGATCTGGTCTGGGCGGCGGACCGGGGCTGCGTCGGGCGCGCCGGCACAGCCCCCATCCTGTCACTTCAGCGAAACCGGCCCGCCATCGACCCTGACCCGGAACAGCACGTAGGGTTTCTCGCGCAAGTCTTTGTTCCCCTGGAACTGTGGCTGGCGGTGAAGCTGATTGGCTGTGAAGTACAGATAGCCGTCGGCGGCAACCGACAAAGTATCGGGCCAAAGGACGCGGGGATCATGAACGATGGTGGTCCAGGCGCCATCGCTGTCCCGGCGATGGATCGCATTGTGCTCATAATCGCTAGCGTACACGCGTCCGCGGTCGTCGGCTTCCAGGCCATCGGAAGCGCCTTTCTCGCCGAGATCCGCAACGGCTCCGCCGACTTCGGCGTCGGTCGCCGCCGGGTCGAGCAGCAGCGCCGTCGGGACCGAGAACAGGTGACGGCTCGACAGGGGCGAGTAATAGAGCGTCCGGCCGTCGGCCGAGAGGGCGATGCCATCGGACGCCACATTGAAGGGGGCCGGGGCCTTGCCCGGCGTCCGCAGTGCCAGGCGTTCGCCTTCGACGATGGGAACGAAGGTGGGGTCGGGGGAAGTCGAGGGATGTCCCGTCAGCCGGCGCCGGGCCGTGCCGCTGGCGAGATCCACCACGATGATCCCGCCGGGGCCGGAAACGGAAGAGTCGGTGATGTAGGCCACGCCGGCGGAGCCCTGGCGCAGATCGAAGCGCACATCGTTCACGTAGGTCGTGTCGAGCACGACCGACGTCGGCAGAACGATCGTCCTGACGATGCTGTCCGTCTTCAGATCAACGGCGACCAATTTTACCGCACCGGCGATCGGGGCAGCAAACCCGGGCGCGCCGGTATCGAGCAGCCAGAGCCGGTCCGTTGCATCCACGACGACGCTCTGGACGCTGCTGAGCGTTTCGCCAGGGCGGGCGGGGTCGAAGGCATTGGCCGCTGCATTGGGGTAGGTCACGACATCACCGCCGCGGATCTCCGCGACGGTGAAAGGAACGTCATCGCCCCATCGCGGAAAGTTCACAAAGATACGCCCGCCCGACGAGACTGTGACGCCCGTCGGCATGGCGCCGGTGAAGGTGAACACCGGTTCGATCGTTCCAATGGAATGTTCGGACGGCAGCGAACCGGCGAGGGCGGTATGGGGTGCAGAATGGGCTAAGGCCAGGATGAAGGCGGCAGGCAGGGAAAACTTCATGGCAGTTACTCCGGGTTGAGCATCGCGGTCACGCAGGGCTGCGGCCAGCCTGACCGCTTTCTCGCCGTGACTGTTGTGAGGTTCTCTGCATCGATAAGTGCTCCCGACCGGTGGCGCACACAAACGCGTTTTCTTGATTGCTTCTAGAGAGATGGCGAATGCTTGCGATGCTGTTAGGAGGCGATCTATCAGCCTTCCAGCTGGCAGAAATACGATCTTTGCGTTCGATCGGGTGCCTCTGGTGGCTCATCTCCTATGAGTCGTTTTGCGGCATAAAACGGAGGGCCCCATGCCGAGATCCCGCCTTTCTCTCTTCTCGCTATCGTTCTTGCTGGGCGGTGTCTGGACGGCCGAAGCTTTGCCGTCGCACGCGCAAGCCGTGCCTGCTCTGTCCATCGTGGCGGAGTCCGACGGCATGGTCTGGAATGCCGTCGCTGTCGACGGGGCCCGTGTCTTTGTGGCCGGGCCACGGTGGATCAGCGGGAAGGGGCCGGCTGTGGCCAAGCTTAACGGCGCTGGCCACCCGATAGCTTATCCCGGCGAGCGCTGGAACAGCTGGCGGCCGGCCGCGGATCCAGCGGCGGTTTTCGTTAGCGTCAATGCAATTCACCTCGACGGGCGCGGCGGGCTGTGGGCAATCGATACCGGCACACCGGGCTTCGGTGAAGATCCTCTGCCGGGAGCGCCCAAGGCCGTCCGCATCGAACTCGCCAGCGGGCGCGTGGAGCGGATTTATCGCTTCGGGCCCGACGTTGCGCTACCAGGGAGTTATATCGACGACATCCGGTTCCACGGCGATCACGCCTATCTGACCGACGCGGGGCGGCCGGGCCTCATCGTCCTGAACCTGACAAGCGGGGCTGCCCGACGTGTTCTTGACGGAGTGCCTGCCGTGACGGCACCGGATGACCGGCCGATCATTCTAGACGGCGAGGTCCTGCGCGGGCCGGATGGCACGCCGGTGAAGGTGAATGCCGATCCCCTGGAGGTCAGCCCCGATGGGCAGCTCCTCTACTTCGGTACCCTGCACGGGCCCTGGTACAGGATCGAAACGCGGCTTCTTGACGATCCAAATGTGTCGGCCGATGCCCTGCTGGCTGCGGTCGAGCCATGGGCGGACCTGCCTCCCGTCGGGGGAACGGTGATGGATCGGGACGGCAATCTCTACTTCACCGACCTGGCTGCGAACGCGGTGAAGCGGCGCTCGCCGGACGGCAGCATCACGACGGTCGTGCAAGACTCCCGTCTGCATTGGATCGATGCGCCGATATTGGCCGACGGTACGCTGTGGCTGCCGGTGCCACAAATCGACCGCGCCGCTCTGTTCCACGGGGGCGTATCCCGCATCGCCTGGCCGGTGCGTCTTTACCGTTTTCCAGTGGAGGCGGCCGACTAGAGGCCGCGAGCATCACGCGACCAGCGTTACCGTCTGACTGGCGGCGAGGCTGTCCATCAGGTAGGCCACGAGAGGTTTGACGATTTCGGCTTCGGCGGTGTCCTCGCCGATCAGAACGATCTCCGTCATCGGCAGGCTGGGCCAGTCTGCCGGTACCTGCACCACCTGCAGGCCCTCTTGAACGAAGGACCGCCCGAGAATGCTGATCCCGAGTCCAGCTTCCACGGCGGCCTGGATCCCCATGAGGCTGCTGGCTGTGCAGGCGAGCACCCATTCCTGGCGCTGAGCATCGAGGGTCCGCATGACGAGGTCCCGGTACGTGCAGGGGGGCCCGAGCAGGACGAGAGGCAGAGGCCTGGAGAAGTCCGCCTCGTATTCCTTGGCGGCCAGCCAGACCAGCGGTTCTCGCCAGATGACCCGGCCACGCTGGGCAGCACCGTCCTTCTTTGCGATGACGACGTCGAGCGCGCCCTCGTCATAGGCCGCCAGCAGGTCGCAGCTCAATCCGGTCTTCAGTTCAAGCTGAACCTGGGGATAAAGACGCCCAAAGCGGCCGAGCAGGTTCGGCAGCTGGCGCGGGATGAAATCTTCCGAGATCCCCAGGCGAAGCACGCCGATTGCGGCCGGTTCCAGCAGGTTGCGGACGGCAGCGTCGTTCAGTTCCAGCATGTGCCGGGCGGTGACCAGGAGCTGCTCGCCATCGGCGGTGAGGCGCAGCATGCGACTCGTGCGCTCGAACAGCCGGCGCCCCAGGGCCTCTTCCAGCCGAATAATCTTCTGGCTGACGGCTGACTGCGAGCGGCCGACGACCTCGGAAGCGGCCGTAAAACCGCCGGTTTCGGCCACCGCGACGAAGGCGCGCAGAAGATCGATCTCAAGGTCCGGAATGCGCATGGCGGGTCCCCGTATCAATTACCGATACAAATAGATGCCATTACTACTATTCGCAAGATTAATTGCTCTCGATCCCTAAATTTCAATGGAACGAGCCCCTTGGCGGGCAAATCGCAGCTGCCGCCCGACAGGGTCGGCCAGGCATCACAAGAAAGAGGGAAGTTAATCATGAAAGCCATTGGCTACCGCCAGCCGTTGCCGGTCTCTGACGAAACGGCCCTGGTCGACCTGGAACTGCCGGCGCCCGATCCTCGCCCGCGCGACCTGCGGGTGGCGGTGAAGGCAGTCTCGGTCAATCCGGTCGACGTGAAGCAACGCAGCAAGGCGGCGCCGCCGGCTGGAGAGGCGCGCGTTCTCGGCTTCGATGCCGCAGGCATCGTTGAGGCTGTGGGCAGCGAAGTCACCGGATTCAAGCCGGGCGATGAAGTCTACTATGCCGGTGCCATCGATCGTCCCGGCAGCAACAGTGCGCTGCAGTTGGTCGACGAACGCATCGTCGCCCATAAGCCGAAGTCGCTGACCTTCGCCGAAGCGGCGGCCCTGCCGCTCACCTCGCTGACCGCCTGGGAGCTGCTGTTCGACAGACTGGGTGTCGAGTTCGGCCGAAAGACGGAAGCCGGAAGCCTGCTGATCATCAACGGGGCGGGCGGTGTCGGATCCATTCTGACGCAGCTGGCCCATCGGCTGACGGGACTGACCGTCATCACCACCGCTTCCAGGCCCGAGACAATCGCCTGGAGCCGCGAAATGGGGGCCGACCACGTCATCGACCACCGCAAGCCGCTGGACGAGGAGCTGGCCCGCATCGGCTTCCCGGAGGTCGACTACATCGCCAGCCTGACCGCGACCGACCGGCATTTCCCGGCTATCGCAAAGGCAATCCGGCCGCAGGGGCGGATCGCGCTGATCGACGACCCGGAAATCTTCGACATCGTCCCGCTGAAGCGCAAGAGCGTATCCGTGCACTGGGAGCTGATGTTCACGCGCTCGCTCTACCAGACGCCGGACATGGGCGAACAGCATCGGATCCTGAAGTCCGTTGCGGAGCTGGTCGACGCCGGGCTGGTGAGGACCACCATGACCGAGGATCTGGGGCCGATCACCGCGGCCTCTCTGCTTGAGGCGCATCGTCACCTCGAAAGCGGCCGCGGCATGGGCAAGACGGTTCTGAGCGGCTTCTCCGGCGACCAGAGCTGAAGAGAGCCGCCGAGGCCCCAGAAAAGCGAGGAGTCTTTCAATGAATATGCCGCTTCGGGTCGGCCACATAGACCTGTCGTTTCACGATGCAAGCGCGATCGAGGTCGAGAACGTCTTGCGGCGTCATGGCCACGCCGTCGAGCGCTCGGCCGCTCCCCATGAAGAAATGTTCCGGCGCCTCGGCCGTGGCGACGTTGATGTGCTCGTCTCGGCATGGCTGCCGTCAAGTCATGGCGGCTACCTGGCGCCGATGGAGCATGACGTGACGAGGATCACGGTGCTCTACGAACCTTACTGCATCTGGGGCGTACCCGACTACGTTCCGGAGGAGACGGTGAGCGCGGTCAGTGACCTGTTGAAGGAGCCGGCCGTCTCCCGGATGCAAAAACGCATTCAGGGCATCAATCCGGGCGCGGGGATCAGCCGATTCTCCCAGGCGATCGTCGAGCAGTATCGGCTGGGCGATGCGGGCTACAGCTTTCATACCGGTACGGAAGCGGAGTGCTTCGACGGTTTCGAGAGGGCTTATGCGGAGGGACGCTGGCTGGTCATCCCGCTTTGGCATCCGCAGTACCTGCATAACCGCTACAGAATCCGTGCCCTCGAGGAACCCCGCGGCCTGCTGGGGACCACCGATGCGGCGACCCTGGTCATCCGTAACGAGGTGATGGGGCGGATTCAGGCGGGGGCATTGGCGGAACTGGAGTGCCTGAACCTGGGAAATCAGCGGGTCAGCGCTTTAGACGATGCCCTGCACCAGTCGGCCGGGCGTAGCCAGACTCTTGCGCAACGCACCTGAGGTGGCGGCTCGTGCCGCCGCGGCAGGACTCCTCCATCGACGGGAGGATCGTCCAATAGCCGGTAGCGGGCGAGGCGCACAATGGGCCGCAGAACGGTATTGCGACAGCAAGTTTCTTTGGAGACCACGACCATGATGATGGATTGGAATGAATACCGCCGACAAGTTACCGCCGGCGTCGGTGAGATCGGCCGGCTCAGCACCGATACCGTGAAGGGCTATGGCACGCTCAGCGGCGCCGGAGCGAAGCAGGATCTGCTGGGCGCAAAGACGCGCGAGCTCATCGCTCTTGCCGTTTCGGTCACGGTACGCTGCGACGGCTGCATCGCCGTTCATACGGATGCGGCGCTGCGCCAGGGTGCCACCCGGGAAGAGATTGCGGAGGCCCTGGGTGTGGCGGTCGCGATCAATGCCGGGGCGGCTCTGGTCTATTCGACGCGCGTCATGGACGCCTACGCGAGCCACGACTAGCGGCCCGGCGACAAACCGTCGGGTCAAGAGCCGGATGGCAATCGCGGCCATGCCGGATGAAGCGAACACAGAGGATCGATGATGAACGCAAGTCCGCAACAGACTCACGCGGACCATGCCAGCGACGAACTCTTCGAGTTCCTTCCGCTGGGGTCCCTGAGATTGCCGAACAGGGTTGTCATGGCGCCGCTGACCCGTAGCAGAGCAGGAGACGGAGACGTCCAGGGCGCAATGAACGCAACCTACTACCGTCAACGCGCCTCGGCTGGCCTCATCATCTCCGAAGCGACGCAGATCTCGGCCCAGGGGAAGGGCTATGCCTTCACCCCTGGAATCTATTCGGATGACCAGGTGGCCGGCTGGCGGTTGGTGACGGATGCGGTGCACCAAGCAGGCGGCCGCATCTTCGCCCAGCTCTGGCACGTTGGTCGTATCAGCCATCCAGACCTGCAGCCGGGGAATGCGCTGCCAGTGGCTCCCTCCGCCGTCAAGCCGGAAGGGCAGGCCTTCACGGCGAGCGGCTTTAAACCGATGGTCACGCCGCGAGCGCTGGAGCTGGAAGAGATTCCCGGAATCATCGCGCAGTATGCCCACGCAGCGCAGGCGGCCAAGCGCGCGGGCTTCGACGGCGTCGAGATTCATGCGGCAAACGGCTACCTACTGGACCAGTTCCTGCGCGATGGCACCAACCGGCGCACAGATGCTTATGGCGGCAGTATCGAAAACCGGGTCCGCCTGACCCTGGAAGTGGCGGCGGCGGTCGCCGGCATCTGGGGCGCGAGCCGTACTGGCATCCGCGTTTCGCCTGTGACGCCGCATGCCGGCGGAATCACCGACAGCAACCCGAAGGCGCTGTTCAACCATCTCGCGGGTCGCCTGAGCGAGATGGGGCTGGTCTACATGCACGCCATCGAGGGAGAAACGCGCGGGGCCCGGGACTACGACCCGATCTTCGACTTCCGGGCCTTCCGCCGTGCGTTCAGCGGCTACTACATCGCCAACAATGGCTACACAAAGAGCCTGGCTGCCGATGCCATTCGCAGCGGTGCGGCGGATCTGGTGTCGTTCGGTAGACCATACATCGCCAATCCGGACCTGGTCGAGCGCCTGCGCCGCAATGCGCCGCTCAACGAGGGAGATCGGGAGACGTTCTATGGCGGTGGCGCCAAGGGCTACATCGACTATCCGACGCTCAACCCTGAAGCCTGAACCGGGCAGGTCAATCATGAGGGATATCCACGTCATGACATCAAGAGCCGGTCTGGCCGGCGGCGCCGTCATCCGTCGCCATGCCCTGGCGGGTCTGATCGCCGTTGCCGGCGCCACGACCATCTCTCAGGCGCTGGCAAAGTCCCTATCGAAGGAGGACAGTGTGAAATTGAAAAGCGCCTACCCCTATGCCGAAACGCTGGAGCGCCTGAGAGCCGCGCTGAAGGATGCCGGCTTTACCATCTTCGCGGAGATCGATCACAGTGCGGCCGCGCACTCGGTCGGTCTGGAGATGCCGCCGACAGTCGTCGTCATCTATGGGAACCCGCGTGGCGGTACGCCGCTGATGCTGGCTGCGCCCGACTTCGCCCTGGAACTGCCCCTTCGCGTCCTGGTGCGAGAGGCGGGAGCCGGCGCTTGCTACGTGACCTTCAATCGCTCCGAAGGCCTTGAGGAAAAGCATGGATTGCCAGCTGGCATGACCGCCCGCCTTGCGCCCGCCGAGGCGATCTTGATGCAGCTCGGCGCCGTGCCGGTGGTGCAGGAGTAGGGGCATGACGAAGCAGCCCCCGGCGCTCCCTGAACCGCAGCGTGGCCACCTCCAGTCCCGCCGCGGCTTTCTCGCCGCATCCACCGTTGCGGCCGGTACCATCGTTTCAGGCCGGGCACTCGCCGACAGCCTGGCGGACGTGCCGGCGCGCGAGCCCGGCGAGGACCTCTCCGGGCTCAGCGAGCGCTCGCCCTTTGTGCATATCAGCAGGATCCCGGAAGCGGGACCCGGACAGCGCAATGTCGACCCGGGCGATGCTATCAACTCCAAGGCACCCCTCGACAAGCTGGTCGGCAGCATCACGCCGGCCGATCTCCACTACGAGCGCAGCCACGCCGGTGTGCCGATGCTGGATCCGGCGCAGCACCGCCTGCTGATCCATGGCATGACCGAGAAGCAGTTGGTCCTGACGATGGATGACATCAGGGCGATGCCGTCGATGTCGCGCACGGTGTTCATTGAGTGCACCGGAAACGGCTGGGAGAACTGGCACAAGGCAGACGAGACGCTCACGGTGCAGAACACCCACGGTCTGATCAGCACCAACGAATGGACCGGGGTGCCGCTGTCCTTCCTACTGGATCTGGTGGGTGTCGACCGTGATGCCCTTTGGATGCTCGCCGAGGGAGGCGACGGTGCCGCCGTTGCGCGCAGCGTGCCGTTGACCGACGAGGTGATCGACGAAGCGATGCTGGCTTACGGGCAGAACGGCGAGCCACTTCGGCCGGCGCACGGCTTTCCGCTGCGGCTGGTGCTTCCGGGCTTTGAAGGCAACATGAACATCAAGTGGCTGCGCCGCCTGAAGTTCGGCGACCGTCCCTTCATGACACGCTGGGAGACCGACCGCTACACCCAGCTTCGGCCGGACGGCAAGGCGGAGCAATTCCATCTTCATCAGGACGTGAACTCGGTCATCACCTCACCCTCCGGCATGATGTCGATCCGGCCCGGCTACAACCGGATTACCGGGCTTGCCTGGAGCGGCCACGGCAAGGTCACGCGGGTGGAGGTGAGCACCGATGGCGGTGCCAGTTGGCACGACGCGCAGTTGAACGGCCCGGTCCTGGCCAAGGCACAGACCCGCTTTCAGATGGATTGGGCCTGGAATGGAAACCCAAGCAGGATCGTCAGCCGCTCAACCGACGACAAGGGGAACGTGCAGCCCGACCGCAAGAGCTTTCTCGAGCGTGTGGGCGCCACGGCCCTGTTTCACTACAACGCCCAGCAGACCTGGCGCATCGGCGCCGATGGGAGTGTCCGCAATGCACTCGATTAAGACCGTGATCATCGCTGCGGCCGCCGCCGCCTTGTTGAGCGATTCCGCCTTGGCCTTTCCCTATGATTTCGGCCGCCCGGCGACCAAGGAGGAGATGGCCCTGTGGGACATAGACGTGCGGCCCGACGGCACCGGCCTGCCGCCGGGCGGGGGCACTGTGGCCGAGGGCAAGGCGATTTACGCCGACAACTGCGAGGGCTGTCATGGCGAGGCGGGGCAGGGCGGGATAAAGGACCGCCTGGTCGGCGGCCAGGGTACCTTGGCGACGGGCCATCCTGTGAAGACCATCGGCAGTTTCTGGCCCTATGCGACGACGCTGTACGACTACATCCGCCGCGCGATGCCCTATCCTGCACCGGGATCGCTCAGCGACGACGAGACCTATGCCCTCGTAGCCTACCTGCTGAACCTGAACGGCATCGTGCCTGAGGACGCCCGGCTCGATCAGAGCAACCTAGCGAAGATCAGGATGCCGAACCGGGACGGTTTCGTTCCCGATCCGGAGTTCAGGACCATCACCAATTCGCGTTAAAGCTGGTCGGCAGAAGGGGTGAAGGACGTGGCCAGGGGACCGGTAGCCGGAGGGCGGTCGCACGGCCTTTGTGGAGGAACTCCTGAAGCGCCTCGGCAGCGGGAAGCCGCGTGATGCTTCGGACTTCGGCTTCTGGCACGACCGGGAAGTTGGGAGGAGGACAGAGCGTGTCCGCTCTGTCCCGGTCAGGCGACATTGAGGGTCTGAGTACCAGAGACGGCACCTCAGGAGTCTTAGGCGGACCTGGACGATTGGAGCGGGCAAGCCGGCTCGTGAACCCTGGCGAACTTTCCAACCGGAGATGTCTCGGTAACAGGTCGGTTCAGAGCTTGGAGCGGTGTAATCGCGCGGTGGGCAGAAGACAATTCCCCCTACCGGTGCCATGGCCGTCCCCGATAGGTCCTGCCGGGACCGCACCCGACCCTTTCCGATCCCTTTTCGGGGAGCGCTCAAACTTTGCTCGATTATCGCCATAGGTACCCTGCGGACCCTGCTCGAGGGAAAGCGGCCGTCAACGCCTCCGTGATCGCTGCTTCGCGCTACGGGCTCTTAAGCGACCGGTTTCGGGGGAGTGGCTGGGCGACCTGGATGCGAACCAGGACTAAGCATAACTATCAGATTTCGCAGCCATTTTGGCAGACGCCAAAAGGCAATGTGTCACAGCGTTTGGGCACAGTCCAGAGGCATTTGTGTCGAATGCGGTTGCCCCGAGGCCTTGGCCGGGCAGCGCCCTTCCTGATGCCGGCCCGGCCTGCCGCGGCGCCGTCAAGCGTTCCGACGGTGCCCAACGGCGAAGGCACGAAGCTCCGGGAGGCGGCCGGATGCAGTCGTGCGGAGGAGCCTCTTCCACTTGGCACAGAGCCGCTGGGCCGGAAGAGCGACCGGCCCCCTGCAGCTTCGATGCCGGGCTGCTATACTGCCGGCAGCAGGTGGCGCCGGGAGGCCCGGTGTTGAGGGGAAGTCCCCGGCCGGAAGCCCGGACCTTGAAGGCTGCCAGGACAGGAGCGACGCCGTGACGGATTCGATAGCAGGCCTCGGGGAAGAGCTTGCGGCCCTGCTGAGAGCGCAGGGGATGCAGGTCTCCGTGGGAGAGTTTATCCGGCTCGTCGGCGAGTCCATCCATCGTCAGCGCAGTGCGCTGCGCCCCGGAGGATCCTCTCCGGAGGGAAGCTTCGTGAGAAAGGCGATCGCCGACTACTCGGCGCTCGTGGCACGGTCGCTCAGGGTCCGCGAGGCGGCTGTGCGTCTCAGGGTTGACGAGAGTACCGTCCGCCGCAGGATCAGGCGCGGGGACCTCTACGGATTTTGCTCGGAGAGGCACTGGCTGCTGCCACAGTTCCAGTTCTGCGAATCCGGGACACTGCCGGGTCTGGCGACAGCCCTGAAGGATATCGACGGCGGGGCCCATGCCCTTTCCGTCCACCGGTTCTTCGTGATACCCCGGCGTGATCTGGTGGTAGGCCAAGAAGACGAGGCCGTGTCTCCCCGGCAGTGGTTGCTGCGCGGTGAAAGCCCGGAAGTCGTCAGGAAACTCAGTGCGGCCATTGAGCCGCAGATCTGCATGGTCCGGGATCGCTGACGAAGCTGGTCTCTTCGAGGGTGGTAGGCAGCCTCGCCAAATCGCAGCTACCCACGCCAGGACCAGCGCACCCAGCTGAGAAGGTAAACACGGCGTTTGCTGGGTCGTGACCTCTGCCTAGTGGAAGAGGGCCAGAATGGTCGTTCGGCTGCCGGCCGAGACGGAGATGCGCGATCTCCTGGAAGCCTTCGAGGCCTTATCGGGACTCAGAAACATAGATCCACTCCACGCCTGACATCTCAAGCCAAGAAGCAGATGGAAGCAAGCCCAAGATTCGGGTAAGTGAATGATCTGCGGCGAGGAGAGGGCAGCGTTCGAGAAAGTGGGCAAGGGCGCCCAACGGTAGGCCGAGAACGACAATGTCATGCAAAGCAAATTGATCCTCCCCCTCGGTGCCGAGTAATGCCGCTCCGCCAAGGAGGTTGACGATCGCTGAAGGTTCGGCCTCGCCGGAAGCGACTCTGCTCTTCAGATCTCCGGTGCCCATGGTGTTCCTCTCGATTCGGCCGGCAAAGCGCCGTTTCCAATATGGCGACTTAGTCAGTCAGTGATGCGTCTTCAGGAGGTCTTCCCAGGGCGCGCCCAGGCGATAAAACCGCGACAGCGTGCGGGCGGTAGTGCGATCTGGAGCGAGCCACACCACCGCGCTCGTTTCGATGAAGTCGTTGTCGGCGAGCTTGGGGTGGCCGGTTACCTGACCCTGCAGAACAAGGAAGCGGCCATGTGCGATGACGGTCCAGTAGTTCAGAAGCGGGGCGCCGTTGAGGTCTTCTTCTGTGGGGTTCTCTCCGCGCTCCAGCCGCTCAAGCACGGCCTGAGCGCTGCGCATTTTTTCCAGAAGAGCTTTCACTTTAGTCATAGGGGCGATCTCCAAAGTATCGAGTGGGCTGAGAGGTGCCGGCCTGACGTCATACGTTCGGACCGCGACTGCCTCGGTGGTAGAATCGTCAGTTGGTGAGGACCTGCCGGCATCATTCTGAGCTTTGCTCGTGATGCCCTTTGCGACCCTGAGCTTCTTGATCTTCAAGGCCGAGCAGCTTCAAGAGTGTGAGAAGCTCATCGATGAGCTGGCTTGCGCGTAGAGATCGGCCGGGAACCTCATGGCAGTCGGGCAGTTCCGGCTCTGCCAGGGGCTTCAGCGTGACCAAGTCAACTACTTCGATCATCCGGTTCCGCAGCGCAGAAACGACGGCGACACGCTCGCGGGTGGAGCCGGGGACGCTTTCCTTTCCGCACCGCCACCGGGCAAGGCATCGGCAAGAGGGGATATCGAGAGCGGACCTGATTTCGATCGGCTGGCAGGTCCAAAAGCTCAGCGTCCCGATCGCCGCTTCGAGAGCGACGAGCGCCAGCCGGTCGGGCGCGTAAGCAGGTGGATGGTAGCGGGGCCTGCCTTCCTCACAGGTTGTGGACTCCTTGGCACCCGGTTGCTTCTTTTCTCGCATGTCCATCCCGTCTTCCGTGCGCTGGCAAGGAGCGACGCTCCCAAAGCCCCGTTTTTTTACCTGAGAGCTGAATTCCCTGATCTTGGGTCTCGTGACACCGGCAGGGCAGGGAATCGCGCTCTCAGCAGAAAAACCGGGGGCTGGCGGCGCCCTCATGAGGGGGACTCTCCCCGGATTGCCGGTCCGCTTTGCCTTGGGCGGGGCTTCGGCAGGCGTCTCCGGCGCTTCTTCGCGGAGATAGTGGCCGGTGGGCTCGTCCGGGCTGCCCGGCGGGTACGGTTCGGCACCGGGTCAGGCAATGCGGTCTTCTGGCAGAGCGGCTTCAGGATGCGGATCCACTTTCCCGGCCAGTGGCGCTTGCGCGCCAGGAGGAAGGCTTTTCGAAGCTCGCCGGGATCGCCGCACCAGGCGATCTTCGGACCCCGCCTTTTCTCCACGGGCAGTTCTTGACGGGCGGCGACAATGAGCCAAGCGAGCTCCAGGCGCCGTAGTAGCTCTTCATCACCGGGCGCCACGGCTTCCAGTCTGATGACAAGCAATCCGCTGCGGCCCGATACGACGCGTGACAGAACTGCATCGGCAGACGTCGGAGGTCGCCGATAGGAGCCGCTGCCACCGTGCAAAGCGGAATGGCAGCGCGAAATGTGCTGTCGGATCCGCGCTCTCAGGTCTTTGGTCGAGCCTATGTAGACTTGGGCGGCTGGACCCTGGACGACGAGAGCGTAGACGCTCGGCGCGTCCACCGTTGCAGGACCAGTGGCTGGTCCGGTCAAGTCGAGTATCCACACCGGGACGTCTTTGGTTGTGAGCGTGTAGAGCAGCATTCGTTTCCCCTTTGGCTGGGCAAACGATGGGTCGGAAGCGAAGCGCCCTTCAACGAAACAATTTCAAAAATTGGCAAATAGTTTTCTGGAGGCCGCCGGGTCGATCTGCGATCACGCAGATCGACCCGAACCTTGCCTGCGAGCTATGGGTGATTGCTTCGAAGTGTCGGGGAGAGTGTCTGCACCGCGGCCTCGAGAGGCCTCTCGAGGCCGCGCCGTGCTTGGTGATTCCCGCACCGGGACTGTATCGACCACTACTATGGTCGATACAGTGGAAACGGGAGAAAACAACACTCTGCGGCAATCACCCTTAGCTCGCGTTTGGTAGTGTGGCGAGGCGATTTCAAGTCACTCGGACACGGGGCGATCAGAAGATCGCCGGCGACAGTCTGTGCGCTGCGGTGATGTCTGGCAGGGAGACCATCTCCCTTGATCATGGAGATGGCGCCGCTGTTGCGCCTTCGCCAGCGCTTGGCCACGAATTAAATCTCCCGGAGTTCTGCGCCTTTTGAGGGGTCAGCTTGTGACGCCAATTTTTTCTACTAGGTCACCAATGCAGCCGCTGCCGGCACCGCCCGGCGCTCCAACTGCAAGGAAAGATCACAGACCATGCCTCGCTTCTCCCGCCGCTCCAAATTCGCCATCCCCTTCGAAAACGACGGCTCCGTTCACCCCCAGTTTCTCCCGTATCGCAACGTAGAGACCCTCCGCCGCCACCCCGTACTGGCGACTCTCGCCGGCAAGACGATCGTCGCCAGCCGTCTCTGCGGCGCCTACCATCCCGACAGTGAGACCCGCAACCGCGAACTCGCCGAGGGCAGCGTCTACCTCGGCGACGTCCTCGTCCGGGTCTACGGACCGACGATCGGCGGTGTGCCGACCGAGACCTACATCTTCGTGCCGGTCTACGAAGAGCCGGCCAAGCCCGGCGAGAAGCCGCTCTGCAAGGCGCTCTTTCCGGCGGGCATCGATCCCGAAACAGGGGTCGACGAAACCCTCGTGTCCCTCCTGGAGCGGGAGCTGGCTTACCACTCCATCCAGCACTGCCGCTGGGCCACCCTGGCGCCGCGGTCGGTCATCGAGGCGGTCGCCGAGAGCCTTCCCACGCGCCAGCGCCAGGCTCTCAAGGACGACGGCTTCGAAGTCACCTTCATCGGGATCGACGGCGTGAAGCTGAACCAGCAGGTCGGCACCAACCGGGGCGCGTTGAATGCCACGGCTTCAAATCCAGCTCTCGGCATCCATTTCCCGCTGCTTCTGACCGACATGAAGAAGGGCCATCGCTCGAAGACGGCGGCCCGTCTGGCGCGGGCCATCCTGGAGCTGGCACGCCCCGATGATCCCTTGGCGATCGTGACGGACTACGGCCTGGAGGACCGGGCGATTGCCGCCATGGCCGTGAAGATGGCCCAGGCGCGCTGTCCCGGACTCGATCCCTATTTCGTCATCGATCGTTTCCACATCCAGAAGGCCTTTGCCGATGCCTTCAACGAGTTCCGCATCGAGACCCACCAGTCACTCGCACGCGACAGGTTCGGCAGGAAGCGCAAGCGCCTCTCCAAGGAGCGGCTGAAGAAGATCAAGGCCATCAAGCGCGCCGCCAAGGCGCTCTGCACCACGCGCTGGTCGACGCTGGAGATGAAGCCCCGCTCCAAGGCCCTCGTCAAGGCGGCCTTCGAAGCCTCCGCCGACCTTGAGGCCGCCTTCTGGCTGCTGGAGGAGCTGAGGCAGATCTTCGACTGCCGGACGCTCGCAGAGGCCGAGGCCCGCTATGCCGCCTGGAAGGAGAAGCTGAAGGCTTCCGGTCTCGACTGCTTCGACGCCCCGGCGAACAACCTGGAAAGGGAGTGGGACGCCGTGAAGACTTACTTCGTGGTGCTCGAGATCCTCGATGCCTGCTATCCCGGGCTGCGCTGCAAGGTCGGCACCAATCACGCCGAGAATTTCAACAAGGAGGCCAAAGCGGTCTGGCGCGATGCCCGTCGCTCTTCGATTGCACGCCTCGAGCAGCGCCTCATCGCCCGCAGGGGCTATCTCGTCCAGGCCCGCAGCCTGCGTCTTCTGAAGGACACCGGCTCCGAGGATTAGGATCGCCGGCCGCCGGGGGCGCTTCGCTTGCCTCCGGAGGGCTTCCGGGCGGCGTGGTAGCGCGCGACCGCTCCGAGCTCCGGCAGGAGGTCCGCTGCATAGTGAGCCGGCATCGCGGGATTGGCCCAGCCGCCGGCGAGTTGCACCGCAACGAGGGAATGGCCGTCGGCCACTAGGTCGACGGCCATGCCGATTCTGGTCGAGTGACCGGAGATGCGCCTTTCATCGAGGCCGGCTGCCCGCGCCATGGCTTTGAAGCGTTTGGCGACGCTCTGCGGGTGGAAGCTGTCGCCGACCCGACCGCCATTGTCCACCTGGCAGAAGATCGCCCCCTTCTTGATCCGAGCCCGCCGCAGCCACCACCGAAGCGCCCGGCAGGTCTCCGGTGACAGCCACGCGCTGCGCCCATCAGGATCGGCCTTGGTCCGGCGCAGCAGCACCCGCGCATCGCCGGAGGTGGCGCGGAAATCCAGATCCGCGACTTCCAGCCGTGCCAGCTCCGAGCGGCGGGCCAGCGTGTCGCGCGCTGTCAGCAGCAGCGCCCGGTCCCGGCAGTCCCTCAGAGACCGGCCGGTGGCGGCCAGCATGCGCTTCACGTCGGCGTCCAGCAACGGCGCGCGCCGACCCTCGGGGCGCTGGCCTTTGAGCCGTGCGAGGCCGCGCAAGGTGATCCGGACCTGATGATCCTGAATCGGATTGGCCACGCCCAGGGCCTGGTGGATATGGGAGAGGCTGGCGAGGCGCCGGCGCAGGGTCGAGAGTCGGTACAGCGGCGCCAGGTCCGCCAGATAGCGCATGATGGTCTCGGCACTGGCGGGGAAGGGGGCCTGACCGTTCTCGCCACACCAGCGGGAAAAGCAGCGCCAGTCCGAGGACATGATCTGCCGGGTGCGCTCGGCGTAGGCCGCGCCGAGCCGCTCGAGGTAGCGGTCGACGGATGCGGTCAGCTCAGTGCCGGAGTGCGGCGTTGCGACCACGACGGTGGTCCCGCGCGGGGAGAGTCCGTTCTTATCCTGCAGCATGACTTCAGGCTCCCTGTTTTGCATAGCGGCACTCGGGGTCGGGACCGAAGTGCCGGCGCTGGCTTCCTGTGTTGTTGTATTCCTTGGTTGACCTCAAGCGCACCCATAAGGGTAGCAGGCAGGCTGGGATTGGCAGATAGCCTTTGTTCCCCCGAAATTTTGACGGAGAGCGGAATTCCTTCGGCGGAAAGGGGGCGGGACGAGAGAGATGAAAATCTGGCTGTGGGCGAAAATTTCAGAGGTCGATGGGGAGGGCTCCTCTTCAACACCAACTGTCCGAAAGACTTCGCCTTGCAGTGGCTTTCCGAAGTCGGCATTTCTCTCTCCGCCTCCGCCACTACAGCGGAGACCATTCGCTTCCTCACCGCGCGCGGCATCCTGGTGATGCCCCATGTCGGCCTGACACCGCAGGCGGTGAACGCGCTGGGCGGCTACAGGATGCAGGGCCGCGGCGCCGATGCCGGGCGCATCCTGAACGATGCCGAGGCCGTTGCCGAGGCCGGCGCGTTCTCCGTGGTGCTGGAAAAGGTGACGGCCTCGCTGGCCGACCGCATCACACAGGAGATCGCAATCCCGACCATCGGTATCGGGGCCTCTGCGGGCTGCGACGGCCAGGTGCTGGTGATCGACGACATGCTGGGCATCTCCGCCGACTTTCAGCGGAAGTTCGTGAAGCGCCAAGTCGAACTCGGCCGTGACGCCGAGGCCGCCATCGCGGCCTTCGCCGAAGAGGTGCGCAAGAGGCGCTTTCCGGGCCTGGAGCACGTGTTCGCGGACAAGTGAGCGCTGCTCGCCATCCGCGATGTCATATTTGTCAAAGAGTCTCTTTTCGGCTGATGTAGCTGGGTGAGTAACTGTCTATGTGCCGAATTAGATTGCAAATTGGTGGCCGACCGTACCGCCGGGGACGTTGCAGAGCGCCTGAGACGCGAATGTTGCGTCACCCGCCGGCCAGCCAAGCAACACGTTGCCGCCAAACATCCCAGCCACGTGTGCTTCTTAAACTGCTCACTGTTGCACTCCGTTTCTTGCCAATGTCATCGGCAAGAAAGCCAGTTGCGCCTCTAATGGGAGTGATTGCGGAGCTTTAGTTAGTCGCTCTTCCGCGCCGTCACCTGCTCGCTGATCCATTCGATTGCCTTGCTACCGTCCCATCCTCTCATACCAAGCGCGTCGGGCGAGACCTCGGGGCTCGGCCATAGGCCACCGACGATCAACTTTTCGATACCTGCTTCCGCAAGTCGATTGAAGTATGCCTGCTCGTCACTATGTTGAACGCGGTTCCGCAAGAACGCGGCGGTAGCGCCGGCCAGCACGTCACAAATCTGTAGCTGACATTCGTCCTCCGAGTTCGCAAAGCGTGTACCGGCAACATTCATCGGAAATTGCTGGGCTCCGCCTGGATTTTCGAACCTAGCAGCCGTCAGATCAGGTGACGTTAGGGCATCCCACAACCACTTTTGCTTCGCCATATTTGCGGATTGATCATGGACAACCTGCCAAAGGTCATCATGGCGGCTACGCCAGACATGCCCGAGAAAGACTAGCCCTGGCAGCGCGATGTCGAGTACGCGATCCGGCAGACCGCGAACGTGGTCAAGGCCCAGCAGGGAAAATGATGGAAGCAAATAGCGGAGAGCTTCCTTGCGGCTAGGATCCGCCCTAGCATTTGCTTTGCTGATAAATGTTTCGCACTGTTTGAAGGCTTTCGGTGTCTTGGCCCGCATCATGTGCTGAAAATGAGCAAGCAGCCTATGCCGAAAGCTTGGTGTCCAGAAGCCTGCCAGACAATAGAACATCATATTTGCCATGGCGAGGTTGGCACCGTCCTTATAGAGATTGAACCCGTTCCGGTAGGCGAGAGGCTCAATCCACCAATCAACAACGAGCGTCATCAAAGAAAATTCTTTGTGAGCAACCCATGACGCAGCTCGACGCGGATCGCGGGCGACAATAGTCACCAGCTCGATAATTTTTTCCCGGTATCGAGGGCTTCGGCGCAGGCGGCCATATTTAAGTTCTTTCGCATTTATATCGGCAAAGAGCGAAGAAACGATTTTCCCGGCTTCGTCAGAGTCAAAATCGACCGTCGCGTGCGCGAACACTGGCTGTTCTGCCGAGAGCAGGTCTTCACCCGTAAATCCACTCTCATCGACGTAAAAGGTTCGCATGATTTTACAGCCCAAACAGTTTCACAAACCACGGACAGAGCATGCCCGCTTGCATGGCGCCTAATGATGGGCAGCTCATCGAGCGAGCCTTGGAAGATTGCGAGGGAGGCTATCTACGTGAGTCACTGCTCCGGCTCTTCTTGTGCTTCCAGCCACTCTGGGTCGGCTGGCCCGATCCGTGCAACGCGCCAACCGCGACGCATTAGTCTTGCGGTCTCCCCAGGTTCAAGGGAATCCTCCCGCAGCGCCAGACACAGCAGGCGGGCAGGGCGGGTCATCGCCACATAGTGCAGCTTGAGTCTTGACTGGAGTGCGGAATTCGCTCCTCCGCCACCCCTGCGATCACCGAGCAGCCATGGCTTCAGGGTCTTGAGGTGGTGAGCGTAGTAGAAGGTTTCGAGGACGAGCGTGGCCGTATGCGTCTCGCCTTTGACGGCGTGGATTGAGCCTACTCTGACGGCCACTGCCGGTTCGTCAGGCGGATAACGGAAGATATTGTCGGATCGGCTCTCCTGACCCTGACCGGCTCCACCGCCAGCGGCGTCTCCCCATGCGAGAAAGTCCGCCACCGCCTGTTCGTTCGCGCCGACGCCGGTAATCTCATGGGCAATATGGTCGGCCTGCGGCCGCCAGTCCGCGGTCCATGCCGCCTCTGTCAGGGCCTGCCGTTCCACAGCCATGACCCGCACCAGCTCCAGATATGCCGATTTGGCAGCCGGCTTGTCTTCCATCAGTTCGAGAACATATCGATGCTTGCGCTTGCGCGTTCCCGGAGAGAAACCAGGGGCCATGAGACGTGCCAACCTGATCACGGCTTCGGCGATCTTTTCAACGAGAGCATGGGTTTCTCCCGTCATCTCCGCCAGCCGGCGGCCGGCGGTCACATACTGGATGAAGGTCTGGGGCTGAGGGTCGGATCGGCTGATGACGGGATCGTAGGCCGGCCAGTAGTGCCCGACATTCCGCGGCAGGTTATTGTCGCCGCCGGGCCTGTGCACTGCACCGACCGCGGTGAACATGCCATCCTGACGTTCGCGCTCGGAAAACACCTCGACCAGATAAGCGGCATAGGTTTCAAGGACGCGCGCCATGCTGTCGTCATCGAAGAGGAAAATCGCGTGCTTTCCTGCGGTATCCGATTCCCCTTCCGCGTTGACGCGTCTATTGCCCCGCAATCCCTGCGGGGCGAGAGCGAGGGGATCGGCAAAATCCGCAATCTCCTGCCCGAACCGGAAACTGTTCGGGATGTCGGCGCGGATGTCTGCGGCCGGGAACGGGTCCGTTGCCGCCCCGTCGCTCTGGCTGATGTTCTGATAGATCGCCTGGTTCGCATCGCCGTAGCGCTGGCGGAGAACAGAGTCATCGCCTTCGGCGAATACGCGGTGCAGCAGTCTTGATTGCTGCTCGCTGTTATCCTGAATCTCATCAATGAACAAGAACGGAAAGCGGGCACGCAAGAATGCCGTAACCTCCGGCGCTTTGTCGATGAGGTCATGCGCCCATACGAACATCTCGTTATGGCAGAAATACCCTTCTTCCGCAGATTGCCGGCAGGCAGCGACCAGCGCCCGGTATGTCGGCGTATCCCGTCCCAGCGCGCCTCTGCCCCAGCGCATGTCACCGACGCCGAACGCCGCGTCCTGTATCCTCAGAATGCCCTCGTCGTAGCGGTTGTTTTCCAGACCGCGGCGGGTCGCATGCGACAGCTTTCGCCAGCGCCGCCGTAGCGCCACATCGTCGTCGATCATCTCGATCGGGTAGCCGTTCGAGCGCAGCCAGGGGATGGCGAGGAACTCGTTGACGAATCCGTGGATGGTGCCGATAAAGTGCGGATATGAGAGCAGACGCTGGCCTTCCGCCGTGTTGCCAAGGCGCTGCTCGATTTCGCGCCGCGCGACATTCGTGTGCGACAGCACGCACAGGCCGTTGCGCGGCGCCGTCCACAAGCCGGCGAGGATCGCCAGCTTGGCGACAAGGAGCGTCGTCTTGCCGCTTCCCGGACAGGCCTCGATATCCCGCGCCGCGAGCGATTTCAGGACCGCAAGGCGGGGGTCCTGACCGTTGGGTCCGCTGAAGGCCGTCTCGGGCAGCCGGAGTATGCGGCATACCCGCAGGACCGCTTCATCTGTGATATCAGGCGGGTCGAAAGCCATGCCATCACTGCCCCGGCGCCGGTGCCGCCGCCTCGACCGGTGGTGCGTCGGGTGCCGGCGCCGCAGCGACATATTCGATCGCCGCCTTCAGGTAGGCTGGCAGGCTTGCCTTCAGGCCCTCTGTCGTCAGTTCGCCTCGTGCCACCCGGCTTTCCAGCCGCTCGGCAAGGTACTGGGCCGTTATCGCCTTGGATGCTTCGCTCCCTGTGGTGAAGAGCGCGTAAACTCTGGAGGCCAGTTCCTCCCGTGGCAGGCCTTGTGGACCCATTGCAGCAAATACGTCCCGCGCCTCGGCTACAATCGCATCTTTGTCAGCCGTCCCGGCATTGATCCTGTCGTCTTTTCCGGCGAGTGACGCGGCTACCCAGACATCTTCCGCCAGACCGGAGTAGGCGAGGTCGTATTCAAGTGTCCACTCGTCAGCGACGAACGTCTCGACCTTCTGTCCGCTGGCTTTTCCCCGGATCGCCTCGCGATGGACGGCCAGTTCCGCTTCCCCAAAATCAGACTTTGCCCGCCACCGCCGGTTTTTCTTCTGGGGCCAATCTTCACCTTCTTTGACTCTGCCGGTGATGACCGGCGCGCAATCCGGCATAACGTCCAAATCGGCAATGCTGGCCACTGGCACATCGAGGACGCCGTCTTCGTCCGGGTTCGCGCGCTGAAATATTCGGGCAAAGCGGCGCAGACCGATATGGCCGACATTGACCACCGATACGCCATTTTCGGCAAAATCACACCCAATCAGCCGCGCCAGCGTCGGCAGCAGGATATTTTCGCCATCGCCCTCGACAATGACGACGCCGCGTGCGAAAAACAGGTTCGCCTTGGTGACGTCGAGAAACCGCTCCAGAAACCGGTAATCCGACTTTTCGAGTTTGGTCAATCCCGCTTTCAGCGGGTAAGCGCCGCCGCCCTGGATCACTACCAGATTGTCCAGCGCGATCGCCGAAGCCAGGTTCGGGCTGTGCGTCGTGACAATGATCTGGATCTTTTGTCCGTCTGCCCGCGCCACGCCGGCTTGGTTCTGCAGGAACTGCATGAGCCGGAGTTGCCGCTGCGGGTGCAGGTGCGCTTCGGGCTCCTCGATCAGCAGAAGCGGAAAATCGGCGGCCTCGGAGCCGAGCAGCAATAACTCGCAGGCCATGAACAGCAGGTTGTTCGATCCCAGTCCCCGGTTCGCCGGCCGCTGCGCATCCCCATGCTTGAGTTCCAGCTCCAGTTTTTCGAGCAGCTGACGCAGCCGGGTATCTTTGTCACCGGCCGTGCTCACGGCGATATTGCCGATGAGATCATCCCCGCTGAACGACAGCGGTTTGAGGTAGTCTTCATTCAGGCGTTTGCGCGCCGCCTTGATGCCGTCCCGGCCTTCGAGCAGCGCGCTGGCGTAGTCGCCGACGCCGAGCACGCTCAGGGTAGCCGGGTCGGGGTGGGGCGTCGCCGCACTGTCATAGTCGGCGCCGCTTTCCCTTACCTCCTTCGTGTATTGCAGAATCTGCGACAGGCGCGATCCCCTGCCGGCCGCGAGCGCGCGCTCTGCGTCACGCAGCGGCCGCAGGTAGGTGGCGCGCAACAGGTTGCGGGCTTCCGTGTCCAGCACCGGGCCGTCGCCCGTTTCCCCGGACCTTAGGTCGATTGCCACGAAGCGGCGGGTGCCGCGGGTTCCTGCCGCATCCCTGGCCGTCCAGTTGAGATAGAGCACGGCGTTGGTTCCGCCGTCCCGCTTCACGTAGGTCAGGTATTCAGCAAAGGCACCCTTGTCGTGAGCGCTCAGCCCGTCGAACCTGCAGCGGATACGGATTTCTTTCCGCCGTTCCCCGGCGCCGGAAGGCCAGTGAAAGTCACGCTCTTCGACGCGAATATACTCCTGGTCGCGCGTTCCAAGGGCAAAGCGCAGCGCATCGATGACCGCCGTCTTGCCGGTGTCGTTCTCGCCCACCAACGCGGTGAGCCCATCACCGAGCGGCAGGACGAACCTGTGCTCCCGTTCACCGAAACAACGAAAGTTCTCAATCGTCAGTTCTGCAATAAACATTTCCTGGCATGATCCTGTCGTTAGATGGGCTGCGTCGAACAGTGTGGCTCTGGTCAGAGGGATGTACGCGTCAGCAGGTCAGCAACCAGACCAGGCCGAAGAGCAGGAAGGGCGAGGCCGCGCCCAGCCAAGCCAGCCAGCGAGGGACGGAGCTTCCGCTGCCGAAGGCATTGCCGATGGTTTTCTTCTGCTTGAGATAGGGGGTGTCGCGATCGTCGTAGCGATTGCGGTCGACCTCTTCCTCGGCCTGCAGGAAACGGACGATGGCCGCGGCGATCGCGATCACGACAACTACGACAGCCGCGCGGACGATCCAGAGGAGCGCCTCGTCCATCAGCGCCCATGCCAGGCCGACAGATTGGGGGAGGCGCCTGCGGTCATGACCGGCTCACTGCGGCAGGAGAATGCGGAGGGCTTTGGTCATGGAGGCGTTGATCTCGTCGAGACCGCTAGCAGTTGTCGGGTTGCCGTTGTAGATCAGAATGACTACCGTTCCGTCGGTAACAGCAGTTCCCGCGTAGAAAAACTGGTCAACGCTGGAGACCCGGCAGGCGGCGGTGAATTGCTTCAGGCGGAAGCGGCGGATGTACTCGAGCGGAAGCGGTTTCGAGGCAAATCCGGCGGTGCATTCGGTAGCAATGCCGCCGAGTAGGGTGTTCACCACCTGATCGAGATCTGCGTTCGGTGTGTCGTAGACATAGAGGGCGCCAGCGTAGTCGTCGGCGATCCAGGTGTAGCCGGCCTCTGAGAAGCCGGTCCCGTCAGGATCGGTGAACTGGATGTCGCTGAAGCCTGAAGCCAGCAACAAGCCTTGAACCAGCTCCTGCTCGCTGCTTGCTGATGAGGTGTTGTTGTCGGCGAAGGGATTTGTCGAGGCTTCGCGCTGGCCGGGCGCGGCGAAGGGATTGCTCGGTGAGGCGAGGCTGTTGGCGCGCTCGACGCACGCGAGCACGGTGCTGAGGGCTTGTGCGGTGCCGGTCAGATCGAAGAAGAGATTCTGCCGGGCAGCGGCAACCTTCATCTCGCGCCCCTTGCGCAGGCGCTGGTAGGCATCGGCGTCGTTGCCAAGGGTGATGCTGAGGTAGCTGTTGTTGAAGGTTTCCCCGTTATAGCGGCCGAGGTTGCGGCCGTCGATGCTGAGTACGACGTCGTAACGGCTGCCGGTCGGCAGCTGCCAGGACGCATTGCCGAGAACAATGAGGAACTGATAATCGGCGTTGATGGTCAGCGCCAGCACTGTGCCGCTGCGATAGCTAGCGGAGACCGAGCAGTGGCTGAAGCGGCCACTTTCCGACTGGTAGGCGCCGCCTGTCCAGTCGCCGGCGGTAATGGTCCAGATGAGCTGGTTTTCGGCCCGTGCTGGCATCGCGAGAAAAACCGCGAAAGCCGCAGCCAGCAGCATTCGTGTGATCATGACGGCATCTCCCCTGGTAGAAGCCTGCCACAAGCCCACGCGAGAAAGCAATGTCAGACTCGCCTCATGGTTAAAAGAGGGCGGCTGACCTGGCCGGCCGGTCGCTGCCGGCAATGGCCAGAGTTCGTCGCCAGCATCGGTCCAGCATCGGTTTTGCCGCGAATTGGGATGGGATGCTGAGAGGCTCATCAAGGCGCCCCAGGCCATCGGCGCGCGCTCGCGCTCAAGCTGTCGCACGACGGCGTCATGCCAGGGGCCGCTCAGATGTTGTGGAAACACGGCGATCTGCTGCTCATCTGCGAGGGCGTGATAGAGGTAGAAGGCGCCGAGAAGATGTCCGCAGGCGCGACAGCCGTTACTGAGATAGGAGCGTTCCTCCATTTTGCTGTAGCGCGGTTTGATGACGCCGAATCCTCTTCCCTGGGATGTGAGGGAGAACCGTTTCGGCGAGCCCCCGGGTAGTCACCGACGTCGGCGAGGGAGAAGTCGCAGCTGTTCGGGCCGAATTCGGCCTTGATGCGGGTGCGTTCACGGCACTCGTTGCGCCAGCAGTTCATGCTGCCGGCGTGGATGGCGATTATCGCGCCGACATCGCGTGGAATGCCGAAGCGCAAGCGCTTCGCAAAAGCGGCGGCAAGAAATCCTTCGACGGTCAGGCGTTGGGTCGAGGTGGTGGTTGCAAGGGTGACATGAAAGCCCGCGCGCGGGCCGCCACCGAGCTGGGCTGCGGGCAGATCGCGGCTGATGGGGATCTTCTTGCGGCGCAGCAGCCAGAGGCCGCGCACATTGGATGCCGCGTAGCGCCGCTGGCGATCAAAAGTCTCCTCGTCTATCTGGTCAGCCAGCTAGATCTCGATTGCGACCGTGGCCTGGCCTTTCTCGGCCAGCACATCGGCTCGCCATTCTTCGCCCGACGGAATCATGTCGGATACCTCGGCCCGCGCAGTCCAACCGGCTGCCCGCGCCGCGTCCACGGCGATGGCTTTAAGGTAGCGATGGGCCTCGCTTTCGGGGCCGCTGGTGCACTCCCCGCCGGGCGTGTGGGCGAAATATTGAAGGCCGCGCGAGGACTTCTTCAGGATTACTGGCGTCTCGCAACAGGAAAAGCGAAGGTGCAAATGCTGGCGATTGTCGCGTCGTAAAGCCTCCCAGGCATCGCGGGACAAGTTGATCGAGAGGATGCTGCGACCCTCCGGGTTGAGGCAGGTAAGAGGCAAGGGGGCCGTGGCTCCGATCGCTAACGTCCTGGCGGCACGGTCAGCCTAGCGGCTCGGGGTTGCCGTGTCATGGCCTCCACATGGTGGCGGCGACAGCTAGCTTCGCGACCGCAGCGACTGCCGTCGTCGGTGGTGTCAACAACTTGGTCATCTGGCGGCGCCGCGCAGCCGCGTTCCCTTCGATGGTCCAGCGTTAACTTTTGAGCGAATGACATTCTAATTACTCTCGCTTAGGATGGTTCCTGGAGCGGACCAGGGGAGTTGGCCGGTCATTGCGCGGCAATGGGGAGGGTAGTTCGGGCTGCCCGTGCCGCAGGACTGCGTCTTGGACGATCGTCGACAGGCCAGCCTGTAGTCTTTGCCGCAAACCCGGCGTATCGCCGTGGCGCACGCATTACGCCATTGGGTGCAGCGGCCAGCAGATCGTGTGGCTTCCCTTGTCATAGCGCAACGAAAGGGAGGCGCCCGTGAACGAGATTAACCAAGCCGGCTGGTCAGCAGTGGCAGATCAGGACCAGGACGCGCCATTGGGCGAGCGTCAGTCCGTAGTTGATCACGTGCCAGCCGCCGCAGCGGTCGAGATCTCCGCCTCGATCGCAGCGCAGATCACCTACGCAACCCACCAGAACGACGTTCCGGTCATCGCAGATCTGAGCCTCGCCAACCGCGGCGCGGAGGATCTCGAGGGCCTGGTGCTGACCCTCGAGGTTGATCCGCCGCTCGTTACCGAGAAGCGCTGGCGCATCGACCGCCTGGCGGCCGACGGCGAGCTGCGGCTCAGAGACCGCAACGTGTCACTCGCCGGTGCCTCTCTCTCGCGACTCACCGAGCGGCGACGTGCCGATCTCTCCCTCCGCCTCACCCGGGGTGACGACCTGATTGTCGAGGAGCGGCGCGAGATCACCGGCCTTGCCCACAACGAGTGGGGCGGCGCCAGCCACATGCCAGAGCTCCTCGCCGCCTTTGTCATGCCCAATGACCCGGCCGTCTCACGCCTCCTGAAAGAGGCTTCTGAGATCCTTCGTCGCTCCGGCAAGGATCCCTCCTTGGAGGGCTACCAGCAGAAGTCGCGCAAGCGGGTCTGGGAGATCGCCGCAGCAGTCTGGTCGGCGGTGGCGCAGCGCAGGCTCACCTATTCGGAGCCGCCGGCGAGCTTTGAGCGCAATGGACAGAAGATCCGCACGCCCGGGGAGGTGCTGGACAACGGCATTGCCACCTGCCTCGATGCCGCTGTGCTCTTCGCATCGGCACTTGAGCAGATCGGTCTTCGCCCTTTGATCGCTTTTACTGAAGGTCACGCTATCTGCGGGCTGTGGCTACAGCCCCAGACGCTTCCAAGCCTAACCACGGATGACCCTTCCGAGCTACGCAAGCACATCGACTTGAAGGAACTGCTGCTCTTTGAGACCACGCTGGTAACCCATGAGCCACCGAAGAAATTCTCCAAGGCAATCGAGGTCGCCAACGGCGAGATTGCCGAGGCCGTCGAGGATAAGTTCGTTTACGCCCTCGACATAGCCCGCGCGCGCCAGCAGCAAATCTCCCCGCTCGGCATTGAGCGGGTGATTAAGGAGGGCGAGAACGCCGGCGAGGTCGTCGTTGCCGAAGGCCTTGAGGAGGCTCCCGAGCTGCCCGGCTTTGATCTTGGGGTCGAGACGAACGAGACACCCGACTCACCGGAAGGTCGGCTCGACCATTGGAAGCGCAAGCTTCTCGATCTCACCAAGCGCAACCGCCTTTTAAACCTGAAACCCTCCAAGACGGCGATCCCGCTCATCTGTCCCGATCCAGCCGCCCTGGAGGATAAGCTCGCCGACGGCAAAAAGATCTCGGTGCGGCCCCTGGTGAAGCCAACTCAGGAAGGTGACAGTGGGCGCGACCTGCAACTCTTCCAGCAGAACCGCGGCGAAGACTATGTTCGGGAGTTTGCCCAGCACGCCCTGGAGAATAACGAGCTGGTGTCCGAACGCGAGCAGAAAGAGCTCGATGCGGGGCTTGTGGAGCTCTACCGCAAAGCCAGGTCGGACCTCCAAGAGGGTGGCGCCAACACGCTCTTCCTCGCGCTCGGCATGCTTAAGTGGAAGCAGTCGGAGGACGAAACGCGCAGCTACAGGGCGCCGCTCATTCTGGTGCCGGTCAAGATCGAGCGCAAGAGCGCAGCCTCGCGCGTCAGGATCATGGCGCACGATGACGAGACGGTCTTCAACATGACCCTGCTCGAGATGCTGCGCCAGGACTTCGGTCTGCGTTTGCCTCAACTTGAGGGCAAGTTGCCGGAAGATGATTCGGGTGTCGATGTGGCTCTCATCTGGAACATCGTCCGTAAGGCGGTGATCGACATGAAGGGCTTCGAGGTGGTGGAGGAGGTGGTGCTCTCGACCTTCTCCTTTGCTAAGTATCTCATGTGGAAAGACCTCTCCGACCGCACGGCGGAGTTGAAGGGGAGCCCCTTCGTCGCTCACCTGATTGACACCCCGCGCGATCCTTACGAGGGATCGGCCGAATTCATGAAGCCCTCGGAGATCGACGAGAAGATCGATCCCTCTGAGCTTTTTATGCCGCTGCCGGCGGATTCCTCGCAGATCGTCGCGGTGCACGCCTCGGCGCAGGGCGGCGACTTCGTGCTGGAAGGCCCGCCGGGTACCGGTAAGTCGCAGACCATCGCCAACATCATCGCCCACAATCTCGGTCTCGGCCGGCGCGTGCTCTTCGTCTCGGAGAAGATGGCCGCCCTCGAGGTCGTCTACCGCCGCCTGGTCGAGAAGGGCCTCGGGCGCTTTTGTCTCGAGCTGCACTCCTCCAAGGCCAACAAGAAGGACGTGCTGGGCCAGCTGGACCGCTCCTGGAGCGAGCGGGGCGAAGAGATGGCTGAGCACTGGCAGGCCGAGGCAGCGCGCCTGAAGGAAGTGCGCGACAGCCTGAACGGCCTCGTAAGGGCGCTCCACACTCCGGGCAGGACGGGTGTCTCGCCTCGCGCCGCCATCGGCCGGTCTGCACGATTTGCCGAGCGGCATCGCTTGGAGCTCTCCTGGGAGGGCGATCTGGAGGCTGATCGCGCTCGGGACCGCGAGGGCCTCGTCCGCTTGCAGGACATCGCCCGGCGTCTGGGGCTCGAGCGCGGCCAGATCGGTCCCGATGAGCTGAAGGTATTCAAGGACCTGCGCCAGGAGGACTGGTCCCATGCCTGGCAGGCGCGTTTCGTGGAGGCTGCCCGTCGTCTCATTGGGCGGATCGACGCTGTCCTGACGGCCGCCGGCAACTTCACGGGCCCGGCCGGGTTGCCGCAGCCGGGAAGCCGTCTCGCCGGCCTCGAGGGGCTTGCCGTGATTGCGGCGCTGCTGCCGGCGGCCGCTCGGCACGATCTCGGCTTTGCGCTGACCGGCAAGGGTGGCCAGGCGCTGGACGACCTGGGGCGGGCGCTCGACAAGCTGGAGGCCTACCGGGTGGAGAAGAAAAAGCTGTCGCTTGCCTGGAGCGATGTGGCCATCGCCGCGGCCGAGGTCGAGACCTGGAAGGGGCAGTGGCGTGCTGCTGGCGACAAGATCTGGCCCTTTGGGGCCTTGGAGCGCCGTGGGGTCGCCTCTCGGATGAAGAAGGCCGCCGGCCTCAAGAGGCGCCCCATCGCGGCCAGCGATCTCGACACCCTGGAGAAGCTGCAGATCCTGAAGGGCGAGATGGAGGCGGCCGCACGGGATTTGCCGCAGGACACGCCCTGGAAAGGCCTCGAAAGCGATGTCGATCGGGCCCGGGAGGCTGCGACTGCCGGCGCCAAGCTGCGCGAGGGCGCAACGCGCCTTGCTGAGGGAGCCGATCAGCTGATCGCCGTGCGCGAGACGCTGAGAAAGCTCGTCTCAGAGGGCCAGGACCTCATCGCCGCCGGCATGCCGATCGCCGAGGCTGGCCGGCGGCTTGCCGAGGAGATGCAGGCCTTCAAGCAGGCCTTTGACGACTACGCAAGGGAAGCGGCGGCCGAAGCCCGAACCGTGGTCGATCTTGGCGCCCTCAAGGAAGAGGCCCAGGGCGTGCTCGACCTGCAGCAACGCATCAACCTGTGGTGCCGCTGGCAGGCCGTCCGGAACGAGGCGCTGGGCGCCGGCCTGGATGACTTGGTAGCGGCCCTGGAAAGCGGCCTAGTGCCGGCGGAGGAGACGGAAGAGGCCTTCAAGACCGCCTACTGCCGGTGGATCGCCGGGCGCCTAGTCGACGAGCGCGAGGAGCTGCGCACCTTCTCGGCCTTGGCGCAAGAGCAGAAGATCGAGGCGTTTCGCGAGCTCGACCAGAGGCTGGCCGACCTCTCCATTGACTACATCAAGGCGAAGCTCTCCGGCGACATCCCCGGGCGCCATGACGCCGCTCAGTCGCCCGGCTACGGCGTGCTCGCCCGCGAGATCCAGAAGAAGTCGCGCCACATGCCGGTGCGCCAGTTGTGCGGTGAGCTGGGCGACGTCCTGACCACGCTGACGCCTTGCCTCCTCATGAGCCCGCTCTCGGTGGCCCAGTTCCTCGCCGCCGGCAGCAAGCATTTCGACCTGGTGGTCTTCGACGAGGCCTCCCAGATCACCGTGTGGGATGCGATCGGCGCCATTGCCCGCGGCAACAACGTCATCGTGGTCGGCGACCCCAAGCAGATGCCGCCGACGTCCTTCTTCGAGCGGGCCGCCTCGGAGGACGCCGAGGAAGAGTCCGGGTTTGCCGACGACATGGAGAGCATCCTCGACGAGGCGCTGGCCGCCCGAATCAAGTGGCATCGCCTCACCGGCCACTACCGCAGCCGCCATGAGAGCCTCATCGCCTTCTCGAACCACCGCTACTATGGCGGCGATCTCGTGACCTATCCCTCGAACGATACCAAGCCCACCGCGGTCTCCTTCCGCAAGGTGGCGGGCGTATACCTGCGCGGGGCTGGACGCACCAACCCGGAGGAGGCGCGGGAGGTGGTGGCCGAGGTGGTGCGGCGGCTGAAGGATCCCGTCTTGAGCAAGCTCTCGGTCGGCGTGGTAACGCTCAATTCCGAGCAGCAACGTCTCGTCGAGAACCTGCTGGACGAGGAGCGCCGGGCGGATCCGGCCCTCGAGGCCTTCTTCGGCGAGGATGCCGCCGAACCGGTTTTCATCAAGAATCTGGAGACTGTGCAGGGCGACCAGCGCGACGTGATCCTGCTCTCCGTCGGCTATGGGCCCAAGGAGCCGGGCGCGCGCACCATGTCGATGAACTTCGGCCCTCTGAACCGCAAGGGCGGCGAGCGCCGCCTCAACGTGGCGATCACCCGGGCGACCACTGAGGTGGTGATCTTCGCGAGCTTCGATCCTTCGATGATCGACCTCACGCGAACGTCTGCCGAGGCGGTACATGACCTGCGTCACTATCTGGAGTTCGCCGAGCGGGGACCCACAGCGCTGGGAGAAGTCCTGAAGTCCGTCGGCGGCACGAACAGCTTCGAGTCCGACTTCGAGGAGGCGGTCGCCGAGGGACTCCGGCGCCGTGGATGGTCCCTGCATACGCAGATCGGCGTCTCCAAGTTCCGCATCGACCTGGGCGTCATCCATCCGGACTGGCCCGGGCGCTACCTAGTGGGTCTCGAGTGCGACGGCGCTACCTACCACGCCTCGCCGTCGGCACGCGATCGCGATCGGGTGCGTCAGGCGATTCTCGAGAGTCTCGGTTGGCGGCTCCTGCGCATCTGGTCGACGGACTTCTTTATCGACCCGAAGGGTACCCTGGAGCGGATCGACGAGGCGCTCTCGAAGTTGCTTGAGGAGGATCGTGCCCGGGCACAGGAACAGGCGCAGTCGAAGCCGAAGACAGAGACAACGGCGGGCGTTCCCAGAATTAACGGTGGCAGCAGTGGGAAGGCCAGGGACGAGCAACTGGGAGAGGAGGTTGGAGAGGGATCGTTCGACAGCGACCACGAGGAGGAGGTCGAGAATGCGCCTGAGGACCTCGGCAACGACAGTCAACGTGTCGGCGTCGAGCGAGGGCATCCCGTGGCACGCGTCGCCCGGCAGGGCGGGAGCAGTCCGGCTCCGGCCGGCGGGTCCGCTGCCAATCTGCACGTCGAGTTGGACCCGGAAAAGTTCAACGACATTGGCTATCGCCAGGTCATCCGGCGCCTGGGGCTTGCGATCATCGATGCGGAGGGCCCCGTGTCCTTCGACTACCTGGCGATGCGTATCGCCCGCGCGCACGGGTTCAAGCGCACCGGCGGGCAGATCCGCCGGCAGGTCCAACAGGCGGTGGCGCGGCAGCGGCCGCAGTCGCGGGGGGCTGGGGAGGAGCAAGTGCTCTGGCCAGCCGAGGTGGAGCCGCAGGCCATCATCCCTTTTCGGGGGCTGAGCGTCGCCGGTGTAGACCGTTCCTGGGCCGACGTTCCCTATCCGGAAAAGTTGGGGCTTGCGCTGCAGATCTTGGAGCAAGGACCGGACGATGATCCGCCAGCCGCCATGGCCGCGGCGCTCGGGCTCACTCGCCTGCGCCAGACAACGCGGGATGAGTTCGCCGAGTTGCTGCGCCGAGTTGGCGAAATGAGAGAGAAGGGCGGAGAAGGTAATGACGGCGCTGGCGGAGAGGGCTAGGCCGGAGGCTATCTCGTTGTGCTGAGATTGCCGGTGGCGAAACAACAGGGGCGAGGGGCATGTTTGCATTCACGAAAGGCGGCAAGTTCGGGCGGGCGGTCAAGAAGGCGCTGGCCGACAAGGTGATCACCGATGGTGAATTGGCGGAGATCGAACGCCTGCAGTCCGAGCTCGGGCTCTCTGAAGAGAAGGCAAAGGGCATCCTCCGAAAGCAGGTATTGCCACTCGCCAATAAGCTCACCGGCCGTGTGCTAGACCGGGTAAAGAAGACACGCCGCTACTCACCAGACGACGAAGAGGAAATCCGCGATATCTGCCGTCAGCTCAGGGTGACGCCCGACTTTGACCAGGTGTCGATGCAGATCTATCGCAAGCTCTGGGAGGTGGAGGCGACTGGGCGGTTGGAGCCAGAGCCCATCGAGGCCGACATCCGATTGGGGCGTAACGAGGTTTGCTTTCACTACTGCCCTTCGGTGTGGCTGCAGATGAAGACGGTGCGCGAGCACCACGGCTACGCCGGCGGCTCGATCGGCTTTCGCGTCGCCAAGGGGGTAACCCTCCGCTTCGGCCGTGCCGTGCCGATTACCTCGACGCGCGAGGAGCTGGTGGAGAAGGCCGGTGGCGATCTCTATGTCACCAACAAGAAGCTCGCATTCATCGGTCAGCCGCGTTCCACCAATGTGACCTATGGGCGCTTGGCACGCTGGGAGATCTATAGCGACGGCATTGAGGTTATCAAGAACAGCGGAAAGCCCGACGTCTTCCGTCTTTCGGAGGCGGACATAGAGTATGTCGATGCACTCTTGCAGACGGTCTGATGGCTCGAAGGTGAAATCGGATAGCGGAGCAGAGAGTGACGGCACCGGCAGAGAGAGCTGAAGGGGCGTTGTTGGCAAGCGTTCTGATCCGGATCCGGCGCTGGCTCAGGGCCGGTTTTGATGGTGGCGCTGCGGAGCAGCCGGGTAGCGCCGCTGTTGCCCGTCTCATCGTCTTTGTCATTCTCATGGGTTCGCTCATCGCCATGCTGGAAACCGAGCAGAGCCTCTGGCACGACAAGGACGTGGCGGCGGCTTTCCGCCTAATGGACAGGGCGTTGCTTGTTTTCTTTTCGCTGGAATACCTGCTGCGCTTCTGGGCGGCGGGCGAGGTCGAATCCTGGCAGGGCTGGCGCGGGCGTCTCAGGTGGGCTCTGCGGCCGTGGCATCTCTTCGACCTGGCCCTGATCATGGTGTTCCTGCTGCCGCACCTTGGCGCGGAGATCTTCATCCTGCGCTTCCTGCGCATCGGCCGGGTCTTCATGGTGCTGCGCCTGACGCGCCTCACCGCAGCCGGGCAAATGCTGGGATCTTGCGTTTACGCCCGGCGCTACGAGCTTTTGGTCAGCGTGATGATGGCATTCCTCCTCATGATAGTGGCTGCGGTCTTCCTCTATTTGGTGGAAGGCCCCCGCCAGCCGGAGGCCTTCGGATCGGTGCCGCGGGCGCTGTGGTGGGCCATGGCGACGCTGACCACCGTCGGCTACGGCGACGTCTATCCGGTCACGCCGCTCGGCAAAATGTTGGCCGGCTTGGTGGCCTTCATTGGGATTGGTGTTATCGCCATACCGACCGGCATTGTTGCCGGCGCCTTTGCCAATGCCATAGCGCGGCCCGAGGAGGGAAGAAAAGGTGACCCTGATTCAGCCCCGGAGGACGTGTAATCCCGCAATTCGGTTATCCTGGCTACCGGTCCAAATTGGCCAAGGCTCCGGATGCCCATTGACCGGCTTTATGTGGTCGAGTGGCAGGCTGGCACGGCAAGCCAAGGTGATACGGAGCTGTAGTCAGGCCAATAATAATTGAAACGCACAGAGATAATTTAACGATAAAGTGCTTGGCAGTGCAGCAGTGCACAAGGTGGCAGTGTATTTTCAGCGGAAGTCGTAGATTGAGAGAAAGTGCAAATGTCTTCACAGATACGGATGCAGGCGAATGACTTCTTTCATGCCTATCGGGTATTGAATGACAGCCACAATGCTGCGTTGGATAATCTTGAGAAGCTGGATGGGAAGCCTTTAGTAAGGAAAGCAGCCTTTGGTGGGGTCCCCGCAATGAGTCCAAGTGTTGTGTGTCTGGCGTTCTCCGTCGAGCTCTATATGAAAGATCTTCATGTCGTGCTTAGGGGTAAGGCGCCGCGTGGCCACAACATTTTGAAGCTCTATAAAAAACTGCCAAAACATATCAGGCGTGAAATTTTCTCTCACGAGTCAATTAGCCAAAATCCCTGGACTATGAGAGGGCCTGTTCTTTTGCGGAAACGCTTCAGCGGCAATCGTCGCGCCTACTATGGCTTCTTGCAGCAAGTAGAGGCGATCAGCGATGGATTCGAAAAGTGGCGCTATTCTTACGAAAAAAAATCCCTACGGTATGAGGAATGGTTTGCCTTATCCTTTGTGGAGGCTGTCAAATCAGCCGCCGATAATCGACGGCCAAGGCCGGCCGCATAGGCGAAGAATCCCGTTGGCGCGGTGCCGCCTGATGGTAGCAGGATGCCTCCGGTGCCTCTTCGTTCGTAGGGCCGTCGCTGGTCGGCATTCAGCGGTAGGACGGTGCCAGTCTGCTCAGACTCTTTGGTGGCTTTCGGGTACAAGCTTCCGCAATCGGCGCGCTTGAGGCAGCGGTGAGGCCTCGAGTTGCTTGAGATTCTGCAACATTTCCTGCATGCGGCCGTAGATCGTCGGGAGCGTTACCCCCAGTTCGAATTTCTCAACGACCACCTTCTTCTGGTCAAGCCCGAAGACAGGCGCGTAGTGTCTCAGCGTGACGTCGTTCTCCTGGTGCCCGGTGATCGGCTTGATGTGATCGAGCGGCACGCCGGCTCGACGCAGGTGCTGCGTGAAGGTGGTCCTGAAGGAATGAAAATCCGTCTCGCTGCGCGTGAGACCAATGGCCCTACGGTAGCGGTGGAACCACTTGCCCAGGCCGTCACCGAGCGCCCGGTCAATCTCTGAGGGCCGCAACTCGGGGAAGAGCCAGCCCGGATAGCGGAAGTCTACGTACTCTCTCAGCCCGATCCGGACCAACTCGTCATGAATGGGAATGTCGCGCTGTGCCGCCGGCGTCTTCAGGCGGCGACCTTCAGTTGCCTGCACCATGAGGAACCAGATACCGCCGTGCTCGTTGAAGTCGGTCGCTTTCAGCTGGCAGATTTCTTCGCGGCGCATGCCGGTGAAAACGGCGATCAATGGCGCCCAGAAGCGGGCATCCGGAATTATGAGGTCGCCGGCGACGGAGCGCCGTGAGATTGACCGGCAGCCGCCCCATACCGGTGAGGTGAAGAGCCGCTTCAGTTCGTCCTGAGTGTATTCCACCCGGCCGGCGCGAACTTTGTCGTTGCGCACTTCGCTCTTCGGGTAGAGCGCTCCAGCGAAGGGGCTCATCGGCCTGAGGGAGCGTGGCACCACGCGGGAGGTCCACATCTTGGTGAAGAAACTCAGATGCTTGTTCGCCGTCTTTCGGGTCATCGTGCGGATTTTGCGCTTCGCCTGCTCTATCGACCATTCATAGCCCTCGAATCGAACGGTATCTTGGCCGGCTTTGTCCGCCTCCGAGATGCGTCTGCGCAGCTGGTCGCATCTCTCTATTGCCTGCTTCGGCTCCAGGCCAGCGTAGACGCCCTTACCGAACTCCGAAGGCATTTTCAGGAGTTCTTCTCGAAACCGGTCCACGTCAGTCTCAGTGATGTCGCCAATGCGCTCCTTTCCACCCAGACTCACGAAATAGCGGATCGCCATTTCCCAGTCGCGCTCGGTTTTGCGGGCGCGGGTATGTTGAAGGTTTCGATCCATATATTCTTTCGCCACGTCTTCCACTGGACGTGCGAGAAAATTCACCTCCTCGGCATTGAGACGACCGCTCCAGGTCTGCAGCACGGCGGGCGCCAAGGGGTATTTGTCGTCGATCCAGTCAGGGGCGCGCTGGCCCTGGCCGCGTGTGCCATCCCAGCGGTCGACCTCCACGCGGTAGGCCTCCGCGACAACGCTGAGGGCGTCTTGGCGCAGCGGTTGCGACGACGGAGCGGCGAGATCAATCTCCAGGTCGCAGGCCTTGAGCGCGGTCTCAAGCAGGGGGTTGATGCATGCGAGTTCATTGATGGTGGCAAGGTCGGACCACTCTTGAGCGAGTTCCTCGGGCAAGCCTTCGGAAAAGATGCCGCGGGCCTGGTAGCTGCGGTATCGCTCCATCGTCTCCGGATCGGCAGTGCCGTCCAGGATCTCTTCGCGGCTGCCGTTGGGAAGGTAGTTCAGGTCACCGGCGAGCAGGTCGCGTTGGCGATCGCCTTCCCGAAGGATGCTGTCGAAGAGTTCCTTGAGGACGAGATTGAGCTGCCCGGGGGTGGGCTGGAGAGCTTTGGGCATACCTTGCAGCTGCTCAGACAGTTGATCCAGCGCGACCGAGATCCTGCGGGCGAGTTTTCGGGCCACGACAGGATCGGCGGTTGCGAGGGACCCATCAAAATAGGTCCGGTTTAAGATTTCCTTGAGCGCGGCGGGCAGGCGGCGGCGGTAGTGGTAGACGGCGCCGCGGCGGCGCAGGTGGGGGTTCTGGTTCGACAAGGTGGCGTCCCTTTTGCGTGGGCGCGCCGTAGCCACGAGAAGAGCCCCGAAACGGCCGTTTTGTGGACAGCCGTGTGGTACACCTCTGTGGTACAGAGCGTCTCCGCACCTTGTAAGTGACTGATTTTGCTGAATTGTCCTGGGGGACTGGCTGGGGGACCTGGATTCGAACCAGGGCTGCTCGGGTCAGAGCCGAGAGTTCTACCGCTAAACTATCCCCCAGCAGGCGGGCCAACGAGGGTCCGGTGCGGGCCCTTCATAGCGCGGCGGTGCTTTACATAGTCCTACCGCCCCCCCGCTGACAACCTCTTTTCGGCGCTTTTCGGGCAGATTCAGGGGCGGTTCCGGATCGATTCCGGATCGATTCCGGCGCCCGCGCCGTCGCCGGACGGCGACCTTGCTGCTGATTTTGCGGCCCGGCGGGCGCGGGGTGCTGGCGAAAGGCGGCGCCGGCACGCTAAGATGGCCGCTAAGACAGCGCTTACACAGCGCTTATAAGGGGGCGCGGGCGTTCCGGTCCCCAACAACGAGAACGGGAACAGGTTCAGGTGACGGCCTACGTCAACGGGCAACGAAACGGCTCTTGGGGACAGCGGGAGACCGTCCGGGCGGAGCGGGACGCTGCCGGGCACCGCCGTTCCGCAAGCCTGGGTTCCAGCCTGGGTTCCAGCCTGGGGGCCGGGGTGCCCGGCCCAACCGAGCGGGGCGCCGGGCTTCCCGGCGGGGAAGGGGTCTATGCCGCCCTCGATCTCGGTACCAACAACTGCCGTCTGCTGGTCGCCCGCCCGGCGCGCGACGGCTTCCAGGTGGTCGATGCCTTTTCCCGCATCGTGCGCCTGGGCGAGGGGTTGGCCGCCAGTGGCCAGCTGTCCGGCCCGGCCATGGCCCGTACCATCGAGGCCCTGAAGGTCTGTGCCGGCAAGATCAGCCGGCGCGGCGTCACCCAGGTGCGCGCGGTGGCGACCGAGGCCTGCCGGCGCGCCGGCAACTGCGAAGCCTTCCTGGACGAGGTGCGGCGCACCACCGGCATCGAACTGGAGATCATCTCGCAGAACGAGGAGGCGGCGCTGGCGATCTGTGGCTGCGCGCCGCTCTTTGCTCCAGACATCCCCGACATCCTGCTGTTCGATATCGGCGGCGGCAGCACCGAGATCTGCTGGCTGAAGGGCAAACCGGCGCCGCAGGGCGCGGCGCAGCCTCTGGAACTGTCGCTGCACGCCTGGCTGTCGGTGCCGATCGGCGTCATCACCCTGGCTGAGAAGTACGGCCCCCAGAAACCCGGCCGCGGCGAGACCGGCCTTGAGGCCTACCAGGCCATGGAGGCGGAGATGGCCGCCGCGGTGGCGGACTTCGCGGCACGCCATGACATCGCCCGTGCGGTGCCGCCGGGCTGCGTGCAGATGCTGGGCACCTCCGGAACCGTGACCACACTGGCCGGTGTCCACAAGAACCTGCCGCGCTACGACCGCACGGCGGTCGACGGCAGCTACCTGGAGATGGCCACCGTGCGCGACATCTCCGATCGTATCGTCGCCATGAATTACGCCGAGCGGGCGGCGCATCCCTGCATCGGCCCCGAACGGGCCGACCTGGTGATCGCCGGCTGCGCGATCCTCGCCGCGCTCTGCCGGCTGTGGCCGGCCGACCGCCTGAGGGTCGCCGACCGCGGCCTGCGCGAGGGCATGCTCTATGCCATGATCCATGGTATCAGCGCACCCCAGGGCCGCTGGACAGAGGGTCGCTGGGCCGGCGACGCGGCGGCGGACTGACAGCAGCAGGCCGGGGACAGCATTTTGGCGAAATCAGGTGGAGGCCGCGGCGGCGGCACGGGCGGTTCCGGGCGCGGCACGTCAGGGCGCGGCGGTTCGGGACGCGACGTTTCGGGGCGCAGCCTGAAGGTCCGCGTGAAGACCGCCAAGCGGCGTTCGATATCCTCGGCGCGCTGGCTCGAGCGCCAGCTGAACGATCCCTATGTTGCCGAGGCGCGCAAGCGCGGCTACCGCTCGCGCGCCGCCTTCAAACTCGCGCAGCTCGACGACCGCTTCCATTTCCTCAAGAACGGCGCCCGGGTGGTGGACCTGGGCTGCGCGCCCGGCGGCTGGACCCAGGTGGTGGTCGAGCGCTGCGGGCGCAGCGCCAAGGTCGTCGGCATCGACCTGATCGAGGTCGAGCCGATCTCCGGCGCCGAGCTGATGGTCGGGGATTTCCTCGACGAGGATGCACCGGACCGCCTGAAGACGGCGCTGGGCGGGCCGGCCGATGTCGTGCTGACCGACATGGCGGCGCACGCCACCGGCCATTCCAAGACCGACCACCTGAAGATCATGGCGCTGGTGGAGGTGGCCCACCTCTTCGCCAAGGAAGTGCTCGCCCCGGGCGGTGCCTTCGTCGCCAAGGTGCTGCAGGGCGGCACCGAGAAGGACCTGCTGGCCGAACTGAAGCGCGACTTCGCCAAGGTCGCCCATGTGAAGCCGGCGGCGAGCCGCGCGGATTCGGCGGAGATGTACCTCGTCGCCACCGGCTTTCGCGGCGGCGGGGCAACGTCCGATGACGAAAACTAGAGGGCGATGAGCCCGCCCAGGTGGCCGGGCAGATCCTGATCCGGGATCTTGATGAGGTCCTTGCTGAGCTCGCCGTCCACCTTGGCGGCGGCTTCCTTGCTGAGCGCCTGGCGCAGGTCGCCCAGGGTTTTGGCCGGGGCCACCAGGACGAGGCGGTCGTAGCTGTGGTTCAGCGCCGCCGTGTTCAGGTGGCCGGCCAGCTCCGCGGCGAAGTGGCGCTTTTCCTCGCGGTGCGGGTCGCTGGGCGGTTCCATGGCATGGCGCCCCTGGCCCATGCGGTCGTGGGTGCGGCCCGGCCGGTCGGCATTGATCTCCCGAGTCGGGTGCGGGGTCTGGTGCATCTCTTTTTCCGGCAGCGGGGTCAGGCCCTTGCCGGGGCCGGTGTTTTCCAGGATGCGGGCCTTTGCCCCATCGGCGATGACGATCCAGCTCCTCGTCGGTTTCATGACTTTTTCCCCGTTAAAGCAAGGATTTCGGGCGGATCTTCCCGCACTTGCGGGCAAGACGCGATGATAGAGGTCAAATGGGTTCCTGCCGCCGCGCTTAAAAGGGGGGCTGCAAAAAGGGGAGGGGCGGGCGCCCCTCTGCGAGCCATGAGCCCGCTGCAGCCCGGGGCTGCGGGGCTGGCGGCGCAATCCGCTTGGCATGGCGGGGCCTATGTGTATGATGCGGCGCCAATCACCGCCAAGGGGATAGGCATGAAACTCCGACAGGCTCTTACTTTCGACGATGTCCTTCTTGAGCCGGCGGAGTCCGCAGTTCTCCCAAGTCAGACCGACACGCGAACCCGCCTGACCCGCTCCATCGAGCTGGGCATTCCGCTGGTGTCCTCCGCCATGGACACGGTCACCGAGGGGCGCCTCGCCATCGCGCTGGCCCAGGCCGGCGGCATCGGCGTCATTCACAAGAACCTCTCCATCGAAGAGCAGGCCGACGAGGTCCGCCGGGTGAAGAAGTTCGAGAGCGGCATGGTGGTGAACCCCGTCACCATCCACCCGGACGAGCCGCTGGCCAACGCGCTGGCGCTGATGGAACGGCACAAGATCTCCGGCATCCCGGTGGTCGAGCGCAAGACGAAGAAGCTGGTCGGCGTGCTGACCAACCGCGACGTGCGCTTCGCCGAGAACCCGAAGGAGCCGGTCTCCGCGCTGATGACCAAGGAACGGCTCATCACCGTGAAGGAAGGCGTCAGCAAGGAAGAGGCGCAGCGCCTGCTGCACCAGCACCGCATCGAAAAGCTGCTGGTGGTCGACGACGATTACGTCTGCATCGGCCTCATCACCGTGAAGGACATGGAGAAGGCACAGGCCTATCCCAACGCCTGCAAGGACGACCAGGGCCGGCTGCGCGCCGCCGCGGCCATCGGCGTCGGTGCCGACGGCCTCGCGCGCGCCGAGGCGCTGCTGGATGCCGGTGTCGACGTGCTGGTGGTCGATACCGCGCATGGCCATTCCAAGGGCGTCATCAGCGCGGTCAGCCAGGTGAAGCGTCTCTCCAATGCGGCCGGCGTGATCGCCGGCAACGTGGCGACCGCCGAAGGGGCCCGCGCGCTGGTCGATGCCGGCGCCGACGCGGTGAAGGTCGGCATCGGACCGGGCTCGATCTGCACCACGCGCATGGTCGCCGGCGTCGGCATGCCGCAGCTGACCGCGATCTTCGACACCGTGGAGGTCTGCGCGAAGCAGGGCGTCCCGGTGATCGCCGACGGCGGCATCAAGTTCTCCGGCGATCTTGCGAAGGCGATGGCCGCGGGCGCGAGCTGCGCCATGATCGGCTCCCTTTTCGCCGGCACCGAGGAGAGCCCGGGCGAGGTCTTCCTGTTCCAGGGCCGCTCCTACAAGTCGTATCGCGGCATGGGTTCGGTCGGGGCGATGGCGCGCGGCTCGGCCGACCGCTACTTCCAGCAGGAAGTCGCCGACAATCTGAAGCTGGTGCCCGAAGGCGTCGAGGGCCGCGTGCCCTACAAGGGGCCGGTCGGGGCGGTCATCCATCAGCTGGTCGGCGGCCTGCGCGCCGCCATGGGCTACACCGGCAGCGCCACCATCCCCGACCTGCAGAAGAACGCGCGCTTCGTGCAGATCACCAATGCGGGCCTCAGGGAAAGCCACGTGCACGACGTCACCGTCACGCGCGAGGCGCCCAACTACCGCAACGAGATGTGATCGGGCGCCGGCTGATCTCCCCGCCACCCGCCGGGCAAGAAGTGTGTCCGCGTTATCCCGGGCGGAGAAGCCGTTTGAGGGCTGAGCCATGATTCCGGCGGCGCGCCTTCAGGCGGTCATAGAAATCCTCGAAGGTCTCGACGACAAGCCGGCCGAGCAGCCCGCCGAGCAGGTGGTGAACGACTACCTGCGCCAGCGCCGCTACATCGGCTCCAAAGACCGCAGGGCGGTCACCGCGATGACCTATGACGTGCTGCGCCACCGCGCCCGCATCGGCTGGTGGCTGGAGCATGGGGAGGGCACGGCCGCGTCGCCGCGCCAGCAGCTGCTGGCCTACCTGGCGCTCTGCAGCCGGGAAAATCCGGAGCCCCTCAACCAGCTCTTCGACGGTTCACGCTATGCGCCGGCGCCCTTGAGCGAGGAGGAGGCGGCCGTGGCCGCGCGGCTGGGCGATCCGGCCCTGCGCGACGCCGCCCCGCCGGCCTGGGTCGCCAACGAGGTGCCGCAGTGGCTCATGCCGAAGCTGGAAGCGGCCTTCGGTGAGGCCGCCGCCGCCGAAGCCGAGGCGCTGCTGCAGGAAGCGCCCATCGACCTGCGGGTGAACACCTTGCTGGGCACGCGCGAGACGGCGCGGGCGGCCCTGGCCGAGGAGGGCATCGCCAGTGAGGCGACGCCGCTGTCGCCGGTGGGCCTGCGCGTCGAAGGCCGCCGCGCGCTGCGCGCCAGCCAGGCCTACACTGCCGGGCTGGTAGAACTGCAGGACGAGGGCTCGCAGCTCGCCGCGCTGCTCTGCGACGCGCGCCCCGGCATGGCGGTGGCCGACGTCTGCGCCGGCGGCGGCGGCAAGACCCTGGCGCTGGCCGCCGCGATGGAGGGCCGCGGGCGCCTGCTGGCGATGGATGTGGAGCAGGCGCGCCTCGACCGCAGCGCCTTACGGCTGAAGCGCGCCGGCGCCGCTTTCGTCGAGCGCCGCGCGGCCAAGGATCTTTCCGCCGACACGTCTTTGCACGGCGCCTTCGACCGCGTGCTGGTGGACGCGCCCTGCAGTGGCACCGGCGCCTGGCGGCGCCATCCCGATGCGCGCTGGCGTCTGACCCCGGACGACCTGGAGAGCTACACGATCCTGCAGCGCGAGGTGCTGCTGAAGGCGGCGGCGCTGGTGAAGCCGGGCGGGCGGCTCATCTACGTCACCTGCTCGCTACTGCCGGAAGAGAACCGGGTGCAGGCGGACGCCTTCCTATCGGAGGTGCCGGGCTTTGCCGTGCTGCCGGCCGAGGCGGTCTGGCAACAGGTATTGAGCGTGCCCTATCCCGGCGGCGCGCCTTACCTGACCCTGACCCCCGCGCGCCACGGCACCGACGGGTTCTTCGTCGCCCTCTTCGAGCGGGAGACTGCCGCATGAGCGAACTCGTGGTCTTGCGCCCGGCACTGCCGCGCGATGCCGACGCGATCGCCCGTGTCCACGTGGAGACCTGGCAGAGCGCCTACGCCGGCCTGGTGCCGGCCGACTATCTGGCGCGCATGAGCGTGGCGCGCTCCTCGCCGCAGTGGCACCGCGCCGCCGCCCGCGCCGAGAAAGGCAACGACCTGGTGGTCGCGGAAATCGACGAGGAAGTTGTCGGCTTTGTCTCCTTCGGGCCGACGCGCACGCCCGAGATTCCCTACAGCGGCGAGGTCTACGCCCTCTATGTCGCCATCGACTGGCAGGGCGAGGGCCTCGGCCGCCGCCTGCTGGCGACCGCGCTGGAGGCGCTGGCCAAGGAAGGCCACCGCGGCGCCATGGTCTGGGTGCTGGCCGCCAACCCGGCGCGTTTCTTCTATGAGGCGATGGGCGGCGAACGCGCCGGCGAGCGCAGGGAGGCCTTCGCCGGGACCGACCTGGAAGAACTGGCTTACGGCTGGCCGGACCTCGAGTCCTGGCTGGCGCAGTGCGGAGGCTGAGGCGATGACGCCAGGCTTGGCAGGCGATCCGCGCGGCAACGAAACACAACGGTAAAATCTCGGGCGCGATCAGGACGGAAAGACCGCATGACAGACCGCATTCTCATTCTCGACTTCGGTTCCCAGGTGACCCAGCTCATCGCCCGCCGGGTGCGTGAGAGCGGGGTCTACTGCGAAATCTTTCCCTTCAATGCCGAGCCGCAGCGCATCGCCGAGTTCGCGCCCAAGGGGGTGATCCTCTCCGGCGGCCCGGCCTCGGTGACCGGCACGGACACGCCGCGCGCGCCGCAGATCGTCTTCGAGCTCGGCGTGCCGGTCCTCGGCATCTGCTACGGCCAGCAGACCATCTGCGCGCAGCTGGGCGGCGTGGTCGAGGGTTCCGACCACCAGGAATTCGGCAAGGCCTTCGTCGCCATGCAGAGCGACTGCACGCTCACCGAAGGCGTCTGGAAGACCGGCGAGCGCCACCAGGTGTGGATGAGCCACGGCGACCGCGTGGTGAAGCTGCCCGAGGGCTTCGAGGTTTGCGGCACCTCCGAGGGCGCGCCCTTCGCCGTGGTCGCCAACGAAGCGAAGAAGATCTACGCCGTGCAGTTCCACCCGGAGGTCGTGCACACGCCCGACGGCGCGAAGCTGCTCGCCAACTTCACCCACCGGGTCTGCGGCTGCTCGGGCGACTGGACCATGGCGGCCTTCCGCCAGCAGGCGGTCGAGGCGATCCGCAAGCAGGTCGGCGACAGCCGGGTGATCTGCGGCCTCTCCGGCGGCGTCGACTCTTCGGTGGCCGCCGTGCTGATCCACGAGGCGATCGGCGACCAGCTCACCTGCATCTTCGTCGACCACGGCCTGCTGCGTCTGAACGAGGCCGAGCAGGTGGTCGAGGTGTTCCGCCATCACTACAACATCCCGCTGGTGCACCGCGACGCCAGCGACCTCTTTCTCGGCAAGCTGGAAGGCGTCGACGACCCGGAGAAGAAGCGCAAGATCATCGGCGGCACCTTCATCGACGTCTTCGAGGAAGAGGCGGCGAAGATCGGCGGCGCCGATTTCCTGGCCCAGGGCACGCTCTATCCGGACGTGATCGAGTCCGTCTCCTTCACCGGCGGCCCCAGCGTCACCATCAAGTCGCACCACAATGTCGGCGGCCTGCCAGACCGCATGGACATGAAGCTGGTGGAGCCGTTGCGCGAGCTGTTCAAGGACGAGGTGCGCGAGCTGGGTCGCGAGCTCGGCCTGCCGGAGACCCTGGTCGGCCGCCACCCCTTCCCGGGGCCGGGCCTCGCCATCCGCATCCCCGGCCCGGTCAGCCGCGACAAGGCCGAGATCCTGAGGAAGGCCGACGCGGTCTACCTCGACGCCATCCGCAAGGCCGGCCTCTACGACGCCATCTGGCAGGCCTTCGCCGTGCTGCTGCCGGTGAAGACCGTCGGCGTCATGGGCGACGCGCGCTCCTACGACTACGTCTGCGCCCTGCGCGCCGTCACCTCGACCGACGGCATGACCGCGGAGAGCTACCCCTTCGACCACGACTTCCTGGCCGGCGTCGCCACCCGCCTCATCAACGAGGTCCGCGGCATCAACCGCGTCGTCTACGACGTCACCTCCAAGCCCCCGGGAACGATCGAGTGGGAGTAGGGGGCTTGATGTCAGGTCACATCTGGTCGGGTGCTTTTTGAAGTCTATTGCACTCGACGAATAGTGGGGAACGCATGGCGGAGTTCATTGCGAAATCAATCGCCAAATTCTCGGGGCGATCTGCCAAGCGATAACGCTCGAACCAACGTTTGCGTAGTGTTTTAGAGTGTAGGTGCGCTATAGTGTTATTCAATCCGATATGCTTGTCTGAAGTCAACCGACTTGGTATCCCGGAAAACTGAACAATATCTAGAGGAAGCTTATGTCGAGTTACGCATTTTGGAACAACAAGGGCGGGGTCGGGAAAAGCTTCCTCGGCTTTATTGCATCAACTGAATATGCACATACGCACCCTGATGCAGATGTTTACGTGATTGATCTTTGCCCGCAAGGAAATATATCTGAGACTCTTTTGGGGGGATTTGATATAGACGCCAAAGCTTTGCGGACGTTAACCGAAGCAAATCCGCGATGCACCATAGCAGGGTATATCGAGGAAAGGCTTAGTAGTCCGTTTCGAATGATTTCAGATGTGGGAAAATACGTCAGTCGTCCGAGCGACTTCAACAATAATATACCTGAAAACTTGTTTCTTTTATGTGGGGATAATCTTCTTGAAATTCTTTCGGAGGCTATTCGTCAAACCTCACAGCTTGCCGTTCCGTTTGACGCTTGGAAACAGGTGATCTCTTGGATTGCCGACTTGGTTAAAGAGTTGAGGTTGCGCAGTGGCGATAGGGACGCGATGTTCATTATCGACCTCAATCCAAGTTTTGCGATCTACACTCAGCTCGGATTGGTGGCTGCGGATAATGTGATTGTACCATTCACCGCAGACGACAGTTCAAGAAGGGCTATAGAAAATGTAATCGCGCTTCTTTTTGGTGTTGGAGACAAGCATACGCAGGTTTATGCGAAGATCAGTTTCTCCAAGAAAGCTAAGGAAGAGGGTGTGGTTCAGCCTCGGCTTCACACCTTCGTTTCTAACAGAGTTACCTTATACGACGGAAAGCCGAGCAAAGCCTTTAAGGTAGTGAATGAGCGTGTCCAGGCCACGGTCGATCGTATTCATGAGAAACACCGTTCCTTCTACGCCATACCGAAAGAGAAACCTAGTTCGGCTTTTGTTCAGGTTCCGGACTATCACGGTGCTTGCGTTTATGTCGCGACGACTGGAACGCCACTTCATAAGGTCACTCCCGGTCCGAAGAATCTCGATGGCGAGCGAATTCAGCTAAACCAAGACCCGCTGGATCGATATAAGGCTGCGCTAAGGGAATTCGTGGATAGGCTGTAATGAAGAGTCAGTCCTTAGTGCAGTTTGCTAGTGGGCTTGCGTCTGGAAGACGAATTCAGGAAGCTGCCGGTGATCCTCGGCTCAGACCCATTCCACATGAAAAGAAGCGTGGCTTCCTTCATGCATCCCTCGCTGCGTATGTGGCGTCCTGGGATAGCTATTTGAATAATGTTGTCCGTGAATTTTGTGCGGGAATCAGAAAGCCACTGGATCCGGAATATTCACAGGTTCACGGAAGTTTAGAGGTGTTTGTTGAAAGGAGCTTGAAGCGGTTCAATACGCCGAATTCGAACAATTCCAGAGTTCTCCTTGTTGATTGTACCGGATATGATCCCATTAACGACTGGAAGTGGCCAAAGGCGGGGTTGAATGCCACTGAGGCGAGGGATTTTCTGGATCAAATCCTAAAGGTGAGGCATAGCTTCGCCCACGGTTTTGCAATTCCATCATACGACTGGACAACGACGCCAAGTGGCGACAGAAGGCTGGACGCAAGGAGCCTCAAACGAATTGACGCTTTCTTAATGCATCTGGCTAAAGCAACGGACATGGGACTAGCGGAGTACGCTAGAGGAGTCTATCCGAGTGCGGGCATTTGGACCTGATTTCTTGAGGAAGGCTGTGGCGGAATTTGAGATGCGGTAGTTCGTTCTTTCTCGATTTCTGTCTCATTGTTCCGTTGTGGGTGTTGACGATTGAGTGGGAGTAGGAGGCGAGGGCGTTCCGGTGATAGGCGCCCTTGCGAAGCGACGGACTTTCCTGGAGGCTGCGACCTTTCGTAACGGTTGAACCGCCAGGGGGACTCTTCATGCCGCAGTACACCGCGCTCGTCACGCTGCTCGCCGTCTTGTTCTACGTCTTCCTCGGGACCCGCGTGGCGGCGGCGCACGGGAAATTCGGCGTGAAGCTGCCGGCCGTGACGGGCCATCCCGAGTTCGAACGCGTTCACCGCATTCACATGAACACGCTGGAGTGGATGCCGATCTTCCTGCCGACGCTGTGGCTCTGCGCGGTTTATCTGAACGACATCGCCGCGGCAGCGCTCGGGCTCGTCTGGATCGGCGGGCGCATTCTCTATTATGCCGGCTACCGCAAGGCGGTGGAGAAGCGCACGCCGGGCTTCCTCATCCAGGCCGTCGTCTGCGTGGTGCTGCTGATCGGCGCGCTCGCCGGGATCTTCATGCAATGGTCAGGCGGCTGAACGGCGGCACAGCGTAGAGTGATCGCAGGATGTGGGCGAGGGATCGCCTGGCGCTATGCCGCACACCCCGCTGTCGTCCCGGGGCTTGACCCCGGGACCCAATGCCGTTGGCGTGCGGTGATTCCCAGATCTGTTGGCTTCTGTGCCCGCTGCAAGCGCCCCACGTATCTGCTTAGCCTGCGTGCCGTGCGGCCCGGGCAATGGGTCCCGGCATCAAGTGCCGGGACGACAGCGGAGTGTGTGAGGACCTAGCGCCCGCTACTCCGCCGCACTCCTCTTCGGCAGCACCCAGTCCTTGCGCGGGAAGTGGCAGGTGTAGCCGTTCGGGATGCGCTGCAGGTAGTCCTGGTGCTCCGGCTCGGCCTCCCAGAAGTCGCCGACCGGCTCCACCTCGGTGACCACCTTGCCGGGCCAGAGGCCGGAGGCGTTCACGTCGGCGATGGTGTTCTCGGCGACGCGCTTCTGGTCTTCGTTCTCGTAGTAGATCGCCGAGCGGTAGGAGAGGCCGACATCGTTGCCCTGGCGGTTCTTGGTGGTCGGGTCGTGGATCTGGAAGAACACCTCCAGCAGGCGCCGGTAGCTGATCTTCTGCGGGTCGAAGACGATCTCGATCGCTTCGGCATGGGTGCCGTGGTTGCGGTAGGTGGCGTTGGGCACGTCGCCGCCGCTGTAGCCGACACGGGTCTTGAGGACGCCGGGCAGCCTGCGGATGAGGTCCTGCATGCCCCAGAAGCAGCCACCGGCCAGAACAGCGCGCTCGGTCATTCGAATGTCTCCTTTTGCGGTCTTGCCCCCGGAATATGGTGCCGGGCGGTGGCCTTTGCCAAGGCCGGGTCGACGTCGGACCGGTAACAGTCGCGCGATCAGGGGGTGGGGCCACCCGCCGGGCCGCCGGCCGGGTCCGTACCGGCCTGCCTAGTCCCGCCAGCATCACAGGGACACGACAACCTTGCCGAACTGCTGGTTCGATTCAAGGAAGCGGTGCGCGTCGACGATCTGCTCGAAGGGGAAGGTCCGGGCGATGACCGGCTGCAGCGCCCCTGAGCGCAGGCCGTCCAGAACGAAGGCCTTGGCGGCCGCCAGGCGGGCCGGGTCGCCGGTGATCTCGTGGACGACGTAGCCGCGCAACGTCAGGGACTTGCTCAGCACTTTGAACAGCGGGAAGGGGGTTGGCTCCGCGCTGAGGGCGCCGTATTCGATGAGGAGTCCGCCGCGCGCCATGGCCGCCGTCAGCGGCTCGAAGATCGGGCCGCCGATCGGGTCGAAGACCACCTGCACGCCGGCCGGGTCGGCGATCGCCTTCAGCCGGCCTTCCAGGTCCTCTTCCGCCGCGGCGATGACATGGGCCGCGCCGGCATCCAGCAGAGCCTGCTTCTTGGCCGAACTGCGCGTGACGGCAATCGTCGTGGCGCCGACGCTGTTGGCGATCTGGATCGCGGCCAGTCCCACGCTGCTGGAGGCCGCGGTGATGACGACAAAGGTCGCCCGGCGGATCGCGGCAATGTCGATCAGGGCGCCGTAGGCGGTGACATACTGCATCCAGACTGCCGCGGCCTGCTCCCAGCTCAGCGAGGCGGGGTGCTTCACGACATGGGCGCTGGGGAAGCTGGCCAGTTCACCATAGGCCGGCCATTGCAGCATCGAGAGCGGCGGGATGACGCTGACCGCATCGCCGCGCGCGAGGCCGTCCACGCCCTCGCCGAGCGCCTCGACGGTCCCGGCAGCCTCGAAGCCCAGGCCCGCCGGGAAGCTCGGCGTTTCGAGATAGTGCCCCGCGCGCATCATGGCTTCCGCCCGGTTCAGACCCAGGGCCTTCACGCGGATCTGAACCTCGCCGCGGCCGGGGGGCGGCAGATCGACGTCCTCGATCCGCAGGACCTCGGGACCGCCATGCTCATGGAAGCGAACGACTCTTGCCATCTGCTGCTAACTCCAAAATGATTGAATGGAATAAGCAGTAGAGTGCGCTATGACCGCAATAAATGGCCGCTTTGGCAGAAGAGTAGAAACTCAGGGTTTTTAATCATGGATCGTCTGACCAGCATGGCCGTCTTCGTGAAGGTGGTGGATCTCGGCTCCTTCACGGCCGCCGCCGACGCCCTGGACCTCTCCGGACCGATGGTCGGAAAGCACGTCCGCTTCCTCGAAGAGCGCCTGGGCGTCCAGCTCATCCACCGCACTACGCGGCGCCAGAGCCTGACGGAAGTCGGGCGGGCCTACTATGACCGCTGCCGGGCGGTCCTCGCCGAGGCAGAGGCGGCGGACGCGCTGGCCGCCGACCAGCTGAGCGAACCGCGCGGCCGGCTGCGCGTCACCGCGCCGGTGCACTTCGGCCGGCGCTGTGTCGCGCCCGTGCTGCTGGACCTGGCGGCGCGCTATCCATCGCTCGAGCTTGATCTGTCGTTCGGCGACCGGCTCATGGATCTTGCGGAAGACGGCTTCGACCTTGCCGTGCGCACGGGCGAACTGGACGGCGGATCAGGAATGATCACGCGCCGCGTTGCGCGTCAGCGCATGATCGTCTGTGCGGCGCCCGAGTACCTCGCACGGTATGGCCGTCCGCAGGCGGTCGGCGATCTCGGTGCACACCGGGCGATCGTCTATCGCCGCTCCGGCCGTGTGCGTCCCTGGCTGTTTCCACAAACCGACCGCAGCACCTTGGAAGTCGCGCCGTCCCACCGCTTCCGGTTCGACGACCTGGAAGCCATCGCCGATGCGGCGGCAGGCGGCGTCGGAATTGCCTGGCTGCCGCGGTGGCTGGTCCGCGAACGCCTCGAGGCCGGCAGTCTGGTGGACCTGCTCCCGGACCAGGCGGGGTTCTTTTACGACTGCCATGCCTTGTGGTTGCCAGGTCCCCAAATGCCGCTGAAGGTGCGCCTGGCGGTGGACGCACTGGCAGCGGCGCTGCCCCGCTTCATGCAATGACGGCGAGGCGCCCTATGGTGCTGCGCGCAGCGCCCTCGCGCGGCCCAAATTTTCGTGATCCGATGTGATCGGAACGTTCCAGATCGCCTCCGGCCTGATCCCCATATGACCACCGTGCTGCCGCCCCCGGGAAAGTTCACCAGTGTCCCGGCGACCGGCATGGCCCTATGTGGAGAAAACCGATGAAGCTCTCGTGGATCCGTCCCCTCATTGTCGCCTCTCTGCTCATTACCGCTGCGTCTGTCGCCGCGGCGCAGGCGGCAGGCCAGACCCCTGCCACGGCCGCCGCCGGGCCGGTCAAAAACGTCGTCCTGGTGCATGGTGCCTGGGCAGACGGCTCCAGCTGGAACAAGGTCATTCCCATCCTGCAGGCCGCCGGCCTGCATGTCACCTCTGTGCAGAACCCGCTGACCTCGCTCCCCGATGCGGCGGCGGCGGCGCGCCGCGCGCTTGCGCAGCAGGACGGCCCGACAGTGCTGGTCGGCCATTCCTGGAGCGGCACCCTGGTCAGCGAGGTGGGAACCGATCCGAAGGTCGCCGCGCTCGTCTATGTCGCCGCGCGGGCGCCCGATGCGGGTGAAGACTTCGTCGCGCTGTCCAAGCAGTTCCCGACCATGCCGGTGCGCGCGGGCGTTCAGACCTATGACGGCTTCACCACGCTTTCGGAAGAGGCCTTCGTGAACTACTTCGCCAACGGTGTGCCGGAGAAGGAGGCGAAGGTCCTTTTCGCCGAGCAGCAGCCGACCGCGGCCTCGCTGTTCGGCGACCGCACCACGGCTGCCGCCTGGCGTTCGAAGCCGAGCTACTACGCCGTGTCGAGCGACGACATGACGATCTCGCCTGATCTGGAGCGGTTTCTCGCCAAGCGCATGAAGGCCAAGACGATCGAAGTCGCTGCCGGCCACCTGTCGATGGTCTCCCACCCGCAGGAGATCGCGAACCTGATCCTGGAAGCCGCCGGCCGCCGGTAGTCGCGGCCGGAGCCAGCTACAGGCCCCGGCGGAAGAGTTCGCCCTTGCCCGGGATATCGTCGGTCACGCCGGCGAGGCGCAGCATGTGCCAGGCGAGGGCGTGGTTGCTGGAGGTCACCGGCTTGCCGAGCTTCCGCTCGACGCGTTCGACGACGCGCGCGAGGCGCAGGCTGGTGCAGGAGACGAACACGCCGTCGCAATCATCCGATGACCCGATGTCGAGGAGGGCGCGCTCGACCGACGCCTCCGTGATGCGCGCGACCGTGTTGTCGTCCGGCTCGTTGAAGGAGCCCATGACGGGAATGTCCATGCCCCGCGCCATGAGGGAATCGCGCATCCTGTGATTGATGGACGCCATGTAGGGCGTCAGCAGCGCGATGCGCGAGATGCCGAGGGCGCCGAGCGCGGCGCGGACCGCCGTCACCGGGTCGGTGACCTCGACGTCCGGCAGCACCTCGTGCACGCGGGCGGCGATGCGGTCCTCGCCGATGACCAGGGCGCCGGAGGTGCAGGCGAAGCCGATGACGTCGAAATCCACGTCCGGCAGCAGGCGGACCGTGCCGGGGACCTGGTCCGACATCTTGGCCAGGGTCTCGGGCGTGATCGCCACGTCGTTGAACAGCCGCGCGCCGTAGAGGGCGATGCCGTCGTCCGGCAGGGCAAAGCGGAACTCGTCCTCGATGGTCTGGTCGGTGCGCAGGACCAGCAGGCCGAGACTGGCGCGCCGGCCGACCCCCTTGTCGGCCTCGAAGGCGATACGCTCCTTATTCAGAATAAGGGAGCGATCCACTTGGGGTGCGGCGGCAGGACTCATCGTCATCTTCCCGCGGGCCGGGCCCGCTCGCTGTGTCCGGGCCCTCCATTGTGGACCGAAAAGCGGCGGTCCCACAATGAAAACACCTACAGCCGCTCCGCACAGTGCGGTTGCGCCGCGCCGCGTTGACAGCGCGAGGGCGGTGCTTCTAAGTGTCGGCAACGAGAACGACTTTGTCGGCGGGGAGCGATGAGGGTGGGGCGGCGATGCCGGGGCTGAGATGGAGGTCCTGATCCTGGGTGGCGGCGTGGTCGGCATCACCACCGCTTACCAGATGCAGAAGGACGGCCATGCCGTCACCGTCCTGGAGCAGGCGCCCAAGGTCGCCGAGGGGGCGAGCTGGGGCAATGCCGGCATGATCGCGCCCGGCCATTCCTTCGTGTGGTCCTCTCCCGCCGCGCCGATGATCCTGCTGAAGTCGCTGTTCCTGAAGGACCAGGCGCTGCGCTTCCGGTTGTCCGCCGATCCGCATCTCTATGCCTGGTCGCTGCGCTTCCTCAAGGAGTGCACGGCGGCAAAGGCGCGCCGCAACACGCTGCTGAAGCACCGTCTGGCGGTGCATTCGCAGGCGGTGCTGCAAGCAGTCGTGGCGGAGGAGGGCATTGACTACGACCGGACGGCCGACGGCATTCTCTATTTCCATCGCAGCCGCGAGGCGCTGGAGAAGGGCGTCGCCCATATGCGGCTGCTCGAATCCGACGGCCAGCAGATCATGGTGGTCGACACGGCGGAGGTCGTCCGCCGCGAGCCGGCCCTGGCGGGCTCGGCCGGCAGCATCGCCGGCGGCATTCTCTGCCCGACCGACGAGACCGGCGACTGTGCGAAGTTCACCCGCGCGCTGGCGGAGATCGTCGAGCAGCGCGGCGGCCGCATTCTGACCGCTACCCGCGTCACCGACATCGAGTGTGCCGGCGACAGCGTGGTGCGGGTCGTCACCGACAGGGGCGATTTCACCGCCGATGCCTACCTGCTCTGCCTGGGGGCGGAGAGCCCGATCCTGGCGCGCAAGCTCGGCATCGGCCTGCCGATCTATCCGATCAAGGGCTATTCGCTGACCATCCCCGTGACCGATCGCGCCCTGGCGCCGCGACTGCCGGTGATCGACGAGCACAATCTGGTCGCCATCACACCGATGGGCGAGCGCCTGCGGGTGACGGCGACGGCGGAGTTCGCCGGCTACGACCGCGGCCACAAGCCGGCGGACTTCGCCTTCATGAAGCGTGTCGTCCAGGCCCTGTTCCCCGAGGGCCTCGCCTACGACCGTGCCGAGATGTGGGCCGGCCTGCGGCCGATGACGCCGGACAACCTGCCGGTGCTCGGCCGCCGCGGCCTCAAGAACCTCTGGCTCAACACCGGGCACGGCCACATCGGCTGGACCATGTCTCACGGCTCCGCCCGCATCATCGCCGACCTCATCGCAGGCCGGTCCCCGCCGATCCCGCTGGACGGGATCGTCCCTGCGGAAGCTGCCTGAAGGCACAAAGCTTCCGTTCCTACCCTAAGAAGGACCCTTTCTTCATGACCGAGATCAAGCGTATCCAGCCGGGCCCCCGCATGTCCCAGGCCGTCGTCTACGGGAACATCGCCTTCCTGGCGGGCCAGGTGGCGGCGAACGCGCCGGGCGCCTCCGTCGCCGAGCAGACCAAGGACATCCTCGCCGGCGCCGACAAGCTGTTCGCCGAAGCCGGCACCGACAAGACCAAGCTGCTGTCGGCCACCATCTGGATCACCGACATGGCGACCTTCGGCGAGATGAACGCGGTGTGGGATGCCTGGGTGGCGCCGGGCTGCACGCCCGCGCGCGCCACTGTCGAGGCCAAGCTCGCGGCGCCGCAGTACGCCGTGGAGATCGCCTTCGTGGTCGCGGTCTGAGAAAGACCGCGCGCCGTAAGAACGGTTCCGGAAGAACCGCTAAGGCCGGCCGAGCAGGGGGTTTGGATGCTCTGCATCCAAACCCCCGCTGCCGTAGGGGCGGGTGAGAATCTCCAGCAGGTGGCCGTTGGGGTCCTCGAAATAGAGTCCGCGACCGTCGTCCCAGCGGTTTATGGCATTCGGTTCCCGGCGGGAAGGATCCGCCCAGTAGGGCAGGCCATGCGCAAGGATGCGCGCGAAGATCTCATCGAACTCGGCCTCGCTGACCAGGAAGGCGAAGTGGCGCGAGGAGATTTCACCTTCGGTCTCCAGGAAGTCCAGCGAGGTGTCGCCGACCTGCACCACGGTGAAGGGGCCGAGCGTCCTGGGCGGTTCGAGGCCCAGAATCTCCGTCAGGAACTGCGTCGTCGCCGCCTTGTCGTGGGCGTGGATGATGGTGTGGTTCAGCGTGACGGCCAAGGCTGTCGCCTCCTCAGCTGATTTTCGCACCGCGCTCGGCCAGCAGGTCCCGCAGTACCGAGCGATGGCAGCGGGCCTCGTCCTCGCAGTAGCAGCCGACCGAAAAGTCTGCGCCCTGCGAAAGGGCGGCCAGCAGGTCGAGGGTGCGGCTTGCCGCCGGCTGTTTCATTTCGGCCTGGAATGCGCGCGTGAAGGCGCGCCAGTCCGCATCCGTCTCCGCCTTCAACGCCTGGGAGACCAGTTCAGGGCTGGGCGAGAGTTCCGGATACCACACGTCGTACCAGTCGTCCGCCGCATAGCGCTCCTTCTTCACGCCGCGCGGCGGGCGCCGCACCGTGCCGATGCGGGTGCCTTCCCGCGGATGCCGGGGCGTGCCGAGGCGAACGATGCGCAGGGTCATGGGGCCGGCTCCATCGGTTTATGCGCCGTTAAGAAAACGGAACCTTTACCAGAGCGGCCTGAACGTCGGCCATTCCTTTCCGCCGGCCCGTATGGCCTGCCGCCTACCGGACGACGAGGTTGTTGTGCACCCGCCTCACGCCGTCGACGCCGGCGGCCACCGAGCCGGCGCGGGTCTTGGCGGCCTGGGAGTCCACGAAACCGCTCAGCTGCACTTCGCCTTGCAGGGTGGTGACGTCGATCTGGAAGACGTTGAGGTCCGGGTCGTCGACCAGCTTGGCGCGCACCGTGTTGCTGATGACCGAGTCGTCGACGTACTCGCCGGCCGTCTCGCCGCTGCAGGCTGTGAGCGCGACGGGGCTGGCCAGGAGGCCGATCACGAAGAGCGCTCTAAAGAGAAAGGATGCTTTCATCTTGGTCTTCCTTTGTTTCAGTTATGCCGTCTCTCAGGCGACAGCCCACTGCCGCCGCGCCAATCGCGGCGGCCATAATCAGATAGAGTGCCGGCCGATGGATTTCTTCCCATCGCTCCCCGAACGCGCCGGCAGGCGATTTGGTTGCATCCTGTTCCCGCCGCCGTGATGCGGGGCGGCGCGATCCCGCTGGCCCCATAAATTGCCGCTGGCTGCCCCCTTTGCGCCGGCGAAATGGACTGGCGCGCGTTCGGCGGATCGGATAGACAGCGCCGCCGCGCATGAACAGGCGCCGGAAAGCGCCGACTGACTGAGGATCGAAACATCATGACTGTGCATGCCGTTGCCGCCGCTGGGGCCGCCGCTGGGGCCGGCGCGGGGCGCTCCCGCGCGCGTTCCAGCACGGTGGTCGCTTGTATTGCATTCACCCTGGCCGTGATGGCGCTGCCGGGCGCGGCCGCGAAGGCGGAGACCCTGCTGGAGCGGGGCACCTACCTGATGCAGGGCATCGTTGCCTGCGGCAACTGCCACACCCCCCAAGGCCCGAACGGTCCGCTGCCGGGCATGGAACTGGCCGGCGGCCTGCCGTTCGAGTTCGAGGCCTTTACGGCCTACAGTTCCAACCTGACTCCGGACGTCGAGACGGGTATCGGCGGCTGGAGCGACGCTGAGATCATCGCCGCGATCCGCGAGGGGCGGCGCCCGGACGGCACGTTGATCGGGCCCATTATGCCGATCGCGCTCTACAGCAACATGGCGGACCGCGACGTGGAGGCGATCGTCGCCTACCTGCGCAGCCTGAAACCGGTGCGGAACGCGGTGCAGAAGTCGGAATACCGCGTGCCGCTGCCGCCGAGCTACGGGCCGCCGGTGGAGAGCGTGGCCGAGGTGTCGCCGGACGACGGCCTGGCCTACGGCGCCTACCTGGCCGGGCCGCTGGGGCACTGCATCGAATGCCATTCGCCGATGGGGCCGCAGGGCCCGGACTGGCGCAACCAGCTGGGGGCGGGCGGCTTCGAGTTTCCCGGGCCCTGGGGCGTCAGCGTCTCGGCCAACATCACGCCGAGCAACCTCGGCGAGTGGAGCGACGACGAGATCAAGCGGGCGATTACCCAAGGCGTCCGGCCGGATGGGCGTCATCTCATGCCCCCGATGCCTTATGGCTACTACAAGAACGTCTCCGAGCAGGACCTTACGGCGCTGATCGCCTATCTGCGCAGCCTGCCGGCGAAATAGTCTAAGCGACGGGAAGCCCGGGCGGAGGAATCTACCCGGGCTTTTTGCCGCGCGTCAGCTGATGATAGCGGAATCGGTAAGAGGCGACTAGGTCAGGCGTGGCCGACCTGGAGGCAGCGCTGCGGCAGCAGGGCGGCCATAATGACGGCGACCTTTTCCGGATCGTCGCGAAAGCAGATGCCCAGCGTCTCCTCGCGGCGCCACACCACCTCGCCACCGAAGTGGACCGAACCGGCGAGCACCAGGGTCACCTGGGTGCCGACCGGGACATTGCCGGCCGCCCAGAGCTTTACGCCGTTCAGCGAGGCGTCGAGCACGGTGCCCTCGACGGCGCCGGCGGGGGTGAGCAGGCGGGCTTTGAGCACGGTGGAGGCGCGGATGAAGCGGCGGCGGTCAGCATCGTGAAGGGTCTGCAGCTTGGATGCACTGACGTCCTGGTCCCACGACATGATCACCACCGAGATTGAGAGGGGCGCCCTGGCGGCCGCCCGCATTGTGCGGCTGTCTGCATTCCGTCACCGGGTTCCCCCGGAAAACCAGGGCCGGGACGAATGAGCCAGCGACAGTTGGGGGATCCTGCCGCTGGCTCGATCGAGACAGATACTCTTCCAAAAGCCGATTGGGGAAAGCTCAGGAATTACCCGATGGTCGCACCAGATGATTTCCCGCCGCTTAAGTTTTTAGGTTAAGGACGCGTTTACATCAGGGGTTGCGTACTGGCGCAGGGAAGGCGAGCTCGAGAATTAAAAATATTTCTTTATTTCAATATTTTATGAATGGTCGCTGAGAGGTGAGATTATTGGAATTTCGCCTCTGAGTGGCGCCCCGGCGGCAAGGGGCGCCGCGAGGCTCAGGACACCACCCTCAAATTCTTCTTAAACACTTTAAGGGCGTCACCCAACGTCTTGGCCCGCTTAATTTTTTCTCTGCCGGAGAAGATTACATACTCGATCGAGCGGCTGTTGCCCTGCTTGGCGATCGAGTAGAGCGGAGCGTCGTGGGTGTGGCGGAACACCGAGAAAATGGCCGAGCCGCCGACCTGGTCGATGGCATAGTCGCGCCATTCGCCACTGGCGACATTGCGGCTGTAGAGGGAGAGCAGTTGGTTCAGTTCTGCCCGGTCGAAGAAGATGCGGCGTGGGCTTTTGCGGTATTCGCTGAAGCGGTACAGCTGGCTCATGCAGGCTGCCTGGCTCCCTATTGCGTCCCGGATGGAGTCTTATTCTCTTAACGTCGCCAGTGTTCCGCAATTTTTTGCCGACGTCCAGAGCCGACGTCCAGAGCCGAGGTCTGGCCGGCTGAAGCGTGAGCGGTCCGTCCGGGAAAGCGGCGATCAGCGGACCCGGGCCATGGCGCTGGCCATCTCGTCGGGCTGGCGGTAGCAGGTGACGGCGCCGAGGGTGCGGTAGCAGTAGGTGCCGGCCTGGCGGGCGGCGGCTTCGGCCTCGGCGGCCGCGCGCTCCTCCTCGGTCACGAAGGGTTTGCAGTAGTCCTCGCCGTTGGCCAGTGCCAGGGTGGAGCAGTCCTCGTCGAAGGCCCAGGTGGCGACATGGTCGCTGACGGTCTTGTCGGTGTGCACGAGGGTCACCAGGGAGGCGCCGGCCAGCATTGCCTGGGAGGTCGGGTCGCAGGCGCCCAGGCCTGCCACCAGCCCCAGCGCCAGTCCCGACCGAAGCAGGGGACGGCAAAGAGGGGCCGGGAGAATCGTCAGTCCGCGTCTCATACCTTGAGCTCCTGGTCGCCGCTAGCGGCAGTGTCGCCGGCACCGCCTGGCGTCCTGACAAGTCGCCCCTTGCGGCTTAGGATGGCCTCGACAGGGTGCGGCTGGAGCGGCGGCAGTGGGCGGCGGATTTTCGCCAAACATCGGCTTCCAGTCTGGCCGCCCGCGCTGAAAAATCTGTTAACGTAAGACGGTTTTCCGGAAGGTTGAGGAAGACCGAACAACCAATTGATAATCCGATGTAATGGAGCCGCGAGCCATGGCAGCAACGCCCCCCATCTGCGACTTCGGCTGGAAGGCCGTCGACTTCTCCCTGCTGGGTGCCGACGGCAAAACCTACAGCCTGGCCGACCTGGCCGGGCCGAAGGGCACGCTGATCGTTTTCATGTGCAACCACTGCCCCTACGTGCGGGCCATCGCCGGGCGCCTGGCGCAGGAGGCCAAGGCGCTGGCCGCCCTGGGCATCGGCGTGGCCGGAATCAACGCCAACGACCCGACCAGCTATCCCGAGGATTCCTACGAGAACATGAAGGCCTTCGCCGAGGAGCATGGCCTGGGCTTTCCCTATCTGGTCGACGCAACCCAGGAGACCGCCCGGGCCTACGGGGCCGTCTGCACCCCCGATTTCTTCGGATTCAACGCGGATCTGGAACTGCAGTACCGCGGCCGCCTGGACGAGTCACGCACCACCCCGGCGTCCGGTGCCCGGCGCGACCTCTACGAGGCCATGAAGCGCATCGCCGAGACCGGCAAGGGGCCGGCGGAGCAGATCGCCTCCATGGGCTGCAGCATCAAGTGGAAGGCGGCCTGACCCAGAGGCCCTGAAGGGCGGGCGGAGGCGCCCTGTTCCGCTGAATTCGGTGGTTGATGCGGGCGGGCAAGGGCTTTATCAACGAAGCGCCACAGAGCTGGCAGAGTCCGTCATCCCGGCTGTGATTGTGAGCAGGGTGCGTTTGGGGAGTGGCCAGTGGCCGATATCTTTAAAGAAGTCGAAGAAGATCTGCGTCGCGACAAAGCGGCCGACTGGTGGAAACGCTACAGCATTTATATCTACGTCGGGGCTGCGGTCGTCGTCATCGCCACCGCCGGCTACCAGGGCTGGCGCTCCTATGATCTGAAGCTGCGCGGCCAGCAGGCCGATGCCTATGCCGAGGCGACGGCGCTGGCGCAGAGCGGCGACACCGCACAGGCGCGGGCGGAACTGGAGGCCCTCAGCGATCCCGATGGCACCGGTTACCCCCTGATGGCGGCACTGACCCAGGCCCAACTGGCCGCCGAGGCCGGCGACACCGCCACGGCAGAGCGGGTGTGGGGCGAATTGGCTGCCGGCGGCGGCAGCGTGGAGGCGCTCAACGAACTCGGTGCGCTCTTTGCCGTGATGCACAGGATGAACGACGCCGACCCCGCCGTCCTGCGCGGCGAACTGCGGCCGCTGGCGGAGCCTGAGGCACCTTACCGCTTTACCGCGCTGGAACTGCTCGCCGCCCTGGCGCTGCGCGAGGGCGACACGGCCGCGGCGCGCGATCACTTGACCAAGATCACCGACGATCCCGCCGCGCCGGCGGGCAGCCGCTCGCGGGCTGCCGAACTGCTCGCCTCCCTGCCTGGATGACCCTCAAATGCCCGTGACTTTGAAGCGCTTCTTTCTGCCGCTGCCGCTGCTGCTCGCGCTCTCTGCCTGCGGCGTCCTTGATTGGTTCGGCGAGGAAGAGGCCCCGCCGCTGCCCGGTCAGCGCATCGCGATCCTCGCCTACGAGCGCGGACTGCGCGCCGATCCCGCCATCGCCGACGTGCCCGTGCGCCTGCCGGAGCCTTACGTGAACGCCGACTGGGCGCAGCCCGGCGGCAGCGCGGCCCACGCCATGTACCACCTGTCGCTCAGCGCCAACCCGCAACGCGTGTGGAGCGCCGATGTCGGCGAAGGGTCCGGGGACGTGGCGACGCTGCTGGCGCAGCCCATCGTGGTCGGCGACACCGTCTTCACCATGGACGCGCGCTCTCTGGTTTCCGCCTTCTCGGCCACCAACGGCAGCCGCCTGTGGCAGGTCGACCTGGAGGACGAGGACGAGGACGACGGCTTCTTCGGGGGCGGCATCGCCGCGGAGGGCGGCAAGATCTTCGCGGCCACGGGCTTTGCGCGGATTTTCGCGCTGGACGAGAAGACCGGCGAGACCCTGTGGATTCACAAGGCGCCCGGGCCGATCCGAGGTGCCCCGGTTGTGGCTGAAGGCCGCGTCTTCGTCGTCACCCTGGACAACCAGTTGCTGGTGCTGAACGTCGAGACCGGCGAGCGCCTGTGGAACCATGTCGGCGTCCAGGAGACCGCCGGCCTGCTGGGCTCGGCGAGCCCGGCGGTGGCGCGCAACACGGTGGTGGTGCCCTATTCTTCGGGCGAGGTGCTGGCGCTGCTGACCGACGACGGCCGCCAGGCGTGGAGCGAGAACCTCAGCTCCCTCCGCCGCCTCGACCCGCTGGCTGACATCGCCCAGATCCGCGGCCTGCCGGTGATCGACCGCGACCTCGTGCTGGCGGTCAGCCATGCCGGCCAGATGATGGCGGTCGACCTGCGCCAGGGCGTGCGCGCCTGGCAGGCGGAGATCGGCGGCGTGCAGATGCCCTGGGCCGCCGGCGATTTCATCTATGTGCTGACCAACGACGGCCAGGTGGTCTGCCTGCAGCGCCACGACGGCCGCATCAAGTGGGTGACGCCGCTGCCGCGCTTTGCCGACCCCGAGGAGCAGGAAGACCCGATCCGCTGGCGCGGACCGGTGCTGGCCGGTGACCGCCTGATCGTCGCCGGCTCCAACGGCGAGGTGATCTCGGTATCGCCCTATGACGGCAAGCTGCTGGGCTTCATCACCCTGGGCGACGGCGTCGCCGTGCCCCCGGTGGTGGCCAACAACAGTCTCTACCTGCTAACCGACGGCGGCGATCTGATCGCCCTGCGGTAGGTAGGGGCGCCGGGAAGCGCCGCGGCGGGGCGATAAACGGGCTTGCGGCGGGCGCGCCGGCCCCCTATGCCATCACCCCATGACCATAACCGTCGCCATCATCGGGCGCCCCAACGTGGGCAAATCGACCCTGTTCAACCGGCTGGTCGGCCAGCGCATCGCGCTGGTCGACGATACGCCGGGCGTGACCCGCGACCGCCGCGAAGGGGACGCCAACCTCTTCGGCCTGGAATTTCGCGTGGTCGACACCGCCGGCCTGGAGGAGCGCTTCGACGCCAGCCTGGAGGGCCGCATGCGCGCCCAGACCGAAAAGGCTCTCGAAGAGGCCGACCTCGCCCTTCTGGTGTTCGACGTCCGCGCCGGCATCACCGCCCTGGACGAGCACTTCGCCAACTGGCTGCGCCGAAGCGGCAAGGCCGTCGCCCTGGTCGCCAACAAGTGCGAGGGCCGCGAGGCGGAATCGGGCCTCGGCGAGGCCTACAGCCTGGGTCTCGGCCAGGCCATCCCGATTTCCGCCGAGCACGGCCTCGGCATGAGCGACCTCTACGACGCCGTCGCCGCGGTCGATGCCGAGAAGGCGGCGGCCGAAGCGGCGGGCGAGGCGATCGCCGTGCCGGCGACAGGGGTCGATGTCGAGGCGGAGGACGAGGAGGCCGAGCACGAGCGCGTATTGCAGCTCACCGTCGTCGGACGCCCCAACGTCGGCAAGTCGACCCTGATCAACAAGCTGATCGGCGAAGATCGACTGCTGACCGGGCCTGAGGCCGGCATCACCCGCGATTCCATCGCCGTCGACTGGACCTTCGAGGGCCGCCAGCTGCGCCTGGTCGATACCGCCGGCCTGCGCCGCCGGGCGCGGGTGGTGGAGAAGCTGGAGAAGCTCTCGACCCAGGACACCCTGCGCTCGATCCGCTTCGCCCACGTCGTGGTGCTGCTGCTGGACGTCGAGGAAGGGCTCGAAAAGCAGGACCTCACCATCGCCCGCATGGTGGTGGAGGAGGGCCGCGCGCTGGTCATCGGCGTCAACAAGTGGGATGCCTGCCGCGACCGCGACGAGAAGCTGAAGGCGATCCACGACCGCCTCACGCGCTCGCTGCCGCAGACCCGCGGCCTGCCGGTGGTGACACTCTCCGCCCTGCAGGGTCATAACATCGAGGGGCTGATGCACGCGGTGCTCGGCGCCTACGAGGTGTGGAGAAGCCGTGTTCCGACGGCGGACCTCAACCGCTGGCTCGACGCGGTGACGGCGTCCCACCCGCCGCCGGCCGCCGCCGGGCGCCCGGTGCGCCTGAAGTACATGACCCAGGCCAAGACGCGGCCGCCGACCTTCGCCATCTTCTGCTCCAAGCCGGACGAGCTGCCGCCATCCTACCTGCGCTACCTGGAGAACGGCCTGCGCGACGCCTTCAAGCTGCCCGGCACGCCGATCCGCATCCACTTCCGCAAGGGCGATAACCCCTACGCTGGGCGGAAGAAGCCGAAGGCGGACAAGAAGAAGCGCTAGCGCTGCTAAGGAGAGCCGATGGCTGCTGTCGAGAACGAAGGCGCGACGCTTTACTACGAGGTCCATGGCGAGGGTGATGGCGACGCCGCCGCCGTCGTCTTCGCGCATGGGCGCGGCGGTAACTGCGCGAGCTGGTGGCAGCAGGTGCCGGTCTTCTCGCGGCGCTACAAGGTCATCGTCTTCGACCACCGCGGCTTCGGGCGCTCACGCTGCGACGCTGAGCATTTCGAGGCCGAGTACTTCCCGCGCGACATCGCGGCGATCCTGGATGCCGAGGGCATCGGGCGCGCCGCCGTGGTGTGCCAGTCGATGGGCGGCTGGGGCGGGCTCAAGCTGGCGGTGACGCAGCCGGCGCGCGTCGCGGCGCTGGTGCTGGCCAACACTCCCGGCGGCCTCGACACGCCCAAGGCCACCGCGGCCATAGCGCACCTCGCCTCCGGGGCCATCCCGCCGGGGACCGGGCAGATCGGGAAGTCCTTCGCCGCAGGCAATCCCGAGGGCGCCTATCTCGCCCGGCAGATCTCCGGCCTCAATTGCAACTTCCCGCGCAGCTTCAATCGCCTGACGTCGGCGCGCTCGGTCACGCTGGAAGAGCTGCGGGGCTACGCCGTGCCGACCCTGGTGCTCACCAGCCCGGAGGACGTGCTGTTCCCGCCCGAGGCGATGGAGGAGGTCGCGGCGGCGATCCCCGGCGCGCGGCTGGAGGTCGTTCCCGGGGCGGGCCACTCGGCCTACTTCGAGGCCCCGGAGGCCTTCAATCGGGTGGTTTCCGACTTTCTGAAAGAGCGCCTCAGCGTCTGACGGGCGGGGGAAGGCTTCCTGCAGGAAATCAATGTCAGTATAAAATACATAAATAATATGTTATTTCATTATTATTCCTCATTTTGTATTGTAGTTTTGTTCCGAATGGCCATTTCCAAGGGAAGATTCCCACCCGCCGGCGGCCAAGCCGGTGTCGCAGCGAGGAAGGCGTCCGCAGATGTCCCGCATCACCCAGCCCCAGATCTCCCGGCCCCAAATCCACGTCCTGCACGAGAACCCCGACTGGCTGCCGCCGCTGGCCGCGGCGCTGGAGCGCAGCGGCGCGCCTTGGGACGACTGGTTCCTGGTGGAGCGGGCGATCGACCTCGCGGCGCCGCCGCCGGAGGGCGTCTTCTACAACCGCATGAGCGCCTCCTCGCACACCCGCGGGCACCGCTACTCGGCGGAGCTGACGGCGGTGACGCTGGCCTGGCTGACCCAGTACGGCCGCCGCGTGGTGAATGGTCCCAGCGCCCTCGATCTCGAGATCAGCAAGGTGCGCCAGTACGCGGCGCTGGCGCGCGCCGGCGTGGCGACGCCGCGCACCGTGCCGGTGGTCGGCAAGGACAAGCTTGTCGAAGCCGCGCGCAATGCCTTCGGGGACTCACGCTTCCTCCTGAAGCCGAACCGCGGCGGCAAGGGCCTGGGCGTGCGGCTGCTCGAGAACGCCGACGATCTCGCCGCGCACCTGGAGACCTTCGACTACGAGGCGCCGCTGGACGGCGTCCACCTGCTGCAGGACTACGTGGTGACGCGTGAGCCGATCATCACGCGGGCGGAGTTCGTCGGCGGCCGCTTCCTCTATGCCGTCGAAGTGGATACCAGCAACGGCTTCGAGCTCTGCCCGGCGGATGTCTGCAGCGTCCCCGACGCGACGCGTCCGGCCTTCCAGGTGATCGAGGATATCGACGCCGGTCTCAAGACGAAGCTGGAGCGCTTCCTGCAGATCGCCGGCATCGAGATCGCGGGCATTGAGTTCGCCACCGGCGCGGACGGCAGGCCGTTGGTCTACGACGTGAACACCAACACCAACTACAACAGCGAAGCCGAGGCCGCGGCCGGCGTGCCGCTCACCGGCATGGACGCCATCGCCCGCTACCTGAAGGGCGAACTGGCGCGGAGCGAGCGCCAGGCGGCCTAGATCAGGGCCGCCCGCGGCCCTTGCTGAGTTCCTCGCGCAGCAGGCGTGCGCCGGCGCCGAGAGCCTTGAGCTTGCCCTGGGCAACCGCCGCCGTCAGCGGCGCCAGGCCGCAGTTGGTGCAGGCCACCATGCGCTCGGGCGCGACGAACTCCAGGGCGGCGCGCAGGGTCGCCGCCACCTGCTCGGGCGTCTCGATCTCGTTCGTGGCGACGTCGATGGCGCCGACCAGCACGTCCTTGTCCTTCAACAGGGCGATGAGGGACAGCGGCACGTGGGAGTTGGCGCACTCCAGGGAAACCTGGCCGATGTTGCTTTTGTTGAGGGCGGGGAAGAACGCCTCGTACTGGCGCCACTCGCCGCCCAGGGACTTCTTCCAGTCGATGTTCTGCTGGATGCCGTAGCCGTAGCAGATGTGAACCGCCGTGGTGCAGGTGAGGCCCTCGATGGCGCGGTTCAGACAATCGACGCCCCAGGTTGCCGCTTCCTCGGTAAAGGCGTTGAAGGCGGGCTCATCGAACTGCACGACGTCGACGCCGGCGGCCTGCAGCTCGCGCGCCTCGGCATTCAGCAGTTCGGCGAAGGCCATGGCCATCTTCGGGCGGTCGCCATAGTAGCCGTCGGCGATGGTGTCGCAGATCGTCATCGGGCCCGGCAGGGTGAATTTCAGTTTGTTCTTCGTGTTGGCGCGGCAGAACTTCGCGCTTTCCACATGGACCGGCTTGGGCCGCCGCACCTGCGCGGTCACCGTCGGCACCTGCGCCTCGTAGCGGTCGTTCCGGATGCCCATGGTGGTCATGCGCTGCCAGTCGATCCCCTCGATGTGTTCGAGGAAGCCGTGCACGAAGTGTTTGCGGAACTGCTCGCCGTCACTGACGATGTCGATGCCGGCATCTTCCTGGAAGCGGATCCATTCCAGGGCCGCCTTCTTCTGGCCGTCGATCAGCGCTGCGCCCTCCAGGCGCCAGGGCGCCCAGAGCTTCTCCGGCTCCGCCAGCCAATCGGGTTTCGGCAGGCTGCCCGCCACGGTCGTCGGTATCAACGGCTCCTCCCCAGGTTCTGTCCGGCCGCTGTCCCGCGGCATTGCTGCGACGGCCCATCATGGGTCCGAAGTGCGGGAGCGGCAATGCCCTAGAGGATCGGACTTGCCGCAGACCGGCGTTGTTCTTAGCGGGCCTCGACCACTTCGCCGTTGCGCGCGCAGGCCGGCTCCGCCAGCGCGACGAAGAGCTCGGCGATCTCCCCGGGGCTGCGCAGGGTCTTGGGGTCCTCGCCGGGGAAGGCGGCGGCGCGCATCATGGTGCGGATCGGGCCGGGCGAGAGCAGGTTCGCCTTGACGTTGGTCTTGGTGATCTCGGCGGCGTAGGTGCGCACCAGCGCTTCGAGAGCCGCCTTGGAGACCGCGTAGGGGCCCCAGTAGGCCTTCAGGCCGCTGGAGGCGCCGGAGGTGACGAAGACTGCGCGCCCGGCATCGGAGAGCCGCAGCAGCGGATCGAGGCTGCGGATCAGGCGGTAGTTCGCCGTCACGTTCACGTCCATGACCTCCTGCCAGATGTCCGGCGCGATATGACCGACGGGGGTCAGCGGCCCCAGGATGCCGGCGTTGCCGATGAGGATGTCCAGCTTGCCGTAGCGCTCGTGCAGCGAGGCGCCGAGACGGTCGAGGCCGTCGAAGTCGCGCAGGTCGTGCGGGACGAGAACCGGCTGCCTGCCGCCCTGGGCGCGGATGGCGTCGTCGAGCTCCTCCAGCGCGCCGACGGTGCGCGCGATGAGGATCAGCTGCGCGCCCTCAGCGGCGAAACGCTCGGCGACGGCGGCACCGATACCGCGCGAAGCGCCGGTGATGACGGCGATGCGGCCCTCGAGCCTTCCCTCCGGGCGGTCCTTACTCTCGGACATTACGCTTGCAACTCCTTGTGGCGGCGGCGCCGGCGCAGGAGGCGGCGCGAGCCGAAGATGACGATGAGGCCGGCGAGCATCCCGGCGGCGGCATAGGTGAGCCCTTCCGGCGTGATCGGCACGGCGGGGGCGAAATCGCCCAGCGTCGCTTCGGCGAGGCCGGCATTCATGTGCTCGGCGAAGGCGAGAGGGCGCTGCAGCGGGGTGGCGTCGCGCAGCGCCTGGTAGGCCGCCTCCATGCGGTCGAGCTGGAAGATGCTCTCCGCCATGCGCCCGCCCTCCAGGCTGTGCGGCGCGCTGTCCAGGAAGGTCTCGACGTAGTCTTCCACCGAAAGGCCCCTCTCGGCGGCGTCCTCGCGGATCTCCGCGGCGCGCAGGCGGGCCTGGTCGATGCGCCCGCCGAGGCGCTGCAGGTAGTGGGCGTAATACTCCGGGAACTGCGAGAAAGCCGACCCGCCCGCAATGGCACCGAGACTGTAGATCAGGCGGGCAAACATCGCGGCAGCGGTGCGCCTCAGGCGCGCTCGGCCAGCAGGGACAGCTGTGCCGGGCGGTCGCGGCCGGCGAAGTCGGTCAGCCGGATCGGATAGTCGCCGGTGAAGCAGGCATCGCAGAAGCGCGGCGCTTCGGCATTGCGGCCGTTCTCGCCCATGGCGCGGTAGAGGCCCTCGATAGAGATGAAGGCGAGGCTGTCGACGCCGATGTGGCTGGCCATGCCGGCGACGTCCATGCGCGAGGCGAGCAGCTCGTCGCGCTCTGGCGTGTCGATGCCGTAGAAGCAGGAATGGGTGGTCGGCGGCGCGGCGATGCGCATGTGCACCTCGGTGGCGCCGGCGGCACGCACCATCTCGACGATCTTGATGGAGGTGGTGCCGCGCACGATGGAATCGTCGACCAGTACCACGCGCTTGCCGGCGATGGTATGGCGGTTGGCGTTGTGCTTCAGCTTGACGCCCAGGTTGCGGATCTGCTGGCCCGGCTCGATGAAGGTGCGCCCGACGTAGTGGTTGCGAATGATGCCGAGCTCGAAGGGAATGCCCGAGGCCTCCGAATAGCCGATCGCCGCCGGCACGCCGGAGTCCGGCACCGGAATCACGACATCGGCCGGCGGGCCGCTTTCCTCAGAGAGCACGGCACCGATGCGCTTGCGGGCTTCGTAGATGGAGGTGCCTTCCATCATGGAGTCCGGCCGCGCGAAGTAAATATACTCGAAGATGCAGGGACGGCGCGGCGCCGGCGGGAAGGGGCGCAGCGAATGTACGCCGGACTCGTCCAGCACCACCATCTCGCCGGCCTCGATATCGCGCACGAACTCGGCGCCGATGATGTCGAGGGCGCAGGTCTCCGATGTGACGACGTAGGCATCGCCCAGCTTGCCGAGCACCAGCGGGCGCACGCCCATGGGATCGCGCACCGCGAAGATGCAGCTCTTCGACAGCGCGACCAGGGAGTAGGCGCCCTCGATCTGGCGCAGCGCCGCGATGATGCGGTCGATCAGGCTGCCGGCCTCCGAGGTCGCGATGAGGTGCAGGATGACCTCGGTGTCGCTGGTCGACTGGAAGATCGCGCCCTGCTCCACCAGCCGGTGGCGCAGGTGGCGCGCGTTGGTCAGGTTGCCGTTGTGGGCGAGGGCGAAGCCGCCGAGGGAGAGGTCGGCAAACAGCGGCTGCACGTTGCGCAGCGCGGTCTCGCCGGTGGTGGAGTAGCGGTTGTGGCCGACCGCGGCATGGCCGGTGAGGCGCGCCATGATGCCTTCGGAGGAGAAGATGTCGCCGACGTGGCCAAGGTCGCGGTGCGCGTTGAACTGGCGGCCGTCGTAGGCGACGATACCGGCGGCTTCCTGGCCGCGGTGCTGCAGGGCGTGCAGGCCGAGGGCGGCCAGCGCCGCGGCGTCGGTATGCCCGAAGACGCCGAAAACGCCGCACTCCTCGTGGAACTTATCGTCGTCCCCGGTTCGACTGGGAGGGGGAGCCAGAGGATTGGTGATCATCACTGCTTGGTCTCTCCTGGCGCGGTTTCGTCCGACATGAGGCCTTCGATGGCCTTCTCGATCTCGTCGCGCATGCCTTCGTTATACGTGGGCTGCTCCTCCACTGCATCGGCTTTTCGCAGCGGAGAGACGAGCTGTTGATAGCTCTGCTCGGCGCGCCGCAGATCTTCGGCGCGGCGTCTGGCGTCTTCGGCGGCCTGGTCGCCGCGCTCCAGCAGGCCGGGCGGCACCAGGGCCAGCATGTAGCCGGCGCCCTGCTCGATCAGCGGGCGTGCCCTTGCCTCCTGCAGCCAGGCCGGGCGGTCTTCCTCGGCCACCATGTAGTCGAGGGCCAGCCAGGCCAGCACCACGATGACGGCGCCGCGGACGAAGCCGAACAGCAGGCCCAGCGAGCGGTCGAGCGCCCCCAGGCTGCTCTGCTGGATGCGGTTCGACAGGATGCGGGTCAGCACCGAGAACAGCACCAGGGTGACCAGGAACAGGCCGACGCCGGTCACCAGGCTGGCGATGAATTCAACCGCGATGACGCTCAGTACGTAGGGCTGCACAACGGGAAAGGCGTAGAGCGTCACGAAAGCCGCGCCGACCCAGGAGGCAACCGCCAGCACCTCGTGCACGAAGCCGCGCACGAAGGCGAAGATGCCGGACACCACCAGGACGATGATGACGATGAGGTCTGCCAGGTTGATCGGCAAGCTGTCCATTCAGGGTCTCTAACGGGCTTTCTCGTAGGCCTGCTGGCGCCGATTGCCCGAATCGCCGCCCGATCGGCCGTCGGACTCCGGGGCGGCCAGGCGGGCGACAAGGTCCTGCAGGTGGGCGATCTCCTCAACCCGCATGCCGGCGCCCGCGGCTGCCGTCGCCTTGCCTTTTGCCTGCTTGCGGCGTGGGGCGATCCAGGCCCGGGTAAAGCCGAGCTTTTCGGCTTCCTTCAGGCGCAGATCCACCTGACTGACCGGGCGGATCTCGCCCGAAAGGCCGATTTCGCCGAAAATCACCGTTTCTTCCGGCACTTCCTGTCCCGATGCCGCCGATACCAGGGCCGCCGCCACGGCCAGATCCGCTGCCGGCTCCCCGATCCTGAGGCCGCCGGCAACGTTCAAATATACCTCTTGGCCGGCCAATGCCAGCCCGCATCGCGCCTCCAAGACCGCCAGCACCATGGCGAGACGGCCGGAATCCCAGCCGACCACGGCGCGCCGCGGAGTCGCCTGGGGAGATGTGGAAACCAGGGCCTGAATTTCAACCAGCAGCGGACGGGTGCCCTCCAGCCCGGCGAAGACCGCGGCACCGGTGACATTGCCCCGGCGCTCGGCGAGGAACAGGGCGGAGGGGTTGGCGACCTCCTGCAGGCCCTCGTCGGTCATCTCAAAGACGCCGATCTCGTCGGTCGGGCCGAAGCGGTTCTTCACCGCGCGCAGGATGCGGAAATGATGGCCGCGGTCGCCCTCGAAGGTCAGCACGGTATCGACCATGTGCTCCAGCACCTTGGGGCCGGCGATCAGGCCCTCCTTGGTGACGTGGCCGACCAGCAGCAGGGCGAACCCCCGCTTTTTTGCGAGACGGATCAGCTCCTGCGCCGCCGCGCGCACCTGGGAGACCGTGCCGGGCGCCGACTCCAGGCTGTCGATGTAGAGGGTCTGCACCGAATCGACGATCACCACCGCCGGGCCCGGATGCTCGGGGCTGGCCGGGTGGTCGAGGCTGGCCACCATGTCGCGCACCGAGGTGGCGGCAGCAAGCTGCACGGGCGCCTCGGCGAGGCCCATGCGGCGCGCGCGCAGGCGTACCTGGTCGATCGACTCCTCGCCGGAGATGTAGGCACAGGTCGAACCGCACGCAGCCATGCGCGCGGTCACCTGCAGCAGCAGCGTGGACTTGCCGATGCCCGGGTCGCCCGCGACCAGCACGGCGGAGCCCGGCACCAGGCCGCCGCCGGTCACGCGGTCGAACTCGGCGATGCCGCAGGTCAAGCGCGGGCGCGGCTGGCTCTCGCTCTTCAGGTCGACGAACTGGATCCGGCCGGCGGCCTTGCCACGGCCGGAGAGCCCACCGGGCGCCGCCTGCACGCTTTCCTCGACCAGCGAGTTCCAGGCACCGCAGCCCTCGCAGCGCCCCGCCCACTTGGCGGTGACGGCGCCGCAGTCCTGGCAGACGTACTGCGAGCGCGGCTTGGCCATGCTCAGCCCTCGATCCTGTAGCGGCGCCCGCGGCTCAAATGCCGTTCACCTGGACCTTTATCGGTCCTTCGGCACGCCCGTTGATGAACTGGTCGACGTAAGGATTGCCGGAGCGTTCCAGTTCGCTGGCGTGGTCTGTCCAGATGATCTTGCCCTGGTAGAGCATGGACACGCGGTCGGAAATGCGCCGCGCGCTCGCCATGTCGTGGGTGATCGACAGCGCCGTGGCGCCCAGGCCCTTCACGCAGTCCACGATGAGGCGGTCGATGACGTCGCCCATGATGGGATCGAGGCCGGTGGTGGGCTCGTCGAAGAAGATGATCTCCGGCTCAGTCGCGATGGCGCGGGCGAGGCCGACGCGCTTGCGCATGCCGCCGGACAGCTCCGCCGGCATCAGCTTGCCGACGTCATCGCCCAAGCCGACCGCGGCCAGCTTCTCCAGGGCAATGCCGCGCGCCTTGGCACGCTCCATGCGCTGGCCCTGGATGAGGCCGAAGGCGACGTTCTCCCACACTGTCAGCGAGTCGAAGAGGGCGGCGTTCTGGAACAGCATGCCGAACTTGCGGCGCACGCGGTCGAGCTCGGAGCCGTAGAGACCGACGACTTCCTCGCCGTCGACCTTGATGGAGCCGGCGTCAGGGTGCAGCAGGCCGAGAATGCACTTCAGCAGCACCGACTTGCCGCTGCCCGAGCCGCCGATGACCAGCATCGACTCGCCGGGCAGGATGTCGAGGTCGATGCCGTTCAGCACGACCTTGTCGCCGAACACCTTGGTGAGGCCGCGGATGGCGATCTTCGGCGTGGTGCCCGTCGTGGCTTCGGCGCCGGCCTGCGTTTCGGAGAGGGCGGGGCTGTCGTTCATCGTGCGAAGAACAGCTCGGTGATGAAGTAGTTGAAGCTGAGGATCAGGATCGAGGCGGAGACCACGGCGTTGGTGGTCGCCGCGCCGACGCCCTGCGCGCCGCCGCGCGAGTGGTAGCCGTGGTAGCAGCCCATCAGGGTCACCAGGAAGCCGAAGACGCCGGCTTTCACCAGGCCGGAGATGACGTCCTGCGTTTCGATGAAGTCCCAGGTGTTCTTCAGGTAGGTCGCCGGGTTGAAGCCCAGCTTCTGCGTCGAGACGATGTAGCCGCCGAACACGCCGATGATGTCGGCGATCAGGACCAGGATCGGCAGCATGGTGAGGCCGGCGATGAGGCGCGGCGCGATGAGGTACTTGAAGGGATTGGTCGCCAGCGTCTCGAGCGCGTCGATCTGCTCGGTCACGCGCATGGTTCCGATCTCGGCGGCCATGGAGGCGCCGACCCGTCCGGCGACCATGAGGCCGGCCAGCACGGGACCCAGCTCGCGGGTGATCGAAACGACGACCACGTTGGGAATGGCGCTTTCCGCCGAGAACCGTGCAAAGCCGGTGTAGCTCTGCAGCGCCAGCACCATGCCGGTGAAGATCGCGGTGAGGCCGACCACCGGCAGGGAGTAATAGCCGATCTCGATCATCTGCCGCAGGATCAGGCGCGGGTAGAGCGGCGGCCGCACACAGTGCGACAGCGACAGCACGGTAAAGAGCGTCAGCCGGCCGGTGGCTTCCAAAAAGGTCAGAAAGGTGCGGCCGATCGGCTGGAGAATCGGCATCAATCGCTAATCCACATACAGCCGGTGATAGCGCGCGCCGAGGGAGGTCAGGATTTCGTAGCCGATGGTCCCGGCTTCGCGCGCCAGGGCGTCAACGTCCTGCTCGCCGTTGAGCAAGTCCGCCCAGTCTCCCGGCTGCACCTTCTCAGGCGCCACTCCGGTTACATCCAGCGCTAGCAAATCCATGGAAACGCGTCCAACCACAGGAACCCTATGACCGGCGACCCAGGCATGCCCGCGTGAGGAAATCGACCGCAGGTAGCCATCGGCATAGCCAGCGGCAACGGTCGCGATTCGGGCCGGCCCCGTGGCGCGGTGGGTGGCACCATAGCCAACGGTCTGAGGAGCGTCAATCGCGCGGATTTGCAGGATTTTTGCCTGTAAACGCACCACTTGGCGCATCGGATTCGGAGCCGCCGGGGTCGGGTTCACGCCGTAGAGCGCGACCCCCGGCCGGCCGAGGTCGAAGTGGTAGTCGGGCCCGAGGAAGAGGCCCGAGGAATTGCAGAACGACACCGGCGCGCGGGGCAGGGCGGTCAGCGCCGCCTTCAGCGCCGCCAGCTGCTCGGCGTTCTTCGGGTGCTGCGGCTCGTCGGCGCAGGCGAGGTGGCTCAGGACGCAGGTCGGCACGATGCCGTCCAGCCGCCCCGGATCGGCGCGCAGGGCTTCGACCTCGTCGGGCGGCAGGCCCAGGCGGCACATGCCGCTGTCCAGGTGGACGGCGGCCGGCAGCACCTTGTCTCGGCTGCGGGCGAAGGCGGCCCAGGCGTCGATCTGGCCCAGGGAGTTGAGCACCGGCAGGATGTTGTTGTCGGCGTAGTCCGCCTCGGCGCCGGGCATCAGGCCGTTCAGCACGTAGAGCGAGAGCGCCGGGTGGCACCGGTCGAGCACCGGGCGCAGCTTCAGGGCCTCGTCGAGCTGGGCGACGAAGAGGCTGCGCGCGCCGGCCTTCACCAGTGCGGGCGCGACCCGCTCGGCGCCCAGGCCGTAGCCGTCGGCCTTCACCACGGCGCCGACGGCGCGCTGCTGCATGGCAGCCTTGAGGATGCGATAGTTTTCGGCGATGGCGGCGAGGTCGACGGTCAGCACGCCGGCGACGCGCGGCGGCACCTGGCCAAGGGCGTTCTCTCTCACGGCGCCTGCTGCCGGCTCAGTAGTGGTCGGGGAGGTGGTCATCGGCGACCAGGTCGCTGAACCGCGTGGTGTCGCCGTCGAAGGCGAACTCGCGCGCGCCGATCGGGCCGTGGCGCTGCTTGGCGATGATGATCTCGGCCTTGCCGTAGGCGCGCTCGCAGCGCTCCTTCCAGCGCTCCAGGCGCTCGTGGTACTTGTTGTCGTCCTCGCCGTCGCGCTGGGACGGTTCGGCGCGCTCCAGGTAGTACTGGTCGCGGTAGATGAACATCACCACGTCGGCGTCCTGCTCGATCGAGCCCGACTCGCGCAGGTCGGACAGCTGCGGACGCTTGTCCTCGCGCTGCTCGACGGCGCGCGACAGCTGCGACAGAGCGATCACCGGCACGTCGAGGTCTTTGGCCAGGGCCTTCAGGCCGCGGGTGATCTCGGAGACCTCCTGCACCCGGTTATCGCTGCGCTTGCCCGCGGGCGGCTGCATCAGCTGCAGGTAATCGATGACGATCAGGCTGAGGCCGTGCTGGCGCTTCAGGCGGCGCGCGCGCGTGCGGACCTGGCTGACCGAGAGGGCCGGGGTGTCGTCGACGAAGAGCGGCAGCTCGAAGAGTTCGCGGCTCGCTTCGAAGATCTTGTCGAAATCCTCGTCCTGGATGTCGCCGCGGCGCATGGAATCGGAGCGGACGCCGGTGCGCTCGGCGATGACGCGCGAAGCGAGCTGCTCGGACGACATTTCCAGCGAGAAGAAGGCGACCGGCTGGCGCTGTTCGATGGGGTTGCCCTCGGCGTCCTTTTCGGTGCGCGCCGCCGCGGCGACATTGTAGGCGATGTTGGTTGCCAAGGACGTCTTGCCCATGGAGGGGCGCGCCGCGAGGATCACCAGGTCGGAGGGGTGGAAGCCGCCCAGCAGCTTGTCGAGGTCGTGCAGACCCGAGGACACGCCGGCCAGGCCGTCGCGCCGCATCGCCGCCTCGGTCATGTGCAGCGATTCCAGCACCGCGGACTTGAAGGTGCTGAGCCCGCCCTCGGTCTCGCCGATCTCGGCCAGCCTGTAGAGCTTGTCTTCGGCGACGGCGATCTGCTGGCTGGCGTCGATGTCGAGGTCGTAGTCGAAGGCGTCGTTGACCATGTCCTCGCCCATCGCGATGAGCTGACGGCGCAGGTAGAGGTCGTGGATCGTCTTGCCGTAGTCGACGGCGTTGATGATGGTGACGTAGCTGGACTGCAGCTGCGCCAGGTATTGCGCACCGCCGACCTCGGTGAGGGCACTCTCCTGCTCGAAGAGATTTTTCAGCTGGATCGCGTTGGCGATCTGGCCGCGCTCGATCAGCTTGCCGCAGGCCTCGAAGATGCGCGCGTGCACCGCATCGGCGAAGTGTTCCGCGCGCAGGAAGTCGGACACTTTCTCGTAAGCCGCGTTGTTGGCCAGGATGGCGCCCAGCAGGGCCTGCTCCGCCTCGTCATTGGACGGCGGCAGGCGCAGGAGGTCTTCGTTCGTCGGACCGAGGAAGGCCGGCAGGTTCGGCTGGGGTGTGTTCATGAGTCCGAAAGCTACGGGAAAAGCCGATATCCCCAAACAGGACTCTACGGGAGAATCGGGGATAAGGACGATTCTATTCGGTTGACAGGTCTGGCAAAAGAGAAACGGCGGCTCCCGCCAGGGGAGCCGCCGTTGTCATTCGGCCGGAAGGGCGAGGGGGAGCGGACGTTAGTCCTGCTTGGCCTCTTCGCCTGCCGATTCGCCGGCCTCTTCTTGCTGCTCGGTCGCATCGACCGCCGCTTCCAGTTCGGCTTCGGCGGCTTCCTCGGCCTGGCGCATCTCTTCCACGCTCATAACCCGGCCGCTCTGCAGCTGGATCTTCGCTTCTTCGTCGGAACGCGCCACGTTGGCGGTGACGGTCACGATGACCTCCGGGTGCAGTCGGACGCGCACCTTGTGGAGGCCCAGCATCTTGATCACCGGGCCGAGGTCGACCTGGCCGCGGCTGACGGTGACGCCACCCGCGGTGACCGCTTCGGCGACGTCGCGGCTGGTGACCGAGCCGTAGAGCTGGCCGCTCTCACCCGCCTGACGGATGAGGGTCACGGTCATGCCCTCGAGGTCCTTGGCGACCCGCTCGGCTTCTTCGCGGCGTTTCAGGTTCTCGGCTTCGAGCTGAGCCCGCTGGGTTTCGAAGCGGGCCATGTTCTGCTTGGTGGCCCGCATCGCCTTCTTCTGCGGCAACAGGTAGTTGCGCGCAAAGCCCGGCTTGACCGACACGACGTCGCCCATCTGACCGAGCTTCTCGATGCGCTGCATCAGGATCACTTCCATTTTCGGTTCTCCTGCTAGGGCGCTTACTTCAGCACGTAGGGCAGAAGAGCGAGGAAGCGGGCACGCTTGATGGCGCGCGCGAGCTCACGCTGCTTCTTGGCCGACACGGCGGTGATACGGCTCGGCACGATCTTGCCGCGCTCCGACACGAAGCGCTGCATCAGACGCGTGTCCTTGTAGTCGATCTTCGGTGCCTTCGGCCCGGAGAACGGGCAGCTCTTGCGGCGACGGAAGAACGGGCGACGGCCACCGCCGCCACCGACAACTTGCACACTCATTCTGCAGCTCCTTCACTGGAGGTCGCTCTTTCCTCGCGCGGACCGCCTTCACGCGGGCCGCCCTCACGCGGGCCACGGTCGCGGTAGCCGCCTTCGCGCGGACCACGGCGGTCGCCCCGGTCGCCCCGGTCACCGCGATCGCCACGGCCCCCACGGTCGCCCCGGTCGTCGCGGCGATCACGCGCCTGCATCACGATGGAGGGGCCTTCCTCCAGCTCTTCGACGCGCACGGTCAGGTAGCGGATGACATCGTCGCTGAGGCGCATGTTGCGCTCCATCTCGTGCAGCGCCGCCGCCGGCGCATCGATGCGCAGCATGACGTAGTGGCCCTTGCGGTTCTTCTTGATCCGGTAGGCCAGGGTACGCAGCCCCCAGTACTCGGATCCCGCGACTCGGCCGCCGTTGTCTTCGAGGATTTTGGTGTATTCCGCCACCAGGCCTTCGACCTGAGACGTGGCGACGTCCTGGCGTGCAATCAGCACGCACTCGTAGAATGCCATTCTGTACTCCCTCTGGCTATTCGTGGACCGGCGCTGGTCGGACCAGCCGCCCGGCCCTAGCCGACCCTCTTATAAGGCCGGCAAGGAGCGCCTTGCGTCTTTATCCCGGGACACGCCAAAAAGCGCTGCCCAAGGCCGCAAAGCCGCGGGACTATACACTTTATCCTCCCCCAGGCAAGAGGGCGCGTGCGGTCCCCTTCCGGGCCTAAGGGAGCGACTCTTCACCATTGTAAGGCGCGGTTTTCCGGCCTTTGAGCGCCAATCTGGCTTGACAGCCAAGTCAGCGTGTCTATGTGTGGGCCGGTGTGGCGTTCGCCGACACATGACCTCCAACCACAAGATCCAGCGGAGTTACCTTCCATGACCCTCGCTTTCGTGTTCCCGGGGCAGGGGTCCCAGGCGGTTGGCATGGGCCAGGCGCTGGCCGAGGCATTTCCCGTCGCCCGCCACATCTTCGAGGAGGTCGACGATGCCCTGGGCTTCCACCTGTCGCGGCTGATGCGCGAGGGACCGGAGGAGGAACTGCGCCTGACCGCCAACGCCCAGCCGGCCCTGATGGCGGTCAGCATGGCGGTGGTGCGGGTGCTGGAGAGCGAGGGCAACTGGCGCCTCGGCGACAAGGCGGCCTTCGTGGCCGGGCACTCCCTGGGAGAATATTCCGCTCTGGCGGCCGCCGGCAGCCTGGGCCTTGACGATGCCGCGCGCCTGCTGCGCCGTCGCGGCCAAGCCATGCAGGAGGCCGTGCCGGTGGGCGAGGGGGCCATGGCGGCGCTGCTGGGGCTCGACCTGGCGGCGGCCCAGGAGGTCGCCGCCGAGGCCGCGCAGGGTGAGGTTTGCGCCGCCGCCAACGACAACGCGCCGGGCCAGGTCGTGATCAGCGGACACACTGCCGCCGTCGAGCGGGCCTGCGAGATCGCCAAGACCAAGGGCGCCAAGCGGGCGGTGATGCTCCCGGTCAGCGCGCCCTTCCACTGCAGCCTGATGGCGCCGGCCGCCGAGGTGATGGCCGAGGCGCTGGCGGGCGTCGAGGTGGCCATGCCGGCTGTGCCGCTGGTCGCCAACGTCACCGCCAGCCACCTGAGCGACCCGGAGGAGATCCGCCGCAAGCTGGTGGAGCAGGTCACCGGCATGGTGCGCTGGCGCGAGGGCGTTGCCTACATGGCAGGCCAGGGGGTCGAGACCGTGATCGAGTTGGGCGCCGGCAAGGTGCTGAGCGGCCTTGCCAAGCGTATCGACCGGACCCTGGCGGCCCACAGTGTTGAGACGCCGCAGGAAGTCGAAGCCATCTTAGGCCAGATCTGAAGAAGCCGCGCCATGCGGCCCGAAGCCCCGCCGGCCCGAGGCCGAACCGGGACACCGCTTGAAGCTTTATCGTCGTGGAGACGTCTTGATGCTTGATTTGACTGAAAAGATTGCCCTGGTGACCGGCGCCTCGGGTGGCATCGGCGGCGCCATCGCGCGGCGCCTGCATGCCCAGGGCGCCACGGTGGCGCTGAGCGGCACGCGCGCCGAAGCGCTGGAAGCGCTGGCCGGCGAGCTGGGCGCGCGGGCCCATGTCATGACCTGCAACCTCGCCGAAGAAGGCGAGGCGAGCGCGTTGGTCGGACGCGTCGAACAGGAGCTCGGTCACCTCGACATTCTGGTCAACAACGCCGGCCTGACCCGCGACGGCCTGGCCATGCGTATGAAGGACGAGGACTGGCGCGAGGTCATCGAGGTGAACCTGACTGCCGCCTTCCGGCTCTCCAAGGCCGCCCTGAAGGGCATGATGAAGCGGCGCTGGGGTCGCATCATCGGAATCAGCTCAATCGTCGGTGTGACCGGGAATCCGGGCCAGGCCAACTATGTGGCTTCCAAGGCCGGCCTGATCGGCATGTCCAAGGCGCTGGCCCTGGAAGTGGCGAGTCGCGGAATCACCGTGAACTGCGTGGCGCCGGGCATGATCGAGACGCCGATGACCGACGCGCTCAATGAACAGCAGCACGCCCGGCTGCTCGCAGCGATTCCAATGCAACGCCTTGGAAACCCAGATGAAATCGCATCGGCCGTGGCGTATCTCGCGAGCGAGGAAGCGGGCTATGTGACGGGCCAAACCTTGCATGTAAACGGGGGAATGGCCATGATATGACGCCTGCGGGGGGACCCACTTCGAGTAGGCGTCTGTAGGGCGTTGGCAAACCTTTAAGAACTGTGATAAGAGGCGGCGCCTTGCCTAGAGGCAGGGTGGTCATCCGCTGTGACGGCAACCGCTTCCCGCTAAGAAGCATTGAAGAACCTGAGGGCTAATTCTTATGAGCAACGACATCGCCGAGCGCGTGAAGAAGATCGTCGTCGAACATCTGGGCGTCGATGATGCGAAGGTTACTGAGTCTGCGAGTTTCATCGACGATCTGGGCGCCGACAGCCTGGACACCGTGGAACTGGTGATGGCTTTCGAGGAAGAGTTTGGCTGCGAGATTCCCGATGACGCGGCGGAGAAGATCGTCACCGTCAAGGACGCGATCGACTTCATTCAGGAACACTCCTGAGCCAACGGCGATGGCGGCGGGGGCGCGCTAGGCGTCTGACGCTGCCGCTCCATCATCTCGCCGCATAAAGGCCGCTTGCAGTATGAGACGGGTTGTCGTTACAGGGTTGGGGCTGGTCACACCGCTGGGAAGCGGCGTCAGTCATGTCTGGGATCGCCTTATCAACGGCCAATCCGGACTGCGTAGCATCCAAAGTTTCGATGTTTCCGACCTGCCGGCGAAGATCGCCGGTCAGGTGCCGCTGGGCGAGACCTCGGCGGGCCTGTTCAATGCCGACGACTATCTTGAGGCCAAGGACCAGCGCAAGCTGGACCGCTTCATCATCTTCGGCATGGCGGCGGCCCAGCAGGCCATCGACGATTCCGGCTGGACGCCGGAAACCGACGAGGACTGCTGGCGCACGGGCGTGATGATCGGCTCCGGCATCGGCGGGCTGGAGACCATCTACGAAGGCTCCATCACCGTGAAGGAACGTGGCCCGCGGCGCCTGTCGCCGTTCTTCATCCCAGCCGCGCTCATTAACCTCGTCTCCGGCCAGGTTTCCATCCGTTACGGCTTCAAGGGACCGAACCACGCCGTGGTCACGGCCTGCTCGACCGGTGCCCATGCCATCGGCGACGCAGCCCGTCTGATCATGCTGGACGACGCCGACGTGATGATCGCCGGCGGCGCGGAGGCGGCTGTGTGCCGTATCGGCATCGCCGGCTTCTCCGCTTCGCGGGCGCTGTCGACCAAGTTCAACGACACGCCCGAGCGCGGCTCGCGGCCCTGGGACGAAGACCGCGACGGCTTCGTGATGGGCGAGGGGGCCGGTGTGGTGGTGCTGGAAGAACTGGAGCACGCCAAGGCACGCGGCGCGACGATCTATGCCGAGGTGGTCGGCTACGGCCTGTCGGGCGATGCCCACCACATCACCGCGCCGCCCGAAGACGGCAACGGCGGCTTCCGGGCGATGCAGGCGGCGTTGAAGCGTGCCGGCCTCGACCCCAGCGACATCGACTACATCAACGCGCACGGCACTTCGACGCCGCTGGGCGACGAGATCGAAGTCGGTGCGGTGAAGCGCCTGTTCGGCGATGCCGCGAAGAATATCTCCATGTCGTCGACCAAGTCGGCGATCGGCCACCTGCTGGGCGCCGCCGGCGCGGTCGAGGCGATCTTCTCGATCCTGGCAATCCGCCACAACGTCGCGCCGCCGACGCTCAATCTAGACAATCCGTCGCCCAGTTGCGCGGACATGGACCTGACGCCGCACCAGGCCAAGGAGCGGCCGATCCGCCGCGCCCTGTCCAACTCCTTCGGCTTCGGCGGCACCAACGCGAGTGTCGTCCTGGCCGAGTACCAATAGCGATTCCGGCTGATGCGGCGGCTGGGGACAATCGCCGTATCCCTTGCCGTCCTGCTGGCGGTGGCCGCCGGCGCCCTATGGTTCTACCTGCAAAGCCGCTATGAAGCGCCGGGTCCGCTGACCGCGGAGGCCGTGGTCATCGTGCCCCGCGGCGCCGGCCTCGCCGCCATCGCCGACGATCTGTCGGCGGCCGGCGTGATCTCCGATGCCACCCTGTTCCGCCTCGGCGTGCGCCTCTTCGGCGACGCGCGTGCGTTGCAGGCCGGCGAGTATGCCTTCGCGCCGGGCGCCTCGATGAAGGACGCCGCGGCACTGATCGCCAGCGGTCAGACGGTGGTCCACCGCCTCACCATTCCCGAAGGCCTCACCAGCGTGGAGATCGTCGCGCTGCTGGAGGCCGCCGATCCGCTGGCCGGTGCCATCGACCAGATCCCGCCGGACGGCGCGCTGCTGCCGGAGACCTATCACTTTCACCGCGGCGACAGCCGCGCGGCGGTGCTGCAGCGCATGAGCGAGGCGATGGACGCGGCGCTCAGCGAGCTGTGGGACAAGCGCGCGCCGAACCTGCCGCTGAACACGCCGGAGGAGGCGCTGGTGCTCGCCTCGATCATCGAGAAGGAGACCGGCGTCGACAGCGAGCGCGCGCTGGTCGCCGGCGTCTTCGTGAACCGCCTGAACAAGGGCATGCCGCTGCAGTCCGATCCGACGGTGGTCTACGGCATTACCCTCGGCAAGGCGCCGCTCGGCCGTTCGCTGACGCGCAAGGACCTCGCCAGCCCGACCCCCTACAATACCTACCAGATCGCCGGCTTGCCGCCGGCGCCGATCGCCAATCCCGGCCGCGCCGCGCTGGAAGCCGCGCTGAATCCGGCCGCGACCGAGTACTTCTACTTCGTCGCCGCCGGGGACGGGGGCCATGCCTTCGCCAAGACCCTGGCCGAGCACAACCGCAACGTGGCGAAGTGGCGCAAGCATCTGCGCAGCCTGCAGAAGCAGACGACGAACTAAGACCTCAGCTCCCGGCCGGACGACTCCTCCGCCTCCCATTCCGCAACTCCCGGCGGATCGTGCAGAAGAGGCCGTCAGCGCATTGACGTCCGGCTCACTGATGCTCTAATATATTAGTATAACAAGATGCAGATCCCCGAGGGCAGCGGGGACGGTCGCTATGGAACCAAAGACATCCCCGGGAGGAAAACCATGAAAGCCTTCAACGCACTGGTGCTGGGCACTGCCCTCGCGCTCGCTCCGCTCATGACCGTCCAGCCGAAGGTGGCGGCCGCGGCCGACTACACCCTCAGGCTCGGCTCCGTCCTGGCGCCGAGCGACCCGCTGCAGGTTGCCGCGGAAGGCTTCAAGCAGGCCGTCGAGGAGCGCAGCAAGGGGGCGATGGAGGTCCAGCTGTTCCCCAGTTCGCAGCTCGGCGACACCCAGGACATGATGGACCAGGCGGCCGCCGGCGCGAATGTAGGCACTTTCGTGGAAGCCTCGCGGGTCTCGGTCTTCGTGCCCGAGTTCAACGTGCTGGTGGCGCCCTATGCCTTCGAGTCGGTGGAGGAACTGGCGCGCTTCGTCGAGTCAGACACCTTCGCCGGCTGGAACGAGCAACTGCGCCAGAAGAGCGGCCTGACCCTGCTGTCGTTCAACTGGTACCAGGGCGCCCGGCAGATGCTGACCAAGAAGCCGATCGCCTCGCCGGCCGACCTCAGCGGTGTGCGCGTGCGCACCATCGGCCAGCCGCTGTGGGTCGAGACCATCGGCGCCATGGGCGCGGTGGCGACGCCGCTGCCCTGGGCTGAAGTCTATCCCTCGCTGCAGACCGGCGTCATCGACGGCGCCGAGGCGCAACCGGCGGCCATCTGGGGCGCCAAGCTCTACGAAGTCGTCTCCGACATCACGCTGACCAGCCACATCTACCTGATGAGCGGCCTCCTGGTCTCCGACGCCTGGCTGCAGTCGCTGCCGGACGATTTGCGCGCCATCGTGAACGAAGAGGCCAAGCGCTGGGGCGCCGAGGCCCTGAAAGCCAACGTCGACGGCGCCGAGAAGATCTACGCCGACATCCGCGGCGCCGGCGTCACGGTGTCCTCGGTCGACACGTCCCCCTTCAAGGAAGCGGTAAAGCCGGTATGGGCCAAGATGGGCCTGACCGAGCTGGTCGCCGAAGTGCGCAAGACGCTCGACAACTGAGCCGCGGCGGGCGGACGATCGAGGGCGCTACAGGGCGCTTCCAAAGGGGGTATCGTTGCAGAGCATTCTGGTGATCCTGCGGCGCGTGGAAATGGCCGCCGCGGTGGCGCTGTTGGGCGCCATCGTGGCGGTCGTCCTCGCGGGGACCTTCGGGCGCTATCTCGGACGGCCGGTCCTGTGGTCGGACGAGGTGGCACAGGCGCTGTTCGTCTGGCTGGCGATGCTGGCCGCCGACCTGACGCTGCAGCGGGCCGGACACTTCCGCATCGACGTGCTGCTCGGCCTATTGCCGGCGACCCCGCGCTTCCTGCTGGAACTGGCGATCAAGCTGACCATCGCGGTGCTGCTGGTCTTCCTCGTCTACTACGGCATGGCGCTGGTGCGGCTCTCCGACCCGCGGCCTTTGCCGATGACCGGCGTGCCGTCGTCCTACGCCGCCGCCGCGCTGCCGGTAGCCTACGCGCTGATGATCGTCACCGTGATCGAGCAGATCCTGCGCCACCTGCGCGGCCTGCCGCAGGCTCATGCCGAGCGGGACGTGATGTGATGCTGACGGTCATCGCCGCTCTTTTCTTCGTCTTCCTGGCGATCGGCGTGCCGGTTGCCTTCGCGCTGGGCCTCGCCACGGTGCCGGTCTTCGTGTTCGGCGATTACATGCCGCTGACCGTCGCCATGCAGCGCATGTACGGCGCGACGCAGTCCTTTCCGCTGCTGGCGGTCCCCTTCTTCATCCTCGCCGGCAACCTGATGAACATCACCGGTATCACCGACCGTCTGCTGACCTTCGCGCGTCTGCTGACCGGCTGGATGATCGGCGGCCTGGCGCAGGTCTCCATCGTATTGAGTGCGCTGATGGGCGGCATTTCCGGTTCGGCGGTGGCCGACGCGGCGATGGAGTCGCGCCTGTTGGGGCCCGCCATGGCGCGGCGCGGCTATGCGCCCGGCTTCACCGCCGCCGTCATCGCCTTTTCCTCCGTCATCACCGCGACCATTCCGCCCAGCATCGGCCTCATTCTCTTCGGCTTCATCAGCGAGGTCTCGATCGGCCGCCTGCTGCTGGGCGGTGTGGTCCCGGGCATCCTGATGACGGCCGTGCTGATGGGCGTCACATCGATGGTCGCGCGCCGCATGGGCTATCAGCCGGAACTGGCCGAGCGGCCGGCCTTTCGTGCGGTGGCTGCCAGCTTCTTAGAGTGCATCTGGGCGCTGCTGTTCCCGGTCTTCCTGTTGATCGGCTTTCGCTTCGGCGTGTTCACCGCGACCGAGGCGGGTGCCATCGTGGTGCTCTATGCCCTGGTCATCGGCGTCTTCGTCTACCGCGAGCTGACCTGGAAGAACCTCATCGGCGCCATGCGGGACTCGGTCATCGACATCGGCATGGTGATGCTGATCATCGTCATGGCGGCGGTGCTGGGCCATGCCCTTACCATCGAGCAGGCACCGGGCGCCATCACGGGATTCCTGGCCGGCCTGCCCGGCGACAAGTACGTCACGCTGTTTGCCGTGCTTGCCATCGTCTTTGTCGCCGGCACGGTAATGGAAGCGACGGTGAACGTGCTGCTGGTGACGCCGCTGGTGCTGCCGGCCTTGGTGCACGTCGGCTTCGATCCCGTGCACATGGGCGTGGTGATGATCGTCCTGGTCTCGGTCGGCGGCAACACGCCGCCGGTCGGTGTCATCATGTACACGGTCTGCGGCATCCTGAAGTGCAGCTTCGCCGATTTCGTGAAGTGGTCCTGGCCCTTCGTCGTGGCGATGGTCCTGCTCATCGCCGCCATGGCCCTGGTGCCGGACATCGTGCTGTTCCTGCCCAACCACCTGATGTGAGCATGAGCGAGATCGCGCAGGCGGAGTGGCGCTTCGAGACGCTGTCGGATGCAGCCGCGGTGCTGGGGGAGAGCCCGCAGTGGTCGCCGCGCGACGGCTGCGTCTGGTGGGTCGACGTCACCGGCCGCAAGCTGCTGCGCAGCGATGCGGCGAGTGGCCACACGCGGGTCTGGCGCACGGCGGAGGAGATCGGCTTCGTCGTGCTGGCGGCCGGTGGCGCCATTGTCGTGGGCATGGAGAGCGGGCTCTTCCGCTTCGATCCGGCGGGCGGCGGCTTCACGCTGATCTGGCGCCTGGAGGGCAGCGGCACCCGTTTCAACGATGCCGCCACCGACGCGGCCGGCCGGCTGTGGGCGGCGACCTGCGACGTCGACAACAAGCAACCCCTGGGCAGGCTGCTGTGCATCGGCCCCGACCTTGCGGTGCGCGAAGTGGCGAGCGGGTTGCTGACCCCCAACGGGCTGGCCATCGATAGCGGGCGCGGCCTGCTCTATCTCTCCGACTCGCACCCCACGGTGCAGGCTCTGTGGCGCTTGCCGCTCGACCTCGCCAGCGGTGGGACCGGGGCATGGCAGGAACTGGCCCGTTTCGCGGACCTGAAGGGGCGCCCCGACGGCGGCGCCATAGACGCCTCGGGCAACTATTGGATCGCCGGCGTCGGCGGCGGGATGCTGCACGGCTTCTCGCCGCAGGGCCGGCGGGTGGCCGAGGTCGCGACGCCGATGCCCGATCCGACCAAGATCGCGTTCGGCGGGCCGCTGCTGGACCGGGTGTTTCTCACCTCGAAGCTTGGCAAGACAGGCGGCGGCGGATGCCTCGCCGTTGGAACGGCGGGCGTCAGCGGGCAGCGTGAGACGCCCTTTAGCTATGGACCGGCCTGAGGTTCAGGATCGGCAGGCTTCGTCGGCAGGCGGGCGAGCAGGCGGTCGGTCCACGCCGGCGGCAGCAGCGCCAGCAGCCAGACCGCCGCGAAGAGCCGGCGCGGAAAGACGAGGCGGGACTTGCCGGCGCCCAGGCCGCGGCGGATGACCTCCACCGCCCGGTCCATCTCCATGAGGAAGGGCATCGGGAAGTCGTTGTGGTCGGTCATCGGGCTCTTCACGTAGCCCGGGCAGATCACCGAAACGGTGAGGCCGTCGGCGGCCAGGGTGCCGCGCAGCGCTTCGCCCCAGACCCGCACACCGGCCTTGGAGGCGCAGTAGGCCGGGGCGCCGGGAAAGCCGCGGAAACCCGCCAGCGACGACATCAGGGCGATCTGGCCGCGGCGGCGCGGGCGCATCAGCTCGGCGGCAGGCAGCACGGTGTTCACCACGCCGTCGAAGTTCACCGCGAAGATCTCCCGCGCCTGGCGATCCGTTTCACCGAAGGCGCCGGTGCCGGCGGAGATGCCGGCATTGGCGATCACAAGGTCGAGCGGCCGGCAGCGGTCCTGCTCCGCCATCCAGGCCGCCAGCGCCGCGCGGTCGCGGACGTCGACGACACCCGCTGCCACTTCGGCGCCAGCCGCGCGGCAACGTTCGGCGACCTGCGCCAGACGTCCGGCGTGGCGGCCGGTGAGGGCCAGGCGCACGCCGGGCGCGGCATAGGCAAGGGCCAGTCCGGCGCCGATGCCGCTGGAGCCGCCAGTGATGAGGATCGATCCGGGGTTCTGCATGAGGGTCCAGGCGCTCCTTTCCTGCCGGGCGGCCTGCGGCGGGCCGGGCTTGTTGCCCTGAAGGCGGGCCAGTATAACCAGTCCAGAACAGATTTGCGCCGACCGCAAGGCGGCGGCGCGTGCGGTAGGGGGAATCTTCGACAGCGTGAGCAAATCCGGCAAAGTGGTCCACAGCATGACCGGCTTCGCCCGCCGCGACGGCGGCGATGCAACGGTGAGCTGGACCTGGGAGGTCAAGAGCGTCAACGGTCGCAGCCTCGACGTGCGCGCCCGCCTGCCGCAGGGCTACGAAAGCCTGGACCCTATCGTCCGCAGCGCCGTGACCGCGGCCTGCAGCCGCGGCAACCTGCAGGTCAATCTCTCCATGAAGCGCGGCAGCGCGCCGCTGCAGCTACAGGTCAACGAGGATCTTCTGCAGCAGGTCATCGACCTCATGGCCAGGCTGGAGTCGCGCACCCAGGCGGCGCCGCCGCGCCTGGACGGCATTCTTGGCCTGCGCGGCGTGCTGGAAGCGGTCGAAGAGGAAGAGTCGCCCGAAGATCAGGAAGTCCGGCTCGCCGCCCTGCGCGAAGACCTCGATGCGGCGCTCCAGGCGCTGCTCGCCATGCGCGCGGCGGAAGGGGCGCGCCTGCTCGGCATGGCGCGCGGCCATCTCGACGAGATCGAGCGCCTGGCCAAGGCCGCGCGCAGCTGCGCCGCCACCCAGCCGGAGACCCTGCGCCAGCGCCTGAAGGAGCAGCTTGCGGTGCTGGTGGAAGAAAGCACCGGCGTGGCCGAAGAGCGCCTGGCGCAGGAGCTGGCGATCCTCGCCGGCAAGGCCGACGTGCGCGAGGAGCTCGACCGTCTGGCCGCCCACGTCGAGGCGGCGCGCGAGTTGTTGGACCAGGGGGGGGCCGTCGGCCGCAAGCTCGACTTCCTGTGCCAGGAGTTCAACCGCGAAGCCAACACGCTGTGCTCCAAGTCGGCGGATGTCGAGCTGACCCGCATCGGCCTCGATCTGAAGTCCTCGATCGAGCAGCTGCGCGAGCAGATCCAGAACATCGAGTAGCGCAGGATGGTCGATACCCACATCAAGCGCCGCGGCCTGATGCTGGTGCTGTCGTCGCCCTCGGGCGCCGGCAAGACCACCATCTCGCGCAGGCTGCTCGATACCGACGACAATCTCTCGCTGTCGATTTCCGCGACGACGCGCCCGCCGCGTCCCAGCGAGACCGACGGCAAGGATTATTATTTCGTCACGCCCGAGCGCTTCGGCGCGATGGTCGACGACGGCGAACTGCTGGAGCACGCGCTCGTCTTCGGCAACAACTACGGCACGCCCCGTGCACCGGTCGAGCGCGCGCTGGAGACGGGCCGCGACGTGCTGTTCGACATCGACTGGCAGGGCACGCAGCAGGTGCGCGAGACCGCGCGCGACGACCTCGTCAGCGTCTTCATCCTGCCGCCCTCGACGACCGAGTTGGAGCGGCGCCTCCATACGCGCGCCCAGGACAGCGAGGCGGTGGTTCATGCACGCATGGCCAAGGCCGCCGATGAGATGAGCCATTGGGCCGAGTACGACTACATCATCATCAACGATGATCTGGAAAAGAGCGTCGAGCAGGTGGAGGCGATCCTCACCGCCGAGCGTCTGAAGCGCGAGCGCCGCGTCGGTCTGCGCGCTTTCGTCGAGACCCTACGCGCCGGCCAGTGACGGCCCGCCCGCCCCACCGGATGCGACCTGCCGCGCGAGCGCGCAGAAATCCTCCACCGAGAGTTCTTCCGCCCGCGCGGTAGGCGTGATGCCCGTCGCCTCGAACAGCGCGGCCGGATCGCGCGTCAGCGATTTCAGGCCCAGGGACTTTAAGCTTTGCCGCAACATCTTGCGGCGCTGGCCGAAGGCGGCGGCGGTTACTTTCTCGAGGACGGCCAGGCTGGCGGGGGCCAGCGGCGCGGCGCGCGGCGTCACTGCGACGACGGTGGAAACGATCTTGGGCGGCGGCGTGAAGGCCTGGGGCGGGATGTCGAACAGAGGGCGCGGCGCGCAGAGCCATTGGGTCAGCACCGAGAGGCGCCCGTAGGCCCTGCTGCGCGGCTTCGCCACCAGGCGGTCGGCGACCTCTTTCTGGAACATCAGGGTCATCGCGGAAAGGGCGCCGGGGTCATCGGCCAGGACGGTGAGCCAGTTCACCAGCAGCGCGGTCGAGATGTTGTAGGGCAGGTTGCTGACGATCTGGCGCGGCGCCGGCCCGAGCGCCGTCAGGTCGATCTCCAGGGCGTCGCCCTCGATCACCTGCAGTCGGCCGGGGTAGGCGGCGGCGAGCTCGGCCAGCGCCTCCAGGCAGCGGCGGTCCTTTTCCACCGCGACAAGCCGGGTGGCGCCGGCTGCCAGCAGGGCGCGGGTGAGGCCGCCGGGGCCGGGGCCGATCTCGATCACGGTGCCCTGCGTCAGGTCGGGGGCCGCGCGCGCGATGCGTCCCGTCAGGTTGAGGTCGAGCAGAAAGTGCTGACCCAGGGCCTTGCGGGCGCCGAGGCCGTAGCGCGCGATGACTTCGCGCAGCGGCGGCAGGGACGGCTCGGCCGATCCCGTCATGACGCGGCGGTCTGGCGGCCGGCCGCCGCCATCTCCGCCGCCATGCGCAGCGCCGCCAGCAGGCTGGCGGGCGAGGCTTTGCCCGTGCCGGCGATGTCGAGCGCGGTGCCGTGGTCCGGCGAGCTGCGAATGATCGGCAGCCCGAGGGTGACGTTCACCCCGCCCTCGAAATCGATGGTCTTGATCGGGATCAGCGCCTGGTCGTGGTACATGCACAGCGCCACATCGTAGCCGCGCCGGGCAGCGGCGTGGAACATCGTGTCGGCGGGCAAGGGCCCGAAGGCCTCGATGCCATCGGCCTGGAGTTTCTGCACGGCGGGGCGGATGACCGCGTCGTCCTCGCGGCCCAGCTGGCCGCCTTCACCGGCATGGGGATTGAGGCCCGCGACGGCGAGACGCGGCCGGGCAATGCCGAAGTGGTGCCGCAGGGCCTCGGCGGTGGTCCTCCCCGTTTCGACGATCATCGCCGTCGTCAGCGCCTCGGGTACCCGCGTCAGCGGCATGTGCACGGTGACAGGCACCACGCGCAGCTCGGGGCAGGCGAGCATCATCACCGGCGCCCGCGCGCTGCGGCAGAGCTCGGCGAGGTATTCGGTATGGCCCGGGTGTTTGAAACCCGCCTCCATGAGGACCTGCTTGTGAATGGGATTGGTGACCACGCCGGCGGCGGCGCCCGACTGCGCCAGCGCGACGGCGTGGCGGATCGAGGCCAGCACGGCCTCAGCATGGGCGGGGTCGAGGCGTCCCGGCTCGCCGGCCACTGCCTGCTCCAGGGCGAGCACCGGCAGACCGGCGCAAAAAGCCCCGGCCGTGGCCTCAGGGCCGGCGATCTCAATCACCGGCACGTCGAGATTGAGCCGCTTCGCCAAGGCGGTGAGGCGGCGCGGATCATCGATGACGAAAAAGGCCGCCGCGGCGTCACTGTGCAGCCGCTGCCAAGCCTTCAGCGTCAACTCGCCGCCGATGCCGGCGGGCTCGCCCATGGTGAGCGCCAGGGGCGCCGGCGCCGCCATGGCGTCAACGGATCCGGCACAGAGGTTGGGCAGACCGGGCCGGCAGCCCGTCAGATGCGCACATCGACGTTGGCCGCGCGGCGCAGGTCCTGCAGGGAGCGCTGGGCGAGCTGGTCGAGCCGCTGGTTGGTCAGGGTCTCCTCGATGCGCCCGCGGTCGATGTCCTGACCTTCATTCTTGCGCATGTCGCGCAGGAAGAGGATGTGATAGCCGGAGACGGTGCGGATCGGAACGGATACCTCGCCCGGGCCCATCTGGGCGAGGACGGAATTCAGCTCCTCCTCCATTTCGCCGTCGCGTACCCAGCCAAGGTCGCCACCCAGCGAGGCCGTTCCGGACTGCGAGAACTGGCGGGCGAGGCCGGCGAAGTTCGCCCCCTGGCGCAGCTCCTCGAACAGGCGCTCGGCGTTGGCCCTTGCCTCGCCCTCCCTGGCCGTCGACTCGATGGGAATGAAGATCTCGGCGACGCGCCGCTCGACCGCGCCGCGCCGCGCGGAGAGCCGGCTGGCAACCTCCTCGACTTCCTCCGGGGTGATCACCACGTTGGGACGCAGGCGCCGCTGAATGATGGCCTGCCAGGCGATCTGGGCGCGGATCTGGTCGATCAGCGTCGTCGGGATAATGCCGCGGTTGCGCAGCATGGTGAGGAACTGGCCCTCGGTCATGCTGTTCTGCTGGGCGATCTGCTCCAGCGCGCCGGCGACCTGGAGGTCGGTCACCGAGATGTCCAGGCGCTCGGCCTCCTGCATCTGCAGGCGCTCGTCGATCAGGCTGCGCAGCACCTGCGGGGTCAGCCGGCGGCGCACCTCCTGGGTGTCTTCCACCCCGGCTGCGACCACGGCCAGTTGAACGCGCATGGCGAGGTCGAGCACCGAGATGATGTCGTCGTTGACCACCGCGGCGGGACGGAAGAGGTCTGACTGCGCCCTGGCGGCATCCGTGGGACCGCCGGCGGCCAGGACGGAGGCCAGACCCAGGACCCCAAGGCCGAAGACGATACGGCGTCGCGCAATCTTAAGAGGCTTTTTCAGCAGACTCATTGATATTTCCGGTTTCTTTGAAACGTGGCCGCAGTATATCGCGCCGGTCAATGCCGGTTCAAACGGAAGCTGATGCGTGGCTGCCGGCGGGTGCCAAGTTAACCCCTTCGAGGGTTAGCCTAAGGGTTTCAACAGCGCATCAACCGCCCGTGATCCCGCCAAGATACTTGAACACCACCCGCACGAAGACGCTGTCGTCTTCTTCCAGCTCGCGGTCGCTGTAGTTGGTGCGTTGGGCGACGCCTTCGATGAGGAAGCAGTCGTCCTGATAACCGAGGGTGATGGCGGAGCGCAGCGCTCGGTCTTCCTGCAAGTCGCGGCGATGGGAAAATCCGACGGACCAGTTCTCGTTGAGCTGTGAGCGGATACCGAAGGTGACCTCCTCGCGGTCATCGAATTCGTCGCCGGACTGATCGTTGATGAAAAAGTAGGAGAGATCGAGTTTTAGCGCCGGCGGGCCGATGCTCGTCGAGACTTCGCTGCGCTGGGCCTGCAGATCGTCCTTGTCGAGACGGAAGCGGTAGAGGAAATCGAGATCCTCGAGCGGGCGCAGCTGAACCCGGCCGACCAGGTCGGAGAACTTGTCCTCGAGGCCCGAGCCCTCGGCATAGACGTCGTGGTTCTCCGTCAGCCGGTAGCTCTGGCCGAGGAAGGCGCCGGCGGATCCATCATCGCCGAAGGTCCCCGTCCACTTGATGCCGTAGTCGAAGCGGGTTCCGGAGTCGACGCGGTCGCGGCCGGGAAAGCGATTCAGCTCGAAGATGTTGGTGTCGTCGAACTCGAAGCCGAGACTGTCCTCATTCGGAATGTCGCCGGGGTTGGAGCCATTTGGCGCGAAGACGGCCTGAGCGATCGGCTCGATGACCTGCTGGACCGTGCCGTCCTGGCGCACCCAGGGATAGCGCCACTTCACCGCGAACTGGGGAAAGAGGCGGCCGGCGGTGTCGCTGCCGGGGGCATTGGAGGGGTTGACGTTGTTGGAGCCCGGCACCACACCGTGGGTCCAATAGCCGTCGGCCTGGACCTGCGCGGTGACTTCGTAGATGTCTCCGATCGGGCCGGCAAAGGGCAGGTGGTAGCCGCTGATCACGGACAGCCGCCGGCTGTCGCGCCCTTCGATGCGGCTCAATGCCACGAGATTCGCATCGACGGTGTAGTGGCCGCCCGGCAGGACGATCCCGGGCTCGCTGATGAAATTGTAGTCCGCCAGCGGCGCGACGATGGGGAACTCGTTGCTGCTGTCGGATTCACGCAGGCCCTGGTAGGCGAAGCCGCGGACGGCGGCGTAGTTGCGGCCCTTCAAACCTTCGAGATAGCCTTCGCTGGTCAAGGTCCGCGATGAGTCGAAGTCATAGGCGCGCAGGTAGGTATCGTCCGAAGCGCGGTTGACTTCGAAGCCCCAGCGCCAGGTCGGGTCGAGTTCGAACTGGCCCTCGGCGTCGATGTGGCCGCGAAAGCGGTCGTGGGCGACGTTGCCGCCGCTTTCCACGCGGTCGGCAACAGTGGCGCTGCCAGCGATGCGTATTTCGCCATCGGTAAAAAGGTGGCGGTATTCGCCCGTCAGGTTGAGGCCTTGCTCGGTCGAGACGATCGGCGCGACGGTGAGGTCGCTGGTATCGTCGATCGCCCAGAAATAAGGGACCTCGAAAGCGTAGCCCAGATAGTCGCTGTTGCCGACCGTGGGAGCGAGCACGCCGCTGCGGCGGTCGACGGTGGGGTCGGGGTGCTGCAGGTAGGGTGTGTAGAGGACCGGGATGCCGAAGAACTCCAGCCAGGCGTCATGGTAGATGATGTCGTGGGCCTCCTGGTCGTGGATGACCTCGTTGGCCTTGATCTGCCATAGCGGCGGGCGCGTCGGGTCGTCACGGCACAGCTCGCAGGGGCTGAAGACACCTTTGTTGAATTCCGTCCGATTGCCGCCGGTGCGAGTCCCGCTGGCTGCCGCGATTCGGGTGTTGTCGGCCAGCAGCACGCGGATGTCGCGGATGAAACCTTCCCTCAGATTGCCGGTCAGCTCGACGAAATCGGCAAAGAGCGTGTCCCCGTTCGGCTCGATAACGCTGACGTTGCCCTCAGCCGTCACCACGTCGGCGTTGATGTCGTAAGTCACCCGATCGGCAAGCACGACGCGCCCGGCCTGCGAAATCTCGACCTCGCCTGAAGCGATCACCAGCCCGTTGGTCTCGTCGTAGGTCAGCTGATCAGCCGTGATCAGCGCCGGAACTTCATCCAACCCCTGGACATCCAGGTCCTGGGCCGCCGCAATATCCCCGACGCCCGCACAGACAATAAACATCGCGGCAGCCACGGCCACCGCTCGCCCCAATCCCCCCCGTTCCATTCCTTGGCTATCCGTCCTCCAAATGAAGCAGCATCGCCACGCCGAGCATCAACGACACGCCGGCGGGGGCCCAGGCTGCTAGCACGACCGGGATGGTTCCTGAAAGCCCGATCGCGAATACAAAGTTCGACAGGAAGTATAGGAGAAAGCCTGTCAACATGCCCGCCAGAATCACCACGCCGACCCGGCCCCGACGCTGCGGGCGCAGGGAAAAAGTGGCAGCCAGCAGGACCATGGCGGCAAACAGCATCGGCAAGGCGAGCAGCCGATGGAACTGCAGCCGGTGTGGAGTCGCGGAGAATCCGGCAGCTTGCATGAGGCTGATGAAGCCCGGCAGGTTCCAGAACGAAATGGTCTCCGGCGGCGCGAAGCTGTCCTGGATGTTGTCGGCCGTCAGGTCCGTGGGCAATGCCAACTGCTCGTGAAACTCCGAGGGTACGCCGGGGCGCGCGAGCCAGGCGTCGAACAGCAGCCAGCGGCCGCTCTGCAGCTGTGCTTCGCGCGCGTCGATTCGGTCGACGAAGCGGTCCTGTTCGGCGTAGCGGAAGACCATCACCTGCTGCAGCGCGACCGACCCGGGCTTGATGCTTTCGGCATGGATCACCGATTGGCCGCTCTCGTCGGCCTGGCGCAGCCAGAGCCCGGTTTCCGACACCGCCAGCATGCTGGCCTGGTTGCGGACGTAGTTGGCCTCCAGGCGCTCGTAGCGGCTCAGCAGAACCGAGGAAAGCGGGTTCAGAGCGCAGACCGCCAAGGCCCCGAGCACCACCGAACTGGCCAGCACGGGAAGGAGGAACTGCCACACGGATACACCGGCCGCACGCGCGACCACCAACTCGTGCGAGCGGGTGAGGCGCCAGAAGGTCGCCATGGCGGCGAACAGAATGGTGAAGGGCATCACCTCCTGGCTGAGATAGGGGAGTTTCAGGAACGCCATGTTCAGGGTGATGCCGAGCGAAACATCCTTGGTGGCCAGGCGATCCAGCAGATCGACGATGGTGGCCAGGTAGATGATGGCGACGATGGCGAAGAAAAAACTGCAGAACCAGGACAGGTATTGGCGCGCGATGTACTTGCTCAGCGTGGGGGAGAGGCGCAACCGGCGCATCGCCGGCTGGCTGGTGACCAGGTCGGTCATCATGCCGAGGCCTCGCCGAGACGCGAGGGACTCTCGCGCCGCACTGGTCGGTGCAGCAGAACGTAGATTCCGAGGCCGGTGGCAAGCACCGGCGCTGCATACATTCCAATCACCGCCGCGGCATTACGGCTGGCCAGGTCGTGCAGCGCCAGCGAAGCGCCTTCCAGCGCGGCCACGCAAGCGATAGCCGCCAGCACGCGCTTGGTCTGACCGCGTCGGTTGAACTCGCCGGACAGCAGTGCCGCCATGCCGATCAGGACGAAGACAACCGTATACAGCGGCCCGACCAGGCGATTGTGCCCCTCGGCAATCAGCTCCTGCCGATAGCGCTGATCGCGCCGCTCCTCGCTGGGAAACAGCAACGCGCCCAGGAAGCGCTCCTTGGGCTCGCGCCAGCGCGACTGCGCGGCTTCGCCGAACTCGCTGAGCTCAACCGTGTAGCGGTCGAAGTAGAGCAGGGAGAAACGGCCGGTGGCGCTGTCCACCGACTGACGGTTGCCGTTTTCCATCACCACCCGCGGGCCGGCTTCGCTGGCGACCAGCGCGCCACGCTCGGCCATCATGGTCACCGGGTTGGCCGGCTCCCGGTTGTCGTGCACCAGGATCCCGCGTAGTTCTCCGTCCGCGGAGCGTTCGCGCACATAGACTGTGACGCCTTCGCTGAGCACGGTGAAAACGCCCTCCTGCAGCAACACGGTCGAAAAGTCGTTGCGGAAGGCATTCTGCAGATCTTTGAAATTACGGAAGGAAAGCGGCAGGAAGTAGAGCGTGATGGAATACATCACAACGGTCACCAGGACCGCCAGAATGAGGGCGGGGCGGGCCAGCTGCAGCTGCGACAGGCCGGCGGCGCGCATCACCACCATTTCGCTGTCCATCGCCAGCTTGTGATAGATGAAGAGCACGGCGACGAAAGCGGCAACCGGCAACACGACGCCGAGGAATGAGGGCAGCAGCAGGCCCACGAAGGTGAGAAAGGTGGACGCGGGCAGGCCCCGGTTGACGATGTAGTCGATCAGGCGCAGCGACTGCGTCAGCCAGATGGCGAAAGTCAGCGCCATGGTGACAAAAATTGTCGCCATGACGAGCTGTCCCAAGATGTAGCGTGTGATCCAGGGCATCGGGCCCAATCGCTGCGGTCCGCAAAGTTCAGAGATAACGCGCAGCCCTTGCCCGCGTCCAGCGAAATCCCTGGAATTTCAGGCCTCGGCGAGGCCTTGGCCGGGGCCTTCGATGAGGTCTTGAACTTGGCCGCCGGCGCTGACAGTCTGTTCCGCCTTATCGTTTTGCCCTTTGATCATTTCATGGCCGCCGCGCCGCGGGGCAGCTGGCGCCGGCTCTAGTTCTGTCCGCGAGGGAATTGATGAATATTAGCTTTGCTGCGCCGAGCGTACCGACGTCCGGCGCCCTGGTTGTCGGCGTGCTCGAGGGGAAGAAACTGACTCCTTCGGCGGCGAGCCTCAACAAGCAGACCGATGGTGCGCTGGAGCGTGCCATCGCCACGGGCAGCTTCGCCGGCAAGAAAGGCGAGATCCTGGAGATCATCGCCCCGGCCAATCTGCAGAACAGCCGCATCCTGCTGGTCGGCATCGGCGAGCCGGGCAAGCTGTCGGAAAAGGACCTGGAGGATCTGGGCGGCAGCGCGGCGGCGCGGCTGCTGGCCGGCGGCGACGAGAAGGCCGCCTTTCTGGTCGACAAGCTGCGCGGCGGCAAGAGCGCGCAGGAGCGCGCCGCCCACTATGCCTTCGGCGCCTTGCTGCGCAGCTACCGCTTTGACAAGTACAAGACCAAGGAGAAGCCGGAGAAGAAGCCAAAACTTAAGGAAATCAAAGTTTTGGTGGAAGATGCTGCGACGGCGAAGCGGCTTTTCCAGAAGCTTGAGAAGATCGCCGAGGGTGTCTTTTTCACCCGCAATCTGGTGACCGAGCCGGCCAACGTGCTGTTCCCCAAGTCGCTGGTCGCCGAGGCCAAGAAGCTGACCAAGCTGGGCGTCAAGGTGACGGTGCTGGGCGAAAAGGAGATGAAGAAGCTCGGCATGGGGGCGCTGCTGGGCGTGGCCCAGGGCTCGGCCCAGGAGCCGCAGCTGCTCATAATGGAGTGGCAGGGTGCGGCGGGTGCCAAGGACGCGAAGGGGAAGGGGGGCGCACCGGTCGCCTTCGTCGGCAAGGGCGTCACCTTCGACACCGGCGGCATCTCGCTGAAGCCGGCCGCCGGCATGGAAGACATGAAGTGGGACATGGGCGGCGCCGGCGCCGTGGTTGGCGTCATGCATGCGCTGGCCGGCCGCAAGGCCAAGGTCAACGCCGTCGGCATCTGCGGCCTGGTCGAGAACATGCCTTCGGGCACCGCCCAGCGCCCGGGCGACGTGGTGACGTCGATGTCGGGCCAGACCATCGAGGTGCTGAACACCGATGCGGAAGGCCGCCTCGTGCTCTGCGACGCCCTCTGGTACACCCAGGAGAACTATAAGCCGAAGCTGATCGTCGACCTGGCGACGCTGACCGGGGCCATCATCATCGCGCTGGGCAACGAGCAGGCCGGCCTGTTCAGCAACGACGACAAGCTGTCCGAACAGCTGACGGCCGCCGGCAAGAAGGTCGGCGAGCCGCTGTGGCGCCTGCCGCTGGGGCCCGAATACGACAAGGCGATCGACTGCGATGTGGCCGACATGAAGAACATCAGCGGCGGCCGCGGCGCGGGATCGATCACCGCCGCCCAATTCCTGCAGCGCTTCATCAAGGAAGGCACGCCCTGGGCGCACCTCGACATCGCCGGTGTGGCCTGGTCGACCAAGGACAAGCCGACGGTGCCCAAGGGCGGCACCGGCTACGGCGTGCGCCTGCTCGACGCCTTCGTGGCGGAGCACTACGAGAAGTAGGGCCGCCGGGGGGCGGCCCGCCGCCCCCCACGGTCCAGGGGGGCCGCTTCCGATGACAGAGGTGCGTTTCTACCACCTGACCCGCACGCCGCTCGACCAGGCCTTGCCCCAGATGCTGGAGAAGACCCTGGAGCGCGGCCAGCGGGCGGTGGTGCGCGCGGGCTCAGAGGCGCGGGTGGAGGCGCTGTCGGCCCGGCTGTGGACCTACCATGACCGCTCTTTCCTGCCCCACGGCACGGTCAAGGATGGCCGCGCGGAGCGCCAGCCGGTCTGGCTGACGGTGCAGGACGAGGCGCCCAACGGCGCCGAGGTGCTGTTCCTCACCGACGGCGCCACCTCCGACAAGATCGCCGACTTCGGCCGCTGCGTGCTGCTGTTCGACGGCGGCGACGACGAGGCGCTGGCGCAGGCGCGCGCCCAGTGGAAGACTTTCAAGGAGGCCGGTCACGCCGTCAGCTACTGGCAGCAGGACGATGATGGCCGCTGGGGCCAGAAGGCCTAGGGGCCGCGACGGCCGCAAGGCCTAGCGTTTCACCTGCAGGCGGCGGGCACGCCCACGCGGCAGCCGCAGATTCGCCTCGCGGAACAGGATGAAGAGGCCGGAGGCCATCACGACGGCCACGCCGATCCAGATGTTGAGGCCCGGCACCTCGCTCCAGAACACGAAGCCCAGCAGGGTAGCCCATATCATCGCGGTGTACTCAAAGGGCGCGATGACGGCGACGTCGCCATGCTTGAAGGCGGCGGTCATCAGGATCTGTCCGACGCCGCCCAGCAGGCCGACGGCGATCAGGGCGGCGAGGTCGACGAGATCCGGCGCGACCCAGACGAAGGGCAGGGCGAGCCCCGAGACCACCGTGCAGGCGAGGGTGAAGGTGAAGGCCACCGAGGCGCTGGTCTCGGTGCGGCCGAGCCGGCGCAGCACGATCATCGCGAGGGCGAAGAACAGCGTGCCGATCAGCGGAACCAGGGCGACGCTGGTGAGCAGCCCGGCGCCGGGCCGGATCATGATGACGACGCCGATGAAGCCGACCAGCACGGCGGCCCAGCGGCGCGGCCCGACCTTCTCGCCGAGCAGCGGCACCGAGAGCGCCACCACGAAAACCGGCGCGGCAAAGCTGATGGCGACGACGTCGGCCAGCGGCATGCGCACATAGGCATGGAAAAAGCAGAACATGGCGCCGATGCCGACCAGGCTGCGCAGCAGGTGGCCGCTGATGCTGTTCACCCTGAGCGCTTTCAGCGAACCGCCGTGCAGGATCAGGAAGAGGATGGGCACGAAGGCGAAGAAGCTGCGGAAGAACATCACCTGCAGGGTCGGATAGCGCGCCCCCAGGTCCTTCACCAGGGCGTCCATGACGGCAAAGAAAGCGACGCTGCCGACCATCATCACGATGGCGCGCGCGGGCGAAACGGCGGCCGGCAGGGCGCCCGCAAGCGGGGCTCCCGCGGGGGCGGCCGGCGCCGCCGGCAGAGCGGCCTTGGGGTCGGCGATCGCCATGGATTTCTCTTCGGGAACGGAATTGGAGCAATGGCAGATTAAGCGCCGGGGGGGCCCGCCGGATGCGCTGTTCTTGCAGGGCTGCGGCGCGGCGAGCGCGCAGTCTGGGCGCGGGCGTTTAAGAAATCCCTGACATGGCGAACCCAGGACGGCGGCCCGGGAGTTTTTTCTCTTGTTCCCCACTCCAGCTATGTAAAACTGCGCGAGCCATAGTTGTTTCGATTAGATGGACGGGGTGTCGATCGAGATGGCGGATTTTCTGTTTTCCGAGTTCTACCTGAAAGATCTGGCGGGCGTGGACCCGCCGACGGTTCATCCGCGCTTCACAGAGATGATCCGCTATCTGGGAAAGGTCGCGCCGGAAGGTCGCTTGCCGGGGCGCCAGCATATCGATCCTTGCGATTTCCCGCAGTTGCTGGGCCTGATCAATCTGGTCGATGTCGAATCCGGTGATGCTGGTCTCCGGTTCCGCTACCGCCTGGTGGGTGAGCGGCAGCGCCAGGCCGCTGGGCGCGACATCGTCGGGCTGACGGTGGAGGAGGCCGTATTGCCGGCACTGGTGCCGCGCATCCAGGCGAACATGACCCTGGCGTCGACTGAGCGGCTGCCCGTCTATGACAGCTTTCCCATGCCCCATGCGGACCGCCAGTTCATCGCTTCCCAGCGCATGTATCACCCCCTGGCGAGCGACGGCGAGACGGTCGACATGCTGCTGGTCCTCAGCGGTTACGACGGCGTGCCGGTGAAGGCGACGGGCTAGGCTTCCTCGAGCTGGGTCTGCAGTTCCAGCCAGCGGTCCTCGGCCTCGGCGATCGTCTGCTTGATCTGGCCGAACTTTATATGGAGCTCCTGCAGCCGGGCGGTCGGTCCGTCATAGACCTCCGGGTCCGCCAGCTTCCTTTCCAGCTCGACTTTCTGGCGGTTCAGCTTCTCGATTTGCGCCTCGGCCTGCCGGGCCGCCTTGCGCAGGTCGGCGACGGCCGCGCGCGCCTCGGCGGCGGCGCGGCGCTTGTCCTTCTTGGAGACGACGTCCTCGCGCTCCGGCTTGTCCTCGCGCTGGCGCGAGCGCTCCTGGCGGCGCTGCTCCATCAGCAGCTTGCGATAGTCGTCCATGTCGCCGTCGAAGGACACCACCCCGCCGTCGGTCACCAGCCACAGGCGGTCGGCCACGAGTTCGACCAGATGAGCATCGTGACTGACCAGGATCACCGCGCCTTCGAAGGCGCTGAGCGCCTGGACCAGGGCCTGGCGGGAATCGACGTCGAGGTGGTTGGTCGGCTCGTCGAGGATCAGGACGTGCGGCGCATCGCGGCTCATCAGCGCGAACAGCAGGCGCGCCTTCTCGCCGCCCGACAGCTTGCCGACGGCGACCTCGGCGCGGTCGGCGCCGAAGCCGAAGCGGCCGAGCTGCGCGCGCAGCTTCGTCTCGGTCTCCAGCGGCATCAGCCGAGCCATGTGGGCGAGCGGCGTCGCGGTGAGGTCGAGCTCCTCGGCCTGGTCCTGGGCGAAGTAGCCGATCTTCAGCTTGCTGGAGCGGGTCATGCGCCCGTCCATCGGCTTCAAGCGCCCGGCGAACAGCTTGGAGAGGGTCGACTTGCCGTTGCCATTGGCGCCCAGAAGGGCGACGCGGTCATCCATGTCGAGGCGCAGGCTGAGGCGCGAGAGGATCGGCTTGCCGACCTCGTAGCCGACGGCGGCATTCTCCAGCGTCAGGATCGGCGGCGAAAGCTGTGTGGGTGCCGGAAAGTCGAACGTGACGGTGCGGTCCTCCATCACCGCCGCGATCGGTTCCATGCGCGCCAGCGCCTTCAGGCGCGACTGCGCCTGGCGCGCCTTGGACGCCTTGTAGCGAAAGCGGTCGACGAAGGCCTGGATGTGGCGGCGCTCGACCTGCTGCTTGGCGTGCAGCGCGGCCTGGTGTTCCAGGTGCTCGCGGCGCAGGCGCTCGAAGCGGTCGTAGTTGCCGGTGTAGGCGGTCAGCTTGCGGTGTTCCAGGTGGATGATCCGGTTCACCGCGCGGTTCAGCAGGCCGCGGTCGTGCGAGACCAGCAGCAGCGTGCCGGGGTAGCCCTTGAGAAAGCTCTCCAGCCAGATCGCGGCTTCGAGGTCCAGGTGGTTGGTCGGCTCGTCGAGCAGCAACAGATCGGGCGCGCGGAACAGCAGTGCGGCAAGGGCGACGCGCATGCGCCAGCCACCGGAGAACTCGGCGCAGGGGCGCTGCTGCGCCGGCTCGTCGAAGCCGAGGCCGGCGAGAATGCGCGCGGCGCGCGCGGGGGCGGCATCCGCCCCGATGGTGGCGAGGCGCTCGTGCAGCTCGGCGATGCGGTGCGGGTCGGTGGCGTGTTCGGCCTCGGCCAGCAGGGCGGTGCGCTCGGTATCGGCGGCCAGGACGGTGTCGATCAGGCTGGTTTGGCCGGAGGGCGCCTCCTGGGCCACCTTGCCGACGCGGATGAGGCGCGGATAGGTGATGCTGCCGCCGTCGGCGTGCAGGTCGCCCGAGATCAGCTTCAAGAGGGTGGTCTTGCCCGACCCGTTGCGCCCGACCAGACCCACCCGGTCGCCCTTGTTGACGGCAACCGTCGCCTGGTCGAACAGCAGGTCGCCCTGAACCCGGTAGACAAGATCGTTAATGTGCAGCATCGGCCCGTTGCGCTCCGGCCAGAAATGGCGGCGAGGGGTGATAGCACGGCCCGGGGAGGGGGGAAAGTCCGGCTGAAGCGGCCCCGGAAAGGCCCGGGCACGGGCCGCAGCCTGGCCGTTGCCCTGACCCGGCAAAGGGTCTATAAGCCCGGCGCGAAACGCAATGGGCCGCCCCCACCGCTATCCGGGGTGGCCCGCACACGAGCAATCAAAGGAGAGCCGGAGCCTATGGCTATCGAACGCACTTTTTCGATCATCAAGCCGGATGCCACCAAGCGCAACATCACGGGCAAGATCATCGACCGCCTTGAGGCTGCCGGCCTGCGCGTCGTCGCCAGCAAGCGCATCCACATGACCCGCGAGCAGGCCGAAGGCTTCTATGCGGTGCACAAGGAGCGTCCCTTCTTCAACGACCTGTGCAGCTTCATGATCTCCGGCCCGGTCGTGGTCCAGGTCCTGGAGGGCGAGAACGCCGTGGCCAAGAACCGCGAAGTGATGGGCGCCACCAATCCCAAGGATGCGGCCCCCGGCACCATCCGCGCCGACTTCGCCGAGTCCATTGAAGCGAACTCGGTGCACGGTTCCGACGCTCCGGAGACCGCGGCGCAGGAGATAAAGTATTTCTTCAAGGACGCCGAAATCGTCGGTTGAAGCAGGCAAGTCCGCGGCGGGCCAGGCGCCCGCTGCCAGAGCAAAGGCGGGTCCTCGCGGATCCGCCTTTTTCTTTGCGCAGGGGCGCTGGTGCCGGGATTGGCGGCGCAAGGAACAAAAGTCGGGGGTTGTGCGTCTATAAGGCGAAGGAAGTGCAACTGGCCTTCGTGTAATCGAAGCAGAAAAGGAGCACAGCCATGCGTACCCTGACAGCCGTTACCTTGGCCCTGGCGACGGCGACGGCGGTGCCGGCGATTGCCGCGGCACAGCAGATGTCGCCGCCGGTGATGGCGGAGCAGAGCCCCGACCAGGTCCTCTCCGACAAGTACATTGGCGCCGAGGTGGTGGCCGGGTCACCCGAAGGCGTGGAAAGCGTCGGCACGGTCTCCGACCTGGTGCTGGGACCCGACAACAAGATCGTCGGCGTCATCGTGGATGTCGGTGGTTTCCTCGGCGTCGCCGCCAAGCCCGTCGGGCTCTCCTGGGCCTCGCTCAGCGAAGAGCAGAATGACGGCGAGCTGATGCTCCGCACCAGCCTGAGCCGCGCGGAACTGGAAGAAGCGCCGGAGTTCAAGACGCTGGAAGCCAAGCAGGTGGAAAGCGATCAGAAAATGATGGAGCAGGAGCAGCCTCCGGCCACCTTGCCGGCTCAGTAAGTCGCCTCTGCAACGCGACAAGCAACCGCCTTTCCCGCGACGGGGAGGGCGGTTGTCCGTGCGCTCCGTCCGAGAGATGCTGAAGATATGAAATCATCGACCGCCCTTGCCGCCGCACTCTTCGGCGCTGTCTTTTACGGCTCATCTGCATTTATTGCCGGAACCGCGGCCCTTGCTCAATCACGGGCGGAGGACGACACCACGAAGCTGGCCGACGAGATCATCGGCTGCGCCGGCCTGGACACAGATGCGGAGCGGCTGGAGTGCTACGATGGGGTGGCCGCGCCGCTCATGGGGCTCGACCAGCCGAGCGACAGCGAAGGACCGGGCACCCTGCACAGCTTCACCGGCAAGGACGACTGGGATTCCGAAGCCCTGGAGTTCGACCAGCCATGGCGGCTGGTCTGGCAAAATCAGGGCAGCCTGCTGACGGTGGAGCTTCGTACGGAGCAGGGTGAACTGGTCGATGTGGTGGGCAACCAGATCGGCAGGGGCGGCGGCCGTTCGGAGGCCATCGAGCCGGGCACCTATCGGCTGGCCGTGCGCGGGCTGGGAGGCTGGCGCGTGCAGACCTTGGTCAGTGCCGATTAGCCTGCGTGCCGATCAGCCGGGCCCGTTCGCCGGCCGTCGAGGCCGGTCGCGATGCGATCCGATTGTCGGAGAAGCTGTGTTACAGGAGGAACAGCGCCATCAGGGCCAGGGTGATGATCACCAGCACCGTAGAGATCGTGATGAAGCGCGTGAAGCCCTTCCAGATCTGCTGATGCTCACGAAGCAATTGATCGTCTGCCATTTCCCAAGTCCCCGTGCGTGGTCCAACGGTTGCTCTTGCGGCAACGGCCGCCCCCGGCCGACACCCCGTTCCTGGCGTTCTTCTAGCCCGAGATGCCGCGGCGGGCAAGCCTTCCCGCCTTGGCGGCGGGCTCAGAGAGCCGGGTTCAAGAGTTGGCCCGAACCGTCGAAGTCCCCCGAAATCTCGGCTTTTCCGCCGGCCAGGCGGACGCGGCCCTCGGCGACCAGCCGCAGGCAGGCGGGATAGAGGCGGTGCTCCACCCCCAGCACGCGGGCGGCCAGGCGGGCCGGGTCGTCGCCGGGCAGCACGGGCACCGCGGCCTGGCCGATGATCGGGCCGCCGTCGACCTCCTCGGTGACGAAGTGGACGCTGCAGCCGTGCAGCTTCACCCCCGCGGCGAGGGCCCGCTCGTGGGTGTCGAGGCCCGGGAAGAGCGGCAGGAGGGAGGGATGGACGTTGATCATGCGGCCGTGCCAGTGCTGCACGAAGGCGGCGCTGACCACGCGCATGAAGCCGGCGAGGCAGAGCAGTTCCACGCCGGCCCTTTCCAGCGCCGCAGTGACCGCGGTTTCGAAGGCCGGCTTGCCGTCAAAGGCCTTGTGATCGATCACTTCGGCGGCGACCCCGGCCGCCCGAGCGTGCTCCAGCCCGCCGGCGCCGGGCCGGTTGGCAATGACGGTGACGATCTCGGCAGGAAAACCCGGCGCGGCACAGGCATCGAGCAGGGCCTTCAGGTTGCTGCCGCGCCCCGAGATCAGCACGCCGACCTTCAGTCTGCGGGCCGCGGCCTCCGCCATCAGCGCGGCCAGCTCGCGTCGAGCCCCTCGATGGCGACCGAGGGGGCCCCTTCGGCGCGCGCCTGGATGCGGCCGATCTCGAAGACCCTCTCGCCGGCCGCCTCGAAAGCCGCGCGGACGCTGCCGGCATGATCCGGATTGACCACCACCACCATGCCGACGCCGCAGTTGAAGGTGCGCATCATCTCCTTGGGGGCGATGCCGCCGGTCGCGGCCAGCCAGCGGAACACGGCAGGCACCGGCCAGGTAATGCCGTCCAGCACCACCGCCAGGGTCTTGGGCATGACGCGCGGCAGGTTCTCGGGGAAGCCGCCGCCGGTGATGTGGGCCAGCGCCTTGATGCCGCCGTGTTTTGCCCCGGGGCCCCTGAGGGCGGCCAGGCAGCTCTTCACGTAGATGCGGGTGGGCACCAGCAAGGCCTCGCCCAGGCTCTTCTCCGGCGCGAAGGGGGCCGGCGCCGCATAGTCGGCCCCGGCGGTCTCGACCACCCGGCGGACCAGCGAGAAGCCGTTGGAGTGCAGGCCGGAGGAGGCGAGGCCGAGCACCACGTCGCCGGCGGTGACGCCGTCGCCTGTCAGCACCTGGTCGCGCTCCACCGCGCCGACCGCGAAGCCGGCGAGATCGTAGTCCCCGGCGGCATAGAGGCCCGGCATCTCGGCGGTCTCGCCGCCGATCAGGGCGCAGCCGGCCTGGCGGCAGCCCTCGGCGATGCCCTCGATGATTGCCGTGCCGACGGGAACTTCGAGCTGCCCGGAAGCGTAGTAATCCAGGAAGAACAGCGGCTCGGCGCCCTGCACCACCAGATCGTTCACGCACATGGCGACCAGGTCGATCCCGACCGTGTCGTGGCGGCCGGCGGCGATGGCGACCTTAAGCTTGGTGCCGACGCCGTCGTTGGCGGCGACCAGCAGGGGATCGCGAAATCCGGCCGCCTTGGGGTCGAAGAAGCCCCCGAAGCCCCCGAGGCCGGCATCGGCGCCGCTGCGCGCCGTGGAGCGAGCCAGGGGCTTGATGGCCTCGACCAGGGCGTTGCCGGCATCGATGTCGACGCCCGCGTCCTTGTAGGTCAGCTGGTTGTCGCGCGAATTCCGGCTTGTTATGGCGTCCTCCGGTCACATGGGGTATTTAGGGGATCAGGCATTTCTGCCCGCTTTGCCGGGCGAAGATAGAGAATCCGGGACGGTTTGCAATGTGGTTTCGCCGGTTCAGCGGCGCCTTGACTTTGGCTTTCGCCCTCTTGGTGGGCAGCGGCATGCTTGCCGGCACGGCCTTCGCCCAGGCCAGCGCGGACATCTTCACCGTGCGCGATGTGCCGGTGGACGAGACAGCGGCGACGGCGGCCGATGCCCGCCAGGCCGCCCTGGCGGTCGGCCAGCGCCGGGCCTTCCGGCGCCTCATGGAGCGCCTGGTGCCGGAAGACCAGCAGGACCGGGTTCCCGCCGTCGAGTCGTCCGCGCTGCAATACTACGTGCAGGATTTCTCGGTGAACAACGAGCGCACCTCGACGGTGCGCTACCTCGCCGACCTGACATTCCGCTTCAACGGCAATGAGGTGCGCAGCTTCCTGCGCAATGCCGGTGTCGGCTTCGCCGAGACGCGCAGCAAACCGGTGGTGGTGCTGCCGGTGTTCAGCGCCCCGGGAACGGACGCGACGCTGTGGCTGGCGGACAACCCCTGGCGCGATGTCTGGGCGCTCATGCCCGGTGATGACGGCCTGGTGCCGCTGATCGTGCCGATCGGCGATCTCGACGACCTTGCCGCCATCGACGCGCCGCGCGCCTTGAGCGGCGACCGCGAGAGCCTGAAGGCGATCGCCGAGCGCTATGGCGCCGACGACGTACTGGTCACCGCAGCGAGCCTTGCCGGCGATCCGCAGGACGGTTCGGCGGTGCTGCAGGTGGTGACCCGGCGCTATCACGAGGGGGCGGCCAGCGTCACCCTGCGCGACAAGCTGGTGCAGGTGACCGGCGAGCCCTACGACGGTTTCCTCAAGCGCGCCGCCGACCGCATCGACGATGCCGTGCAGGAGGCCTGGAAGCAGCAGTACGTGCTGCAGTTCGGCAACCAGCGCTCGATCCTGGTCTACGTGCCGCTGAGCGGCCTCGACGACTGGCTGACCGTGCGCAAGCGCCTGGATGGCGTCGCGGCGATCCAGCAGACCGGACTGACCACGCTGTCGCGCAAGGAAGCGCAGCTGGAGATCACCTTCGTCGGTGACGAGCAGCGCCTCAGCCGCGCGTTGGCGCAACGCGACCTTTTCCTGTCCCTGCGGCCCGACAGCAACTGGGAGCTGTCGCTGGCTGACCGCCGGACGTCCCAGCCGGCGCCGGCCGGGGACCCCGGCGCGGCTCCCGCCGAGACGTCCCCCGAGACTCCGGCAGCCCTGCCGCAATGAACGACGCCGATCCTGCGACGCCCGGGGCCAATGAGGCGGAGCCGCAGGCCGGCCGGTCGCGGGCGCATGTGGCGATTGCCAGTCAGCTGCGTTTCTGGCTGATCCTGCTGGCGGTCACGCTGGCCTGCGTCTACCTGCTGCGCGGCGTCCTGCTGCCCTTCGTCGCGGGCATGGCCGTCGCCTATCTGCTCGACCCGGTGTGCGACCGTCTGGAGAGCTGGAAGCTCTCGCGCACCTGGGCCACCACCGTCGTCACGATCTGCTTCATCCTGCTGTGCGTGCTGGTGCTTCTGCTGGTGATCCCGGCGGTGGTCAACCAAATCGCCACCTTCATCGAACGTGCCCCCGACTATCTCGACGCCGTGCAGCGGGAGCTGTCGAAACTGATGGCGATGGCGCAGGACCGCCTCGATTCCAACACGCAGCAGCGGTTGAAGTCGGCGCTCGGCGGCTCGGCGGACAAGCTGTTCACCTGGGCGACCGATGTGCTGGGAGGCATCATCTCGGGTGGTGTCGCCTTCTTCAACTTCATCGCCCTGCTGGTGATCACGCCGGTGGTCGCCTTCTACCTGCTGCGCGACTGGGACCGCATGGTCGCCAAGGCCGACGACTGGCTGCCGCGCCGGCACCAGCCGACGATCCGCCACCTCGCCCACGAGGTCGACGAGACCCTGGCGGGCTTTCTGCGCGGACAGGGCACGGTCTGCATCGTGCTGGCGGTGTTCTATGCCATCGGCCTGACGCTCGCCGGGCTCGAATTCGGCCTCGTCGTCGGCCTCATCGCCGGCTTCCTCTCGTTCATTCCCTATGTCGGCTCGATGGTCGGCCTGGTGCTCTCGGTTGGCCTCGCACTGGCGCAGTTCGACAGCTACCTCTCCGTTGCCATCGTTGCCGGGGTGTTCTTCATCGGCCAGGCGATCGAGGGCAACGTGCTGACGCCCAAGCTGGTGGGCGAAAGGGTCGGGCTGCACCCGGTCTGGGTGATGTTCGCCCTGCTGGCCGGTGGTGCGTTGTTCGGCTTCGTTGGCGTGCTACTGGCGGTGCCGGTGGCGGCCATCGTCGGCGTCGGCGTGCGCTTTGCGCTGGGCCAGTACCGGCGCAGCGCGTATTACACCGGTAAGGAGGAACCTGCCTCGAAGGCGCCGCTCTCCGACGCGGACCGTATGCCGTGACCGCACCGGCGCAGCTGCCTCTCGAACTCGACCACCGCCCGGCGCTCGCGCGCGAGGACTTCCTCGTCGCGCCGAGCAATGCTGTGGCGGTCGCATGGATCGACCGCTGGCCCGACTGGCCGGCGCACGCGCTTGCCCTCTACGGGCCGCCCGGCAGCGGCAAGACGCATCTCTGCCAGGTGTGGCGCCAGGCTTCCGGCGCCGTCGCCATCGACGCAGCGCAGCTGCGCAGCGCTGAGCCGCCGGCCTATCTGGGCAACGCCACGGCCTGCGTGGTGGAGGACGTCGCCGGCTGCCTGGCGGGGGAGCCGGAAGTCGCGCGGCGCCTGCTGCATCTCTACAACATGATGCGCGAGCGCGGCGGCTTTCTGCTGCTGTGCGACCGCGAGGCTCCGGCGCGCTGGGACTGTCCGCTGGCCGACCTGCGCTCGCGGCTTTCCGGCACCCAGGCGGTCGCCCTCGGCGAGCCCGATGAAAGCCTCGTCGAGGCCGTTCTGGTGAAGCTCTTCGCCGACCGCCAGCTCGACGCCGGCATGGAGGTCGTGCGCTTCCTGGTGCTGCGCATCGAGCGCTCCTTCGCCGCGGCACGGCGCGCGGTGAGCGCCCTCGACCGCGCGGCGCTGACGGCGAAGCGCCGGCAAATCACCGTGCCGATGGCGCGCGCGGCGCTGCAGGAGATCGAGGCCGCCGGGACAGACGGCAATCAAGGGCAAGAATAAAGCAGAGGAGTGAGTAGGAATGGATCTCGGAATTCGCGGACGCAAGGCGCTGGTCTGCGCGGCGAGCAAGGGCCTCGGGCGAGCCTGCGCGATGTCTTTGGCACAGGAAGGCGTCGACGTCACCATTGTCGCACGCACGCCGGAGCCGCTGGAGAAGACCGCCGAGGAAATCCGCAAGGCGACGGGCGTTCACGTGAACGCCGTGGCCACCGACATCACCAGGCCGGAAGGCCGCGCGCTGGCCCTGGAAGCCTGTCCGCACCCGGACATCCTAGTGAACAACGCCGGCGGGCCGCCGCCGGGCGACTTCCGCAACTGGGATCGCGATGCCTGGATCAAGGCGCTGGACGCCAACATGCTGACGCCGATCGAACTGATGAAGGCGACGGTCGACGGCATGATGTCCCGGCGCTTCGGGCGCATCGTGAACATCACTTCCGGTGCGGTGAAGGCGCCGATCGATATCCTCGGTCTTTCCAACGGCGCGCGCGCGGGGCTGACCGGTTTCGTCGCCGGTCTGGCGCGCAAGACGGTCATCAACAACGTGACCATCAACAACCTGCTGCCGGGGCCATTCGACACCGACCGGCTGCGCCAGACCCTGCAGGCCGCTGCCGACAAGTCGGGCCGCAGCCTGGAGGAGGTGACCAAGGAGCGCGCCGCCGGCAATCCCGCGGGACGCTTCGGCGATCCGGTCGAGTTCGGCGAAGCCTGCGCCTTTCTCTGCGGGGTACACGCCGGTTTCATCACCGGGCAGAACCTGCTGCTCGACGGCGGTGCCTTTCCGGGCACGCTCTAGCCAGCCGATTGCGCAATGAGGCAATTTTGGGGCGCCGGGGATGTCTTCGGCGCCCCTTTGCGTAGAACCAACCATAGATTGGGCCATAACCCGGCGAAGCAAGCCGCTATGGAAGGAACAGAGAGATGTCGGTGCGTCTTATATCGGCGCTTTGCGCCGCGCTGATCGCGACTGCGGTCCCCGCTGCAAATCCTGCTGTTGCCGACGAGTACCGCTATGGCCACGGCCAGAGCCAGGGGAACGGGCACGGCAAGCATCACAGGCACCGTGACAGGCATGAGGAGAAGCGCGGCGGCTATGGCCGGCCGGCTGTCGCGTGGCAGCACGGATACCATGGACACCGGGCCGCGGGGCCGGTCTACGCCTATCCCGTAGTGCGCTACTATCACTACCGGCCGCTGCCGCGCCACCACCATCACAAGAAGGTCTATGTTCACAAGCGCCGCGGCGACAACGACCTGCTCTATGCGATTCTCGCCCTGCAGATCGTCGATCTGCTGAACGACAGCCAGCGGGACAACTACGGCTGGGCGCAGAACCGTGCGGTCTCGGCGCCACTGGGCGAGACGATCCGTTGGAACGACAGCGGTGCCTCCGGCAGCGTCACCGCGACCCGCGACGGCATCGACGATGGCGGGCGCTATTGCCGGGAGTTCCAGCACGACATCACGGTCGGCAACCGCATGGAGCAAGGCTACGGCGTGGCCTGCCGGCAGCCGGATGGCAGCTGGCAGATCGTCTCCTAGAACGCTGGCCGTCCGAGGGGGTCGTTCGGGCAGGTCGGCAAGGCCCCGTGACGCAATAAGGGCCCCCCGCCGGCCACGAGGACCGGGCAGGGGGCCCCGGCTCATGGGGCTGGGTAGGGATCACCCACGGGCCGCTCTCCGTTTAGCCGAGCGCCCGGAGGGCGGCTTTGACGTATATCAACTTTTCTATGCTTTTGGGCTTAGGGAGCCCCGGGCGGGGCGCCGATCTTGCCGCTCGGCCCGCGCGGGTCCATATTCTGCAATAATTTGGTATAGATGACCGTGTTATGAATGGGAGTGGGGCAGCCCCCGTCCTGTTCGATTCGCCGTGCCCGGGAGAGTTCGCGTTGGAAGAGAGTGAGATCGTCGCGCTGGAAGTAGAGCCGCTGGGGCAGGAATCCGACCTGCCGGTCGGCGCCCAAGTCGCCGCGATCGACTTGAATTCGCCAGAGCGCTTCATCAACCGGGAGATCTCCTGGCTCGGCTTCAACGAGCGGGTCCTGGAGGAGGCTTACAACGTCAACCATCCGCTGCTGGAACGGCTGCGCTTCCTGTCCATCTCCGCCAGCAACCTGGATGAGTTCTTCATGGTCCGCGTCGCCGGCCTGCGCGGGCAGGTGCGCGCCGGGGTGAAGACGCCCTCGCCGGAAGGCTTGACCCCCGCCCAGCAGCTCACGGCGATCAACGAGCGGGTCGCCAAGCTGATGCGCTGGCAGCAGGAAAAGTGGCTGGACCTGATCGGCGAGCTGCGCGGGGCCGGCCTGGCGGTGGTCAGCGCCCATGAACTGACGACGCGCGAGCGCAGGTTCCTCGACGAGTACTTCACGGCGCAGCTCTATCCCGTGCTGACGCCCATCGCCATCGACCCGGCGCACCCTTTTCCCTTCATTCCCAACCGCGGCTTGTCGATCGTCGTCGAGCTGCTGCGCGGCGACGACAAGGGGCAGATCAACGCCCTGATCCCGATCCCGGCCATGGTGCAGCGCTTCATCAAGCTGCCGGGCGATGCGGCGCGCTTCATCCGACTTGAGGAGATGCTGCGGCTCTATTTCGACGAGATGTTCCCCGGCTTCGAGGTGCAGGCGAGCGGCTTTTTCCGTGTGCTGCGCGACAGCGACCTGGAAGTGGAGGAAGAGGCCGAAGACCTGGTGCGCGTGTTCGAGAGCGCCTTGAAGCGCCGGCGGCGCGGGTCGGTGATCCGCCTGACGGTCGATGCCGACATGCCGTCAGCGCTGCTTGAGTTCGTGGTGCGCGAGCTGCAGGTCGACGCGGAGAACGTGTTCTCGCTGGACGGCATGCTGGGACTTTCGGATACCAACGAACTGATCGTCGACGATCGCCCGGATCTGGTGTTTGCGCCTTACAATCCGCGCTTTCCGGAACGCATCCGCGATCTGGGGGGCGACAGCTTTGCGGCGATCCGCGCCAAGGACTTCGTCGTCCACCATCCCTACGAGAGCTTCGACGTGGTCGTGCAGTTCCTGCGCCAGGCGGCGAACGACCCCGCCGTCGTCGCCATCAAGCAGACGCTTTACCGCACCTCCGAGGACTCGCCGATCGTGAAGGCGCTGGGCGAAGCGGCGGAGGCCGGCAAGTCGGTGACCGCGCTGGTTGAGTTGAAGGCGCGCTTCGACGAGGAACGCAACATCCGCTGGGCGCGCAATCTGGAGCGCGCCGGCGTGCAGGTGATCTACGGCTTCCTGGAGCTGAAGACCCACGCCAAGATTTCGCTGGTGGCCCGCCGCGAGGGCGAGGCGATCCGCACCTACGTCCACTTCGGTACCGGCAACTACCATCCGGTCACGGCGCGGATCTATACCGACGTTTCCTTCTTCTCCTGCGACCCGGTACTGGCGCGCGACGCCACGCGGTTGTTCAACTACATGACCGGCTACGCGACGCCCAAGGCGATGGAAAAGATCGCCTTCGCCCCGCTCACCCTGCGCCAGAAGCTGCTCACGCTCATCGAGGGCGAGATCGCTCACGCAAAGGCCGGCCAGCCGGCCAGCATCTGGGCCAAGCTGAACTCCGTGGTCGACCCTGAAATCATCGACGCCCTCTACCGGGCCTCGCAGGCCGGCGTTGCCATAGACCTGGTGATCCGCGGCATCTGCTGCTTGCGGCCGGGGGTGCCGGGCCTGTCCGACAACATCCGGGTAAAGAGCATCGTCGGGCGCTTCCTGGAGCACAGCCGAATCGTTTGCTTCGGCAACGGCAAGCCGCTACCGTCCCGGGACGCCAAGGTCTTCATTTCCTCGGCGGACTGGATGCCCCGCAATCTGGACCGCCGCATCGAGACCCTGGTTCCCATCGAGAACGCAACGGTTCACCAGCAGGTCCTCGACCAGATCATGATCGCCAATCTCAACGATGAAGCGCAGAGCTGGATTCTCGAGCCCGAGGGGACCTTCCGGCGCGTGCGCTCCACGGCAAAGTCGTTCAGCGCGCACACCTACTTCATGACGAATCCCAGCCTGTCCGGCCGCGGCTCCGCCCTGAAGAAGGCGAAGAAAGCGCCGAGGCTGGTCCTGAAAAAATCCTGACGTGAGCATGGCAGCCCGGCAGCCGGCAGCGGTCGCGTCCCCGTCCAAGGGCAGCGCCAGAGATGAGCGCGTCGCCGTGGTCGATATCGGGTCCAACTCCATTCGCCTGGTGGTCTTCGACGGCGTCAAGCGCGCCCCGGCCACGGTATTCAACGAAAAGGTGCTCTGCGGCCTCGGCCGCGGCCTGCAGTCCAGCGGCCGGCTGAGCCCGGAGGGCGTCGCCCTGGCGGTGCCGAACCTGGTGCGCTTCACATCGCTGGCGCGCGCCATGGGGGTCGGCCGCATCGACATGATCGCCACCGCTGCCGTGCGCGACGCCAGCGACGGACAGGCTTTCCGCGCCACCGTCGAGCAGCAGTGCGGCCATCCCATCCGGGTGCTGACGGGCGAGGAGGAGGCACAGTTCTCCGCCCTGGGCGTGATCGCCGGCAACCCGACTGCCGACGGCATCATGGGGGATATGGGCGGCGGCAGCCTGGAGCTGGTCGAGGTGACCAACGGCAAGGTGGGGCACTCGACCACAACGGCGCTGGGGCCGTTGCGCCTCATGGAAAGCTGCGGAGACGACCGCCAAAAGGCGCGCCGGCTGATCGACAAGGCGCTGGGCAAGGTGGATTGGCTGAACAGCGGTAAGGGACGGGCCTTCTACCCGGTCGGCGGCACCTGGCGGAACTTGGCGCGGCTGCACATCGAACAGCACCGCTATCCCCTGCATGCCATCCATGGCCATACCATTCCGCGCGACGAGGCCATCGCCCTGGCACGCGGCGTCAGCCGGCTCGGCAAGTCCTCGCTGTCCGGCTATCAGCAGGTGTCGCGCCGGCGGCGCGAGACGCTGCCGATGGGCGCCCTGGTCTTGAGCCGCCTGCTGCGCAAGATGCAGTGCGAGCGGGTGACCTTCTCGACCTACGGCCTGCGTGAAGGCTACCTTTTCCAGCAACTCTCCGCCGAAGCCAAGCGCCAGGATCCCCTGCTGTCGGCGGCGGAAGAGGTCGCCGAGCGGGAGAGTCGGTTCGGTGGCCTGGGGGAGGCCCTGATGACCTGGTGCGACGCGCTGTTTCCCGACGAGACCGCGGAGGAGCGGCGCCTCCGGCTGGCCGCCTGCCACCTGTCCGACCTCACATGGCGGGAGCATCCGGATTTTCGTGGCGTCGAGGCTCTGCAGCGGATTCTGCAGTATCCTCTGGTGGGCATAGACCACCCCGGCCGCGCCTTCATTGCCTACACTGTCTTCCTGCGCTACGGCGAGTCCCCCAACGCGAAGGTGACCTCGCAGGCGACGCCCTTGCTGAGCGATCGCAGCAAGACCCGGGCGGTCTTGCTGGGCGCCGCGCTGCGGCTGGCTTACCGGGTGTCCGGGGCGACGCGCTGGGTGCTCGACCACAGCGGCCTCAGCATCGACGGCAAGACCCTGGTGCTGCGGTTGCCGACCGACGGCTCGGTGCCGGACGGCGATGCGGTGCAGCGCCGCTTCAAGGCGCTGGCGCAGGCGGGCGGCTTTCAGGAAACCCGCATCGTCCTTTAGCGGACCTCGATCTCGCGCTGTGCCTCGACGACGGTCACACTGGTATCGACCATCTCCCGCTCGACCCGCAGGATGCCGCGGTAGCGGCCCACGGGCCAACCCTGCTCCGGACGCTTGCGGCTGACCGAGTGCGACGACTGGGCGCTGTGCCTGTCCAGGGATTCGGCGTGGGTGACCACGATCACGTCGTTCGGTGCAATGACCGTGAGGCTCAGCCGGTCGCCTTCACGCAGACCCCAGAGGCTGGCCCAGAAGACCAGTACCGGAGACTCCTTGGACAAGGACGCCGGCGGCTCGATGCCGGCGTAGATCTCTTCGCTTTCCGCTTGGCGGTCGAGCAGGCCGGCGGAAAGCAGGCCCCCGGAGCGATAGGCGAGTTGAGCCTGGGCGGCGGGCGACCACAGGCTCTGTTCCGCGCCGCCACAGGCCGCCGCCGGCTCCTGGCCGGTGAAGGGGTCGAGCAGCCTGTGCTCGTGCGTGACGGCGAAATGGACGTGCGGGAAGTCGCTGTTGCCCGAGAGGCCGATAAGGCCGAGCTTTTGGCCGCGCGCCACCCGCTGGCCTTGACTCACCGCCACGCTCCCCTGCCTCAGGTGGGCGTAAGTGGTCACCCAGCCGTCGCCGTGGCGGATAGCGACCCAGTTGCCGTTGCGCTCCTCGCGGGTCTTGCCCGGCCCGGTGTCCGCCATCAGAAGGTCCGGCTGGCCGTCCTTGGCGATCACCACCTCGCCGTCGGCGGCGGCGATCACCGCCACGCCGCGCCGCATGTCGATCTGGGTCGGCACGCGGAAGTCGATGCCGCGGTGGCCGTCGTAGCTGAGCGACCCACAGGTGTGGTCCAGCCAGCCCGGCCCCGGATCATGGTCGATGTAGTTCTGGATGCTGCAGACGCTGCCCATGGCGCAGTCCACCGGGAGGCCGAAGCCGCCGCCGGGCGGGGCCGCCGGAAGCGGATCGTTCGCCTGAGCGAGAGCGGGAATGCCAGCCAGCGCCCAGACGACCCCGGTGAGCAGGCCGAGGAAGGCGAAAGCGTTCCCCCGGCCGGACGGCATCAGGCGGTTTTCCCACCGTTGACCGGCACCACGCGGACCTTGCTGCCGGAGGCGCTGAGCGCCACCGTCCCGTGCTTCAGGGCCAGGGCATCGCGCCCGAAGATGTCGTAGCGCCAGCCGCGCAGCGCCATCACGTCGGCCTCGTCGCTCATGGCGATCTGCTCCAGGTCGGCGGAGCTGGCGATGAGCTTCTGGGCGACGTCATGCTCCTCGCAGCGCAGCTTCAGCATCACCTTAAGAAGGTCCATCAACGGCCCGATACCGTTGAGAGTTTGCTGCTTCGGCGGCGCCGGTGGCAGGTCGCTGTCCGGCAGCGCCAGGGCGCCGGCGATGGCCTCCAGGATGGCTTTGCCGATGCGGCCGCGGGCGAGGTCGCGGTTGATGCCGCGGGAGCGGGCGAGTTCCTCCTCGCTGGTCGGGCGGTGCGCGGCAATGTCGAACAGCTGCTCGTCGCGCAGTACGCGGCCGCGCGGTACGTCGCGCTGCTGCGCCTCGACCTCACGCCAGGTGGCGAGGGCCCGCAGCACGGCCAGGTAGCGGCGGTCGTTGGAGCGGGTCTTGAGGCGCTTCCAGGCCTCGTCCGGCTCCAGGCGGTAGGTCTCCGGCGAGGTGAGGATCGCCATCTCCTCGTCCAGCCAGGAGGCGCGGCCGCTCTTCTCAAGGCGTCTGGCGAGCTTCTGGTAGACCTTGCGCAGGTGGGTCACATCGGCCAGGGCATAGGTGAACTGGCGCTGGGCCAGCGGCCGGCGCGACCAGTCGGTGAAGCGCGAGGACTTGTCGATCTGGGCGCCGGTCAGCTTGCGCACCAAGGTGTCGTAGCCGACCGACTCACCGAAGCCGCAGACCATCGCCGCCACCTGGGTGTCGAAAATCGGCGCCGGCAAGCCGCCGGAAATGTGGAAGAAGATTTCCATGTCCTGGCGTGCCGAATGCAGCACCTTGACGATTCCGGGGTCGTTGAAGAGCTCGAAGACCGGCGCCATGTCCAGACCTTCGGCCAGCGGGTCGACCGCCGCGACGTCGTCCTCCCCCGGCCCGGCCAGCTGCAGCAGGCAGAGCTTGGGCCAATAGGTGGAATCCCGCAGGAATTCGGTATCGACGGTGATGAAGTCCGCCCCGGCGAGGCGTGCGCAGAAAGCCTTGAGTTCCGCGCTATCGGCAATCAGGTTCATGGCGCCGGTATACACGCTATTGCGCAGCCGCGAAAGCGCCTCTGCAAGGCCTGCAGCGGCCAGGGGAAGGCGGCCGGAAGGGCCCGCCCGGGCGGGCCTTGGAAACCCGGGCGAGGCTTCGGCCGGCCCGCCTCCAGGCTTGACAAAAGCCCCGATTCCCGGCCTCTTGCGCGCTGTTTTCCACGCCCCTGCAGACATTTTTCCCGGAAGTGCTTCCCATGCATCCCTACCGTACCCACACCTGTGGCGAACTGCGTCCCTCCCATGCCGGCGAGCGGGTCCGGCTGTCCGGCTGGATCCACCGCAAGCGCGACCACGGGCAGCTGCTGTTCATCGACCTGCGCGATACCTATGGGATCACCCAGTGCGTCATCGACGTCTCCAGCCCGCTGTTCGCCCAGCTGGAGAATGCCCGGGTGGAGAGCGTGATCACGCTGACCGGGCCGGTGGTGAAGCGCACCGCGGAGACCGTGAATCCGATCATGGCGACCGGCGAGATCGAGCTGCAGGTGGAGGAGGTTGCGGTGCAGTCGCGTGCCGCCGTGCTGCCGCTGCAGGTCAACGCCGACGAGGATGCCGGCGAGGAGACGCGCCTGCGCTACCGCTACCTGGACCTGCGCCGCGAGAAAATGCAGGCCCGCATCCGCCTGCGCGGCAAGGTGATCCAGGCGATCCGCGAGGGCATGGTGGCGCAGGGCTTCCAGGAGTTCCAGACGCCGATCCTGACCGCCAGCAGCCCGGAGGGCGCGCGCGACTATCTGGTGCCGAGCCGCATCCATCCCGGCAAGTTCTACGCGCTGCCGCAGGCGCCGCAGATGTTCAAGCAGCTGCTGATGATCGCCGGCTTCGATCGCTACTTCCAGATCGCGCCCTGCTTTCGCGACGAGGACAGCCGCGCCGACCGCTCGCCGGGCGAGTTCTACCAGCTCGACTTCGAGATGAGCTTCGTGACGCAGGACGATGTTTTCAATGCCATCGAGCCGGTGCTGCACGGCGTGTTCGAGGCTTTCGCCAACGGCCGCACGGTGACGCCGGCGCCGTTCCCGCGCATCGCCTACCGCGATGCCATGCTGAAGTACGGCTCCGACAAGCCGGACCTGCGCAACCCGATCGAGATCGTCGACGTCAGCGAGGCCTTCCGCGGCTCCGGCTTCGGCATCTTCGCCAAGCAAGTGGAGGCGGGGTCGGTGGTGCGCGCCATCCCCGCGCCGGGCGCTGCCGCCCGGCCGCGCAGCTTCTTCGACAAGCTGAACGACTGGGCCCGGGGTGAGGGCGCCGCCGGCCTCGGCTACATCATCTACGGCGAGGACGGTGCGGCCAAGGGCCCGATTGCCAAGAACCTGGATGAGCAGCGCCTGCAGCAGATCAAGCAGACCGCCGGCCTGAAGGACGGCGACGCGGTGTTCTTTTCCTGCGACAAGGCACTGCCGGCGGCAAAGCTCGCCGGCCAGGTGCGCAACCGCCTCGGCGGCGAGCTCGATCTGCTGGAGAAGAACGCTTTCCGCTTCTGCTGGATCGTCGACTTCCCGATGTTCGAACTGGACGACGACGGCAAGGTCGAGTTCAGCCACAATCCCTTCTCCATGCCGCAGGGCGGTCTGGAGGCGCTGGAGACCAAGGACCCGCTGGATATCCTGGCTTTTCAGTACGACATCGTCTGCAACGGCGTCGAGCTGTCGTCCGGCGCGATCCGGAACCACCTGCCGGAGGTCATGTACAAGGCCTTCGCCATCGCCGGCTACGGCCAGGAGCAGGTCGACAAGCAGTTCACCGGCATGATCTCGGCGCTGAAGTTCGGCGCGCCGCCGCACGGCGGCTCCGCCCCGGGCATCGACCGCATCGTCATGCTGCTGGCTGACGAGCCGAACATCCGCGAGGTGGTCGCCTTCCCGATGAACCAGAAGGCCGAGGACCTGATGATGCAGGCCCCGGCGCCGGTCAGCGAGCGTCAGCTGCGCGAGCTTCACATCAAGCTCGACCTGGCGCCGGAATAGCGCGGGCGGACGCGAAGGGGGATCCATGGCTGAGCGCGTTCCTGCCGATGACGGCTTCTTCATGCCGGCCGAGTGGGCGCCGCACGAGCGCTGCTGGATGGCCTGGCCCTGCCGTGAGAGCTTGTGGGGCGACGGGCTCGACGCGGCGCGCGGTGCCTATGCGGCCGTGGCCCGGGCGATCTCGGCTTTCGAGCCGGTCACCATGCTGGCCAACGCGGCCGAGGTGGCGGAGGCCGCCGCGCGCTGCGGCACCACGGTCGCCACTCAGGCGCTGCCGCTGAACGATTCCTGGATGCGCGACAGCGGGCCGACGTTCGTCGTCGACGGCAAGGGCGGGCTCGGGGGCGTCGACTGGCGCTTCAATGCCTGGGGCGAGAAGTTCCATCCCTTCGACGAGGACGCGCGGATCGCCGGGCGGGTGCTGGAGCAGCTGGCGGTGCCGCGCTACGCGCCGCCGCTGGTGCTGGAAGGCGGCTCCATCCATGTCGATGGGGAAGGGACTCTGCTGACCAGCGAGGAGTGTCTGCTGAACCCCAACCGCAATGCCGCTCTCGACCGCGCGGCCATCGAGGATCTGCTGCGGCGCTATCTCGGCGTATCGGCTTTCGTCTGGCTGGGCCAGGGGCTGGACAAGGACGACACCGACGGCCACGTCGACAACATCGCCTGCTTTGTCCGGCCCGGTGTCGTCATGGCCGTTACCTGTGACGATCCGGCCGACCCCAACCACGCGATCCTGGGCGACAACCTGGCGCGCCTGAAGCAGGCGCGCGACGCCAAAGGCCGGGCGCTCGAGGTCATCGAGCTGCCGCTGCCGCGCGAGGCCCGCCACCTGGACGGCCAGCGCCTGGCGCTGTCCTACGTGAACTACTACATCGCCAACGGCGGCATCGTCATGCCGTCCTTCGACGATGCCAACGATGCCCTGGCCTACGACATCGTCTCCAAGGCTTTTCCGGAGCGCAGGGTCACGCAGGTGCCGGCGCTGCCCATCCTCGCCGGCGGCGGCGGCATCCACTGCATCACCCAGCAGCAGCCGCGGGCCTAGTAAAGCTTCGCCGGTCTTCGCATTCCGGTTCCTTTCCGAGATTTTTTTCTTGCCGGCGCGACTGCAATCCTTAGCTGAAAACATTAAGCAGAAAATAATTTAAGGGCGAGGGATTCTCGCTCGTAAGTGGATGGAATTGCTGCCTTGTTCCCGGGGGCGCCTGAAACCGGCGGAATTCCGAGGGGCGGCAACTCGCCGCCGGGGCGAACTGCGCGCCCGGTATGAAATTAAGCCATGGTTAATATCCCTTCACTATTGCTCGCCTACGGCCTTTTGCCGGGACAGAGATGCCGGGAGGAATGAGAACCGCGAAGAAAGCGGTCCGTCTCCTCTTTGCGGTTTGGGATAAGGCGGCGGCTGCCGCCAGAGTTCTTGGGGGAACAGCTCATGAGTGAAGCGACGCAGGATTCGCCGCGCGGTGTAAAGAAGTGGTGGCCCAAGCGGCTGCGCAGGGACAAAGGGCAGCCCAGGCAGAAGCCGGCGCGGCTGCTGTCGCATCGCTTCGGTATCGGCGTGCGCCTGCTGGGTGCCTTCTGGGGGGTCGCTTTCCTGACCCTCGCCGCCAGCGGCGTCGCCTGGCTCTCCTTCACCAACGTCGGCACCGTGCTGGAGCGGGTGACCGACCGCAACGTGCCGGCGATGACCGAGGCGCTGCGGCTGGCGGCCGCCAGCTCCGCGCTCTCCGCCGAGGCCCCCGCCCTGGTCGCCGCCGAGGACGACGAAGAGCGGCGCAAACTGAACGGCGGGCTGTTTCTGAAGATCTCCTCGCTCGGCGGCACGCTGAGCGCGCTGGGCAAGCATTTCGGCGATTCCAAGCAGGTCGAGGCGGTCGCCAAGCTGACGCGGCAGACGACCGACACCCTGCAGCAGCTCAACGCCGCCGTGACCGAGATGCTGCAGCTGCGCGCCGAGCGTGACGCGAAGACCGAGGAGATGGCGGTCGCCCACAACGAGATTCTGGGGCTGACCAATCCGATGGCCGACGACGTTTCCTTCATGCTGGCGGTCGCCGCGGATGAGGCGGCTGACGCCGGCGGCAGTGCCGTCACCGACCTGTTTCAGACCGGCGTCGCCGGCCTGCTGGCGGTGCTGAGCACGGAGGCCCAGGCCAATCTGCTACAGAGCATTCTCCGGGATGCGGCCCAGGCGGCCGACGTCGCCGCGCTGCAGCCCCTGCGGGACCGCTTCGATGCGGCGCGTGCCAGCCTGCTGGAGAGCTTCGGCCAGATTCCCGACAACAGCATGAAGGAAAGCCTCGATACCCAGATCCAGCGGCTGCTAGCCCATGGCGCCGAGGCGGGCAATGTCTTCGAACTGCGGGAGGCCGAGTTGGCGGCGGCCTCGGGCGCGCACGACCTGCTGGAGCAGAGCCGCACGTCTTCGGTCGAACTGGCGGCGGAAGTCGACCGCCTGGTGAAGGTGGCGGGCGATGATCTGAACGCCGGCACCGACTCGTCGCATGCGGCCATCGCCACCGGCAAGTTCTGGCTGATCGCCATCGCCGGCGCGAGCTTCGCCTTCGCCGGCCTGATCGCCTGGCTCTACGTCGGGCGCAACCTCGTGCGGCGCCTGACGGCGGTCGCGATCTCCATGCGCGCCGTGGCCGACGGCAAGCTCGATACCCAGGTCGCGGTGACCGGCAGCGACGAGATCACCGAGATGGCCAAGACCCTTAGTGTGTTCCGTGACGGCCTGGCCGAGGTCGAGCGGGCGAACGCCAAGCTCGCGGAAGAGCGCGAGACCGCGGCGAAAGAGCGCCGCGAGGCCATGATCGAGCTGGCCGACGACTTCGAGGCGAGCGTCATGGGCGTGGTGGAGTCCGTCACCAGCGCGTCGAAGGACGTGCAGACGTCCTCCATGAGTCTGACCGACACGGCGCGCGGCGCCGGCACCAAGGCCGATTCCGCGGGCTCGGCGGCCGAGCGCGCCGCAACCAACGTGCAGACCGTGGCCAGCGCGGCCGAGGAGCTTGCCTCGTCGATCCAGGAGATCGGGCGCCAGGTCAACCAGTCGTCGACCATCGCGTCCGGTGCGGTGGAGAAGGGCGAGAAGACTAACGCCCAGGTCGAGGGTCTCTCGGCGGCGGCGCAGAAGATCGGCGAGGTGGTCCAGCTGATCACCGAGATCGCCGAGCAGACCAACCTGCTGGCATTGAACGCCACCATCGAGGCGGCGCGCGCCGGCGAGGCGGGCAAGGGCTTTGCGGTGGTGGCCAGCGAGGTGAAGGGCCTGGCGACGCAGACCGCCAAGGCGACCGAAGACATCGCCGAACAGATCCGGGGCATTCAGACGGCGACGCGCGATGCGGTGACGGCCATCAAGGACATCACCACCACCATCTCCGAGATCGACAGCATCGGCACCGCCATCGCCGCCGCTGTGGAGCAGCAGTCCTCGGCGACGCAGGAAATTTCCCGCAACGTGCAGGAAGCGGCGGCCGGCGCGCAGCAGGCCGGCAGCGATATCGCCGGGGTCCACGAGGCGATCACCGAAACCAGCAGCGCGGCCGACCACATGCTGGGGTCTTCGACCACCCTGGCCGAGCAAGCCAACGGCCTGAAGATCCAGGTCCTGGATTTCCTGAAGCAGGTGCGCAGCGCGTGATCGTTCTCAGCCGTCGTCGTCGGGCACGACCTGCCAGATCTTGGCATGGTCGGCGGCGCGCGCCGGCTCGATGACGCGGAAGCGTTCGACGAAGCCTTCGTCGCTCGGTGCGCGCTCGACGGCGAGCAGGGTGCCCAGCTTGTGTTCGCAGAGCGCCGCGGCGTCGTCGATCTCCTGACGCGCCGCCGCCAGGGCATGGCCGAAGTTGGGCGCGCCATAAGTCGCCTCGATATGGCGGGCGAGGCGTTCCACCGCCGCGAAGAACGCGGCCTCGTCGATCTCGGCGATCTCCACCAGCGTGGTATGTCCGAAGGACGTGAGACCGAGCCATCCGCTGCGGAAGGCGAGCTGCGCCTTGCCTTCCAGACTCGCGGGGTCAACCTCCCAATACGCAAAGCCGCCGGGGACGGCCCATTCTCCCGGCTCGCAGGGCCGTTCGAAGACGTGCTGGTCGGATTGGTCGAGCCGGATGGCGCGGGGCAACTGCATGGCGCTGCGATCCTACACCAGCCGGGCGCGGGGCGCAGCCGGTGTGATCGGTCGCGCGGTCCGCTTCAGACCGCCTTGGGGGCAGCTGCCTCCACGAGGCGCGGCGACTTGTTGCGGTAGAGGTTCTGGTCGGCCAGGAAGAGCAGCGTCTCGGCTTGGCTCAGCCGGTTGTAGGCCGCCATGCCGAAGCCGGCGGAAACCGGCAGGTGACCGTCCTGCCACGGCACCGTCAGGCTGTTGATCAGGGTCGAGAGCTTGTCGGCGAGGTGCTCGCTCTGCGCCAGCGAGGTATGGGTCATGACGACGGCGAACTCGTCACCGCCGACGCGGGCGACGTAGTCGCTCTCACGCGTGTTGCGCTTCAGCAGCTTGCCGACGGCACGCAATATGGCGTCGCCGGCGGGGTGTCCGTAGGTGTCGTTGATGGCCTTGAAGTGATTGAGGTCGCACATGATGAGCATGCCGGTCTCGTTCATCCGGCGGGCACGGGCGAGGGCGCGCGACAGCTCCGTCTCGAAGCCGCGGCGGTTCAGCAAGCCGGTCATCTCGTCGGTGATGGACAGCGATTCCAGATAGCGGATGCGGGCGCGCTGCAGTGCCAGGGTCTGATCGGCTTCGGCGGCGGCGGTGAGTAACTCGTCGAGCAACTGGAGAGCGGCCGCATCGAGACCCCGCGGGTTATCCTTGGCCGCATGGCGCAGGCGGTCGGCCGCAGAGCACAGCTGCGGGAGATTGTCCTGACGGATCAGGCTCTCGATCTTCACGTCTTCGAGCATGCTCGGAATCATGGTGGTCGTTCCTGCATTTGGCGGCTCACACCCGATTCAAATGCAATGATCAGGCCACAGGGGGCGCTCGTGATTTCAATAACTTAGCAGCGCGTCCCCAGACTCTCTCCGGCGAGTCCTGCCGCGCAGGCGGCAGATTTTGCCGCCACGGCCCTGCTGCCTCTCGTGCCACCCCCAATGCGGATTTGCTTTTTTAGCCGAATTTCAACCACTTGAGGCTTAGGTCTTGAGGTCGCCTGCGGTAAAATGTGGGCCGATTGGGGGGAATTCTATGCGACGCATTACGGCAAAGTTGTTGCTCACGCTGGTCTGCGTGTCCGTCGGGGCACCCTCTGCCACCGCGACGCCGGCGGCAGAGCCGCTGCTGCCGCACAAGGCGGTCTATGCCTTGTCGCTTGGAAATCTCAGCGCGTCCAGTTCCGTGGTCGAGGCCGCGGGACGTTTCGAATTCGAGTGGTCCGACGTCTGCGACGGCTGGGCGGTGAACCAGCGCTTCCGCATCGCGCTGCTTTACGAGGAGGGCCTGACGGTCAGCTTCGGGTGGAGCCTGTCTTCGTGGGAGTCGAAGGACGGTGGGCGCTACCGCTTTTTCATCCGCCGCTTCGACGATGCCGGCGAGAGCCAAGACGTGCGCGGCGACGCCGAACTGGGACCCGACGGCAGCGGCACCGCCGTCTTCCACGATCCCGAACGGCGCGAGGTCGCCTTGCCGGCGGGCACACTGTTTCCCACGCGCCACACCCTTTACGTGCTGGAAAACGCAGTCAGTGATGCGACGTCCACCTGGGCCCTGGTATTTGACGGCTCCGGCGACGAAGGCCTGTTCGGCGTCTCGGCCGCGCTGTCGCGTCGTCTGCCGCCGGGCGCGCCGCCGCCGCTGCCCAACCCGTTGCTGCGCGACGTGCCGTCCTGGCGGGTGAACCTCGCGTTCTACGGCGCCGAAGCCGCCTCGGTGGAGCCGGAGCAGGAGCAGGGCCTGCGTCTCTTCGCCAACGGCGTAGTCGATGAGATGAGCCTCGACTACGGCGACTTCGTGCTGACCTCCGAGCTTCTCGAGCTTTCGCCGCTGCCGGCGCCGGACTGTGGCGGCAGGTTCTAGCTTCTCTGCTCGTTCTTCTTCGGATCACTCTTCCTGGGCGTTGCCTTGGGCAGGGCGCGCCCCTTGCCGATCGACTGGTCGCCCAGCTTGGCGCGGACCTGGTCGATCGCCCGCTCCACCTTGGCTCGTTTTTCACGTCCCGGATCGAGCAGGTCGGGCAGATCCGCCTCGGCAGCGGACACCAGATCGGCGGCGCCGATACCGATGAGGCGGAAGGCGCGCCCGTCAGCCTCCTGGCGCACCAGCGGCAGGGCGGTGCGGTAGAGCTCCTCGGCCAGCTGAGTGGCGTCGCCCAGGCGGCGCGAGCGCGAGACCAGGCGGAAGTCGGCGGTCTTCAATTTTAGCTGTACCGAACGGCCGGCCAGGCCGGCGCGCTTCAGGCGGCGCGCGACCTTTTCGCAGAGCGGCCACAGCTCATCGAGCAGCTGCGGCGCGGTGGCGATGTCCTGGTTGAAGGTGGTCTCCGCCGAGATGCTCTTGGCCGGCGAGTCGGGCATGACGCGGCGCTCGTCCTCGCCGCGCGCGAAGTGATAGAGGCGGTGGCCGATGCTGCCGTAACGCGCCACCAGTTCGGTTTCCGAACGCGGCAGCAGGTGGCGCACCAGGGTGATGCCGTCCTTGGCGAGGGTCGCGCGCAACGCCTTGCCGACGCCCCAGATGATGCCGACGGGCCTGTCGGCGAGGAAGCTGGCGGCCGCGTCGAAGCCGAGCACCGCGAAGCCGCGCGGCTTATCCAGGTCCGAGGCGACCTTGGCGAAGAACTTGCAATAGCTGAGACCGACCGAGGCGGTGAGGCCCATCTCGTCCTCGATTCCTTTCACCAGGCGCGCGAGGCTGCGCGCCGGCCAGCCGTGGTGCAGCGCCTCGGTGCCCGAGAGATCCAGGAAGGCCTCGTCGATGGAAAGCGGTTCGACCAGGGGTGTCAGGGCCAGCATGCGCTCGCGGATGGCGCGGCCGACCTCGCTGTACTTGGCCATGTCGGGGCGGATGACCACGGCGTCGGGGCAGGCTTTCAGCGCCTTGAACATGGGCATCGCCGAGTGGACGCCGTACATGCGCGCCACGTAGCAGGCGGCGGAGACTACGCCGCGCTGGCCGCCGCCGACGATGACCGGCTTGTCGCGCAGTTCCGGCCGGTCGCGCTTCTCGACGCTGGCATAGAAGGCGTCGCAGTCGATGTGCGCCAACGACAGCCGGTGCAGGTCCGGGTGCCAGAGCATGCGCGGGCTCTGGCAGAGGGGACAGCGCGGTGACCGCGCCCCGCCTTCCTTGGGCTCAGTGAAAGTCTCCAGGCAGTCGCGGCACAGGCCGGGCATGGCTCATCCCGCCTTGGCGAGGGCGGCGTCCAGTTCCTCCGGCCGCCACAGCCGGGCGGCGCCGAAGACACCACTGGAATCGCCGTGGCGCGCTTTCAGCACCGGGGTCGAGACATGGTCCGAGAACACATAGCGGGGCAGCAGGGCCGGCAGGTTGCGGTACAGGCGGTCGACGTTGGAGATGCCGCCGCCCAGCACGACGGCGTCGGGATCGACGATGTTGATGACGCCGGCCAGCGCGCGCGCCAGGCGGTCCTCGTAGCGCGCCAGCGCGGCGAGCGCGGCGGGCTCGCCGGCCTCGGCGCGGGCGACCAAGGCCGGCGCGTCGATCGCATCGCCACCGGCCTCGCGGTAATCGCGCGCCAGGTTGGGACCGGAGAGGAACGTCTCGATGCAGCCGTGCTTGCCGCAGTAGCAGGCCGCCCCGGGGCGCTCCGCCTCGCCGGGCCAGGGGAGGGGATTGTGGCTCCACTCGCCGGCGATGGCATTGCGGCCGATCAACGCCCGGCCGCCGACGACCAGGCCGCCGCCGACGCCGGTGCCCAGGATGACCCCGAAGACGACCTCCATGCCGGCGGCTGCGCCGTCCGCGGCTTCCGAAATCGCCAGGCAGTTGGCGTCGTTCATCAGACGCACCGGCCGGCCGAGGGCGGCGGCGAGGTCGCGATCGAGCGGCCGGCCCAGAAGCCAGGTAGAGCTGGAATTCTTGATAAAACCAGTGGTTGCCGACAGGGCGCCCGGGATGCCGACGCCGACGCTGCCGGAGCGGCCGGTCTCCGCCTCAACTTGTTGAACCAAGGCGACAATCGCGCCTATGGTGGCGCCGTAGTCCTCGCGCGGGGTCGCCCGACGCCGGCGGGTGAGCAGGCTGCCATCGGGCGCGAGGGCGGCTGCTTCTATCTTAGTGCCCCCGAGGTCGACGCCGATCTGCATGATTCTCCTGTCTTATTAACGCCAAAAAGCGGCACTTCAGGCGGAGGTTCGTTATCAAAGCTTACCGAAAATTAACTTTATCGCCTTATCAATGAAGGGATGCCGGTCAAAGGTCTTCCGCAAGCATGGCGCTGCCATGGCACTGCGGTCCCAGGCCTCCCGGCACCCAGAAGTTGGCGGTGCCGTCTTTTCTCGGAGGACAGTGCCCTCACATCACGAGTCCAAAGGTCAGGGCAAGCGACATGATGAATGGAATGAATACCGTCAAAGAGGCTGGAATGGCGAAGACCGTCCTGATTGTGGAGGACAACGAGCTGAACATGAAGCTCTTCCACGATCTGCTTGAAGCGCACGGCTACAATATCCTCCAGACGAAGGACGGTATGGAAGCGCTGCGTCTGGCTCGCGAGCATCATCCGGACCTGATCCTGATGGACATCCAGCTGCCGGAAGTCTCCGGCCTGGAGGTCACCAAGTGGATCAAGGAAGACGACAATCTGAAGTCGATCCCGGTGGTTGCCGTCACGGCCTTCGCCATGAAGGGCGACGAAGAGAAGATCCGCGAGGGCGGCTGCGAGGCGTACATCGCCAAGCCGATTTCCGTGACCAATTTCCTGGAGACCGTCGAGCGGTTCCTCAGCTAGGCGCGGCGGAAAGTTTGCACCTATGACCGCGCGGATCCTGGTCGTCGATGACATTCCCGCGAATGTCAAATTGCTCGAGGTCAAGCTGACCGCCGAGTACTTCGACGTGGTCACCGCGTCCGACGGCCCCTCGGCCATCGAACTGGCGCACAGCGAAGCGCCGGACCTCATCCTCAGCGACGTGATGATGCCCGGCATGGATGGCTTCGAACTGTGTCGCCGGCTGAAGGCCGACGCCGAGACCTGCCATATCCCCCTGGTCATGGTGACGGCGCTGAGCGACGTGGCCGACCGCGTGCGCGGTCTGGAGGCGGGCGCCGACGACTTCCTGACCAAGCCGGTCAACGACATCGCGCTGTTCGCCCGCGTGCGCTCGCTGGCGCGCCTGAAGCAGATGATGGACGAACTGCGCGTGCGCCAGGCGGCGAGCGGCAACGGCACCGTGCTGGCCGAAACCGACCTGGAAATGGCCGAGGCCATGGGCGATGCGCGGGTCCTGCTGGCCGATCCCAGCGAGACCCTGGCTGGCAAGGTCAAGAGCTACCTGGCGGAAGACGGCCACGAGACCTTTCACGTGAAGTCGTGCCGCGAGGCGCTGGACACGGCGCAGGGCGAGGCCTTCGACCTGCTGATCGTCAGCCTGCACCTGGGGCAGGAGGACGGCCTGCGCCTGTGCTCGCAGTTCCGCTCGCACGACGAGACACGCCACGTGCCGATCCTGCTGCTGCTGGACGAGGAAGACCTGCCGCGGCTGCCCAAGGGGCTGGAGATCGGCGTTACCGACTATCTCATCAAGCCGATCGACCGCAACGAACTGCGCGCACGCACGCGGACCCAGATTCGCCGGCGCCGTTACCACGACAAGCTGCGCGACATGCTGCAGAAGTCGGTGGCGCTGGCCTACACCGACACCCTGACCGGTGTGTACAACAGGCGCTACATGAACGCCCACCTGGACCGCAAGATCATGGAGATCGCGGAGACGGTGAAGCCGGTGTCGGTGCTGATGTTCGACATCGACAATTTCAAGAGCATCAACGATACCTACGGCCACAATAGCGGTGACGAGGTCCTGGTCGAACTGGCCAAGCGCGTCTCGCGCGGCGTGCGTGACATCGATCTGCTGTCGCGTTACGGCGGCGAGGAGTTCGTCATCGTGATGCCCGATGCGGACATCGAGGTAGCCGTCAGCGTTGCCGAACGCGTGCGCGGCCTGGTCGGCGACCAACTCTTCAGCATCTCCGGCGATGCCGGCATGCTGGCGGTCACCATCTCGGTCGGCGTCGCCACCACGCGCGATCCGACGGAAACCACCGAGGCGCTGATTGGGCGCGCCGACGATGCGCTCTACCGGGCCAAGGGCAACGGCCGCAACTGCGTGCGCTCGGCCGAGCTCGACAGGCGCGGACAGCGCTCCACCGGCCACTCCGCCGCCGGCGACTAGCCGGCTCCCAAAAGCAAAACGGCCGCCCGGGGGCGGCCGCTTGGATGCATCAAGCAGGATGCGTGGAGCAGGCGGGACCCCCGCTTACTTCATCTTCGATTCCTTGAAGGTCACGTGCTTGCGCGCGACCGGATCGTACTTACGCATCTCCAGCTTTTCGGTCATGGTGCGCGGGTTTTTCTTGGCCACGTAGAAATAGCCCGTGTCCGCGGTGCTCACCATCTTGATCAATTGCGTGGCTGGCTTGGCCATGTCCGCTGTCCTTTGCCTGAACTCGTCGAGGTTGCCGGGAAAATACTGTGCCCTGGCCGGGTGTCAAGGAAATGCTGCTGGGGGAGAGGCTTAGGCCTCATTTCTCTCGAAGGAATTAAATCCTATATGACTCAGGACCCCGAGCCCGCGGCCGGAGCGAGCTGGGTCGCCGCGGTATCGGGCTGGGCGTGCAGGGCACGGGCGTAGAGCCCCGGCTCCGCCAGCAGCTGGCGGGCGACCTGCATGTCGATCTCCGCCTCGTCCTCGCGGGCCGGGCAGTGGGTGCGCAGGGCCTCCACCGCGGCATCGTCGTTGGTGTCGATGTCGAGACGGCGCAGGTCCGCGGCGATCGGCAGGACGCCGGTCTGGATCATGTTCATCACGTCGGCCGAGGTCGCCACATCGCCGGTGGTGCAGATGTCCGGCAGCACGCCGCGGCGGTGCAGGGCGTAGCCGGAGGGAGCGTGGAAGCGGGCCCAGGTGAGGATGAACTCGCCGTTGTTGGGCAGGTTCAGCACCGTCTGCACCGTACCCTTGCCGTAGGAGCCGCTGCCGACCAGAACCGCACGGCCGGAGTCCTGCAGGGCGGCGGCGACGATCTCGGCGGCCGAGGCGGAGCCGCCGTCGATCAGCACCACAATCGGGGCGTTGTCGGTCAGGTCATCGCTCTTGGCCGGAAAGTACTGGTGGCTGTCGTTGTGGCGGCCATGGGTCGAGACGATGCGGCCGCGCGTCACGAAGACGTCGGAGACCCAGTAGGCCTGCTCCAGCAGGCCGCCGGGATTGCCGCGCAGGTCCAGGATGTAGCCGCGCAGGTCGCCGCCGATCTCGTTCTGCGCCTGGCGGATCTTCTGGCGCAGGCCGTCGACCGTGCTTTTGTTGAACCCGCTCAGGCGAATGTAGGCGAGGTTGCCGTCGCGGTGGTAGCTGACCGTCTGCGGCACGATATGACTGCGCATCACGGCCAGCGTCAGCGGCGCCATTTCCGAGGCACGCTCGATCGAGAGCATCACCTCGGAGCCCGTGCGGCCGCGTAGCCGGTTCACCACGTCGAGCTGGTCGAGGCCTTCGACGCTGCTGCCGTCGATGGCGACGATCACGTCATCCTCGAGAATGCCCGCGGTTTCCGCCGGCGTGTCCTCCATCACCGAGAGGACGAGGACGCCTTCCTCGATGAGGCGGATGCGCACGCCGATGCCGCCGAAGCCGTCACGGCTGGCGCGGTTCTCGCGCGCCGCGTCGCGGCCGGCGTAGCGGGAAAAGCTGTCGAGCTGGGTCAGCAGGCCATCGAAGACCGCTTCGTAGAGGCGCTCCGGATCGGCGTTCTCCAGGTCGCTGGAATGATAGCGCGAGGCGGAAATGACCGCCGCCGTCAGGGCGCCCCAGGCCTGGGCGTCGTTGCTGGCAGGCAGCGGATAGCTGGCCATCGGCCGGCCGTCCACGCTGACCCGCAGGCGGGTGCCGTCCGCCTCCACGTCGATTGCCGGGTCGATGCTGGCCAGGCTGCCCATGCCGGCGATCGCGAGGTCGGAGACCGAGACCTCCTCGATGTAGATGTCGCTGACGTCCTGATAGCTGGCGGTAAACAGCCGCTCGGCGCGGGCCTCGTCGTAGCCCAGCGGGGCGCTGCTGTCCTGCGAGGCGCAGGCCACCATGAGGAAAGCGAGGCAAAGCGGTCCGGCGCGGCGCAGCAGGCCGTGCATATCGAAGACCGGCAACCGATGTCGGCTGATGAACCCGCGCAACTTGTGCAATCCGTGCAACCCCTGGCGCTCCCTGCGAAAACAACAATAAACGAAGTCGTTAACTATGCGCAAAGTGCAATTTCATTCGTTAAAAGCCATTTGGCCAAGTCTAGGAGTCCAGTAAGCACCTGCCAGGGTCAAAGATTCGTTAACACACGAGTAACAATTTGCGGTTTTACGCGCGTGCGGGCCGGGCCTATCGCTTGCGCGGATCGGCGCCCTTGGCGGCCGTGCCGCCGCCCTTGGCAGAGCGCTCCGCTTTGCGCGAGGCACGGGTCGATCCTTTTGATTTTGCTTTCTTTTTCCCTGTTCCGTCGGTTTTAGTCCGCTTTTGTGGCTTTTTTCGGGACCGCTTCCTTCCCGCGGGCCGGCCGGGCAGGGGGGCCTCGGCGTCCTGATCTCCTGGGCCGGCTTCGCCATCCTCGGGTTCGTCGAGCGCGAGAATCAGGCCGCCGGTCATCGGTTCAGCCTCCACCAGGCGCACCTGAAGGCGGTCGCCCAGGCGGTAGACGCGCCCCCAGCGCTCGCCCTCCAGGGAATGGCGGGCTTCGACGTGGTGGTAGAAGTCGCGCGGCAGGGTGCTGATCGGGATGAGGCCGCTGGCGCCGCTGTCGTCCAGGGTGAGGAACAGGCCAAAACGGGTGACGCCGTTGACGCGGCCCCAGAAGCGGGCGCCGATACGCTCCTGCAGGAAGGCGGCGGTGAAGCGGTCGACGGCGTCGCGCTCGGCGGCGGCCGAGCTGCGCTCGGTGGCGCTGATGTGGCCGCCCATCTCCTCGAACAGGGCCTCACTGCCCGGCGGCAGGCCGTCATCGCCCAGCTTCAGACCGCCGATCAGCGCGCGGTGGACCAGCAGGTCGGCGTAGCGCCGGATCGGCGAGGTGAAGTGGGCATAGTGGGTCAGCGCCAGGCCGAAGTGGCCGATGTTGTCGGGGCTGTAGACCGCCTGGCTCTGCGCCCGCAGGATGAGGTCGTTGACCAGCGGCGCTTCCGGCTTGCCCGCCACCTTGGTGAGCAGCTGGGTCAGGGCGCTGGGGCGCACCACCTGGGAGGCGTTGAAGCGCAGGCCGAGGTCGCGCAGCACTTCGGCAAGACCCGCCAGGCGCAGCGGGTCGGGCTTGTCGTGGATGCGGTACATGCAGGGCTGGCGCAGACGCTCCAGCTCCTTGGCCGCCGCGACGTTGGCGGCGATCATGAACTCCTCGATGAGGCGGTGGCTGTCGAGCCGCACGCGGGTCTCGATGGCGGCGACGCTGCCGTCCTCGGCGAGGCGGATCTTGCGCTCCGGCAGGTCGAGTTCCAGGGTACCGCGCGCGTGACGCTCCTTCAGCAGTGCCTCGAAGGCGCCGTAGAGGCTGGGCAGCACGGCGGACAGCACCGCACCGTTGTCGCCTGCGCCGCCGTCGACGGCCGGCTGCCCGTCACGGGCGGCCTGGACCTCCTCGTAGGTGAGGCGGGCGGCCGAGCGCATGAGGCCGCGCACGAACTTGTGCTTCAGCGCGTTGCCCTCGGCGTCGATCCACAGGTGCACCGCCATGCAGGGGCGGTCCTCGTTGGGGTTCAGCGAGCACCAGCCGTTGGACAGCGCCGTCGGCAGCATCGGCAGCACCCGGTCCGGGAAGTAGGTCGAGTTGCCGCGCGCGTAGGCGGAGCGGTCGAGCGCACTGTCGGGCGTGACGTAGTGGGCGACATCGGCGATGGCGACCAGCAGGTGCCAGCCGCCGGGATTCTTGGGGTCGTCGTCGGCTTCGGCATAAACGGCATCGTCGAAGTCGCGCGCGTCGGCACCGTCGATGGTGACCAGCGGAATGTCGCGCAGGTCCTGGCGCCGGCCGAGCGGCGCCGCCGTCGCGGCCTCGGCCTCGGCGACGGCCTTTTGCGGAAACTCGCTGATGAGGCCGTGCTCGTGCAGCGTGATGAGGCTGAGCGAGCGCGGATCGTCGCCGCGGCCGAGCCGCTCCAGCACGCGCACGCTCCGCAGACCCAGGCTGTCGCGCCGGCCGCGCTGCGGCAGGAGCTCCGCCAGCACGAGTTCGCCCGGCGCCGCGCCGCCGGCCTCGGCCGCGCGCAGGATGAAGTCCTTCTTGGCCCGCTTGTCGGTGGGGCGCAGGCGGCCGCCCTGATCGCCCAGTTCGTAGACGCCGAGCACCCGCTGCGTCGGGCGGTCGAGCTTGCGAATGACGTGCGCTTCGTAGGTGCCGTCGTCGGCGAGCTGCAGGCGCACCAGCGCGCGCTCGCCCATCGCCAGCACGGCGCGGCTGCGGTTGTCGGGCGCCACATAGATGCGCGGCGGTGCGCCCTTGTCGTCGTCCCACACGGTCGGACGGGCGAGCAGTTCGCCGTCCTCGTCCATCTCGCTGACTTCGACCACCAGCACATTGGGCAGGCGCCCAGGACCGGAGAGGCGCCGCGACGGCTGTTTCTCCAGCAACCCGTCCTGCTTCAGCTCTTTCAGCAATGCCTTCAGGCGGATGCGGTCGTTGCTGCCCTTGATGCGGAAGGCGCGTGCGATCTCGCGCTTGCCAACGGGCTCGGCGCTCTCATTGATGAAAGCGAGGACCTGTTCCTTGCTGGGAAAGGGCGCCGACGCGGCCTTGTCCTTTCTGCCCGGGTCCTTTCTGCCGGAGTCCGTCTTGCCGGCCAAGGTCAGTCAGCCGCCGGTTCGTCGGCGGACTTCTTCTTCGCCGCGCTCTTTTTGGGCGCTTTCTTGGCGGCGGTTTTCTTGGTGCCAGATTTTTTCGCCGCGGCTTTCTTGGCCGGCGCTTTCTTCTTGGCGGTCTTCTTGGCCGCTTTCTTGGCGGGGGCCTTCTTGGCGCCGCCGCCCTTGGCCGCCTTCTTCTCCGCCTGGACCTTCAGCAACTCCAGCGCCTGCTCCAGGGTCACGCTCTCGGGATCGATGTCCGCCGGGATCGTGGCGTAGAGCTTGCCATGCTTTACGTAGGGGCCGAAGCGGCCCTTGCCCTGGCTGACCACCTTGCCGTCTTCGGGATGCGCGCCGAGCTGCCGCCCGCCGCCGGCGCCACGCTGGGGCGCCTCGGCGATCAGGGCCACGGCCCGGTTGAGGCCGATGGTGAGGACATCGTCGCCCTCGGTCAGCGAGCGGTAGGTCGAGCCGTGCTTCACGTAGGGGCCGAAACGGCCGATGCCGGCGGTCAGCGGTTTGCCGTCCTCCGGGTGCATGCCGACTTCGCGCGGCAGCGCAAGCAGGGCAAGGCCGGTCTGCAGGTCGATCTCCGCAGGGGCCAGGTTCTTCGGCAGGGAGGCACGCTTGGGCTTTTCGTCGCCCTCGGCCTCGCCGAGCTGCAGATAGATGCCGAAGGGTCCCTTGCGCAGGGTGACGTCCTTGCCGCTCTCCGGGTCCTGGCCCAGCACCTTTGGATTGGTCAGGTCGACGCCGATGTCGTCCTCTTCGCCCGGCACCGCGAGCGGGCGGGTGAAGCGGCACTCGGGATAGTTGGAGCAGCCGATGAATCCGCCGTTGCGCCCGAGGCGCAGACCGAGGCGGCCTTCGCCGCAGGCCGGGCAGGCGCGCGGGTCTTTGCCCGGGTTGTTCGGATCGACCGGGAAGAAGTGCGGGCCGAGGTCGCGGTCGAGCGCGTCGATCACTTCGGTGATCGAGAGATCCTTGGCGCCGTCGACGGAGGTGCTGAAGGCCTCCCAGAAGTCGCGCAGCACGCGGCGCCAGTCGACGCGGCCGCCGGAGATGTCGTCGAGCCTCTCCTCCATCTCCGCGGTGAAGTTGTACTGTACGTAGCGCTCGAAGAAGCTGGCGAGGAAGGCGACGACCAGGCGGCCGCGATCCTCCGGCACGAAGCGGCGGCGGTCGATGCGCACGTAGTTGCGGTCCTGCAGCACCTGCAGGATGGAGGCATAGGTGGAAGGGCGGCCGATGCCGAGCTCTTCCATCTTCTTCACCAGGCTCGCCTCGCTGTAGCGCGGCGGCGGTTGGGTGAAGTGCTGCTCCGGCAGAACCTCACCGCGCTTGACGGTGTCGCCTTCGTTCAGCTTCGGCAGGCGCCGGTCGCGGGTGCTGTCGTCGTCCTCGGCGCTCTTGGCATCGACGCTGTCGTCCTTGTCTTCCTGGTAGAGCTTCAGGAAGCCTTCGAAGGTGACGATCGAGCCGGTCGCGCGCAGGCGGGCGACCTTGCCGTCGACGTCGATGTCCACGGCGACCTGGTCCAGTTCGGCGCTGGCCATTTGGCAGGCGACGGTGCGGTTCCAGATCAGTTCGTAGAGCTTGCGGCCGTCGTCGTCGAGATGGCCGCGCATGTCCTTGGGCCGGCGGAACACGTCAGTCGGGCGAATCGCCTCGTGGGCTTCCTGCGCGTTCTTCTGCTTCGACTTGTACTGGCGCGGCGCGTCCGGCAGGTAGGCGTCGCCGTAATCGCCGCCGATCAGGGCGCGGGCGCTGTCGAGCGCTTCCTGCGCCAGGGTGACGCCGTCGGTACGCATGTAGGTGATGAGGCCGACGGTCTCGCCGCCGATGTCGATGCCTTCGTAGAGCTTCTGCGCCACCCGCATGGTGCGCGTCGCGCCGAAGCCGAGTTTGCGCGAGGCTTCCTGCTGCAGCGTCGAGGTGGTGAAGGGCGGGTAGGGGTTGCGCTTGGTCTGCTTGCGCTCGACCTGCGCCACCGCGAGGCGCGCGGCGGCCTCGATCTTGTGCGCCGCGGCCCTGGCAGAAGCTTCGTCCGCCAGATCGAACTTATCCAGCTTTGTGCCGTCGAGGTGCGTCAGGCGGGCCGTGAAGGGCGCGCCTTCCGGGTTTTCCAGATTGACCTCGATCGACCAGTATTCGCGCGGCCTGAAGACTTCGATCTCCGCCTCGCGCTCGCAGACGAGGCGCAGCGCGACCGACTGCACGCGGCCGGCCGAGCGGCTGCCGGGCAGCTTGCGCCACAGCACCGGCGACAGCGTGAAGCCGACGAGATAGTCGAGCGCGCGGCGCGCCATGTAGGCGTCGATCAGTTCCTGGTTGAGCCGGCGCGGATGCTGGAAAGCTTCGACGATCGCCTTCTTGGTGATTTCGTTGAAGACCACGCGCTCGACGTCGACGCCGTCCAGCACCTTGCGGCGCTTCAGTTCGTCGACGATGTGCCAGGAGATCGCCTCGCCTTCGCGATCCGGGTCGGTCGCGAGGTAGAGGTGCTTGCTGTTCTTCACCGCCGCGGCGATCTCGCTGAGGCGCTTCTCGCCGCGCTCGTCGACCAGCCAGCTCATGGAGAAGTCTTCGTCGGGACGGACCGAGCCGTCCTTGGCGGGCAGGTCGCGCACGTGCCCGTAGCTGGCGAGAACGTGATAGTCCTTGCCCAGGTACTTGTTGATGGTTTTCGCCTTGGCAGGCGATTCAACGACGACGACGTTCATGAAGGGCGGATATTTCGCTTGAGTTCGTTACCAAGTTCCTAACGGCACCCGGCGGCGGCGCTAAACCCCTGATCTGTCATGCGTGGGTGGCCGGGGGCGGTTGCCGGTCGATAAGGCCCGTCGTCATAAAGGGTCGGCGGGTGCTTTGTAAAGCCGCGCAAATCGGTTGCCCGGATGACGTTCGACCTTTCCGGCCAGTTCGAGCTCCAGCAAAACCCCGTGCACGACGGCGATGGGAAGGGTGCTGAGGCGCACCACCTCATCAACCGCAATGGGGTCCGCGCCCAGCAGTTCTTCAATGATCGCGCGCTCCGCGTTGCCGGGTTCCGGCGCCGGCGGGATGGCTGCGGCGCCGGGTTGGGCGAGGCTGCGGGGCGCCGGCGGAACGGCTTGGCCGTGCGGGTGCAGCGGTGCCAGGGCCTCGATCACATCGGCCGCCGACTCGATCAGCACGGCGCCTTCGCGGATCAACTGGTTGCAGCCGCCGGCGCGCGGGTCGAGCGGCGAGCCGGGCACCGCGAAAACCTCGCGACCCTGTTCGCCCGCGAAGCGGGCGGTGATCAGCGAGCCGGAGCGCTTGGCCGCCTCGACCACGACGACGCCGAGGGAAAGCCCGGAAATCAGCCGGTTCCGGCGCGGGAAGTGGCGTGCCTGCGGCACGGTGCCGAGCGGCATCTCCGAGAGGACAGCCCCCTTGGCGCGGATCTCCGCGTGCAGTGCTTCGTTCTCCGGCGGGTAGATAATGTCACAGCCGCCGGCCAGCACCGCGATGGTCGCGCCCGGCAGGGCGCCGCGGTGTGCGGCGGTGTCGATGCCGCGCGCCATGCCCGAGGCGACGGCAAAGCCAGCGGTGACGAGGTCGGCCGCGATGCGCTCGGCGAGCCGCCGGCCGTTGGCCGACGCATTGCGGGCGCCGACGATGCCGATGCAGGGCGGCGCGAAGGTCTCTGCCTCGCCGAGCAGGGTCAGCACCGGCGGCGCGTCCTCCAGACTGCGCAGCAGGGCCGGGTAGCCGGGCTCGCAGAGGGCGACCAGACAGGCGCCGGCCTTGCGGGCGGCCTTGGCCTCGGCTTCGGCCTCCTCGGGCGGGCAGATACGAATCCGGCGCTTGGCGCCGGCCCGGCGGGCGAGGTCCGGCAGGGCCTCCAGCGCCGCGGCCGGGTTCCCGTAGCGCTCCAACAACTGGCGGAAGACCACGGGCCCCACGTTCTCCGAGCGGATGAGCCGCAGCCAGTCGAGGCGCCGTTCTTCGCTCAGAGGTTTAATATCAACGTCCGTCATCGCCTTACAATCATCAGGCCGCGTCCCCTGGGTCAAGGGCTTCACGCGGGCTCCGGCGATTGGAGGCGTGGCAGATGGCGGAAATCAGACCTTTTTCCGGCCGATCTTGGATTCTTCGCCTTTCAGCAGGCGGCGGATGTTCTCGTGGTGGCGCAGCCAGACCAGGGCGGCGAGGACCGCCGTGAGCTGGACCATCTGCAGGTCGCCGAGCAGGAACCAGCTGAGCACCGGGGCGGCGGCGATGGAAAGCAGCGCGGCGAGCGAGGAGTAGCGGAACACGCCGGCGACCAGGAGCCAGAGGGCGCAGCAGGCGGCACCGAGCGGCAGCGAGAGGGCGAGCAGCACGCCGAGGGTGGTGGCGACGCCCTTGCCGCCCTTGAAGCCGAGCCAGACCGGGAAGAGGTGGCCGACAACCGAACCGAAGGCGGCCACCAGAGCCATGTCCGGTCCCCACATCTTGGCGATGAGCACGGCCGCGGCGCCCTTGCCGCCGTCGAGCAGCAGGGTGGCGGCGGCGAGCCCCTTGCGGCCAGTGCGCAGCACATTGGTGGCGCCGATGTTGCCGGAGCCGATCTGGCGGACGTCGCCGAGGCCGGCCATGCGGGTGAGCAGCAGGCCGAAGGGGATCGAGCCCAGCAGATAGCCGCCGGCCAGCGCCGCCGCGAGGTACGGCCAGGCAAACTCCCAGGAGATCGGATCGGGCATGGCTGCCTCAGGCCGCCTGGTAGAGGGCGCGGCCGTCGACCACGGTGCGCTGCACGCGGCCCTGCACCGGCAGGCCTTCGAAGGGCGTGTTCTTGGACTTGCTGGCGAAGTTCTCCGGCTGGATCTTCCAGCCGCGGTCCAGGTGGAAGATCAGGAGGTCGGCCGGCGCGCCCTTGGCGAGGCGTCCGGCTTTCAGACCCAGGATCTCGGCAGGCTTTACCGTCAGGCGGGCCAGCAGGTCGAGCAGCCCCGCCTTGCCGCCATGATAGACCTGCAGCGACAGCGGCAGCAGGGTCTCCAGGCCGACGATGCCGGGCTCGGCGATGGCGAAGGGCAGGCGCTTGGATTCGACGTCGTGCGGGCTGTGATCGCTCGCGATGGCGTCGATGGTGCCGTCGGCCACGCCTTCCAGGATCGCCTGGCGATCGTCCTCGCTGCGCAACGGCGGCGAGACCTTGGCGAAGGTGCGGTAGTCGCCGACCGCGATCTCGTTGAGGGCGAAGTAGTGCGGGGCGGTGTCGCAGGTGACGTCGAGGCCGCGCGCCTTGGCGCGGCGGATCGCCTCGACGCTTTCCGCCGTCGAGATGTGCGCGGCGTGGTAGCGCCCGCCGGTCATCTCGACGAGGCGCAGGTCGCGCTCGATCATCATCACCTCGGCGAGCTTGGGGATGCCGGCGAGGCCGAGGCGGGTCGACAGCTCGCCGCCGTTCATGGCACCGCCGGCAAGGCTCGGCTCTTCCGGATGCTGCACGATGAGCAGGCCGAAGGTCTTGGCGTAGGCCAGCGCGCGGCGCATGACCTGGGCATTCTCGACCGCCTTCAGGCCGTCGGTGAAGGCGACGGCGCCATTCTTGGCCAAGAGGCCCATCTCGGTGATCTCGCGGCCTTCCAGGTTCCGCGTCAGGGCGGCGTAGGTATAGACCTTCACGCCCTTCACCTCGCGGGCGCGCCGGGCGATGAACTCGACGCCGGCGACGTCGTCGATCACCGGGTCGGTATTGGGCAGGCCGACCATGGAGGTGACGCCGCCGGCCGCCGCCGCGCGGCCCGCGCTGTCCATGGTCTCCTTGTGCTCCTCGCCCGGCTCGCGGATCTGCACGCGCATGTCGACCAGGCCGGGCGCCAGGCAGGCGCCGGCGCAGTCGACCTTCTGCAGGCCCTCGGGCACGCCGTCCTTGAAGAGGTCCGGGCCGAGGTCGGTGATCCGGCCGTCCTCGGCAAGCAGCGCGCCGGGGGCGTCCAGGCCGCTCGCCGGGTCCAGCAGGCGGGCGTTCACATAGGCGGTACGGTGCTTGGGCAAAGGATTCTGCGTCACTGGGCGGCCTGTTCCTGCTGGCTGCGCGCCAGGTGGAGATTGTGGTTGAGGGTCTCCAGGCAGGCCATGCGCACGGCGACGCCCATTTCGACCTGCTCGCGGATCACCGAGCGGTGGATGTCGTCGGCCAGCGCGCTGTCGATCTCGACGCCGCGGTTCATCGGCCCCGGGTGCATGATGAGGGCATTGGGCTTGGCCGCCTGCAGCTTTTCGTGGTCGAGCCCGAAGAAGTGGAAGTACTCGCGCGTCGATGGCACGTAGCTGCCCTGCATGCGCTCGGTCTGCAGGCGCAGCATCATGACGATGTCGCAGCCCGCCAGGCCCTTGCGCATGTCGGTGAAGGTCTCGACGCCCATGCGCTCGATGCTGCTGGGCATCAGGGTGGGGGGCGCGATGAGCCGCACGCGCGCGCCCAGGGTGGTCAGCAGGTGGATGTTGGAGCGCGCGACGCGGCTGTGGGCGATGTCGCCGCAGATGGCGATCTGCAGGCCCTCGATGGTGCCGAGGCGGCGGCGGATGGTGAGGGCGTCGAGCAGCGCCTGGGTCGGGTGCTCGTGGCTGCCGTCGCCGCCGTTGATGACGGCGCAGTTCATCTTCTCTGAGAGCAGTTGAACCGCGCCGGAGTCCGGATGGCGCACGACCAGCACGTCCGGGTGCATGGCATTCAGCGTCATCGCGGTGTCGATCAGGGTCTCGCCCTTCTTGATCGACGACCAGGCCACCGACATGTTGATCACATCGGCGCCGAGCCGCTTCGCAGCAAGCTCGAAGGACGTTCTGGTACGCGTTGAACTCTCGAAGAAAAGGTTGATGACGGTGCGACCGTCGAGGAGGTCCTTCTTCTTATCCTCGCTGCGGTTCACCGCGACGTAGCCGTCGGAGAGGTCGAGGAGAAAGAGAATTTCCGTGGCCGTCAGCCCCTCGATCCCGAGGAGGTGACGGTGTCGGTAGCCTTCGTAGGCCGACGTGCCGTGCGCTGAAGTCATTAAAGCCGTCTTATGACACCCCGCCCGCGGGGGGGCAAGCGGCAGTCGCGCCGGCCCGGCGGGCGGTGGGAAAAGGGATGGGGAAAACCGGCTAGATGACGCCTTTTCCCCGCAGCCGGGCACGTTCCTCGGGCCCGATGTCGAGCAGCTCTTCCAGGATGGCATCGCTGTCCTGGCCCGCGCGCGGCGGCGCGAATCGGTATTCCACCGGAGTCTCGGAGAACTTGATCGGGTTGCCGATGAGATCGACCGTGCCGTCGCGGGCGCCGCGGTAGGGCATGGAAACCTTCATGTCGCGCGCCAGCACCTGGGGGTCGGCGAAGACCTGGTCGATGGTGTTTACCGGGCCGGCGGGCACCGCGAGGTCGGCGAGGCCATCGACCCAGTGCTTCTGGGTCATCTGGCGGGTGATCTCCGGCAGGATCTCGTAGAGCGCCACGCGGTTTCGCACCCGGTTGGCGTTGGTCTTGAAGCGCTCGTCCTCGGCCAGCTCCGGGCAGCCGGCGAACTGGCAGAAGCGGGCGAACTGGCCGTCGTTGCCGACCGCCAGGATGAAGTAGCCGTCGGCGCAGGGCATCACCTTGTAGGGCACGATGTTGGGATGCTCGCTGCCCTGGCGCTTGGGCACCTGGCCGGAGGTCAGGTAGTTGAGGCCCTCGTAGGTCAGCCAGGCCACCTGGGTGTCCAGCAGGCCGAGGTCGATGTGCTGGCCGATGCCGGTCATGCCGCGGTAGTGCAGGGCGGCCAGGATCGCGCTGACGGCATACATGCCGCACATGAGGTCGGCGATGCCGACGCCGACCTTCACCGGCTCGCCCTCCGGCTCGCCGGTCAGGCTCATGATGCCGCCCATGCCCTGGGCCAGGTAGTCGTAGCCGGCACGCTTGGCATAGGGCCCGGTTTGGCCGAAACCGGTGATCGAGCAGTAGATGAGGCCGGGATTGGCGCCCTTCAGGTCGTCGTAGGAGAGGCCGTAGCGGGCGAGGTTCCCGACCTTGTAGTTCTCCACCAGAATGTCGCAGAAGCCGATCAGCTCGCGGGCCAGCTTCTGGCCCTCAGGCTTGGAGATGTCGATGCTGAGCGAGCGCTTGTTGCGGTTGGCGGAGAGGTAATAGGCGCTCTCCGAGCTGTCCTCGCCCTCGGCGTTCTGCACGAAGGGCGGGCCCCACTTGCGCGTGTCGTCGCCCTGGCCAGGGCGCTCGATCTTGATGACTTCGGCGCCCAGATCGCCCAGCAGCTGGGTGCAGGACGGGCCGGCGAGGATGCGCGTCAGGTCGAAGACCCGCAGCCCGGTGAGCGGAGCGGTCATGAAGGGAAATCCTAAGCGGCGGCTACTGCGATGGGTTTTGCCGACCTATTCGCAGGCGGTCAAGTGCCGCGGGCGCAACGCTGGCCTGCGGCTCAGACGATGAAGAGGACCAGCAACGGCAGGGTGAGGGCGGCGACCAGCGTCTGCACGGTGAGGATATTGGCGACCAGCCCGGGCGCGCCGCCCATCTGGCGGGCCAGAATGTAAGACGAGGTGGCGGCGGGCAGCGCGTTGAAGATGACGGCGACGGCAAACGGCAGTCCGTGCACGCCGAGCAGGATGCAGAAGGCTGCCGTCAGCAGCGGCAGCACGGCCAGCTTGAGCACGACCGCGGCGGCGACCCAGCCGCCGCTGGTCCGCGCGGCGCCGAAGTCGAGCCCGGCGCCGACGGCCAGCAGGGCCATCGGCAGGGCGGCGCGGGCGAGGATGGTGAGGGTCTCGCGGGCGACCGGCGGCAAGCCGATGCCGCTGAGATTCAACGCGAGCCCGACGAGGCAGGCGAGGATCAGCGGGTTGCTGAGCAGCGCCTTGGTGAAGCCCGGGCCGGACGCCGCCGCCGCGCTCTTGCCCAACAGGGGGGAAGGCTCGCCGAAGCGCAGCAGCGCGGCGATGCAGATGACGTTCACCGTCGGCACCACCGCGGCGACGGCCAGCGCGGCGATGGTGAGGCCCGCCTCGCCGTAGAGGGCGAAGGGGATCGAGAGGCCGATATAGGTGTTGGGGCGGATCGAGGTCTGCAGCACCGCGGTGACGGCGGGGCCGTTGCGGCCGGTGACCAAGCGGAAGCCGACCAGGAGGGCGCTCATGACGGCGATGGCCAGCACCACCGCACCGGCCATGCGCGCGGCGGGCAGCGCCGAGAAGTCGGCCCCGGCCAGCGAGGTCGCCAGCAGGGCCGGCAGCAGGAAGAGATAGGTGAGGCGCTCGGCGGGCTCCCAGAAGCTCCCGGCGATCCAGCCGCGCCGGCGGATGACGTAACCGAGCAGGATCAGCAGGAAGACCGGCAGGACGGCGGTGGCGAGCGCCTGCATGGGTCAGCGGGTGCCCTGGCGGGCGATGGCGTCGAGGGCGCCCTGCAGGATATAGGCGGCGGCCATCTTGTCGACCACCTCGCCGCGGCGCTTGCGGGTCATGTCGGCCTCGTCGACCAGGAAGCGCTCGACGGCGGCGGTCGAAAGGCGCTCGTCCCAGAATGCCATGGGCATCTCGAAGCCCGCCTTTTCCCGCAGGTTGCGGGCAAGGGCGCGCACCGACTGGCAGCGCGGGCCCTCGCTGCCGTCCATGTTCACCGGCAGGCCGATGACCAGGCCGCCGATCTTGTAGCCGGCGCAGATCCGCACAAGCTGCTCGGCATCCTGGGCGAACTTGGCGCGCTTAATGGTTTCCAGCGGCGAGGCGACCTTGAGCGCGGAATCGGAGATGGCGACGCCGATGGTCTTGCTGCCGGGGTCGAGGCCGAGCAGGCGCTGGCCCGGGCGCAGCCGGGCTGGCAGATCTGTGACGGCGAGGTCCATCGCCCGGGGGCCTTTCGGGGTGGGAGGGGAAACAACCCCTTATAGGCAGCCGCCGCCGAGGCGACAAGGCGGCGGCAAGGCTGGCCAATCTTGCGGGGCCAGGGGGTGGGTGGTAGGTTCCGGCGGATTTTGACCGCTCCCACGCCCGTGCCGGCGCATGTCCTGGGAACCCCAGGCAGGCCGGCGGGGCGGAGCTTTTCCGGAAACGAGGTTGGGGCCGATGTCGGTCGACAAGGAAACTGTCGCGAAGATCGCGAGACTGGCGCGTGTTCGCGTCGATGAGAGCCACGAAGAGGCTCTGGCCAAGGAACTGTCGAACATCCTGGGCTGGATCGAGCAACTGTCCGAGTTGGATACCGACGGTGTCGAGCCGATGACCTCGGTGGTCTCCATGCAGCTGCCGCTGCGCGACGACAAGGTGACCGACGGCGGCTATCCCGACAAGGTGACAGCCAATGCGCCGGAAGCGGCCCATGGCTTCTATGCCGTACCGAAGGTGGTCGAGTGATGAGCGCGCTGACTGACCTCACCATCGCCGAGGCACGCGATCTGCTGGCCAAGGGCGAGACCTCCTCCAAGGAGCTGACCGAGGCGCACATCGGTGCGATGGAAGCCGCGCGCTCCTTGAACGCCTTCATCACCGAGACGCCGGAAAAGGCGCTGCAGATGGCGGAGGCTTCCGACAAGCGCCGCAAGGCGGGCGAAGCGGGGGTGCTGGAAGGTTTGCCCATCGGCATGAAGGACCTGTTCTGCACCGAGGGCGTGCTGACCACCGCGGCTTCCCACATCCTGGACGGCTTCCACCCGCCCTACGAGTCGACGGTGAGCGAGAACATGTGGAATGCCGGCGCGGTGCTGCTGGGCAAGACCAACCTGGACGAGTTCGCCATGGGCTCCTCCAACATGACCAGCCACTACGGCGGCGTGGAGAGCCCCTGGCGGCGCAGCGGCGACAACCGGCCGCTGGTGCCCGGCGGCTCCTCCGGCGGTTCGGCGGCCGCCGTGGCGGCGCGCTGCGCGCTGGGCGCCACCGGTACCGATACCGGCGGCTCGATCCGCCAGCCGGCGGCCTTCTGCGGCATCGTCGGCCTGAAGCCGACCTACGGGCGCTGCTCGCGCTGGGGCATCGTCGCCTTCGCCTCGTCGCTGGATCAGGCCGGGCCGATGACCCGCACGGTGCGTGACTCCGCGATCATGCTGCGCGCCATGGCGGGTTACGATCCCAAGGACTCGACCTCGGTGAACGTGCCGGTGCCGGACTACGAAAAGGCGCTGACCGGCAACATCAAGGGCATGAAGGTCGGCATTCCGAAGGAGTACCGGGTCGAGGGCATGTCCGAAGAGATCGACCAGCTGTGGCTGAAGGGCATCAAGTGGCTGGAAGAGGCCGGTGCCGAGGTCGTCGAGATCTCGCTGCCGCACACGCGCTACGCCCTGCCGACCTACTACATCATCGCGCCGGCGGAAGCGTCTTCCAATCTCGCGCGCTACGACGGTGTGCGCTACGGCCTGCGCGAGGAAGGTAAGACGCTGGACGCGATGTACGAGGCGACCCGCGGCAGGGGCTTCGGCGCCGAGGTGCAGCGGCGCATCCTGATCGGCACCTATGTGCTGTCGGCCGGCTACTACGACGCCTACTACAACAAGGCACGCAAGGTGCGCAGCCTGATCGCCGGCGACTTCGCCAAGGCCTACGAGAAGGTCGACGTCATCCTAACGCCGACGGCGCCCTCGGCCGCGTTCAGCATGGGCGAGAAGATGGACGATCCCATCGCCATGTATCTGCTCGACGTGTTCACCGTGCCGGCCTCGCTGGCCGGTCTGCCGGGCATCTCGATCCCGGCGGGCCTTTCGACGGACGGATTGCCGCTGGGCCTGCAATTGCTCGGCAAGGCCTTCGACGAGGAAACGCTGATTCGGGCGGCCGGTGTGCTGGAAGAGGCGGCGGGCTTCAAAGCCACGCCCGCTTTCCTGGCGGTGTAAGCGGGTGGAGTGAAAGAGATGTCACTGATCAAAGGCAAGACGGGCGAGTGGGAGATGGTCATCGGGCTGGAGGTCCATGCCCAGGTGATCTCCGAATCGAAGCTGTTCTCGGGGGCCTCGACGGAATTCGGCGCCGAGCCCAACAGCCAGGTCTCGCTGGTCGACGCCGCCATGCCGGGCATGCTCCCCGTGCTGAACAAGTACGTGGTTGAGCAGGCGGTGCGCACCGGCCTCGGATTGAAGGCGAAGATCAACCTGACCTCGGTCTTCGAGCGGAAGAACTACTTCTACGCCGACCTGCCGCAGGGCTATCAGATCTCCCAGTACCTGCATCCGATCGTCGGCGAGGGCACCATCATCCTGGACCTGGAGAACGGTGACACCCGCGAGGTCGGCATCGAACGTCTGCACCTGGAGCAGGATGCGGGCAAGTCGATCCACGATCAGCATCCCACGCAGTCCTACATCGACCTCAACCGGTCGGGCGTGGCGCTGATGGAGATCGTCTCCAAGCCGGACATGCGCTCGGCGGAGGAGGCGGGCGCCTACCTGCGCAAGCTGCGCACCATCCTGCGCTACCTCGGCACCTGCGACGGCAACATGGACGAGGGTTCGATGCGCGCCGACGTGAACCTGTCGGTGCGCCGCCCGGGCGAGCCGCTGGGCACGCGCACGGAAACCAAGAACGTGAATTCCATCCGCTTCGTGCAGCAGGCCATCGAGGCGGAGGCGAAACGCCAGATCGCGGTGCTGGAGGAGGGCGGCACCATCGTGCAGGAGACGCGCCTGTTCGACGGCATGACCGGCAAGTCGCGCTCGATGCGCTCCAAGGAAGAGGCGCACGACTACCGCTACTTCCCGGATCCCGACCTGCTGCCGCTGGAGCTCGATACCGCCTGGGTGGAGACCATCAAGGTCAGCCTGCCGGAACTGCCGGATGAGAAGAAGGCACGTTTCGTGAAGGACTTCGGCCTACCGATCTATGACGCCGGCGTGCTGGTCGCCGACCGCGACACCGCGGCGTTCTTTGAGACGGTGGCCAAGGGCCGCGATCCCAAGCTGGCGGCCAACTGGTTGATCGGCGACTACTTCGCCGCGCTGAACCGCAGCGGCGCCGATCTGCACACGGCCCCGGTCGACGCGAAGAAGCTGGGCGGTCTGCTGGACCTCATCGCCGACGGCACCATCTCAGGCCGCATCGCCAAGGAGGTCTTCGAGGAGATGTGGGAGAGCGGCCAGGAGGCCGGCGCCATCGTCGAGGCCAAGGGCCTGAAGCAGATCAGCGACTCCTCGGCCATCGAGGGACTGGTCGACGAGATCATCGCCGGCAACCCCGGCCAGGTCGAACAGTTCAAGGGCGGCAACGAGAAGATCCTCGGCTGGTTCGTCGGGCAGGTGATGAAGGCGACCCAGGGCAAGGCCAACCCCGGCCTGGTCAACGAGGTGCTGCGCAAGAAGCTCGGTTGAGCCGCGGGCTAAGGCCCGTCCGGTACAACCTTGCCGAACCTCAGCCTTCGCTGCCCAGCCGGCCGAGCTGGAAGATTACGTTGTCCGGGGCCTCCGGACTGACCCGGCGATAGGACTGCACGAGTTCCTGAACGATCCGCCGGTCCTGCGCTTCCTGCGTCGGGGCCGTTTCGGAACGCCGGGCTTCTAGGACGGTCTCCAGAATGACCTGAAAGGCCTTCTGGAGCTGGGCCGGCAAGCCGGATTTCGCGTAGAGCTCCCGCAAGGCGGCCGAACCGTTCCGCCGCAGGTTTTCCCGTGCCTTGGCACTCGGTGTCCGCGCCAGGGCGGCCATGGCGGCGCCGAAGAACTGCAACTGACCGAGCCAGAGGGTACGCAGCAGCAGGGTCGCGGTCAGCTCGCCGTTCTTGTGAAGGCGAAGCGCCGCGACGTCGATCCCCTGCGGATCGGTCTCCGCCAAGAGCGAATGGGCCAGCGCCCTCTCATGGCCGTGCCGGATCAACTGGTCGGCCAGCGTCGAGGGGAAGGCGTGCTCCTCGATGAGGCGCGCCTGCAGGTCACCCGAGACCAGCAGCACCAGCCGATAGCGGATATCGAAGGGCAGCATCGGCCGATCCACCAGCAGTTCCTGGATCTCCGGATCGTCGGCGAAAGTGTCCAGCAGCTTCGCGTAAGAGTCTTCGGCAATGTCGGCCCCCTCGTTGGCGAGCAGCAGTTCGACGACATCTTTGCGCCTGGTGCCGACCAGGGCGTCGGAGACCGCCTCGCTCAGCAGATCGCGCCGGGCGATCGCGCGCTGCTTGACGACGTTGCCGCTGCCGATGATCGACAGCAGGTCTTCGTCGGTGAGCACGAAGGAGTTCTCAAGGATCGGCAGGGCCACGGCCTCGACGTCCTGCGCCAGCTTCAGGGCCAGGCTGTGCGGCAGCAGGGGGGAGGACTTGATCTGCTCGGCGAGCATGCGGCGCACCTCGATCTCGGTGTCGCCCGCCAGGCAGCGGAAGATCGCGATGGCGACCTGCCGTTCGCGCTCGCTGAGCCGGTCTCCCACGAAGGCCGAGCCGAGGCGGGCGGCGAGAGCCGGACGCTGCGTCATCGCAAGACCGTTTGCCAGTTCGTCCAGCACGGTGGTTTCCACGAATTGCCCAGCGACGCTCAAGGTATTCATGAGGCTCTCCATCATCTATTTGCTGGCACTGCCAGATGATTGGAGAAAATCTAATCAAAAATCGTATAAACAGTCAATAATCATTGATTCTATTTTATTTCAATATTCAATAAATATTGAAAAGGAATTGTCTAAAATTTTATCTACTTAAAGGGCGGCGACGCGAAGATCGTCGGCCGGTGCATGGGCCAGGTAATGAAGGCGAGTGAGGGCACGGCGGGACGCGGCCTGTCAACGACCTGCCGCGCAAGGGGTCCGGCCGGTACTGGTTAGAGCCGCAGCGCGTCGGGATTGTCGGCGGTGATCTGGCCGAGTTGACAGATCACGCTCTCGAGGCTCCCCGGGCTGAGCTTTCGATAGGCGCAGACGAGGTCGTTGACCAGACGCTGCTCGACTTCCGGATCGGTCCCGTTGTGGCCGGATCGCCGGCGCTCGAGGATCACTTCCAGCACCGCCTGGAAGGCCGGTTCCAGGTGCGCCGGCAACTTGGCACGTTCGTAGAGTTTCAGCAGCGCCGGCGTGCCGGCTTTGCGCAGTGCATTCTGGGCGCGCGCCGCAGGAACGCTTGCCAGCGAACCGATTGCGGCGCCGAATTGCTCGAGCAGGCCGGCCGAGAGGAGGCGCAGCAGAAGCGTCGGGGAGAGGGCGTTCTTCCTGGCGAGCCGCGCGACAGCAGCCTCGATCTCCTGTCCGCTTCGCAGGCCCGCCAGGGTCTGCAGCAGGTTGCGCTCGTGGCCCTGACGGCTGAGCTGCTCCACCAGCCTGACCGGCAAGCCATGGCGCTCGACAATGCGCGCCTGGAGTGCTTTGGAGACGAGGGTGACGAGCAGTTCCTTCACGGCGAAGGGCAGGCTAGGCCGTTCGATCAAAAGCTCCTGGATCGTAGAGTCCTGCGCGAAGGCGGCCAGCACGCTGCGATATGAGGTGCAGGATATATCGGCGCCGTCGTTGGCCAGCAGGATTTCGACAACAGACCTGTCGCCGGTGTCGACCAGGGCACCGGAGACCGTTTCGCTGAGGACGGCGCGACCGGCAATGGTGCGGCTCTTTGCAGGATTGCCGGCCGCGATGATCGCAACGAGATCGGCGTCGGTCAGCACGGGCGAAGTCTGCAGGATCGGAAGCGCCACCACCTCGATGTCGGCGGCCAGGCGGAGGGCGATGTCGCGCGGCAGCATGGGGCTGGACTTCACATGTTCGGCCAGCGCGCGACGCACGTCGACCTCGGTGTCCTTCGCCAGACGCTCAAAGACCGCGATGGCGACCGCCTGTTCGCTCGGGCTCAAGCTGCCGCGAGTGAAAGCGTCCCCGAGACCGGCCGCCATTTCCGGCCGCTGGCTGGCCCAGAACGCGACCACCTGGTCGCTGGGCGAACCGGGCAGGGCGTCTGAGAGGGAAAGCACTTTACCGTCAAAGGCAGCGGTCGCGACAGTCATCGCCATATCGCCTGCGATCAATTCATCGACGGCTGTATGATGAACCAAATATTTATCGATGGCAAAAAGTATTGATTCTACTTTATATTTAGATTTATTGGATTTTGTCTTAATTTTTAAGCAATATCCAAACAAAGAAGCCGCGGGGCTAGGACGCCAGGTGATTGCGCTTCAGGTACAGCGTGGTGTCGGCCGTTGCGGTAAAGCGGCGCTCGGTGCCGCGCGGCTCGCGCAGCCAGGCGCCACGGCCGTGACGCTTGCCGTCCTCTTCCAACGCTCCCGATACGACGAAGATCTCCAGTCCCTTGGGGGCGGCGTTGGCGTCCACCGCAGCCGCCGGCAGCGGGATCCCGGCGGCCAGCCGCAGCATGCAAATGTCCTCGGGATAGTGGTCGTCCCGGTAGAGCGGCAGGATCTCGACGCCGGGCGCCGTGGCCTGCCAGTCGCCGTGCGCCGTGTCGATGACGACGTGCGCGCGGTCTTCGCCGATGTACTGGCAGAGTTTCACGAAAATGATGCAGCCCTCTTTCGAGAAGGGCGCGTGTCGGAAACCCTGCGGGTTGAGCAGGAAGGTGCCGGCGGGATAGTCGCCGTGCTCGTCGGAGAACACGCCGTCGAGCACCAGAATCTCCTCGCCCTGTGGGTGACCGTGCTCATGGAACGCCGAGTTGGCGTCGTAGCGCACCACCGAGGTGACGCGGCTGAACTCTCCGTCGACCAGATCGAGGCGCTTGCGCCATACCGTGGGGCTGGGGCTCGCCTGCCATTCCATGGCGGCGGTCTCCATCGCTGCCGGCCGTGAGAAATCCGAGTTCAGAGTACTGGCGGTTTGACTGCTCATCGGGTCTTCCTCACTTTTTTATCGATCACAGGATAGTGGCGCAGGTAGGTCACACGGGCTTGATCTGCAAGATCGCTTCACGGACTTGTAAACGCCCGACCCGGCGCGCATTTCTATCGTGGGTAGGACGGCCTGGGGCCGCCGCAGAATTTCCGTGGGAGATGAACATCCATGACCATCGAACTCTATTCCTGGGCCACGCCGAACGGTCACAAGGTGCATATCATGCTGGAGGAACTGGGCCTCGCTTACAACGTGCATCCGATCAACATCGGGGCCGGCGACCAGTTCAAGCCGGAATTCCTGAAGATCAGTCCCAACAACAAAATGCCGGCCATCGTCGATCCCGAGGGGCCGGACGGCAAACCGATCTCCCTCTTCGAAAGCGGCGCCATCCTGATCTACCTGGCTGAAAAGCACGGCAAGCTGCTGTCGAACGAGCCGCGCGAGCGCTATACGACCCTGCAGTGGCTTATGTGGCAGATGGGCGGCCTCGGCCCGATGCTCGGCCAGGCGCACCACTTCCGCAACTATGCGCCCGAGCGCATCGAGTACGCCTACAATCGCTACACCAACGAAGCCAACCGCCTCTACGGCGTGCTCGACAAGCGCCTCGGCGAGACGCGGTTCCTCGCCGGCGACAACTACTCCATAGCCGATATTGCGGCCTGGCCGTGGATGCGCCGTCCGGAGAACCAGGGCGTCGACCGTGACGCGCTACCGAACTATAAGCGCTGGTTCGAGGAGATCGCTGCGCGGCCGGCGGTGGAACGCGGCGTCAAAGTGCTTGAGGACCTGCGCAGCGAAGGTTTCGACGACAAGGCGCGCGATATCCTGTTCGGCGCCGGGCAGTACGCCAGACGCTGAGTCGGCGCCGCGGGCCTCGCCCGACGGGGCTCGGGGCTCTCCGCGAAGATTGACTTGCGGCGCGGCGGCTTGGCACAAGGTTGGTCCGCGGTGCCGCTCGTGTGGCGGACGCCCCCTGGTCAAGCCAACCGAAGACAGGTTCCGCCATGCCGCAGAAGCCGCCCAATCCGACGGGGATCGACGCGTACAAGCCGGCGGAGATCGCCCAGCGCATCGAGGAGGCCGGGGTCGGCAAGACCCAGCTGGGCCTCGTGCAGATGGTGGCGCTCAGCATTCTCGCAGGTGCTTTCATCGCCTTCGGTGCGGCTTTCTATACGGTGGTGATGACCGGGGCCGACGCCGGCTTCGGCCCCTCCCGCCTGCTGGGCGGCGCTGCTTTCTCGCTGGGTCTCATTCTGGTGGTGGTGGGCGGCGCGGAACTGTTCACCGGGAATGCCCTCATGGTGATGGCCTGGGTCGACCGCCGCATCGGCAGCGGCGCTCTGCTGCGCGCCTGGGCCGTGGTGTATGCCGGCAACCTTGTCGGCGCGGTGGGCATGGCGGTGCTGGTCGACCTCTCCGGAACGCTGGCCGGGCCGCAGGGCGAACTTGCGGTGTGCATCGCCGAGGCCAAGATGGCGCTGCCGCCGCTCGAGGCGCTGGCGCGCGGCATCCTGTGCAACGCCCTGGTTTGCCTGGCGGTCTGGCTCACCTTCGCCGCACACAGCGTCGCCGGCAAGATCCTGGCGATCCTCTGGCCGATCACGGCCTTCGTAGCGCTCGGCTACGAGCACTCGATCGCCAACATGTATCTGATTCCCGTGGGTCTTCTGAACGGCGCGCAAGGCGGCATCGGCGGTCTGCTGGCGAACCTGGTGCCGGTGACGCTGGGCAACATCATCGGCGGCGCCGGCGGCGTTGCCCTGGCGTACTGGGCCGCCTACCGCCGTTCGACAGCACCGGCGGCGGGCGACACCTCAGGAGATGTGGCAGACCGCTAGACCGCGCGATATGGTGCCGCGGACTTTGGCTCCTGCGGGTAGGGGGCACGATTTTTTGGGCAGATCGATCAAGGGAGAACCGGTTCCGTGACCATTGAACTCTATACCTGGAGCACGCCGAACGGCCGCAAGATTTCCATCGCCTTGGAGGAGCTGGGCCTGGCCTATTCGGTGCATCCGATCAACATCACCAAGGACGAGCAGTTCGACCCGGAGTACCTGAAGATCAGCCCGAACAACAAGATTCCGGCCCTCGTCGATCCGCAGGGGCCGGACGGCAAGCCGATCGCGCTGTTCGAGAGCGGCGCGATCCTGATCTATCTGGCGGAGAAGACAGGCAAGCTGCTGCCGCAGGACGCGCGGGCGCGCTCTACGGCATTGCAGTGGCTGATGTGGCAGATGGGCGGCTTCGGGCCGATGGCGGGGCAGGCACACCACTTCCGGCGCTTTGCCAAGGAGCAGATTCCCTATGCGATCGACCGCTACAGCAACGAGACGCGACGGCTGTACGGCGTGCTGGACAAGCGCCTGGAGGAAGTAGACTACGTCGCCGGCGACTACGGCATCGCCGACATCGCCATCTTTCCCTGGGTCGCCCGCCATGAATGGCAGGGTGTCGCCTTGGAAGAGTTCCCGGCCGTCAAGCGCTGGTACGATGCAATTGCGGCACGTCCGGCGGTGGCGAAGGGAATGGCTGTTCCGAGCTGACGGCCGTCCGCCCCAAGCCGACGGTGCTCCGGGGACCAGCCGGGAACCGTCGTCTCGTTTCGCGGACTAGCAGGTAGCGGGACGGCGTCCGCGGCGGCGGCCCTTCGGCAGGGCGATCAGCTCGGCCGGTGCCTTGTGGGTGATGCCGACGAGGTCCATCAGTTCCTCTTTGCAGCGCTGCAGATTGGCCAGTTCACGGGAGTCGTCGCGGTCGTAGACCTCGACGCAGCTCAGTTTGATTTCGACCAGGTCGATAAGCGTTTCGACAGATGCGCGAGACAGGCTCATGGTGTTCCCCTTGCTGAATTGATTAGCCCTCTGGGAGCATCTTTGAAGTTAACCGGTTAAGGGGACGTAAAGCCGGCGGCACTTCGCTGTGAATTATTCGTCTTAGTGGCCGGGGGTGTCCGGGCCGCCCGCGGCGGGTCTCGGAACTGGCGCTTTGCGGACCGTGGAAAGGCGCCGTAGCAGCCGGCCGTCGATCACCGCCAGACCGGCGAAGATCATCGCCATGCCGGACAGTGCGGTGAGCGTGATGTCTTCATCCAGTATGAGAGTGCCGAGCAGCAATGCTGTGATCGGCACTAGAAATGTGACCAGCAGCACGTTGGTCGCCCCGGCGCTGGCGAGGATGCGGAAATACAAGATGTAGGCAAAGGCCGTGCTGACGAGGCCGAGGGTCAGCAGGGCCGTCCAGGTCGCCGTGTCGGGACGGGCGGTCCAGGGCCGGTCGAGCAGCGCGGCCAGCGGGAGCATGACAAGGGCCGCCGCGGTGGTCATGCCAGCGGCAGCGACCAGCGGCGACAAGTGACGCAGGCGCCGGCCGTAGATGCCGGCGCAGGCGTAGCAGATGGCGGCCCCCATCACGGCAAACTGGCCCCAGGACTGGCCCCCCAGGCCGGCGAGGGCACCGGGGCCGACGAGAACCAGGGCCCCGAGGAAGCCGATGGCGATCCCGGCCGCACCGCGCCGGGTCATGCGCTCGTCTTTCGTCAGGAAGTGGGCCAGCACGAAGGTGAACAGCGGGGTGGTTGCGTTGAGGATCGAGGCGAGGCCGCCGTCGATGCGGGTCTGCCCCCACATGATGAGGGAGAACGGCAAGGCATTGTTGATGAGGCCCATGAGGGCGAGCGGCGCCCAGTCCTTCAGTGCCGGCAGACGGTGCCCGGCCAGCAGGGCGATGCCCAGCAGGGTCAGCGCGGCGGTCGTCACGCGCCCAGCGGCGACGCTGGCCGGATGGAGGTCACGCAGGCAGATCTCGGTGAGGAAGAAGGACAGGCCCCAGACCAGCGCCAGCAGGAAGATCTGGAGCCAGTCGCCTGGTTTCATCTGCATGGAAGCCATAGGAGAAAGGGTCCGACGGACAAGGCGGGCCAGCATAGCCGGATGGCCCCTGAGAGCTATCCGCTTCTTGTGCTCACGAAGTCCACGTCAGGCAAACTGGCGGGCGGCGGCGGCAAGGCCGACGAAGGCGGCATCGGGGCGCACGATGAGCCAGGTCGGGATGGCCTCCAGGTAGTCGTGGAAGCGCCCCTTATCCTGGAAGCGGTCGCGGAAGCCCGATGCGGCGAGGAAGTCCGGGAAGCGCGGCAGGATGCCGCCGGCCAGGAAGACGCCACCCTGGGCGCCATAGCCGAGAGCGACGTTGCCCGCGAAGGTCCCGAGGAAGAGGCAGAAGCGCTCCAAGGCGAGGCGGCAGAGGCCGTCGCTGCCGTCCAGCCCGCGATCGGTGATCTCCGCCGCGGTGAGGACGGAAGCGGATTGGCCTTGCACGCGGGCGAGGCCCCGGTAGATGTTGACCAGGCCGGGTCCGGAGAGCAGACGCTCGGCGGAGACGTGGCCGAAGTCCTCGCGCAGCGCGGCGATGAGCTCGGCCTCCAGGGCGTCGGCGGCCGGCATGGTGGCATGGCCGCCTTCGCTGACCAGGGGAATTCCGTGAGGCTCGGCCTGGACGAGCGCGGCGACGCCCAGCCCGGAGCCCGGGCCCAGGACGGCCAGGGCGCCCTGCGCGGCCGGACGGGCCGGGCCGACGATCAGCCGGTCGGCTTCGGCGAAGTGCGGCAGCGCGAGGGCCAACGCGGCGTAGTCGTTGAGCAGGCGGATGTGGCTGAAACCGAAGCGCTGGCGCAATTCGCCGATGGTGGTGTCCCACCCGGCATTGGTCATCACGGCGCGGGCGTCATCGACCGGGCCCGCAAAGGCAAGCACCGCGGCCTGGGGTGCCTGCAGGCAGCCGAGCCGCTCCATCGCCGCGGCGACGGCGTCGTAGGCCGTCGGGTACTCGGCCACGGGAAGATGGATGGCTTCGCCACCCTTGCCGTCCTGCAGAAGGGCAAAGCGTGCGTTGGTGCCGCCGACATCGGCCAACAGGGCCGTGACTCTGCCGGACCCGGCGCTCATCGCGGTGGCGTGGCTTGCTGGAGAGCCGTTAGGAAGGCCTCGCGCCAGGCGGTCACGTCATTCACGGCGATGGCCTTGTACATCGAATGCCAGCGCTCCTGGCGGGCCGCCAACGGCATGTTGAGTGCCTCCTGCAGGCGCTCGGCCACCCCTTCGACGTCGTAGGGATTGACGATCAGCGCGCCGTCCAACTCGCGGGCCGCGCCAGCGAAGCGCGACAGCACCAGCACGCCCGGATCCTTCGCCGACTGCGCGGCGACGAACTCCTTGGCCACGAGATTCATGCCGTCGCGCAGCGGCGTGACCAGCCCGACGCGGGCGGCGCGGAAGAACCCCGCCAGCACGCGCCGGCTGAAGCTCTTGTTCAGATAGCGGATCGGCACCCAGTCATATTCCGCGAAGGTGCCGTTCACGTGCCCTGCCGTGGCCTCCAACTCGCGGCGAATGTCGACATAGTCGGCGACGTCGGAACGGGACGGCGGATTGATCTGCAGGAAGACCACCTTGCCCCGGTTGTCGGGATAGGCGGTCAGCAGATGCTCGAAGGCCTCGACGCGCTTGATCAGCCCCTTGGAGTAATCGAGACGGTCGACGCCGATGATGAGATCGCGCTTGCCCAGGCTCTCGTCCAGGCGGGTCACCTGTTTGCTGCCTTCGCTCTCTGCGGCCATCTTGGCAAAGACCTCGGTGTCGACGCCGATCGGGAAAGCCTGCGCGCGCAGGCTGCGGCCGAAGGCCTTTACGATCCCGTCCGCGCCGACCTCGCCGCCGGCCTCGCGCCGAATGTAGTCATGGAAGCAGAACAGATCGTCCTCGGTTTGGAAGCCGAGGAGGTCGAAGGCGCAGAGCGCCTTCACGATCTGGCGGTGCATCGGCAGCGCCAGAAGGACTTCCAGCGCCGGCCAGGGAATGTGAAGGAAGAAGCCGATCTTCTGGCGGCAGTTGGCGCTGCGCAGGTTCTCGGCCAGCAGCATGAAGTGGTAGTCGTGAATCCACACCGTGTCGCTGTCCCGCAGCAGCGGCTGCAGGCGGTGGGCGAAGAGGGCGTTGACCCGCTGGTAGCCGCCCCAGGTGCGCTGGGCGAACTCCGCCAGATCGAGTCGATAGTGGAACAGCGGCCAGAGCGTCGAGTTGGAGAAGCCGACGTAGTATTCGTCGTAGTCGCGCTGGGTCAGGTCCACCGTGGCATAGGTGATCTTGCCGGCCTCGGTGAGGGTTGGCTGGCCATAGTCGCTGTCCAAAACCTTGCCGCTCCAGCCGAACCAGATGCCGCCGCGCTCGCGCAGGGCCGCGCGCACGGCGACCGCGAGTCCACCTTCGGACCCCGGGCGCGACTGCTTGACCGCGGCGACGCGATTGGAAACGACGACCAGTCGGCTCAATAGGCTTCCTCCCAGGTCTTGGATAACTTCATTGCCGAATTGATGAGGCCCACCATGGAGTAGGTCTGCGGGAAGTTTCCCCAGAGCTCCCGGGTGTCGGTGGCCATGTCCTCGGACAGCAGGCCAAGCGGATTGCGCGCGGCAAGCATGGCTTCGAAGAGTTCGCGGGCTTCCTCGGTGCGGCCCGCGGCCGCCAGGGCATCAATATACCAGAAAGTGCAGACGTTGAAGGCGACTTCGGGAGCGCCGAAGTCATCCGGCTTGGCGTAGCGGTGCAGGAAGCCGCCATTCTTCAGCTTCTTTTCGACCTGCTCGAGGGTGCCGAGGAAGCGCGGATCGTCGGCCGGCAGGAAGCCGACCTCCTGCAGGCACAGCAGGCTCGCATCCATGTCTTCCCCCTCGAAGGCGGAGACCAGGCTGTTGAGCTCGCGGTTCCAGGCACGCTCGAGAATCCCTTCTCGAATGCGCATTGCCGCGTCGGCCCAAAAGGCGCTGCGCTCCGTCATCGCCAGCCGTGCGGCGATCTTCGCGAGGCGGTCGCAGGCGGCCCAGCACATGACGGCGGAATAGGTGTGGACCTGCTGGCGGGTGCGCAGCTCCCAGAGGCCGGCATCGGGCTGATCCCACAGACGGATGGCCTTGTGGCCCAAAGCCTCGAGCTTTTCGAAGAAGCTCACGTCGCCGGGATGCGCCAGGCGGGAGTCGAAGAAACTTTGCGTCGAAGCCAGGATCACGCTGCCGTAGCCGTCGTTCTGGACCTGGGTGTAGGCGCCGTTGCCGAGGCGGACCGGTCCCATGTTGCGATAGCCTGGCAGCGAGGGGCAGGTCGTCTCGTCCAGTCGGCTTTCCAGCGAAACGCCGAAGACCGGCTGGAGATTGCCGTTGCCGGAAATGGCATCGGTATTGGAAGAAACGATATTGGAAATATAGGTGAGGTAGTCCTCCATCGTCTTGGTGGCGCCCAGGCGGTTGAGCGCATGTACGACGAAGTAGGCATCGCGCAGCCAGCAGTAGCGATAGTCCCAGTTGCGCCCGGAATCCGGCGCCTCGGGGACCGACGTCGTCATGGCGGCGATGATCGCCCCGGTTTCCTCGTAGCTGCAGAGCTTCAGGGTGATCGAGGCGCGGATCACCGCTTCCTGCCATTCGAACGGGAGGGCGAGGTAGCGCGTCCACTCCTGCCAATATTCGTCCGTCTTGCGAAAGAACTCCCGGCTTGTTTCGTCGACCGGCGCGGTCAGGCTCTCGTCGGGGCCGAGAATGAGCGAGATCGGCCGGTCGAGAATGAATGGCACCTCTTCCTGCACGTAGGTGATCGGCGCATCGGTCGTCAGGCGCAGGATCATGTGCGGGGTCACGTAGCGAATGTGGTTGCTGCCGCGGGTCGTCTGCGGCGTGCCGCTGCCGTAGCCGTAGGCCGGCCGGATGCGCAGGCGGATGCGCGGGCTGCCCGACACCGGCCGCAGGTGGCGCACGATCGTCGGCGGCCGGAAGATGCGGCCGAAGTGCTTGAAGCGCGGGGCGAAGTCGGTGATCTCGACGACGCCGTCGCTGGAATCGTAGAGCCGCGTGGTCACCACGGCGGAGTTCCGCCGATAGGACTGCTCGGACCGGCGGAAGTCCTGCAACTCGACCTGGTAGATGCCGCGCTCCGGAGGGGCATCGCCATTCAGCAGGCTGCAGAAAACCGGGTCACTGTCGAAGCGGGGCATGCAAGACCACACAATGCTCGCCTTTGCGTCGATAAGCGCACCGAAAGCACAGTTGCCGATGACGGCGAGATCCAGGGAACTCATGGTGTTTTCTTCTGCCGGCCGCCGTCCAGCCAGCCGCGCAGCCAAGCATGAACGGCCGCTTCGTCCGCCAAGTGGTAGGGCGCTGCAGTGTGATCGCCGTGGCCAACACGGATCGAAAGGCCTCCCAAGCCATTGACGACGTCAAAGCCATCCTCGTCGGTGACGTCGTCTCCAATGAAGACCGGCCTGCGGCCAGCGAACGGCCGCTCCTCCATGAAAGCGGTGATGGCGGTGCCTTTGTTGGCACCAGCCGGCTTCACTTCGAGAACCATTTTGCCTCGTTTGAGTTCCAGGTTTTTCGCCTCAGGCGCGATCAGCCGGCGGAGAAAGGCTTCCGCCTCCTCCTCGCGGTCGGGCGCATTGCGGAAGTGCACGGCCAGGGATTGCTGCTTGTCCTCCAGCAGCAGGCCCTGGCGCGCGTGGACGAAGTCGGCGAGGACCGGGCGCAGGGGAGCCAGCAGAGATGCGGCATCGGAGCGGTGCAGCACGGCATCGGCGTCACGACGCTCCAGGCCGTGAATGCCCGCGCAGGGCAGACGCAGGGGATCGAAAAGACTGTCGAGGTTGGCAATGGCGCGGCCGCTGATGAGGGCAATGGCGCCGCCGACCCGCTCATTGAGGTGTTCAAGGAGGCGCAGCAGGTCATCGGAAACTTTCACGGCGTCGGGATGCGACGCAATGGTCAGCAGGGTTCCGTCGACGTCGAGGAAGAGGGCGTGGGTGTCGGGCGCTGCGCTCGGTAGCGGTTGCGCTTCGCGAGGGTCGTCACTGGTGGCGGACCGCTGAGCGCCCGGCGACGGGGTTTCGTTGGCGTGGAACGTGTTGGAAGGGGTATCCGCGTCCGAAATCAATGGTACCTACACCCTGCTCGCAGCTTCGAGGCAGCGGCATGCGTGGTGCTTTTGCGCATCCGATGCCCACTCTGAAGTAGCCGCCGGGCCTGAGGAAGGCAAGCGCGTCCTGTAATCTTAGTCCGTGTTCAAACGACTTCCGTCGGCGGGAAGGGCTGCCCGGCGGGGCGGGCGGCGACCGGTGATCTCGGCAAAGACGCTCTTCAGGAAATCCGATTGCTGCGAAATCTGAGGGTCACCGCTGAACTTCCCCGCAGCCTTGCGGTTCTCAGGGACAGATTTGGAAGGGTCGGATGGAGGCATTGTCGATGTCGTTGCTCCGTCTGGCGAATTCAGATGGAGAGAATTGCGTAAAACGCAACTCTTTGCAATCAGAAATATGTTTCTCGCTTTTTAATCGTCCTTGAGATTAGCCGTTTTGCCCGGTCACAAGGTGGCCCCGGCGAGAGAAATAACGGAAAAAGCAATAAACCGGCTCATCCGCGGGGGCGCAGCTTGACCCAGGTTACGGGCGCCACCCAGTCGATGGGAACGTTTTGCTCGATGGGGGTCGCTGCGTTGACCGACACGAGCGTGACCTCGTTCGGCCGGTTCCCAGGTTCGACGATCTTCACCAACTGGCGGCCGTCCTTGGTCTGCACGACGCATTCGCGGCCATAGCACTTGGCGAGGTCCAGTCCCTCGTCGCGCGAATAGCCCAGGTGCTCTCCATCCTTGAACCGCGGCGCCATGGAGTTGCCCCGCACCACCACGCAGACTCCGCCGCCTTCGCCTTGCGGCGCATCGATTTTGTAAAGCCCTGAGCCCTTTGCATGATCATCGATCGAGAACACGGTCTCGCCGGCGCCGACATAGCCGACCACCAGGCTGGAGGCGCGCACGGCCGGAGCGACGGCGGTCCCCAGCTTGCCGACAAGATCGTCCAGCGACGTCTCGAGGTAGTCGGCCATCTCGACCGCCTCTTCGATCTTGATGCCGCGGCTGCGGTTCAAGATCTCGGTGATGCGGGAGGGGTCGAGCCCCATGTGCTTGGCGAGCCCCCGCTGGGTCTTGCCGAGATGGCGGAGGCGATCCTGGAACCAGTGTTTTTGCATGAGGGTAGATTGCGAAATTTGCCATTTGATGTCTATTGCGAAATATGCAACTCTCAAGTCCATAAGGTTGTGAGTGTCGTGGGCGTTCGCGTTTCCGGAACGGGCGCGCGGCGCGACGGCGAAACCACCGCCAACCACTAGACGCAGAAAGGCAATCCATGGAGCAGGCGACGCAGCATCGGCCGGCAGGGCGGCGGACCACCGCCGAGGCTTTAAAGCAACAGGTCCTGGCCGTCCTCGCGGAGGTTCTGCCGGCGGGCTGGATCAGCCAACCGCTCGCAGGTGGAGAGGGCAATCCGACCTCCGCCGGTGAGGCCGGGGCCGGCGACATCCTGATCATTTCGCCGCGCGGGCACTGTCATTTTCTGTTTGTCCGCGCGCCTGCCGACCGGTGGTGGGACGGCGGGCCGCGCAGCGTCGCGGCGGAGGTGTTCTCCGCGCGGGACGCCGCCCTGGCGCGGCAGCTGCGTGCTGCGGGGCACAGGGCCCGGGCGATCTGGAATGAAAAGGATCTCGCCCGCGCTCTGAGGGCCTGGGGCTGTCCGCTGCAACGGCCGGTGGCCTTGGCCCGCAACCGACCCCAGCCGGCTGCGGCTGCCGCGCGCGGCGCTAAACCGCAGCGGTCGCGGCTGCACCTGGGAGGGATCGGGAGGCGGACGGATGCTTGAACTTCAGGGAAAAAGCGCCGCGCCAAACAATCAGCCAACCAAGCAGATCGACGCCACCATCGCGCAGGGGCTTGCGCTGGCGCGCGAGGCCGGCAACGGCACCCCGGGCCTGCGGGACGCCGTCTGGGAGCTGTTGCTGGAAGCGGGCGATACCTTGCAGCGACTTCCCAACCGCGAACGGGGTTGGCTTACCGCGGCATCGCGGGCGCACTGGCCGGATTATCTGCGCAGTGCCGCCGAGCAGGCTGCCGCCGACGCGGCCCCGATCCGTCCAGGCCCTGCCAGCGGTGAGGCCATCGACCGGCTGGACACCGTCCTCGCGTGGCTGCGCCATGCCGCCGGCAGCAATCCCAAGCGCGATGTCGCGGTCCTCTTCGGACTTGCCTGCGGCGTGAAAGTGGCGAGCCTGCGGCGACGGCTGGGCTGCGGCCGGCGGACCGTATACGACGTGCGCGACCGCGGCATTGCCAGGATATGCAGCCGGCTCAGGGCCGAGAGTGCTTTCTGCCGGTCACTTGCCTGATAGCCGATCAGTTGGCGTGATGCTGCTTGGGAAGGTAGCGGCCGTCTTCGATGCCATCGAAGAAATCGTCCACCTGGGGATGCCCGACAGCTGCGCCGCTTTCGTCGACGACCAGGTTCTGTTCCGAAACGTAGGCGACGTAAGCCGTCTCTTCGTTCTCCGCCAGGAGGTGGTAGAACGGCTGATCCTTGCTGGGCCGAATCGCTTCCGGGATCGCCTCCCACCATTCCTCGGTGTTGGAAAAGGTGGGGTCGACGTCGAAGATCACGCCGCGGAAAGGAAAGAAGCGGTGGCGCACGATCTGTCCAATCTGGAACTTGGCCGTTCTCATATGACTTCCACTTTGCTTCCGCCCGCTGCCTGCGTATTGCCTCACCTTATCCATATGCGCGCCCGGCGAAAGGAGACAAGACCCCTGCGGCCCGCCGGTCAGGGAGCGCCAGCCCGGAATTCGCTTCGGAATTGTGTCGAAGGCCGTGCGTTTCCGGCGGCTTCAAGGAACAAGAATAATCCGATAAGCCACTGACAAGGAAACAGAAAAGAAATTAGGCCAAATGCCGTCAGTCCGATCCCGGCGAAAAGGCTGGCTGGGGCCGCCGGGTTTCCGGTCCGCCGCTTCTGCGCTTAAGCCTTTGTTAAACGGAAAGGCGTCGAATCGGCATGCGTGAGGATCAGGACTTGTTGGCGCCACGCGGCGCGGGCAAGCCTCCGCCGAGAGGAATGCGATGTTCTTCAGAGCCGTCATCAACCGGGTGGGCCGCGCCGTCCTGCCGCCTTCGTCGTGCTCAGCTGCCTCCAAGGCGGCTGGCGCCGCTCTGCGGCGGTGCGCGCAGGTGCCGCTGAAGGCGCTGAGCCAGCTTGCCGGCATGCCTTTGGCGCGCGACCAGAACGGCAACGTGCTGATCGAGTTCGCATTGGTGACGCCGCTTTTCGTGCTGCTCATTGTGGGCACCCTCGAGGTTTCGGTGATGTTCTTCACCAGCAGCGTCATCGAGGGTGCGACTGTGGAGGCAGCGCGACAGATCCGCACCGGCCAGGTCCAGGAGTCCGGCGATCCCATAACCACGTTTCAGAACCGGCTCTGCGATTCCCTCTTCAACGTGATCGATTGTTCCGAGGTGAAGTTCAACGTGAAGACCTTCTCCAGCTTCGGAGAGGTTTCCATGCCGATCGAGATCGACGAAGACGGGGAGATCGTGAACAACGGCTTCACACCAGGCGAAAGCGGCGCGGTAACCGTCGTGCGTTCGCTCTACCGCTGGGAGTTCATGACGCCGCTGATCAGCAACCTGATGCCGGTGGGCCTCGGTGGTCACCTGATCGTGTCGACGGTTGCTTTTCAAAACGAACCATACGACGTCAACTGATGCTGAAGCTCACCCGAAACCTGATGCGCGACGACCGTGGCACGGCGGTGGTGGACTTCGCCTTCGTGCTGCCGATTCTGCTGCTGTTGCTGATCGGCGTGATCGAGGTGACGAACCTGCTGAGCATCGACAGGAAAGTGGTGGCTGCCGCGCAGACGACGGCCGACCTGGTAAGCCAGCGCCGCGAGGTCGACAATGCGCAGCTGAACGACTACCTGCGAGCGGCCGAGCTGATCTTCGAGCCTTATCCGGCCAGCGCGGTCAAGGTCGGCATCGTCGGCATCCGTTACAATGCAAACTCCGGCGTGCCGGAGGTCGATTGGACCAAGAGCAAGAACGGCGGCACCGTTCCCAACGCCGTTACCGTGGCGCAAGGCCTCGGCGGGCCGGGCGAGGGCGTCGTCGTGGTGCGCGCCTCCTACGCCTACACGCCATTGTTCCTGGATTTCATTTTCAGCGCGATGGAGATCGAGGAAGTCGCGGTGCTGCGGCCGCGGCGGAGCCAGTACGTCGAGGGCCCCTGATCGGGGGGTCGAAGAAAATTGCGTATTTCGTAATTTTTTCCTTGCACAGGCCGCACAGTTTCGGCATCTTGTCATTCTAACGTCCGGAAATTGCCGTTGCGGTCCTTGGGGGCCGGCGATCAGGCGGCGACCGAAGCGTTCTCCCCCTACCTCCCATTCCTAAAGACAGGATCCGACGCGATGCCGAAGCGCAGCACCGCGGCGGCGGACCATGCTGCGCCGCCGCCGAAGGCCGCCGCCAAGCGGACTGGAACCGCCCGCAATGCCAGCAAGGCCACACCGCCGCTGTCGCCGCTGGACTACATGCTGCAGGTGCTGCGCGACCCGGAAGCCAGCCCTGCCGAGCGCAAGTGGGCGGCGGAGAAAGCGGCGCCCTTTATCCATCCGCGCCTGCAGACCGTCGAGCACGGCGGTGCGCTGACCCTCAGCCATGAGGACGCCCTCGAGGCCCTGAAGTGAGCGGCGCCCTACCGTCGGCACGAGAGCGCGCGATCCGCCAGAAACTGAAGGATGACCTGCCGCACTATGCCGCGCGCTGCCTGCAGATCCGCAGCAAGGCCGGAAAGCTGCAGCCGCTGGTCCTCAACGTCGTGCAGCGGCACATCCACGCGCGCCTGGAGGCGCAGCGTGCCGCCTGCGGCATGGTGCGGGCGCTGATCCTGAAGGCGCGGCAGCCCGGTGTCTCCACCTACGTCGGCGCGCGCTTCTATTGGAAGGTGACGCACGGGGAGGGCCTGCGCGCTTTCATCCTGACTCACCGCGACCAGGCTACGGCCAATCTCTTCGCCATGGCCAAGAGATTTCACCGCTTACGACAAAGCGGCGGCGGCCGCTATCGGTACGGCTGCCACCACCATCATCGCCGCCCTCACCACCCTGGACCCCGAAATCGTCGGTGCCATCGGCACTCTGCTGACGGCGGGTCTGGTGTGGCTCGTCCCCAACAAACAAAAAGCGGAGTAGGCGCCTTGGGCAAAACCGCAATCTCTCGATCGATCCTCTTTGCCGCGGCCGGCCTGCTGCTGGCCGGCTGCAGCACCTTCGGCCCGACCGGACAGCAGAGCCTGGACATGGAGAGCCGGGAGGAGGGCGCCGAGGCCAGCTACAGCCCCTTCAACTGGTCACCGCCGAACTACGCCGGCATCACCGCCGGCCGGATCATCTATCCGGGCAAGGACGGCGCCCCGCCGGTGGTGGCGGAATGGCTGTCCGGCAAGGAGGCGGAGGACGCGACCATCACCTTTGCCACGCCGGATGGAAACATCATCACCTACAATGCCGGCGGGCTCCGGGCCTTCGAGGGCCAGCTTGGCCGAGCTCAGGTCGAGCGCGACCTCGCCGCACAGCTCTCGGACCTGTGGAAAGACATCACCCCCGAGATCAGGTCGGGCCTGGTCGACGCCATCTGCCTGTACGTTACCAAGGGGTTGTGCAGCTGACCCGCGGGCGGCCGATTTTGCTGCCGGCCGTCGATTTCTTGGATATCTTGCAGTTTGGGCTTGCGTCGGGCCCTTGCTAGACGTTAGGAAATCAGCCCGTTTCCGGGTGAGGACAGGTGGCCGAGTGGCTGAAGGCGGCGGCTTGCTAAGCCGTTAGACGGGGTAACTCGTCTCGAGGGTTCGAATCCCTCCCTGTCCGCCATTTTCTCTCAAGAATTCCAATAGAGTAGTCGCCCAGGTCGCTGGCGGTACCCGGCCCGCCGGTAAACCCAGGCGCGCCGGCGTCCTGACCGGGCCAGGCCGCTCGGCTGGACCGCAATGGCTTAGACGAGCCGCGGCGAAAAGGCCTCCTGTCTTAATGCCGGGTTAAGTCTGTTACCTATTGATGACACAGCCGTTTTCCTCCCAGTTCATGATGTCTTAGTAATCGGCCTTCATACTTGCTTCAATATTAGGGTGCGGATACGTTAGCGGTGGCTTGAGGAAGTAGTTTCGATTGGGGAGACCCTCCCTGCTTGGGGAGCGGTTCTTTTGGGAACTCACTAAGGCACCGACCAGCGCTATCCGCTGTCGCTTCGGCATAGAACCCGCGGAAGCGCTGAAAGCACGAGCATTGGATTGAGGTCGGGAATTTCCGGCCCTGCCGTCTTGCCCGTGCGATACGGAGGGCGTGCCACGACATGTGGAAAGGCGTGAAGGCCAGAGTCGCTGACCTTCTGGATCGGGCGTTTGTGCCGCGCGAGATGATCTTGCGCGCGCATGACCGCGTGACGGTCGTCCGCCTGCCTGTCCGCACGCAAAAGGCCGTCGCCCTGGGCGTCGTCGCCTTGCTCGGCTGGACCTTGGTAATGACCGGCTCCTTTGTCGTTCAGGAACTGGTGATCGCCGGCAAGAACCAGGAAATCGAAGAACACAAGCTTGCCTACTTCGATCTGCTGAGCGAAGTCTCGGAGTATCATGACCAGTTCGCCCAGATCACGCAGAATCTGGAAAGCAATCAGGCATTCTTGCTGTCCATGCTGGAGAACGGTGCCGAAGCCGAAGCCGATATCGCTGCGATCGAACAGCGCCTGAAAGTCAGCAAGGTCGAAGAGGACAGGGTCGCGGTTGCCAGCGGCGGCCTGCGGGACAAGCTGCGGCGCTTCGAGAACGATCTTCACGATATTGTCGGCCGCAACCTGGAACTCCGGTCCCAGGTCGAGGCCATGCGCGCGACACTGTCCGAGACGGAAGCCGAAAAAGACAGGGTGGCGCAGGCGCGCGAGATGCTGGGCGAGCGGCTGCAGCAGCTTGAGGACGCGCTGTCCCAGGTGTCGGAGGAAAAGCGGCAACTGGAAACCACAGTAACCGACCTGCGCCTGGAGATCGATAACTCGCGCGAACAATTGGCCGTGGCGCAATCGGTTCAGGGCGACTTGAAAGGCGAGATTGCCACCCTCGGAGGCCAATTGGCGGAGGGGGAGAAGCGGCGTGACGGGCTGCAGCGCCAGATCGCCGGTCTACAGGACTCCCTCGGCAACGCCATTCACCGCGGCGACGGTCTGGAAGGCGACCGCGAAAACCTCCGCTTGGAAGTGGCCGAGTTGCGCCAGCGCATGGTCGACATGCGGCAGGCCCAGCATAACATCGTGCAGCGGTTGCGTGAACGTACCGAGATGAGCGTCGACACCATCGAGCGCACCGTGGCGATGACCGGTCTGAAGCTGGACGAGTTGCTGGCGTCGATTGGAGACGGCGGTGCTTCCCAGGGCGGCCCCTTCGTGGCAGGCGACTACACCGGCGATTTCGATGGTGATGCCGAGCTTGAAATTGCGCTCTCCCTGCTTGATCTACGGCTCAGCCGCTGGTCTGCCTTGCAGCGGGTGATGCGGACGTTGCCGCTGAGCGTGCCGCTTGAGCAGTTTCAGTTGAGCAGCGGCTTTGGGCCGAGAACAGATCCGCTCAACGGCCGCAAGGCTCAGCACCGCGGCCTCGATTTTCGTGCAGCCATGGGATCGACCGTCTATGCCACGGCCCCCGGCAAAGTGATCTACGCGGGATGGAGCGGGCCCTTCGGACGCATGGTGGAAATCGATCACGGCCACGGTATCCGTACGCGCTATGCGCACCTTAAAAAGATTCTTGTCAAAAGTGGACAGACGGTAGCTAATCGCGAGAAGATCGGACAAGTCGGTTCATCCGGCCGAAGTACCGGTCCGCATCTACATTACGAAGTGCGCTACAAGGGCGTTCCGTTAAACCCCCAGAAGTTCCTCACGGCAGGTAAGCATGTTTTCAAAGACTAAAGACAGCTCGAATAGTTCTGAGCCGCTGACTTCGTCGACTTCTTCGGAGTCAAAGCGCGGCGCGGCGCAAAGCGGTGTTCCTTCCATCATCAGCGCGGATCTGCGTATTACCGGCAACCTGAAAAGCGACGGCGACATCCAGGTCGACGGTCACGTCGAAGGCGATATCGACAGCGCGACCCTGACCATCGGCGAAGGGGCCCATGTGAAGGGGCACATCAGCTGCGAGAGCGTTCGCGTTTGCGGCACCGTCGACGGCGCCGTGAAGGCAAAGTCCGTGGTGATGGCGAAGACGGCTCGGGTCATCGGCGATATCATTCACGACAGCCTGGCGATCGAGGCCGGTGCCTTTATCGAAGGCAACATCAAGCGCCTTGAAGGTGTCGGCCGCACCTCGTCGGTCTCTGCCGCCAGTTCGTCTTCCACGTCGAGCAGTTCGACGGGGAGCGCCGGCACCGCGGCAGCCACCAAGCCGCTTGCCAGCTGACCGAATGCCGGCTCAGTCCTTCTCCGCGAGGACTGTCCGGTAAAGCTCGGCATCCACGTTGCCGCCGGATAGGGTAAGAGCGATTACCCGGCCGGCGGCATCGACTTTGCCTGCCAGAATGGCGGCAAGGCAAACGGCGCCGCCGGGCTCGACGACCAATTTCAGCGTCCGAAATGCATAGCGCATGGCGGCTTTCACCTCCTTGTCGGTGACGGCCAGGCCGGCGCTGACGCGCGAGCGGTTCACTTCGAAGGTCAGATCGCCCGGCTGCGGCGACAGCAGGGCATCGCAGATCGACTGAGGCGCCTTGGGATGAGGGACCGGATGTCCGGCATCCAGCGAGAGCTTGGTGTCGTCGTAGCCCGCGGGCTCCACGGTGTAGAGGCGGGACTGCGGCGACAAGGCTTCAAGGGCGAGGGCGCAGCCGGCCGTCAGGCCGCCGCCGCCGCAGCACACCAGGAGGGCATCGAGCGCGAGGCCTTTCTCCTTGGTCTGCTCGACAATCTCAAGGCCGCAGGTGCCCTGTCCGGCGATGACCCGGGGGTCATCGTAAGGCGGCACCAGGGTGGCGCCGCGTTCTTTGGCGATTGCGCTGCCGATCACCTCGCGGGCCTCCGTAAAGCGGTCGTAGAAAACGACCTCGGCACCGTACCCGCGGGTATTCTCGACCTTGATGGCCGGGGCATCCGACGGCATGACGATTACCGCCGGCAATCCGAGCAGGGCGGCCGCCGCGGCGACGCCCTGGGCGTGATTGCCGGAAGAGTACGCGACCACCCCGCCGGGACGGTCCGCCTCGGGGATCTGGCTGATTTTGTTGTAGGCGCCGCGGAACTTGAATGAGCCTGTGCGCTGCAGCGTCTCGGCCTTCAGGAGAACCCGGCCGTTGACGTGCTCGTTAAGTGCGGGCGACTCCAGCAGCGGCGTTTTGACGGCGAGGCCTTCTATGCGCTTCGCAGCGCCTCGAACATCATCGAAGGTCGGTAACGAGGGGGACTGAACGTTGTCTTCAGTCTGAAGCGTCTGTGTCATGAGCGGCCTGCTGCCAAGGTTGATACGTCAAGATGTTGCGCGACGATGGGCATTCTGTTTCAAGCGCCGATGCCGAGAAGCGGCGGCAACTGATCCAGGCGTTGGATCGTGGTCACGAATGCGCCGGGCATGCGGTCTTCCTCTCGTTTGAAGCGGTTTATCCAGGCGACTTTGAAGCCGAAATGTGACGCGCCCTTGGCGTCCCAACAGTTGCTGGACAGGAAGCAGATGTCCTCCTTGCGCACGGCCAGGCGGTCGACGGCGAACTGGTAGACCCGGGCGTCAGGCTTGTATATCCCGACATCCTCGACAGAGAGGTTCGCGTCGAGCAGATCCCCGATCCCCGCGGATTGGACGGCCGCTTTGAGCATGCGGGGGCTGCCGTTGGACAGAATTGCCGTAACCAATCCCGCTTCTCTGAGAGCCGCCAGGGTGGCTGCAACCTCATCATAGGCTTCGAGAGACAGGTACAAGCCCATGAGCTTGTCGTGGAGCGCCGGATCGGACACGCCCGATGCGGCGAGGGCGAAGTCCAATCCATCCGACGTGACCTGCCAGAAATCTGCATGCGCGTCCATGAGGCTCCGCAGCCAGGTGTACTCAAGCTGCTTTTGGCGCCAGAGTTCGGAAACGGCAGCAGCCTTGTCGCCAAGAGATTCACCGCCGCGGCGAACGGCTGAGTGAACATCGAAGAGAGTTCCATAAGCGTCAAAAACGCAAGCCTTTACGCTCTCGAATTCAGAAAGACAGCCGCTCGCCATAGTCGACGTTTCCTTCTTTGCTTCCATGCCGGGAGGGCTGAAATCGCCTTAGGATCCCACAGGAGGAATCTGCAGCGCCCACCGGGGCTCATCGTCGGGTTGGTGATCGCGGTAGACGACAAGGCTCTCGAGGATACGCTGCACGTAGTTCCGTGTCTCGCTGAAGGGGATGCGTTCGATCCAGTTGATCGGATCGACTGAAGGGTCACGGGGGTCGCCGAACAGACCAATCCAGGATGTTATCCGTGTGGGGCCGGCATTGTAGGCAGCAAGAGCGAGGATGTAAGAACCATCGAACTGCTCCAGGAGCTCTTTCAGGTAGGCTTGGCCCAGGCGGACGTTGTAATCCGGATCGCTGGTCAGCCGCTCGTGGCTGAAAGGCAGGCCGATCTTTTGAGCGGAATGGCGGGCTGTGGCGGGCATCAGCTGCATCAATCCCAGTGCACCGACGGGGCTGCGGGCCAGAGGATAGAACTCGCTTTCCTGGCGCATGACGGCCAGAACGAGCGCAGGCTCGGGAGCAGGGCCCGTCGGCAGGGACCGGCGTGGATAGAGCAAGGGCTCGAGATCGTGGCCGTCCCGCCGCGCGGTCTTGGCGGCGCGCAAGGCAAGGTCATGGCGACCTTGCTCGTTGGCCAGATCGATGATCAGCCGAAAGTCGTCGAGGTCCTGGGCGTCCTGACGCAGCCTGGCGAGGAACAGCTCCAGCAGCCGGCGTTGGTCGAGCTGGCCCAGCAAGCGGACCGCCTGCACGGTCTCCAGTGCCTCGAAGGCGTCGCGTTTGGCTGCCGGAATCAGGAGTAAAGCCGACTGGGCGCCCGAACGCCCGGTCCCCATGCGCTGGGATGCAAGCTGCCCATAGAAGGTCGCCGAGTAGACCGCTGCGGTTGTATACCAGCGCCGGGCGTCTTCCAGGCGGCCCATCTCGCCGGCGGCTTCTCCCGCCCAGAACGCGCCACGGGACTTGCTGATTTCAGACGTCACGCCATCATGCAGACGGGTGAAATGCTGATAGGCGATCTCCGGTCGATTGAGGTAGCGAAGCGCCATCCATCCGGCCTGCCATTCGCCATCGGCAAGTGGGATACCTTCCGCATTGCCGTGTCCGGCGCTCATCCGATAGGCGAGGGCGAAGTCGTTGCGGTCGAGGGCGCGCCACGTGACCCAGTTGCGCAGACGCCACCAAGCCGCGGCCTGCGGGACATCGTCCGGCAGGGCCTCGATCAACTCCACCACGCCTTCGAGCCGGCCCCGCTTCTGGCGCCAGATCGCGCGATCATAGAGCAGGCCGGGATCGTTCCTGAGAGAAGAGGGCACACGATCGATGAGGGCGTCGACCCCCGGGCGGTTATCGATCAAGGCAAGCCGAGCCCTCGCGACGGCGGCCGGACCGGAGGGCACCCGCTGAATCTGCCGGCGCGCGGCTGAGGTTCGCTGGTCCCACAGCAAGCGGTCGAGCCGCTCGGTCTCTACCTCAGGGGTGAGCAGCGACTTGAACAGACTGTGAAAGGCCGATTCTTCAGGATCATCAAAATCGATCGTGATCCAGTAGCGGCGCGCGGCTGCTCGGGCCTGCTCATGCTGCCCGCTGTCCCATAGGGCGGCCAGGTGCCGCAGCGCCCCTTTGCCGGTAATCGGTGGCCTGTCGCCGAACCAAGACAGCACCTCCTGGGGCGAAAGGCTGGCCGGCATCGACAATTCCGCGTTCCGATAAAGGGCGAAGAGGCCGGGCCAGTCTGGGTTGGCTTGGGCGAAGGAGGCTATCTCTTTGAAGTTTCTGGAAGAATCGCGCCGACCTAGATCCATCCAGTTGACAATCTTGGCGGCCAAGGGATGCGACCCCTGTGCGGCGAGGGCAAGCCCGCGGTCGTACTGCCCACCCTCCAGCAAGGTCAGGACCGAGGTGTAGAGCCTGCGTTCATCCTCTGAGAGGGCAGCCGTCGCCGCCCGCCCCGCCGACATCGGCGCAGCGGCGGTCAGGACGACAAAAAACACAAAGAAAACGACCGAAACGCGCTTGCCAGCGTGTAGGGTCACAGCAGTCTCCGTCCGCCTGCGATAGGTGGGCCGAGGGTAATGTGACGGACCGGTTGCCCGCAAGGGGGACCGGCGGCTTCGTCTGCTTGCCCCTGATCTAAGCAGGAGCTATGGTCGCCGGTCACCGGGCCTACCGTAGGCTGCGGAAAGCATACCGAATTCAGGGATTTCGAATATGTCCGGCCCTATGTTCTCGGGCTCCATCACCGCGCTGATCACACCATTTCGTGATGGGCGCCTGGATGAGGAAGCCTTTCAGCGCTTTGTGGATTGGCAAATCGAAGAGGGGACGAGCGCGCTGGTTTCCTGTGGGACAACGGGCGAATCGCCGACGTTGACGCACGAGGAAGACATGCGCGTGACGGCGCTGTGCATCGAGGCGGCCAAAGGCCGGGTGCCGGTAATCGCGGGGACGGGGTCGAATTCGACGGCAGAGGCGATCATGCTGACCGGGCACGCCAAGAAGGCCGGCGCCGATGCGGCCCTGATCGTGACACCCTATTATAACAAGCCGACCCAGGAAGGCCTCTACCAGCATTACCGGGCCATTCACGATGCCGTCGATATTCCGATCATCATCTACAACATCCCGGGCCGTTGCATCGTCGACATGTCGGTGGAGACCATGGCGCGCTTGGCGGAGCTTCCCAATATCGTCGGGGTGAAGGACGCCACGGCGGATCTGGTGCGGCCGGCGCGAACCCGCGCGGCCATCAACGGGGGCTTTGCCCAGCTGACCGGCGAGGATGCCACCGTCGTTCCCTTCCTGGCCCAGGGCGGCCATGGCTGCATCTCGGTCACTTCGAATGTCGCGCCGAGGCTCTGTGCCGAACTGCACGCTGCCTGGAAGCGCCGCGATCTCAACCGGGTCACTGAATTGAATGACCGGCTGATGCCCCTGCACCAGGCGCTGTTCATCGAGTCCAATCCGAGCCCGGTCAAGTATGCGGCCAAGCTGCTCGGCCATTGTGATGACGAGGTCAGGCTGCCGCTGGTCCGGACCCAGCCGGCGACGCAGGAAAAGGTGCGGTCGGCCATGGTGCACGCGGGCCTTCTCAACTAAGCCATCGGGTTGACACGACAATGACGGCGGGCGCGAAACAAATCGCGGCCCAGAACCGGCGGGCGCGCCACGATTACCAGATCGAGGCTCGCTTGGAGGCGGGGCTGGTGCTGACCGGCAGCGAGGTCAAATCCCTGCGGGGAGGGCGGGCCTCGATCGGAGAAGCCTATGTCACCGAGAGGAGGGGCGAACTGTACCTGCAGGGCGCTCACATCCCCGAGTACCAGGCCGCGACGCACAACAATCACGACCCGCGCCGCCTGCGGAAACTGCTCGTGCACCGACGCGAACTGGCCAAATTGGTGGGCCAAGTGCGCCGCGACGGCTATACGCTGATTCCGCTGGCTATCTACTTCAACGCGCGGGGCATCGCGAAACTCGAGGTGGGGCTCGCTCGCGGCAAGCGGAAGGCGGATAAGCGAGAAGACATCAAGTCGCGCGACTGGGAGCGCCGCAAGTCACGTATCCTGCGGGAGCGCGGCTAGGACCCCTCGGATCTGCCTGAAGACGTTCTCGAACATCGCTTCGGTCAGCCGGCCCGTGTTGGTGTTGTAGCGGGAGCAGTGATAGCTGTCCGCGACTACCAGGCCGTCGATCTGGTGCAGGGCGCCGTGCTTGAAGGGATAGGCGCTTTTGCGTGCGCCGAGGGTGGTCAGAACCGCACCGTGCGACAGGCCGCCCAGGCAGAGGATTACCTCCAGCCCCTTCATGGTGGCGATTTCCTGGGCCAGGAAGGGGCGGCAGTTCTTGGCTTCCGCGCCGATCGGTTTGTTTTCCGGAGGGACGCAGCGCACGGCATTGGTGACCCGGCAGTCGACCAGACGCAGGCCATCGCGGGCGTGTCGACCGTAGGTGCCCTCGGCAAATCCGAACTTCTTGAAGGTCTGATACAGCAGGTCACCGGCGTAGTCGCCGGTGAAGGGACGGCCTGTCTGGTTAGCGCCCTTCAGGCCCGGCGCCAGCCCGACGACCAGCAGGCGGGCATCCGCTGGGCCGAAGGCGCGTACCGGGGCATTGTGAAATGAAGGGTAGGCCACGCGGTTGGCCTCCCGAAAGGCGACCAAGCGCGGGCAGAGGGCGCAGTCTGGCGGCGGCTCTACAGGCATCATCAGGCCGATTGCCTAGACGGCCTCGTCCTCGTAGTACTCATCGTCGTCGATGTAGTTGTCCTCATTGTAGCCATCCTGGCGCAGACGTTCCCCGCTGCGAGCCCTGTCTGCAGGCAACTGGCGGGCGATGAGGGACTGCAAATCCGCCAGATCGACGAAGATGTCGGCCTGCCGGCGCAGTTCGTCGGCGACCATCGGTGGCTGCGAGCGCAAGGTCGACACTACGGTTGTGCGCCGCCCGCGACGCTGGATCGCTTCCACCAGGCGCCGGAAATCACCGTCGCCGGAGAACAGGACAATGTGGTCGAGGTGCTCGACCATCTCCATGACATCGACCGCGAGTTCGATGTCCATGTTGCCTTTCACCTTCCGTCGTCCGGTTGCGTCGGTGAATTCCTTGGTCGGCTTTGTGACCATGGTGTAGCCGTTGTAATCGAGCCAGTCGACCAGGGGGCGGATCGGCGAGTATTCCTGATCTTCAACCAGGGCGGTGTAATAGAGCGCGCGTACCAAATTGCACCGGCTGGAAAAAACCTCCAGTAAGCGCTTGTAATCGATATCAAAACCCAATGAGCGGGCCGCCGCATAGAGATTTGCGCCGTCAATGAACAGCGCGACCCGTTCCTGACCGTAGAATTTCATGTCTATTCCTTCGACAAAGCGGCATTCATAAGGCGCCGCCAGCCCAATCAGATTTTTGGAATTACCGATAAACTCTTTTGCGGAAATGCACGACCTAAAGGCAATTTGGCACAAACTGTCGATCTCTGTTCCAAGCGACCGGTTCTATCCCTTTGAGCGGCCTTCGCAAGATTGACATTATCCTTTGAGGCGATGGTGGGGGAAACATGATTCTTGTCGGTCTCGGGTCAAATCTGGCGACTGGTCAATTCAAATCCTCAGAATCACTCTTAGAAAATGCAATTAGTTCATTAGAAAACAAAGGAATTACTGTTGTCCGCCGATCGGCCTGGTATCGGAGTGCCCCGGTCCCGGTGTCGGATCAGCCGTGGTTCGTCAACGGCGTGATTTCGGTTTCGACCGAGCGCTCGCCGGAAGCCCTTCTGCAAAACCTGCACGCCGTCGAGAATGAATACGGTCGTATTCGAGCGCGGCGGAACGAGAGCCGCACGCTTGACCTGGATCTCCTCGCCTATAAGGACCATGTCTTAGAGGAACCGAGCGGGCTGGTGGTACCCCATCCACGGATCGCCGAGCGGGCCTTCGTCCTACTACCGCTCGCCGAACTGGCGCCTCAATGGCGGCATCCGGTAACGGGTCGCACCGCCTCGGAAATGCTGGCGGAACTGCCGCCGGGGCAGGTCGTTGAGCGGATTGGCTAGTCTGCGGGGCGGCGAGCCCTTTGGGGGTTGCGAAGCCGAGAGGCCGCCCATATATTCCACCGCCGCCGGCCCCTTGCGTGAGCTGGCCACTCGTATTTGTGGAGAATTTGTGCCATGGCACGCGTAACCGTCGAAGATTGCGTTCTCAAGGTCCCCAACCGCTTCGAGCTGGTGTTGATGGCCGCTCAGCGGGCGCGTGACATTTCCTCCGGGGCGCAGCTGACGGTGGATCGTGACAACGACAAGAACCCGGTCGTCGCTTTGCGTGAGATTGCCGATGAGACCGTCAGTCTCGACGCCCTTGGCAACGAACTGGTTCAGAGCCTGCAGAAGCAGAACGAGCAGGACGAGCCCGAGGAAGACATCGTCGAGTTCGATACGCCGGTGATGCCGGCGGCCGCCGACCAGGCGCTCGCACAGGAAGAAGCCTTGCCGGCCCCCGACGACGACGAGGATGACGAAGACGATCTGCAGGAAGCCGACGAGACCGACTGACCCGGCAGATCTCGACGGGCTCTCCCAGCAGAGTCCGGATTTCGTACCGGAAAACATGTACTTGGCGCGTCGTGCCCGGGCGCGTATGATTAGAATTGTTGTAATTTCGGTACTGGCGGGAGCCGATAGTCGGGCGCACCATGATCCGGCAGTTTGAACTGGTCGAACGGGTCAAATCCTACGACCCGGGCGCGGATGAGGATGCGCTCAACCGTGCCTATGTGTTCGCCATGAAAGCGCATGGCGCGCAAAAACGCGCCTCTGGCGATCCGTATTTTTCACATCCAATCGAAGTCGCCGGGATCCTGACCGATCTCAAGCTCGATGATTCTTCGATCATTACCGCGTTGCTGCACGACGTGGTCGAGGATACCGACTCAAGCCTGGAAGACGTCGAAGCGATGTTCGGCAAGGACATTGCGCGCCTGGTCGACGGTGTCACCAAGCTGGGCCGGCTGGAACTGCAGTCGGAGGAAACGAAGCACGCGGAGAACTTTCGCAAGCTTCTGGTCGCGATGTCCGAGGACATCCGGGTGTTGCTGGTGAAGCTGGCGGATCGTCTGCATAACATGCAGACCCTGCATTTCATCGCCTCACCGGAGAAGCGCCGCCGGATCGCCCGCGAGACGATGGACATCTACGCGCCGCTCGCTGAGCGCATCGGCATGCACGGTTTCAAGGACCAGCTTGAAGACCTCGCCTTTGCCGAGCTCAACAAGGACGGCCGGGATTCCGTCCTCGCCCGCTTGGAGTTCCTGCGTGGCCAGGGACAGGATCTTTCAGAACGCATTATTGGCGAACTGCGGCACCGGCTGGGTGAAGAAGGAATCAAAGCCACCGTTTCCGGGCGCATGAAGACGCCCTATTCCGTGTGGCGCAAGATGCAGCGCAAGAATGTCACCTTCGAGCAGCTTTCCGACATCATGGCTTTCCGCGTGGTCGTTGCGTCGCTGGGGGACTGCTACCACGCGCTCGGCCTGCTACACAGCCGTTATCCCGTGGTGCCCGGGCGCTTCAAGGACTACATATCGACGCCGAAGCCGAATGGCTATCGGTCCCTCCACACGACCATCATCGGACCGGAACGCCACCGCATCGAAGTGCAGATCCGGACGCACGACATGCACGAAATCGCCGAGTACGGCGTGGCGGCGCACTGGCAGTACAAGCAGGACCACGCCCAGGTGGAAGGTCGGCAGTATCGCTGGATGCGCGAGTTGTTGGACATCCTGGAGCACGCCGACAATCCTGAGGAGTTCCTGGAGCACACCAAGCTGGAGATGTTCCAGGACCAGGTATTCTGCTTCACCCCGAAGGGGGCGGTGATCGCTTTGCCGAGCGGTGCCACCCCAGTGGATTTCGCCTACGCCGTGCACTCTGAGGTCGGCGATACCTGCGTTGGTGCCAAGGTCAACGGACGGATGGTGCAACTGCGCGCGCCGATCCAAAACGGTGATCAGGTCGAGATCATAACGTCGAAAGCCCAAACGCCATCGCCCGATTGGGAACAGTTCGTCGTCAGCGGCAAGGCCAAGGCCCGGGTCCGCCGCTTCGTGCGCTTGAAGCAGCGCGAACAGTATATGGAACTCGGCCGGCAGATATTGCAGAAGTCCTTCCGCCAGGAAGGCTACGAGATGACCGACAAGGGTCTTGAGTCGGTGCTGAAGCGGTTCAAGTGCGACAGTGTGGGAGATCTCTGCGCCGCAGTCGGTCAGGGCAATTTTACCGGCCGCGAGATCGTCACCGCGGTCTTTCCGGGTGCCAAGGACGACGCCAAGGTCCAGAAGATCGTCCCGATTGCCCGGGCGCGGGCGCGCCAGGGGAGGGGACAGGAAACCTCGGTCCCCATCAAGGGACTCATCCCAGGCATGGCCGTCCACTACGCTCACTGCTGCCACCCCCTGCCGGGTGACCGGATCGTCGGCATCGTCACCACCGGCAAGGGAGTGACCGTTCACACAATCGATTGCGATACGCTGGAGAGCTTCCAGGCAACGCCGGAACGATGGGTCGATTTGTCGTGGGATGTCGATGAGGGGCTTGAGCAGCGGATCGGCCGGCTGCATGTGGTGGTCGCGAATGAGCCGGGAAGTCTCGGGAGCCTTTCGACGATCATCGGCAAGAACCACGGCAATATCAGTAACCTAAAGATTACCAATCGTTCGGTAGACTTCTTTGAGATGCTGATCGATGTAGAGGTAACCAGTGTGAAACACTTATCGAACATCATAGCCGCCCTGCGCGCTATGCCGGTCATCACGTCGGTCGAACGGGCCCGCGGCTAAGGCTGCAGCCACCTTTCCTTGGTAGCCTGCGAGAATGTTCAAGCGTCGCAATCCACTGCCTTTTCACCAGCGCGCCGGCGGCTTCTTGTGGCCGCGCAGCGGGTGGCGGCGTTCCGGTGCCTATGTAGCTCACCGCCTGCGCCGGCTGCCCGGGACGCCTTACCGGATAGCGGCAGGCTTCGCCAGCGGCGCGGCGGTATCCTTCACCCCTTTCATCGGTCTGCATTTCGTCCTGGCGGCAGGCCTTGCTCTGCTGGTCAGAGGCAATGTCATTGCCGCTGCAATCGGGACGGTGGTGGGGAACCCCTGGACTTTCCCGTTGATCTGGCTGTGGACCTATTCGCTGGGCCGCTGGGTCCTCGGGGTCGAGCATGGCTTGACAGGCCTGCCCGAAGACCTTTCATTTCACCATATCTTCGAGAACCCCTTGGAGGTGCTGCTGCCGATGATCGTCGGCAGCATCCCCACGGCTGCAGCGGCGTGGTTCGTGTTCTTCTGGCCCCTCCAGAGGACCGTGACCGGGTACCAGAGGGCCAGGAAACGCCGCCTGCGCAAGCGGTTGTCTCGCGGGCGGCGGGCGAGCAGCCACCAGATGCCTGCGACGATGGCGCCGCAAGTCGAAACGAGAAAGGTCGAAAGCCAGCGATGACCGACTATCTGCGCCTCGGCGTGAACATCGACCATGTTGCCACGATCCGCAACGCTCGCGGTGGGGGCCATCCCGACCCGGTCAAGGCGGCTCGTCTAGCCGCAGCAGCCGGGGCCGACGGCATCACCGCCCATCTGCGCGAGGATCGCCGGCATATCTCCGATGACGACATCGCCAGGCTGACCAACGAAATCGACCTGCCGCTCAACCTGGAGATGGCGGCCACCGAAGAGATGTTGTCGATTGCGCTGCGCCACCGTCCGCATGCGGCCTGTATCGTCCCCGAACGCCGGGAAGAACGTACAACCGAGGGCGGCCTGGACGCGGCGGGTGGGCAGAATCATTTGCGGTATTACGTCAGCAGCCTGACGGAAGCCGGAGCCCGGGTCTCACTGTTCATAGAGCCGGACCCCGTGCAACTGGAAGCGGCCGCCAAGCTGGGAGCGCCGGTGGTCGAGCTGCATACGGGAGCATTCTGCGACGCTTATTTGGAAGACCCGGACAGCGCGCGGACAAGGAATTGCCTGGAGCGTATTCAGAAAGCGGCGGCTGTGGCTGACGCGCTCGGCCTGGAGTGCCACGCGGGGCACGGCCTGACATTCGATACGGTCGGGGCCGTGGCGGTCATTCCGACCATCGCCGAGCTGAACATCGGCCATTTTCTCATCGGAGAAGCTATTTTCAGCGGCCTCGACAGTGCCATCCGCAGGATGAGGGCGCTGATGAACAAGGCACGCGCCGACACGCGCAGCGCCTGATGCCCGATCGATTGGCGGAGTTGCTGTCGTGATTCTGGGGCTGGGCAGCGATCTGATTGACATCAGGCGCATCGAGAAAACGCTGGAACGGTTCGGCGACCGCTTCACCGAGCGGGTATTCACGGCGATAGAGCGCCAGAAGTCCGACCGGCGGGCGCAGCGGGCCGCAAGCTATGCCAAGCGGTTCGCAGCCAAGGAGGCCTGTGCGAAAGCGCTGGGAACCGGTGTGCCGCGGCGCGGGGTACACTGGCAGGACCTGGGAGTGGTCAACCTCCCCAGCGGCAAGCCGACCATGGCCCTGACCCGGGGAGCAGCAGAACGCTTGGCGGAGATGACCCCAGCGGGTATGAAGGCCCAGATTGACGTCACCATCACGGACGACTATCCCCTTGCTCAAGTTATTGTCATCATTTCGGCTCTACCTGACGATGGCTAGATCCTCCGGGTAGGGCTGGTGAGTGCCAGGTCGGGCGGTTGCGGCCCGGTTGGTATCGAACAATGGACAAGCTGATGTTTGAAAACAGGCCGGATGTCGAGCCGGAAGACAAGGCGCAGGAGAGTGCTGTGAAGGAAAGCGAGCAGGGCGGCAGCGCCTGGCTGGAGACCCTGCGGACCATCGTCATCGCCGTTCTGATCGCGGTCGGTGTACGGACCTTCGCCTACGAGCCCTTCAACATTCCGTCGAGTTCCATGGAACCCACGCTGTTGGTCGGTGACTACCTGTTCGTTTCCAAGCTTTCTTACGGTTACAGCCGTCACTCGCTGCCTTTCGGGCTGCCGTTGTTCTCCGGCCGGATCCTGTTTAGCGAACCTGAGGCAGGCGATGTGGCCGTATTCGCCTATCCGCGCGACAACAAGACCGACTACATCAAACGGATCGTCGGTTTGCCTGGAGACAAGATCGAGGTCCGTGACGGCATTCTCTACATCAACGATGTCGCGGCGAAGCGCGAACTGCTTTCGGCTTCGGAGGTTGCCGCACTTGGCTACGACACGCCCGGCGGGTTGTTGTATTATGAAACGCTCCCCAACGGTCGGCGGCATTTGATCCGCGAGGTCAACGACAGCAAGCCGCTCGACAACTGGGGCCCCGAGCTGGTGCCGGCAGGCCATTTCTTTGCCATGGGCGATAACCGGGATAACAGCCTCGATAGTCGCGCCGACGTCGGCTACGTGCCCTTCGAGAACCTCGTCGGCCGTGCCGACATCCTGTTCTTCTCGCACGACGGCTCCAGCCCGTGGTGGAAGTTCTGGACCTGGCCGAGTGCGATCCGCTTTGGGCGGATTGGCGATGCCATCGAATAAGCCACGCGCCGCTGCCGGGGCCGATCCGGGTGGTTGGAACAGGGCGCTGCTGCAGCTCCAAGAGCGTCTGGGTCATTGCTTCGCCAAATCGGCATTGCTCGAGCGCGCTCTAACGCACCCTTCCGTTTCGGCGGACCGTGATTATCGGGGCGGTGACTACGAGCGCCTGGAGTTTCTCGGCGACCGAGTGCTCGGCCTGGTCGTTGCAGAAATGCTCTTCGTGCGTTTCCCGCAAGAGGCCGAAGGGCTCCTCGCGCGCCGCTTGGCCAAGCTTGTTGCCAAGGAAAGCCTCGCGTCGGTGGCTGAAGAACTCGACCTAGGCAGCTTCATGCGCCTTGCCATGGGCGATGACGAGCAGCAGGGACGCACGAACCCGGGTCTGCTGTCGGACGTCTGCGAAGCCGTCATCGCTGCGCTCTATCTGGATGGCGGCTTGCCCGCTGCCAAGCAGTTTATCGACGCAGCCTGGACAGCGAGGATCGAGGAGGACCGTGAGCCGCCATCCGATCCCAAGACCGAGCTTCAAGAGTGGGCGCAGGCGCGGAGCCTGCCATTGCCGCGTTACAGCGAGATCGATCGCCGAGGTCCCCCCCATGACCCGGTCTTCACGATCAGGGTCGAGGTGGAGGGGCTGCCGCCGCGGTCCGGTCAAGGACGCTCGAAACGCACGGCGGAGCAGGATGCCGCAGGACAGCTGCTGGCGCTGGCGAAGGAACAGAAGCGGTGACAGAGCCCGCGACCGACCAGACCTGCGGCTTCGTCGCCGTCGTCGGCGCCCCCAACGCCGGCAAATCCACCTTGGTCAACCAACTGGTCGGGGCCAAAGTTTCTATCGTCACCCATAAGGTGCAAACGACGCGCACCCGGATACGGGGGATCACCGTTCGCGGTGACAGCCAAATCGTTTTCATCGATACACCTGGGATCTTTACGGCGAAACGCCGTCTCGAGCGGGCCATGGTCCAGGCCGCCTGGGCGGGGGTCGAGGACGCCGACGTGACCCTGATGATCCACGATGCGAGCCGCAGGCGACTCTCGGACGATAGCCGCCAGGTAATCGAGGGACTGGCAAGGGCGCGATGCGAAGTGGTGCTGGTTCTCAATAAGGTCGACTTGGTCAAGCGCGAACGCCTGCTGGAGTTGGCGGCGGAGCTTTCCGCCATGGGCACGTTCTCCAAGGTGTTCATGATCTCCGCCTTGAGCGGCGATGGCGTCGAGGACCTCATCGGGTACCTGGCATCGCGCATGCCGAAGGGACCTTGGATGTTCCCCGAGGATCAGCTCTCGGACAGTTCCCTCCGCATGCTTGCCGCCGAGATTACCCGCGAGAAGCTGTTTCTCAACCTGCACCAGGAACTTCCCTACGCGCTGACGGTCGAGACGGAAAGCTGGGAAGACTTCAAGGACGGATCGGTGCGGATCGAACAGACCGTTTACGTAGGGCGTGAGCAGCACAAGGCGATGTGCCTGGGCAAGGGGGGCAGAACCATCCGGCTCGTGCGGCAAGCGGCGCAGAAGGAGATGGAAGAGGCATTCGGCCAGCCGGTGCACCTGTTTCTTTTTGTGAAGGTGCGGGAGAATTGGATCGACGATCCCGAGCGCTACCGCAATCTGGGCCTGGAGTTCGATGCCTAGATATTTCGCCGCAAGTCCGTTCCTGCGATGAAGTGGGATGACGAAGCGGTCGTCCTCTCAGTCCGCCCGCACGGAGAGGCGGCGACCATCGTCCAGCTTTTGACCCGCCAGCACGGCCGCCATGCGGGGCTGGTTCGCGGGGGACAGGGTGCCCGCCAGCGTGGCGTCTACCAAGCCGGCAATCGGGTGGTCGCGTCCTGGAGCGGACGGCTGCCCGAGCACCTCGGCACGCTGGAATGCGAACTGGAGTGCTCCTATGCCGCCCGCGTACTGGATGACTCAGACCGCCTCGCGGCGTTGAGCGCGGCGGCTGCCGTGTGCGAAGGGGCTATGCCGGAGCGTGAGCCGCATCCCGCCTGCTTCGAGGGCCTGCTGGTGCTGTTGGAGGCGCTGGAAGGAGAGCATTGGGCAGAGGTCTATGTGCGGTGGGAGCTCGCTTTCCTGGCGGAGCTAGGCTTCGGCCTGGACCTCACCGCTTGCGCGGCTGGCGGCGACAACGATCAGCTCGCCTACGTCAGCCCGCGGTCCGGACGGGCTGTTTCTCTTTCGGCCGGCATACCCTACAAGGAGAAGCTGCTCCCCTTGCCGGGCTTTCTGGTTGGACGGGGAGAAGGCGGCCGCTCCGCCGTCGGCGAGGGGCTGGAGCTAACCGGCTTTTTCCTTGAGCGCCATCTCTTCCATCCTCATGATAAGCCGCTGCCGTCCGCAAGGCAGCGCTTGGCGCAGCGCTTTGACCGGTCCGGGGGGGCGCCAGAGACCACCTCGATCACTTAAGATTCCGTCACCCTTATTCCCAGATTCCAGAGATGTCGACGAACGAGAAGAATCCTGTTGTCGTGATCGGGGCAGGCATAGTTGGTGTTTGCTGCGCCCTCTACCTGCTGCGTGAGGGGCACCGCGTTCTTCTGGTCGACAAGGGCGGGCCGGGGGAGGGGACGTCTTTCGGCAATGGCTCGATCGTCACCGAAGAGGCGGTGGTGCCGGTGCAGACACCGGGGATCGCGCGCAAAGTGCCGGGCATGCTGGCCGATCCCTTGAGCCCGCTGGCGATCCGCTGGTCTTACCTGCCAAGGATCGCGCCCTGGCTGCTGCACTTCGTGCGGGCCAGTTCGCCGGAGCGGGTGGAGGAGATCTCCATCGCTCTACGGCAGCTTCTGCGCGGGGCCATGGCCGCCTACGATCCCCTTCTCGAGGCAGCAGGGATCCGGGACATGATCCGGCGCAGCGGCTGGGTCTCGGTCTACGAGACGGAAGCCGGCTTTCAGAGCTATCAGCCGAAGCTGGAATTGCAGCGGCGGCGGGGGGTGAAACTGGAGGTGCTGGAGGCAGAGGAACTCCGCCAGCTGGAGCCGAGCCTGGCACCGATCTTCCGCCGTGGTGTGTTCTACCCGGACGTCGCGCAGACGGTGAACAACTTCCGCTTCGTCCAGGAGCTTGCGGCCACCTTCGTCCGCCTCGGCGGCGAGATCGGCCGGCAGGCCGTCATTGGCTTCGAGCAGGCCGAGGGGCGGGTGACCGCGGTGGTGACAGACGCAGGCGTCATTGCCTGCAGCGGCGTTGTGATCGCGGCCGGTGCATGGTCCAAGGCCCTGACGGCCATGCTGGGAAGCAAGCCGCCGCTGGATACCGAGCGTGGATATCACCTGACGCTGCCGAGCCCGGGCGTCGAGCTGCGGCTGCCCGTCTACTCGACCGAGCGCGGCTTCGTGTGTACGCCGCTCGAGACGGGCTTGCGGCTTGCCGGCACGGTCGAACTGGGCGGCCTGGAGGCAGCGCCGAACTGGCAGCGCGCCGAGGTGCTCTACCGCAACGCCAGCCGGTGGTTCCCAGGCCTGGACCGGCGCGACGAGAGCCGCTGGATGGGCTATCGCCCGTCCATGCCGGACTCTGTTCCGGTCATCAGCCGCGCACCGCACCACCGCAACGCAATTTTCGCTTTCGGCCATGGTCATATCGGGCTCAGCCTGGGCGCGCGGACCGGCGCCCTGGTAAACGATCTCTTCGCCGGACGGGATCCGGGCATCGACATGACCCCCTACCGGGTCGACCGCTTCTGAAAAACGGCGGATTTCCTTGGCGATCTGTTGCCAATCCGGGGATGATGACTACTATATCTGGTAGTCTTTTCTGGAGTCGTGATCGTTTCCATGGCCGCATTGCCAGCCGGTGAAATCCGTGACGTAAAGCTCTCCGATGCCCTATCGGAGCGCTACCTTTCCTATGCGCTGTCGACCATCATGGCGCGCTCCCTGCCGGATGTGCGCGATGGCCTGAAGCCGGTGCATCGGCGGCTGCTCTTTGCCATGCGCCAGCTCCGGCTCGATCCCAACACAGGCTTCAAGAAATCCGCCCGCGTCGTCGGTGACGTCATTGGTAAGTTCCACCCGCATGGCGACCAGTCCATTTACGACGCCCTCGTCCGGCTTGCCCAGGACTTTTCGCTGCGCTTCCCGCTGATCGACGGTCAAGGCAACTTTGGCAACATCGACGGCGATAACGCGGCGGCGATGCGTTACACCGAAGCGCGCCTTACGGAGGTTGCGGCTGCGCTGTTGGATGGCATCGACGAAGATACCGTAGACTTCCGCCCGACCTACGACGGCGAGGCGGAGGAACCCGTTGTGCTACCGGGTGGTTTCCCCAACCTGCTGGCGAATGGCTCGCAGGGCATCGCGGTCGGCATGGCGACTTCGATTCCGCCGCACAACGTGAGTGAAATCTGCGACGCACTGCTGCATGTCATCAAAGCGCCCAACGCGACGGTCGACAAGCTTGTCGACCTGATGCCTGGCCCCGACTTTCCGACCGGCGGCGTGCTGGTGGAATCACGGGAGAACATTGTCGAAGCCTACAGGGCGGGCAAGGGATCCTTCCGTCTGCGGGCGCGCTGGGAAGTGGAGAAGGTCAAAGGCGGTGGCTTCCAGATCGTCGTCACCGAAATCCCCTTCCAGGTCCAGAAGTCACGCCTGATCGAGAAGATCGCCGAACTGCTGCTGGCAAAGAAGCTGGCGATGCTGGGTGATGTTCGGGACGAGTCGACCGATGAGGTGCGATTGGTCCTGGAGCCGAAAAGCCGCAATGTCGATCCCGAAGTCCTGATGGAATCACTGTTCCGGCAGACCGACCTGGAGACGCGCTTCGGCCTCAACATGAACGTGCTTGCCGCCGACAACACGCCGCGGGTGATGAACCTGCGCGAAGTGCTGCGGGCTTTTCTGGACCACCGTCACGAGGTCCTGAAGCGGCAGACGCAGCACCGGCTGGACAAGATCGCGCATCGTCTGGAGGTACTGGACGGCTACCTGATCGCCTACCTCAACATCGACGAGGTCATTCGGATCATCCGCGAAGAGGATGATCCCAAGGCAACGATGATGAAGCGCTGGAAGCTGAGCGACGTCCAGGCCGAGGCGATCCTCAACATGCGCCTGCGCGCCCTGCGCCGCTTGGAGGAGATCACCATCCGGGAAGAGCACTCTGCCTTGTCAAAGGAGCAGAAGGAGCTCAAGGGCCTCATGAAGAGCGAGGACAAGCGCTGGGCCGCGATCGGCGACCAAGTGAAGGATATCAAGGCCCGCTTCGGGGCGAAGACGCCCCTCGGCAAACGGCGGACCGAGGTCGGCGCGCCGCCTTCCGAAGTGGTCATTCCGCTGGAGGCCGTCGTCGAGCGGGAGCCGGTGACGGTGCTCTGCTCCGCAAAGGGATGGGTGCGGACGCTGAAGGGGCACCAGGAAGACGTTTCCGACGCCAAGTACAAGGAGGGTGATCGGGAGCGTTTCGTTGTTCACGCTCAGACCACCGACAAACTTCTAGTCTTCGCCACCAATGGGCGCTTCTACACCCTTGGGGTGGACAAGCTGCCGGGGGGGCGCGGCTTCGGCGAGCCGCTGCGGCTCATGATGGGGCTGCCGAATGACCAGGATATCGTATCGGTCTTCGTGCACGAGCCTGGCCGGAAACTGCTGGTGGCGTCATCGGAGGGCCGTGGCTTCGTGGTGCCGGAGGACGAAGTCATCGCCCAGACAAAGAACGGCAAGCAGGTGCTGAATCCGGGTGAAGGCGTCGAAGCGGCCGTTTGCCGCCCGGTCGAGGGCGACCATGTGGCGGTCATCGGCGACAACCGGAAGCTGTTGCTTTTCTCGATCGATGAGATGCCGGAAATGACCCGTGGTAGGGGGGTCATTCTGCAGAAGTACAAGGATGGCGGTTTGTCGGATGCCAAGACTTTCAACCGGAAGGAAGGATTGAGCTGGGCTGCTGGCGCCGGTCGGACGCGGATCGAAACCGAACTCAGGGACTGGCTCGGCAAGCGGGCGCAGGCAGGCCGTTTGCCCCCGAATGGTTTCCCGCGGTCCAACAAATTCGGTTGATTTGGGGGATTTCTGCATTGTCGTCTGTCTCGCCGCAGCCTATAAGCCCCGACAACAACGAGAACCAATAAGCTTTGAACAGGAACCGCCGGAGGCCGGCCGACAGCCGGCGTATCCAGGCAAGAGGACAGGTGGGGGTCGGTAAGACCACTACTTCTGAGGGAACGTTAGAAGTTTCCGGCTTTCGATCGGCGCGTGACCGCGGGAGCGGCTGCTGACGTGATGGATCTCTGCATTGGGGATTTGACTTCGACGTGAACGGGCTCGTCGCCTTCGTAAACTTGGTCGACCGCATGAATGAGCGGATCGGACGCGGGGTCGCCTGGCTGACGCTGCTGATGGTGCTGATCACCTTCGCGGTGGTCATCCTGCGATACGTTTATGCCATCGGCTGGGTCTGGCTGCAGGAATCCTACGTCTGGCTTCACGGCATCGTCTTCATGGTCGGCGCCGGATACACTCTGCTGCACAACGCGCATGTCAGGGTGGACATCTTCTACCGGCCCAACACGGCCCGCTATAAGGCGATCATCGATCTGCTGGGCTCCCTGCTGCTGTTGCTGCCCATCGTCGGTGTCGTCATCTTCGTCAGCTATGACTATGTCCTGGATTCCTGGCTCAGGCTCGAGGAGTCGCGAGAAGCCGGCGGCCTTCCTGCGCTGTTCCTGCTGAAAAGCATCATCCTGCTGTTCTGTTTGCTGATTGGCCTTCAGGGGCTCTCGCTGGCCGCGCGGAGCGTTCTGGTCCTGACGGGTCACCCGGAGTTTCAGCCGGAAGAAGAAGAAACGGGACCGATTTAGGCGATGGATCCGGCTCTGCTCGGGGAGGTTCTCTCCCTCGTCATGTTCGCGACCGCCTGCGCGGTCCTGCTGCTGGGATTTCCGGTGGCTTTTACGCTTGGCGGCGTTGCCCTGGCCTTCGCCTTCCTCGGGCTGGGCCTGGGCATCTTCGATATGAGGCTCCTGGGTGGTTTGGCGTCCCGCTATTTCGGCGTCATGGTCAATGAGCTGCTGGTCGCCGTTCCCTTGTTCGTTTTCATGGGGGTCATGCTGGAGCGATCGAAGATCGCCGAGGCACTGCTCGACACCATGGGTTTCATGTTCGGCAGGCTGCGCGGCGGCCTTGGTCTCTCCGTGATCTTTGTCGGCATGCTGCTGGCGGCATCGACGGGAATCGTCGGTGCCACGGTGGTGACCATGGGTCTGCTGTCGCTCCCGTCGATGCTCAAAGCCGGCTACGACCCGAAGATCGCCTGCGGGACGATCTGCGCCGCAGGCACGCTGGGGCAAATAATACCGCCTTCGATCGTGTTGGTTCTGTTGGGCGACATCCTGCAGGGCGCGAATACTGAAGCACAGCTGGCATTGGGGAACTTCGCCCCGGATCCGGTCTCGGTCATCGATCTCTTCGCCGGCGCCTTTCTGCCGGGAATGATGCTGGTTGGCCTTTACATGTTGTGGATCCTCCTCACCGGCTGGCTAAGCCCCAAGAGCTGTCCTCCCGTCGAGCGGGCCGCCGGGGACACGGAGGCCCTTGGCCTGCGCGCGCTGCGGGTCCTGGTGCCGCCGGCGACCCTCATCATTCTTGTTTTGGGATCGATTCTCTTCGGTGTTGCGACCCCGACCGAGGCGGCGGCGATCGGTTGCATCGGCGCGCTCCTGCTGGCGGGCCGGGCCGTCGTCAACGACGAGCGGCAGGCTTGGCCGGTTTATGTCGCGGCAGGCTGTATGGTCGCGCTGGTTCCTCTGGTCACCACCTTCGACCTGCGCATGCAACGCGACCAGGTGCCGTTACAAGACATGGTGGCCGCCGTGGTAGCGGGACTCTGCATCCTGGCGATGCTCTTTGGCGTTGCCGTTTCCATCGGACGCGTCTACCGCAGTGGTATCCTGACGGAGGTCATGCAGGCGACGGTGAAGATCTCGGCGATGGTCTTCGTCATCCTGCTCGGCGCCTCGGTCTTCTCCCTCGTGTTCCGCGGCCTCGGTGGCGATGAGATCGTCGAGGACGTCCTGAAGTCGATGCCGGGCGGTGCCTTCGGCGCCATGCTGGTGGTGATGGCCCTGATGTTCGTCATGGGGTTCTTCCTCGACTTCATCGAGATCGTCTTCGTTGTGGTGCCAATCGTCGGGCCGGTGCTGCTGGCCATGGGGCTGGATCCCATCTGGCTCGGCGTGATGATCGCCGTCAATCTGCAGACGTCATTTCTGACGCCGCCCTTCGGCTTCGCGCTGTTTTATCTCCGCGGTGTCGCGCCACCCTCGGTGACGACGATGGATATTTACCGGGGCATCATCCCCTTCGTGATCATTCAGGTTGTCGGCCTGATTCTGATCGCGGCGTTCCCCGGTCTGGCGACCTATCTGCCGGAAGTGCTTTTCAGATAGCTGCCCTGCTGTCCCAATCGGCGAGGCATTCCATTAGTGACAATGAAAAAGGCCGGCGGGGTTATCCCCGCCGGCCTCTTTTTTTTGTGCCTGCAGCTCGGGCCGGCATATTGTCCGGTTGAGTCTACTCAACCCATTTGAAGGGCAGGCCGCGGGCATTGTAGAACGCTTGCTCGGAGACCTTGGCATAGGCGATCGCCTGTTTGCGGAAGGCGACGATGGAATCCATGACTTCGCGGCTGAGCGAATCTGCCGCGGCGAGGTCACCCATGACCGTTCCCGAGAGTGTCCCGAGGGCATTCAGCACCTCGTCGGGGAACTTCTTCAAGATAACGCCATGCTCACTGACCAGGGTGTTCAGAGCACCGTTATTCTTGGCCACGAACTCATTGAGGACGTAGCCGTTCGTGTAGCCGTTGGCCGCGGCAACGACAGCTTTCAGATCGTCGCTCAGTTTTTCCCAGGCATTGAGGTTGATGAAGTTGTCGAGCAGGGTCGCCGGTTCATGCCAGCCTGGGTAGTAGTAGAACTTTGCGCTCTTGTAGAGGCCGAAGGCGAGGTCGTTGTAGGGACCGACCCATTCCGTGGCGTCAATGGCCCCGGACTGCAGCGCCGGCGGAATTTCGCCGCCCGGCAGGTTCACGACATTGCCGCCGGCGGCCTTGACCACCTCGCCGCCCAGGCCGGGAATGCGCATCTTCAGGCCCTTGTAGTCCTCCAGGGAGTTGATCTCCTTGTTGAACCAGCCGCCGGCCTGTACGCCGGTGTTGCCGGACGCGAAGAATTTGCAGCCGAGCTCCTTGTAGACTTTGTCCGAGATCTCTTGGCCGCCGCCGAACTGCAGCCAAGCGTTCTGCTCCTGGGCGTTAAGGCCGAAGGGCATAGCGGCGATGTACTGGGTGGCGGCAAGCTTGCCCTTCCAGTAGTAGGGCGCGCCGTGGCCCATTTCGATGGTGCCGCTGGCGACGGCGTCCATGGTTTCGAAGGGTGGAACGATCTCACCGCCGCCGTAGACCTCGACGGTCAGTTTGCCGCCGGATGCCGCCCCGATGTATTCGGCCAGTTTGTTGGCCCCGGTTCCGAGACCGGGAAAGTTCTTGGGCCAAGTCGTTTGCATCCGCCATTTCATCAACCCCTGCGAAATGGCGGGAGCCGGAAAGCTTGAGGCGGCAACGGTGGTGGCCGCTGCGGCAGTTGCTGCCCGCTTCATAAATTGACGACGTTTCATTCCATTCCTCCCCGAAGTGAACGAGACAACGATTATTTATTTCGGGTGCCTGACTGGCGGCCCGACTCGAGATCTATTTCAGCAACCCAAAAGATGTGAAGCGAGAATAGGCGCCACTGGCCGGCCGTGCAACTGAGGCGATCAATCGGGCTGCTCCTTTCCAGCGGTGAAAAGGATGGCGGCTACAAGTTCTGCAGATCGAACCATCCACCTTCTCCCAGCGCTTCGAGCGGTTGAAAACGGGTCTTGTAGGCCATCTTCCGGCTGCCGGCGATCCAATATCCGAGATAGACATGGCTGGCGGCGGCTTGCTGGGCCGCCTCGATGAGCCACAGCACCACGTAGGTTCCGAGCGATCTGCGGGGTTCTTGCGGGTCGAAGAAGCTGTAAACGGCGGAGGGCCCGTCCGCCAGCCAGTCTAGCAGGCAGACAGCCAGCAGTTTTCCGCCGGGATCGCGGAACTCGGCGAGGCGGGTGTCGATGTCGCTGGCCTCTACCATGCCGCGATATTCCGGCTCGGCCATCCCCGCCATTTCGCCGTCGCCGTGGCGGGATCCGATGTAGCGGCGGAAGAGGGAGAACTGTTCGGCCGTTGCGCGGGCCGGCATCATCCGCACTGAGAGGTCGGCATTGACGCGTTGGATGCGGCGCAGCGACCGGCCCGGCGCGAAGCGGCCGACGACGACACGCACGGGAATGCAGGCGCTGCAATTGGCGCAGGCCGGGCGGTAGGCAAAACGATGGCTGCGGCGAAAGCCTGCCAGGGTGAGGAGGTCGTATCGCTCCTGCGCGTCGGCGCCGCCGATCTCGGTCAGCAGCTTGCGCTCCGTCCTTCCCGGCAGATAGGGGCAGAGGTTGGGCTCCAGGACATAGTAGTTCTGCAGTGGCCCAATTGCCTGGGCCTCCGTGGCCAAAATCCGGTCGGTGGGTCGCTCTGCCCTCATGCCAATAATCTGCGCGGCCCGGCCGTCGGCGTCCAGTCCTTAGGTTGACGCCTTGGCCGGCTGCCGCGAGGGGCCGGCAAGGGCGGAAGGAGATTACTCGGCGCTCTCGGCGACATCGGTCAGGGATGAGTAGCCGAAGTAGGCAGCGCCCAGTTCTCCATGGATGCGAATCAGCTTTATCTGGATCCAGTCGATGAACTCGTGCATCCCCTTGTTGATCACCTGATCGACGGTGATGTCGTCGAGAACGCTGCGCAGTTCGTCCAACTCCTCTAGGGCCTTTGTCCCGCCGATCAGTCTGTAGGAGGAACGCAGCTGCGACAGCCGGTTGGAAATGTCGTGGACGCAGGCGCGCACCGAGCGCGGAAAGCGGCTGTGGAACAACAGGAAGCCTGCGACATCGCCCGGCTCCATTCCGCTCGGCTGCACGCGTCGGAAAGCATGGTAGCCGGCCGCCGAGCGCAGCACCGCGTTCCAGTGGCTGACGTCGAGTGGTGAGCCTACGGCCTCATCCTTGGGAAGCAGGAGATGATACTTGACGTCGAGCATTCGAGTCGTCTGATCGGCGCGTTCAATGGCCCGGCCGATCTGATAGAAGAACCAGCTCTCGTCCCGATAGAAGGTGCCTTCCGTGATGCCGGTGTGCGTCTGGCACGCTTCCTTGACCTGGGTGCAGAAGCGGGTAAGACGCGGCTCACTCAGTTCTTCGCGCGGCATGCTCTTCAGCTTGTTCGAGAGCATGTTGAGCTGGATCCACATCTCGGTCGAGATCAGCGGGCGCAGGGTGCGCGCGTTGCTGCGCGCCTGATTGACGGCCGAGATGATCGATGTGGGGTTGCGCTGGTCCAGCGTATAAAAGTAGATGACGTTCTCGGCGTCGGCTTCTTCATGTTCGGCGAAAAAGCGTTCTTCGTCGCGGTTGATCTGAAGGATGGAGCGCCAGTTCTGCCAGCCGCGGCTGTCGCGGCTGAAGGTTTCGTTCACGTCCAGGATGCGCGCCAGGTTCTCGGCTCGCTCGACGTAGCGCGCCATCCAATAGATCGACTCGGCATAGCGGGAAAGCAGTCTACGCAAGGACCCAGGTATCCTTCGAACCTCCGCCTTGGGAGGAGTTGACGATAATCGATCCCTTGGTGAGGGCGACACGGGAGAGCCCGCCGGGCAGCACCCAGGTGCTCTTGCCGGTCACCGCGAAGGGACGCAGATCGACATGGCGGGCCTTGATGCCGTCATCCGTCAGTGTCGGGCATACGGAGAGATTCACCATCGGCTGGGCGATGTAGTTGGCCGGATCGGCCAGCAGATCGGCCCGGCATTTTTCCAGCTCGCGCGCGCTCGCCCGTGGGCCGATGGTGATGCCATAGCCGCCGGCTTCGCCGACGGGCTTCACGACCAGCTTGTCGAGGTTGTCCAGGGTAAAGGCCAAGCCTTCTTTCTCCCGGCAGATATGGGTATCCACATTCGGCAGGATCGTCTCTTCGTCCAGGTAGTACTTGATGATGCGCGGCATATAGGCATAGACCGCCTTGTCGTCGGCAACGCCCGTGCCGACCGCATTGGCGAGAGACACGTTCCCCTTGGCATAGGCCCGCATCAGGCCTGCAGCACCGAGTACGCTTTGTGGATTGAAGGCTTCGGGGTCCAGGAAGTCGTCGCCGACGCGGCGGTAGATCACATGGACCGGGTCGAGGCCGTTGATGGTCTTCATGTAGACCTTGTCGTTTTCGACCGCCAGGTCGCTCCCCTCAACCAGCGGCACCCCCATCTCGCGCGCGAGGAAGATGTGCTCGAAATAGGCCGAGTTATACGTTCCAGGAGAGAGCAGCACGACCTGGGGGTCCATTACGCCGGCCGGCGCCGTATCACACAGCGCTTCGTGCAGCCGCTGTCCGTAGTTGGAGACCGGCCGAATGCCGATATTGCTCATGAGGTCCGGGAAGCTGCGCTGCATCAGGTGCCGGTTCTCGACCACATAGGAGACGCCGGAAGGGCAGCGGGCGTTGTCTTCCAGGACGACGAACTGGCCATCGTCACCCCGCACCAGATCGGTGCCGTTGATGTGCACGTATGTCCCGAAGGGCACATCGACGCCCTCCATCTGGGGGCAGTAGTTCTTGTTGCCGACCACAAGGTCGCGGGGAATGATCCCGTCTTTCAGGACTTTTTGATCGTGGTAGATATCCCAGAGGAAGAGATTGAGGGCCGTGACGCGCTGTGTGACGCCGCGCTCAATGGTGCTCCAGGCGTCCTTCGAGATGACGCGCGGGATAACGTCGAACGGCAGGATACGGTCGATCACATCCTTCTGGGTGTAGACCGTGAAGGTGATGCCGAAGCTGTAGAGCTCCAGTTCCGCGTCCCGGGCCCTTCCGCGCAGATCTTCGAGGTCGAGGCGGTTCAGCCGTTCGCGAATGGCACGGGTATGGTCGGCCGCGTCCCCGTTGCCGCCCAGCATCTCGCAGAAAAAGCCATCCGGATCGTAAGCGGAAAGGGGCCCCGATATGGTCTGGGCCATGCTAGCCAAATGAAACGCTCCCTGTTTTTTGCTATCCCCAGCGTCCAAGTTTATTGTTTTCGTTGGGTAAACCTTACTCAAAGGAATTATGGCAAGGATTGAGGGTGCCTGGCCAGTATTCAATGCACAGGTGCCTGGAGGCTCCCTAACTGTTTGCTTTATTACATGTATTGGCTAGCCGATCCGCCGCACCATAAGAGTGTTCGCCAGGATGTCGTGCAGGGCGCGCCCGCGGTCGTTGAACAGGACCAGGAGAAGCACGAGCCAGGCCGTCAAGCTGACGGAGACGTAGAACAGCAGCACAACGAGGACGGCCTGTACGGGTTCCACCCGCTTGCCGCTCCAGTCCCGCAGTGCCAGTCCAAAGCAACCCATACCGGGCGTGGCGCCGCGGGTGGCGATGAAGAAGCTGTGGTAGAGCAGGGGCCAGAGCGCCATGACGATTACGGCAAGCGGGCTCAACAGCCCGAAGCTTAGAACGCCGACGATCGAGAGGGCGAAGCCGAGGCAGAGGCCCAGGGCGGCGATGATAATAACGTCGATCAGATAGGCGAGGCACCGGCGGACCGCGATGCCGCTGTACAGCTGTGGTGCGGAAGAAGGCAGCGGAGGTTCGCCATGCCACCACGACGCCCTCCGCGAAGCGGCCATGTCGTCCGAGAACATGCCTCTAGCCTAGGCTGCCTGCGACGCCGGGCGCAAGGGCCGGCACGGGGCGTCTGGCTCAGTTGTCGGACTGGTAGCGGGGGACTTCGCCTTCCGGGGCCTGGCGCAGAAGGACAACGGAAATGCGGCGATTGCGCGGCGAATTCGGTTCTGAGGGCACGAAATGCTCCTGGTCGGCGCGGCCGACGACCGAGGCGACCCGCGATGCGGGCAGCCCGGCGGCGAGCAGGGCGCGGCGGCTGGAGTTGGCGCGGTCCGTTGACAGCTCCCAGTTGGAATAGTCCTTGGTGCTGGTGTACGGGGTCGAGTCCGTATGCCCCTTGATGGCGACCGGATTGTCGAGATTCTTGATGGCGTCCGCGACCAGGGCGAGCAGCCGCTGGGTATGCGGGTACATCTGCGCTGAACCCGACGGAAACATCGACTTGCCTTCCTGGTCGATGATCTGGATGCGCAGGCCTTCCGGCGTCTGGTCGATAACAAGGTTCTTCGCGAAGTCGCTGAGATCGGGGACGGATTCGATGGCTTGGCGCAGTTCCGCCTCAGCCTCGGCAAAGCGCTCCTCTTCCAGCTCGCGCGCCAGGCGGTCGACTTCCGCGCGGTCGACTGCCTGGTTTGGATCTTCATCGGCCTTGGCAAGGCGCTGGCCGGACTGGGTGTCGTCGGCCGGCTCCTCGGCCTGTTCCTCGGTATCGTCCTTGGCGCCCGGCAGTGACACGGTGATGCCGACCGGCGAGGTGTCGTTCACCAGGGCGCCGTCGGTGATCATGCTGCGCCCCCCCATGACGCCGTCCGAGCCGCTGGCGCTTTCTGAGACGCTCTCCGGGTTGAAGCTAGAGACCGGCGAGAAATACTCGGCAATGCCCTTACGCTGTTCCTCGGTGGTGGCGTTCAGCAGCCAGAGCAGCAGGAAAAACGCCATCATTGCGGTCACGAAATCGGCGTAGGCAACCTTCCAGGCGCCGCCGTGGTGCCCGCCGGCGACTTTCTTGACTTTCTTGATGATGACGATCGTCGCTTCGCCGTCATTAGCTGCTGCCATGAGGTCGGCCCCTTATGCCGGGGGCGGCAAGGCGCCGACGGCATCTTCAATCTCGTAGAAGGTCGGGCGGTCGTGGGAGTGCAGCGCTTTGCGCGCGAATTCGACAGAGACTGCCGGAGGAGACCCGTGCATATGGGCGAGCAGAGCGGCCTTGATGCACTGGAGATACTTGATCTCCAGATTGTACACCGCCTGTGCCTTGCCGGCGATCGGGGCGAGGAAGCCGTAGGACACCCATACGCCGAGGAAGGTGCCGACCAGGGCGCCGCCGATCAGCTTGCCGAGGATCTCCGGCGGTTCGGTGATCGAGCCCATGGTCTTGATGACGCCGAGCACCGCGGCAACGATGCCCAGCGCCGGCATGCCGTCGGCCATGGTCTGCAGCGCGTGGGCGACCTCGGAATGCTCGTGATGGACGACCTCGATCTCCTCGTCCATGAGGGACTCCATTTCATGGGGGTCCTCGGAGCCGAGGGTCAGCATGCGCAGGTAGTCGCACATGAAGGTCATTGCCGTTTCATTGGCCATGACGCCGGGAAATTGCGCAAAGAGGGCCGAATCCTGGGGATTCTCGATATGCTGCTCAAGCCCCAGGTTGCCCTTCGTCTTGGCGACCTTGAGGATCTGGTAGAGCAGGCAGATCAGCTCGACATAATTCTCTTTCTTGTAGGCGGAGCCTTTGAAAGTTTTGCCGATGGCGCTGCCGGTCGCTTTGACGACGGAGCCGGTGTTCGCGATCACGAAGGCGCCGATGGCCGCGCCAACGATGATGACGACCTCAAAGGGCTGCCAGAGAACGCCGAGCTTGCCGCCCATCGCCATGTACCCGCCGAGGGTACAGCCGATAACGATCAATATGCCTACAATAAGCCCCATGGAGCCCCAATCCGCGAGATGGTCGCTGTTGAGAATGCCGCCTGCGGGAGGCGGCGTTTGAAGGTGGCCGATTTAAGTTAAGAAGTGGTTTAGTTGCACCCTGTAGGGGGCGGAAATAACTGGTTTGTAGTGGCTTTTGAGCGCTGGCTGGCATTAAGATCCGCCCCGCCAGCCCGAGACACAGCAGCCGCCCCGACGCAACCTGGAGCCAAATGACCTTCGATTCCGTTACCTTCCGACGCGCCCTCGGCAATTTCGCGACCGGTGTGACCGTGGTGACTGCCCGGGATGACGCCGGGACCAATCGCGGGATCACGGTCAACTCCTTCTCTTCGGTGTCGCTCGACCCGCCCTTGATCCTGTTCTGTCTGGACAAGGACGCGCTCAGCGTCGACTGCCTCAGCATGGCGGAGCGCTTTGCCGTCAATGTCCTGCGAGAGGAGCAGCACGGCCTCTCCGTGCGCTTCTCCATGGCGGCGGCCGACAAGTGGGATGGGGTGGCCTACGACCTTTGGCCCGGCGAGGTGCCGGTCCTGCGGGGCTGTCTGGCAAACCTGCTGTGCCGGCGCGAGAGCCTCTACGAGGGCGGCGACCACCTCATCATCGTCGGCCGGGTCGAGCGGCTGCAGACGGTAGAGGAGGGTTCGCCGCTGGTCTACTTCCAGAGCGGCTATCGCACCATTGGACCGGGGGTCTAGCGGGCGATCCCGAGGGGCCTAGGCCAGGGCGTTCTCCAGGTCGGCGATGAGGTCGTCTTCGCCTTCAACGCCCACTGACAGCCGCACCAGCCCGTCGCTGATCCCAAGCGCAGCACGCTTTTCCGCGGGGATCGAGGCATGGGTCATGATGGCCGGATGCTCGATCAGGCTCTCGACGCCGCCCAGGCTTTCGGCCAGGGCGAAAATCTCGACCCGCTCCAGAAACCGCCGGGCGTTGTCCAGGCCGCCTTTCAGGAAGGCGGTGACCATGCCGCCGGGGGCATCCATCTGCTGCTCCCCGAGGGCAAACTGGGGGTGGCTCGCCAAGCCCGGGTAGATCACCCGTTCTATCTTGCGGTGGCCCTCCAGGTAGGCCGCGACGGCCTGGGCATTGCTGCAGTGGCGCTCCATCCGCAGGGCCAGAGTCTTCAGCCCCCTGAGGGCGAGAAAGCTGTCGAAGGGGCCCTGGATCGAGCCGACGGCGTTATGGAGGAAAGCCAGACGGTCGGCCAGGTCCTTGTTGGGGCCGACGACAAGGATGCCGCCCACCATGTCGGAGTGACCGTTGAGGTACTTGGTGGCCGAGTGCATCACCACGTCGAAGCCCAGTTCCAGCGGCCGCTGTACCCAGGGTGTGGCGAAGGTGTTGTCGCAGGCGCAGAGGATGCCGCGCTTGCGGGCGAGGGCAGCGACCGCCTCCAGATCGACCAGTTTCAACAGCGGGTTGGTCGGCGTCTCCACCCAGATCAGCTTGGTGTCGGGTCGGATCGCCGCCTCCAGCTTCCTGACGTCCGACATATCGACGAAGGAGAAGTCGAGGCCGGCCGAGCGCCGCCGCACGCCCTCGAACAGGCGATAGGAGCCGCCATAAAGATCATCCATGGCGATGACGTGGCTGCCGCTGTCGAGACAGTCGAGCAGCGTCGCAATGGCGGCCAGGCCCGACGCGAAGGCATAGCCGCGCTCACCGCTCTCCAAGTCGGCGATACAGCGTTCGTAGGCCATGCGGGTCGGGTTCTGCGTGCGGCTGTACTCATAGCCTTTGTGAACGCCGGGGCTCTCCTGAACGTAGGTCGAGGTGGTGTAGATCGGCGGCATGATGGCGCCGGTCGTCGGGTCGGGGGACTGGCCGGCATGGATCGCGCGGGTGGCGAAGGCGGGCCGGTTGCGCGGCCGCGGGGTATCGGGCATGGCGTCTATCGCATCCTTCGGCGGAGATGATTGAGCAGGTCGATGCGGGTGATGAGACCCAGGAAGGTATCGCCGTCGAAGACGATGGCAACGTGATCCTTGGCGAAGATCGGCAGCAGGGCGTCGATCGGCTCGTCCGGCGCGATGGTTTCCAACCTGGCGGTCATGGCGCTGGAGACGGCATCCTTGAAGTGCGCGTCATCCTTGAACACCTTCAGCAGGATGTCGCTCTCGTCGATGATCCCTGCGACCTTCCCGCTCTTGTCCAGCACCGGCAGCTGCGAGATGTCGTAGAGCTTCATGCGGCCGTAGGCGATCAGCAGGTTGTCGTCCGCGCCTACGGTGACGGTACCATGCTCGTCGTGGCGCCGGCTGATGAGGTCGCGCAGATCGCCTTTGCGTTCCCGTTCGATGAAGCCCTGGTCGATCATCCAGTAGTCATTGAACATTTTCGAGAGGTACTTGTTGCCGCTGTCGCACACCAGGGTCACGACCCGCTTGGGTTCGCTCTGCTCGCGGCAATAACGCAAAGCGGCGGCAATCAGGGTGCCGGAGGACGAGCCGGCAAGAACGCCCTCGCGCAACAGCAGTTCCCGCGCCGTCAGCAGCGCTTCCTTGTCGGAGATGACATATGCCTTGCGTACCCTGGAAAGGTCGGCGATGTCGGGCAGGAAATCCTCGCCGATGCCCTCGACGATCCAGCTGCCGACGTCCTTGCTGAGGTGTCCGGTCTCGACGTACTCGGCGAGGATCGAGCCAGCGGGATCTGCCAGCACCATTTCGGTCTTATCGGAGACCTTGGCGAAGTAGCGGGCGAGACCGGCGATGGTGCCGCCGGAGCCGACGCCGCAGATCACGGCGTCGATATCGTGCTCCATCTGCTCCCAGATTTCCGGGCCTGTCGTCGTCTCGTGGGCCAGGGGATTGGCCGGATTTCCGAACTGGTTGATGAAGATGGCGCCGGTTTCATCGGCGAGGCGCTGGGCGATGTCCTGGTAGTATTCCGGGTGGCCCTTGCCGACGTCGGAGCGGGTGAGGATGACCTCGGCGCCGAGGGCGCGCAGGTGGAAGATCTTCTCCTTGGCCATCTTGTCGGGGACCACCAGGGACAGGCGATAGCCCTTCTGGGCCGCCACCAGCGCGAGACCGAGACCGGTATTGCCGGCGGTCGCTTCGATCAGCCGCCCGCCGGGCTTCAGCCGGCCCTCCCGCTCAGCCGCTTCGATCATCGACTTGCCGATGCGGTCCTTGATGGAGCCGCCCGGATTTTCGCTCTCAAGTTTCAGGAACAGACGGCACGGCCCGGTGTCGAGGCGGCTGACCTCCAGCATCGGCGTGTTGCCGATGCGATCCAGAACGTTGTGAAAGACGGCGCCGGTCGGACCCATGGGGTGCTCCTCCGTGCATACGCAGCGACTTCTTCTGCTTATCCCCTAAGGGATAGGGGCCGCCAGTGCAATCTTTGGATGGAACGCTTGCCCCGTTTCGCGGGCCATGTCACGACCCGACGGCGGAATGCGCCGACAGCACCCGCGTGGGGAAACCGCTCTTTTCGAGCACCGCGACGATCTCCTTCACGTGGTCGGCATTGCGGGTTTCCAGCACGACATCGACGTCGGCCCGCTTGGCCGGCACGTCATAGAACATCCGCTGGTGGTACACCTCGATAATGTTGGCGCTGCTGCGGCCGATGATCTCGGCGATCTTGGCCAGGATGCCGGGTTGGTCGACGATGCCGATCCGCAGCCGTACCATGCGCCCGTCGCGCACCAGCCCGCGCGCGAGCACGCCGGACAGCAGGCGCACGTCGATGTTGCCGCCGCAGACCACCGTGGCAACCTTGCGACCGGCAAAGCGCTGCGGATCGTTGATGATCGCGGCGACCCCGGCGGCGCCGGCACCCTCGGCCACGATTTTCTGTTCCTCGACAAGCCGGTGGATGGCGATCTCGATCATGGTCTCGGGGACGATGGCGATGTCCTCGACGAGGCGGCCGATGATCTCCTTGGTCAACTTCCCGGGGTTCTTCACGGCGATGCCGTCGGCCAGGCTGCTGCCGCCGGGCAGTTCGCTGCGGCCCTGGAGGGCGTTGGCCATGGAGGGATAGAGCTCGGTCTCGACTCCGATCATCCGGATTGCCGGGTTGGCGTGCTTGGCGGCGGTGGCGATGCCGGAAATCAGGCCGCCGCCGCCGATCGGCACGACCAGGGTGTCGACATCGGGCAGATCCTCCATGATCTCCAAGCCGATGGTGCCCTGGCCGGCGATGACGTCCGGATCATCATAGGGATGCACGAAAGTCAGCTTTTCCTCTTCGGCGATCTGCCGGGCGGCCTGGGCCGAGGCGTCCAGGGTGTCGCCGGTCAGAACCACGCGGGCACCGAAGGACCTCGTGCGCTCGACTTTCGAGAAGGGGGCGAACTCCGGCATGACGATGGTCGCCGGGATGCCGAGGCGCTGCGCGTGGTAGGCGACGCCCTGGGCGTGATTGCCGGCAGACATGGCGATGACGCCGCGCTTGGCTTCGTCCGCCGTCAGGTTGGACAGCCGGAAATAAGAGCCACGATCCTTGAAGGAGCCAGTGCGCTGCAGGTTCTCCAGCTTCAGGTAGAGATCGCAGCCCAGGACCTCCGACATGCGGGCGGCAGGGATCAGGGGGGTGCGGATCACCTGCCCTTGCAGGCGCTCCGCTGCCGCGCGAATGTCGTCGATGGTGGTCGTCAAGGCCGTCTCCCCGGGGTGCGGCATCCGTTACGGCGCCGGCGGTCACAATGCTTGGCTATTTTTGGGACGGCAGCAAGCTTAGCTGTTCTGCCAGCGTCCAGGATCCGGGAGCCAGCGACACCGACTGGCCGTCGCGCCAGCGCAGCGCCATGTTGCCGTAGAGGGGGGAAAGAGGATTGCCCGACTGGCCGGTGGCGATCATGAAGCGCGAACGGTCGAGTTCTTCCAGGTCGTAGACGGCGCGGAAGCCGGCGCCATGGACGTCCTCGAAGAGCGTCTCCGGACTGCCGCCGAGCCGGGGCGAGGCGCGGTTGACGGTGTCGTTGCCGCCATCGGCCTCGACGCTGTAGGTGAAGAGTTCACGCAGAACGGGCAGGCGGCTGAGCAGCGGATGGCTGAACCGCGCGACGTGCGCCTTGCCCCAGCGCCAGGCGGACATGTCGCTGCCGAAGCGCTCCGTCAGATGGTCGAGCGCAACATCCAGCGCACGGACGATCTGGGTATCGCAGTCCTCGGTCTCATCGGTGGTGGTGTCGTCGCACCACTTGCTGCCGTTGTCGATCAGCCGCTCGACGGTGTAGATACCGCCGTCCAGGAACTCGAGATAGTTGGGTCCCAATTCATCGGCCAAGATGGTCTGGCCGAGCGCCCAGATCCAGGCCTGCAGAATCAGCGGTTCGGGCGCGTTGCGGTGCATCTGCCGGTCCCAGCCGCGCAGACGGCTGACGGCTTCGCGCGAGCGCTCTTCGTTCGGCGTGACGGCGAGCAGGCGGGGCAGGATGCGCTCCACGGCCGTGGCGACGATGTCCTGCTGCAGGATCAGGGAATCGGTCACGCGGTGGTTGCCCTCGGTGCCCGCCAGAACGGATTCGATCCGCTCGGCGCGGTAGGGTGGCGGCCAGTCGACGGCGATCAGGTGGGGAAACTTCTCCGGCACGATGCGATTGTTGGCGTTGATGATGAGGTCGCTGCGCGGGTTGCTGGTGCTGGGCAGTTCCTCGAAGGGCACGAAGCCGATCCAGTCGAACTCGCCGCTCCATCCCGGCACCGGGTGTTGGCCGTTGCCGGTGCGGCGCACCGGCACACGCGCCGGCGCCATGAAGCCGATGTTCCCTGCGGTGTCGGCGAAGAGAATGTTCTGCTGCGGCGAATGGAACTGTCGCAGCGCTTCGCGGAACGCCCCCCAGCTGTTCGCATGGTTCATCTGGTAGAGCGCGTCAGCGGTGGCGTCGTCGGCGCGTAGGGCGGGCCAGGCAAGGGCGAGGACGGCGTTGTTGTCTTTCGAGCCTTCCGGGATCACGTCGCTCATCACGGGTCCGTGGCGCGTCTCCCGCACGATCAGGCGCACCGACTCGCCGCCGCTCAGGCGGATGAACTCGTCGCGCACCTTGAAGGGCTCGCTGCCCTCCGGCGTCTCATACTGGTTTGGATCGTCCGGCGAGATGCGTTCGATGAAGAAATCCTGCGTATCGCTGTGGGTCGTGGTGAGACCCCAGGCGACGGTCTGGTTGTGGCCGAGCAGGATGAAAGGCACGCCCGGCGAGGTCGCCCCGGCCAGGGTGATGCCCGGCGCTTCCAGGCGGGCGAGGAACCACGTGCCGGGGGCGTCGAGGGGCAGGTGCGGATCGTTGGCGAGGATCGGGCTGCCGCTCACCGTGCGCTTGCCGCCGACGATCCAGGCGTTGGAAGCACCCGTCGGCTGCAGCGACGGCGGCAGCAGGTTGGCGAGCTGGGTCGCGACGGACTGGTCGATGAGGCTGTCCAGCCCGGCGATGGTGATGGGGGCGTCCTCGGGATAGGCCGGCCACAACTCGGCGATCTGCTCGGCGCTGAAACGCCCCGCGAGGCGTGTTCGGCTCAACTCGTCGCGCCAGTTCTCTGACAGGCGCAGCGCCATGACGCGACCCCACAGCAGCGAGTCGGTCGGGCTCCAGGGTTCGGGCTCGTAGCGCAGGATCTGAAACTCCAGCGGCAGCGGGCCGGAGCGGGTGGCCAGGAAGGCATTGACGCCGTCGGCATAGGCCTGCAGCGCCATCTTGGTCGGCTCCGACAGGGTGGCGATGTTCGCCTCTGCGAGCTGGCGGAATCCGAGGGTGCGGAAGAAGCGGTCCAGCCCGAGGGTCGACTCGCCCATGACCTCCGACAGCCGCCCGGAAGCGGTGCGGCGCATGAAATCCATCTGCCACAGACGCTCCTGGGCGTGGACGAAGCCGAGGGCGCGATAGAGGTCGCTTTCATTGGCCGCCTGGATGCGGACGACGCCGTCGCTGTTGCGGCGCACCGTGACCGGCGCTTCCAGGGCCGCGATGCGTACCTCGCCCTCAGTCTGCGGCAGCGAACCGCGCAGCCAGAGGTATCCGCCGCCGGCGACAATCAGGACCAGGACCAACAGTCCGCCCAGGACAATCAGTAGTGCGCGCCGAATCGCTCTCATGCTTTCCCTTATACCGCCTTTGCCCGCCCGGAAGCTTGTGGCCTTTCTCAGGGGGCGTCCCGTGGTCAACGGTCTGAGAATGCCTGTGAAATCCTTGATAGATCATTTCACTGCAGGTTTCCTCCCCGGATATGGGGACGATATAGTGGCTCTGGAACCCGCGGCCTGCTGTCACAGCGGCCCGACGGGCTGCTTCGGCGCGAAGTCCGGGGCGGAAATCACGGAAGGAACGGCATGGCCGGACACGGATCGAAGAGGGTGATCATCGCGGCGCTCGCCGGCAACTCCATGATCGCGGTCACAAAGTTCGCGGCAGCGGCCTTCACCGGCAGTTCAGCCATGTTCTCCGAGGGCATCCATTCGGCGGTGGACACGGGCAATCAGGCGCTGCTGCTGTACGGCCTCAAACGGGCGGCGCGCCCGGCGGACGACCGGCATCCCTTCGGCTACGGCCGCGAGATCTATTTCTGGGCCTTTGTGGTCGCCATCCTGATCTTCGCGGTGGGTTCTGGCGTGTCCTTCTACGAGGGGGTTCACAAGCTCGGCGACCCGCATCCGGTCTCCGACGCCTATGTGAACTATATCGTCCTCGGCGTCGCTATGGTGTTCGAGGCGGGCGCCTGGTGGGTCGCCTTCCGCGAGTTCAAGCGCACCAAGGGCAGCCATGGCTATCTCCGCGCCATCCAGGTCAGCAAGGATCCCTCGATCTTCACCGTGCTGCTGGAGGATACGGCGGCGATGCTGGGCCTGATGGTGGCCTTCCTCGGCATCTTCCTCGGCCAGCAGTTGGATATGCCGGAACTGGACGGCGTCGCCTCGATGGTCATCGGCGGCATCCTGGCGCTGGCGGCGATCCTGCTGGCCTACGAGACCAAGGGCTTGCTGATCGGCGAGGGGGCGGACCCCTGGCTGGCCAACCAGCTGAAGGGGATCGTCCAGAGCCACAAGGCCGTCTTTCGCATCAACGAGCTGCTGACCCTGCATCAGGGGCCCCAGGACCTGCTGGTGACGATCAGCATCGATTTCCACCCGAACCTCTCCGCCAACGATGTCGAGGCAGCGATCTCGGAACTCGAAATGCGCATTAAGCAGGCCGATTCGGCGGTCAAGAGGGTGTTCATCGAGGCGCAGTCCTGGCGCTCCCACAACCTGGCCAGCCGCGCCGACTGACCGGCATTCCTGCGCCGTCGGTTTGAGCTGCATCATTCCCATCCCGCTTGGGGCTTGGTATTCGCTACTATGGATTTCCGCTCGGGATGGTGGCTTTTTATGGCCGGAGGCGCCTGGTGAAAGAACTGTCGAAGTGGTGGCCCCTTCTGCTGGTCGGCCTGGTGCTCTTCGCCTTCCTGTACAGCATGCGGGAGGGCACGACGCCGGAGCCGCGGGCATCCGAGGTGGCCTACAGCGAATTCAAGCAGCTGCTGCGCGACCGCCGCGTCACTGACATCCGCCTGGCCGGGCACGAGGTGACGGCGCTGGCGAAGCCCGAGGGTGGCGGCACGGCGGCAGACCTGCAGCGCATCAAGGTCACCCTGCCGGGACTGACCGATGCCGAGCTCATGCCGCTGATCGAGTCCAGCGGAGCGGTGCTGACGGTGGAAGCCTCCGCAGAGGATGGCGGCAACTGGATGCTCAGCTTGCTGCCCTGGCTGGTCTTCCTCGGTATCTACTTCTGGTTCTGGAACCGCATGCAGAGCAACATCACGGGCCGTTTCGGCGGACGTGATCCTTCCGAGTTTCTCGCCGGGTCGGCGCAGCGCGAGGTCAAGCGCAAGAAGCGGATCACCTTCGCCGATGTCGCTGGGCAGGAGAGCGCCAAGCGCGAGGTCGCCGAGTTGGTCGATTTCCTGCGTGATCCGGAGCGCTATCAGCGTCTCGGGGCGGAGCCGCCCCGCGGCGTGCTGCTGATGGGTCCGCCGGGCACCGGCAAGACCTTGCTGGCCCGCGCCTTGGCGGGCGAGGCCAACGTGAACTTCTATCACACCTCGGCATCCGAGTTCATCGAGATGTTCGTCGGCGTCGGCGCTTCGCGTGTGCGCAAAATGTTCGAGGAAGCCAAGAAGCGCGCGCCCAGCATCATTTTCATCGACGAGCTCGACGCTGTCGGTCGCGTGCGCGGTACCGGCATGGGCGGCGGCAACGACGAGCGCGAACAGACGCTGAACCAGATCCTGGCGGAAATGGACGGCTTCTCGGGGCACGAGGCGGTGATCGTCCTGGCGGCGACCAACCGTCCAGATGTGCTGGATCCCGCTCTGCTGCGCCCCGGGCGCTTCGACCGCCATGTGACCCTGGAACTGCCGGACCGCGAGGCCCGCGAGGCGATCCTCAAGGTGCATACCAAGAAAATGCCGCTGGCGGGCGACGTGAACCTCGCCACCCTGGCCAGCGCCACGCCGGGTTTCTCCGGTGCGGACCTGAAGAACCTGGTGAACGAGGCGGCGATGGCCGCCGCCCGGTCCGACAGGCCCACGATCGAGATGCGTGACTTCGATGAAATGCGTGACAAGGTGATGATGGGCACGGTGCGCAGTCTGGCGATCCGCCCCGACGAGAAGCATCGCCTGGCGGTGCATGAGGCCGGCCACACCGTCGTCGCGCACTTTCTGCCGACGGCCGACCCGGTCTACAAGGTGACCATCATCCCACGCGGACGCGCCCTGGGCGGCACCCACATGCTGCCGGAAGAGGAGCGCCATACCCTGCCCGAGGACTATCTTAAGGACCGCCTGGCGGTGATGCTGGGAGGCCGCACGGCAGAGAAAGTTCTGCTCGGCAACGTCAGCTCGGGCGCCGACGACGACATCAAGCAGGCGACGCAGACGGCGCGTGCCATGGTCGCGCGCTGGGGCATGTCGGAGGAGATCGGCCCCGTCGATCTGCGCCAGAGCGAAGACCATCCCTTCCTGGGGCGCGAGATCGCCCAGCCACGCCGCTTCAGCGAGACAACGGCGCACGATGTCGATGCCGCGGTCTCCAACCTGCTGCGTGAGGCGGAGGCGCGTGCCAAGGAAGTCATCGCTGCCAACGAAGCCGGCATGAAACGCTTGGTGCAGCGCCTCGAAGAGCGCGAAACCCTCAGTGCTACCGAGGTGAAGGCCTGCCTCGCCGGCGCGGCGGCACAAGGCTCCGCCGCCTGATCTCCTAGGCCGCCGAGCTGAAGCTGTCCTTGAAGCGGTCGCGCAGCAGGTTCTTCTGAACCTTGCCCATGGTGTTGCGCGGCAGGTCGTCCACGAAGAATACCTTCTTCGGCACCTTGAAGTTGGCGAGCGCCGCTTTAGCGGTCGACTGGATCGCATCGGCGCTCACTTCCGGCCCGCCGCCCTGGCGCTTGACCACGGCGACCACGGCTTCGCCGAAGTCCGGGTGCGGCACGCCGATCACCGCCGATTCCTGGACGCCATCGATCTGGTCGATGCAGAGCTCGACCTCCTTCGGGTACACATTGAAGCCGCCGGAGATAATGAGGTCCTTGGCGCGTCCGACGATATGGATGTAGCCGCGATCGTCGATCATCGCCACGTCGCCGGTGATGAAGAAGCCGTCCTGGCGGAACTCCGCTGCGGTCTTCTCGGGCTGGCGCCAGTAGCCGCGGAAGACGTTGGGTCCCTTGACCTCCAGCACGCCGACCTCGCCCTGGGGCAGGGGCCTGCCGTCGTCGTCGGCGATACGGATCTCCACGCCCGGCAGCGGAAAGCCGACGGTGCCGCCGATGCGCTCGCCGTCCAGCGGGTTGGAGGTGTTCATCGTCGTCTCGGTCATGCCGTAGCGCTCGAGGATGCGATGGCCGGTGCGGGACTCGAACTCCTTGAAGGTCTCAGGCAGCAGCGGGGCCGAGCCGGAGACGAAGAGCCGCATGTGGGCGCAGGCGTCCCTGGTCAGCCGCGGGCTCGCCAGCAGACGGGTGTAGAAGGTGGGCACCCCCATCATCGCCGTCGCGCGCGGCATCAGGTCCAGCACGGTATCGGCGTCGAAGCGGTTGAGGAACAGCATGCGGCTGCCGCTCAGCAGCACGCAGTGGGTGGCGACGAAAAGTCCGTGGGTGTGGAACACCGGTAGCGCGTGGATCAGCACGTCGTCGGCGGTGAAGCCCCAGGTGTCGCGCAGGGTGAGGGTGTTGGCACCGAGGTTCTTGTGGCTCAGCATGGCGCCCTTGGAGCGACCGGTGGTCCCGCTGGTATAGAGGATCGCCGCCAGGTCGTCGTCGTCCCGGGACACCACGGCGGCCTCGGGATCGAGGCGTTGGCTGAGGTCGATCAGACTGCCTTGGCCGTCCTCGCCCAGAGTCAGCACCGTGCCAACGCCGGCCTTGCCGGCGATCTCCTGCAGGGCGGCTTCGCCGGCCGGGTCGCAGACCAGCACGCGCGGCTCGGCGTCTTCCAGGAAATAGGCGACCTCGCCGCCCTTGTAGGCGGTATTGAGCGGCAGATAAACGCCGCCGCAGCGCAGCACCGCGAGGTAGAGCAGGATCGCCTGCGGCGACTTCTCGATCTGCGCGGCGACGCGGTCGCCCGGCCCGACACCCTTGTCCGTCAGCAGCCGCGCAATGCGCCCGGAGCCGCTCTCCAGGTCGGCATAGCTCATGGTGAGACCGTCCGGGGTTTCCAGTACGGTCTGGCCGCGGTCGGCCGGGAAATTCTGTTTCAGCAGGTCGTAAAGGTTGGTCATGGTGTCTATCCGCCGCCGCGGCCTCGGGCTGCTAGGCGGTCATCGCGTGGACGTAGGACTCGGGCAGGGCGGAGATCAGGTCGGTGAAGACGTCGCCCTGGATGGTGACATGGTGCGACATGGCTGCCGCGGCCGCTTCGCCGTCGCCGCTGACGATGGCATCGACCACCGCCTGGTGTTCCTTCCACGACTTCATCGTACGCCCGGGATGGTGCAGCTGGAAGCGGCGGTAGGGTGACAGGCGGTTGCGCATGTTGCGGGTGGTTTCTTCCAGATAGGTGTTGTGGGATCCCGCGTAGATCACCTCGTGGAAGCGCCGGTTGGCGTCGTAGTAGGCGTGGGCCTCGCTCTTTTCGGCGAAGTGCCGGCAGGCGGCGTGGACCTGAGCCAGGTGGTGGCGCTCCGCCTCGGACATCCGCCGCGCCGCCAGCCGGGCGCAGAACGATTCCAGCTCGGCCATCACCTCGAACATGTGCAGCAGCTGCGTGACCGTCACCGTGGCGACCACCGCTCCCTGGCGCGGCCGCAGCACCACCAGGTCGGCGGCGGCCAGTTCCCGCAACGCCTCGCGCACCGGTGTACGCGACACGCCGAAATGCTGCGCCAGCTTGCTTTCGTCCAGACGCGAGCCCGGCGGCCGCTGGCCCGAGAGGATCTCCTCCTCCAGGCGGTCGCGCAGGTCTTGGGCCAGAGGTGCCGGTTTGGATGCCATGCGGGGAGTATAGGCGCATGCAAAAGAATCCAGCAAGCATGCACTTCATCAATCTTTGTATACAACACTGGACAGGCCTTGGGGGTGGGGTTACTCTTCGATGCAGAACAACAGGCAGGCGACGCGCGGTGCGGACGTTTTGCCGGGCAATAAGCAACCGGGAGGAACAGAGTAATGTCCAAGACCCCAGTAGAATCAAAGACGGCGAAATCAAAGACGGCGCGTGCCCTCGTTTCCACGACCGCGATGGTCGTGGCGCTCGCCATGGCCGGCTCGGCCGTCGCCGCCGACATGAAGCTCAAGGCGTCGCACCAGTGGCCGGGCGGCAAGGGCGACGCCCGTGACGAGATGGTTCAGATCATCGCGCGCGAAGCCGCGGCGGCGAACGTCGGCCTGGATATCCAGGTCTATCCAGGCGCTTCGCTGTTCAAGCCGAGCGAGCAGTGGAACGCCATGGTGAAGGGGCAGCTGGATATCTCCGCCTTCCCGCTGGACTACGCCAGCGGTCGCCATCCGCAGTTCAGCGCCACGCTGATGCCGGGCCTGGTGAAGAACCACGACCACGCGCTGCGGCTCAACAGCTCGCCGTTCATGGCCGACATCAAGCAGATCATCAACGATGCGGGGGTGGTCGTGCTGGCCGACGCCTGGCTGGCGGGTGGCTTCGCCTCGACCAAGAACTGCATCCTGGGCCCCGACAGCATGACGGGGCAGGTGACCCGCGCGGCCGGACCGGCCTTCGAGCAGATGCTGGTTGGTGCCGGCGCCTCCATCGCCTCCATGCCGTCGTCGGAAATCTACACCGCCATGCAGACCGGTGTGCTCGATGCCGCCAACACCAGCTCCGGCAGCTTCGTGTCCTATCGTCTGTATGAGCAGGTAACCTGTCTGACCGAGCCGGGCGACCATGCCCTGTGGTTCATGTACGAGCCGATCCTGATGTCGAAGAGCAGCTGGGACAAGCTCAGCGAGGAACAGCAGAAGGCTCTGATGGCCGCCGGCAAGAAGGCCGAGGATTACATGGTTGAGCAGGCCAAGGGCCTCGACACCAAGATGGTCGACGTCTTCAAGAACGCCGGCGTCGAGGTTGTGAAGATGTCCGCCGAGGATGCGGCGGCCTGGCGTGCCATCGCGCAGAATACGTCTTACAAGATCTTCTCCGAGGAGGTTCCCGGCGGCAAGGAACTGATCGAGAAGGCGTTGGCCGTCGACTGACGCGCGCCGCTCGCAATTTGGGGGCGCCGGTGCCGCAAGTCGCCGGCGCCCCCACCGCTTTCAGTCTCTGCGTGTCCGGCGTTGGCCGGGCTCTGAACCTTCTACGATGGGCGAGGCCCCCTTGGACCTTTTCATCACTGGCGTGCGCCGTCTGTCCCAGCTCTGCGGCATTCTCTCCGCGCTGACCCTGGCGGCCGCGGTGCTGGTCGTCTGTCAGATGGTGGTGATGCGCTACCTGCTGAATGAATCGACGGTCTGGCAGACCGAGTTCGCCGTTTACAGCTTGGTCGGCGCCACGCTCATCGGCAGCCCTTACGTCCTGCTGCAGCGCGGCCACGTGAACGTCGACCTGCTGCCGCTCTATCTTCCGCACCGCGGGCGTCTCGTTCTCGCCTTCGTGGCCTCGCTGACTGCCCTGGTCTTCTGCGCGGCGCTGACCTACAGCGGCGCCGAGCTGTGGCTCGATGCCTGGCAGGGCGGCTGGAAAACCAGTTCCATCTGGGCCCTGCCGCTGTGGATCGCCTATGCCCCGATCCCCATCGGCATCGGGCTGCTCTGCCTGCAGTACCTTGCCGACCTGTTGTGCCTGGCCACAGGACGCGCAATGCCCTTCGGGCTCGACCCGGAGGCGCGGCCGTGAGCCCGCTCGAGCTGGGCGCCGCGATCGGCGTCATCACCATCGTCGTTCTTTCTACCGGCATTCCCATCGCTTTCGGCCTGGGCATCGTGGCGCTCGCCTTTCTCGTCGTCATCGACGGTTGGGGTAGCCTGGGGATCGTCGCCGACACATTCTTCGGCGGCTTGGCGGACTTCACCCTGGTCTCGATCCCGATGTTCGTCCTCATGGGCGCCGCCGTGGCATCCTCGCCGGCCGGCAAGGACCTCTACGAGGCGCTGGAGCGCTGGCTCTACAAGGTGCCCGGCGGACTGATCATCTCCAACATCGGTGCCTGCTCGATCTTTGCTGCGCTTTCTGGCTCCTCGCCGGCGACCTGCGCGGCCATCGGCAAGATGGGCATCCCGGAAATGCGCAAGCGCGGCTATCCGGACGGCCTGGCGACCGGCGCCATCGCCGCCGGCGGCACCCTCGGCATTCTGATCCCGCCCTCGGTCACCATGATCGTCTACGGCATCTCCACCGAGACCTCGATCGGCCGCCTGTTCATCGCCGGCCTGGTGCCCGGCTTCATGCTGACCTGCCTTTTCATGGCGTGGTCGCTCTATGCGGCCTGGCGCGGCGGCTACCGCTTCAAGCTGGGCGACTTGAGCTACAGCCTGCGCGACAAGCTGGTGGTGCTGCCGCGGGTGCTGCCGTTCTTTCTCATCATCGCGGGCGTGCTTTACGTCCTCTATGGCGGCGTGGCGACGCCCTCGGAAGCGGCCGGCGTCGGCGCGCTGTTCTGCATCCTGCTGGTGGTGGTGATCTACGGCCTTTTCATGCGGAACTGGTCGCCGCTCAGGATCTGGGACATTCTTGGCGATTCCATGCGCGAGTCGGTGATGATCCTGATGATCATCGGCTCCTCCGCATTGTTCAGCTACATGCTCTCCAGCCTCTTCGTCACCCAGTCGATCGCCGAGTGGATAGCCGGGCTCGATGTGAACCGCTGGGTGCTGATGGCGATGATCAACGTGTTCCTGCTGGTCTGCGGCTTCTTCCTGCCGCCGGTCGCGGTGATCCTCATGACGGCGCCGATCCTGCTGCCAATCGTGACGTCCGCGGGTTTCGATCCCTACTGGTTCGCGGTGATCTTTACCATCAACATGGAGATCGGCTTGATCACCCCACCGGTGGGCCTAAATCTCTATGTCATCAACGGCATCGTCCCGGACGTGAAGCTGCAGACGATTCTCAAGGGCGCCCTGCCGTACATGCTGGCCATGGTGGTCGCCATCATCCTCTTGTGCATCTTTCCGTCCATCGCCACGTGGTTGCCGAATGCCATGTTGGGCCAAGGAATCTAGGCTCGGGGATTTAGAAAGGAAGTCCGATGTCCGAGGTGCCGCAGGAAACTCTGGTCGTGCGTACGCTATCGAACCTCGCCTCCGCCTGGCGCGACATCGCCCAGTCCGCGGCGCGCACCGTCGGTCTCGCCAAGGCGCCGGCCTCGACCCAGCCGGAGTCCCTGAAGCGGCTCATGCAGGACTGCCTGGAGGCGCGCGGCGGAGAGGTTTCGGCGCGCATGCGGGCGGCCGCTCTCGGGCGCATTTATCTCGAGCAGGACGCGGAGGGGCGCGGCCGCTTCCTGACCGTGCTGGCGCGGGAGTTCGCGGTCCCGGCCGACGCGGTGGACGATGCAATCGACGGCTATCGGGCGGCGACGGATGATGCCGGGCGGATGCTGGCCGAGGGCCGGCTGCGCCGCGCTCTGCAGCCCCCCCGGCTGCGGCTGTTGACCCAGTTCAATGCCTTGCCCGAAGGTGTGAAGTTCCTGGTGGACCTGCGCGCCGATCTGCTCGCCCTGCGCAGCGACGACCCTTATCTTCAGGGGCTCGACAACGATCTGCGCGAGCTTCTGCTGTCGTGGTTCGACACCGGTTTCCTCGACCTGCGCGAGATCGACTGGGATTCGCCGGCCTCGCTGCTGGAGAAGCTGGTCGCCTACGAGGCCGTGCACCAGATCACCTCCTGGCAGGACCTGCGCAACCGCCTGGATTCGGATCGTCGCTGCTATGCGCTGTTCCATCCGCGGATGCCCGAGGAGCCGCTGGCTTTTGTCGAGGTCGCCCTGGTGCAGGGTATGGCGGGTTCGATCCAGGCGCTGCTCGACGAGAAGGCACCGAAGATGGATCCCCACCAGGCCGACGCGGCGATCTTCTATTCGATCTCGAACACGCAAAAAGGATTGAAGCAGATCTCCTTTGGCGATTTCCTCATCAAGCGCGCGGTGCAGTCGCTGTCGCGCGAATTCCCCAAGCTGAAGATCTTCGCCACCCTGTCGCCGATTCCCGGCTACCGTCGCTGGCTGGACGGCCTGGCGGAGGAGGAGCTGGCGGCAGCCTTCCAGCCGGACGACCTCGCCGAACTGCCGGCCCTGACCCGGGAACGTGGCCTGAAGCAGATGGTGGGCGAACTGTTGAGCAAAGGCGGCTGGGCCAAGGACGCGGCGGTGGCCTCAGCCTTACGGCGCCCGCTCAAGGCGTTGGCCGCCCGCTATCTCGTCTCCAAGCGCAGCGACGGCCAGCCGCTGGACTCCGTGGCGCGGTTCCACCTGCGCAACGGTGCCCGCCTGGAACGGCTCAACTGGCTGGGCGACGCCTCGGCCAACGGCATGGCCCAGTCCTGCGGTCTGATGGTCAACTACCGCTACGTGGTGGACGAAATCGAAGGCAACCACGAGGCCTACATGAAGGACGGCCACATCGCGCTGGGACAGGAAATGCGGGGCCTGCTGCGCAACCAGCGCGACGCATCGGGCGCGCGGCGGCGGCTGCTCAGCATCGGCTAGCACCGAGGCGGCTCGCAAAGCTTACCCTTGTCCCGGCAGCCGTAGCTTCCTATAGATGGGGGCGGCCGGGTTGTCCCGGCGCCATCGCTTACAGGCATAGGTTTCTCGCAGTGGCGATCGACAAGGGAAAATTTTCCGACGTGACGGCGGTGGCCGAGGCGCTGCGGCCGAGCTATCCCGTCTACTGCATGCGCCCCGACGTCCTGGCGGCGAGCGCCCGGCGCTTCATCAGCCAGTTTCCCGGCACGGTGCTCTACGCCGTGAAGTGCAATCCGCACCCCCTGGTGCTCTCCGCCCTCTACAAGGGGGGCATCCGCCATTTCGACACCGCCTCCTTGCCGGAGATCGCGCAGATCACCGACGGCTTCGAGGATGCCCACACCTACTTCATGCACCCGGTGAAAGCGCGGGCGGTCATCAAGTCGGCCTACAAGGTTTATGGCGTGCGTCACTTCGTCGTCGACCACAGGGACGAACTGGACAAGGTAGCGGAAGAAGCGGGAACGCAGGGCAATACCATCATCGTGCGGGTGAACACACCGCCCGCCGACGATACGCTCTATCACCTGGCGGCCAAGTTCGGGGCCGCACCGGACGACGCCGCGGAGCTGATGCGGGCCGCCGCTGCGCGGGGCTGCGCGGTGGGCCTGGCGTTCCACGTCGGCTCCCAATGCCGCAGCCCGGAGGCCTATTCCAATGCCCTGGCGCTGTTGGGCGGCATCATCGACCAGGCGGGGGTCGATCCGGTCTGCATCGATGTCGGCGGCGGCTTCCCGGCGGCTTACGGCGACCGGCCGGTGCCCGAATTGGGGGCCTACATGGAGGCGATCCGCCGCGGCCTCAAAAGTCTGAAGCTGAAGCCGACGGTGGATGTCTTTGCCGAGCCCGGGCGCGCGCTGGTGGCGCACGGCTGCTCCCTGCTGACCCAGGTCCAGTTGCGCAAGGACAACCGCCTCTACATCAACGACGGCATCTACGGCAGCCTGTCGGAAATGGCGACCGTCGCGATCCGCCTGCCGGCGCGGGTCATCCGCCTCGACGGACCGGTTTCCGAGACGATGGCCGAGTTCGCCCTCAACGGGCCGACCTGCGATTCCCTGGACGTGTTGCCGGGTACCTTTGCGCTGCCGGACGATGTGCGCGAGGGCGACTGGATCGAGATCGACCAGGTCGGTGCCTATTCCAATGCTCTGGCGACCCGCTTCAACGGCTTCCATCCCGAAACCTTCGTGCAGGTCTTCGACGCGCCGCCCGCCGTCGCGGCGGCTTGAGGCTGCCATGGGCAAGCCGCGCAGCGACAGCGTTGTCTGCCTCTCGCGGACCGGCTTCCACCGCATGGCCTACCGCGAGTGGCCGGCCGGGGACCCGGTGCCGGTGCTCTGCCTGCATGGCCTGGCCCGCAATGCCCGCGACTTCGACAGCCTCGCGTCGGCGCTGGCCGCCGACGGCCGCCGGGTGATCGCCGCCGACGTGGTCGGGCGCGGCGACAGCGGCCGGCTGCGTGATCCGCTGGACTACGGCTATCCGCAGTATCTCGCCGACACGACGGCCCTCATCGCGCGGCTCGGCAGCGCGCAGGTCGACATCGTCGGCACCTCGATGGGCGGGCTCATCGGTATGATGTTGGCGGCGCAGCCCGACAACCCTGTGCGGCGGCTGGTCATCAATGACGTCGGCCCGTTCATCCCCAAGGCGGCGCTGGAGCGCATCCTTACCTATTTCGGCAAGGACCCGCGCTTTGCCGACCTCGCCGCCGCCGAGGCCTACTTCCGCAAAACCTATCGCGGCTTCGGCGCCCTCAGTGACGCCCAGTGGCGCCACCTGACGGAAACCTCCCTGCGCCGCGACGGGGCGGGCTGGCGCCTGCACTACGACCCGCGCATCGCCGAACCGCTGCGTCAGGGCGACGTCGCCGATGTCGACCTCTGGCCCCTGTGGGACCTGATCGAGCGGCCGGTACTCGTGCTGCGCGGCGCCGAGTCGGATCTTCTGCTGCCGCAGACGGCCGCCGAGATGCGGCGGCGCGGCCCTTGCGCCGAGGTCATCGAGATTGAAGGGTGCGGCCACGCGCCGGCCCTGCTCGACGCCGGCCAAATCGATCCGCTGCGGGCGTGGCTGGCGGGATGAACACTGCGCCGCCGCCGGCCCTGCCTGATGCGGGGTCGTTCCGGCCCCGCTTTCCCTGGCTGGGCGGCGACCTGCAAACCCTGCGCAATTTCGTGCGGCGGCCCCATCACGATCTCGCGGCCTGGCCCGCGGAGCGCCTGGAACTGCCCCTGCGCGACGGCAGCGGCGACCGCCTGGTCGCCAGCCTGCACCGGGCGGCGGTGGGGGGCCGCGGCGTTGTGGTGCTGCTGCACGGCCTGACCGGCAGCGAGGACAGCCTCTATGTGCGGGCTTCGGCGGCCTTCTGGCTGGCGCGCAGCTATACCGTCGTCCGCCTCAATCTGCGCGGCGCCGGCCCCTCGCGCCCGCTGTGCGGCGAGCAGTACCACGCCGGGCGCAGCGGCGACCTGCGTGACGCCTTGCTCGAACTGCGCGACAGCGGCGCTGTCGACTTCGCCAGCGGGCTCTACCTCATGGGCTATTCATTGGGCGCCAACATGCTGTTGCGCTTTCTGGCGGAGGAGGGGGTAGATTTCCCGGTGACGGCGGCGGTCAGCGTCTCGGCCCCGATCGACCTGAAGGCCGCGCAGCTTTGCCTCATGCGGCCGCGCAACTGGCTCTATCACCGCTATCTGCTAAGCCAGATGCGGGCCGAGGCGCTGGCCGCGCCGCGCGAACTCTCCGCCGTTGAGCGCGCCGCCATCGTCAGTGCGGACAGCGTCTTCGCCTACGACGAGCAGGTCATCGCGCCGCGTAACGGTTTCGCCGGTGCCGACGACTATTACCGGCAATGCTCCGGCCTGCGTTTTCTCCCGTCTATCAAGACGCCGACGCTGCTGGTGCAGGCCGCGGACGATCCCTGGATCCCGGCGACCGCTTACGAAGGCTTCCACTGGCCGGGCAATCCGGCGCTGACGCTGTGCCTCACCGAAAGCGGCGGCCATGTCGGCTTTCACGGACAGGGATCGGTGGCGGCCTGGCACGACCGGGCGGCGGAAGCGTTCTTTCGCCGGGGCGATGAATAATCCTGGTTTCAAACGGCAAGGGGCCGGCAGCCATTCGGCTGCCGGCCCCTTTTTTTGTGCCCGAAAACCGGGTCAGCAGGCTAGTGGGGCTGCTTCACGACGCGCAGGTATGGCTTGTGCTCTTTCCAGCCGCCGGGAAACATCTCCTTGGCCTGCTCGTTGCTGACGGACGGCACGATGATGCAGTCGTCGCCCTGGCGCCAGTTCACCGGGGTCGCGACCTTGTGCTTATCGGTCAGCTGCAGAGAGTCGATCACGCGCAGCAGTTCCTCGAAGTTGCGGCCGGTGCTCGCGGGATAGGTCAGGGTCAGGCGGATCTTCTTGTTGGGATCGATCACGAAGACCGAGCGGACGGTCAGGGTGTCGTTCGCGTTGGGGTGGATCATGCCGTAGAGATTGGCGACCTTGCGGTCCGGGTCGGCCAGCAGCGGAAAGTTGAGGGCGCAGCCCTGGGTCTCCTCGATATCGCCGACCCAGGCCTTGTGGTCCTTGAGGGGATCGACCGAAAGCCCGAGCACCTTCACGTTGCGCTTGTCGAACTCCGCTTTCAGCTTCGCTACGGCGCCCAGCTCCGTCGTGCAGACCGGCGTGAAATCCTTCGGGTGCGAGAACAGCACCACCCAGCTGCCGCTGCCGTAGTCGTGCAGCGAAATTTTGCCGGCAGTGGACTCCGCGGTGAAGTCGGGTGCGGTATCGCCCAGTTGTAACGCCATGGTGTAGTCCTCCTCGCTTATTTGTAGTTATCTGTAGAGTTAGGGGGCTCGCGCCGGCGCCGCAAGGGCGGCAGAGGGGGCAAGCTCTGTCGCTGCGCTCAGTCGGCGCGCAGAAGCCTCGCCGCTTCCACCGCGGCATAGGTCAGCACGGCGTCGGCACCGGCGCGTTTGAAGGCCAAGAGGCTCTCCATCAGGGCGCGGTCGTTGTCGAGCCAGCCGTTGAGCGCGGCAGCCTTCAGCATGGCGTACTCGCCGCTCACCTGGTAGGCCAGGGTCGGCACGGCGAAGGCATCCTTCACCCGCCGGATGATGTCGAGATAGGGCATGCCCGGCTTGATCATCACCATGTCGGCGCCCTCGTGCAGGTCGAGGGCGACCTCGCGCAGGGCCTCGTCGCTGTTGGCCGGGTCCATCTGGTAGGTTTTCTTGTCGCCGGTCAGGCGGCTGCCGGACCCGACTGCCTCGCGGAACGGGCCGTAGAAGCAACTCGCGTACTTCGCCGCATAGGCGATGATCTTCACGTCGTCGAAGCCGGCGCTGTCCAGGCATTCGCGGACCGCGCCGATGCGCCCGTCCATCATGTCGGAGGGCGCCACGACGTCGCAGCCGGCCTGTGCCTGCACCAGCGCCTGGCGGCACAACAGTTCGACCGACTCGTCGTTGACGATGCGGCCGTCGCGCAGCACGCCGTCATGGCCGTCGCTGTTGTAGGGATCCAGAGCCACGTCGCAGATAACACCCACGTCCGGCAGGGCCCGCTTCACCTCGCGCACGGCGCGGCAGACGAGGTTGTCCGGGTTCGCCGCCTCGCGCGCATCGGGCGTCTTGATGCTCTGTTCGGTGTAGGGGAACAGCGCGATGGCGCCGATGCCCAGTTCCGCCGCCATGCCGATGCTGTCGACCAGGCAGTCGAGGCCCAGGCGGTCGACGCCGGGCATGGACTCGATGGCTTGCCGGCCGACGCCGCCGTGAACGAAGACCGGCCAGATCAGGTCCTCGGCACCGAGACGGTTTTCCGCCACCATGCGGCGCACCCAGGCGGCGCTGCGGTTGCGCCGCATGCGAATCTGCGGGAAGGCCCCCAGGGCGCCGGGCCTCTGGGCTTCCGGCCGCTGTGACGGCGCGTCCTTCGTGCGCGGTTCTACCGGGCGCAGAGGGGCAGCGCCCTTGCGGATCATATCGGTCATGGTCTCTCTCGCATCCTTGGGTCCCGCTTCCTTGGGGCCCGGCTCAGCGCTGGGTTTATCCGGCCGGCGATCAGGTCGCCGAGTTTAGGCGCAGCCTTCCTCGACAACAAGGGCACCCTGGGCATCCCGCGCTCCCTGGCCGGCTAGGTCTTGGGCCGCTTGCAGCAGCCCCTCGGTGAGGGTGATCTGCGCGTACTCTCCGCTCAATTGGGCGAGGCTCAGGGCGTGGACCTCCTCGGCCGGCCAGCGCCGTCCCTCCAGGTCGACGATGTCGACGCTGGCGGTGGCATCGCCGGCGATCCAGGTATCGAACCCCAGGTCGGCGGCCATGCGCACGGTGGCGTCGACGGAGTTGTGCAGCAGCACGCCGGCGACGACCAGGGTGGCGATGCCGCGGTCGCGCAGGGCGGCCTCCAGCCCGGTCTCTATGAAGGCATTGTGCACACGCTTCTGCACCACGATCTCGCCCGGCCCGGGGGTCAGTTCCGGCTTGAAGTCACAGCCGGGCTGGCCTGGGCGGTAGGGCGAATCGGGCTCGCGGGAAAGGTGTTGCACGTGGACCACCGGCCAGCCCGCCGACCGCCAGGCCGCCAGCAGCCGGGCGGTCTGGGCTTCCGCCCGCGGATTGTTGCGGCGGCCCCATTTGGGATCGTCGATCGCCTTCTGGAAGTCGACGATGACGAGCGCGGCGCGCTCTGCGAGTTGTCTGGCCATCGGAATTCGGCGGGAGAGGGCGAGGGCGCTGCGCTCCGGCAGTTCCCCCGCTATCCTCTGATCCCGGTCCATCATTCGGCGGCGGCGGCCGCGCGCGACGCCGTCAGCGCCTGGTCGAGATCGGCGAGAATGTCGTCGATATGCTCCAGGCCGATCGACAGGCGCACGTAGCCGTCCGTCACCCCCGTTGCCGCCTGCTCATCCGGCGACAGCTGGGAATGCGTGGTGGAGGCGGGATGGATCGCCAGGCTGCGTGCGTCGCCGATGTTGGCGACATGATAGAACAGCTGCAGGGCATCGATGAAGCGGCGCCCGGCCGCAAGACCGCCGGCCAGTTCGAAGCCGACCAGCCCGCCGTAGCCGCCGGCCAGGTAGGCATCGGCCCGCCGCCGCGGTTCGCCGTCCTGCAGCGACGGATGGATGACCGCCGTCACGTCGGGATGGCCTTGCAGGAACTTCGCGACCTCGGCGGCATTGCGGGAATGCTCGCGCATGCGCAGCGGCAGTGTCTCCAGGCCCTGCAGGAAGAGGAAGGCATTGAACGGGCTGAGCGCGTAGCCGAGGTCGCGCTGCAGCGTCACCCGGGCCTTCAGGATGTAGGCGATGGGCCCGAGCGGCTTCACCGCCTCGGTCCACACGGCGCCGTGGTAGCTCGGATCCGGCTGATTCAAGCCGGGGAAGCGCTCGGCGTGCTTTGCCCAGTCGAAGGTGCCGCCGTCGACGATGATGCCGCCGATCGAGGTGCCATGGCCGCCGATGTACTTGGTGGTCGAGTAGACCACGATGTGGGCGCCGTGCTGCAGCGGGCGGCAGAGCACCGGCGCGGCGGTGTTGTCGACGATGAGAGGGACGCCCAGTTCCTCGCCGATGGCCGCGACCTCGCCGATCGGGAAGACCTTCAGCTTCGGATTGGGCAGCGTCTCGGCGTAGTAGGCCTTGGTGCGCGCATCGGTCGCGCGGCGGAAGTTTTCCGGGTCGCTCGGGTCGACGAAGCGCACCTCGATGCCGAAGGTCTTGAAGGTGTTGGCGAAGAGGTTCCAGGTGCCGCCGTAGAGGTCGGTCGAACTGACGATGTTGTCGCCGGCGCCGGCGATGTTCTGGATCGACATGGCCGAGGCGGCCTGGCCGGAGGACACCGCCAGGGCGGCGGCACCGCCTTCCAGTGCCGTGATCCGCTGCTCCAGCACGTCGCAGGTCGGGTTCATGATCCGCGTGTAGATGTTGCCGAGTTCCTTCAGCGCGAAGAGGTTCGCCGCGTGGCCGGTATCGTGGAACTCGTACGAGGTGGTCTGGTAGATCGGCACCGCGACCGAGCCGGTGTGCGGATCGCTGCGGAAGCCGGCGTGCAGCGCCAGGGTCTCGGGATGGGTGGTCGGCTTGGTGGACTTCGTCACGGCATGGACCCTTTCGATCGTGCGTTTCGTGAGTATCGCTTTCCCGAGGGGCCCCACCAGGGACTGGTTTCTTAGCTTTTGTTGACGCGGAGCAAGCCACCCCTCAAATCGCCGCGGACCCGTCTTCGGTGGGTCAAACCGCAAAACAAAAAAACCGCCACGGCATGCCGGGCGGTTCGGAACCACTCGTTTAGCCGCATTTTTAACGCGCCCGCAAGCTGAGAACAAATCGGCGCAGATCCTGATGAAAGCGCCGACGACCGGTCCTTGTCAAGCATCTTCTGGAGGGTGATTAAGGTTTTGAAATTGCAATCGGTGGCTGGATTCGATATTGACCTCGACACGAATCTCGTCGACAACTAACACGATTTTAAAATACCTAATTGTTCAAGTATGGCGGGAAATTTTCACCCCGCTGCATACTCCAGATGGATAACCCATGTCATCGGATGGCTGCTTTGCAGAGCTGACCGTCTACATGTTGGACGACGGTGAATTCAAAAGCCAGGATGGCAGACTTGTCGCAGATTGGCCCGCGGTGCTGGCAGAACTCCATGCCTATTGGCAAAGGCGCTGCCAGGGCCGGGCGTATCCGGCGCGCGCGGATATCGACCCGGTCGATATTCCCGCCCTGCTGGAGCACGTGTTTCTCGCCGATGTGCTGCACGATCCGCTCGATTTCCGTTACCGTCTGGTCGGCGGCCACATCGTCGAGCATGCCGGCCGCAACGTGCAGGGGCAGACCGTGCGCGGACTGATGTCTGACGGCAGTGCGCAGGAACAGGCGCTGCAGCAGAAGGCGCTGCTTGCCGGCCAGGCGGTCGCCGAGACCCAGGCGCCGGTGTTCATCGACCTCAGCTATCGCTCGGTCACCTCCGACAGCCGCAAGCGTCTGCACGGATTGCTGCTGCCGCTCGGGCCGCCGGACGAGGGGCTCAACATGGTCCTCGGCGGCCTGCGGTTTACCGAGTAGGGCACTTCCTGCGGCGGTCGGGCAGTGATCGGCAGGTGGCGATCGTTAGGCTGCGATTGACAGGAAGGGGGGGCCAACTATCATCGCCGCTCATTGTCGGATCACCAATCCAGGGCCGTCGTGAGAACGGCTCGCGCGGGCGTCCTCCTGATGAGTTTTCACCTGAACGACGAGCAGCGCGCCTTCCAGGACATGGCGCGGCAATTCGCCGGCGACGAGATCGCGCCGCACGCCGCGGCCTGGGACGAGGCGACCGAGTTTCCGGTCGCGACGCTGCGCAAGGCGGCGGCTCTCGGCCTGGCCGGTATCTACGTGCGCGAGTCCTCCGGCGGCAGCGGCCTCACGCGCTTCGATGCGGCGGTGATCTTCGAGGAACTGGCGGCGGCCTGTCCCTCGACCGCCGCCTACATTTCCATTCACAACATGGTCGCCTGGATGATCGACGGCTTCGGCAACGACTCCCAGCGCGCCGCTTTTCTGCCCAAGCTCCTGAGCATGGAGCACTTCGCCAGCTATTGCCTGACCGAGCCGGGTTCCGGTTCCGATGCGGCCTCGCTGAAGACCCGCGCCGAGCGCGACGGCGATGACTACGTGCTCAACGGCTCCAAGGCTTTCATCTCCGGCGGGGGTGCCAGCGATCTTTACCTGGTGATGTGCCGCACCGGCGGGCCGGGTGCCGAGGGGATCTCCGCCATCCTGGTGCCCAAGGACACGCCGGGCCTCTCGTTCGGCAAGAAGGAAAAGAAGCTGGGCTGGAACAGCCAGCCGACCGCGGCGGTGATTTTCGAGGATGCCCGCGTGCCGGCGGCGAACCGTCTCGGCGCCGAAGGTGCCGGCTTCCGCTTCGCCATGCAGGGGCTCGACGGCGGCCGTGTGAACATCGCGGCCTGCTCCCTGGGCGGCGCGCGCGCCTGCCTGGAGGCGGCGCTGGCCCACGTGAAGCAGCGCCAGCAGTTCGGGCGGCCGCTGGCCGACTTCCAGGCGCTGCAGTTCAAGCTGGCGGACATGGCGACCGAACTCGACGCCGCGCGCCTGATGGTGTGGCGCGCGGCGCAGGCGCTGGACGACAACGCGGCGGACAAAACGCAGTACTGCGCCATGGCCAAGCGCTTCGCCACCGATGCCGGCTTTGCGGTCTGCAACGAGGCGCTGCAGCTGCACGGCGGTTATGGCTATATCAGGGAATATCCCATCGAGCGCATCTTCCGCGATCTGAGGGTGCATCAGATCCTCGAGGGCACCAACGAGATCATGCGCGTGATCATCGCCCGCAAACTGCTGTCGCAATAGCAGGGCGCGGTTTCTTTCCTACAGCAAGCGAGTGGCAATGAGCGATAGCGAGGACGTTCTCTTCGAGGCGAAGCATGGGGTCGGGATCATCACCCTGAACCGGCCGAAGGCGCTGAACGCGCTGACCCTGGACATGATCCGCGCGATCTCTCCGCAGCTCGCCGCCTGGCAGGAGGACTCGCGCATCAAGGCGGTGCTCATCCGCGGTGCCGGCGAACGCGCCTTCTGCGCCGGCGGCGACGTCCGCGCGGTGTGGGAGGCGGGGCGCCGGGGCGACCGCCTGACCGAGGACTTCTTCCGCGAAGAATACCAGATCAACCGGCTGATCCATGTCTTCGCCAAGCCCTATGTCGCTCTCATCGACGGCATCACCATGGGCGGCGGCGTCGGCCTGTCCGTGCACGGCAGCCACCGCGTCGCCGGCGACCGCACCCTGGTGGCCATGCCGGAGGTCGGAATCGGGCTCTTCCCCGATGTCGGCGGCACCTACTTCCTGCCGCGCCTGCCGGGGCGGCTCGGCCTCTTTTTGGCGCTGACTGGCTGGCGCCTGCATGCGGCCGACGCCATTCACTGTGGCGTGGCGACCGACTACGTGCCGAGCGAACGCACGGACGCGCTGACCGACGCGCTGCTGTCGATCGACTGGAGCAAGGACGGCGCCGAGGCGCTGGTCGACCGGGTGATCGACGGATTCAGGGCCGACCCCGGCCCGGCCGAGCTGGCCGGGCACCAGCCGCTCATCGATCACTGCTTCTCGGCACGCTCGGTGGAGTCCATCCTGCACGCGCTGGACGAGTCCGGCGACGAGTGGGGCGCCAAGGTGGCCCGCATCATCCGACGGCAATCGCCGACCAGCCTGAAGGTAACCTTCGCGCAGCTGGAGAAGGGTGCGGCGCTCGACTTCGACCAGGCGATGATCCAGGAATACCGCATGAGTCAGGCCTTCATGGCAGGCAGCGACTTTTACGAAGGCATCCGCGCGGTGCTGGTGGACAAGGACAATCAGCCCAAGTGGTCGCCGGACGATCTTGCGGCGGTCACCGCCGAGGCGGTGGAAGGCCACTTCCGCGCGCTGGGCGAGCGCGATCTGGCCTTCGCCTGAGATCGTAAGAAACGACACGCAAAAACACGTGAAAAGCAGGGAGGAAAGCATGGCGCGCATCGGATTTCTGGGCCTCGGCAACATGGGACTGCCGATGGCCGCAAACCTCGCGAAAGCCGGCCACACGGTCGTTGGTTTTGACCTTGCGCAGGCCGCCCAGCAGGCGGCCCGGGCCGCCGGAATCGAAGTGGTGGCCGCGGCGGCGAACGTGCTGGACGGCGCCGAGACCGTGGTGACCATGCTGCCGGCGGGCGAACACGTGCGCGGCGTCTATCTCGGCACGGACGGCCTGCTGGCGAAGGCCGCCAAGGGTACGCTCTTCATCGACTGCTCGACCATCGATGTCGCGAGCTCGCGCGAAGTCCATGCGGCGGCGGAGCAAGCCGGCCAACTTATGCTCGACGCGCCGGTCTCCGGCGGCGTCGCCGGGGCGGAGGGCGGCACGCTCACCTTCATGGTCGGCGGCGCCGACGCCGCCTTCACCAAAGGCAAGCCGCTGTTTGAGATCATGGGCCGCAACATCGTGCACGCCGGTGGCCCCGGCAACGGCCAGGCGGCGAAGATCTGCAACAACATGATCCTCGGCATTTCGATGATCGCGGTGTCGGAGGCCTTCAGCCTGGGCGAGAAGCTGGGTCTCGACCCCAAGGTGTTCTTCGACATCAGCTCCAAGGCTTCCGGCTCCTGCTGGGCAATGCTGAACCACCTGCCGGTGGCCGGCATTGTCGAGACCTCGGCGGCCAACCGCGGCTTCAAGCCCGGCTTCGCCGCGGCGATGATGCACAAGGACCTGAAGCTCGCCCAGGCGGCGGCCAACCATGCCGGGGCGGCGACGCCGCTGGGGGCCGAAGCGGCGGCGCTCTACACGCTGTTTGTGAATGCCGGCAATGGCGGCCTCGACTACTCGGCCATCATCAGGCTGATCGCAGGCAAGGAGTAGCGGGCCTCTCCAGCACGCCGCCCTGACCGTCACCCCCGACAAGCGACCGCAGGGAGCGCGAGCCGGGATGACGGCAAGAGGGGGCAGAAGGGCGCCGCTCACGCTGTGACATTTGCCGGCGCCCAGAAAAATAATCAATAAAAACAAGAAGTTGCCAGCGCGATCCATTAAGTAAAGTTTAACGGGCTTGCAGTTAGTCTTTGCACTAAAGCCATTGGTTTTGTGACCAAGATTCATGCGAGGGTAACGTGAAGTCCAAATATCTCGAACTGATCGGGCTGATTGAGCGGCTGCACCGCCAGTGCCTTGAAGTGATCAAGGCCGATCTCGATCGCCAGGGCATCCGCGATCTGAACAACGTTCAGGCGCTGATCCTGTTCAACATCGGCGAGGAAGAGCTTTCCATCGGCGAACTGACCCAGCGCGGCTACTACCTGGGCTCCAACGTTTCCTACAACGTGAAGAAGATGGTCGAGAACGGCTATCTGATCCAGGAGCGCTCGCCGCACGACCGTCGGTCCTTCCATGTCCGCGCCGCGGACAAGGGCGTCGCCGTCTACCGCAATCTGTCGGCGCTGTTCGACCAGCACTCCACCCAGCTGGGCGACATCCAGCTGTCGCCGGAGGGTCTGGAGGCCGCCAACCATGCGCTGCGCCGTGTGCAGCAGTTCTGGTCGACCCCGGCCAGCATGGCGCGCAACCTGAGCCCCGCCGCCTAACGGATTGACCCCTCGCGTCCGGTTCGCCCGGACGCGCCTTAGCACGCATCCCTCGCAAACGATCCGGAGAGCCCCGGCCAGGAAACTGGCCGGGGCGCTTCGATTCAGGGCTGAGGTCTCAGGTCCCAGGTTCCAGGGCCCAGGTTTCAGGTCGGGCCCCGGGTCAGGCCTCGGGCGTCGTGAAATGCGTGATTTCAGGATCGGCCGGCCCCAGGTGTAAGGCGCGCACCTGGGCCTGCAGCGCGCGGTCGGCCTCGCTCACCCGCTCGTGGTGGCGCAAGTGCGCCAGCCAGTTCTCTTCCAGGAAGTACTCCAGGAAGCGGCCGGGCAGGGCGGCGTCCTCGAAAAGATTCCAGGCGAAGGCGCCGTCGCGGCGCCGTGCCGCTTCCAGATCCCGCATGACGGCGAGAAATGCGCCGCGGTTGTGGGCGGCTATGCGGTAGTCGATGGTCACCATGACGGGCCCGCGATCGGGGGCGACGTCGCGCGCCGTCACCGGTGCGGGCCAGTGGGACGAGGGGGTGTGATCCAGGCCCTGGCCCTGCTGCAGCCGGAAGGGCCGCACCAGGAGGGCGGCGGCGAGCGCGCCCCCTGCGGCAATCAGAAGCGTCGCTGGAATTCCCAGGAAGGATGCGGTCTGCCCCCACAGCAGGCTGCCCAGGGTCATGGCGCCGAAGAATACCATGATGAAGGCGGAAAGCCCGCGCGCCCGCACCCAGTCGGGCAGCGCAAGCTGGGCCGAGACATTCAGGCTCGACAGCACGGCGATCCAGGAGGCGCCGGCAACGATGCTGGCGGCGATCGCCGCTTCGGGCAGCCCCACCAGCGCGAAGACGACGAGCACCAGCGCGGTGCCGGCGGTGCCGGCGGCCACGCTGCCGTCGGCACCGAGGTAGCGCTTCACGCGAGGCATCGCTATCGCGCCCAGCACGGCGCCGAGGCCCACCGCACCCAGGATTGTGCCATAGAGCGCCGGTCCGCCGTTCAGCTCCTGGCGCACAATCAGCGGCAGCAGTGCCCAGTAGGCGCTGGCAAAGAGGAAGAAGGCGACGGCGCGCAAGAGGGTCGCACGCAAGGGGCCGCTGGCGCGGGCGAAGCGCAAGCCGCTGCGCAAGCCGGTCCAGAAGCGCTCGGCCGGCAGGGGACTTCTGCGCGCGGGCGGCGGGCGCCACCACAGCAGCGCCGCGATGACGGCGAAGAAGCTGAGCGCATTGGCGAAGAAAGGCCAGGCGATCCCGAAGCCCGCGATGATGAGGCCGGCGAGCGACGGGCCGATGGCGCGGCTGATGTTGACGCCCATGGAATTCAGCGCGACGGCGGGCTGCAGTTGCGCGCGGGGCACCAGCTGCGGGACGATCGCCTGCCAGGCCGGCGCGACGAAGGCGGCGCCGGTGCCGAAGAGGAAGGTGAAAGCGAGCAGCAGCCAGGGTGTCACCAACTCAAGCTGCGCGAGCAGCCCGAGAAGCGCTGCCGCGACCGCCAGCACCGACATGACGCCGATCAACAGGCGCCGCCGGTCCACGAGGTCGGCCAGCGTGCCGGCGGGTAGCGCGAAGAGGAACATCGGCAGCGTCGTCGCCGACTGGACCAGGGCGACCATCAGCGGCGTCGGCGCGAGCGATGTCATCAGCCAGCCGGCGGCGACGTCGTGCATCCAGGTGCCGACGTTAGAGAACACCGCCGCCGTCCACAGCACCGTGAAGGCGGCATGGCGGAACGGCGCCCAGGCCGAGGCGGCCGCTTCCGGTGGGGCGCCGCCGCTGGTGCGCTCAGACGGCAAAGCAGGAACAGCCGAGCGCGCCCCAGAAGGCACGCTTGTCGGAGACAGGCAGCGGGCTCGCCCAGGCGATCTGGTGGCCGTGGCCGTGCAGACTGCAGGCGCTGGCACAGCCGTCGTGGCAGGCGCGTGCATGCTGCGTCTGCGGTGGCGGCGCTGACACGGCGGCTGTGCGCTGACCGGGGCTGTCGAAGGTGCGCACCGGCGACCAGTCGGGGCTGGCGGGTGGCAGCGGCGGCGCCAGATCGGCGAAGTCCGCCGTGCCGTACACGATGCGCCCGCCGACCATCGTCAGCACCGAGGTGATGCCGCGGATCTCGGCGGCAGGCACGGCGAAGTAGTCGGCCGAGAGCACCGCGAGGTCGGCGTAGCGTCCCGGTGCAAGGCGGCCCTTCGCGCCTTCCTCGCCCGAGAACCAGGCCGATCCCTCGGTCCAGAGGCGAAGCGCGGTCTCGCGGTCCAAGGTGTTGGCCTCGGGGGCGAGGCGCAGCCCGCCCAGGGTCTTGCCGGTCGTCATCCAGTAGAGCCCGACCCAGGGGTCGTACGATGCAACACGTGTCGCATCGGTGCCGGCGCCGACCGGCAGGCCCATCTCCAGCATGCGGGCGATGGGCGGCGTCGCCTCGGCGGCCCTGGCCCCGTAGCGGTCGACGAAATACTCGCCCTGGAAGGCCATGCGGTGCTGCGTGGCGATCCCGCCGCCCAGCGCGGCGATGCGCTCCATGTTGCGCTGGCTGACCGTTTCGGCGTGATCGATCGTAAAGCGCGCCGCGAGCGGCGTCTTGCCGTTCACCCGCTCGATGACCGTGAGGAAGCGGTCGATGGTCTCGTCATAGGTGGCGTGGATGCGGAAGGGCCATTTGTTGGTGGCCAGCAGCTCGACGATCTTCTCCAGTTCCGCTTCCATCGAGGGTGCCAGGTCGGGACGTGGCTCCATGAAGTTCTCGAAGTCGGCGGCCGACCACGCGAGGTTCTCGCCGGCGCCGTTCACCCGCAGGAACGCGTCGCCGGCGCCAGGCTCGGTCATGGCGACCCAGCGCTCGTAGTCGGATAGCTCCTCGCCCGCCTTCTGGGCGAAGAGGTTGTAGGCGATGCGCAGGGTGAGCTGGCCGTCGGCGTGCAGGCGTTCGATCACGTCGTAGTCGTCCGGGTAATTCTGCCCGCCGCCGCCAGCATCGATCACGCTGGTCACGCCCAGGCGGTTCAGTTCGCGCATGAAGTGCCGGGTAGAGTTGAGCTGCTCTTCGACCGGCAGCTTGGGGCCCTGCGCCAGGGTCGAATAGAGGATCAGCGCCGAGGGCTTGGCAATCAGCAGGCCCGTGGGCTCGCCCCTGGCATCGCGCTCGATGACGCCGCCGGGCGGGTTCGGCGTGTCCTTGCCGATGCCGAGCACCTTGAGCGCCGCGGCGTTCAGCATGGCGTGGCTGTAGAGGTGCAGGATGAAGACCGGCGTGTCGGGCGCCGCCGCGTTGATCTCGTCCAGCGTCGGCCAGCGCCGTTCGGCGAACTGGAACTCGTTCCAGCCGCCGACCACGCGCACCCACTGCGGTGCCGGCGTGCGCTCGGCCTGGGCCTTCAGCAGAGCGAGCGCATCGGCGAGGGAGGGGACGTTCTCCCAGCGCAGCTCCATATTGTAGTTCAATCCGCCGCGGATGAGGTGGGTGTGACTGTCGTTCAGCCCTGGAATGACGCGCCGGCCGCCCAGGTCGATGATCTTTGTCGCCGTGCCCGCCAACGCCATGACTTCCCGGTCGCTGCCGGTGGCCGTGATCAGTCCGTCGGTCACCGCTATGGCGGTGGCTCCCGGCTGCGCGGGATCGAGGGTGGTGACTTTGCCGTTGCGGAGAATCAGGTCCGGCTGATCGGTCATGTTTTGCGCTCCTGCTCGCTTGGCGCCGGCCAATCCGAGCGCCGCCGCGGCGGCGAGTCCGCCGAGCACCGGCCGGCGGCCGATGCCCGAGGCGTTTGGGTGGTTGTTGTTCCCATGGCTCATGCGACGGCCGCCTTTCCGGCGGCAACCGGGTCCAGGCGGCCGCCGTGCTGGCCTGCGCAGGCCGTCCGAGGCCGCTGAGCGATGAAGATCTCCTGGCAGGTGTGAGGCGTTGGCAGGGTCCGTCTTGCGGTCATGATAGTTCCTCCTGGCTCGTCCGGTGAATGAAGCATCAGCCTTCGATGAACGCCGGCCTCTCCCGAGACTGCTGACGGTCAATCAGCGGGTCGGTCGACTACCGCCCGGAACGTGATCTCGACGAGTTGCACGGGCTGGGCAAGCTCCCGCACGCCGAAAATGCTGCTGACGCATCTCGGTCATCGGTGCCGAGATGCGCTGGGAGTCTGCAGGGTTGCGGCTACTCGGCCGCAACCTTGCCGGCGGCGACGGGGTCCAGCCGCTTGCCGTGCTTCACCCGTTCCTCGGCCCCATGGACCATGGTGTAGGCGTAATCGACGCCCATGCCGTAGGCACCGGAATGCTCGCGCACGATGTCCATCACGGCGTCGTAGGTGCCGCGCCGCGCCCAGTCGCGCTGCCACTCCAGCAGCACCTGCTGCCAGGTGACCGGCACCACACCGGCCTGGATCATGCGCTGCATGGAATAGTCGTGAGCCTCCTTGCTCGTGCCGCCGGAGGCGTCGGCCACCATGTAGATCTCGTAACCGCCTTCGCTCATGGCGGAGAAGGCGAAGGTGTTGTTGCAGACCTCGGTCCACAGGCCGGAGACGACGACCTTCTTCTGGCCGTTCTTGGCAAGGGCGTCGCGCACCTTCTGGTCATCCCAGGAGTTCATCGAGGTCCGCTCGAGGATCGGATGATCGGGGAAGACACCCAGCAGTTCGGGGTAGGTATGGCCGGAGAAACTCGTCGTTTCCACGGTGGTGATGGTGGTCGGAATGCCGAAGACCTTGGCCGACTTCGCCAGCGCCACGGTGTTGTTCTTCAGCACCTGGCGGTCGATCGACTGCACGCCGAAGGCCATCTGCGGCTGGTGGTCGATGAAGATGAGCTGGCAGTTGTCGGAAGTGAGAAGCTCGGGCTTGTTGGTCATGGTTCTTGCTCCTGTTGCGGTCCGAAGCGGGGGGCTCAGCCCTCGATGAAGGCGAGCAGATCCGGGTTGACGATGTCGGGGTGGGTCGTGCACAGGCCGTGGGGCAGGCCTTCGTAGACCTTGAGGGTGCCGTTCTTCAGCAGTTTCACCGAGAGCAGGGCGGAGTCGGCGATCGGTACGATCTGGTCGTCGTCGCCGTGCATCACCAGGGTCGGCACGTCGATGGCCTTGAGATCCCCGGTGAAATCGGTTTCCGAGAAGGCCTTGATGCCGTCGTAGTGCGCCTTGGCGCCGCCCATCATGCCCTGGCGCCACCAGTTGCGGATGGCACCTTCGGAGATTTTGGCGCCGTCGCGGTTGAAGCCGTAAAAGGGCCCCGAGGCGACGTCGAGGTAGAACTGCGCGCGGTTGGCGGCGAGCGCCTCGCGGAAGCCGTCGAAGACTTCGATCGGCAGACCGCCGGGGTTGGCCGGCGTCTTCACCATGATCGGCGGCACCGCACCGATCAGCACCAGCTTGGCAACCCGTCCCTTGCCGTGCTTGGCGGTGTAGTGCGCCGCCTCGCCGCCGCCGGTCGAGTGGCCGATGTGGATGGCGTCCTTGAGGCCCAGGTGATCCACCACGGCCGCGATGTCTGCGGCGTAGTGATCCATGTCGTGTCCCTCGCCGACCTGGGAGGAGCGGCCGTGGCCGCGCCGGTCATGGGCGATGACGCGGTAGCCCTTGTGCAGGAAGTAAAGCATCTGCGCGTCCCAATCGTCGGCGCTCAGAGGCCAGCCGTGGTGGAACACGATGGGTTGCCCGGAGCCCCAGTCCTTGAAATAGATATCAACACCATCTTTCGTCTTGATGCTTGGCATGGCTCACCTTCCTTGCATTGGTTGACGTCTTCGTTCGCGGCCGGCGGCCGCACGACGCCTCAGTTACGCTGTGCGCCGATCGCCTTGCTGAGGCAGGCCAGCAGCGTCTCGCTGTCGACCGGCTTGGCGAGGAAAGCGATGACACCGGCCTGCAGGGCACGGCGCCGTGTCGCTTCATCGGGATAGGCTGTGATCAGGATGGCGGGGATCGGGTTGCCTGTGGCGACCAGGGTGAGGAAGAGCTCCAGCCCGGACATTTCCGCCATCTGCATGTCGGCGATCAGGCAGGCGCTGCTGCGGCTCTGGTCAGAGCGCAGAAAAGCGGCAGCCGATTCGAAGAGGCAGACCATATAGCCGAAGGCCTTGACCAGGCCGGCAATGGCCTCCCGTGCCGAGGCATCGTCGTCCACCACGGCAATCAGATGTTTCACGATCATCCCCGCCCGCTTCAGAGCAATGAAGAAAGGCATGGCCAACGCGGTGAGGCGGTTCCTCGCGCGTAGGCTACCCAGCGGGTAAAGTTATGAGCGCTTGCCCGGTTCGAGGGCAATTATACATGCGTATAGTCGGACTAAACTTTGCCTTCGTTTGCAGTCAGGCGATCGGACAGGCGCACCAGTTCGGGCAGTGACTCCACCTGCATCTTGCGCATCACCTTGCCGCGGTGGACCTTGACGGTGATCTCGCTGAGCTGCAGCTCGGCGGCGATCTGCTTGTTCATCATGCCGCTGCATACCAGGACCATGATCTCGCGCTCGCGCGGCGACAGGCTTTCGTAACGGCGGTTCAGGTCGTCCATATGCGCCGTGTCCGCGCGGCGCCGGCGGCTCAGGTCGATGCCCCGCTGCACAGCATCCAGGAGATCCTGGTCGCGGAACGGCTTGGTCAGGAATTCGATGGCCCCGGCCTTCATCGCCGTGACCGACATCGGCACGTCGCCGTGGCCGGTGATGAAGACGATGGGCAGGTCGCTTCCCGCGCCGGTCAGCTCGCGCTGCAGCTCCAGGCCGCTCTGGCCGGGCAGCCTGACGTCGAGCACCAGGCAATCGGCCGCTGCAGAACCCCTGCGGTCGAGAAACGCCGGCACCGAGTCAAAGAGCTGCACGTCGTGGCCGACTGATCGCAGCAGGCTGAAAAGCGACTCGCGCACCGAGAGGTCGTCGTCGACGACGAAGACCAACGCCTTTTCGACTGCGGCATCACTCTCCACTGTCGCGCTCGCCTCGCTGCTTCTCTTCGTCGGCCGGGACGGTAAAGCGAAAAATGGCACCGCCCGCCGTGCTGTCATCCATCCAAAGACGTCCGCCGTGGCCTTCGATGATGGAGCGGCAGAACGGCAGCCCCATGCCCATCCCCTGGGTTTTGGTGGTGTAGAAGGGTTCGAAGATGTGGCGCCGCGCGTCGGCGCTCAGCCCCGGCCCGCTGTCGGCGATGGTCACCTGGATGGCCGCCCGTCCTAGAAGCTCCGTCGCCACGTGGAGCACGCCCTGACGGTTGCTGGGGCCGCTCATGGCCTCGATGGCGTTGGCGGCCAGGTTGCAGACGACCTGTTCGAGTTGCAGGCGGTCGCCGGTGACCTTTGGTAGGGAGGCCGCGAGATCCAGCCGCAGCGTCATGCGCTCGGGCCGGATGGTGCCGGCTTCGCGCCGGACCACCTCTTCGACCAGCGCGTTGAGGTCGATGGCCTGGCGTTCGTGCTGATCCTTCCTGAACAGGGTGCGTACGCTCTCGATGACCTTGCCGGCACGATGGCCATCTTTGACGATGCGGGCGAGCGCCTGGCGTGCCTCGTCATTGTCGGGCTGCGGCCGGTCGAGCCAGCGCAGCGCCGCATCGGCGTTCGTGACCATGCTGCCCAGCGGCTGGTTCACCTCATGGGCAATGGAGGCGGACAGCATCTCCAGGCTGGACAGGCGCGCCTCCCTGCTGCGCCGCTCGGACATCAGGGACTGCGCCAGGCGCACGTAGAGGCTCATCGTTTCCGATAGCAGCACCAGGAGGACGATGCTCGAGGAGACGAGGCCGTAGACGCGGCCGGCCCACCATCCGAGGCTGAAGCGGTTGCCGCTGGAGAGATAGGCCAGCAGCAGGATCTCGATGACGGCGGAGAGCAGGACCACCAGCAGCCAGAGGTCGAGCAGCGACAGCGGACGCGCCCGGATCAGTGCTGCGGCGGCGCCAAGACAGAGCGCCAGGGCGAGGGGCGGCACCACCTGCCAGGCAGCCGCCACGCGCCTTTCGTCGGCCATCCACTGCGGCAGCAGGGAGTCCTCCACGATCGCCAGCAGGGTGATTGCGCAGACGGCGGCGATCACGACGGCCACGGTTGCGGCGATTCTATGCTGCGGCGTGAAGGTCGTATCGGAGGTCGATCCATCCCGGTCCCTCAGCAAGGCATAGGCCAGCAGCAGAAGGGGAAAGCCGATGCGGCGGACCGCCGCGATGGTCGCCGTTGTCTGCAGGTTCGCGTTCAGCAGCTCGATCTCGGCGAACACACCGGGGAAGGTGAGCCCCCAGGGAATCACCATCAGCGCGGAGAAAAGGTAGGCGGCGGCCAGGAGCCGCAGCCCGCGCGACCCTTGCACGGAGAACATGGCAAAGAGCAGCGCCGCGGTGATCAGCTCGTTGATTAAGACGGCCGCCGCGTAGGCCGGCAGCAGAGCCGCCGTGCCGTCCAGAGGTTGCCGCGCGAAGGGGGCGGCGGCCGCCAGAGCGATCACCAGCCCCAGCGACACGGCAAGGGCCAGCCGCATCTGCGCCCGATCCGCAGGCAGCGTCGAGAGCAGGAGGCGGTGGTCTTCCGGCGGACTTATCGTCGACATCTCCCTGGCCGGCCCTGCAGCGGCCGCCTGTCAGTACCCAGCGCCGGGTTGCGCAGGTCGCGGACCCTAGAAGAACGCCTGGATGCCGGTCTGGGCGCGGCCCAGGATCAGGGCATGGACGTCGTGGGTGCCCTCGTAGGTGTTCACCGCCTCCAGGTTCATGACGTGGCGGATGACGTGGTACTCGTCGGCGACACCGTTGCCGCCGTGCATGTCGCGGGCGTTTCGGGCGATGTCGAGGGCCTTGCCGCAGGAGTTGCGCTTGGCCAGCGAAATCGCCTCCGGCGCGCCCTTGCCGGCGTCGAGCAGGCGGCCGAGCTGCAGGCAGGCCTGCAGGCCCAGGGTCACCTCGGTCTGCATGTCCGCCAGCTTTTTCTGGATCAGCTGGTTGGCCGCCAGCGGACGGCCGAACTGCTTCCTCTCCAGCGTATAGCTGCGCGCGGCGTGCCAGCAGAACTCGGCGGCGCCCAGCGCGCCCCACGAGATGCCGTAGCGTGCCTTGTTGAGGCAGCCGAAGGGCCCCTTCAAGCCCTCGACGTTGGGCAGCAGGTTCTCCTCGGGCACGAATACGTCGGCCATGACGATCTCGCCGGTGATCGAGGCGCGCAGCGAGAACTTGCCCTCGATCTTGGGGGCCGAGAGGCCCTCCATGCCCTTTTCCAGGATGAAGCCGCGGATGACGTCGGTGTCGTCCTTGGCCCAGACGATGAAGACGTCGGCGATAGGCGCGTTGGTGATCCACATCTTGGCGCCTTTCAGGCGGTAGCCGCCGTCGACCTTCTTGGCGCGGGTCTTCATGCCGCCGGGGTCGGAGCCGTGGTCCGGCTCGGTCAGGCCGAAGCAGCCGACGAGCTCGCCGGTGGCCAGACGCGGCAGGTACTTCTGGCGCTGCTCCTCACTGCCGTAGCTGTAGATCGGGTGCATGACCAGGCTGGACTGCACCGACATGGCCGAGCGGTAGCCTGAGTCGACGCGCTCGACCTCGCGGGCGATGAGGCCGTAGCAGACGTGGTTCACCCCGGCGCAGCCGTAGGTCTCCGGGATGGTCGAGCCGAGGAAACCCAGGGCGCCCATCTCCGTCATGATCGACCGGTCGAAGATTTCGTGGCGGTTGGCCTCCAGGATGCGCGGCATCAGCTTGTCCTGGCAGTAGTCGCGCGCGGCGTCGCGCACCATGCGCTCCTCCTCCGTTAGCTGCTCTTCCAGCAGCAGCGGGTCCTCCCACACGAAGCGGGCCTTCGGGGAACCGGCGGCGGGGGCGGGGGCGGGGCCGGATGCGGCGCTGGCCTGGGACATGCTTGCGATCCTCTCTCGGAAATCAGCCTTGCTGGCGAAGTCAGCCCAGGTATAGCGCAATCCCCGGGGGGCCGAAAGCCGCGCCTCGGAGGGGCGAAAGTCCCGCTTTTGCGCCCTTTCCGCCGTCTCTCGAGGCTGTCATCCGGCGGTCATCAATTCGCCATGGAGTGCTGTTAAGGATTTGTTTGCCATAGCTGAATGACAATAGGCCCATGCCACAGACCAGAGAAATCATCTTCGAGTTCCAGCGCGTCGGCGGATACGTGAAAGTCTCCGCTGTCGACACCCTGACGTCTGCCGAGGTGAGCATCGTCGGCCCGCCCTCGGCCGGCCAGGTGCAGCTCGAGCGTCTCGCCGCCCAGAAGCTGGAATACGTGCTGGCCAAGCGCGCCGCCGGACAGCGCGGCGGCCTGATCGCCTGACACTCGTCTGACAGCGGTGTCCCCGGCGGCTCCCACTGCCGGTCTGGCGCCGCGGCGACACGGAATGCCTTGATTCCGGCTCCGCGAGACCTTGTGCCGGCTTTTCATGCCTCTGCGACATATGGTAGGGTCCGCCGGTTTTCCGAGACAGGCAGGCGTTCCCCCGACCATGGCATTCAAGTCGATCGCAATCGGCTCCGATCACGCTGGTTTCGACCTTAAGGCGAAGCTGGCCGAGGAGTTGCGTACTTCCGGATACGAGGTGCTGGATCTCGGCACCAAGGATGCGACGACCTCGGTCGACTATCCCGATTTCGGCAAGGCGGTCGCCGAGGCGGTGACCTCCGGCAAGGCCGACGGCGGCGTGGTCGTCTGCGGCACCGGCATCGGCATTTCCATCGCCGCCAACCGCGTGCCCGGCGTGCGTGCCGCGGTCTGCCACGATGTGACCTCCGCCCGCCTGTGCCGCGAGCACAACGACGCCAACGTGCTGGCCCTGGGTCAGCGTCTGGTGGGCGAGGTGGTCGCCCTGGACTGCCTGAAGACCTTTCTCGATACCGAATTTGCGGGCGACCGCCACGCCCGCCGTGTCCAGAAACTGGGCTGACCGCCCTTTCTTCAAGGAGTTGCATGCGACGATGACAGGTGCGAATGCCGCCAAGACGCTCCCCCTGCAGGACGGCTTCTTTTCCGCTCATCTGCGCGAGACCGACCCGGATCTCGCCGATGCCATCCGCGGCGAACTGCGCCGCCAGCAGGACCAGATCGAGCTGATCGCCTCGGAAAACGTGGTCTCGCTGGCCGTGCTGGAGGCCCAGGGCTCGGTGCTCACCAACAAGTACGCCGAGGGCTATCCGCACCGGCGCTACTACGGCGGCTGCGAGTATGTCGACGTGGTCGAGGAGCTGGCGATCAGCCGCGCCAAGCAGCTGTTCGGCTGCGAGTTCGTGAACGTCCAGCCGCATTCCGGCGCCCAGGCCAACCAGTGCGTTGCCCTGGCGCTGCTGCAGCCGGGCGACACCATCCTCGGCATGGCACTCTCGGCCGGCGGCCACCTGACCCACGGCGCCAAGCCCAACCTCTCGGGCAAGTGGTTCAACGCCGTGCAGTACGGCGTGCGCAAGGACGACGGCCGCATCGACTACGACGAGCTGGAGAGGCTCGCCCTGGAGCACAAGCCCAAGCTCATCATCGCCGGCGGCTCGGCCTATCCGCGTTTCATCGACTTCGCGCGCTTCCGCGCGGTCGCCGACAAGGTCGGCGCCTACTTCATGGTGGACATGGCCCACTTCGCCGGCCTGGTCGCCGCCGGCGTCCACCCCAGCCCGCTGCCGCATGCCCACGTGGTCACCACGACGACCCACAAGACCCTGCGCGCCGGCCGCGGCGGCATGGTGCTGTCGAACGACGTGGAGCTCGGCAAGAAGATCAACTCGGCGGCCTTCCCGGGGCTGCAGGGCGGCCCGCTGATGCACGCCATCGCCTCCAAGGCGGCGGCCTTCGGGGAGGCCCTGAAGCCCGAGTTCAAGGTTTACTCCCAGGCGGTGGTCGACAACGCCAAGACCCTCGCGCAATCGATGGTCGACGAGGGCTTTGCCATCGTCACCGGCGGCACCGACAACCATCTGATGCTGGTCGACCTCAGGCCAAAGAAGCTGACCGGCAACATCGCCGAGGAAAGCCTCGACCGTGCCGGCGTCACCTGCAACAAGAACGGCATTCCCTTCGATCCGGAAAAGCCGACGGTGACCTCGGGCATCCGCCTCGGCACGCCGGCGGCGACGACGCGCGGCTTCGGCACCGCCGAGTTCAAGCAGGTTGGCGCCTTCATCGGCCGCGTGCTGGACGGCCTCGCGAAGAACCCCGAGGCCAACGGCAAGGTCGAGCAGGAAGTGCGGGCGGAGGTGAAGGCGCTGTGCCACCGCTTCCCGATCTATCCGGATCTGGGCCCGGAGATGGGCGTCTAGGTTTTCAACGTAAGGGCTGTCTGCCGTGGTGCAGGCGGCGGCTTAAGAATAAGAAGAAGGGGGGCCCATGCGCTGTCCGTTTTGCGGTAACGAGGACACGCAGGTTAAGGATTCTCGGCCGACCGAAGACAACTCGGCCATCCGGCGCCGCCGCCAGTGCCCGAACTGCGGCGCGCGCTTCACGACCTTCGAGCGGGTGCAGCTGCGCGAGCTGACGGTGGTGAAGTCCACCGGCAAGCGCGAGCCTTTCGACCGCGACAAGCTGCTGCGGTCCATGACCACGGCGCTGCAGAAGCGCCAGGTCGATCCGGAGCGCATCGAGCGGGTGGTCAACGGCATCGTGCGCCGCCTGGAATCCTCCGGCGAGTCGGAGATCCCGACCAAGCTGATCGGCGAGCTGGTGATGGACGCGCTGGCGACCCTGGACCAGGTGGCCTACGTGCGCTTCGCCTCGGTCTACCGCAACTTCCGGGAGGCCCGCGATTTCGAAGAGTTCATCGGCAAGCTCGGTGACGGGGACGACTGACCTTCACCACATGCGCGCGGCCCTCACGCTGGCGGCGCGGGGGTTGGGCCGCGTGGCGCCCAACCCGACGGTCGGCTGCATCATCGTGAAGGACGGCCGCGTGGTCGGTCGCGGCTGGACCCGGCCGGGCGGCCGCCCGCATGCGGAAACCGAGGCGCTGAAGCAGGCCGGCAAAGCCGCCGCCGGCGCCACCGTCTACGTGACGCTGGAGCCCTGCGCCCATCACGGCAAAACGCCGCCCTGCGCCGAGGCCCTGGCCGCGGCCGGGGTGGCGCGCGTCGTTGCGGCGCTGGAGGACCCCGACACCCGCGTCGCCGGGCGCGGCATGGAGATCCTGCGCCAGGCCGGCATCGCCACCGAAATCGGCCTCTGCCGGGCCCAGGCCGAGCGGTTGAACGCCGGTTTTCTGAAGCGCGTCATCAAGGGCCAGCCGCTGGTGGTGTTGAAGCTCGCCACCTCGCTGGACGGCAAGATCGCCACCCACAGCGGCCAAAGCCAGTGGATCACCGGCCCGCTGGCGCGCCGCCGGGCCCACCTGCTGCGCTCGCGCGCCGATGCCATCATGGTCGGCAGCGGCACGGCGGTGTTCGACAACCCGCGCCTCGACGTGCGGCTGCCGGGCCTGGAGGACCGCAGCCCCTTGAGGGTCGTGGTCGACGGGCGCCTGCGCCTGCCGCTGACCCACGATCTGGTGGCGCGGGCTGGGGCGGTGCCGACCCTGCTGGTGACCCACGACGGCAATCCTGGCGACCGCCTGAGGGCCTATGAAGACGCCGGCGTCGAGGTGGTGCAGGTGGAAACCGACGCCGACGGCCACGTCTCCCTGGACGCCACGCTGAGCCTTCTGGGCGGGCGCGGAATCACCCGCCTGCTGGTCGAGGGCGGCGGCCACCTGGCGGCCTCCCTGCTGCGGGCCGGGCTGGTCGACCGCCTGGCCTGGTTTCAGGCGCCGGTGGTGATCGGCGGCGACGGCGTCGCTGCGGTCTCCGGTTTCGGGGTTGATCGCCTGGATGAGGCGCCTAAATTCCTGCAGGCCGCGATGACCCAGCTCGGACGCGACCGCATAGACATCTTCAGCCTAGACGTCTAAGCCTAGCCTCATGTTCACCGGCATTATCACCGACCTCGGCGCCGTAAAGGCGGTCGAGCGCTCCGCTTCCGGGCAGGGCGACAGCCGCTTCGTCTTCGCCACCGGCTACGACACCATGGCGATCCCCGCGGGCGCCTCGATCGCCTGTTCCGGGGCCTGCCTCACCCTGGTCGATAAAGGCACGGATGCCGGCCAAGGCTGGTTCGCCGCCGACGTTTCCGCCGAGACCCTGTCGCGCACCACCCTGGGCGACTGGGCGCCGGGCACGCCCGTGAACTTCGAGCGGCCCCTGAAGCTGGGCGACGAGCTGGGCGGCCACATGGTCTCCGGCCACGTCGACGGCGTCGGCGTGATCCGCGCGCGACGGCCGGAGCAGGGCTCACTGCGCCTTTCCATCGAGGCACCGGCGGATCTCGCGAAGTTTATTGCCTCCAAGGGGTCGGTGGCGCTAGACGGTGTCTCCCTGACGGTCAACGAGGTGGACGGCAGGGTCTTCGAGGTCAACATCATCCCCCATACGGCCGCGGTGACCACGCTGGGCGGCAAGCAGCCGGGCGACCGGGTCAACCTGGAAATCGACATGCTGGCGCGCTACGTTCAGCGCCTCATGGCAGCAGAAGACGAAATGTAGGGCCTGAATGGCAAAGACCGAGGAACCCTGGCGGCTGAGCTTCAGCGAGATGGTCTCTCCCATCGAGGAGATCATCGAGGAAGCGCGCAACGGGCGGATGTTCATCCTGGTGGACGACGAGTCGCGCGAGAACGAGGGCGATCTCGTCATCCCCGCGCAGATGGCGACGCCCGATGCGATCAACTTCATGGCGCGCTACGGGCGCGGCCTGATCTGCCTGGCGATGACCCGCGAGCGCATCGAGGATCTCGGCCTGCCGCTGATGGCGAGCAAGAACGAGTCGCGCCACCAGACCGCCTTTACGGTATCCATCGAGGCGCGTGAGGGCATCACCACCGGCATCTCGGCGCCGGACCGGGCGCGCACCGTCGCCACCGCGATCGATCCCAGCAAAGGTGCCGCCGACATCACCACGCCGGGCCACGTCTTTCCGCTGGTGGCGCGCGACGGCGGCGTGCTGGTGCGCACCGGCCATACCGAGGCGGCGGTCGATCTCGCGCGCCTGGCGGGGCTCAACCCCTCCGGCGTCATCTGCGAGATCATGAACGACGACGGCACCATGGCGCGGCGCGACGACCTCATCGCCTTCGCCCAGCGTCATGGCCTCAAGGTCGCGACCATCGCCGACCTCATTTCCTACCGCCGGCGCCACGACCACTTCGTTGAGCGCCGCCTGGAGAGTCGTTTCACCAGCCGCTACGGCGGCGACTTCAAAATGGCGATCTACGTGAACACGCTGAACTATGCCGAGCACGTCGTGCTGTGGCAGGGCGACATCGGGAGCGGCGAGCCGGTGCTGGTGCGCATGCACGCCATCAACGTGCTGGACGACGTGCTCGGGGACAGTTCCAGCGGCAAGGCCGGCGACCTGCAGCAGGCCATGCGCATGATCGGCGAGGCCGGGCGCGGCGTCGTCGTGGTCATCCGCGAGCCCTCGGCCGATGCGCTCTCCAGCTCCCTGCAGCAGCGTCTCGACGGCGAGCCCAGGGCCGGCGGCCAGCTGCGCGACTACGGCGTCGGCGCGCAGATCCTCCTGGACCTCGGCGTCAGCGACATGATCCTGCTGTCCAACACCAAGCGCACCATCGTCGGCCTGGAGGGCTACGGCCTGCGCGTCGTCGGTCAGCGCCCGATCGAGGCCGTGGGCAAAGCATGAGCGACGCCAACCACATCACGCCGCATATCCTCGTCATCGAAGCGCGCTTCTACGAGGACATCGCCGATACCCTCTACCAGGGCGCCTCGGCCGCGCTGGACGCCGCCGGCGTCACCCACGAGCGCGTGTCGGTACCCGGCGTCTTCGAGATTCCCGCCGTGGTGCGCATGGCGGTGCGCTCGATGGATTTCTTCGCCGGGCGGCGCCGCTTCGACGGCTACGTCGCGCTCGGCTGCGTCATCCGGGGCGAGACCACGCACTACGACTATGTCTGCAGCGAGAGCGCCCGCAAGCTGCAGGATCTCGCCTGCGAGCACACCCTGGCGCTGGGCTACGGCATCCTGACCTGCGAAAACATGGCGCAGGCCCAGGTGCGCGCCGCCGTCGACAAGAAGAACAAGGGCAGGGACGCGGCGGAGGCTTGTCTGGCGATGCTGGACGTGAAGCGCCGTTTCCATCTCTTTCCCCGTTGAAGCCATGCCCGCTGAACCCATAAACGCCGAACGGACCCAAAACGCGTGAGCGATACGCCCAAACCGAAATCCCCCGGCCAAAAATCTCCTGGTGGTAAGCTGCGGCGGCCTTCCGGCCTCAGCGCCGCGCGCCTGCTGGCGGTGCAGGCGCTGTACCAGCGCGTCGTCGGCGAGCAGAGCGCCGAGGCGGTGCTGCGCGAGTTCCTGCAGCACCGGGTCGAGGAAAGCATCGAGGGCCTGAAGCACGGCGCGGTGAACCGGGAACTGCTGACCGAGCTTGTCCAGGGCGTCGCCCGCGAGGCCGGCACGCTGGACGACATGCTGGCCGCCGTGCTCGACGAGGACTGGACCATCGAGCGCCTGGAGATCCTGCTGCACGTGCTGCTGCAGGCGGCCACCTTCGAGCTGTCGGAGCGCCTCGACGTGCCGGCGCGGGTGGTCATCTCGGAATACGTCGACCTCGCCAACGCCTTTTACGACGGCCGCGAGACCGCCTTCGTGAACGGCCTGCTCGACCGCCTGGCCCATGTGCTGCGCGCCGAGGAATTCGGCGACTCGGCGGACTTCTCCAACCTGCGTTAGCGAGCAAGGGGGAGGCGCCGCCTTGGGCTCCGGCAGCGACACCTCCAAGCGCCAGCGCGCCGGCGAGTTCGCGCTCATCGAGCGCTACTTCGCGCCGCTCGCCGCCCAGGCCGAAGGCACCTTCGGGCTGCACAACGACGCCGCCGTGCTGCCGGTTGCCGCCGGCGAGCGGCTGATCGCCACCGTCGACACCATGATCCAGGGCCGCCACTTCCTCGACTGCCCGCCGGACCTCGTCGCCCGCAAACTGCTGCGGGTGAACCTCTCCGACCTCGCGGCGATGGGCGCCGAGCCCTTCGGCTACCTGCTGGCCTCGGCCTGGCCGCTCGACATCGAGGAGGACTGGATCGCTGAATTCAGCCGCGGCCTCGCGGCCGACCAGGCGATCTACGGTATCGGCCTCTACGGCGGCGACACCACCGGCACGCCGGGGCCGATGACCTTGAGCCTCACCGCCTTCGGCAAGGTGGCGGCGGGGGAGGGCGTGCTCGACCGCGGCTCGGTCGCGGCCGGGGACGACTTCTACGTGACCGGGACCATCGGCGACGCCTGGCTCGGCCTGCTCGCCCTGCGCGGCGAGCTGGAGGGCCTGGACGCCGACAGCCGCGCGAGTCTGATCGGGCGTTATCGCCTGCCCGAGCCGCGCATGGCCGCCGGCCGCGCCCTCCTGACCGAGGGCCTCGCCCGTTCCGCGCTGGACGTTTCCGACGGTCTCGCCGCCGACCTCGGCCACCTGCTGGAAGCCTCCGGCGTCGGGGCCGAGATCGAGCTGGCCGCCGTACCGGTCGGCGAGGCGGCGCGGGCGGCCCTTGCGCTCCGGCAGTTGCCGCCCCAGGCGTTGCTGTCGGGCGGCGACGACTACGAGCTGCTGTTCGCCGCGCCGCCCGACCGGCGCGACGCCGTGGCGGCGCTGTCGCGCCGGCTCGGCCTGCCGATCGCCCGCATCGGCCGGGCGCGGGCGGAGCGCGGCCTCGTGGTGCGCGGCGCCGACGGTGCCGAGGTTGCCCTGGAGAAACCCGGCTGGACCCATTTTTAGGCGTTTTTACAGAGGCTTAAATCTACTCCTTCGATGGCATGCTTAACGCCATCTTTACCCTGAAGGCCTAAGAGAGGGACGGGAAATCGCCCCCTCTCGTTAGGACCGGGTGCCGTGCGGATCGTCATTCTCATCGTTGTCGCGTTGATCCTGCTGCTGGGCGGCGGCGGGGCGGCGTGGTGGTTCCTCATGGGCCCCGGCGCGGAGAAGACGAGCGAGCTGATCGCCGAGATCAACAAGCCCGAGCCCGTCTTCATTGCCATCAATCCGCCCTTCGTCATCTCGCTGATCCAGGAAGGCGAGGTGACCCACCACATCACCATGCAGGTCACCCTGCTGCTGAACGACAATTACGACGAGGACGTCACCACCAAGCGCATGCCGCTGTTGCGGGACGCCCTGCTGACCGAGTTGCATAGCCTCTTCGCGCTGCGGCTGGTGCGCAACGCCGGCTTTGAGTCGCCGCTGGTGAAGGAGCGCCTGATGGAGGTCTGCGATCGCCAGCTCGGCAAGGGCGTCGTCGGCGACATCCTGATACGCGAAGTCGAGCGTCGCCAGCCGTCCCAGAGCTGACGCTCCGGCTGACGCCCGCCCCCCTGAAACGCAGCCGAATCCTCCGGCGCATAGCTGCTTTGCACGGGCACAAACAGACTGCCATCCCGCCGGCGATCGCGTAGATTGCGGGCATGGACAGCATCGCGCGGGAAGCGGCCGCAGCCGAAGCGGCGGCGCCGGACAGGTCCGGCATGGGCAGCGTGGCGATCCTGGCGGTCTGCCAGGCGCTCGGCATGAGCTGCATGGCGCTTTCCATCACCATCACCGCCCTGGTCGGCAGTTCCCTGGCGCCGACCCCCGCTCTGGGGACGCTGCCGCTGGCCCTGCAGTTCGTCGCCAGCGCCTGCGTGACGATTCCGGCTTCGCTGTTCATGGGCCGCTTCGGCCGCCGGGCCGGCTTCAGCGTCGGCAGCCTGATGGGCATCGCCGGCGGCGCGATATCCTGCCTGGCTGTCTTCGGTGCTGATTTCTGGCTGTTCTGCCTGGGCGGCGCCTTTCTCGGCGGCTTTGCCACACATGTCGCGCTGTACCGCTTCGCCGCCGCCGACGTGGCTGGGGCAGCCTATCGCAGCCGCGCCATTTCCTATGTCATGGTCGGCGGCGTGGTGGCGGCGATCCTCGGTCCCGAACTGGCCAAGTGGACCAAGGAGCTGTTCGCGCCGGTGCTCTTCGCCGGCGGCTATGCGGGCGTCGCGGTTCTGGCTTTCGTGACCCTGGTCCTGATCCAGTTCGCTGCGCTGCCCAAGCCGCTGTCTCCGAAGGCCCGCAGCGCCGGCCGTCCCCTCGCGCAGATCGTGCGCCAGCCGGCACTCGTCGTCGCGGTGCTCTGCGCCATGGTCGCCTACGGCGCCATGAACCTCATCATGGTGTCGACGCCGCTGGCCATGGTTGCCTGCGCCCACCCCTTCGAGACGGCGGCCTTCGTCATCCAGTGGCACGTGGTCGGCATGTACGCGCCGTCTTTCGTGACCGGTCATATCATCCACCGCTTCGGGGCGCCGCGGGTCATCGCGGCGGGCGGCGCGATGATCCTGGCCTGCGTGGCCATCAACCTGACGGGCGTCGAGGTGCTGCAGTTCTGGGCCGCCCTGGTGCTGCTCGGCATCGGCTGGAACTTCATGTTCGTCGGCGGCACCTCGCTGCTGACCGAGACCTACCGTGTCGAGGAGCAGGCGCGGGTGCAGGCCTTCAACGAGTTCATGGTCTTCGGCACCACCGCGGTGACGGCCCTGGCGTCCGGTGCGATCTTCAGCGCCCTGGGCTGGCAGTGGGTGAACCTGGGCACGGTGATTCCGGTCGTCATCGCCACCGCGGCCGCCGTTGCGCTCCACCGCCGGCGCCGCGCCTAATCAGAGCGTCAGCTTCTCTCTCGCGCTGCAGCGCAAACGGTTGCTATCCCAGACCGCTTCTGGCATTTTCCGCGCGATTCTGGGGCGCTGCGGCAAGCAGCGAATCGAGCGCACAGCCAGTGAAATGGCTGGCTGGCCTAACAATCTTGAGGGAACTCCATATGGATACGGTGTTGTACTTGGTGCTTGGCTGCGGCGTACTGGCGCTGGTCTATGGCTACTGGGCGTCGCGGTCCGTGCTCGCCGCGCCGGCTGGCAACGAGCGGATGCAACAGATCGCCGGCGCGATCCAGGAGGGCGCCAATGCCTACCTGAACCGCCAGTACCGGACCATCGCCATGGTTGGCGTCGTCATCTTCGTTCTGCTGGCGGTATTCCTGGGGCTAAAGGACGGCATCGGCTTCCTGATCGGTGCCGTGCTTTCCGGCGCCGCCGGCTACGTCGGCATGCATGTTTCCGTGCGCGCCAACGTGCGCACCGCCGAGGCCTCGCGCAAGGGTCTGGCCGAGGGTCTCTCCATCGCCTTCCGGGCCGGTGCCATCACCGGCATGCTGGTCGCGGGCCTGGCGCTGCTGGCGGTCGCCGGCTACTACTTCGTCCTGGTCAAGATGGGCGTCCCGGAGCGTGAGATCTCGGTAGCCCTGGTGGCCCTCGGCTTCGGCGCCTCGCTGATCTCCATCTTCGCGCGTCTGGGCGGCGGCATCTTCACCAAGGGCGCCGACGTCGGCGCCGACCTGGTGGGCAAGGTCGAGGCCGGCATCCCCGAGGACGATCCCCGCAACCCGGCGGTGATCGCCGACAACGTCGGCGACAACGTCGGCGACTGCGCCGGCATGGCCGCCGACCTCTTCGAGACCTACGTGGTCACCGTCGTCGCCACCATGGTGCTGGCCACCATCTTCGCGGTCGACGACCCCGCCATCCGGGCGGTGGTGATCTACCCGCTGGCGCTGGGCGGTGCCTGCATCATCGCTTCCATCATCGGCACCTTCTTCGTGAAGCTGGGCGCCTCGCAGAACATCATGGGCGCTCTCTACAAGGGCTTCATTGCCTCGGCGGTGCTCTCCGCCGTGCTGCTGCTGCCGGTCACCGAATGGGTCATCGGCTTCGGCACCCAGATGACGACCCGCGGCATCACCTTTACCGGCCTCGACCTCTACCTCTGCGGCATCGTCGGCCTGGTGGTGACCGGTGCCATCATTTGGATCACCGAGTACTACACCGGCACCGAGTACCGTCCGGTGCGCTCGGTCGCCAAGGCGTCGGTCACGGGTCACGGCACCAACGTCATCCAGGGCCTGGCGATCTCCATGGAGGCGACCGCGGTTCCGGCGCTCATCATCTGCGCCGGCATCATCATCACCTTCCTGCTGGCCGGTCTGCTGGGCATCGCCATTGCGGTCAGCACCATGCTGGCGCTGGCCGGCATGGTCGTCGCGCTGGATGCTTACGGCCCGGTGACCGACAACGCCGGCGGCATTGCCGAGATGGCGGACCTGGAAGCCGAGGTGCGCAAGACCACCGACGCGCTGGACGCCGTCGGCAACACCACCAAGGCGGTGACCAAGGGCTACGCCATCGCCTCGGCCGGTCTCGGCGCGCTGGTGCTCTTCGCCGCCTACACCTCGGACCTGGAGCTGTTCATCAGCGAGGGCGCCATCGTGCTCGCGGCGGGTGACTCGGTGAACTTCTCGCTGGCCAGTCCTTACGTGGTGGTCGGCCTCATCATCGGCGGCCTGTTGCCCTACCTCTTCGGCGCCATGGGCATGACCGCGGTCGGCCGTGCCGCCGGCGCGGTGGTGATCGAGGTGCGGCGGCAGTTCAAGGAAATCCCGGGCATCATGGAAGGCACCGGCAAGCCGGAGTACGGCACCTGCGTCGACCTGCTGACCAAGGCTGCCATCAAGGAGATGATCATCCCCTCGATGCTGCCGGTGCTCTCGCCGATCGTGCTCTACTTCGTGATCCTGGCGATCGGCGGTCAGGCGGCGGCGCTCAGCGCGGTCGGCGCCATGCTGCTCGGCGTCATCGTCACCGGCATCTTCGTGGCCATCTCCATGACGGCCGGCGGCGGCGCCTGGGACAACGCCAAGAAGTACATCGAGGACGGCAACCACGGCGGCAAGGGCTCCGACGCCCACAAGGCCGCGGTGACCGGCGACACGGTGGGTGATCCCTACAAGGACACCGCCGGCCCGGCCGTGAACCCGATGATCAAGATCACCAACATCGTGGCCCTGCTGCTGCTGGCGGCGCTGGCTCACTGATCGGCCGAGGCTGTCCCCCTCTCTCTCTGCGGAGAGGGGGCGGCGGCAACGGAAAAGGCCCTGGAAGCGGAATGCTTCCAGGGCCTCTTTTTTTGTGCGCCGGCTGGCGCGCGCTATGACGGCGGATCAGAGCGGCTGGGAGAACTGGCCGATGTTGCCGAACAGCTGCTGCAGCAGGGTCAGGTCGCGGCCCTCCGTGGGGGTCTCGCGGTCCACCGGGTCGATGTCCTGGGCATCATCCAAGCCGTACATCTGAGTGCCCTCGACCAGGCCGCCTTCGTCGAAGGTGACGACCAGCACCTGGCGATCGATCACCGACGGCTTCATGAAGGCGATCTCCTCGGTCTTCTGGCCGATGTAATACCACTTGCGGTCCTGGAAGGTGGACACGGTGGAGGGCGAGCCCAGCAGGTCGACGATGTCCTGACGGCTCTGCACGCCCGGCTGAATGACGGCGATATCTTCCGGATCCGGCGTGTTGCCGCGCAGTTGAACGTTGTTGCCGCAAGCTGACAGGCCGACGGCGGCGCAGGCGGCCAGCAGGCAAAGGCCCAGGCCTCGCAGCCGATTGCCGGTCCGGCGATCGTGTGTCGCGTTCACGTTCATCCTCTCGTTTGACCCCGAATAGCTTGATTAAACCCGTGGCCGATGTCATTTCAAGACCGAAATCGCCGCGGGCGCCTTTGCCGCCTGCCTTTACCGTCAAGGACTCTGCGATCCGCCGATGTTTTGGAAGCGCTTCTTCGGCTCCCGGCCGCGCGACGCCGACGCCTGGCCCCTGTATGAGGCGATTTTGGTCCAGGCCCGGACTCCGGCGTTGTACCGCGAGTTCGGCGTTCCGGACAGCGTGGACGGCCGCTTCGAGGCCATCGTGCTGCACGTCGTGCTGGTCCTGCGCCGCCTGAAGCGGGACTTTCCGGAGGGACTCGACCTTGCCGAAGCCCTGCAGGAGGCGTTCTTCGAGGATATGGACCGCTCTCTCAGGGAAATGGGGGCAGGGGACCTCGGGGTCGGCAAGCGGGTGAAGCGCATGGCGGAGGGTTTCCTGGGACGGCTTGGCGCCTATGACGAGGCCTTGGACAAGCTGCCGGTAAGTGGCGATGCCGGCCTGCGCGCGGTGCTGCAGCGCAACGTCTTCGGCACCTTGCCGGCAGGCCAGGGCGATGCCGCCGGATTGGCGGCCTATGCGCTGGCCCAGCTGGCCGCGCTGGAGGCCCAGGATGGGGCCGCCCTGCGGCAGGGCCGGGTGGCCTTCGTAGACGTGCCGGTCGGGGCGGAAAAGGGCTGAAATCCGGGGTTGAGCCAGGTCCGGCGGCGGCTGGTCCAGGGCCGGCTGAGCGGCGGCTGAGCGGTGGCGCAAGGGGATTGACCCGCGCTCGCCCAGCCCCTATGGTGCGCCGCTTTTCGGCCCCGGTATCGGAGGATTGCCGTGCCTGGATCAACCGTTAAGGCACCCAACGAGTTTTCGCGGTTGGTGACGCCGGATCGCCTCAGCGGGGCGAAGGTGAGCGAATCCATCGAGGCTTCGCCCGCTGAACGGGACGCCGTGGCGCGGCGCCTCGACATCCTGGCGGTCGACCGGCTCGGCGCCGAGGCGAGCGTGAAGGGCCTGGGTAGCGGCCTGTTCCGGGTCACCGGGCAGTGGCGGGCCGATGTCCGGCAGGCCTGTGTGGTGACGCTGGAGCCGGTGCCCGACAGCCTGACGGGCGGTTTCGAGGCGTCTTTCGAGGCGCCGGAGAGCCATCGGTCGGCGGCGGACGACGAGGTGGAGTTCGACCCCGAGGCCGCGGATCCGGCGGAAATCATGCCGGACGAGGGTATCGACCTGGGGGAACTGGTGGTCCAGGAGCTGGCAGTGGCGCTCAACCCCTATCCCCGGGCTCCCGGGGCCGAGGTGCCGGCGCAGTACCGGCCCCCGGAGATCGAGGAAAAGGAAGGGCCTTTCGCCGCGCTTAAGGCGCTGAAAGGTGATAAGTAGTTAAAATGTTTCCGCGACTTTAGTCCGGCTTTACTTGCTGCTTGGCCCCGGATTGGCTAATTAGGCGCAAGTGAGGGCGGTTGTCGCCTGACGATGAGAGAAGAAGATCATGGCAGTTCCTAAAAGTAAGGTCTCCAAGTCGCGCCGCAACATGCGCCGCTCGCACGACGCCCTGGCGCCGAACAGCTATCATGAGTGCTCGAACTGTGGCGAGTTGAAGCGCCCGCACCATGTCTGCTCGGCTTGCGGTCATTATGACGGCCGGGAAGTCATGGAATCCGAGAGTCTCTAGGTCGCTGTCCGCGTGCGGCGGCACCTGCGCGCCGCAGCTGCGGGCTCGTCCTGAGGGCAAAGATGGCCAAAGCGCTCACAATCGCACTTGATGCCATGGGCGGCGACGCCGCCCCCAAGATGGTGGTGCGCGGCGCAGGCATCGCTCTGGAGCGTTTTCCAGAGGTCCGCTTCCTGATGGTCGGGCGGGAGCGTGAAATCGCGCCTCTGCTGAACGGCAAGAAGCGGCTGCTGGAGGCCACGACGCTGCACCACACCGACGACGTGGTGAGCAGCGATGCCAAGCCGTCGGTGGCTCTGCGCGGCGGGCGCCAGTCGAGCATGCGCCTTGCCATCGACGCGGTGCACAGGGGCGAGGCCGACTGCGTCGTCTCGGCCGGCAATACCGGCGCCCTCATGGCCATGGCGAAGTTCGTCCTGAAGACCCTGCCGGGCATCAACCGGCCGGCCATCGCCTCGTTCTTTCCGACCCTGCGCGGTGAATCGGTCATGCTCGATCTCGGCGCCAACGTGCATTGCGACGCGGAGAACCTGGTCGACTTCGCAGTGATGGGCAACGCCTTCGCCCGCTCGGTGCTGGGCCTGAAGGAGCCGACCTACGCGCTGCTGAACGTTGGCTCGGAAGAGATCAAGGGCCACGAGTCGCTGCAGGAGGCCAGCGCCGTCCTGCGCGCCAGCAACCTGCCCGGCAAGTTCCTCGGCTTCGTCGAGGGCGACGACATCGCCAAGGGCACCGCCGACGTCATCGTGACCGACGGCTTCACCGGCAACGTCGCGCTGAAGACCGCCGAGGGAACCGCAAAACTGATCAACGAATACCTGCGCCACACCTTCCGCTCGTCGCTGCTGGCCGGTCTCGGCTACATGCTGGCGCGCCCGGCGATGAAGAAACTGCGCGAGCGTGTCGATCCGCGCGGCTACAACGGCGCGATGTTCCTGGGGCTCAACGGCATCGCGGTGAAGAGCCACGGCGGCACCGACGCGCTCGGCTTCGCCAATGCGATCGGCGTTGCGGTCGATATGCATCGCCATGGTATCATCGAGAAAATTCGCTCCGATCTCTCCCTCTTGGACCGCAACCCAGGCAACGCTCAGGCGGCAGTCGTATAAACATGTACCGTTCCCTCGTCACGGGCTGTGGGGCCTACCTGCCGTCACAGATCGTCACAAATGCCGAACTGGCCAAGCGCATCGACACCACCGACGAGTGGATTCGCCAGCGCACCGGGATCCGCCAGCGTCACATCGCCGCCGACGGCGAGTTCACCTCCGACCTGGGCAGCGCGGCGGCGCGCGAGGCCATGGCGCAGGCCGGCGTGAAGCCCGCCGATATCGATCTCATCATCTGCGCGACCTCGACTCCGGACGAGACCTTCCCCGCCACAGCGACCCGCATCCAGACCCGCCTCGGCGTTGGTCAGGGTGCGGCCTTCGACGTCCAGGCGGTGTGCAGCGGCTTCGTCTACGGCATGGCGGTGGCGGACAACTTCGTGCGCGTCGGCCAGGCCAAGACGGTGCTGGTGATCGGCGCCGAGACCTTTTCGCGCATTCTCGACTGGGAAGACCGCTCGACCTGCGTGCTGTTCGGCGACGGTGCCGGCGCGGTGGTGCTGCAGGCCACCAACGGGGTGGAGAAGACCAACGGGGCCAAGGCGCGCGGCGTCCTCTCGACCCACCTCTACGCCGACGGCACTCACCACGACGCGCTCTACGTCGACGGCGGCCCGTCCTCGACCAAGACCGTCGGGCACCTGCGCATGGAGGGCAAGGAGGTCTACCGCCATGCCGTGGTGCGCATGGCCGAGGCCATCGACGCGGCGCTGGACGCCAACGGCCTGACGCCGGGCGATGTCGACTGGCTGGTGCCGCACCAGGCCAACATCCGCATCATCGAATCCATGGGCCGCCGCCTCAACCTGCCGGGTGACCGGGTGGTGGTCACCGTCGACCGCCACGCCAACACCTCGGCGGCGTCGATCCCGCTGGCGTTGAGCGAGGCGGTCGGTGACGGCCGCATCCAGCAGGGCGACCTCGTCCTCATGGAGGCCATGGGCGGCGGCTTCACCTGGGGCTCCGCCCTGGTGCGCTGGTAACGGTTCCGCCGGTAACGACTCCGCTGGTAAAGGCCGCCGGTACCCCGCCCGCTGCACGCCGCTCCGCCGGCAGAACGGGCACCGGAAACGGCTGCGTTCGCAGGGGCTTCGCTGTTCTCTCCTGACGTGCTGGGGCAAGTTCTAGGCAACGCTTCGGAATTTGCGTCAAAAATTGGTCGCATCCCCCGGTATTCCCTGCATAATTGACCGCTAATCGGCAGTGCGTTAAGCTCTGCTGTTGGTCGAACGCAAGAGGAGGGGGGAATGACCGGTGGGACGATAACCAGAGCGGACCTGAGCGAAGCCGTCTACCAGGAGGTCGGTTTGTCGCGCAATGAATCCGCCGAATTGGTCGAGTCGGTCTTGAACGAGATTTCCGATGCCCTGGTACGGGGCGAAATGGTGAAGCTGTCGTCCTTCGGCAGCTTTTCGGTGCGCGAAAAAGGAGAACGCATCGGGCGCAACCCCAAGACCGGCGAAGAAGTGCCGATCCTGCCGCGCCGCGTTCTCGTGTTTCGCGCTTCGCACGTGCTGAAGAACCGCATCAACGGGACCCTCAGTTCCGAGACCGAAGACGCAGACGCGCAGGCCTAGCACCTTCCGGCCTGGGCGCCCAAGGCCGCGCATTCCGCGGCCTCGAGCGCGCCGGGCCGTACGCAACTGGATAGCTGGACAGATCACAGGTCATCATGCCTGAAAGCCGACCCGCCGGAAAATCAGCCGCTGCCTTTCGCACGATCAGCGAAGTCAGTGACGAGCTCGACGTGCCGCAGCACGTTCTTCGGTTCTGGGAAGGCAAGTTCAGCCAGGTCAGGCCGCTGAAGCGCGGCGGCGGGCGCCGCTACTACCGGCCCGAAGACATCGACCTGCTGCGCCGTATCCGTGACCTGCTCTACAGCGATGGCTACACCATCAAGGGCGTGCAGCGCCTGCTGCGCGAGGGCAAGGGCAAGGACGCCGGCGAGGGTGAGGTAGACGGCACCAGGCAGGCGGCCCCCGTCAAGGCCGACCCCGTCAAGGCGGCAGCGGTCGATACTGCCCCGCTAGACGCTGCCCGGGAGATCAAGGCCGTGATCGACGAGCTGAGCGAGCTGCGCGATATGCTGAAGGCGGCCCGTAAAGGCGCGTCCTGAGGCCTCTCGGCCGCATCGCCGAGGGGCGTATGGGTGCGCGCGTACAGCGGACGAGGCGGGCATTGCCTTCACCTGGAAGCCCGGCTATACAGGGCCGCACCGGCGCCTCCGTCCTTGCGAGGGTGGCCCGGGTTTCTTTTCGGAGCGTAGCGCAGCCTGGTAGCGCACCACACTGGGGGTGTGGGGGTCGTGGGTTCAAATCCCGCCGCTCCGACCAAAACATCGAGAAAGCCGCTTCGGCCCCTGCCGAGGCGGCTTTTTTCATGGCGGGCTGGCTCAGGCCGGATGTCTTTTCAGGGCGATAAGAACGGGCGTTATCAATGGCTACGGTGTTTTTCTTCGCATCCAAGATTGTCTGGTTCTTCATGACGCCGCTGAACAGCCTGATCTTCCTGCTGCTGGCCTGGCTGCTGTTTCGGCGTCTCGCGTGGCGTCGCCTCGCCGGGCTGGCCCTCGCGCTGCTGCTGCTCTATGGCGGCGCGATCCTGCTGACGCCGCTGCCGGAGCTGGCGGTGCGCACCCTGGAGAACCGCTTCCCGCAGCCGGCGGTGGACGGTGCGGCGATCGGCGGGATCATCGTGCTCGGCGGCGCCACCGACGACGGGGTGGTGGCCGAGGCGCGCGGGCAGGCGGTGCTCAACGGCGCGGCCGAGCGCTTGACCACCGCGATCGCACTGCACCGGGTGCAGGCGGACAAGACGCTGATCGTCTCCGGCTTCTCCGGACGGCTGCGGCCGCAGGGGTGGAACGAGGCGGAGATCACCACCCGCTTCTTCGAGCAGCAGGGCGTCGACATGGCACGGGTCCGCTTCGAGGACCAGTCCCGCAACACGGCGGAGAATGCGCGCCTCACCGCCGCCATGATCGGCGCCATGGGCGGAGCGGCCGAGCGGCCCTGGCTGCTGATCACCTCGGCCTGGCACCTGCCGCGGGCCATCGCCGCCTTCCGGGCCGCGGACCTGGCCGTGCTGCCCTACCCAGTGGACTTTCGCACGGCGCCGGCGCAGCTCGTGTGGCCGCGCGACATCGGCAGCTCCCTCGGCCTCGCCGGGATCGCCATGCACGAATGGCTGGGGATGCTGGTCTACTGGCTGTCGGGAGACGGCTCCGAGCTCTTTGCGGCGCCGCGCTGAAGCGGATCAGGCCTTCGTCGTCAAGACGGCGGCGGCGACTGGGGCTCTGACTGGGGCTGGGACGGCACGATGCGGCAATACTGCTTGGCCTTCTTGGCCTTGAGATCGTCGCAGACCTGGCGCGCGGCGTCGCGCGAGGGGAGCGGGCCCGCCAGCACGCGGTAGTAGGTGCCCTTGTCGCCCAGTTCCGTGCGGCGGAATTCGGCCTGCATCTGGCCGAGCGGCTCCGGGAAGCTGCGCTGCAGATCGCTCCATTCGCGCTTGGCCGCCTCCTCGCTGCGCAGCGACGACAGATGGAGAACCATGGCGACGGCGGCGTCGGCCGCCGCCGCATCCGCAGCCTGCGGCGCGGGAACTGGCGCTGCTACCGCCGCGACCTGGGGCTTCGGCAACGGCTTGGGCGGCATCTTGGCAGCGCTCTTTGCCGGGTCGGTCTCGGGCGCCTGGGCGACCTCCGCCGGCGCCGCCGCGCTGAGGTCCTTTGCGGCCTGCGCCATCAGGCCATCCGGCGCGCCGGAAGCCGCGCCAGCGGTGTCCACGCCGGGCGCCGAGAGCGCCGGCGGCTCCTCAGTGGCCCCAGTGGCCCCAGTGGCCTCGGCGGCCCCAGTGGCCTCGGCGGCCGCTGGAGGTGGGGCGGGCAGGGTGGCGGTGTCCACCGCCTCCACCGGCACCGCCGGCGGCGTCTCCGAGGCCGGCATGGCCACGGCCGCGGGCGCTTCCTCCGCGGCGGGTTCGCCCATCTTGTGGGCGGCGTCCAGGATCGAGGCTTCCAGCCGGTTGGCCCAGCCCTTGGTGTCGTCGTAGATGGCATCGCAGCCGCCCAGCAGCAGCGCGCAACTGACCAGCGCCGGGCCGGCCAGCAGCGGCGCGATCCGGCGGTAGGGCTTGCCTGGGCTGGTGTACGGGCGGGGCATGGCCGTGCCTTTTTCCGAAGCGGGGCCGGCCGGGTTCGTCACGAAACCGGCGGGCGTCGGACAGACTAGGGAACCTATGGTTTAAAATCCTTAAATGTCCGAGGTTTAAGGCAAGTTCTTCAGGCCGCTTCCTTTGTCATTACTTAACGTCTGGCTGCAATGATTTGGCGGCCCTCGAGGGCTTCCCCGCGCGAGATGAGACGGGCCGGACAAGACGGCAAAGGCAAAGGCGGTAGAGCGATGCAAACCGTTCAGCAGGTAAACTTTCCGAAGACGGAGGCCGACGGCCTGAAGGTCGGCCACATCGTTTCGGTGACCGGCTCCAAGGTGACCGGCTCCCTGGTGTCGGCCGGCCCCGAAGGGGACTCGATGCGCCGCCTGAACGAGGCGGTCCAGATCGGCGCCCTGGTGAAGATGCCGACCAGCCAGTCGGTCGCCTTCGGCATCGTCTGCTCGCTGTCCACCGGCAACCCGTCGCCGTCGCCGGAGCTCGGCGAGCAGTGGGTGGTCGAGATCGACCTCTTCGGCGAATACCTGATCCCCGAGGGCGGGCCGGGCGGCGGCTTCGACCTGCTGCGCGGCGTCTCCCACTACCCGGGCCTGGGCGAGGCGATCTATGCCACCACCGCCGCCGAGTTGCAGGAGATCTACAAGCGGCCGAAGGGCTCCAACGTGAAGATCGGCACCCTGCATCAGGACGAGAGCCTGCCGGCCTACCTGGTGACCGACGATCTGCTGGGCAAGCACTTTGCGATCCTCGGCACCACCGGCTCGGGCAAGTCCTGTGCCCTGGCGACGGTGATGCACGCGATCCTCGGCGCGCATCCTTTCGGCCATGTCGTGTTGCTCGATCCGCACAACGAATACACCCGCGCCTTCGACGGCCTTGCCGAGGTGGTGACGCCGGAGAACCTGCAGCTGCCGTACTGGCTGCTGAACTTCGAAGAGATGGTCGAGGTGATGTGCAGCCGCGACGACAACAACCGGTCGTCGGAAGCCTTCATCCTCAAGGACGCCATCGCCACCGCCAGGCGCGCGGCGATCGAGAACGAGGACGACCGGCGCCACGTCACCGTCGACACGCCGGTGCCCTATCCGCTGAGCGCGCTGCTGCACAACATCGAAGCGGCCATGGGCCAGCTGCAGAAGGCCGAGCAGGCCAAGCCTTACCTGCGCCTGCGTTCACGCATCGAGAACCTGCGGGCCGACCGGCGCTATGCTTTCATGTTCTCCGGCCTTTCGGTGCGCGATACCCTGCCCGACATCCTGGCGCGCATCATCCGCGTGCCCGTCGAGGGCAAGCCGCTCACCATCTTCGACCTCTCGGGCGTGCCGTCGGAGATCGTCGACGTCGTGGTGTCGCTGCTGTGCCGGACGCTGTTCGACTTCGCGGTGTGGAGCGCGCGCGACGAAGCGGTGCCGGTGCTGCTGATCTGCGAGGAGGCCCACCGCTATATTCCCGAGGAAGCCGGCCGCAGTTTCGAGCCGACGCGCCGCGTCATCGCGCGCATCGCCAAGGAGGGACGCAAGTACGGCCTTTCCCTGGGCCTCGTCTCGCAGCGCCCGTCGGAACTGTCGGAAACCATTCTGTCCCAGTGCAGCACGCTCTTCGCGCTGCGCATGGGTAACCAGAAGGACCAGGACTTCGTGCGCCGCGCGTTGCCGGAAAGCGCCGAGGGCATGCTGAATTCGCTGCCCGCGCTGCGCAATCAGCAGGCCGTGGTGGTGGGCGAGGGCGTGGTGCTGCCGATGCGGATCCGCTTCGACGATCTGCCGGTGTCCAAACGCCCGCACAGCGACACCGTTTCCTTCGCCACCCAATGGCAGGAGGATCGCGGCCAGAAGGACTTCGTCGCCAGGACCGTCGAGCGCTGGCGCAAGCAGCGGCGGTAGCTGGTTCTGGAAAGGGCCTGGTGACCGGGCCCATCCTTTGAGGCGCGCCGCTGCGCGGCGCTCCTCAGGATGAGGTCGAGTATCTCACACACCTACCTCATCCTGAGGAGGCGCGTCAGCGCCGTCTCGAAGGATGGGCCGCGGCCCGGCTCTCACCGGAAGATGTCGTCGACCAGATCCCTGATGCGGGCTTCGCGTTGCTGATGCCCGTCCGCGTCCTCCGAGCCTTCTTCGGCCAGGGCCTCGCCGGCTTCGGCGAGGGCGCGGCCCTCGGCGGTGAGGCGGCAGACCAGCCAGTCCGGCTTGATCGGGTTCTTGAACCAGGGCTCCGCCCAGCCCTGGGCGATGCAGCTCTGGATGGTCCGGCTGTCGTAACGCTGCCCGAAGTGGTCGAACAGCGGTAGCTTGCCGCCGGCCTGCTCGAGGCCGCGGCTGAGCCAGGACAGCTGCGTCACCGTGGGGCGGACTTTGCGCTTGGTGCTGTCGAGCGCGTTGGTTTCGGGGGGCTTTTGGGCCGTGGGGGACAATCGGTCCATGCTCTCTCTCCCTGTTTTCCGGCTCATGCTACGATAGCTTGACGCAGAAATCGACTCGGGAGAGGCGCCAGGATGCCCCTTAACATCTCCCATTGCCTGGTCTACGTGACCGCCGCGGACGCCGAGGAGGCCAGGGAGATCGGCCGTGCGATGGTGGAGGCCCGCCTTGCGGCCTGCGCCAACGTGTTTCCCCAGATGGTCCCGATCTTTCGCTGGGAGGGCGAGATCGGCGAAGGCGCCGAGAGCGTTGTGATTCTGAAGACGACGGAAAGCCGGGTGGCGGAACTGATCCAAGCGGTCGAGGCGATGCACAGCTACGACTGTCCCTGCGCGGTGGTGCTGCCGATCATCGGCGGCAGCCGGGCCTTTCTGGACTGGATCAGCCAGGAAACAGCCGAGGAACCCGCCGGTTGAGCCGGCGGCGGGGCGGGTTACCCGCCCGACTTAATGCGCGGGGCTTCATGCGCCGGGCTTCATGCGCGGTGCTTCATGCGCCGACCTTCATAACGGCACGCATCGCGTCGCGGTACTCCGGGTCCCACACCAGACGGTCGAGGTCCAGGTCCGCCTTCTTGGCATCCGCCGGCGGCGGGCCGGCCTCGGGTGTCGCGCCGGAGGGCTCGCTAGCTCTGTTCATGGGTCGCACTCCCTGCATCGGTTTGCGGCTCTTCATCCAGGGTGCAGGATGCCGCGGGACTTCGGCGGGGCCGGGGCGGCCGCGGGGCGGCAGGGTGATGAATTTGCGGCGAAATCAGGGCAGGCGCCCGGGCCGCTAACCGGGCCCGCCACCCGGGCTGCCACCCGGGCCGCCACCCAGGCTGCCACAGGGGCCGTGCGCTGCTGCAAAGCTGGCCGTAAGCGGGCCGAGAGGTTGGCTTCCTCAAGATAGCTATGCGTTTCGCCATCTTGCCTCTTTTCCTGTTAACCTATACTGGGACTTGCGGAAGCCAGTGAGGATTCAAGCCATGAAGGCCAATTCGGCGCGCCTGGCGCTGTTGTTCTCGTGCTTAGGCCATGCCTACATGCACCTCTTCACGGCATTCTACTTCGTGATCGCGCTGTCGCTCGAATCCGCCTGGAACATCCCCAATCATGAACTGGTGAAGCTGTGGGCGCTGGGCTCGCTGCTCGTCGGCCTGGCCGCGTTGCCGGCCGGCTGGCTCGGCGACCGCTGGTCGGCGCCGGGCATGATGGCGGTCTTCTTCATCGGGCTCGGCATTTCCGGCATTGTCTGCGGCTTGGTGAACTCCACCACCGCCTTGATGCTGGGCCTCGCCGCCGTCGGCCTGTTCAGCGCCATCTACCATCCGGTGGGGGTCGCCTGGCTGGTACGCAGCGCAAAGGCGCGCGGCATGGCGCTCGCGGTGAACGGCATTTTCGGTTCCCTCGGCGTCGCCAGCGCGGGCCTGGTGGCGGGCGTCCTCATCGACGCGGTGTCGTGGCGCGCAGCCTTCATCGTGCCGGGCGCGGTCTGCCTTGTGACGGGCATCGCGCTGGTGGTGGCGCTGCGTCTCGGCTGGCTGGAGGAGGCCGCCGTCGACCGTGCGCCGGAACCGGCGCCGTCGCGCGGCGACATGGTGCGCGTTTATGCGATCCTGCTGATGACCATGGCGGTCATGGGGCTGATGTTCCATGGCACCCAGGCGTCGCTGCCCAAGGTCTTCGATCTGCGCCTGCGTGACATCGCGGGCGAGGGCGCGCTGGGCATCGGCGCGCTGGTGGCGCTGGTCTACACCGCCGGCGGCCTGATGCAGCTGGCCGGCGGCTGGCTGGCCGACCGCTATCCCTTGAAGCCGATCTATCTCGCTGCCTTCGTCCTGCAGGTTCCGGTCATGGCGCTGATCGCCACTACCGGAAACGCCGCGCTGATCGCGCTCTCGATCATGACCGTGATCCTCAGCTCCGCAGCCTTGCCGGCCGAGAACATGCTGCTCGCCCGCTATACGCCGTCACGCCACCGCAGCCTGGCCTTCGGGGTCAAGTTCGTCCTCGCCTTCTCCATCGCCAATCCGGCCATCCTGCTCGCATCCTGGGTCGAGGGGCGCAGCGGCGAGTACACGGAATTCTTCTTCATCCTGGCTGCCATCGCCGCCGTCGCCGCGGTGGTCGCCAGCTTCCTGCCCTTTGCCCGGCCCGCCGGGCAGCTGGCGGTTCCGGCAGAGTAAGTCCATGACAAGAGGTCCACTGTTTTTGCAATGAGCAACAATGCCGTTGAGCTTGATCGCCTGGATCATTTTGCGCTGACCGTGCGCGACATCGATGAAACCTGCGCCTTCTACGAAAAGGTGCTGGGCATGGCACGGGAGAAGTTCGGCGAGGGGCGTGTCGCGCTGCGCTTCGGCCACCAGAAGATCGACATCAATCCCAATCCCAACGGACGGGAGCGCAAGCCTGCGGTGCCGATTCCCGGCACAGCGGAGTTCTGCCTGGTGTCGGTGACGCCGCTCGACGACTTCATCAAGCACCTGCGCCACTGCGGCGTCGACATCGAGCACGGCCCGGCCGAGGCGACCGGTGCCGACGGCGCCATCCGCTCGATCTGCTTCCGCGATCCCGACGGCAACCTGGTCGAAGTGGCGAACTACGTTTAGGGCGGGTGGTGCGCACGCTGCACCGCTCCTGCACACGCACCGATGTCGTTCCGGGGCCAAGCCCTACTATCTCAAACGCCAGCAAATACACTGATGTCGTTCCGGGACTTGTTCCCGGAACCCATTGGCGCCAGCACGGGGCGATCTCCTGCGAGGTTTGCTTCCCCGCCAGCCGCAGGCGTTGGAAGCGCCCCATCGGCGCCGGATCGAGCGGACAGGCCAATGGGTCCCGGCATCAAGTGCCGGGACGACGGCTTTGGGGCGGCAACGCCGGCGCGAGCTCGCCTTACGTGTTCCTCGCCGCCACAGCCAATGCCTGGTCAAGATCGGCGATGATGTCGTCGACGGTTTCCAGCCCGATGGAAAGGCGCACCACCTCCGGCCCGGCGCCGGCGGCGGCCTGCTGCTCTTCGCTCAGCTGGCGGTGGGTGGTCGAGGCCGGGTGCAGGATCAGCGAACGCACGTCGCCGATGTTGGCAAGGTGCGACAGCAGCTCGCAGCCCTCCACCATCTTCACGCCGGCGGCGTAACCGCCCTTCAGGCCGATGGTGAAGACCGAGCCGGCGCCTCGCGGCAGGTACTTCCGCGCCAGCTTGTGATAGGGGCTGGACGGCAGCGCGGCGCAGGAAACCCAGGCGACCGCGGGATGGCTTTCCAGGTGTTCGGCGACGGTCTTGGCGTTGGCGCAGTGGCGCTCCATGCGCAGGCTCAAGGTCTCGGTGCCGAGCAGCGTCTGGAAGGCGTTCATCGGCGCCATGGTGGCGCCGAGGTCGCGCAGGCCGACGGCATGGGCCTGCATGGTGAAGGCCATGTCGCCGAAGGTCTCGTGGAAATTGAGGCCGTGATAGGCCGGCTCCGGTGCCGCCAGGCCGGGGAACTTGTCGCTCTTCGACCAGTCGAAGCGGCCTGAGTCGATCACCGCGCCGCCCACCGAGGTGCCGTTGCCGGAGAGAAATTTGGTGGTCGAGTGCACCACGATGTCGGCGCCCCATTCGAAGGGGCGGCAGAGGTAGGGCGTTGCCATGGTGTTGTCGACGATGAGCGGGATCCCGGCTTCGCGCGCCACGGCGGAAAGCGCTTCGAGGTCGCTGACCACGCCGCCCGGGTTGGCGAGGCTTTCGACGAAGATCGCCTTGGTCCGGGGCGTCAGCGCCCGGCGCACCGCGTCGGGATCGTCGACGTCGACGAAGTCGGCCTGCCAGTCGAACTTCTTGAAGGTCTTGCCGAACTGGGTGATCGAGCCGCCGTAGAGCCGGGTCGAGGCGATGAAGCGGTCGCCTGGCTCCAACAGCGCGAAAAAGGCGAGGATCTGGGCGGCATGGCCGGAGGCGCAGCAGGTGCCGCCGCGCCCGCCCTCCAGGTTGGCCAGGCGCTCCTCCAGGGCCGCCACCGTCGGGTTGGTGAGGCGCGAATAGATGAAGCCGAAGGTCTGCAGGTTGAACAGCGAGGCCGCGTGCTCGGCGTCGTGAAAGACGTAGGAGGTGTTCTGGAAGATCGGTGTCTGGCGCGCGCCGGTGACCGGCTCCGGCTGGCTGCCGGCGTGGATCATGCGGGTCTCGAAGCCGTAGTCGCGGTTGGACTTCTTGTTTTCTTTATCGCTCATGACGCGTCGCTCATGTCGGGCGCAGCTTGCGGCGCTTGGCGGAGATGATGCCGGAGTTGAAGCCGCCCCACGAGAGCTCGGCATTGAGGCGGCCGAACTCGATCTTCGGGCAGCGGTCCATCACCACCGCGAGACCGGCGGCGCGGGCGCGGGCGGCGGCTTCCTCGTTGATGACGCCGAGCTGCATCCAGATCACCTTAATGCCCTTGTCCTCGGCGATGGCGATGGCCTCGTCGGTGATCGGGCCGGCGGCCTCGGAATTGCGAAAGATGTCGACCATTTCGAAACGGCCGGGGATCTCGGACAGCGAAGCATAGACCTTCTCGCCCAGGATCTCGTTGCCGGCGACACCCGGGTTCACCGGGATGACGCGGTAGCCCTTTTCCTGCAGGTACTTCATGGCGAAGAAACTGGGCCGGTTCCACTTGGGCGAGGCGCCGACCATGGCGATGGTGCGGGTGTCGCGCAGGATCGCCAGAAGCTCGCTGTTGCTGTAGCTGAAGGGGCTGCCCATCGTCGTCTCTCGCGTTATTCGCCGTCCGCGTCGGGTCCGGCTTCGTCGTTCACATTGGCGGCTTCCCGGCGGCCCTGGCGCGGCGGGTGGCTGTCGCGGTCGGAAGGCGCTTCGCCCCGGTCCCGATCGCCGTTCCCCGGCGGCACGAAGGTTTCCGGCCGGTCGTCCGGCAGGGCTTCCACATAGAGCGACTGGCTGGGGAAGGCGAAGCCGGTTTCGGCGGCCTCGACCGTATCCTTGATGTGGTAGGCCAGCTTTTCCTTGATCGCCAGCCACTCGCCCCAGGCCGTCGTCCTGGTGAAGCAGTAGAGCATGATGTCGATGGAGGAGTCGTTGAACTTGTCGATGCGCACGAAGGTCGAGGCCCGTTCGGGCGGCACGAAGTCGTCGTTCTCCAGGATGTACTTTTCGATGCCGTCGCGGATCTCGCGCAGCTGGGCAACCGTGGTGCGGTACTCGACGCCGATCATCCAGAAGATGCGGCGGTAGGTCATGCCGCTGAAGTTGGTGACCGAGTTGTCGGAGAGCTTGGCATTGGGGACGTAGACCGGCGCGAGGTCGAAGCGGCGCACCAGGGTCGAGCGGAAGCCGATGGTCTCGACCGTGCCCTCTACCACGCCGTCGACGTGGATCCAGTCGCCGGGCTGGAAGCGCTTCTCGGCGATTACCAGGATGCCCGCGATGAGGTTCTTGAACAGGTCCTGGGCGCCCAGCGCGACGGCGACGCCGAACAGGCCGAGGCCGGCCAGCAGCGGGCCGACCTGGATGCCCCAGAGCTCGAGGATGATGGCGGCGCCGATGAAGACGACGCCGACGCGCAGGGCCCTGACCAGCCAGTCGACCATCGGGCCGGTGAGCAGGTGCTCCAGCCTGCCGAACAGGAAAGAGAAGCGGCCGATCACCGCGTAGAGCAGCCAGAACAGCGTGAAGACGACCAGCGACCGCAGGATGTCGTCGGCGATCGTGGCCAGGCGTCCTTCGATGCCGAGATAGGCTACCGCGACGAAGAGGCCGATGAGCAGCGGGACGAAGCGTATCGGCGGTGCCAGGGCCCGCACGGTCGCCTGGTCGAGGCGGGTGTCGGAGCGGTCGGCCCAGCGCTGCAGCCGCCAGATGACTAGGCGCGTGAAGACCTGGCGCAGGATCAGGAAGCCGAGGATGATCGCCAGGGCGATCACGATCCGGCCGAGTTCGATGCCGAGGATTTCACGGGTCCAGGCGTTCTGCGCCAGGGTCCAGATGTCTTGCAGCTGCTCTTCCAAGGAAACGACTCTCTGCGAAGCTTGGTGTCAGCGGGCGGCTAGCGGCCCTGCCATTGCGGCTTGCGCTTTTCGATGAAGGCGTCGATGCCCTCCTCGGCGTCGCGCGCCAGCATGTTGGTGGTCATCACCTGGGCGGCGTAGGCGTAGGCTTCGACCAGGCCGTATTCGACCTGCCGGTAGAAGGCTTCTTTGCCGATCTTCAGGGTCAGCGGCGACTTGCCGGCGACCTTGCGGGCCAGGGCCAGGGTTTCTTCTTCCAGCGCCGCGGCGGGAACGGCGCGGTTGATGAGGCCCAGGCGCTGTGCCTCCGGCGCGTCGACCATGTCGCCGGTCAGCAGCATTTCCATCGCCTGCTTGCGCGGCACGGCGCGCGACAGCGCGACCATCGGCGTCGAGCAGAACAGGCCGATGTTTACCCCGGGGGTGCCGAACTGCGCCGCCTCGTCGGCCACGGCCAGGTCGCAGGTGGCGACCAGCTGGCAGCCGGCCGCCGTGGCGATGCCGTGCACCTTGGCGATGACCGGCTGGGGCAGGGCGGTGATCGAGGTCATCAGGCGGCTGCACTGCTTGAAGATGGCCTGGAAGAAGTCGCGGTCGCCGCTGTGCGCGCGCAGCTCCTTCAGGTCGTGGCCGGCGCAGAAGCCGCGCCCGGCGCCCTCGACGATCACCGCGCGCACCGAGGGGTCGGCGGCGATGCTGTCGATTTCCGCCTGCAGTGCGCTCATCAGGCCGGCCGAGAGCGCGTTGTACTGGCGCGGCCGGTTGAGGGTCAGGCGGGCGATGCCCCCCATCTCGGTGGCCACGTCCTCGCGCAGCAGCAGCGGCGCGTCGTTGGTAAGGGCGGCTTCTGAAGGCATGGCTTCCTCTGTCTCAGCCTCGATCAGGTTGGTTCGGCAGCGGTTCTTTGGGAGCAGGGCGACTTTCGCGCTTTCATTGGGGGCGGTTCAAGGCCTAATACTAGGGAAACAACCTGAGAGTGCGTTGCGCCAACGCCGTCAGGACAAAGTTCGACCCCTGGGAGGGGCCCTTGCGTCATGGACCATGGCAGCCATAAATCGCCGCAGATCACCATCGAGGCCTTCAACCGGCTGCTCGCCGAGAGTGCGCCGTTCCAGAAGATCTACGGCTTCGTGACGGAGGAGATCGGCTACGGCAGCGCACGCGTGCGCCTGCCGGCGGGCGACGCCCACATCCGCCCCGGCGGCACCCTCAGCGGCCCGGCACAGATGGCGCTGGCCGACTTCGCCATGTACGCGGCCCTCCTGGGCGCCATCGGCGAGGTGCCGCTGGCGGTCACCACCAGCCTCAACATCAACTTCCTGCAGCGCCCGCACCCCGGCGACCTTCTGGCCACCTGCCGCCTCATCAAGCTGGGCAAGCGCCTGGCCGTGGGCGACATCCTGGTGCTGTCGGAAGGCTCGGCCGAGCCGGTCTCCCACGCCACGGCGACCTATTCGATCCCGCCGCAGGGCTGAACTCGGGGTGCCCAAGTAGCGGGAAAATAATGCTTTTTTGAGAGGGGCTTACAGATGCGGTATTTTGATACCGCAGGGCTAACCTTACTGAAAAACAGGCGCTTTTTCGGATTGACAGTTCCCCTCCGTCCCCCTAGAAATCGCGCCTTCGGAGCGACGGCCCGACGCGGCCCCTTTTGGGGGGCAGGCTGCCGGCGGCTCCATCCCGAATTCACCGACAAGTGGTTGGCACAATGAAAACCTTTTCCGCCACCCCGTCGGATATCGAGAAGAAGTGGATTCTGATCGATGCCGACGGTGTTGTCCTTGGCCGCCTCGCCTCGCAGGTCGCCAAGATCCTGCGCGGCAAGCACAAGCCGAGCTTCACGCCGCACATGGACTGCGGCGACAACGTCATCATCATCAACGCCGAGAAGGTGAAGCTGACGGGCAAGAAGCTGGAGGACAAGAAGTTCTACTGGCACACCGGCTACCCGGGCGGCATCAAGGAGCGCACGGCGGGTCAGATCCTGGAAGGCAACTATCCGGAGCGCGTCGTCACCAAGGCGGTGGAGCGCATGATCACCCGCAACGCCCTCGGCCGCCAGCAGATGAAGAACCTGCGCGTCTATGCCGGTGCCGAGCATCCCCATGAGGCTCAGCAGCCGGAGGTCCTCGACCTCGCGGCGATGAATCCGAAGAACAAGAGGACCCAGTAATCATGGCCGATGAGACTCAAACCCTGAGCGATCTGGGTCAGCTGGCGGAAGCCACGGGCATGACGCCGGAGGCCGAGGCGGCCGCGGCGGAGCCGCAGCGCGATGCGCAGGGCCGCTCCTACGCGACCGGCAAGCGCAAGGACGCCGTCGCCCGCGTGTGGATCAAGCCGGGCTCCGGCAAGATCACGGTGAACGGCAAGGACCAGTCGGTCTACTTCGCGCGGCCCGTGCTGCGCATGATCCTGGCCCAGCCTTTCCTGGTGGCCGACCGCAGCGACCAGTTCGACGTGATCTGCACGGTGAAGGGCGGCGGCCTCTCCGGACAGGCCGGCGCGGTGCGCCACGGCATCTCCAAGGCGCTGATCCTCTACGAGCCGGGCCTGCGTCCGGTGCTCAAGCGCGGCGGCTTCCTCACCCGCGACTCCCGCGTGGTCGAGCGAAAGAAGTACGGCCGGGCCAAGGCGCGCCGGAGCTTCCAGTTCTCCAAGCGCTAAGCCTTCAGGCAAACGTTTTCGGGAAGGGGCCCGCACTTCGGTGCGGGCCTTTTTCTTTGGGCAACCCGTTCACTGCGCGGCCGTTTTGCCGGGGCCGGCAATGCCGATGCCACAGCGCAGGGTCTCCAGGTTCATCACCTGGTCCCAGGCGACGTTGCCCAGGTTGGCGTCGGGGCCGAAGGTGGCGACGACATACTTCATCATCTCGTAGACGTCGTTCAGGGTGACGTCCTTGATCCACGGGCCGGGCAGTTCGATCATCACCTGCTCCGGCGCCAGGGCATCGCCGATGCGCTCCAGCGTCGCTTTGTCGACGGCGCCGGCCTCGACCAGCTCGGCAGCCTCGAACAGCACCATGTCGCAGCCGGCCTGCAGACAGAGCGTCGCCAGGCGGATCAGGTCGTTGATGTCGGCCTTGGTCTCCTTCGATCCGACCTCGCCGTGCACTTCCAGCCCGGCGTCGAGGCCCATGCGGATGAGGCTGCGGCGCTCCTCGTCGCTGAGCGGCACGCAGTTGTCCGAGACCTCCACCGCCTTCACCCCCAGGCGCGCGACCTCCTGAAAGAAGCGCGGCATCGCGGCCATGCCCGAGTGATAGAAGGCATACTCGGCGAACTGGCCGCCGATGAACAGGTCGACGCCGTGTTCGCCATAGATCGCGGCTTTCTCGCGGAACACCGCTTCCTCGTAAAGCCGGGCCGAGCCGACGAAGATCTTGGCGATGTCGACGAAGGGGCCGACGACGCGCAGGTGGTCGGCGACCAGGGCCGGCGGCAGGCCCATGTCGATCATCATGGTGAGCCCGGTGCGGCGCGGCTTCTCCGCGGAACGGGCGGCGGGCAACGGCAGGAAGTCGAAGGGCCGGCGGGTCAAGGAATTACCTCTCTTGGGTCGATTGGCGTCAGGCCGTCAGGTCGGAAGCGGCGGCGCCCTGGCGCCTCGCCCGCACGCCGCGCCACAGCAGCAGGGCCAGGGTCAGCACCGCCAGCAGCACGAAGGCGAGCGAGATCGGCCGCTCGATGAAAATCAGCGGGCTGCCGTCGGACATGATCATGGCGCGGCGCACGCCGGTCTCCAGCAGGGGGCCGAGCAGGAAGGCGATCAGCATCGGCAGGGGCGAGAAGCCGAGCCGGCGCATGCCGTAGCCCATGACGCCGAAGCCGTACATCACGACGACGTCGAACAGCTGGCGTGTGGTCGCGTAGACGCCGATGGTCGCGATCAGCAGGATGATGGGAAAGAGAATGCGCTTGTCGACGCTGAGGGCGTAGCGCGCCGCGTGGATGAAGGCGAAGCCCATCGACATCAGCAGCAGGTTGGCAACGATCAGGCTGATGAAGATGCCGTACAGCAGGGGGCCCTGCTGCTCCATCAGGAAGGGCCCCGGCGTCAGGCCGTGAATCATGAAGGCGCCGAGCACCAGCGCCGCCTCGATGTTGCCGGGAATGCCGAGGGTGACCAGCGGGATGAGGTTGGCACCGGTGCCGGCGCTGTTGCCCGCCTCCGCCGCGGCGATACCCTTCAGCCCGCCCTTGCCGATGTTGTCGGCGGGACGCGAGAGCTTCTTGGCGGTGATGTAGGACAGAAAGGCGCCCACCGTGGCGCCGAGCCCCGGCGTTGCGCCGACGAAGGTGCCGATGGCGCCGGACCTCAGGATGGTCGGCAGCAGCGTCAGCAGCTCGCGGAAGGTGAGAGGTTCGGCGCCCTTGAAGGCATCGAGGCCCTGAAGCTGGACTTCCTGGTGCCCCGCGAATTCTTTGCGCAGCTGGACGAAGGCCTCCGAGAAGACCAGCAGGCCGAGCAGGATCGGCACGATGGAGAAGCCGTCTTCCAGGTTGGCCATGCCGAACGTGAAGCGCGCCTCGGCGGTGAAGATGTCGCGTCCCACGGTGCCGATCAGCAGGCCCAGGGCGGTCGACACCATGCCCTTGATCGGCGAGGAGCCGACCAGGGCGCCGATGATCAGCAGCGCAAAGAGCACGATGGCGGCATATTCCGGCGGGCCGACCTTCAAAGCCACAGCGGCGACCGGCGCCGCCACCAGCAGCAGCACCACGTCGCTGAACAGGTCGCCGATGACCGAGGCATAGAGCGCGGTGTGCAACGCCTTCTTCGACTTGCCCTGCCGGGTCAGCTGGTAGCCGTCGATCGCGGTGAAGCTGGCCTGGGAGGTGCCGGGCATGTTCAGCAGGATGGCCGGCACGCTGCCGCCGAAGCTGGTGCCCTTGCCGATGGCCAGCAGGCAGACGATGCCGACGACCGGATCGAGATAGTAGGTGAAGGGGATCAGCAGGCCGATGGCCACGTTGCCGCCGATGCCGGGCAGGGCGCCGAAGACGAAGCCGATGATGATACCCAGCGTGGCGAAGGCCAGGTTCTGGAAGGTAAAAACTAACTCTATAGCTGACGTGAAATTATCCAGCACAGATGGTCCCCTGGCACGCTCTGAAGCCGCACGCGGCGTTTCCCCGTCTTTGCGTCACCCTGGTGCCGTTCTTCGCCATGCCGCGCCAGGTCTCGATCTTTTGATCGTCTTATTTGTTTGTTTTCAAACAAAAAAATGGCAGAGGTCCCTGTTTGCCGGCCGGTTCCCGAGATCGACGGCTCGGCGCTTCTGATGCCATCTCCCGCGAAGCCTGCCTGGCGACCCCCGATCTTTGGTAGCGCGAATCCCTCAGCTTGACAAACATAAAAACTATGGTGTAATTCGAAACAAGAGCCGCCGGAACATGCGGCCGTTGGGGAACCAAGAAAATTTGTAGCGAGGACGCGGCTTAGGACGCCACCCCTGCGCCTGCGCGATAAGCAGGCGTGGGCGAAGCGGCGGCGTAGCGGGGGACAGCCGCCGCGCACCGTAAAACGGGGAGAGGTCGGCCGGGCAATCCGGCAGGCAGCGATCCGTCCCGTAAACGACCTCACAAAGCAAACGACAGGAGCGCTTCTCATCATGGCAATCATGCGACTTCGCGGGTTTTTCGCCGCGATCTGTGCGGCAGCGGTCGGCGGCCTGCTGACCCTGGCCGGCCCGACGACGGCCGTTGCGGCCTTTCCGGAAAAGCCGATTACCATCATCATCGGTTACGGCCCCGGCGGCATGACCGATGTGTCGACGCGCATCCTCGCCGAGCGGCTGGAGAAGATTCTCGGCGTCGAGGTCTTTATCGAACACAAGCCCGGCGCCGGCGGCGTGCTCGCCTGGCAGGCCCTGCAGGAGCGGGCGGCCGACGGCTACACGGTGGTCGACTTCGGCTCCAGCGCCTACGTCACCGCGCTGATGCTCGACCGCGAGATCGGCCTCGACGATTTCGCGCCGCTGGGCAGCATCATGGTGCAGCAGCGCGTGCTCTTCGGGCGCAAGGACATGCCCTTCAAGACCCTGGAGGAACTGATCGCCTACGCCAAGGAGAACCCGGTGACCTTCGCCGACGGCGGCGCCTTCTGGGCGTCGCGGGTCGTCGAAGCGATGTCCAAGCAGTTCGATCTGAAGTTCCGCCTGGTGCCCTTCAAGAGCGGTGCCGAGGGGTCGGCGGCGATCCTCGGCGGCCACGTGGCGACGGCGGAGACGGGCGTTGGCACCGGCGCCTGGCTGGGCGCGACCCGCGAAGGCAAGCTGAACGTGCTGGGCGTGCTCAGCCCGGGCAACCTGGATGAGGTGGGCGTGTCCGGGGTGCGCAGCATCTCCGAGGTCGGCGCAAAGTTCCTGGTGCAGATGTACTACGGCTACGCGGTGAAGAAGGGAACCGATCCTGAGAAGACCAAGGTCCTCATCGCGGCGATGGAAGAGGCGATCGCCGACGAGGCTGCGCGGGAGAAGCTCCGCTCGCGCGATCTCATCCCGCAGTGGATCGGCGGCGAAGAATACCTCGAGCTTCTCTCGGGGTTGACCGAAGAGGCCCAGGAACTGAAGGCCTATCTCGCCGAATGAGGCCGATCGCCACGCGGCCGGAAAGACTGCGCGACGCCCTTGCCGGCGTCGTGCTTCTTTTCTTCGCCTTCATCTTGTGGTTCGTCCTCATCCCCGATCATGCCGGAGGCCATGGCGAGCATGTGATCGTGGCGGAAATTGCCGCCATCCTGATCGCCTTCCTGGCAGTGCTGCTCCTGGTGCTGGCCGCCTACGGCATCCCCACCGCCTCGGGCGCGGCTGGGGAGGACGATCCGTTCCTGGAGATGGGAGCGGGCAGGGAACCGCCGAAGCTCTATCTGCTCGCTGCCATCTGGGGGCTCTACGTGGCCGGTCTCTATTTCATCGGCTTCTATCTGGCCGGGCTCCTTGCCGTGGGTGCTTCGATCGCGCTGATGGGGATCCGCCGACCGCTGCCGCTGGCGGCCTGCACCTTCGGCGCCGTCTTCGGCAGCTACCTGGTCTTCGAACTTGGCTTCAAGCTGATCCTGCCGCGCGGCCGTTGGGTTGAGTTCCTGGCCGCTTCCCTGCAGGGTTAGGCGGACTTTGGGGCATAGCGCCCGGGCATTCTCGTTTCGGTTGCTCCCTCCCGGGCGTCAGGGCATAAGGGGGCGGATGAAGCGGGAGGAAACGGATGTCCATGGCTGATGCCGGTGTTTCGCACAGGGGGGCCTCAGACGATGAGCTGGCGGCCCTTGCGGCGGACTCGCGTATCGTCATCCTGCGCCAGGAACTGGAAAGCGCTGTCGATGGGCGCGGCGAGTCCAAGGTGCAGACCCTCAAGAACGCCCTCTTCGACCTCATCGAGCGCGGTTTCTGGCGGCCCGGCGACAAGCTGCCGGGCGAGAAGGAACTGAGCATCGTGCTGGGGCTGAGCCTCGGCACGGTGCAGTCGGCGATCCGCCCGCTGCAGTCCAGCGGCCTGCTGGAGCGCCGCCGCGGCGCCGGTACCTTCGTCGCCGCCGCCAAGGAACTCGGCTCCAGCATCTGGCACTTTCGCTTTCGCGATGCCGAGGGCAAGAGTCTGTTGCCCTGGATTTCCACCGTCCACAGCGTCGACGAGATTGTCGAGCAGGGCGATTGGTCGGACTTCATGGGCTTCGCGCCCAGCTACATCCGCATCTGCCGCGTCATCGGGGTCGACGAGAAGTTCAACGTCTACTCCGAAGTCTACCTGGAAGGGCCGCGCTTCCGTCCCTTGCTGGACACGCCGCTTGAGGTGCTGTCCGGCAAGAACCTGCGCATCTTCCTGCACGAGCGCTACAACGCGCCGACGCTGCGGGCGATCCACCGCCTGGCGATGATCGAGATTCCCAAGGACATCGCCAAGGTCATCGGCGTGACGCCGGGCAGCCGCGGCATCAACATGAAGGCGCTGAGCTACAGCTTCCGCGACACGCCGATGTCCTATCAGCGCATCGTCATCCCCGAGACGCCCTACGAACTGGAACTGCTCGGCTGACGGCGGGGTCAGCGGAACGCGAAGATCGGGCTGCTCCAGGCCTGGAAGCCGTCCTCGGTATTCACGCAGACCCAGATCGGGTTGTCGCCGCTCGCCTTCAGCGGCACCCGCAGCTTGTGGGTGACGCTGCGGTGCGGGTTCTCGTCGGGCAGCCGGAAGACGCGGATCCTGCGCTCCAGGCCGCCGGCCTCCATGACGATGTCGTCGAGGCCGATCTCGTCCAACTGGCAGTGGATGCTGCCGTGATTGCAGGTCAGCTCGAAGCGGCCGCCGTTTTCCTCCTCCAGCCAGGCGTCGAAGCCGCCGTAGTTGCCGGTGGTCAACGCGTTCCACTCGACCATGTCGGTGCCCGTCTGTTCCAGGCGGCGCTCGTGATTCCAGGCGTTGATCTTGCGGATGTCGCGCACTCGCGCGCCGCCGAAACGGGCCTTGCCGATCCAGGTGCTCTGGCGGCCGCGACCGCGGTACTCGGCGCCGGACCACAGCACGCGCACGCGGCTGCCGAGGTCCTGCTTGCCGTAGGGACGGAACAGCTCGACCACGTCGGTGCCGTTGCGGATCTCGATGCGCTCGATGGGGGCATGGGCGGCGACCTCGATGCTGAGCTCCAGATGGTCGCTGGCGGTCTGCACGATGTCGCCCATCATCACCTCGCCGGTGTCGTGGCTGCCGGCGTCCGGGAAGGCGTTGGGATCGCGCTCGAAGAGGCGCCCGCCGCCCGGCAGCGCGGCTCGCACGTCGAGATGCAGGCGGCAGCCGGTGGTGCCGTAGTGGTGGCGCCTGCGCAAGGCATCGAAGATGCCGTCGCGGGTCAGTTCCTCGGCGTAGAAGCAGGTGAGGCCGCCGTAGGCGCCGAACTTGGCGGCGCCGGGATAGCTGGCGCCCGGGCGGCCCTTGTGACCGTCGCTGTTGCACACCACGCCGGAGCGGTGGCCAAGAGGAAAGCCGTCGGTCAGCAGCCACTCGAAGGTGCCCCAGGCCGAATGGATCTCCATGGCTGTCTCGAAACGCGGATCGTGGGCGAACTTGATGTCGGCGTAGCGGCCGCCGACGTGGGCGTAGACGCAGCAGTCCTCGCCCTCCAGCATCTCGAAAAGGCGCCGGGCGTCCGGCGCGTCGGTCGCCAGGTCGGAGCGATCCGGCAGCAGCGCGTGCGAAGAGCGGTGAATCTGGCGGCCCTCGGTGCGGAAGAAGACATTGCGATCGCCACCGACCGCGGTATTGCCCGACCACTCGTAGCCCGGGAACACGACGAAGCGGTTATCCTCGTGATACTCGGCGGTGAGGGCGTTGAGATGCTTCCAGAAGGCGTTGTTGACCTGGAAGTCGTTGGCCTGGTGGCTGGTGACGTCGAGGAACGACATGTTTCGGGCAAAGTCGAAGTATTCCCGCGAGGCACCGATGCCGATGGACTCGCCGCTCTGGCCGTGCAGGTCGCCCCAGTAGCCGGAGACCGTGCCGTCGCGGATCAGCAGGGGGCCAGCCTCGGCGATCAGCGCATTGCCGTCGTAGACCTTGATGCTCAGCTCGCCCGGTTCGGCGACCGAGAGGCCCTCCAGCGTCACCGCCCGCTGGCCGCTCTTGTAGTGCAGGTGTTCCGGCAGGCCATCCACGGGCAGGCTGGCTTGCAGGCGGAAACGCCCCTCGGCGAGGTGCGAGGGGTTGCCCCACTTGTCCTCCGCCTTGAGGCCGAACTGGAAAGTCTCGCCAGGCCGGCGCAGCGTCGGCAGGGCGGCGCGCCAAGTCGCGGGCGGTCCGGGCACGATGGCGATCGAGGGCGTTTCCGGCAGCGGGGTATAGTGGCCCACCGCGCAGACGTCGGCCACCACCTTGAACTCGAAGCCTGATTCGCAGAAGGTCTGCAGCTTCATACCCGGCGAGCCCTGGCTGGTGTCGCCGAAAACAATGGTGATGGTGTCGCCTTCCCTCAGGTAACCGCCGTGCAGCTTGGCGGCCAGCGCCTTGAACCAGGGGCGGTGACCGGATGTGCCGCCGTAATGCAGGCGGATGCGTGCCCCGGTGCTGGTCTGCGCGGTCACGTAGTTGTAGCCGGTGGGATCGTCGGTCTGCAGGTCGCCCTGGTCGCCGACGAAGCGGAACAGCACGGCAATCCCGCCGGTGTCGTCGATGCCGTAGCGCCCGACGGTGTAGACCAGCCGGAAGGTCTGCACGCTGCGGGCTTCGAAGGCGCCTTTGGGCTGCAGGTCCACGTGCCCGTAGAGCATCGGGTCCTCGCCGGGATGGCTGGCGGGCCACACGGCCCCAACGAGATCGGTTGCGACCGGCGTGTCGGACATGCTGCGGGGACTCCTGCCTAGGGAAGGGCGCGGCTTGGGCGCCGGGAGAGCGTGGTACCTCGCGCTAGGATAACTATAGAGTTATTCGGGGCAAGATCAAAAATGCGCGGCCGGTGCGGTTGGGCCGTATCTCGCTGATTCCCTGGCCAGTTAACCGCTCGACGCCGTCGCCGCTGGCGCCGTGGTACTGCGCGCGCCGTTTCAGGCGATTTGACCTTCGCCGCGCTGCCCGCTATGTGCCTCGGGCGCGGCGTTCCCCCGTGGTGGTTCCTCTCATTGCGAGAAGGTTTTTCATGAGCGGTCATATCCTCCCCTACCGCGGCCTGTGGCCGAAGATTCATCCCGACGCCTACATCGCCGACACGGCCGCCGTGATCGGTGACGTGGAGATCGGCCCCGGCGCCTCGATCTGGTTCGGCTGCGTGCTGCGCGGGGACGTGAACAAAATCCGCATCGGGGCGGGGACCAATCTGCAGGACGGCACCATGGTGCACGGCAACCACGACCGCGCCGGCGACTACCGCGAGACCGGCGGCGGCATGCCGACGATCATCGGCGCCAACGTCGTCGTCGGCCACAAGGCCATGCTGCACGCCTGCACCATCCAGGACGGCGCCTTCATCGGCATGGCGGCTGTGGTGATGGACAAGGCGGTGGTGGAATCGCGCGGCATGGTGGCGGCCGGCGCGCTGGTGACCCCGGGCAAGCGGGTACTGAGCGGCCAGCTGTGGGGCGGCAGCCCGGCCCGCTTCATGCGCGAGCTGCGCGATGCCGAGATGGCCGACTTTGAATATCAGGCCGGCCATTACCGCAAGCTGGCGACCAACTACCTGACCGCACGCCAGGAGCGGGGCGGGCAGTAGAGGCGACGCCACCGATGTTCTGACAGGCGTTGGCTAACCCTTGCGCTTGCCCTTGCCGTTCTTCGGCGCTTCGTCGCTGTCCTGGGCTTGGACCTTCACGTAGCTGCCGGGGGCGTCCTCCAGGACCTTCAGCTTGCCGTCGCCCGGCTTGCGCGCCGCCACCTTGCCGTCGCTGAAGGTTTCAATCCACGTCTGCCATTCCGGCCACCAGGAGCCCTGGTGTTCGTCGGCGCTGTTGCACCAGGCGTCGGGATCCTTCGGGTTCTTGTCGTTGGTCCAGTAGCCGTACTTCTGTGCTTCGGGCGGATTGACGACGCCGGCGATGTGGCCGGATCCGGCAAGGATGAACTTCACCGGCCCCCCCAGCAGCTGGGTGGCCGAGTAGGTCGCCTTCCACGGCGCGATGTGGTCCTCGCGGGTCGAGATCAGGCAGGCCGGCTGCTTCACCTTCGAGAGGTCGATCTTCACGCCCTTCAAGGTGATGCCGCCGGGCTCGACCAGCTTGTTCTCCTGGTACATGCGGCGCAGGTAGAAGCTGTGCATGGCCGCCGGCATCCGCGTCGAGTCGGAATTCCAGTACAACAGGTCGAAGGGGAAGGGGTCCTTGCCCATCAGGTAGTTGTTCACCACGAAGGACCAGATGAGATCGTTGGCGCGCAGCATGTTGAAGGTGGTCGCCATGTCGGCGCCTTCCAGGTAGCCCTTGTCCTTCATCTTTTCTTCGAGGGCGGCCAACTGCACCTCGTCGATGAAGACGCCGAGCTCGCCGGACTCCTTGAAGTCCAGCATGGTGGTGAAGAAGGTCGCCGATTTCACCCGGTCGTCCTTCTGGGCCGCCATGTAGGCGAGGGTACAGGCCAGCAGCGTGCCGCCGAGACAATACCCGATGACGTTGACATCCTCTTCACCGGTTGCCCGCTCGATGGCGTCCAGCGCGGTGAGCGGGCCGTCGGTCATGTAGTCCTCGAACGACTTCGCCTTCAGCTTTTCGTTGGGATTGACCCAGGAGATGACGAAGACGGTGTGGCCCTGTTCGACGGCCCAGCGGATGAAGGAGTTTTTCGGCCGCAGGTCGAGGATATAGAACTTGTTGATCCAGGGCGGAATGATCAGCAGCGGCCGCTTGAAGACTTCGGCGGTCGTCGGCTCGTACTGGATCAGCTGCATGAGGTCGTTCTGGTAGACCACCTTGCCCGGCGTCAGCCCGATGTTCTCGCCCAGCTTGAAGGCCTCGATGTCGGTCATCCGGATCTTGAGGCGGCCCTTGCCGCGCTCCAGGTCGTCGAGGAGGTTGTGCAGCCCCTTCACCAGGTTCTCGCCGCCTGACTCCAGCGTCGCACGCAGCACCTCCGGGTTCGTCATCACGAAGTTGGAGGGCGCCATGGCGTCGACGAACTGGCGGGTATAGAAGTCGACCTTCTGGGCGGTCTTGTCGTCCAGACCCTCGACGTCCTTCACGGTCGACTGCATCCAGCGCGCGGTCAGCAGGTAGGACTGCTTCACGAAGTCGAACAGGTCGTTCTCGTCCCACTCCGGGTGCTTGAAGCGGCGGTCGCCCTTCTCCGGTGTCGCGATGGGGTCGGGCTCCTGGCCCATCATGCGCTGGGCCGTCGTCTGCCACAGCCGCATGTAGTCCTGCCACAGGTTCATCTGCGCCTGCACCAGCTTGGCCGGATCGGCCATCATGCGGTGGGTCATCTCCATGAAGGCGGCGCCGATGTTCAGCGGATCGAAGTTGTTGGGCGTGGCGCCCGGCTCCTGCCGGGCCAGGAAGTTGGCGACCAGCTTCTGGCTGCGCTCGGCGATGGCCGCCATGGACTTCGAGATTTCGACGGGATCGGGCAGTTTGATGTCGGGGGGCTGTTGCTCCGCCATAGCGGCTTCCTTATCCTGCATCTGGTTGCCGCAACCCGGCGCCGGCCTGCGGGGACTCGGCATGGAAACGCGAGTTTGCTTAATTGTTTTCAAGGTAATGGGGGGGTGAGTCCGTTTCAATAGCGGTAACGGCGGCAAGGGACGCCGAAAACCTCGGTTTTCGGCGGCGTTGCGGGGCGCCGGACCGGAGGGAGACACGGATTCAAACGCCCGTCTTAAGGAAGAAGAGGCGATGATCGACAAGCAGGAGGCGATGATACCGCTGGCCCGGGAGAACGGCGGGCCGGCCGCCGGGCGGCGCCGGGGCTGGCCGCTGGCGGCACTGACGGCCGCAGCGCTGGCGCTGGGCGGCTGCGCGGCGTTGCAGGATGCGACCAAGACGCCCGAGGAAGCGGCGGCGGAGCAGCCCGCCCAGGTGAGAGCCGAGGGGGCGAAGGACACGTTTCCGAGCCTCGGCGAGGTCCCCAAGGAGCCGCGGCCCTACACCGCCCCGGAAGACCGGGAGAAGGTCATGGCCGAGATGGCCGAGGACCGCAGCCAGGCGACCTTTACCGAGGCGCCGCCCCTGGAAACCGCGGCGCCGCGCGATCCCTTCGCCTCCAGCCTCATCATCGAGGGCGATTCGGTGACCACCAGCGACCAGGTCTCCGGCCTGCCGCTGCAGACCGGCGCCGGCGGCGGCCAGTTGGCGGCGATCATCTTCTTCGGGCACGGCGCGGCCGATCTGGATGCCCGCGACCGCGGCGTGCTGAACGACGTCGCCGCCCTCTACAGGCAGCGCGGCGGCAGCCTCAGGATCGTCGGCCACGCCAGCAGCCGGACCCAGAACGCGCCCCCCGACGAGCACCAGCTCGCCAATTTCGAGACCTCGCTGGAGCGGGCCGAGGTGGTTCAGGCGGCCCTGGTGGACCTCGGCGTGCCGTTGGAAGTCATGCAGACCGAGGCGGTGGGCGATGCCGAGCCGGTCTATCACGAGTTCATGCCGTCGGGGGAAGCGGGCAACCGCCGGGTCGAAATCTTCCTGGAAAACTAGACCCGCCGTCGCTACAAGAACCCGCTGAGCCGCGCCGGCGCCATCATGCCGGCATCCTTGGGGCGCCGGCTCGCCTGCAGCGGCTTTTCGCGGGTTTGCATCTCTAGCGGGTTTGAAGGTCCGCCTGTACGACCATGACTCAGGATTTCCATCGCATAAAGCGCCTGCCGCCTTATGTCTTCGCCGAGGTCAACGCCTTGAAATCCAAGGCGCGGGCGGCCGGCGAGGACATCATCGACTTCGGCATGGGCAACCCCGACCAGCCGCCGCCGCAGCATGTCATCGACAAGCTCGCCGAGACCCTGGCCGACCCGCGGGCGCACCGCTACTCCACCTCGCGCGGCATTCCGGGCCTGCGCAAGGCGCACGCGGCCTATTACCTCAGACGTTTCGGTGTGGAACTGGACCCGGAGCGCGAGGTCATCGTCACCCTGGGCTCCAAGGAGGGCCTGGCCAACCTCGCCCAGGCGATCACCAGCCCGGGCGACATCATCCTCGCGCCCAACCCGAGCTATCCGATCCACGCCTTCGGCTTCATCATCGCCGGCGCGGCGATCCGCAGCATCCCGGTCGCGCCGGGCTTCGATTTCATGGACCAGCTGGAGCGCGCGATGCGCCACTCGGTGCCGAAACCCTCGGCCCTGGTGCTCAACTATCCCTCGAACCCGACGGCAGAAGTCGTTGATCTTAATTTCTATTCCACTGTCGTGGATTTCTGCCGCGAGAACGGGATCTACATCATCTCCGACCTCGCCTATGCCGAGGTCTACTTCGGCGGGCCGCCGCCGCCGTCGATCCTGCAGATCCCCGGCGCCAAGGAGATCGCGGTCGAGTTCACCTCGCTCTCCAAGACCTATTCGATGCCCGGCTGGCGCATCGGCTTCTGCGCCGGCAATCCCGGTCTCATCGCCGCCCTGGCGCGGGTGAAGTCCTACCTCGACTACGGCGCCTTCACACCGATCCAGGTCGCCGCCACCGCGGCGCTCAACGGCCCGCAGGACTGCATCGACGAGATGCGCGCGCGCTACCGCCGCCGCCGCGACGTGCTGGTCTCCGGTCTCAACGCCGCCGGCTGGGCCGTTCCCAGCCCGCCGGCCACGATGTTCTGCTGGGCGCCGCTGCCGGCGCCGCTGAAGGACATGGGCTCGCTGGAGTTCTCCAAGCTGCTGCTGGAGAAGGCGCAGGTCGCCGTCGCCCCGGGCATCGGCTTCGGCGAGTACGGCGAGGGCTTCGTGCGCCTCGGCCTGGTCGAGAACGAGCACCGCACCCGTCAGGCGGTGCGCAACATCAAGGCCTTCCTCAAGTCCCTGGGCATCAACGAACAGGGCACACAGGTTCGGAACATCGCTTCTTGAGTAAACCTCTTCGCATAGCCATCGCCGGGCTGGGCACGGTCGGCGCGGGCACCCTGCGCCTGCTGCAGGCGAATGCCGCGGCGATCGCCGCGCGTGCCGGGCGTCCGCTGCAGGTGACGGCGGTGTCGGCGCGCGACCGCAACAAGGACCGCGGCGTCGATCTCTCCGGTCTCGCATGGTTCGACGATCCCATCGCGCTAGCGCGCGACGCCGAGGCCGACGTGGTGGTGGAACTGGTCGGCGGCTCGGAAGACCCTGCCAAGCTGATGGTGGAGACCGCGCTGCGCGCCGGGCGCCACGTGGTCACCGCCAACAAGGCGCTGCTGGCCCACCACGGCACCGAGCTGGCGGGCCTCGCGGAGAGCGTCGGCCGCGGCCTCGGCTACGAGGCGGCGGTGGCCGGCGGCATCCCGATCATCAAGGGCCTGCGCGAGGGCCTGGCGGGCAACCGCATCAACCGCGTCTACGGCATCCTCAACGGCACCTGCAACTACATCCTGACCCAGATGGCCGGCGACGGCGACAATCCTCACGGTAATCCGCCCGGCAATTCACCGGGGGGCCAGGACTTCGACACGGTGCTCGCCGAGGCGCAGCGTCTCGGCTACGCCGAGGCCGATCCCAGCTTCGACGTCGACGGCATCGATACCGCCCACAAGCTGGCGATCCTGACCGCGCTCGCCTTCGGCTGCGAGGTCGACTTCGAGAACGTCTACGTCGAGGGCATCCGCAACGTCTCGGCACTCGACGTCGCCTACGCCGACGAGCTCGGTTATCGCATCAAGCTCCTCGGCCTGGCGCAGCTGGTCGACGGCGCGGTGGAGCAGCGCGTGCATCCCTGCATGGTCGCCAAGGACCTGCCGATCGCCAGCGTCTCGGGCGTGTTCAACGCGGTGGTCGCCGACGGCGACTTCGTCGACACCACGATGTACGAGGGGCGCGGCGCCGGCGCCGGTCCGACGGCGTCGGCCGTGGTGGCCGACCTCATCGACATCGCGCGCGGCATGGTGCTGCCGGTCTTCGGCATCCCGGCCTCAGGCTTGACACGCCTGCCCAACCTGGCGATGGGCGAACATGCCTGTCCCTACTATCTGCGACTTCTGGTGCTCGACAAGCCGGGTGTCATCGCCGACGTGGCGGCGGCCCTGCGCGACGAGACGATCTCCATGGAATCGATGATCCAACGCGGCCGCGCCGAAGGCGAGGGAGAGGCGGTGCCGGTGGTGATCATGACTCATGAGACCCAGGAAGCGCAGATCCAGCGGGCGCTCGCCCGCATCGCCGAGCTGGATGCCGTGGTCGAACAGCCGCGGCTGATCCGGATCGTAGATCTTTAACCGACAGCCCCCAGAGGACCCGATGCCGAAAGCCAGCTCGCCACTCAGCGCCATGGACCGCAACCTTGCCCTGGAGACGGTGCGTGTCACCGAAGCCGCCGCACTTGCCGCCTCGCGCCTGATGGGCCGCGGCGACGAGAAGGCCGCCGACCAGGCCGCCGTCAACGCCATGCGCCAGTCGCTCAACGGCCTCTCGATCGACGGCACCGTGGTGATCGGCGAGGGCGAGCGCGACGAGGCGCCGATGCTCTACATCGGCGAGAAGGTCGGCTCCGGCGGGCCGGCCATCGACATCGCCCTGGATCCGCTGGAAGGCACCACCATCACCGCCAAGGGCGGACAGAACGCGCTGGCGGTCATCGCCATGGCCGAGGCCGGCAACTTCCTCAACGCGCCCGACACCTACATGAGCAAGATCGCCGTCGGCGGCGGCCTGCCGGACGACTTGGTCGACCTCGACGAGGAGCCGGCGGTGAACCTGAAGAATCTCGCCAAGGCCAAGAAAGTCGACGTCTCCGACCTGGTCGCCTGCATCCTCGACCGCCCGCGCCACAGCGACATCATCGCCAAGGTGCGCGCCGCCGGGGCGCGCATCATGCTGATCGGCGACGGCGACGTCTCCGGCGTCATGGCGACCAGCGCCAAGGACAGCGGTGTCGACATCTACCTGGGCGTCGGCGGCGCGCCGGAGGGCGTGCTGGCCGCCGCCGCGCTGCGCTGCATCGGCGGCCAGTTCCAGGGCCGCCTGGTGTTCCGCAACGACGACGAGCGCAAGCGGGCCGACAAGTGGGGCATCAAGGACTACGACCGCAAGTACAGCCTGCAAGAGCTGGCCAGCGGCGATGTCATGTTCGCCGCCACCGGCGTCACCGACGGTTCCATGCTGCGCGGCGTGCGCCGCTTCCACGGCGGCGCCACCACCCATTCCGTGGTCATGCGCTCCAAGTCCGGCACCGTGCGCTACGTCGAGGCGCACCACAACTTCGAGCGCAAGACCTGGTACGACTCTCTGGGCGTGTGAGGCGAAGAGATCGCTAGCGGGGCAATGAACGGGCGCGGCTGCTTCCTGGGCGTCGAACGTTCGCTCTGCGGCAAGCGCTGGGAGGAACGCCTGGCCGACGGCCGCCAGGCGCTCGCGCTGTCGCAGCAGCTGGGCCTGCCGGAGATCGTCGGCCGCGTGCTGGCCGCGCGCGGCGTCGATGGGGAGGAGGCAGAGCGCTTCCTCAACCCGACCCTGCGTGCCTACCTGCCGGACCCCTCCGTGTTCCAGGACATGGACCGCGCTGCCCAGCGCCTGGTCCGCGCGGTGGAGGCGGGCGAGAAGGTCGCCGTCTTCGGCGACTACGACGTCGACGGCGCGACCTCTTCGGCAGTGCTGGGGCGCTTCTTCGCGGCACTCGGCGTGCCGCTGCAGATCTACATCCCCGACCGCCTGGCGGAGGGCTACGGCCCCAACGCGCCGGCCCTCAAGCGCCTGAAGGCCGCCGGCGTCGACCTGGTCATCACCGTCGATTGCGGCATCACCGCCTTTGATGCGCTGGACGCGGCGGCGGCGGCGGGCCTGGAGGTCATCGTCGTCGACCACCATGCCGCCGAGCCGCGCCTGCCGGCTGCGGCCGCGGTGGTGAATCCCAACCGCCTCGACGACAGCTCCGGCCTGGGCCAGCTCGCCGCGGTCGGCGTCGCCTTCCTGCTCGTCGTGGCGCTGAACCGCGCGCTGCGCGATGCCGGCTGGTACCGGCGCGCGGGCCGCCCGGAGCCCGACCTGCTGCAGTGGCTCGACCTCGTGGCGCTCGGCACCGTCTGCGACGTGGTGCCGCTGACGGGGCTCAACCGCGCCCTGGTGGCGCAGGGGCTGAAGGTCATGGCGGCGCGGCGCAACGCCGGCCTGGTGGCCTTGAGCGACGTCGCGCGCATGGATGAGAAGCCCGGCACCTACCACGCGGGCTTCCTGCTCGGCCCGCGGGTGAACGCCGGCGGACGCGTCGGCGAGGCGCCGCTGGGCGCGCGCCTCTTGACCTGCGACGACCCGGGCGAGGCGGCCGCCATCGCCGTCCGGCTCGACGCCTACAACGCCGAGCGCAAGGCGATCGAAGTGCAGGTGCTCGACCAGGCGATCCGCCAGGTGGAGGAGACGGGACCCGGTGAAGGACTGGTGTTTGCCGCTTCCGAAGGCTGGCACGCCGGCGTCATCGGCATCGTCGCCAGCCGCCTGAAGGAGCGCTTCAACAAGCCGGCCCTGGTGGTGGCGCTCGAGAACGGCGTCGGCAAGGGCTCGGCGCGCTCGGTGCCCGGCGTCGATCTCGGCGCCGCGGTCATCGCCGCGCGCCAGGAGGGCCTGCTGGTGAACGGCGGCGGCCATGCCATGGCGGCCGGCCTCACCGTCGCGCAGGAGCATCTCGCGGCACTCACGGCCTTTCTCGACACGCGTCTCGCGCGCCGCCTGGCGGAGATCGACTACCGCCCGTCGCTGGGCATCGACGGCGCCCTGAAGCCGCGCGGCGCCACCCTGGAGCTGCTGGAACAGCTCGAGCGTTGCGGCCCCTTCGGCGTCGGCAACGTGCAGCCGCGCTTTGCGCTGACGGCGGTCAAGGTCTCCAAGGCCTCCGTGGTGGGCGAGAACCACGTGCGCTGCTTCCTGGGCGATGCGGCGGGCTCGGGCGGCGGCAGCCTGAAAGGCATCGCCTTCCGCGCCCTCGACAGCGATCTCGGCCCGGCGCTGCTGCAGACCGCCGGCCTGCCGCTGCACGTCGCCGGACGCCTGCAGGTCGACCGCTGGAACGGCCGCGAGGGCGTGCAGTTCGTCATCGAGGACGCGGCCCCGGTTTCCGGCGGCCCCGCATTCTGATCCGCCGGCATTCACGCAACGGCAATACACACACACACCGCTGTCGCCCCGGGGCTTGACCCCGGGGCCCATTGGCACCAGCACGCGGCACAGCAGCCCTCTGTATGCGTCTACGCCAGCCGCAAGGACGGAAAAGAATTTTGTCGATGACCGTTGAACGGCGAGGGCATTGGGTCCCGGGGTCAAGCCCCGGGACGACAACCTTGGGCTTGGCGGGGGCCGAGCCTCTGTCGCGTGCGATTGGGGAATCCTGAAGGGGTCGATCCCGACGCCTGCCTCCGCCTGCGCACCACAATCCCGACAAAATCCCCGGTTATCCCTCTCTCTTCTTAGAGACAGGGGGCCGCCGCCACGGTTAGGCTTATGGTCATGGCTGTGCGCTGCGCTTCTTTCCGGCCTCGCGCCCGCCGCTGCCCGGCACGGGGAGGCGGTGCGGCGCGCGTTCTCGCTGGACTTCTCTTCCTCGCCGCGCTCGCCCCCGGGGCCGGCCGGGCGCAATTCGAGCCCGCCCAGTTCGAGCCCATCGTGCCGGGGCCGGTGCAGCCGGTCAGCCTGGAACTGGTGCTGGCGGTCGACACCTCCTCCTCGGTATCGCCCGAAGAGTTCGACCTGCAGATGCACGGCTTCTCCGGTGCCTTCCGGGACCCCTCGGTGATCGCCGCGATCCTCGCCACCGGGACCAGCGGCATCGCCGTCTCGATGATCCAGTGGTCCGACAACCGCCGCCAGCAGCTGGCGGTCGACTGGGCGCTGCTGACCGACGAGGCCAGCATCCTGGCCTTCGCCGAGGCCATCGACGACACACCGCGCTTCCTCGACGGCGGCGGCACCGCGATCAGCGGCGCCATCGAGTTCGGCCTCGCCGAACTCAGCCGCAACGCCTTCGCGGGCACCCGCCAGGTGATCGACATCTCCGGCGACGGCCGCGCCAACCAGGGCGCCTCGCCGGACAGCCTGCGCGACCTGGCCATCCTGCAGGGCGTCACCGTGAACGGCCTGGCCATCCTCAACGAGGACACCTCGGTCGCCGACTACTACAAGACCAACGTGATCGGCGGCGAGGGCGCCTTCGTGATGACCGCCAACGACTACGAGTCGTTCGCCCTGGCGATCCAGGAAAAGCTGATCAAGGAGATCGGCGGCGTGCCGGTGGCCGAAGGTCCCGGAGCCCCCGGGGCGCCCGGCGGGCGCACGGTGGCAGCGGGCGCCGAGCTGGCCCAAATGCCGGAAGCGGCGGCGGAGCGGACCGCCCTCGGAGGGCCCCGCCCGCCGCGGCGCGGAGTCGTGCCGGAGTGAGGCGTTGCGGCCCGGATTGCCGCGGCATTTCGGCGACGTTCAACCGGATGGGCTTGCATTCCCGCGGCAGAGCGGCTAAATCCACTCCGCTCTCAAGACCCCATCGTCTAGAGGCCTAGGACACCGCCCTTTCACGGCGGCGACGCGGGTTCGAATCCCGCTGGGGTCGCCACTTCCTCACATGAAATGAATTCAGCGCGCCGGCATCGCCAGACGCGTTACGACGTCTTCGGCAGGGTCTTGTCGGTCTTGCCGCTGACCTGCGCGCTCACCCGGTCCATCGCCGTTTCCCAGAGGGCGATGGCGTCGCCGAAGAACTCGGCGAAGACGGAGAGGGGGTCGGGCTGGGGGGCGACGATGCGGACCTCGACGTCGCCGTCCTGGAAGGTCAGCCGGTCGGCGAACTTGCGCGCGACGTGTTGCATCTTCACGTTTTCCGGCAGGCACAGCAGGAAGAGGCTGGTGAAGCCGCGGTTGCGCGCGATGAGCAGCGCTTCTTCCAAGAGGCGCGTGCCGATGCCGTGGTTCTGATACGCCGGCTCGACCGTCACCGAGAGCTCGCCGGTCTTTTGGCTGTCCGGATTGTTGGGGGAGGGGTTCGGCGTGCCGCAGTCGCGCAGCTCGGCGACGCCGCGCAGGACGCTGCCCTCGAAGGCGCCGACGATCCAGGTCTGGTCCCACTGGATGGCATCGACGTAGGCGAGGATCACCGCCGGCGCGACGATGTGGCCGAAGCGCAGGCGGCGCGCGTCGTCGTCCAGCCGCAGCAAGTGGTCCTTCAGGACCGCGGTCTCGTGCGCAAGCAGCTTGCGGAAGACGAGCATGGGTGAAACTCCGGCAGGGTCGCCGGCGCCGGGTCGACGTCGGACCGAGAAGGGGCCTCGCCCGGCCGCGCTTCCATCAGCGCAGCCGGGGCGGCAGGTTCGGTCTTTGGACGACTGGTGCCGTAAAGCGGGCGCGTTACTGGGCGGCAGGGCCCGTTCAGGCGCGGTGCGGCATCGCGGTCCGGGCGCCGCTGTCACCGCGCCGGTGGAACAGTCCGGCGATACGGCGGTAGCTGGCGGTCAGGAAGGCCGCGATGGCCTCGGCCTGCATGCGCTTGCCTTCGGCGATGTGACGTTCGATCTCGGCGCCGGTGATCACCGTGCCGCTGACGAGGATGCCGGTCTTGCCGGCGGTCGGCCCCATGCTGAGGTCCTGGCTTTGGTGCTGCATGTCGAAACATCCTTCTCTTGAGGTTTCATGCGGAGCACCTCCCTAAACTCTGTGCACTGTTGCAGCGCACCGTTAAAAATTAGTGAGATTCGAGCGGCTTGCAAGTGAAATGCTGCGATGCAGCAATGTCATGCGCTGACTGCATGGCTGAGCGGGCAAAAGCCGTTTCCAGACCAACGGATCTCTGGAGGCAGGCGAATGGAATTCCCGCCCTGCTGCCGGCTTTGACGCTCCGGTAAGGCTTTCGGCTTAGCTTCCGGGCCATGAACCGGGCCCGATTCGCCGCTCTTTGCCTCAGCCTCCTGTGTCTCGGCCTTGCCTGGGCCGGGGCCGGACTGCTCGCGGGCGCCCAGAACGCCGCCCGGGCGGCGGAAACCCTGCCGGTCGGCCCTCAAAAACCGCAGGTCCGCGGCATGCCGCCGGTGCCGGAGGTCAAGCGCCTGCCGGTCAATCCGCAGCAGACCTCCAACCTGCTGTTCGAGGACGACCAGCGGATCGAGGACTTCGACCTCGACCGCGGGCTGAGCCGGCTGTGCCGGGAAGGGCGCTTCCGCCAGCAGCGCGAGCACCTCTTCATCGTGCGCCTGGGCGGCTATGTCCACGGCGCGGTGATCGGGGGCTTCTGGGGGCTCTATGACCCGGAGCGCCTGGCGGTCCCCAATCTGGTCTATGCCCTGCGCGGCCAGGATACCGGGCGCTGCGAGGTCCGTGTCCTGCGCCACCTGACGGATTTACGTCCCTGACCGGTCGGGCGCGCGCGAAGCGGGCCCGATTATTCGTCATAAATCCGTGACTTAACGCAATGCTAAGCAGCCGCTTCGTAGACTGTTCCCGCAAGTTCATGGGCAAGGTTTTGAGGCGAGGCGGAGTGACGATGGTATCCATCGACGACAGGTTGGGCGAGACCGCCGCAGCCGGCCACGGGGCGTCCCCCGGCTGGGTTGAACGCGTGCGCGCGCTGCCGCGCGCCATCCCGCGTGCTTTGCCGCTGGCGCTGGCCGGCGGCCTGGCGATCGCCGCGCTGGCCGTGGGAATCTCGAGCGGCTGGTTCGCCGCGCCGGCGGATGCCGCGCTCTCCGGCGCTGGCGAGGTGACGCTGGCTTCCAGCGGAGCGGGCGCGACGGATGCCGGCGTCTCGCACCAGGCCTGTGGGCGCATCGAGGAGATCGTCCACACCGCCTGCGGCTACAAGCAGCACGATCACGATGCCGCCGGCATCCGCCAGTGCGTCGCCTACGAACTGAAGTACACCATGTGGAGCGCCTACGGCTGCCAGTAGGCTGCCTGACAACTGCGGCCGCGACGGTGCCGATCGGCACTGCCCGTGCCGGCCATGAAAAAAGGGCCGCCCGCCGGGGTGGCCCTTTCTCGTTTCATGCTTCGGGTCGGATCGGCCAGCCGGCCCACAGGGGCACCGGTCCGGACGTCGCCCCTCAGGGGCGCGGCCCTCAGTGAACCACGGTGGTCTCGCGCTGCCGGGCCACGTAGTTCAGCCCGTGGGAAGTCGCCATGAAGGCGCGCTCCTGCTGCTGAATGTGAAGGGCATGCAACTCGCGCCCCAGGCTCTCCACCAGCACGGACTTCCAGGAGAGGATGCGCGCGCTCTGCAGCGCCAGCACCTTCCGCTTCGCGACACGCGCCGCATCCGACGCCTCCGGCTGCCGCCGTGCCGCTGTTCCCCGCTCTGGTCCCAATTTTGTGTTTGTCGTTGTCATTTGTCCAAGACTCCCATCGCACCACCGAGGTGGCATTCCCGCTTCGCACAAGACCCAAGGTAAGTAATGATCCTTACCGTGGAGTTAAGCGCAAGTGGGGTGCAGGCAAATTCGCCAGGGAACACAGCGATGTCACAGGCTCGAACAAGTTAACCGGAATAATCGGACGCATTTACTTAAAATGCGCCGGGACACGCCAGCAAGAAAGGCCGGGCGCGCGGTGTAATTTCTTCCGGGGATGAGAAGGGCTACCCGCCGCCGCGGCCGGATGGGCGAGGGGGTAGCGCTGCTGCTTCGCGGCGAGGGCGGTCCCGGCAACTCTCAGGGCAAACCTCAGGAGAGGTGCGGGCCTTCCTCGATCAGGGCGGTGAGGCCCCAGAGGGCGAAGTAGATGAAGAGGATCAGGCGTACGAGCATCGTAATGGACCCAGGATGGACTACTTGTCACGCAGCCTAGGTTCGCATGCACAGATTAAAAATGAGTTTTCCCACAAAGTAATTCTCATTTTCGGCAACTTGCCGGCGTTTGAAATGCAAGACATCTGTCAAATGTTTTGAATGCCTTAGCCTTCCCTTAAGCTCCGCGCCCTATGCTTTGCGGGTGGTGGAAGATGCGCGGCCGCTGCGGACCGCGCGCCGCCGATCAGGCGGGGGCCCAGACGAACGGCCCGATCCCCGAATGCGATGCGGAGTATCAGGAATGATGACAGGATCTATCGGCCGCCTTGTGCGGCTCGCGGGCGTTCTGGCATTGGCGGGCTTCACCGTCGGCTGCGCCGGCCAGCAGCAGGGACCAACAGGCTCGGCCCCGGCAGGCTTCGGCAAGGATCCCGGAAGCCGGGCGGAGCGCCTGGTCAGCTATTGCGATCGCATGGCCAAGAAGGGCGAGATGGTCACGGCGCTCGGCCTCTGTGCCCGGGCACACGAGATCGATCCGGACGATCCGGAGACGCTCATGAAAATCGCCGCGCTGCTGACGTCGATGAACCGCCAGCAGGCCGCGGTGCAGACCTATAACGCACTGCTGGAGCGTCATCCGCGCCATCACGAGGCACGCTACAGCCTCGGCAAGCTCTACATGGAGAGCGGAGAGGTCGCGCTGGCCGCGATCGAGTTCGAGCACGCCATGACCAGCGATCCGAAGGACCCGCGGCCCTACAACGCCCTCGGCATCCTGCAGGACCAGGCCGGCGCGCACGATGCCGCCCAGGCACTGTACCGCAAGGCGCTGGAGCAGGATCCGCTAAACACCTCGGCGCGCAACAACCTGGGTCTCTCGCTGGCGCTGAACGGCAAGCGTGACGAGGCCATCGCGGTGCTCGCCGAACTGGCCGTCGACACCGAGGGCAGCCAGGGCTCCGAGCGCACGGTGCTGCGCAATCTGGAAGCCGCTTATACGGCCCGGGCCACGGCCGGCCCTGCCGCGCAGGACGCGCCGCTCAGCGTTCCGGCCAACGTTCCGGATGCCGCGCCGCTCGAGCCGGTGGCCCGCGAACCGCTTGATGCGCCCGGCGAAGATCCCGTAGCGGAACCGGCTGCCGCCAAGGCGCCCGACGATCTGCCGCCGGCGCCGCCCGAGGGCGCGCCGACGCCGCTGTTCATGCCGCCGGCCCCGACGGCCGGTAATCCGCCGCAGTCCGGCGCCCGGTCGGCAGAGCCGGCGCCGCAGGCGAGCGGGCCGCAAGATTCCGTCATTCTGGCGGCGGCCGAACGGCTGATGGAGCCGCCGGCCTGGGCCGACTTCGAACCGGGCAGCCTGATCGGCACCGAACCGGCCCCGGCGGCCACGCCGGAGACGGCCCTGCCGCAGAGCGGCGCGCTCGACGATGCCAGCCTGGATCCCGAGGCGAGCGATCCGGTGGACCGGACCCCGGTCGAACGGAGCCCGATGGAAATCGGGGATCCGATCCAGCCGGGCGACTACAGCCTCACCCTGCTGGTGATCGAGGGCGGCGACCCCCTCGCCTGATCCCCGGCGGCGTGCCCGGAAGACAAAAAAGCCCCGCTCGCGAGAGCGGGGCTTTTCTTATGGCGGGTTCTTGCGAGGGTCAGCCGTCCCCTATTGGGTACAGGTGATCTCCTCGAAGCCGTCGCAGAGGAACTTGTCGCAGATTGAACCGCTGCCGATGAAGACGGTCGGGTAGAGGGCGCCGATGTTCTCCTCCTGGGTCCAGCGCGAGGCACGGGTGAAGCCGCGCGTCTCGCACCAGGCGTTGGCGGCGGGCTCCCCGCAGCCCTGCTCGTCGGCCAGGCAGAAGTTCAGGCGGTAGACCTGGTGCACCGGGAAGCGGAAGGTTTCCTGCTGCGGGCCGACCGGCCGCGAGGGCGCCGGGACCGGCTGTACCGGTACCACCGGGACCTGCGGCGCCGGCTGCAGGACCTGCTGCTGCGGTTCCGGTGCGCTAGGTGGCGCCGGCTGCAGGCCGCCGCTGACCGGTGCCGGCGTGGCAGGCGCAGGTGTGACTGGCGCAGGTGTGACTGGCGCAGGTGAGGCAGGCGCAGGTGAGGCAGGCACAGCTGCGGCAGCTGGGGGGGCGGCAGGCGCGGGCGTCGCTGCCTGCGGTGCCGGCTGCGGCGTGGGCGCCGGGGCAGGCGTGGCTACCGGGGCAGGCGTGGCCGCTGGGGCCGGCGTCTCGGTCGGGGCAGGCACGGGGGCCGGTTGGGCCCGTGTTGCCGTCTGGGGTGCCGGCTGCTGCGGCGTGCTGGGTTCGGACGGTGGCGTGGCACTGGGCGCCGCCTGCGCCGCGGCACTGGGCGCCGCCTGCACAGCGGGTTCAGTGGGCGCGGGTGCTGCGGGGGCAGGCGCCAGGGCCGCGGCGGCCGGAGCCGCGTCCTCGCGCATGTAGGCATCCAGCGGGCCGCGCAGGTAGCGGATCATCACCGAGCGGACCTTGCGGTCGAAATCGTATTCCGACAGGCGGTAGCCGGCGGGGCGCCCGTTATCCAGGCTGGGCAGCGTGATCGAGGTGCCGCTGCAGCCCGGCCCGTCGAACAGCGTGAGGATGAAGCGGTGGTCGATGCCCTGGTAGCTGCGGCTGAAGGCCTCGGGCAGCAGGGCGTAGGCCTCGCTGATGCGCACGAAGGCCGGCGCATCGGCTCCGGCACCGGGCGCCGCGGCGGGCGTCGTCAGGTCGGTGCAGGCCTCGCGCTGGGGCGGGTTGGGGACCGGCACGAACAGGCGGTTGAAATAGCTCTGGTCTTCGGACCGGTCGCAGCTGCGGTTGTAGTAGCTGCGCCGTTCCAGCAGCAGGAAGCCCGGCGGCGGTCCGAACTGGCGCCGGTAGGCGATGACCGAGGAATAATCGTCGTCCGCGGTCTGCGCCGCCTCATAGAGCCCATCGCTCGCCGTGATCGGCGCGAAGTCGGCCGTCAGGCCCAGCCACCAGGCGTCGGGGTTCTGCGCCGTGCCCAGGTTGGGCCCGCAAGCGTCGTCGCGGCTGGCGAAGTGGGGGCGCTGGAACAGGATGACGCCGACGCCGGGATCGGCGCGCAGCGAGGCGATCTTGTCGTTCAGTTCATCGCCGACATAAGGCAGCGCCGCATAGGGCTGATCGGGCGCCAGCGTCAGCGTCTTGGAAGCGCCGGTGAAGTTCGGGCCGGTAAAGAAGGTGACCCCGTCCTGTGCCATCGCCGCAGCGGGCAACAGCAGCACCGCCAGCGCCGCCGCCAGCAGTGGCCGGCCTGTCACGCTGCCCGCCTGACGATTCCTGAACTCCTGGTCGCAACGCCGCTTGCGAAAACGCATCATAAAAACGTCCCCAATTCGACGGGCGCCGCCTGCGCCCGCCCTGATTCTTCTTGTCGCAATCAATAGCCTCCCCCCGGGGGCTCCTCAACGCCCAAAGACCTACTGCCTGGACTCGAGTCTAGGCCAGCGGTTATGGACAGGCCGCGCGGCGAAACGCACACTCGACAGGCCCACACGGCTGCATCGGCGCCGCGACCGCCAGCACTCTCGCCAATTCCAGTCCTAGCTGCAAGACCATGACCGCTTCAAATCAACCACCCGTCACGCTCGTCCTCGGCGGCGCCCGGTCCGGCAAGTCGACCTATGCCGAGGCTCTGGTGGAGAGCTGGCCGAGGCCTTGCGTCTATCTCGCGACGGCAACCGCCGGCGACGACGAGATGGCCGAGCGCATTGCCCACCACCGCGCCCGGCGCGGCCCGCGCTGGCGCACCCACGAGGAACCGCTGGACCTCGCCGGCGCGCTGCTGGCGCAGTCGCAAGCCGACAACGTCATTCTTGTGGACTGCCTTACTTTTTGGCTTTCCAATGTTTTATTCGCCGATCTTGATGTGAATAATCATTGTGAGCAACTCGTCGCCGCGCTGCCGCGCCTGCCCGGTCCGGTGGTCTTCGTGTCCAACGAGGTCGGCCTCGGGATCGTGCCCGACAACGCGCTGGCGCGGCGTTTCCGGGACGAGGCCGGGCGGCTGAACCAGGCCGTGGCGGCGGCGGCGCAGTCGGTGGTCTTCATCGCCGCCGGCCTGCCGCTGATCCTGAAAGAACCTCGGAAGCCGGCGACCTGAGCGCTCAGGCGAGCAGCAGCCCGGCCATCACGGCGGCGAACAGCAGGCCGCCGGCCGCCAGGTAGAGGTCGAGCACCCGCGCGAGGTCCTCGGCGCCGACCTCGCGGCGGCCGTCGCCCATCCAGTGATCGTCCACCACCTGGCCGCCGTAGCGGCGCGGCCCCGCCAGCGCGAGGCCGAGAGCGCCGGCGAGCGCGGCCTCCTGCCAGCCGGCGTTGGGCGAGCGATGCCGGGGCGCATCGCGCAGCATGGCGCGCCAGGCGCCGCCGGCCGAGGCCGCCGGCAGGACCAGGGCGGCGAGCACGATGAGCAGCCCGGCGAGACGCGCGGGCAGGAAGTTCACGCCGTCGTCGAGCCGCGCGGCCACCTTGCCGAAGGCCTCGAAGCGCGCGTTCCTGTGGCCGATCATGCTGTCCAGGGTATTGATCGCCTTGTAGGCGAGGAGGCCCGGCAGGCCGAGCAGCAGGAACCAGAACACCGGCGCCACGAAGCCGTCGGAGAAGTTCTCGGCCGCGGACTCGGCGGCGGCGCGGGCGACGCCGGCGCGGTCCAGGCTGGCGGGGTCGCGCCCGACGATATGGCTGACGGCGGTGCGGCCGGCCTCCAAACTCTCGGCAAGCCCGCGGGCGACGGCGCGCACGGCGTCGTAGAGCCCGCGGAAGGCCAGCAGGCTGCTGGCGATGAGCCCCTCGGCGATCCAGCCGAAGGGCAGGCCGGACAGCAGCGCGTGCAGCGCGGCGCCGAGGCCGCCGGCCAGGGCGACGACCGCCAGGGTGCAGAGCGCGCCCAGGCCGATGCGGGCGGTGCGGGAGAGGGACTGGCGGTTCAGCGCCCGGGTCAGGAGGTCGATGCTCCTGCCGATCAGCACCACCGGATGGGGGAGGAGGCTGTAGAGCCAGCGCGGGTCGCCGATGACGAGGTCCGCCGCCATGGCGAGCAGCAGCATGGCCAGCGTGAAGGCCGGCGCCCAGATCCCGCCGAGGAGAGGATCCCAGAACATGGTGCCTGGCCGGGGCCGCCCTCGCGCCTACTGCCCGCAGCCGCAGGACTGCGCCTGCGGCGGCTTCTGCGCCTGCTGGGCGTAGAGGCGTTCCTGGGCGGCGAGGAGGGACCGCATCAGCGTGCCCAGGGGACCCATGCCGCGAAGCGCGGCCGGCTTTTTGAAGGCGTCGATGTCCGTGCGGGTGAGGTCGCCGGCGATGACGGCTTCTACGAGGGTGACGCAGAATTCGCTGGCGGCCCTTTCGGCGGGGACGTCGAAGAGACCGCCGAGAAAGCTGTCGATGTAGGGATCGCTGCCGTTCGCGGTCAGCGAGCGCTCGCAGGCGGCCTCGCCGGTCTCGCGCCGTTCGGGATGGCCGCGCACCTGCTCCAGGATCGTCGGCAGATGGGTGCTTCTGATCTCGCGCGGGCTGCCGTCCGGCGTGGCGCAGGCCGACAGCGTCAGGGTGACGGCCAGCAGCGCGGCCACCGCCGCGAAGAGCCTCATTGGCCGGCCTCCGGGCGCTGCGGCGGCGCGTTGCCCAGGTGATGCGCGAAGTAGACGGTGCGCAGCAGGCGGCCGGCCTCCACGGCCTCGCGGTCCTTGGGCGTGCCGCTCAGCACCGGCGCCAGGTTGTCCTCGGTAAGGGTGCCGGCGACGATACTGCGGATGATGGCCCGGCAGAGGGCCGGAATGGCGTCGCTTCGGGGCACGTCCAGGAAGCTCGCCATCACGGCGCGATAGTCGGCTTCCTTGTCGGAATCCTCGATGGCCCCGACGCAGTTCTCGGCGGTGGCTTCGGGCGACAGCGTGCCGCTGCGCAGGCTGCGCACCGCCTCCAGCATCTCTTCCTCCAGAGAGGTCGCCGCCGCCGGGGCAACCATCAGAGATGCGGCCAAGGACGGGCCGATGATCATCGCCACGGCAAAACGCAGCGGCCGCTGCCCCCTCAACGTCATGTGCAGTCTCGCTCCTGCGCCTTAAGGTCGTATGTCAGGCTAGCAGCTTTGCCCTTCACGCGGAATGCGTCCGCGCCGGGAGGCAGGCATTTCCGCAGCAGGCTATGAAGCTCACTTCTTCTTCTTCACCGCTTCGGCGTCAGCACGGATCGCGGCTTCGATCATGCGGCAGGCCTCGTCGGCCTCGGCCCAGCGCTTGATCTTCACCCACTTGTCGGCTTCCAGGTCCTTGTAGTGGGCGAAGAAGTGGGCGATCTGGTCGAGCAGGATCTGCGGCAGTCCGCGGTACGAGGAGACATTGGAGTAGTAGGGGTGCAGGCTGTCCACCGGCACCGTCAGAACCTTCTCGTCCTCGCCGGCCTCGTCCTCCATCACCAGCATGCCGATCGGCCGCACGCGAACGACCGCGCCCGGGATCACCGGAATGTTGTTGGCGATCAGCACGTCGACGGGGTCCCCGTCGTTGGACAGGGTGTGGGGGACGAAGCCGTAGTTCAGCGGGTACTGCATGGAGGTGTGCAGGAAGCGGTCGACGAAGATCGCACCGGAATCCTTGTCCATCTCGTACTTCACAGGGTGCGCGCCGAGCGGCACTTCAACTATCGCGTTAAGGTCCCAGGGCGGGTTCTTGCCGACCGGAATTTTGCTGATATCCAACGATTTCTCCTGGTTATCCGGCGGGGCGGCCTCATTTTTCGCTCCGCCGGAGGTTCGTGCTCTTTACCAATTGTTAACGTCGCGGGCCTATTAATAAACCGTTAGCGCGAGACTTCGCACAAGCGAAAAGATCAGGTCAAACAACTGATTCGTATAATAAATTGTCGCATCTCTGTACGGGCTCGATCGGCGAGAGTGACGATTTTTCCGCCCGGAGGCGGCGGGCGAAGGTGAAGATACATTAACTGTGGCTCTATGCACCCCCCGGTGCCGTTCGGCAAGGGGGGAGTACGGCGCAAGGACGGTGCCGGCGGGCTCCGTCCTCCGGGCCTATGAGCAGCGTCTTGCGATGCGGTGTGGAACGAGATGAGCGTGAAGGACAACCACAAGCGTCCGCTTCTGTCGCGTTGGCCGGCGGCCTTCATCGCCGCGGTGCTGATCGGCACGACGGCGCTCGTCCTCTACGTCGAAGCCAGCGTGTCCAAGTTGAAGCAGGTGCTGCCCGTCGAGGTGCTGCGCCAGGAGCGCGACGTCGTCTTCATGATCGACGACCTCGCCGCCCTGCAGCGGGCGATCCGCGAGGCGCGCGGCCAGTCCAGCATCGAGCGCCGCCAGGCAATCGTCGACCGCATCGATCTCATCGAGCGCCGCGTGCGCGACATGACCGAAGCTTATTCATTCAGCAACCAGATGGGCATCGCCTCGATGCACGGCACCCTGCGCCCGGTCGCAGCCGATTTGAAGCTGTGGCTGAAGGATGGGGTGCAGGGCCTGGCGCCGGATTCCGACGTGGTGCTCGACCTCGCCTCGGAGCGCATCGCGGCGGCGCGTCAGGACATCGTCAAACAGTTCGGCGAGGCCAACGCCAGCGCGCTGGCCATGCTGCAGGAGGAAGCCAGCAGCCTGGAGCGCTTCCGCGGCGCCCTCATCCTGGTGGTCATCGTGGTCGCCTCGCTGACGGTCGTGCTGGTCGCCTTCATCTTCCGCGAGCGCCGCTCCGAAATGGCCGCGGCGGCGGCGCAGCAGCGCCTGCGCGAGTCCATCGAATCACTGGCCGGCGGCTTTGCGCTGTTCGATGCCAACGAGAAGCTGGTGCTGTGCAACCGGCGCTACGGCGATCTCTATGCCGGCGTGCGCGACATGCTGATCCCCGGCATGCGCTTCGAGGAACTGATCACCGCGGCGGCGCGCTCGGGCAACTTCCCGGAGGCCAACGACAGCGCCGATCTGTGGATCAGCAAGCAGTTGCAGCACTTCCGCAATCCGGGCCGACCCTTCGAGATCGAACTGCGCGACGGCACCTGGTTCCGTGTCGCCGAGCGCCGCACCGCCAACGGCGGTTTCGTGGTGATCAGCACCAACATCACCGAGCTGCGGCGCCGGGAATCCGAACTGCGCAGCATCGGTGAGGAACTGCGCCACAAGAACGTGCTGCTCGACGCCGCCCTCGACAACATGGCGCAGGGCCTGGCGATGTTCGACGTGAACCAGCGCATGATCATCTGCAACCAGCGCTTCCTCGATCTCTACAACTTGCCCGGCGGCATGGCGCAGCCGGGGACCGAGCTGGCCGAGATCCTCGACTACACCGCGCGCATGGAGAATCTGTCGTCGGAGCAGGCGCGCGCCCTGCGCCACCGCCGCCTGGCCACCGCCGCCAGCCTGGAAGAGACCACCGTGCAGGACTTCCTGTCCAACGGGCGGGTGATCAGCGTGGTGCACCGGCCGATGCCCGGCGGCGGCTCGCTGGCGACCTACGACGATGTCACCGGCAGCTACAGCGCCGAGCGCCAGCTGCGCCTTGCCAAGGAGGAGGCCGAGCTGGCGAGCCGCGCCAAGTCCGACTTCCTGGCCAACGTCAGCCACGAGCTGCGCACGCCGCTGAACGCCATCATCGGCTTTTCGGAGATCATCAAGGACCAGCTGTTCGGGCCGATGGGCAACCAGCGCTACCGCGAGTACGCCATCGACATCCACGACAGCGGCACGCACCTGCTGAGTCTGATCAACGACATTCTCGACCTCTCGAAGATCGAAGCCGGGAAGTTCGAGCTGAACGAAGAAGCCATCGACCTGGAAGCCTGCACCAAGTCCTGCTTCCGCATCATGCGCGATCGCGCGGAGGAAGCGGGGGTCATGCTGCAGCACAGCTTCCCGCGCCAGCTGCCACGCCTGAAGGCCGACCCGCGCGCGGTGAAGCAGATCCTGCTGAACCTGCTGTCCAACGCGGTGAAGTTCACGGACCCGGGCGGCCGCGTGGTTGTCTACGGCACCACCGACGAGAACGGCGGCCTGGAGTTGCACGTCGAGGATACCGGCATCGGCATCGCCGAGGTCGACATCGCCAAGGCTATGGCCCCCTTCGGCCAGGTCGACTCTTCGCTGAGCCGCAAGTACGAGGGCACCGGCCTCGGCCTGCCGCTTACCCGCCACCTGGTGGACCTGCACGAAGGGTCGCTGACCCTGCAGAGCGTGATGGGCCAGGGCACGCAGGTAACCATCGTGTTCCCGCACCAGCGCGTGATGGGCAACACGGTGCCCTTCGAGCCGCGGCGGGCGCTCGGCACTGCAGTCTGATCCCCCAGTCTGATCGCGGAGTCTGATCGCAGCCGATCCTCCCAGTCTGGTGCTGGCGGCGGGGCGTGCTAAGCCGCCGGTAGAGACGGATGCCGGGCGGTTTGCCGTTGACGCTGGCGACTGCCCAAAATCGCCTCGCAACTTTCACAACATATGGTATGCTACCTCTTAATTGGGGGTATATCAGGGGGCGAGGCCGTGAATCGGGCCTTCGATCCGGCTTCGCTGCCGGATAACAAGCTGCGTCGTCTATACGATTATTGGCGCTCACGCTGCAGGGAAAGCGGCTATCCCTCGCGTCTGGACATCGATCCGCTCGATATTCCCGAACTGCTGCCCAACGTCTTCCTGCTCGACGTCGTCGGAGACGCCGAGGATTTCGTGTTCCGCCTCGCGGGGACGCTGGTCGAGGACGTCTTCAGCATGTCCCTGCGCGGCAAGTCGATCACCGTCATCCACAAGGATGCCGGCACCCCGGTCCCGGTCGCCCAGCACATCGAGGTGGCCCGCGGGGCTGGGCCGCGCTACCGCGAGGGGATCGTGCTGGTGTCGGGCCGCGAGCATTGGAAGACCCAGCGCCTGCTGCTGCCGCTGTCGAGCGACGGCCGGCGCGTCGACGTGCTGATGGGCGGCGCGATCTTCATGCTGGGCGACCGCATCAGCGAAATGACGGCCGAACCCTGGAGCTATCCGCGCCCCGCCAACGACCCGCCGCTCGGTTTCTAAGGTCCCGGGTTTGGTTCTAAGGCCCTGGGTGTGGGCTTCTGGCGGCATTGCGCGGAACCGCCTAATTTTTGCCTCACAACCGTGTTTCCCTCGTCCTTTAGTTTCTGTCGGACCGGCCGTCCGCTACGGCAGAATCCATTCGCCAGGAATCGGGGCGGCGTCTCCGCCAAAGCCTTGATCCTCCAGAGAGGGAGAACGAGCCCACCATGAGTTTCATCAGTCCATCGCGCCGCGCACCGGGTACCTCCCCGGTCGCCCCCGCCACTGAAAGCGGCCCGGACACCGGCCTGGGCGCGCGTCCCGGCCCCGGCGCCGGCACCGCCGGCTTCGCCCGACCTGAACCGGCAGCCAAGGCGCCGCCGGCTGAAACGGCGGAAGCCTCCTCCCAGGGCACGCTGATCGTCGGCGAGGGCATCCACGTCAAGGGCGAGATCCAGTCCTGCACCACCCTGGTGGTGGAAGGCCGGGTCGAGGCGTCGCTGGAGGCGGCGGAACTCGCCGTGCGCGACGGAGGTGTCTACGACGGCAAGGCGGTGGTCGAATCCGCGCGCATCGGCGGGGTGTTCACCGGCGACCTCACCGTACGCGGCCTGCTGACCGTGACCGCCGGCGGGCGGGTCAGCGGCAGCCTGCGCTACGGCGAGCTGCGCATCGAGCAGGGCGGGCGCCTCAGCGGCGACGTCGACCTGCTGGCGGAGGAGGAAACCTCCGGCAAAGAGGCGCCGCCCCAGCCGGATGCCCGCGAGGCCGCGAAGGCCGCCGTCAGCAAGGCCCAGGCCGAGGGCCGGGCCAAGGCCGAGACGGACTCCGACCTCGAACAGAGAAAACGGGAGATGATCGCCCGCTAGCGGGCGCTCTCTGCACCGAGCCGTGCCCAGATCACCCGCTGCACTGCGGCATAGCCGCGGCTGCGCAGGGCGATCTGTGGCGCCAGCAGGCGGTCGGCCGCCGGCAGCGCGTGAAACGGCAGTGCCGGATAGGCGTGGTGCGCGCTGTGCAGGTTCATGTTCCAGCACAGCAGGCGCACGGCGGCGTTGCTGAGGGTGGTGCGGCTGTTGGCGAGCATGTCCGGCACTTCGGGACAGCCGCTGTGTTCGGCCAGCAGATAGAGCCTGAGAAAAGGCTGCCCGACCAGCGCCGGAATCACCCAGAGCCAGAGCAGCAGCGTGCTGCCGGCCGCCAGGCTGGCGGCGGCGGCGAGCGCATAGCCGGCGAGATGCCAGCGCGCCTCGCGCACGATGGCCGGGCGCCGCGGTGCGGGAACGTAGCGCTCCGTCACGCTTCCCCGCGCATGGCGCCAGGTCGTGGCGATGCGCTCGCGCCAGTAGGGCAGTCCCGAAACGTGGTGCAGGTAGCCGATGCGGCTGGTCAGCGGCCGGCCCGCCAGCTCCGGATCGCGCGCGCGGTCCTGGGTGAAGCGGTGGTGTTCCAGGTGGAAGCACCGGAAGTAATCGGCCGGCAGCAGCAGCAGGAAGCCCGCGGCGCGGGCCACGGCATCGTTCAGCGCGCGGCGGCGGAAGGCGGTGCGGTGGATCGTCTCGTGCAGCGGGGCGAAAAGGAACACCAGGACGACGCCGTGAGCGAAGAGGGCCGGCACCACCCACAGCGTGCCGCGGCTCCACAGCAGCAGGCAGCCGGTCGCCGTCAGCATGGCGAGGTGCCCGCCCAGGCGGACGAGGCCTTTGCGGTCGCTGCGCGCCGCCAGCGACCGCAGCGCCAGCTTGCCGGGAGTGCTCCGGGGGTCGCCCTGGGAATCGCGCCGGATGCTATCGCTCGCTGGGCCCGCTGCGTCCATGGCGCCTCATCCGCAGAGGATCTTCGCGTGGTGGCGCAGGTGATCCTCGATGAAGCTGGCGATGAAGTAGTAGCTGTGGTCGTAGTCGGCCTGCATGCGCAGCTCGAACCGCTGACCGGCTTCCTCGCAGGCCTCGACCAGCAGGTCCGGCAGCAGCTGCTCGCTGAGGAAGGGATCCTCGACGCCCTGGTCGATGAACAGCAGCGCGTCGGACGGCTGCCGGCGGATGAGGGCGCAGGCGTCGTACTGGCGCCACAGCTCTTCGTCCTTGCCGAGGTAGCCGAGGAATGCCTTCTGACCCCAGGGAACCTGGCTGGGCGCGACGATCGGCGCGAAGGCGGAGACCGACTTGTAGGTGCCCGGGTTCTTCAGGTGGATGGTGAGCGCGCCGTGGCCACCCATGGAGTGGCCCATGATGCCCTGGTGGCCCATGTCGGCGGGGAAGTGCTCGGCGATCAGCGCCGGCAATTCCTTGGTGATGTAGCTGTACATGTTGTAGCGCTGCGACCACGGCTTCTGGGTGGCGTCGAGATAGAAGCCGGCGCCGCTGCCGAAGTCGTAGGCGTCGTCTTCGCCGGGATAGCCGGCGCCGCGCGGGGAGGTGTCCGGCGCCAGCACCATGACCCCCAGTTCGGCGGCCACCCGCTGCGCGCCCGCCTTCTCTGTGAAGTTCGCCTCGGTGCAGGTGAGCCCGGAAAGATAGGTCACCAGCGGCACCTTCTTGCCGCCCCTCGATTGGGGCGGCTGGTAGACGGAGAAATTCATGGTGCCGCCGCACAGCGCCGACTCGTGGCTGTAGAAGCCCTGCGTCCCCTCGAAGCAGCGCTGCTGGCTCTTCACTGTCAGATCCATATCCGCCCCTAGCTCTCTGATCTTACGGAAGATCCGAGAAACGCGCTTACCCCGCCGCCCGTTCCCCGATTCGCCTTTCCAGACTCGGGCCATGATAGCGCCTTTGCCGGCCTTTCCGAATAGCGCGCTTCGCCTCGGCAGGCCGGGGTTCAACCCTGGCGTTTCAGTAGACGACGACCGATCGGATTGACTTGCCCTCGTGCATGAGGTCGAAGCCCTTGTTGA